>NZ_VSRQ01000002.1:0-1320119 GCF_008121305.1 Actinomadura decatromicini | reverse complement strand
TGGCCGAGCCCGAACAGCTTGTCCAGGAACGCCCAGGCGAACACCCAGCCGAGCGCCAGCCGGGCCAGCGCCCAGACGTAGCGAGCGGCGGGCGACTCGGTCAGCGGCCGGGGCCGCACGACCCGGACCAGGGTGTCCCGTCCCACGTGGGTCTTGTGCTCGGAGAGCGCCATCGCCTCTCACCTTCCATCATGTCGTTGAGCCTTCACCTATGACTCAACTCCACCGCTGACCTGCGCTGCAGGTCCGTTCGGTGCACCGTCTCCGGGACCAAGGTCCCGGAGACGGCGACGCGACAGGCTCATGACGCCGCATTGGGGGCGCTTCAGTGGTCAGGCACGGTCGCTCTGGACGATGTGGGATCGCCCCCGGTCACGCCTCCTTGAGCGGGACGCACCAGGACAGCACCGTTCCCCCGCCGGGCCGTGGCTTGGCCGTGCAGAAACCGCCCAATCCTCTGGCCCGCTCATCGATGTTGCGCAGGCCGCTGCGGCGTCCGCCTTCGGGGATGCCGACGCCGTCGTCCTCGACCAGAACCGTGACGTCGTCGCCGACGTCGATCTTCAGGACCGCCTCCGTCGCCCGCGCGTGCCGGGCGACGTTGGACAGCGCCTCCCGCACCACGGCCAGCAGATGCTCACCGGTCTCGTCGTCGACCACCGTGTCCAGCAGCCCGTCCAGCCTGACCGACGGCGCGAACCCGAGCTGCTCGGTCGCGGCGTCCACCAGCGCGTGCAGGCGGCTGCGCAGCGACTCCTCGACCTCGGGGCCCTGCAACGCGAAGATGGACGAGCGGATCTGCCGGATGGTGTCGTCCAGGTCGTCCACGGCGCGCTGCACCCGCACAGCGACCTCCTTGTGCTGGACGAGCTTCATCGCCGCCATCAACCCCATCGCGGTCGCGAACAACCGCTGGATCACCGTGTCGTGGAGATCCCGGGCGATCCGGTCGCGATCCTCCAGCAGCGTCAACCGCTCGGTGTCCCGGCGCCGCTCGGCCAGCTCCAGCGCGACCGCGGCCTGCCCGGCGAACGCCTCCAGCAGCCGCTGCGTCCCCGCCGAGAACACCGCGCCGCCGGGCGCGTTGATCACCGACAGCACCCCGCGCGCCGAAGCGCCCAGCCCGAGGGGCACCACCAGCAGCGGCCCGATCGGCACGTGAACCGGGACGCCCGCCTCCTGCGCCGCCTTGCTTCCATCCGCCAACCGCAACGCGACACCCTCGGCGAAGACCGGACCGGCGACCGAATGGTCCAGCGGCACCCGCAGCCCTTCGAGCCCCTCCGCACCCTCTCCGTGCGCGGACTCCACCAGGAAGTGCGTGCCGCCCTCCTCAAGCAGTGCCACCGTCGCCAGGTCGGCGTCGGCGATCTCCCGGGCGCGCTGCGCGACCAGCGCGGTCACCTCATACGGATCAGTCCCCGACAACAGCGCCGTGGAGATCTCCCCGGACGCCTCCAGCCACCGCTCCCGCCGCCGCGTCTCCTCATACAGCCGCGCGTTCTCGATCGCCACCCCGGCCGCCGTCGCCAGCGCGGTCACGACGACCTCGTCCTCCTGGTCGAACTCCCCGCCGCCCGCCTTCTCGGTCAGGTACAGGTTGCCGAACACCTCGTCCCGCACCCGGATCGGAACGCCCAGGAACGACCGCATCGGCGGATGGTTCGCCGGGAAACCGCTGGACGCGGGATGACCTCCCAGGTCAGGCAACCGCAACGGATGCGGCTCGCGGATCAGCAGCCCCAGGATCCCGTGGCCCTCCGGCCAGTGCCCGATCGCCTCGATCTCGTCCTCACCGACACCGACCGTGACGAACTGGACCAGCCGCTCCCCCTCCTCAGCGATCACGCCCAGCGCACCGTAACGGGCGTCCACCAGCGTGATCGCGGCCTCGGTGATCCGCCGCAGCACCGACTCCAGATCCAGCTCGCTGCCCACCGAGACCACGGCCTCCAGCAGCGCGTGCACACGGTCCCGCGTCGACCGCGCCGCCTCCAACCGCGCCTGCAACTCCGTCAGCAGATCGTCCAGTTGCAGCTGCGGCAGGATGAGCCGCGCCCTGTCCCGGCCTGTGCCAGATTCCTCAGCCACACCGCAAGTATTGCCGACCAAATGTTGAGGGGTAAGGCCCCAGAGCGCCAGCCCGCTTCGCGCCATGGGCACCATTCCGGGGAACCACGAGGTCGTCCGGCGCGGGCGCTCATACCTCGGCTCCGCGCAGCTGCCGGACGATGCCGCCCGCCCACTCGGTGACCTGGTCGCGGTCCCGGAAGTCGCCGCTCGACCTCTTGGCGATCTTGGATGCCAGGAATCCCCGGGCGTCCGGGGAGAGGCGTCCGCCGAAGGTGGCGTGGCCGCGGGCGTTCAGCCGCCGGGCGAACTTGGCGACACCCGACGTCGGATCGATCCGCCTCTCCTCGGCGCTGTGGTCGAGCGGTCCGCTGCTGAACAGCCACACCGGGCGATGCGCGAGCGCGTCCCCATGGTGGCGGACGAAATGCCGCGCCTCCCGATGCCACCGCCCCGCGTACAGGGCGCCGCCGACGACGGCGGCGTCGTAGCCGTCCAGCGCCGCGACCTCCCCGGCCGGGCGGACGTCGGCGTCCAGGCCCGCCTCGCGCAGCGCGGCGCCGATCCAGTCGGCGATCTCGGCGGTCCCGCCGCGTTCGGACGCGTACGCCACCAGCACTCGCATCATGACTCCTCCGATTCCGGGTCGTCCTCGTGGACGACCGCGACGGGGCTCGGCAGCTCGTGCAGCACGGTCCTGGTGACGGCGCCGAGCAGGGTCGTGGGGGACGACCCGATCCCGTGGTCGCCGACCACCAGCAGTGTCGCGTCCCGGGCGTTGTCGGCCAGGACGCGTCCGGCGTGCTCCCTCACGAACCGTTCCTCGATCGCGACGTCGGGATAGTCGACCAGGCACGGACCGACGGAGCTGGTGAAGCGCGCCTTGGCCTGTTCCTTGACGGCCTGGGGATCGGTGAACGGAAGCCTGTCGGGTCCCGGGAGTGCGCCGGGGTCCCACCACGCGCACACCAGCGTCACCACGGCGTCCCGCAGGCGCGCCTCCCGCAGGGCGAAGCGCAGCGCGGCCTCGCTGGCCGAGGAGCCGTCGATCCCCACGACGATCCGCTTCGCGCGCTCGGGCCCCTCCCGGGCGGGCACGACGACCACCGGACGCTCGGCGTGCGCCGGGACGTGCACGGCCGCCGACCCCAGCGGGAGCTTGTCGAAGCCGCCCGTCCCCCGGGCGCCGACCACGATCAGCGCCGCGTCCGCCGACGCGGCCAGCAGCGCACCGGACGGCGTGCCGCGAAGCAGCACGGGCCGCACGTCCAGGCCCGGCGCGGTCTCCCGGGCGAGCCGGACGCCGTCGTCCAGCGTCAGGCTGCCCATGCGCCGGACGATGTCCAGCGCGTCACCGTCCTCGGAACGCCGCGGATACGGCCAGTGCCACGCATGGCACACCCGCAGGGGCGACCCTCGCAGGGCCGCCTCGGCGGCCGCCCAGCGGACCGCGCTCGCGGCGGCGGGTGAAGCGTCGAAACCGACCAGGACCTCTCGTCCGTCCATTCTCGTCCACCTCCTTCCTCTGAGCCTCACCGTCCGCGGACACGTCTGTCAGAGGCGTGGGTCCGGCGATCCGAGGGACCTTCGGCCCTGGGAGCGGGCGCACGCGGGACTCAGGCTGGAGACGTCAGGAGGTTCCGCCATGAACATCGGATACGCGCTGGCGATCGCCGGACAGGGCGACCGCTGGGGGCATATGGGAAACGACGGCTGGTCCGGCTGGATGTGGCTGTGGGGAACGCTGATGATGCTGTTCTGGATCGCCGTGATCGGTGCGGCCGTATGGCTGGTCGTCCGGGCCGCGACGCAGCGCCGTGCCGAGCCGCCGACGGGGCGGGAACGCGCCCGGGAGCTCCTCGCCGAGCGGTACGCGCGCGGCGAGATCAGCACCGAGGAGTACGACGAGCGGCTCGCCAAGCTGCGTTGAGGACGGCCTCCCGCAGCGATTGGGGAACATGCACCTTTACGGGCGGCACAGGGCCGAAGAGGGGGAGCCATGACCGAGCCACTGGAGCAGCGCACCGTCGCCGAACTGATGACCCGCGACCTGCTCACCATCGCCGAGGACGAGTCGGTCCTCATGGCCTGGGAGCTGATGTGCAAGGCCGAGGTGCACCACCTGCCGGTCGCCGACGTCCAGGGCGGCTTCCTGGGCGTCATCGACGCCCAGACCCTCACCGCCGCCTGGAACGCCACCACGCCACGCGACGCCCGGCGTCCCGTGACCACCCTCCTGCCGCACCGCCGCCCCGCCGCGGTGCGCCCGGAGTCCGCCGTGGCCGAGGCGGCCCGGGCCATGCTGGACGCGGGCACCGACTACATTCCCGTGACCGACGAACACGGCGCCCTCGTCGGGCTGGTCACCGCCCGTGACCTGATCGCCGCCCTCGCCGGTACACACCGCGAGATCGCACCGCGCAGCGCGGGCATGCCCTCCCTGTACCGAGTCGAGCCGGTACTCCCCCAGACCCCGGGGCACCCGGACCGGAGCCGGATAGGCCCTGATTGACCGTGGCCCACCAACAACGTGGCCCACCAACATCGTCGTTCCAACCCGGGCGCGTCCCTGTCGATCAGGTGGCGCGCTCGGCGGCCTACCGGAGTGGCGGAACGATCGCGACCGTGCACGGAGCGTGGTGCAGCATCGCCGAGCTGGTCGCGCCCAGAAGCAACGGGTCCACGCCGCCGGTCCCGCGGTCTCCCACCACCAGCAGGTCCGCGCCGCTCGCCGCCCCCAGAAGCGCTTGCCTCGGACGCTCCAGCAACAGCGAGAGCTCCACATGGACCTTCGGGTAGCGCTGACACCAGGGATGGACGACCTCTTCGAGCTGGGCGGACCGGGCCCGTACCAGTTCGTCCTTGTCGGTGAAGAGCGGCAGTTCCCAGTCCGGCACGGCGCCGGGTTCCCAGGCTCCGTAGACCACGCGCAGATCGCATTCGCGCAGCGCGGCCTCTTCGATCGCGAAGCCGAGCGCCGCGTCCGCGCCCTCGGACCCGTCGACCCCGACCACGACGAGCCCGCGCGGTCCGTCCGACCGCCGGACGGCGATCACCGGACGATGCGTGAGCGCGGGCAGCTCCACCGCCGTCGACCCGGCGGGCAGCCGGTGCCGCTCGTGCGAACCGATCACGATCAGCTCCGCGTCGTCGGACTCGCACACCAGGGTCTCGCACACCGGCTCTCGTCTCAGCAGCGTGTGGACCTCCTTGGGCGCACCCAGGTCGACGGCCCGCCGCGCGCCCTGGCGCAGCAGGTTCTCCCCCGCACGCTGGACGATCGCCTGGACGGCCGGGTCCACGTGCCCTTCCGGGTAGGGCCAGTGCCAGCAGTGGCAGATCGTCAGATCGAGCCCGCGCAGCCGGGCCTCCTCGACCGCCCAGCCCAGCGCCACGTCGTTCTCCTCGGTTCCGTCGTAGCCGAGGAGGACGTTGGTCCGTTGAGCCCTTGGGAGTGCAACCATCGACGGGCCTCCTTCCCCGAAATGGCGCTCTGATTACAAGTGTCAGGAGGTCAGAGCCTCGTTTGGAGGGTCGAAGGTCCCGCGCACCCCAGGGCGTCCGCTCCTGCCGGGCGCGACTGTTCAGTGAGAACTTTGCCCCACAGGGCAGGCCCTGAGGAGAGGCCTGGAAGGACGACGGCCTGAGGAGACGTCATGAGCCGCTGGGTCCTGACCTACGACGGCTACGCCCCCGACGCGGAGGGGTTGCGTGAGGCGCTGTGCACCCTCGGCAACGGCTGCTTCGCCACCCGCGGCGCGGCACCCGAGTCGTCGGCCGACGGCGTCCACTACCCCGGAACGTACGTCGCGGGCTGCTACGACCGGCTCCCGGCCGAGATCGGCGGGCGCCGCACCGACAACGCCGACCTCGTGAACATGCCGAACTGGCTTCCGTTGGCCTTCCGCGCCGCCGACGGCGAATGGCTCGACGCCGACGCCGCCCACCGGGAGGGCAGGATTCTCTCCTACCGGCAGGAACTCGACCTCCGGCGCGGCGTCCTGACCCGCCTCGCGCGGGTGCGCGACCGGGCCGGGCGGACGTTCCGCCTCGCGCAGCGCCGGATCGTGTCCATGGCCGACCCGCACCTCGCTGCGCTGGAGACCACGATCGTCGCCGAGGACTGGTCCGGTCCGCTGCTGATCCGCACCGCGCTGGACGGACGGGTCGTCAACGCGGGCGTCGAGCGGTACCGGAACCTGCCAGGCGACCATCTGACACGGGAAGAGCCGGCGCCGCAAGACGATCCGGAACTGCTGCTCCTGCGCGCGTCGACGATCTCGTCGCGGATCCGGATCGCGATGGCGGCCCGCACCCGGACGACCGTCCCGGCCCACCGCACCGACCTGGCCGAGCGCGGATGGGCCGCGCAGGACCTGGCCGTCGACGTCCAGGAGAACACGCCGGTCACGGTCGAGAAGGTCGTGGCCGTGTTCACCTCGCGCGACCGCGCGGTCGAGGAATGCGGAGAGGCCGCGCTCGCGGCCGTCACCGGGGCGGGCTGCTTCGACGCCCTGCTGGGCAGGCACACGCTCGCATGGACGCGGCTGTGGCGGCGGTGCCAGCTCAGCGTCGACCAGGTGGAGGTGCAGCGCGTCCTGAACCTGCACATCTTCCACCTGCTGCAGACCGTGTCGGAGCACAGCGTCGACCTGGACGTCGGCGTCCCCGCCCGCGGCCTGCACGGCGAGGCGTACCGCGGCCACGTCTTCTGGGACGAGCTGTTCATCCTGCCGTTCCTGACCATGCGGTTCCCCGAGATCGCCCGCGCGCTGCTGATGTACCGGTGGCGGCGGCTGCCCGCGGCACGGCGCGCCGCGGCCGCCGCCGGGCGCCGCGGGGCCATGTACCCGTGGCAGAGCGCGGCGGACGGACGCGAGGAGACCCAGCGCGTCCACCTCAATCCGCGTTCGGGACGCTGGCTGCCCGACCACACGCACCTGCAGCGGCACGTCGGGCTCACGGTCGCCCACAACGTGTGGCGCTACCACGAGGCGACCGGCGACGCCGAGTTCCTCGCCGAGTACGGCGCCGAGATCATGCTGGAGGTCTCCCGGTTCTTCGCCGACCTGGCCGACTACGACCGCTCCACCGACCGGTACCGGATCCGCGGCGTCATGGGCCCCGACGAATACCACGACGCTCTCCCGGGACGCGACACCCCCGGCCTGGACGACAACGCCTACACCAACGTCCTCGCGGTATGGGTGATCCGCCGGACGCTGGACGCGCTCGGCCTGCTGCCCGAGGACCGCGGCGCCGAGCTGCGCGAACGGCTCGCGCTGACCCGCGAGGAGATCACCCGGTTCGAGGACGTCGCCGCCAAGATGCACATCCCGTTCCACGACGGCGTGATCAGCCAGTTCGACGGCTACGCCGACCTGGCTGAACTGGACTGGGACGGCTACCGCGAACGCTACGGCGACATCCGCAGGCTGGACCGGATCCTCGAAGCCGAAGGCGACTCGCCCAACCGCTACAAGGCGTCCAAACAGGCCGACGTGCTCATGCTCTTCTACGTGCTGTCGCCGGGCGAACTCGACGACGTCCTGCGCCGCCTCGGCTACGCGCACGGCCCCGCCCTGGCCGAGCGGACGATCGCCTACTACCTGCCGCGCACCTGCGACGGGTCGACGCTCAGCTCGCTGGTGCACGCCTGGATCCTCGCCCACACCGACGGCGGCGAAGCCTGGAAGATCTTCCTGGAGACGCTGCGCGGCGACCTCACCGACGCCCAGCACGGCACCACTCCCGAGGGCGTCCACCTGGGCGCGATGGCCGGAACCGTCGACCTCGTCCAGCGCTGCCACGCCGGGATCAGCACCGACGGAGGGACGCTCCGTCTCGCGCCGCGCCTGCCTCCCGCGGTCGGCGAGCTACGCCTCGGCCTGCGCTACCGGGGCCACTGGGGCATCGACCTGACCTGCCGCCGGGACCTGATCCGCGTCGCCCTCCGCCCCAGCGCGGCCTCCCCCATCCGCATCTCCTACGGCACCGAGGACATCGAGATCCAGCCCGGCACGTCGTGGCAGAGCCCTTTGCGGGACGGCCACGCCTGACCGAACGAAGACGGACCTTGGTCCTTTATGAAGGGGACGGGACGGCGTCCGTGCCGCTGACGATGGCCCCTGCCCCCCACACCGGCGAAAACAGACGATGGAGTCATGAAGGACCTGAAGGACGGGCCGCAGAGCCTGACGCGAGGCGAGTGCCTTGACCTGATGGGCACGGCGAAGGTGGGCAGGGTCGTCTTCACCGAGCAGGCGTTGCCCGCGGTGATGCCGGTCGGTTTCGTCCTGGACGGCGGCGACGTGGTCGTGTGCGTCCCGCCCGCGTCGGGTCTGGCCGCCGCCACCGGCGGCGCGATCGTGGCCTTCGAGGCCGACGACCTGGGCACCACCGGCCCGGCGGGCTGGACGGTCACCGTCGTCGGACGGGCACGGGCCGTCCGCGATCCGGGCGACCACGCCCGCAGAGCGCTCGACGCCTGGATCAGCGGACCATCCCCCGAATTCATACGCATCTCGTCCCAGCGCGTTACGGGCAGGCGAGTAGGGCCGTCCCCAACCGGTGAGAGGCACAAGGCGGCCGCCTGAACCGCCTCCCCACGGCGCAAACGACGAAAGGCCCGGCCTAAGCCGGGCCTTTCGGTGTCGCGCTCACCGCGCGGTTTCGCCCGTCGCGGGGACGATGACGATCGGGCAGTGCGCGTGGTGGACGAGCGCGTGCGTCCATCTGGCCCTCCCGATCGGGACGAGCCTCCGCGACTTGCCGCCGGCGAGAGTCCGGCCAGGGGAAATCGGCGTCCCGCACAGGCCGTGCTGCCCTCCCGCCATCGGCGTCCGGCGGAGTGGGGGAAGTCCTGCGCCGCTCAAGCGGCGTCACATGATGCACGGTGCGCGGTCACCCGCTTCTCCATGCCGTTCGACCGGGCTTCCCCCACTCATTGACAGTGCACATCCACGGCCCCGCGTGCCTCCAGGGACGAACGTCCCTCGTCGTCCAGTACAGGGAACGGTTCGCCGCGACGAAGGTCCCTGGCGCCGTTCCACCCGGCAGACAGAGCCTGGAAGTGAAGACGAACAGCGCCCACGGGAGACGAGATGACCACTCCAATAGGGATCAATGGATTCGGCCGTATCGGCCGCAACTACCTGCGCCTGGCCCTGGAACGCGGCCAGGAGGTCGCCGCGATCAACGACATCACCGATACCGCCACCCTCGCGCACCTGCTGATGTACGACTCCACCTACGGCCGCCTCGGCCGCACGGTCGACCACGACGACACCGCCCTGATCGTCGACGGACGCCGCATCCCCGTGACCGCGCACCGCGACCCCGCCGACCTGGACTGGGGCGCGGTCGGAGCCGAGATCGTGATCGAGTCGACCGGCCGGTTCCGGCGCCGCGAGGACGCCGCCGCGCACCTGAAGTCCGGCGCCCGCAAGGTCATCGTCTCCGCTCCCGGCAAGGACGTGGACGCCACCATCGTCATGGGCGTCAACGAGCGCGTCTACGACCCCGACCACCACACCGTCATCTCCAACGCGTCCTGCACGACCAACTGCGTCGCGCCCATGGCCAAGGTCCTGCACGACGCGTTCGGCGTGGTCAAGGGCTACATGACGACCGTCCACGGGTACACCAACGACCAGAACCTGCTGGACTCCCCGCACAAGGACCTGCACCGCGCCCGCTCCGCCGCCGTGAACCTCATCCCCACCAGCACCGGCGCCGCCCGCTCCGTCGGCATGGTGATCCCCGAGCTGGCCGGACGCTTCGACGGCATGGCCCTGCGCGTCCCCATCGAGGACGGCTCCCTGGTCGACCTGGCCTGCCTGCTGGAACGTCCGGCGACCGCGCAGGAGATCAACGACGCCTTCGCCGCGGCGGCCACCGGAGCGCTCGACGGGATCGTCCGGTACAACACCCACCCGATCGTGTCCCGCGACGTGATCGGCGACCCGGCCTCCTGCGTCTTCGACGCCCCTCTCACCCAGTCCAGCGGCGAGCTGGTGAAGGTCTTCGGCTGGTACGACAACGAATGGGGCTACACCTGCCGCCTCGCCGACCTCACCGACCACATCGCCGCGCGCCTCTGACGCCAGTGCCGTAAAAGGAACTGCAGCGGCACGGCGATGAAGACGCAAGGAGTGCAGATATCCCGAGCATGATCTCCGTGCGTGGACCGAACGCCCGGAGAAGTCGGCCCCGCGCACGCGGGATGGTTAGGCGGGCATTGGATGGGGTGGCACTTGGAGCCGGTCTCGGGTGGACGCCGTAGCGGTTTCAAACCGGCGCACGACGCGTCATACAGAGCTGTGGAGTCGCTAGGCCCTCCTACCGGACAGACTTCGGCGGCATTGAGCGCCCAAGCGTGGTTGCTCCAGCTACAGGCTGAGGACACTCCGCGCCGGTGAAGGACCAGCCGAGTTGCCGGGCGGCGATCCCTGTGGCGGCGTCGGTCGGCTGTCCCCTTCGGGCCGGACGGTCGACAACCAGATGGGACGCGCTTACACAAAGCTCGGCGTCTCCGGCCGCGCAGTACTCGGCTCCCTCATCGGCTGATCGGCCGTTGACCGAAGCGTGGCGTGCGGTGTAGTCGTCTGGGCGGGAGGCGGGCGATGGCGGACGATTGGCGGGTGGCCGATTTCGTCGAGGTGCGGGAATTGGGATCGGGCGCGCAGGGACGGGTCGTGCTCGCCCGGCACCGCACCTCGGGGACACCGGTGGCGATCAAATATCTGACCCGCCGTCCCGGCGACGCCGAGGCGCTGCGCGGCCTGCGCGCCGAGGCGGCGATGCTGGGCCAGGTGTCCGATCCGCACGTGGCCCGGCTTTATCGCATGGTGGAAAGTGAGCAGGGCGCGGCGATCGTGATGGAGGCTGTCGACGGCGTCTCGCTGAAAAGAGTCCTGGCCGAGCACGGGGCGCTCACTCCGGAGGCGTCGCTGCTGGTGCTCAAGGGCTCATTATTGGGGCTTGCCGCCGCGCACGCGGCCGGAGTGGTCCACCGCGACTACAAGCCGGCGAATGTGGTCGTCCAGGCGGACGGCTTGAGCAAGCTCATCGACTTCGGCGTGGCGGCGCTGGCGGGCGATCAGTCCAAGGTGGGAACCCCCGCCTATATGGCGCCCGAACAATGGCGCGGGGAACCGGCCGCTCCGGCCACCGACGTTTATGCCGCCACCTGCGTGTTCTTCGAATGCCTGACTGGGCGCCGGCCCTATCCCGCGTCCGGACGGGCGGAGTTGATGGGGCGGCATCTCACCGCGCCGATTCCCGCAGAAGACGTTCCGGAGGCAATGCGCCCAATACTGGAACAGGGCATGGCCAAGGACCCGGAACAACGTCCGCGCGACGCGATGGCGCTGGTGGACGAACTCGAACGCGCCGCCGTCTCCGCGTACGGGGCGGCGTGGGAGCAGCGCGGTGTGCGGGCGCTGGCCGGCGTCGCCGTGAGCATGGCCGCACTGTTCCCCCTGGTGGCGGCGAGTATCGGCGGGTCGGCCGCCGGCGGGGCTACGGCTGGAACGGGCGTCCTCGCCGGTGTCGGGGGCGGCGTTGGCGGCAAGATCGCCGCGGCTGTCGCGGGCGCCACCGTGGCCATCGCTGGTGGAACGGGCGCGTACGTCGCCACTCGCGACAAGAGCGGCGAGTCAGCGCGCCCCGCCCCTGGAGTTCAGCAGGTGCGCATTTCGTTGATGTCGTCGGTCCAGCGGGACCGCGCGGCAGACGTGACGACGCAATACGTCACCGTGGACGGCATTCGTGATTCCGCCGTCGAGAACAGGATCAACGCCGCCCTCCGCGAGACGGTGAACTCCCTTACCCGTCCGTGGATGGCGGACATCCAGCGATATGGGCCGCGACCTGACGGCGAGAACTGGCGGGGCACCGCCGTCGCGAACTTCGGGCTTCGCGGGCCGCGACTTCTCTCCGTCTACTATGACCTGCTCGTCGAGGGCACCGCCTCCGGATATGTCTTCGGAACCGGCGTCGTCCTCGACCTGACGACCGGACGGCGCCTGGGCGCCCGCGATCTGCTGCTTTCCACCGCCCTGTCCAAGCCGGGAATCCGTGAGCTGGCCCGGACGATCGTCCAGAGCCAGAACGAACCGGAGTCCGCCGCCCAGACTCCGCCCGGTGCGATCTGCTACAAGGGCTTTCCCATCACCGCGGATGACCTCGTCCCGCGAAGACTGCTGCCATTGCCGACGAAGGACGGCCTGGCCTTCGTCGTCACCGGATACGCCGAACTCGGCTGCGACGGGACTGAACGGGGACGAAGAATTAACGTGCCGTATTCACGTTTGAAGGGATTCGTCCGGCCCGCCATTGTCACGCAGGCCGGAGCCACGGCCTCCACCCTCGGCCGCCCCTGAGGGCAGAGTTTACAAGAGCCTGGCAGCCCTGACCGTTCACTACGGCGGGAACGAGACATAGGCGAACAATCGAATATCAGTCTGATACTGAGTTAGCTGTGCCAGGCCCGCCTGGTTGCGGCTGGCCTCCAGGCGGCCACGGCGCGTCGGAGCCCGGCCACGGCGGCGGGCGGTGCCCGGCACCACGCCCGCAGCCTGCCGGAGCGCTATGCAACCCGCGGGACGCTTGTTCTCCGGATGGCCGAGGCGGCAGGCTGTGAGCCGAGGAGAAGGGGGCCTGCGATGGAGCGAGCCGACGCGATGGTGCTGTTCGGGATCACCGGGAATCTGGCGTACAAGATGCTGCTGCCGGCGTTGTACCAGCTGACGGCGGACGGGGTGCTGGACCAGCCGATCGTGGGGGTCGCCAAGACCGACCTCGACCTGGCCGGACTGCGAAGTCGGGCCCGTGAGGCCTGCGAGGCCAAGCACGACAAGGTGGACGACGCGGCGTTCGAGAAGTTCGCCGGGAACCTCCGGCTCGTCGCGGGCGACTACACCGACGGCGCCACCTTCGATGCGATCCGCGGCGAGGTCGGCGATGCGGGATTCCTCACTCACTATCTTGCGGTTCCTCCGGCGCTGTTCGCGACGGTCGCCGCGGGCTTGGCCAAAGTCGACCTGAACAAGAACGCCCGGATGGTCGTCGAAAAGCCGTTCGGCAAGGACCTGGAGTCGGCGCGGGCGTTGAACGCCGAGTTGCTGAAGTTCTTCGACGAGGACCATCTGAGGCGCGTCGACCACTTCCTCGGCAAGGAGCCGATCGAGGACCTGCTGATGTTCCGGTTCGAGAACATGCTCCTGGAGCCGATCTGGAACCGTCACTACGTCGACAACGTGCAGATCACGATGGCCGAGGACTTCGACGTCGCCGACCGTGGCTCTTTCTACGACGCCAACGGCACGATCCGCGATGTCGTCCAGAACCACCTTCTGCAGATTCTCGCGCTCCTGGCCATGGACACGCCGCCGTCGACCGACGCACGCGCCTTCATCGACGAGAAGTGGCGGGTACTGCGCGCCGTCGAGGCCGTCGCGCCCGGCGATGTCGTCCGCGGCCAGTACGACGGCTATCTCGCCACCGAAGGCGTCCGTGAGGGGTCGACCACCGAGACTTACGCCGCGCTGCGCCTGCGCATCAACAACTGGCGCTGGGCCGACGTCCCCTTCTACATTCGCTCCGGTAAGGCACTGGGCACCACCGACCTGGAAGTCGTCGCCCAACTCCGCACCCCGCCCATCAGCTTCTTCGACGGTGCCCCAGAGCCCAATCTGATCCGCTTCCGCATTCAGCCCGATGCGGGGGTCACATTCGACCTGCTCGCCAAGGTCCCCGGGCGCGACAGCACCCGGCAAGTCCCGCTCAGCGTGGACTTCACCAAGGTCCTGGGCCCGATGGAAGCGGCCTACCAGCGCATCCTCACCGACGCGATGACCGGCGATCCCCGCCGCTTCGTCCGCTTCGACCTGGCCGAAGAATCCTGGCGTATCGTCCAGCCCGTCCTGGACCTCCCCACCCAGCCCCTCCCCTACGCCAAAGGAAGCTGGGGGCCGGACGAAGCCACCACCTTCGTTCCCGGCGGCTGGCACGAAATCTCCACCACCTTCGACTGATTCTCAGATGACGCACCACACTCATTTCGTCATCACCGGCATGCCACAGTAAAGACAGATCTGGTCACTGGTGGCCGAGGCTAGAAGAAGCCGCCGAAATACTTGAACACTTTTGTCGTGCCGTTGACCCGACATGAGGGGAATGGCCCCAGGGAAGCACTCTTGTCAGCACGGCTCCTTTACAGGCTGGAAGGGCCGATGCCCCGATCCCGCTACGATCGTGGCGTGGCACTGCTGTAGGAGGTTTCCGTGCGAACGCTGATGAACGTTCTGTGGCTGGTGCTGGCCGGATTCTGGATGGCCCTGGGATATGTGCTCGCCGGGGTGATCTGCTGCATCCTCATCATCACCATCCCGTTCGGGATCGCGTCCTTCCGGATCGCCGGATACGCGCTCTGGCCGTTCGGACGGACGGCCGTGCCCAGACGGGACGCGGGCACCGCCTCCGTCCTGGGCAACGTCATCTGGATCATCGTCGCCGGATGGTGGCTGGCTCTCGGGCACCTGACCACCGGGGTGCTGCTCTGCATCTCGATCATCGGCATCCCGTTCGGCATCGCCAACTTCAAGCTGATCCCGATCTCCCTGACGCCGCTCGGCCACCAGATCGTCCCCACCGGCGACCGCACGTCCTTCTAACCACCGCTCGCGCGCGCCCATCACCGGTCGACGCCCGGCTGACGGGCGACCTCGGGTGGGGCGGTGCTTCGGGCCCACATGGACGCGGCGCCTGCCCCGGCGGGCGAACCCCACCGGACGATCTACGAAAACCTGTGGTGATCGAGGTAGATATTCGCGGCGGGGTGGGGTAGAGTTCCTGTCATCGAAGAGGAACAAGTCCATGAGACGCGGCAGAGAACGAACTGCCCGGTGAGATGGATCGCGCGGACCGGGCGTGCCGGGGTCAACGCAGTGCAAGGGACTCCGGCGCCGGTCTGCGCACCCGGCGGCCAACGGGCCGCCGGCGGCTTGAAGGTAGTGAAGGAAAGAACGCAGGTAAGTAGGGAGAACACGGAAGGAGGGTCTCGGCACCACCGGGATCGCCCGCCGCAGGCTCCAGTCACGCCGCGCGGGTACCGCAGCCCACACGTTCGACCGTGGTTCTGCGGTCACGCATCCGCGATCCCCCGCATCCCGGCCTTCAGCGCCCGGTGCGGACAAGGACCGGCCACAGCGCCGGATAGTTGGTGTTGTACCTCACGGCCCCGGCGCTGCCTTTTGGCGCCGGGGCCCCGTCATTTCCAGAACACATCCGGCGCACGCCCCACGTGCGCCTCCCACGATTAGTACGGAAGGTTTTGTGAGAGCACCTCAGCCGGCTCAGACCGGCGCCCACCCAGCACACTCGCATCCCACCCGGTCCGGTCCGGCACCGGACGACGCCGACACCGGCAGCGAGTTGGAAAGCGGGTTGGACGACAAGCTGGACGATGAGGACTACCCGGCTTACAGCATGGGCCGGGCCGCCGAAATTCTCGGCGTCACACCGGGGTTCCTGCGCAGCCTGGACGCCGCCAAACTGTTCGTCCCGCAACGCTCGGCCGGTGGTCACCGCCGCTACTCCCGCTACCAACTGCACTTGGCCCAGCGCGCCCGCGACCTAGTCGATGAGGGCACCGCGCTGGAAGCGGCCTGCCGCATCATCATCCTTCAGGACCAGCTCACCGAAGCCCAACGCATCAACGCCCAGCTGCAGAAGCGCATCGACCAGGGTCCGGAACGGGACTGATCCCTGAGTGGTCACCAACACCAGCGTCAGCGCCAGACCCCCGGAGCGACGCGGCAGGCCCTGAGCCTGTGCTTTCGGCAGAGCGACCGTTACGCACAGGGCCCGGGACAGCAAGTGCGCTCGACGGGCATCGAGGTGAAGGCCAGTTCCTCCACCTTCCGCCAGCTGCCCCAAGACGACCTGGCCGACCACCCGCAATACCGCGACGCCGCTTCCGGACTCCGGGGGTTTGTGATCGCGACGTCGGCAGCGTGATCGGTTGGACACCTGGTCTAATGTCGGTCGGCCGACGATAGCCGGTGCGGTCATCAGGCACCGGCCATCGTCACCGAACTGCCCGATCACGTCAGCGCGCAGGCTGGCTCGCTGCCGACCCGGGGTGGCTCAGGGGACGAACTCGATCTCGGGGTAGCGCGGCGACGGCCCCGAGAACAGGTGGTCGTCATGGCGCCTCAGGTGCAGGTCGAAGAAGGCGGCCAGGTAGGCCCGCTGGGCGGCGACGGAGCGGCCGGGATCGATCGTGCCGATGTTCTCGGTGAGCCTGGCGACCACCTGCGGCGGGATGGGCAGCGCCTTGATCAACTGCGGCACGAGGGGGCCCAGGTCGGTGTAGGCCTGATGTCCCGAGTCCTTCAGGAGCAGTTGGCGGCGCCAACCGCGCAGATGGGACCAGAAGTCCGCCCAGGAATCGTCGTTGTCGCGTCCATGACCGGCGCTGGCCATCAGCAGGAAGGGGCGGTCCAGGCCGGTGTCCCGGGCGGCGCCGTCGACGCTGCCGTCAAGGTCGACGCCCGCGCGGACACGAGGGTCGTGAGCCATCGTCTCCGCGGCCGCGGCACCGCCCAGCGAATGTCCGAACATGCCGACCTTGGACAAGTCGAGGGCGCCCCGCAGGCCGTGGGGTAGGCGGCGGCCCTGGATGGTCGGGTCCGCCCCGCTGTTCAGTCGGGCTAGGACGTCCAACACGAACGTCGTGTCGTCCCGCCGGGTCCGTAGCGCCAGCGCGTAGTCGGGGTCGGCGGGCTGCCGGCTCGGCTCCACCCGTCCGCCCGGGAACTCCACGAACTGGGCCTCATGGGTGTGGCTGATGGTGACGACGACGTTGCCTCGGCTGGCCAGGTCCTCGACCAGTGTCGTGCCCTGTTCGCGCATCGCGGCGTAGCCCGGGGAGAAGATGATGACCGGACGGCCGCCGTGCCGAGCCCTGACGGGAACGTTCCGGCGGGCGTGGGTCAGCGGGAAGTCGACGGCGTCCAGCGACGTCTGAAGGTTGCGGCTGGTCTGCTGCCTGTACAGCGCTTCCACGGCGGAGGTCATCCAGGGGACACGATCGCCTTCGCCGTTTCGCGCCGGATACCACAGGCTGATCATTAGTTCGCGTGGGGTGGACGTCCACGGGTCGCGCCGGGAACGGTCGACCAGATGCAACGACGTCGTCCCTACACGGTGCCTGCCGGTCGGCGACGGCAGCGTCAGCCGGATCCGGCCCCCGCGGTACCGCGGCCCGATCGTCTCCGAAGCGGCGGCGTCCGCGCCTCGGCGGCCCGACCCGGCGATGAGCCCGATTCCCGCCGCTCCGGCAGAGATGAGCACCGCTCGGCGTGTCGGCTCGGAGGTCCATCGGCTCATTCTGACTCCCTCATCGGCGATCGCGAGATCTACCGATCCTGGCGCGGCGGAGATCACGCCGACAGGCCGTGGACGCCATCTCAGGGTAGGACCGGGGACATCCCGGAGATGCCCTCGGGGATCCGGGCTCCACGGTGCCGACTACAAGGTGATCGGTCTCCTGGCAGTGCGCTCGACCGTGCTGGAGTGGCGAACCGTATTCGCTGCCGCCCGCCGGACCGGCCCGCACTGGCACTGCCCACATGGAGTCTGGCTGCAAGGTCTGCGCCACCTTGACGCAAGGGCGCCGACGGACCATCGCCGCCCTCGTCGGTGCTTGGCACGCCTTGGCGTTGGTCGGCTCGTCCGATCTGCGGATGACCTCGACCCGTAACGCACCCTGCTTCTCGCGAACGTCGAGCGCACCGGAACGGACCAGTTGGAGCCAGCGTGCACCGAATTGGAGCAGACACCAGAGCAAGTTCTCCTGGCCGAGTATGTGGATGGTGTTTGGACGTGGCAGGCCTATTTGTGTGCTTCTGGATTGGTGAGGAGGGTGAGTGCGTAGGCTGCTGCCTTGATGTTTTGGCCAAAGATCTGCGGGTTGATGTTTGTTCTGCGGTCGCACGGGGTGTGTTGGCAGGGGTCATAGGGTTTTCCTGGCTCGCCGCCGAACAGTTCTGCTTCGTGAGCGGTTTTGTCGCCCTCTGAGCCGGAGAACAGGCCGGCCACCGGGATTGACTGGTCGAAGAACGAGATCCAGTCGGCTTGTCTTGAGCCGTTCAGGTCGAGCGGTATGGCGGGGTTTCCGGAGTGGGTCAGTCCTCGTTTGAGGGCTGTCTGGAGTTCTGCCGAGCCTGGTGCGCCCACCGGTCCACCGCTGTGGTCCTCGTCGGTCGGGTCGAGGTAGCCGCGAATGTAGTTCGGGGAGCCGAGTTTGGAAAGGTCGATATAGCCGCTGATCTTTGCCTTCTGGTCAGCCGGTATTGCCTTGAGGTAGCTCTCGGAGCCGATCTGGCCCCACTCCTCCGCCGACCACCACGCGAACCTGACTTTTTCAGAGAGTGGGTTGCTCGATCTCGCCAGCGCGAGGGCGAGCTCCAAGGTGCCGGCCGCGCCTGAGCCGTTGTCGTTGATGCCCGGTCCTTCGGGGACCGAATCCAGGTGGGCTCCCACCATGAGGACGTGTGAAGGATCCCCGGCGCGGGTTTCTGCGATCAGGTTGCTGGTGGTGCGATTCTCTACGAGTTGTCTGAGGAAAACACGGATTTGTAGTGTGCCATCGGCTGCACGACGTGCGAGTTCCTCGCCTTGAGCCGCTGTCATTGCGCCGGAAGGGATGAGGCCGTCTTCTGGGGTGGCCAGTGAGGCGTACAGGAGGCCGGGCTGGTCGTTGTAGAAGAGCACGGCCGTCGCTCCCGCTCCGGCGGCGATCTTCTGCTTGTCGGTGAATCTGCAGCCGCCGCGTCTGACGAGCGCGATCGCGCCTTTGATGGGCAGGTTCGCGTAGTCGGCGGGGGTGCAGCCGGGCGCCCCATTGAGCGGTACCGGGACGACCGTCCCTTCGAGACCTTCGGTCGGGGTGGAGGGCGTGAAGTTGATGGTCTTGATCTTCACTTCTTCGCCCGTGCCCGGGTATTGGTATCGAGCGTCGAGGTCCTGCGTGAACAGGAAGCTGAAGCTCTGCTCCTGTACCTCGTAGCCGGCGTTCCTGAGTTGCTTACGCACGTACGCCTGGCTCAGCTCGAATCCGCGTGTACCCGGTGCGCGACTGCCTCCCCCGCGGTCGGCAGCGGCTTCCAGTGCGGCGAGGTGGTTCTGGGCTCTCTTGATGTTGACCAAGCCCGCGAGGTGTTCACCCCGCGCGCCGTCCCGAAGAGACTGCTCCCGGGCGGCAGATGTGCCTGCCACGCAGGTCACGGTCACGAGCACCGCAGTCGCTAGGGTCCCGGCGCGGTGGACGTACCTTTTGAAGGTTCCCGAACTCATGCAACTGCCTGCCTTTGGAGAAGGAGCCAGGACTCCGGCCTGGTGAGGCCGCGCACGGGTCACCAGACCGGAGGTGGGATCGTCGTTGGCGGTCACCCAGGAATGGACGGCATGAACACCTGGGTCATGACGATGGTCTGGCACGCCGCGAGAGTGGCGATCACCGGCGAGTCCGGGGCGACCTCGGAGGCCATGTCCCCCGGACGGGTCAGCGATGACAGGTCGTAGAAATCGGTCGGTCCCTCGGTCTTGAAGTGGGAGCCGATGGGCGGCCATTGCTTGACGTCCTCAGCCGTCATGACCATGGGCTTGGCGTTGATCAGCGGCCTGTCGAAGGCCGTGAGGATGAGGTACTGGTAGAAGGTCGCCCTGCCCGGCAGGAGCTTGCCGATGCCTCCCGTGCCGTTGCCGACCAGTTCTCCCCAGCTGTTCTTATAGGGATTCTGCTCGATGAGGACCTTGGGGTTCTCCCACTGGAAGTGGGTCAGGATGCGGGTGAGGCCGACCCGGGGCCTGCCGTTCTTGGTCGCGAGGACCTTCCGCTCGGTGGTGACCCCGCTGAGCCCCTGGATTCCCGCGCAGGCGATGACCACGGGGTCGTCGGGCGTCTTCGGGGCCTCCACGACCGCGGGCTTGGTGAAAAGGAGCTTGCCTTCCTCGCTGAGTTCGAAGTCGCCGAAGGCGAGCATCGTGGCGAAGTGCTTGCTGCCCGGGATGGCGGCCGTGTCGGCCCGCTTCTCCGCGGCCGCGACCGGATCCGCCGCCACCGCCGGCAGCACGGCCGCGGCCGCGGCCACCGCGCCGGCGGCGGCGGTGCCGGTGACGAAGGTGCGACGCTTGATGCCGTCTCCGTCCGAGCTCTCCCCGGTGTCCGGTGTCTCTTCGGACGGGTCGAGGCCCTCATGTGGATCAGCGACCATCGTGAACCCCCTTCATCTTTCTCCAGATGACTTCTTTTATTGATAGTCATTTTTCCGGCAGTTGGGCAAGAGTAGAACCATGCACGCACAGTGATCTGGCTACATTGGCCGAAAGTGTGTTCGAGGATGTAGCAACTACTAGCAACAAGTGAAGTAACCGGCTAGGTCACCTCACTGCCGAGCCTCCGCCGGGCCGGGGCGCCGAGACGCGAAGGTCATGGTGAGCCGGACGATCTGACCGTCCTCCACCTCGAGCACCAGGTCGCCGCCCCGCTCGGGCGGGACGGTGTCCCACGCGTAGGCGGCGACGAGCATGCCCTTCATGAACCTCGTCCCCACGATGTTGACGGGGACCTCGGGGGGATGCTGGTCATAGGCGTCCCCGATGCAGGTCCGCCCTTCGTAGGGTCCGCCTTGGAGCCCAACGAAGGTGACCACTGCCTCGTCGGCGAACAGGTCGAGCAGCGGTCCCCAGTCGCGGGTTTGGATCCCGTGATTCAGGTAGGCAACATGCAGGTCTAGCAGCTCGTAGGGCGATCTCGTCCCCTGGCGCTGCGAGGCGTCCAGCGGTGGCCGACCGTCGTAGCCGAGATCCTCCAGGGGTGGCAGCGGAGGGAGCTGCCCGGAGATCTTGACACCTGAGGTCGCATCGCCGAGGAACGTCCTGGGCTTCGCTTCCTGCGGGGCCGCCACGGGCAGGGCTGCCGGCTCTGCCTCGACCGCGCTCGTCGATTCGTCCGGACCTCGATGGGGCCGGACGAGCGAACGCATGAACTCCGGGACACGTGCCATGGGAGCCTCCCTACGACTCTCCAGATAGCTATGCCTCTCTGAAGTGACTGTCAAGGAGTGCACGAGACGTCGGCTACGTTACTCCTGTCCCGTGTAGCGATCGTCGTCCTGGGGTGTGCGTGGCGGACAAGCGACATTACAGACAGTTCTGCGGCCTGGCGTCCGCTCTGGACGTCATCGGCGAGCGCTGGACCCTGCTGATCGTCCGGGAACTCCTCCTCGCACCGGCGAGGTTCTCCGAAATCCAGGAGAATCTGCCCGGCCTGGGCACCAACCTCCTGTCCGAGCGGCTTCGCGTCCTCACCGAGCAGGGGATCATCGAAGCGCTCCCCGTGGAGGGAGACGGCCGGGGGAAGCAGTACCGTTTGACGGCCACCGGTCAGCACCTCCGCGCTCCGCTTCTGATGCTCTCCCGTTGGGGCATGAACTTCCTGAGCGAGGACGACGCGGAGAACGGCGCCGCCCGAGGCGCTTGGGGTTTTCTGGCCGTCCAGGCCATGATCCACGGCCGACCCGCTCCGTCCATCGACGAGTCGTACGAATTCCGGGTCGACGACGAGGTCTTCCACATTCGCGTCCAGGACGAAGAAGCCACGGCCCATCACGGACCGGCGAACGCGCCCGCCATTGTGGTGTCCACGGATGCGCGGACGTTCGTCCGGATCGGCGCCGAGTTGCTGTCGCCGTTCGACGCGGTGGCGACCGGGCGCCTGACGATCGAGGGAGACGAGGCCGCGATCCGGCGTTGCAGCAAGTTCATGGGTCTGACCGCACCGGCCTAGCCACGCGCGGGCGAATGGACGACGGCCGAGCCCGCGGCCTAGTCGAAGATCACGACCATCTGGGCTAAGCGACCGTCGGCATACGTCAGCCGCATGACCCCCGTGCTGCCGTCCGCGCGCCATGCGAACGGCACCACAATGCTCTCGCCGTCTTCGAACGCCTCGGTGGTGAGGTCGATCTTGTCGTCCGGCGGCTGCCGTTCATAGGCCTTGGTGATGGCTCGAAGTCCCTGGAACTCCAGAGTTCCCGCTCCGGGTACGTTCTCGAACTTGACCACGGCATCGGGGGCGAACTCCGCGAGGAGAGCCGAGAAATCCCCATTGCTCACACACTCGTTGAACAGCGCCAAGTGACGCTGAGCCACTGAACTGGCCCGAGTCATCCCTTGCCTCCATTGCGCTCGGTGAATCCCGACTGCGAGTCGCACCACGGTAGCGGAGTGACCCGGAACGGGTGCAGCGGCATCTGGGGCTGTTCCGGAAGCTATGGGACGCCATTCCACCAACCGAACCAAGTCGTGACCTCGGGCGGGACGAGCGAGCCGGAGCGCATTAGCGCCGAAATCAGTTTCGAGGAGTAGACCGGGTCTCGCCGTAGGCGAGTACGTCTCCTCGCCGGTAGAGGCGACGGACCCGGCCGCCGCCCAGAGCCTCCTCGCGGACGGGTTCGGGCCATCCGGCGGGTGGACGCTTCGCGTAGACGGTGACGCTGCTCTGGGCGAGGCCCAGGATTCGGCCCGCCTCTGCCAGCGTGACCAGAGCATCGGGATCATCGTCGGCGGCGGAATGTTCCTCGCGGCCTTCGTACCAGGCCGCCCATTGCCTCTCGTCCCAGTAGAGAGCTTTACCCACCTGGAGGGCGGCGTCCGGGTGCCCGTTGCTCTCGCGTTCGCTCCACAGCTTCTTGAGCGCATGGCGGCTGAGGCCGTACCGGGCGCTCAACTCGTCCCGCGTGACCAGTCCGACCGGGACTTTTCGGCTCGCCTGGCGCGCCGCGTACCAGCGGTCCCACTCCTCGGAGTCCCACGCGAGCTGCGAGCCGACCGATCCCACCGGTTCGGGATGACCGTTGGCCTCTTGCTCCCGATAAAGCTTCTCCAGGGTGCTACGCCCCAGCCCGTAGCGCTCCATCAGGTCGCCGCGGGTGTATACGCGCCGTCCGTCCAGCGTGGTCATGCCAACATTCTCTCCGACGACGAGGACGGTCCGCGAAACCAAGCAGCCGGCTCTCATCGCATGCATTCGGGCTACTTCGTTCATCCGGCGCGCGTCCGGCGACGAATAGGTGTCGTTCATGCGATGAAGGGACGCTTAATGATGCATCTCGTCCGGTTCCGCAAGGTGTTCACGGCGGCCGTCGGGTCGGTTGTCGCGGCAGGCTTGCTGGGGTTTGCCCTGCCCACCCCGCCTGCCTCGGCGGCCGCTCAGCCGCCCGAGCCCTATGCCGCCGACCTGCCGAACCTCAGCACTCCACGTGTCGCCTTCGACCTGACCGCCAACCAGCCGGCGAAGGGAGTGGCCGCCCGCGGCACCGACGGCGCGTTGCTGTACAGCGCACGCTCGGGCAGCGGGTTCGCTCCGTTCCAGTCTCTCGGAGGCGTCATCGTGGGCGATCCGTCCGCGGTGGTCACGCCTAATGGCACCGAACTGTTCGTCCGGGGTACCGACAACCGGGTCTACACCAACACCGTCACGCCGTCCGGCGGCGTCACCGGGTACTCAGTGCTGACCGGCCTCACGGTCACCGGTGAGATCGAGCCGATCGTCCCGCGGGACGAGCCGGTCGGCAGCGTGCGGCTCTTCGCCCGAGGGCCGGACGGCGCGGTGTGGACCAACGTCCGCCGCAACGGCGCCTGGACGGGCTGGAGCAGCCTCGGCGGGACGATCACCAGCGACATCACCGCGGGGCTCCAACTGCTCACGGTCGGCGGCAACACTCGCATCTTCGTCCGGGGCACCGACAATCGTGTCTACGCCAACCGGGTGGGTCCGAACGGCGCCTCCGGCTACCAGGTGCTCGGCGACCTGCGCGTCACCAGCAATCTCACGGTCGAACGCGACTCGCCGTTCAGCGCTCAGCGGACGCTCTTCGCTCGCGGCGAGGACAACCGGGTGTACGCATTCAGCCTGTCGATCGGAGGAGCGACCTGGCAGCCGCTGCCCGCCGTCACGGCCACGAGCGACATCGGCGCCTCGACCCAGAGCCTGTACGTCCGGACCAGTGACAACACCATCCAGACGAGCCGACAGACCGACGGCAGCGGTACCTACTCCCCCTTCGAGCGCGTCGAGGGACAGGTGATCGGCAACCCGACGGCCTTCACGCTCCAGCCCAACGGAGGCCCGCTGACGCAGTACCTGTTGGCCCGCCAACCCAACGGCGCCCTGGCCTTCAATATCCGCCCCTTCAACGGCATTCCGACCGGCCCGTTCGCCGGCTACAACCCGATTTCCGGCCCGGCCGTCGACTGACGAGCCCCGTGCCGCGCCGTCCCCGGACGGCGCGGCACGCACGGCCAGGGCCCCTCCCCTGCAATATCTATTTCCTGGCAATCATTGGCCAAAGGTACGTTAGCGCTGATCTCGACGTGGACACGGTATGCGCTGGCGGAGATCGCAGCATTTGTTTAGTCGCTCTCATGATCTCCCCACGCGCCACGAGGAGACGGTGACCACGATGCGAGATTCGTCGTTGCGTACGCAGGACAAGACGTTTTCCGGGACCGGGGTGGACTGGGACGCGCTGCGCCGGCGAATGCGCGGAAAGCTGCTGCGCCCCGGGGACCCTGGATTCGACGACGCCCGAAAGCTGTTCAACACGCTGACGGACGACCACATACCCGCCGCGGTGGCGCAGTGCGCGACGGTGAACGACGTTCGCGAGGCGGTGTCGGCGGCCCGGAACCGGATCCCGATCGCCGCCCGTGGCGGCGGACACAGCTACGTCGGATACTCGGCGCCGCACGGGGGTCTCGTCATCGACATGCGCCGCCTGTCGACCGTGGACGTCCTCAAGGACGACACCGCGATCATCGGCTCTGGCGCGGTATTGGGAGATGTCTACCGCAAGCTCGCCAGGGCGAAGCGCTGCCTCCCAGCGGGGTCCTGTTTCACCGTCGGCATCGCCGGGCTCACCCTGGGCGGCGGGCTCGGCGTGCTGCAGCGCAATTTCGGCCTGACCTGCGACCATCTGGACGGGGTGGAAATCGTCACCGCGGATGGGGCCGTCCGCATGGCTACACCCGTGCACGAACCGGACTTGTTCTGGGCCCTTCGCGGAGGCGGCGGAGGCAATCTCGGCGTAGTCACGAGGTTCATATTCTCGACCGTTCCGGCTCCGGCGCTGACGGTGTTCCGCCTCACGTTCCCCGCGGGAGAGGTACGAGTAAGCAAGGTGTTGAGCGCGTGGCAGCGGTGGATCTCGGCGGCGCCGCGGAAGATGTGGGCGACTTTCGTCATCACCTCCGGCGATTCGCCGAAATGCCGGGTGAGCGGCTGCTTCGTCGGGCCTCGTGACACGTGCAACGCGTTGGTGGACGATCTGGTGGAACGTTCCGGCGTCCAGCCGGAAAGGCGAAGCGTACTGAAAAAGGACTATCTGGGGGCAATGAAGTACTTCGCCGACGGGACCGCCCGGGAGACGTTCGTGGGCTCGTCGCGAATTCTGGACGCTCCGGCAGCCGATCCGAAGGCACTCGTGAAGGTGTTCACGGGCCGCAAGGGGATTTCCCTCATCCTGGACCCGCTCGGGGGCGCGGTGGCCGACCTGCGCGCCGATGAGACCGCGTTTCCCTACCGCAAGGCGTTCGCCACAGCGCAGATCTACGCCGGCACCACGCCCGGCAACCAGAACAGGACGCGCCGTAGTGTCGCCGAAGTCGTGGCCAAGATGGGCGCCCTGGGCATCGGAAAGGGTCACGTGAACTACATCGATCCCGCCCTGCCCGACTGGCCGAAGGCCTACTACGGGTCGAACCTGGCCAAGCTCCGCTCGGTCGCGCGCACCTACGACCCGGACAAGGTATTCGATTTCCCGCAAGGACTCACCAGAGTCTGACCATGCCGACGCCGGACGGCTCGCGATTCACCAAACCGAGGACGACCGCATTGAGAGGCTAAGACATGTCACCCGCCCACGCACCGGTGGATTCCAATCTCCCAACGCCCGACTTCACCTTCAATCCCGATGCCCCGGGCGCGTGCGTCGCCGCGGTGAGACCGTATCGGATCGGCTCCTATCGCCTGGAGGCGGAGAAGGAGTCCGGCAAGTTCATCGTCCACAACTATGGCCATGGCGGCGCCGGCATCACATTGAGCTGGGGCTGTGCCAACAGGGTGAAGGAGATCGTCCGGAGCCACATCGGCGCGTCGCACGGGGTGGAGGTGGCGGTAATCGGCGCCGGTGTGATGGGGCTGACCGCGGCGACGGTGCTGCTCGACCTCGGCCTCAAGGTCAAGATCTATTCGGATCGCGTCGTGAAAGACACCACGTCGTACAAGGCGGGTGGCCAGTGGGCCGTGTCCATCGTCGCATTCGCCGGCCACGAGCGCGAACTCAAGGGCATTCTCACCAACTCCTACAACACCTTCAAGAGCGAGGGAGAAAGATTCGGCGTCTTCGAGCGGCCCAACTACACCGCGGCCCCCTCGGAGAACCTGGAGGTGGTGATGAAACTCGCACCCGGCCTCCTGCCGGAACGGGTCCCGATGCACCGCCTACCGTTCAAGGGACACACCCAACCCGGATACAAGTACCAGACGCTGCTGGTCGAGCCTCCGACCTTCCTGACCCAATTGGAACGAGATCTGAACCACCGTGGCGTCACCATCATTCCCAGAGAATTCGCCAGCGCGGACCAGATACTCACGTCACTGCCACAGAAGATCATCATTAATTGCACCGGATTCGGCGCCAGGAAGCTCTGGAACGACTCGAAACTGATCCCGATCAAGGGTCAGCTCGCAATGCTTCGCAAGCAGCCAGAACTGAAGTACCTCTACGGCCAGAACGGCTACATGTTCCCACGCTCCGACCATGTCGTCATCGGCGGAACCTTCGAGAGCTGCATGAACGACGAGATGGCGGACAAGGTGAGGGTCAAGTGCCTGGTCAATCACATTGCCTCACTGTTCGGCTTCGGGACACTGAAGCCGAAGCCTCACTTCCATATCCACCATCCAGGAAATATGCCCATGGTCGATCCGGAGATATCAGTCCGTACCTAGTTTTGTCCGACCCGGCCCCGCCCGCCGCGCGACGGGCACACATACTGGAGCGCGACCATGGCCTTCACCGTCGTCGACTACATCATGACGCGGCTGCGTGAACAGCATGTCGACACGCTGTTCGGCGTTCCGGCCGCCACGTGCGCGGACCTGTTCGACAAGGCGGCCGCCCACCACGTCGATCCGGTCGTGACGGCGAGCGATCTCGAAGCCGGGTACGCCGCCGACGGCTACGCGCGGACGAAGGGCCTCGGCGCGGTCGCGGTCGCCTACGGCGTCGGCACGCTGAGCATGATCAACGCGATCGCCGGGGCCCAGGTCGAGCGCAGTCCGGTCATCGTCTTCAACGGCGGTCCGACCGCCGAGAACCTCACCAACCTGAAGAATTTCGACGTGCTGTTCTCGCACTCGAACGGCCGCCCCGACACCGATCTGAACGCCTACAAGCTCGTCACCGAGAGCGCCGTCCGCGTCGGCGCGGTCGCCGACGCGCCCGCCGCGGTCGACCGGGCGATCACAACGGCGCTCAAGAGGAAGCGGCCGGTCTACGTCGAGATCAGCAAGAGCGTCTGGAACCAGGGCTGTCCGATGCCGACCGGACGGCTGTCGCCGACCAATCCTCCTGCGGGCACCGAAAAGGAACTCGCGACCAGGATCGTCGGGCTGATCCGTGCCGCGAACAAGCCGCTCATTCTGGTCGGAACCGAGGTCCAGCGGTACGGGCTTGCCGACAAGGTCGCCGATCTGATCGCCAAGCTCGGCGTGCGCTGGTCGTCCACCCTGCTCGCCAAGTCGACGCTCGCCGAGAAGGGCAAGGGATGGGTCGGGGTCTACCACCCGCCGCATTCGACGCCCGTCGCCAAGGAGGCCGTCGAGCATGCGGATCTGCTCGTGATGCTCGGCTGCGTCTTCCCCAACGGCTACGCGCGACTGGTGACCGGCAACAACGGCCGCATCGTCTCGGCCTATGACGGCAAGGTGAAGGTCAAGGGCGGCACCAAGCAGAATGCCGAGATCGGGGCGCTCGTGGCGGAGCTCGTCGCCGCCGCCGCGACGGCGCCGCCCGGGTCCGCACCCGCCGGCGTCAATCCGGCCCCGCCCCCACCGGCCACGGGCGCACTGACGTACCGGCAGGTTTTCCAGCGCATCAGCGCCGCACTGGACGATTCCTGGATCGTCGTCCCCGACACCTTCCTCGGCGATTTCGCCGCGGCGGACCTGCCCGTAAAAGGCCGCGACGGTTTCATCTGCGGCGCCGTGTGGGCCTCGATCGGGCACTCGGTCGCCGCCGCCGTCGGCGTATCGTTCGGGTCTGGGCGGCGCCCGCTGGTCATCTGCGGTGACGGTGGTTTCCAGATGACGGCGCAGGCGCTCTCCACGATGGCGCGATACGGACGCGACCCGGTCGTCGTCCTGGTCGACAACGGCATCTACGCCTTCGAGCAATTCCTGATCGACCCCGCGTACTTCTCCAACGCCGGTGCGCAGCCGAAGCCCTACGTCGTCCTCAACCATTGGGACTTCACCAAGTTCGCGAACAGCCTCGGCGTCCGGTCCGCCACGTCGGTCGACACGGCGCGGGCGTTCGACGAAGCGCTCGCCGCCGCGAAGGCGTCGAACGCCCCGGCGCTGATCGTCGCCAAGGTCAACCCGCACGACCTGCCCATAGAACTCCCTTGATACCCGCAGGTCTACAGGTGGTGGCGGAGGACGAGGTCGGCGGGGTAAGGGTCGAGGTAGGTCTGCTGAGCCAGATAATCGAGACTTTCGCCCTCGGCGTGGTGCCGTAGGAGGGTGATGGGGATGCTGAGAGGCGCCCGTCCCTGCCGGTAGGTTTCGATGGCGTTCAGAATGTCGTGCCGGCGGCTGTCGTTCAGGTGCTCGCTCAGAATCCCGAAGATGTGCTGGAGCGCGTTGACGTGCCGACCGCGTTTCGGGCGTATGGCGAACGCTTCGTTGAAATGGCGGCGGTAGTCGGTTTCCAGGTCGTCGCGCGGGCGGGTGCCCGCTTCGGCGACGATCCGTCCCAGCACTTGATAGGTGGACGGGTCGTGCGCCAAGAGCTGCTGTTTGTGGCGGCTGTGGAAGGCGACGAGATCGCTGGGCCGCCAGTCGGCGGAGAAGAAGGTGCGGAGCCGGGCGTGAGCGAAGACGCGCTCGATGAAGTTCTCGCGGAGGACGGGGTCGTGGAGCCGTCCGTCCTCCTCTGCGGGCAGGTCGGGGAGGGCCCGGGTGACGAGGTCGGCGAACACGCCCCGGCCGCGCCGGTCCACCGGCTGGCCGTCGGTGCGTTCGCCGGGAAGCCCGGAGGCGTAGCGCGGCAGGCTCGTCAGCCCGCAGCTCGGTGAGCGTGACTTGAGCACGTATCCGTCGAGGCCGGTGAGATCGGGGATGCGGGTCTCGGCCAGGGCCGTCATCGCCTCGGTGTGGTCGGCGGCGCCGTCCTTGGTGACGATGCGTCCGCCGGTATGCAGCCGCAGCGTGGGACGGGGCGTGCCCAGCCCGATCTCCATCTCCGGGCAGACCGGAACCCAGTCGACGTGGGGCGCGAGCAGGTCGGTGAGGAACCGGTCGCGACTGTGGCCGCCGTTGTAGCGGACGGGCGCGCCGAGCAGGCAGCTCGACACCGCGAGCCGGGGACGCGGATGCTCGGTCGTCACAGCAGGTCCCTCATCCGGTGCAGCCCGCGGGCGGTGCGCGCCTTGACGGTGCCGAGCGGGACGGCCAGCCGGTCGGCGATCTCCCGCTGGGTCAGCTGCCCGTAGTGGGCCAGCATGATCGCCTGCCGCTGCGGGGCGGGCAGGCCGGCCAGCGCCTTCCGGACGTCGCACGCGGTGTCGACGGCGGTGGTGTTGTCGGGCACCCTCGCCGCGTCCTCCAACGGCACCGCTCTGCGGGAGTGGCGTGTCTCGGCGCGCAACTGGTCGATGGCGCGTTTCCGGGCGATGGCCAGGACCCAGGGCTCCAGGCCGCGCGCCGGGTCGAAGCGGCGCCGCGACCGCCAGACCTCCAGGAAGACGAGCTGGACGACGTCGTCCACGGCGTGCCCGGGCACCAGCCGGACGACATGGCGGCGGACCAGGGGTCCGAGAACGACGTAGCACTCCTCCAGAGCCGTCTCGTCGCCTTGGCTGAGTCGCTGTCCGAGCGTCATGAGGCACATCTGCCCCGCGAAAAGCGCTTCAAAACTTGTTCATAGTCGATTCGAGGGACGGAGGCGACCTCGGCGCCGCGCCGACAGAGGATTTCTTCCCGCAGGTCAGGGTCGCGTGAGCGCGGATCTGATCTCCGTGACCGCCTCCGGGAGGGCGGTCACGAGCCGGGTGGTGGACGGAATCCGGTCACGGTCCCAGCCCGGCCCGCCGAGCAGCAGGCGCACCGCCGGTCGGGAGCCCGGGAGGCCGTCCAGCCAGCCGGGGTCGCCGGTCCGCGCGGTCTGCGACCAGACGAGGACGGCGTTCGGCCCGGTCCGCCGGATCGCGGCGGCCAGCGCCGACGCCGGCACCCGCGCGCCGAGCAGGACGGCCGCGACACCGGTCTCCGCCAGCGCGGCGGCCAGCGCGTGCACCGGCAGGCTGTGCTGCTCCTCCGGCGCGCAGGCCAGCAGCACCGGACGCGGGTTCGACGGCTCCGCGGGCGGCGCCACCTCCGCCAGGCAGCCGAGCAGGACCGTCGACAGCAGGTGCTCGACCTCCACGCAGTCACCGGACGCCGCGTGCTTGCGACCGATCCCCGTCAGGACCGGGACGATCAGGCCGTCCCACGCCTCCACGACCCCGGCACGCGCGATCGCCGTCCGGACCGCCTGGGCCACCGCAGGCGCGTCCATGGCCATGGCCGCGCGGGCGAGACCCCGCACCTCCGCCGGATCCGACCCGGCGGACGGTTCGCCCAGCGGGATCCGGTTGCCGCCGGCGCCATGCCCGCGCGGGGACGGCGGGGCGCCGGGCGGCTCGTCCAGCGCGGCCCGGGCCGCCTCCGCCGGAGGGGCGCCCGCGATGATCGACCGCTGCATCGCCTCCAGCCGCGCGAGGTCGGTGGGCGTGTACCGGCGGTGGCCGCCGGGGCTGCGCCCGCTGGGGCCGATGCCGTACCGGCGGTCCCAGGTGCGAAGCGTGGCGGCCGCCACGCCCAGGCGCCGCGCCACCGCGCCCACGCCCAGCCCCGGCTCCCGATCCATTGCCCTGCCCCTGCGTTCCGGTCTCCGCGCCGCCGTCCCGACCGCACAGCGTACGATCCCCCAATCTTCGCCGGAACCGTCCCTCCCGGTTGCACTTGCCGGACGGCACGGGTTGGGCGATCTGGCGTCTCGTGCGGGTCCGCAGACTCGCTCAAGAAGCTAGGACCCGGTCGCTCCTACCTCACCTGGTTCCTGTCGCGGTGGGCGCGAACGCAGGTGCAGGTCGGCATAGACGGCGTCAGGCCCCTCGGCGGCCGTTCGTGCCGCGAGGTCTTCGAAGTAGATCCAGAAGTGAAACCCGTATTCTCGCCGCTCCGTGTAGACGTAGGGAGCCAGAACGTCCCAGAGCCGCACGATGCCCGTCCCGTAGGCCCCGATGACCAAGCTTTGGTCGATCACGTCATGGGCGACGAGTTTGCCCAGGTCGTCGAAGAACAGCCCGACGGCGCCCGCGTGCGCGCGCGCCCGCTCCGGCAAGCCGCGGTAGCCGTAATCAGGTGTGTGTTCCGCAGTCAGCTCATTGAGAACGTATTTCTGTGCCTCGAACCACGCCGGACTGCGCGTCTCTCGGAAAGCGTCGAGAACGACCGGAAGGTGGTTCCCGCCGCTGGCCAGGCGGATTTGCCGGAGCGTCAGGACCAAGGAGACGACGAGCGCGGTAATGGAGATCGTAAGGGTGGCGAGGTCAAGCACAGACACTCCTCCTGACGTAGCCGATTCACCGGGCTCGTCGGTTGAGACCGGTGCGTGTCGGACGGGCGGGCTGGTAGGCGGCGGCGAAGCGGGCGGTGTCCCATCCGGCGACCGGGACCAGGACCGGGACCGGTTCGTCGGGATGTTGAGGACGGGTGGCCAGCAAGTGCAGCAGCAGTTGCACCGCCAGGGTGGTCTTGCCCGTCCCGGGGCCGCCCAGGATCACCAGGCGGCGGCGCCGGGTCCGGCGGAAGCGGTTCGCCGCGACCTGTAACCCGTCCGCACCGGCCAGCGGGGCGAACGTCACCGCTCCCAGCACCAGCACCCCGACGACCGCCGCGAGAAGAACCAGCCACGGCCACCAGGCCCGGTTGTTGCGCACGCCCGCCATCCTGGAGGCTCCGCCCGGCAGGACGCGGACGGAGTCCACAAACGGTCTCATCCGGGCAATTGGGCTCCCAGGTCAGCGTCGGCGACGGCCAGTGGGCACGCCGCTGACGGATATACCGCCGGATGTGATCGGCGAAATCCGGAGAGGCGCTTCACAAAGCCGGGACGGCGGGCGGGAAAACGCGAAAGTCGCGTCGCCGAGTTCGGCTCCGATCTTCGGGCGTCTCGCGCGGCGCCGAGTCGGCATTCGATCTTTTCGAACTCTCATATTGATGGCCCTATCGCTGCCTCGGTCTTGGCTGATGCACCTCGGAGTAGGCGCGACTGCGGGGCACGGTAGGGCTCACCTGCGAGATAGGGAGTCCTGGTACATGCCTGGCCAGGCCACTATAACTTCAGCGCTATGTCACGCACGGTAGTGCCGTATTTACGATGGGTCGGCGTTGGAGATTCACGGAACACAGAAGATCAGACTGCCCTCGGGGTTCATGGTCGTTAAGGAGGACGAGCAACCAGCCCTGGTTCGTTCTAGACGCGAAACATATTCATTCGATTCATCGTCGACTCTCTCTCGGGAGGATGAAATGCGGAGCGATAGCACGGAGAACGCTGAGGATATTGCCCGTCCGGATCCAGAGGCGGCCGGCGGGGAGGCGGTCGTGGACGACGGCATCGACGCGGAGGACGACGACCTGGACGATCTGGACGACCTCGACTTCGATCTCGAAGAGGTCGAGGACAAGATCGCTCCATTGGCGCTGGCCTGAGGACGGCGGAGATGGTCCGTGCCGGTTCGGGGATCTCGCGTTCGGTCGGAGTCGAGGTCGACGTCAACGTCGGGCCCGCCGCGGCGTATGAGGGGCTGCGCAGGGCGTTGGACGCGCTGAGGGAGGCAGGCGCCGCCTTCGACCACGTCAAGGCCGCGCGGGGTCCGGAGTGGGCCGAGTTGTTCCCCGGTGCGGAGGGCGGCACGGACCATTCGCTCACCGAGATCGCCCTGGCACCGTCCGAGCGGAGGCTGCATCGGGAGTCCGAGCAGGTGTTCCGGGTCCTCTCCACGGCTGCCGCGGCCCTGTGCGGCGGATGCTCACAGGTGGGACGGCCGCTGGTGCTGCACGGCGTCGGTGGCGCCGACCTCCCTTCGCTGCGCGGGTTCATGCGCGCCGCCGAGCACGCCCGGACGGTGTCGGGAGAGATCGACATTGTGGCGCACGCGCCCGAGCAGGTGCGTCCTCCGCTCGGTCCCGCCGCCGATCTGCGGGCGGAGCGCGCGCGGTGCCTGCGTGGCATGGGCCTGCCGGTGGACGAGGCGGAGCTGCGCGCCGTGCTTCCCGCGTCCGACGAGGTCCCGACGAGCCGCGAGGGTGAGTTGTACGCGCGGGCCGTCGACCCGGAGGGGAACTCGGCGGATCGGCTCGCGGCGGCGCTCGCCTACTGCCGGGCCGCCTTCTTCTCGGCGAACTGGGAGGGCTCGGCCGTGGTCGCGAGCACCGCCCTGACGCTGGTGGCGGGCTTCCCCGACGCCCGAGTCCCGGGCCTGCTGGAGCAGGCCCGCAACGCCGACGAGCAACCGGAGGCCATCGAGTTCGAGCCCGGCTCCCTGGAGACGGCCGCGGACCTGCGCGCCTTCCTCTACAAGGTGCTCGGCGTCCAGGCGACCTTCCGGGGACGTCAGGACGAGGCCCTGAGCTACTTCCGCGCCATGCGTGAAGGGCACGGGCGGCTTCTGCCGGAGTTGCGCGCGCAGTCCCATCTCTACTGCGCGCTCACCTTCTCCAAGCGGCTGGACCGCGTCGACGCCGCGGGCGGTGAGCTCAGGGACGGGTTCGCCGTCGTCCCGCCCAGGGACGGCGAGCCGGACAGCGTGCGCCGCGAGCGCGGCTGGCTGCACAACCTGCGCGGCCTGACGCACTTCGCGCGCGGCGAGCTGCGCGCGGCGCTGGAGCAGGAGAAACTCGCGCTCGCCTGTGTCGAGGGGCTCGCCGATCCGAGTTCGGTGCATCTGCGCATCAACCTGCTGTCCAACGTGAGCGTGCTCCAGGAGAAGGCCGGACGGCTCCAGCAGGCCGCGCGGACGTGGGATCGGTTCAACCGGGCGGCGGGGTCGTCCAACACCGCCTTCGTCAAGCACCACGCCTACCGGGCCGCCGGGCTCGCCCTGCTGTGCGGCGACCGCGGAACCGCGTTGGAAGAGCTCGATCGGTCATTGGTCTGCGCGCGGGAGTTCGGCGACGACTTCCACGAGTGCGAGATCCGGCTGGAGCTCGGCGGGCTGCATGTCGGCGCGGGCGAGAGCGGGTCGGGCATCGCCCAGTTCACCGCCGCCGCGGCGGCCGCGGCACGGCTGGGTGACCCGTACCGGATGGCGCTGGCGAAGGCCGGCCAGGCCATCTGCGTGAACTCCCCGCCGGGCGACGAGGTGGCGCGCCTCGCCGCCCTCAGCCTGGCCAATCCGGGGAAGGCACGGCGGCTGAGCCAGAGCGTGGCGTCGCCCGACGACCAGGACGTCCGGGCGCTGCTGCCCACTCCGCGCACGAAGTTGAACCGGCCCTTCGACCTGGTCAACTTCCAGGAGCGGTCGTGAAGGGCGGGGAGTCCGCGCCGGCCACGGGCCGTCCGCGAGTCGGGCCGGCGGCCGGCGAAGCGCACGAAGCCCGCGGTGCGGCCGGTTGGGAGTTGCTGCCGACGCTGGTGGTGCGCAGCGCCGCCTTTCCATGGGAGATGGCCGCGGAGATCTCCTATCCGAAGGCGGGTGCGCTGGCGGAGGAGGTCGTCGGGCTGGAGCGAGCGGCGCGGGACCTGCTGACCACGCCGCCCTCCAACGCGGGCCGACCGAACCGGAGCGTCCTGAGCAGGCTGCGCAACCTGCGGCCGCTGCCGCCGGACGCGCCGGTGCCGGACGACTGGCTGGCGGCGTGGAACCGGACGACGTCCCGCCTGGAGCAGTACCGCCGACGGCTGGCCGAGGCCATCGAGGCGGAGGGGGCCCGCGTCGGCGACGCGTTCGACCGGGTCGCCGCGGACAAGCGCTTCCTGGACGCGGTCGTCTGCTCCTCCCCCGGCGTCTACCGGGACCTGCGTCGCGGCAAGACGGGAGCCCGGCTGCGGCGCCAGGTCGCCTCCTACATCCAGCGGCTCTGCGCCAAGTGCGAGACGATGAGCTTCTTCGGGCCGATCAACTACGGACGGGTCGCTCCCTCCGAGGCGAACGGTTTCACCTGGTCGGGCCATCTCGAATGCCTTCGGAGAGCCTTTCCCGCGGCACGCGTGGTCGACAGGCTGGTGGACCGGATTCTCGGGGAGCCCGCCCTGGTCGCCGAACTGGTCCCGCGGCGGAAGACGTGGACGGCTCCGGTCAAGGACGCCGCGAATGTCGTCGGACAATGCGACGGCGTAAGGACGGTCGCCGAAATCGGCGGCGCGATGGAGACGGAAGTGGAGCGGGCGGCCGCCGATGTCGCCGTGGCCGTCCGGCGTGGCCTTCTGACCCACGACCTGTATCCGCCCGCGACGGTCCCGGACGCACTCGGCTGGCTCCGCGAGCGCCTCCACGGGCGGGAAGATCTCGCCGCGCCGCTGACTCGGGCGGCGGACGAGATCGCCGCGCTACTCGGGCGGTATCCGGCGGCGTCGCCGGACGAGAAACTCGAACTACAGGCACGGGTGGCCGCAGTCGCGGGCGGCGACGCCGGGGAGGGCACCGGAGAGCGCTTCTACAACGATCGCGTCGTCGTGCACGAGGCGGCCGTGGGCACGCTCCAGGTCACCGTCGGAGGCGCGGTCGCCGACGACCTGGCCGGTCTCGTCCCGCGCGCGCTGGCCCACCTGGCGGCGGAGGCGGAGCGGACCCGGCGGCTCACCGGGGCGCACCTGGCCCGCCGCCTCGGCCAGGGCGTCTTCGGCCTGCGCGACGTGCTGAACGCGGGCACCGAACTGCACGTCCAGCACAGCACCCGTCTGACCAGGCGCATCACCGAGATCCTCGACACCGTGCCCGCCAACACCGCCTCGGTGGACCTGGCCGAAGCGGGGCTCCTGGACGAACCCGCTCCACCCACCGAGCCCGTGCTCTGCTCAGTGGACGTGATGGTCGCCGCGCCGGACCTGGCGGAGTACCGGCCAGGTCTGACGCCGCTCGTCCTGGGCGACATTCACGACGCCGCATTGCTCACCCCGTGGGCACTGCAATTCCATCCCGGCGCGCACCGGGCGATCCGCGACCGCGACGCCGCGATCGAGCGTGCCCTGACCGGTTGGACGGCGCTGAACGTCGTCGCCCGCCGCAGGACCGGCTTGCCACCCCTGGAGTTCCCCGGACTCGTCCTCGAACTGGGAGGCACGTCCGCCCAACCGGCTCAACGCCGGGTCGGCCTGGACCGGCTGACCGTCCACAGCGACGGCGAGCAGGTCACCCTCCGCGCGAAGGGAATCACCGAGCCGCTTCTTTTTCACAACGGGGAACTGGAAAGCGCCGTCCACACCGCGCTGGCGCTGCCTCGGGTGCGGCGTCCGCGCCTGCCCGACCTGCCCCACGTCCCAAGGCTGACATGGGGAAACGTGGTGCTTTCGCGTCGCCGCTGGCGGCTGGCGGAAGCCGAGACCGCCCCGCTGGCCAAGGCGGTGATCAAGGACCGGCTGACCGGCATGGCGCGGTTGCGGGCCGACCGCGGCCTGCCCGCCCGCTTCTTCGCCTCCTCCCCCGCCGAACGCAAACCGGTCTACGTCGACGCCCATTCTCCGGCCCTGCTCGACGGGCTGGTCCGGCTGGCCCGAACGGCGGAGCGGATCACGGTGTCGGAGGCGCTGCCGGGGCCGCGGGAGTGCTGGCTCCGCGACGGGCCGCACCGGTTCGCCGCCGAGCTGCGCTGCGTCTACCTGCGGGGAGCCGCGTGATGGGGCTTCTCGTCGTGCCCGCGCTCACGGACTTCACCACCGAGGTCTCGGCGCCGCCCGGGACCGAGGTGCTCGACCTCAACGCGCGGATGACGGCGCGCCTCGCCGACCCCGTCCGGCTCAGGGACCGGGCGGGACGGCTCGCCGCGTCCGAGGCGCTGTTCGCGCGGGCGGCCGCGGCCCGGCTGGAGCGCGGCGGGGACGCCGACGCCGGTCGTCTGCGCGCGGTGGGGCTCGCGCTCCGGCTGGCCGACGACCCGGCCGTCCGGCTGACGCTGGACGACCTGGAACTGACAGAGGGCACGACCCAGCGCAGCCGGGACGTGCTGCGCGCCGCGACCACCTGCCGGCTCTTCGAACCTGAACTGGAGGAGGCCGAGCGGGCCGCCGAGGCGCGTCGCGCCTGGATCCTGGTGGACGCCGACCAAGCCCTGCCCGCCGCGTTCCAGCTCGTGGAGCGGCTCGGGCCGGACCGCTCGACCCTCTGCGGCGCGTTCGCGGCCGCGCACGCCGAGGCGCTGCGCCGTATCCCGGAGCTGGCCGGCGTCGAAGTGCTGGCGTGGTCCCCGAACCGGGTGGTGCGCCCCGAGCCGCCAGGCGCGCGGGAACAGGTGGTCTGGGTGACGGGGACCTGTGCGCGGCGACCCGCCGGGCCGTGGGCGGGCTGGCTGGACGCCGACCACGCCGCGGCGCTCCCCCGAGACGTCCTCGACCGGTGCCGGGGCCTGACGGTCACCGTGACGCGGTTCGCCTCCCCGACGTCCGCCACCGGGATGGACGGCACCGAGGTCGACCTGCGTCCCGTCCTGAACGGCCTTCCCTCTTCCGCGCCGGTGTCGTTCGAGCTGGTGGTAGGCGCACCGGGAATGGACGAGTCGGTCGTCGACCAGTCCGTGCAGGCGCTTACCGACGACGGCCATCGGCTCGCAGGGCTGCGGCCTTATCGGATGGAGTGCGGGTCCACCTGGGCGGGCGAGGCGCTGTGCCTGGGCCCCGACCCGTCCCACGACCTCGCCCGCTGGTCCCGTTTCGAAGCGCCGCGAACACTCACTCCGACGCGGGCGCGCGACCTGGTGGCCGCCTGGCTCGACCGGCTCGCCCGGCACGCCGACCTGCACCCGGGACGCCTGGCCGCCTGCACCCTCGCCGGCCCCGCGCCGAGCGCCGACCTGCGGTGGGACGACTCCGCGGAGATCGTCACCGGCCCGGACGGCGCCCACCTGGTGAACCTGCGCTGGGGACGCGCCTTCCGGCTGCACCCCCGCCTCGTGCCCGTGGTGCGCAGACTCGCCGCCCGCGAGCCGGGCGCGCTGGACGCGCTGTCCGGCGAGTCCCGCGCCCGGCTGGTGAAGCACCTGCGGCAGGCCGGAGCGGTCGGGGGATGACGATGAGACGACGATGGCGCCTGGGCCGAATATTCGTGCTCCGGCACAGCGGCATGCCGTTCGATTGGCTTGAAGGGCTCGGCGCGTCACGCGACCTGCTGCGGGCGGCCGACGAACTGCTGGACGTGGAGCAGTCCCTCGCCGTCCAAGGCCTGCCCGAGCCCATGCGCGACGCCATCGCGGCCTGCGCGCCCGAACGGATCCCCGCGAAGAGGACCGGCCTGACGGCGTGGCGCGACAGCGCCTGCCGCTTCCGCGAGCTGTACAAGGAGGCCGACGAACACGCGACCGAGCAACTGCGGCCAGTGCTGAGACGTCCGCTCGTGGGCGAGGCGGTGTTCCTGTCGAACCCGGCCGTCTACCGGAACATGCTGCTCCCGCTGCTCGCCGCCGCCGGTCCGCTCAACGCGCGCAGGCGCCGCGCTCGGCGGCAGCTCTACACCTACCTTCAGCGCTTCTGCGGCAAGAGCGAGACCGTGAGCTTCTTCGGGCCGATCGCCTACGGCGAGACGCGAGCGGGCGACGGGGCCGTCCTGCGGACCGACCGGCCGCGCGTCCGGCGGGTGTTCCTCGCCGCGTGGGCGGCCAGGGAGCTGGCGCGGGCGCTGGCCCGCGACGCCAGGCTGCTGCCGGACCTGCGGTTCCACCTCACTCGTCCCAAGGGCGACGGGCGCGCCGCCGCCACCGAACCGGCCGATGCCCCAGCCGTCCTGGCGGCCATCGGACGGGACGGGCATACGCTGCGCGCCATCTGCCGGGAAACGGGACTGCCCGCCCGGAAAGCCGCCCACACCCTGCGTGAACTCGTCGCGGCCGGCGTCCTGGACGTGGCGCTCGGCGCGGGCCCCTACGACCTCGACCCGCTCAGCGCGTTCCGCCGACAGCTCGGCGACCTGCCCGCCAGCCCGGCCCGTGACATGTGGCTCCAGCGCCTCCACGAACTGGAGCGACTCCGCGCCGCGCTGGAAACCGAATCGTTCCCCGACAAGGTCGAGATCCTCCAGGAGTTGGAGGATCTGTTCGAGACATGCACCGGCGTTCCCGCCAGGCGGGGCGCGGGCCGCACTTACGCCGACCGGGCGATCGTCTACGAGGAATGCTCCTCCCACTTCTCCCTGGAAGTGGGCGAAGACCTCCTGCGCGACTGGGAACGGCGGCTGGGCCCGATTCTGGAGGTCTGCACCGTCCACGGCCATGCCGCCCAGCGCCAGGCGGCGCATCAGGTCGCCACCGCGATCCGCGCCGAAGACCCCCCGGCGGGACGCCCGGCGGCCATCCACGAGATGACCCTCGCGGCCTACGCGCACCGCACGACTGAACTGTTCCAGCCGCAGGGCAGCGCCTTCCAGACCGACCACGCCCCGCGCTACCGAGGGGCCGAGGACCTGCACGACCTGCTGCGGGAGGCGGCGACCCTCGACGGCGACCGGTACGCGCTGATCGACCTGTGTCCGCGGGCCACGGACGTCGCGGACCTCCGGTCGGCCGGGCTGGTCGTCGCGCGGATCCACCACCACCTGCAGATCCCGGGCTGGCTGGACGTGATGCACCCCGACCCGGCGGGCTTCGCCGCCGAGGCCGCGGCCTGGCTCGCCGAGCGCGGCGACCGGCTCGTGGGCTTCGACTTCGGGCGCCGCAACAAGGGCTACTACCGGTTCCCCGGCCGCGAGGTCGCCCTGCGCGCGCCGTCCTGGACCGACGCCGACCGGGACGACCTCCTGCGCGCCGAGGACCTGACCGTCCGGGTCGAGCACGACCGCGTCCGGCTGACCGGCCCCGACGACCGGGAGTTGCTGGCCTACCTTCCGCTCAGCGACTTCGCGAAGTACCCGCCGTACGCGGCCCTGTCCCATCCGCAGGTGCAGCACCCGGTGTTCGCGTCCGGCTCCCACGGCCGGGACGAGGAGGTGCGCGTCGCGGACGTCGTCGTCCAGCGGGCGCGCTGGCACGTCGAAGCGTCCGAGTCGGCCGGGGCCACGGCGGAGGCGCGCTTCCTGACGCTGCGGCGGCTGGCCCGCCGGACCGGATGCCGGTTCGTGTTCGTCCGGAGCCTGCGCGAGCGCAAGCCGTACCTGATCGACCTGGAGTCGCCGCTGGCCGCCGACCTGCTCTGGCACGTGGCCCCGGCGGGCGGGACGCTGACCGCCGAGGCCATGGTCCCCGGCCCGGACGAGCTGTGGCTGCGCGACGACCTGGGCCGGCGCTACGTCTGCGAACTGCGCGTCCAGGCGATCGGGCGGGACGCGCCGTGATCGTGACCTTCGCGGAGCACTCGCTGCGGTTCAGCCTGCGCTTCCGGCCGGACGGGCAGGTGCGGCGCAAGGCCGTGACGCGGCGCGGCGCCTGCTTCGACGAGCATCGCGGCTCCGGGGAGGTGCGCCACCGCTTCGCCGACGGCGACGGGCTGCTGCGCGCGCCGCACCGGCTGATCAGCGCCGACACCGCCGAGACCGCCGCACGGGTGCTGGAGCGGCCGCTGCTCCGGGTCGGGCCGCGAGCGGAGGCGGCGCTGCGCGAGCTGAGCCGGGACGCGCGGGTCACGCTCGTCCTGAGCGGCCTGCACCAGCATGTCGCCGCCGGTGCCGACGACCACGTGGACACCGACGAGCGCGGCATGTGCGCGGTGGAGGCGATCCTGGAGCGGGGACTCGCCGAAGCGGTGCCCTGGGATCTCACCGGCCCGCTGGCCTCCGCCCTCGCGGGTGCAGAGCGCATCGTCGACCGGCTCCGCGACCGCGCCGCCCGCCGCGGCGCCGACACCGTCCCGGGACGGGCCGACGTGCTGCTGGCGCCGGGCCGCGCCGGGGCCTTCTTCCACGAACTGGTCGGGCATCCGATGGAGGCCGACGTGCTGCGGTCGGGCGTCGTCTACCTGCGGCCCGGTGTCCGGCTGGCACCGGAATGGCTGACCGTCAGCGACGGCGCCGTGCGGGCGGCGGCGGGCTTCCGGGCTCGGATCGACGACGAGGGAAGCGCCTGCACCGAGGCCGTCCTCGTCCGCCGCGGAGTCGTCGCCGTCCCGATGACCGACCGTGTCACGGCGGGATTCGACGCGCGTCTCGAACCGACCGGTCACGGGCGCCGCCTCGACTACCGGCACCCCGCGATCCCGCGCATGACCCACACGTGCGCGCTCGCGGCGGCGCCGCCCGAACCGCCGGAGCGCGACTGGATCGAGCCGTACGGCCTCCGCCCGGAGACGGTGAACCCGTCGACCGGCGACTTCACCTTCCTGGCCCTCGCCCCGATGCTCCATCGCCTGGACGAGCCGCCGCTGCGGCTGCCCCGGCTCCGGCTCGCGGGCAACGCCCGCACCGCGCTCGCCGCCCTGCGTCCCGCCGATCCCGCGGTCGGGGAGGACGGCCGGGCCCGGCGCGGCTGCGGCAAACTCGGACAGTTCCCGCTGCCGGTGACCTTCGCCAACGCCGGCATGGTGCTGCCCGCCGGGACGGTCTCGATCAAGGTGGCCGGGCCATGAGCGACGAACTCGTCGTCCTGGCGAGGGGCACCATGACTCCGGGGCCCGGCGGGCCGAACCTGCGGCTGTCCGCCGACCACGTGTCGATGAGCCGTGACGACGCGGGCGCGGTCCGGGCGTCACGGCGTTCGTCCGAGGTCGGCGGGGATCCGGCCATGGACGCGGTGCGCGGCCTGCTCGCGGCGGCCGCGTCCGCACTCGGCCGGGCACCGGTCCAGAGCGTGCTCGCCGAGGTGCGGGAACTGCCGGGGCGCGGGTGGCGGCAGCTTCGCGTCCTCGCGCGCGTCGAGACCTCCCTCGGGCCTCTGTTCACCGGGCTCGCCGCCCCCGGCGCGAGTCGCGCGCCCGACGTGTCGAGTGGCCTGGACGTCCCGCCGTACGGCTTGCGTCCCGGCAAGCCGCCGCACGGATGGCGGGCGCTCCCGCTGGTGATGCGCCCCGCCGTGGCGGCGATCCCGGCCGCGGGCACCGCCCTGCTGCTCGCCTCCCGCACGGCCCGGGCCCGCACGGACCGCCTCGACGGCCGACGCCTCCTCGGGACGCTGTCCCTGACCGACCTGCCCGCGGCGCATCCCCCGGCGACCTCCGACGACGCGGGCCACCCGGCCGACGCGATCCGGCTGGTCGAGGCGGGCGTCCTCGTACCGCTGCGGATCGAGGCGACGTCCGGCGCCCCGCGCGGCCGCGCCGTGTGGGACCACGACCGGCAGGCCCTCTACCCGGCCCCGCAGTCCCGCCTCCGGCTGTCCGCCGCCCGCGCTCCGGCGCCCGGCCCCGCGCTCGAACTCCGGTGGCCGATCGAGAGCCTGCGGCGCTACGACCCCGACGGCCTCCTCTCGCTGATCTGCGTCGCCCATGCCTCCGACCAGCCGGACCGGTGCTTCGCCGTACGGCTCCGCGGCCGTCCGCAGACCCTCCTGCGGGCGGTCCGGGGCGCGGTCGCGGACACCTCGGCGGTCGCCTGCGCGGACGCCCACGTCACGACCCCGCCGCTGCTGCTGCCCAACGCCCGCGAGCTCGAGGCGAAAGGAAGGTGCGCCGTTGACACGCTCTGACTTCGCGCTGGTGGGAGGCGGCATCATCGGCGCCTGCCTGGCGGAGGAACTCGCCGCGACGGGCGCGGCGGTGACCGTCCTCGACGCGGGCCCGGCGCCCGGCCACGCCACCGCCCGCGCCGCCGGACCGGCCGCGCCCGCACTGCGGCACGTCGCCGACCACGTCTTCTACGGCTGGCTGCGGCAGGCCGCGGCCAGTCTTCAGGAGGACGTCGATCGGCTGGAGCCCGTCCATGGCCGGTTCAGCGTTCCCCAGCCGATTCTGCATGTGCTTCGGGCCGAGGAGGCCGATCGGGTGGCCCCGCATCTGCCCGCGACGGCTTCCTCGGCCCAGTGGATCTCGTCCGCCCAGGCCGCGGAACTGGCGACCGGATTCCGCCTGCCGGACGATCGCCGCTACCTGCTGGAGCAGACGGCCCTGGCGGTGGACGGCTCGCGCTATCTGTCAGCCGTCCAGGCACGCTGCGCCCGGCTCGACGTGGTCTGGCGGCAGGACACCGTCGTCCAGGACGTCCTGGTCACCGACGACGGAGTCGAGCTGGCGACCACCGACGGCCCCGTCCACACCGACATCGCGATCGTCACAGCGGGAGCATGGTCGGGGACGGCGGAGCTGACCGGCCACTCCGTTCACGTGCGACCGGCGCGCAGGCAACTCGTGACGCTCGCCGCCGCATCGGTCCCGCCGCTGATCCTCTCCTCGAACCGCCACCTCGCTCCCGGAGTCGCCGGAGACGTGATCGTCGGGACCGACGAAGAGGAGGCCCCCGGCTTCGACGACCGCTGCGACGTCGCCGGGATCACCGAACTGCTGCATTTCGCCGCCACCGCCCTGCCCGCCCTCGCCCGCGCCGCCCCGGTCGACCTCCGGTGCGGGCTGTGCCCCGCACCGGCGAGCGGCCGCCCCTTGATCGGCCGCGTGCCCGGGCACCGGCGCCTCTGGCTCGCGACCGGGCACGCCGGGCACGGCCTCCTGACCGCCCGGCACACCGCACACGGTCTGACCACCGCGCTCACCAAAGGACAGTGGGACACCGTCCCGCGCATGATGTGCCCGACCCGGGCGCTGGAGGGATGACCATGCGCATCGATCACGTGATGATCGGCGCACGCCGCGTCGAACCCGTCCGGGACCTGCTGCGCGAGCGCCACGGTCTCGGCCTCGTCCTGGGCGGACGGCTGCACAACGGCACCACCTGCTGGATCGTCCCGTTCGACACACCCGACGTGCAGTACATCGAGGTGGTCGTCCCGCACGACGAAGCCGCCATGGAGCGCACGGGACGGCGCGAGGCGTTCATGGACCGCACCGCCACCGGTCCCGCCTTCCTGGGCTGGGTCGTCCAGGTCGACGACATCCAGGGGACGGCTGAGCGGATCGGCAAGGTCCTCGGCGAGGACGCCGGGCTGCGGCACGGGGAGTCCGTCCGAGCCGACGGGCAGCGCCTCCCGTGGACGGAGGCGGGCTTCGCCGCCGCGTGGCGGCAGCCGTCCCGCCCCTTCTTCCTGGAGTGGGGCGCCTGGCCGGAGCGCCGGGCCCGGGTCTCCCGCGAACTGTCCGCCGCCGCCCACCGGCGCACCCCCACGGCGTTCACCTCGATCACGGTGGGCGGCTCCGACGACCTGTCCGACTGGCTCGGCGACGCCGGGCTCCCCGTCGTGGTCGACCGCGCCGCACCGGACGGCGTGCACGAGGTCGCGTTCACCGTCCGCGACGACGAAGACCGCGGCGGCGAGGCGACCTTGAGACTGCCATGACCGAGACGGAGGAGCCCGCATGAACGTGGCACCGGAAATCATCTTCCTCAGCGGATCCCTCAGCGAGGACTCGAAGACCCGCCTCATCGCCGACTGGTGCGCCGCCCTGTGCGTGGAGCGCGGCGCACTGACCCAGGTCTTCCGCGGCGCGGATCTGGAATTCCCGTTCTACCGTCCCGGCACCAAGGCGCGGGACCGGCCTGAGATAAAGAACTACCTTCGGGCGATGGAAAAGGCGGACGCGGTCGTCCTGGTATCGCCCGCCTATCACGGCGGCGTATCCGGCCTGCTGAAAAACGCGATCGACTACCTCAACGAACTGGGAGAGGCCAGCCGACCGCTGCTGGACGGCCGGGCGATCGGCTGCGTCGCCGTGGCACGCGGAGAGCAGGGCGCGGCGAGCACCCTCGCGATGCTGCGGACGATCGGCCACGCGCTCCGCGGCTGGCCCACCCCGCTCGGCGTCGCCCTCTCCAACGAGCAGGCACAGACCGACAGCGGCGGCGTCCCCCGGGTCGAACGCACCCGCGCCCAACTCAAGGTGATGCTGGGCCAGGTCATTTCACACTCCCGCATCAGCGCCCGCAGAAAGGCCAGCCGAACTCCAGCGGGCACGCGCCAATGACATCCAGGAGGTCCCTACGAGAAGCAACCAACTCCGAAGGAGCCGACTCGTGCATGAGCACAGCCAGACGCTCCCCCGGTCCGTCGTCCCCAATGGCGCGTGGGGAGACGCCGAACTGAGGCGCCGAGCCGACCTGGCCCTCCCGATGGCGATCCGCGTCGCGGCAACCTTGCGGCTGGCGGACCACATCTCCCACGAAGGAAGCTCGGCGAAAGAACTAGCCGCTCGCCTGCAAGTCGACCAAGACGCCCTCAATCGACTCCTGCGATATCTGACGACCGAGGGCATCCTCGCCGACGACGCCGCAGGTCGCTACCGCCTCACCCCTCTGGGAAAGCCCTTGCGGGATACTCATCCCCAAAGCGTGCGCGCGGTTCTGGACATGGAAGGCGCTCTGGGAAGGGCGGAACTCACCTTCGTCGAACTGCTGCACACCGTCCGCACCGGCGAACCTGCCTACGCCACCCGTTACGGCCGCCCCCACTGGCAGGACATGGAGGAGAACCCTCACCTGGCAGCCGATTTCGACACGTTGATGTCCACCCGGATGGCCGCCTGCCTGCCCTCGATCACCCGGGCGTTCGACTGGGGAGCGCTGGGCCACATAATCGACGTGGGCGGCGGCAATGGCCGACTTCTCGCCACCCTGCTGACGGAGTTCCCGCTCCTCCGCGGCACGCTCATCGAGCAACCCGGTCCGGCGACCACCGCCCGAGCCTTCCTGGCCAAAAACGGCGTGACCGACCGGGCTCAAGTAAAAGAAGGCGATTTCTTCGGACCTCTGCCACCCAAGGCAGGGGCCTACATATTGGCGAACGTCCTGCACAACTGGGACGACCAGTCCTGCCTGACGATCCTGCGCCGATGCCGCGAAGCGGCCGACGACTCGGGTCGAGTCTTCATAATCGAACACCTCCGCACGGACGGCAGCGCCCCCAAAGCCGCCCTGGACCTCCGCATGCTGCTCCTCTACGGCGGAAGCCAACGCAACCTCGAAGACTTCGCCCACTTAGCAGCCAGTACTGCCCTAGTAATCCACACCACCCACCCCGCCGGAGAACTCACCATCCTCGAACTCCACCCCACCACCCCGAAGCCCATCCGACGCGAGAAGGACGATCCGTCCGCGCCGTAATCTACGTGGCCACACATTCATCGGCCATGTCGCGGTCCTATGGGAGCCGAAAGTTCTCGCTCTTGAGTGCCTCGCGTACCACCTCAAGGGTCTGGTCCGGGGATTGGTCGCCGGTGTCCAGGACGTGGCCCTCCAGGTCCGCCAGGTCGGCGAACTGGTCCCACATCGCCAAGACCGGTTCCGCCGCGGTCAGGGCGTCCGGGCCGGTGCGGGCTTGGGCGCGCGCCAGGGTCGTTTCCCGAGCCGGGCGCAGGACGATGTAGTGCATCGACATGTAGTGCATCGACATGGCGGGGTCGTCCCGCTTGGCGCGTTGGAAGTGGTGCAGCATCCAGGGCCCGATGATCCCGTCCACGACCACGGTGTAGCCACCCTCGGCGTAGGCCAGGGCGGCCAGGGCGATCACCCGCAGAACGGTCTGGTTCTGCCGGTCGGACTCGGGCAGGTAGGGCGGAACCGCACCGGCGGCGATGAAGTGCCAGAAGTCGTCGGTGTGGAGGTGAACCGACTTCTCGAACCCCGCCGCCAGCGCCGCGGCGGTGGTGGACTTGCCCGCGCCCGGCGGTCCGGTCAAGATCACGACCTCGCCTCGCATTCTCCTGACGCTACAGGGGAGCGATATTCTGAGCGGGTGGGTGGCAAGGAGAGGGCTCAGGACGGGGCGCGGGCGGGCCAGGCCACCCCTTCGATGGCGGCGCTGGACAGTACGGATCGGGAGATCCTCCGGATTCTGCAGAAGGACGGGCGTACGTCCAACTCCGCGATCGCGCGGACGCTGGGGATCACGGAGACGACCGTGCGGAAGCGCATCGCGGCGATGCGCGAGCGGGACCTCATGGAGATCGTCGCGGTGCCGACCCCGCGGCTGGCCGGGTACAACATCTCGGCGATCATCGGGCTCTCGGTGAGCCTCCCCTACCTGCGCGAGGTGAGCCAGGCGCTGGTGGGGGCGCCGGAGGTCCGCTACTGCGGGCTGTCGACGGGGCGTTTCGACGTGATGATCGAGGCGTTCTTCTACGACAAGGAGCACCTGCTCCGGTTCACCACCGACGTGCTCGGGGCGCTGCCGGGCATCACCGCCGTGGAGACCTCGCTGATCCTCAAGATCGAGAAGTTCTCCTACGAGTGGGAGCTCGGCTGAGCGGTCCGGCGCGCCGCCGCCGCGGCGACGAGCTGGGCGAACAGGCCGGTCATGCCGCTCTCCTCCGCGTGGCCCTGGACGCCGCAGGCGAAGGCCCGGTCGCGGATCTCGATGCCCTCGACGACGCCGTCCTCGGCCCAGGCCGTCTCCACCACTCCGCGCCCGAGGTTGCCGACGGCCTGGTGGTGGTGGGTGGCGATGTCGGCGCGATCACCGAGCGCGGCGTACAGCCTGCTGCCGGGCAGGATGATGATCGGGTGCTTTCCGAATCCTGAGCGGTCCGGCAGGTGCGCGTCGGTGCCGACGACGTCCGGGAGGTGCTGGACGAGGGTCCCGGCACGCACGACGTTGAGCAGCTGCATCCCCCGGCAGATGCCGAGGACGGGCAGGTCGGCGGCCAGGGCGGCCCCGGCGAGCCGGAGCTCCCACTCGTCCCGCAGGGCGTCGGCCGGGCGGACGGACGGGTGGGGCCGCGCCCCGTACCGGCGGGGGTCGATGTCCGTTCCCCCCGCCAGCACCAGGCCGTCGAGCCTCGCGACCACGTCGGGCGCCGCGTCCGGCTGGGGAGGGAGGACGACGGCGGTCCCGCCGGCGGCCAGGACCTGCTCGTGGTAGGCCACCGGCAGGACGACCGCTCGCCGCCGCCAGACGTCCCATGCGGCCTCGGCCAGGTCGGCGGTGACGCCGATCAGCGGCCGGTCCGTCACGTCCGCCTCACGGTGGGCGATCGGGCCGGGCAATCAGAAGACCTCGGTCTTGGTCAGCCGCTCGTAGACCTCGGGCTGGTTCTTCCTGAGCCGCAGCGACCGGACGGTCCCGATGAGGAACGCCAGCGGGATGAAGCTGAGAAGCAGGACGTTCACCCAGTCGGTCCGGCCGGAGAGCAACTCGAAGTTGCGCGCCACCAGCCACGACGCGACGCCGAGTCCGACGAGGCTGAGCACCGGCGCGACCGTGGTGCTCCACACGGTGAGCCCGTGCGCGGTGTCCATCCGGTTGAAGTAGACCGCGATCGCGAGCGAGCACACCGCCTGCAGGACGATCACGGCCAGCACGCCCGGCGCCACCATCAGCAGGAAGACCTGGAGGTACGGGTCGGCTCCGGCGATCGCGAAGGCGATGATCGCCACCAGGCCGATGATCCCCTGGACGGCGCTCGCCACGTACGGCGAACGGTGGCCCGGGTGGACGCGGGCGAGCCCGCTCGGCAGCATCTTCTCGCGACCGAGCGTGAACAGGTACCGCGACGCCGTGTTGTGGAAGGCCAGCGTGGACGCGAACGCGCTGGTCACCAGAAGGACCTCCATCACGACCACCGCGCCGTGCCCGACGTACTTCTCCGTCGCGGCGAACACCAGTCCGACCGGGTCGGCTGTGGCGGCGTCCACGATCGACGCCTTGCCGTAGGCGACGTACACGATCCAGGCCATGAACGTGTAGAAGAGGGCCAGGAACCCCACGGCCAGGTAGACGGCCCGGGGGACGGTCCGCTTGGGGTCGCGGGCCTCCTCCGAGTAGATCGCGGTCGACTCGAACCCGATGAACGCGCCGAACACGATGGCGAACATCGCGCCCGTGCTGCCGCCCGCGAAGACCGACGACGGGGAGAAGGAGTCCAGGTCGAGGCCCTCCGCGCCGCCCTGCCAGAGCACCGGCGCGGCGAGGACGAGCAGGACCACCGCCTCCGACAGCAGGGCGACGCCGAGCACCTTCGCGCTGAGGGAGATCTGCCGGTGCCCCAGGTAGACGACGATGGCGAGCGCGGTGAGCGAGAACACCGGCCACGGCACGTCGACGCCCAAGGCGTCCTCGACCGGCGCCTTCGCGAAGGCGCCGACCGCGCCGAGCTGGCCGATGGCGATCACCGAGTACGCCGCCGTCGCCAGGGTGGCCGCCCCGCCGCCGACCGGCCGGCCGAGCCCCTGCCCGATGTAGGAGTAGAAGGCGCCCGCGTTCTTGATGCGCAGCGCCATCCGGGTCAGGCCGACCGCGAACAGCAGCAGGACGATGCCCGCGACGAGCTGCGCGCCGGGGGCGCCGATCCCGCCGATCATGAAGGCCAGCGGGGCGAACCCGGCGACCACCAGCAGCGGTCCGGCCGCGGCCACGACGAAGAAGGCCAGCTCGAAGGGCCCCATCCGGCCCTGGATATGGGACTCGGCCTTCGCCGCTCCGCTGCCGGTGGGGGTCACCTGCTCCGAGTTCGTCATGGCTCACTCCAGGGGTGTCATCGGGTCAGGAGGCTGGGGAGGTGGGGTAGCGCTCGGCGTAGGCGGCGGCCGCGGCGGTGAACGCCTCGATGCGGGGACGCAGGAGGCCCGCGCCGATCTGGCCTCCGGAGCGTCCGGCCAGGCCGCCGTCGATCAGGGGGGTGCGGCCGGTGGCGATCACGGCGTGCAGGTCGACGCCCACGGGCGTGCCGCGGAAGCCGAACGCCGGGATCTTGTAGTCGGGGTGCTCCGCCGAGGTGATCTCGTACATCGCCTCGTTGTTCTCCAGCATGGCTTGGAACGTTCCGCCTTGGTAATCCATCAGGGACGGGGCGCACGCCTGGGCCATTCCGCCGAGGCCGACGGTCTCGGTGACGCAGCTCTCGCCGCCGATCCATTCGGCGTCCGCCTCGGTGAAGCCGTCGAAGAAGCGTCCTTGCAGCTCGGGGTGGCCGCCGCGGAACCACTCGTCGCCGAGGCCGCTGACGCGGACCGCGAACTCGCGGCAGTTGATCGCCATTCCGGTGAGCAGGCTGCTGTGCTCGACGCCGTGGGCGGCGTCCGCGGTGGCCTTGGCCGCGGCCATGCTGAGCCGGAGGAACGTGTAGTCGTTCGCGAGGAAGAAGTCCATGACCTCCTCGACGCGCGCCCGCCACTCGGGCGTCGTGGCCAGGGTGAACAGCCGGGGGGTCAGCTCCCGCTGGAGCAGCAGGGTGGCCGCCGTGTTGCGGCTGTGCAGCTCGTCGCCGAGCCGCAGCGCGCGGGCCATCATCGGCTTGAGCGGGATCGGGGCGTCGGAGAGGCTCTCGGCCAGCACCGGCGCCATGGTCGTCTCCAGCCACCGCAGGCCGTCCGCGACCTCCTGGTCGTAGGAGCCGTAGTTCAGGCGGTAGCGGCTCTTGCCCTCGTAGAAGTTGCAGAAGGCGGTGTTGCCGTGGGCCTCGTCGCGGACGACGAACACCGGCATCGACGCGGTGTAGATCCCGGCGACCGAGCCGATGCAGGCGTGCTGCTGGGTGGAGCGCACCTGGATCTCGCCCCGGTCGATCTTGGCCTCGGCGTCCTCGACGCTCCCCGCCAGGCCCTCGTAGACCGCGCCGTACAGGATGGCGCGCCGCTGGCCGCCGGTGTACTCGGGCCATTCCAGCGGCGCCCCGGACGTCAGGATCGTCGTGGGCGTCATCCCGGGGACGACGTCACCGGCCGCGGCCACCCCGACCAGCACGGGCTCGGCGCCGACCAGCCGCTCCAGCGCCTCGGCGTTGGCCTTCGCGCGCCGCGGGTCCGCTTCGGCCGAGACCGATTCGTTCACGGTGGTCATCTCAAAGCCTCTGCAGGTAGTTGCGGGTCTCCCAGTCGGTGACCACTGATCCGTACTCGCGGCACTCGGCGCGCTTGTAGTCCAGGAAGGTGCGGTGGAACTCCTTGCCCATGACCGTTTCCGCGAGGTCGTCCGCCTCGAACTGGTCCAGCGCCTGCTCCAGGGAGCGCGGCAGGGCGAGGTCGCCGTATCCGGCGAGCTCCTCCGTGGTCATACGGTAGGTGTCGCGGTTGAGTGGTTCGCCCGGGTCGAGCTTCTTGGCGACGCCGTCCAGCCCGGCGGCGAGGATGAGCCCGATGCCGAGGTGGTAGTTGACCGAGGCGTCCACGGTGCGAACTTCGAGGCAGTGCCGGTTCACCGGCATCCGGCACATCAGGGTGCGGTTGTTCTCGCCCCAGCTCCGGTGGACGGGGGCCCAGGAGATCTCGTCCATGAAGCCCTTGCTGGTGAACCGCTTGTAGGAGTTGACCGTCGGGGACGTCACCGCGCAGATCGCGCCCGCGTGGGCGAGCACGCCCGCGACGAAGTGGCGGGCCGTGTCGCTGTAGCCCCCGCCGGACGCGGCCTCGAAGACGTTCCGGCCGCTCTCCTCGTCGGCCAGGCTGATGTTCACGTGCGACGCGGAGCCGAAGTCGTCCTGGAACGGCTTGGCCATGAACGTCGCGATGCAGCCGAGCTCGCGGGCGACGTGCTTCGCCATCAGCCGGAAGATCACCATGCGGTCGGCCATGGTGAGCGCGTCGGTGTAGTCGAAGTTGAACTCGTACTGCCCGTCGCCTCCCTCGTGGTCGAAGGAGTAGACGCCGTAGCCGAGCCCGTTCATGTACTCGACCATCGGCCCGAGGAAGGGCTCGGCCAGGACCGTGGTCTCCAGGTCGTAGCCCCGCGTCGGCGCGTCCAGCCGGTCCTGCGGCACCAGCGGCTCCCACCCCTCGGCGGTCTCGCGCACCACGTAGAACTCGGGCTCGATCCCCACGTTGGCGACGAAGCCCATCTCGGCGGCGGCCTCGACCTGGCGGAGGAGGAAGTTGCGCGCCTCCTGCGGGTAGAGCTCGCCGTCGAGGTGCAGGCTCGTCGGCACCACCGCGAACTCCGGCTTCCAGGGCAGGACCACCAGCCGGTCGAGATCGGGGATGCCCGCGCACTCGTCCTCGTGCGGACCGAGGTCGCCCATCCCCTCCAGCGCGCCCACGGTGTACAGCTCCGAGCCCTTCGCCATCGAGGGCAGCGACTCCACCGGGACGCACTTGCTCTTGGGCACCCCGTGGATGTCGACATAGAAGCCGAACACGTACTTGACGCCCTGCTCGATCAACTGGTCCCGAAGGACCTCCGCCTGTGACACAAACCACTCCTCTGCTCGATTTCGACCCATAGTGAGGCTGAGTAGTTCGAATGTCAACACTCAAGAGCCGATCGAGTACTTGATCTCGACTCAGAGTCGGAGAGGTGAGCGGTTCAGGGCACAGCGCTCGACGGCATGCGAAAGCCCCGGCGGCCCGGTCATGCACGAGGAGTCGGGTCGCACTCGTGCATGGCGTGGGCATCGCCGGGGCGGACGGGCGCGAAGCGCCTGTTCTTGGGGGTCAGCGGGGCTGGAGGCCCTCTACGGCCAGGCGGAGCAGGCGGTCGAGGTCGGCGGTCGTGTAGTGGCTCGCGGCGCCCGCCCCGCAGACCATGGCGAACACTTCGGCGCGGGACACGTCGGTGCGGATGGCGCCCGCTTTCTGCGCCTCGACCAGGAGCAGGTCGGCGGCGGCGCGCATGCTCCGGACGCTCGCGTACAGGTCCGAGTCCTCGGCCTCGGCGGTGGCCAGGATCGACTCCGCGAGGCCCTGGTAGGTCGACGAGCAGCGGCCGAACTCCTGCAGCCATTCGATCAGCGCCTCGCGCGGCGCGTCGGAGCCGGCGAGCCGCTCCGCCCTCTCCCGGAGACCGATGACCTGGTCGTGGATCAGGGCCTGGAGGAGGGCCTCGCGGGTCGGGAAGTGCTTGTAGAGGGTGCCGATGGCGATCCCGCAGGTGCGCGCGATCTCCGCCAGCGACGCCTGCACGCCGTGCCGGCGGAAGGCGGCGTCCGCGGTCTTCAGCAGCTTCTCGCGGTTCTGGCGCGCGTCGGCGCGCAACGCCCTGGGCTGCGGCACACGACCTCCTTGTTAAGGTGAGAGCCTCTCACTATGCTTAGGTGAGAGGCTCTCATTCTATCTCTTGGAGGACGGATGGACACGACGGCGGGCCCCCTCGGCCTGTGGACGCTGGCGCTCGACAAGGAACCCGCCGCCCGGGTGCGCGAAGTGGCGGCCGAGATCGAGTCGCTCGGCTTCGGCGCCCTGTGGATCGGCGAGGAGTTCGGCCGCAACGTGCTGACGCACGCCGGGCTGCTCCTCGGCGCGACGGACGGGCTCGTGGTCGGCACCGGGATCGCGAACATCTTCTTCCGCGATCCGATCGCGATGGCCGCCGCGGAGCGGTCCCTCGCCGAGGCGTACCCCGGCCGGTTCGTCCTCGGCCTCGGCGGGCACCGGGTGGACGACCGGCCGCTGATCTACCTGGGGCATCGCGTCCCGTCCGGCGGACGTGCCGTCTCCACGATGGGCGCCTACCTGGACGCGATGGACGCTGTGCCCCTGCAGAGCCCGCCGCCGCCGGCGCCCAGCCGCCGCGTCCTGGGCGCGCTCGGGCCGAAGATGCTGAACCTGGCGGCCGAGAAGACCGACGGCGCGCTGCCCTACCTCGTGCCGGTCGCGCACACCGAGGACGCCCGCGCCCGCCTCGGTCCCGACGCGCTGCTGGCCGTCGAGCAGGCGGTCGTGCTCGACCCCGACCCGGCCCGGGCCCGCGAGCTGGCACGGGCCCACGTCGCCAGGTACTTCGCGCTCGGCGGCGCGCACGTCAAGGACATGCTGCGGTTCGGCTACGCGATCGAGGAGCTGTCCGACGCCCCGGCCGACCGCGTCGTCGACGCGCTGGTGGCGGGCGGCGGGCCCGGCGCGCTCGACGCCGTCTCGGACCGGGTGCGGGCCCACCTCGACGCCGGGGCCGACCACGTCTGCCTGCAGGTCCTCACCGCCCGGCCGGGCGCGCCGATCGCCGAATGGCGCGAGCTGGCCGGGCTCACCGGCGACCTGCCGCCGCGAGCCCGCGCGGTCAGCCGGGCGGGCTCCGCCACCTGATCGGCGCCATGCGGAGGCGACGGCCGGAGCCCGCGCCGGACGCCGCCTCCGCCCCACCCATCACCGCGAGCGAACAGGAGAAGCCGTCATCATGACCGGATTCACCACCGACCACCCGGCCAGGGCGCGTGGAGCGCCGATCGGTCATCGAGGTGGTCAGCCCGACCCGCCCGGCGTCCGCGAAGAACGCAACCGCCGGTTCTCAGCGGCCCTCGCCCACGAACTCCGCACGCCCGTGGCGTCCTTCGAGCTCGAACTGAGGGAGGCGCTCGCGTACGCCGAAGGCGACGAGACCCGCTCCGCGCTCTCCGGCGCCCTGCGGGCCGCCGAACGCCTCGGCGGGATCGTCGCCGACCTGCTCTTCCTGGAGCGGCTCGACACCGCGGCGAGTGCCCCCGACGAACGGGTCGACCTCGCCGCCCTGATCACCGGGCGGGCCTCCCGCGGCTCGCCGCGCCGGACCCGTCTCCAGCTCGCCGAGGCCTTCACCGTGCCGGGAGACCCCGCGCTGATCGCGCGCCTCCTGGCCGCCCTGCTCGACAACGCCGAACGCCACGCCGACGACACGGTCACCGTCACCCTGGACCGCGGCGGCGGGCACGCGGTCCTCACCGTCGAGGACGACGGGCCCGGCATCCCGCCGGACCATCGCGACCGGGTCTTCGACGTCTTCTACCGGCCCGACACGGCCCGCGGCCGGGACGCCGGCGGCGCCGGGCTCGGCCTCACGATCGCCCGCGCCATCGCCGTCCTCCACCACGGCACGCTCACCGCGGCTCCCGCCGAGCGCGGCGCGCGGCTCGTCTGCCGGCTTCCGCTGCGATGAGGCGCGGGTCAGCGCGCCGCGGCGGCCGCGCTCCGGGGCTCGGCGTCGCCGAACCGGCCGCCGCCGAAGAAGAGCAGGACGGGCCGCTCCGCGAACAGCCGCGCCTCGTAGACCTCGCCGATGACCAGCGTGTGGTCGCCCGTGCGCAGGGTGTTGCGGGTGCGGGCGGAGAAGGCGGCGCTCGCGTCGGCCAGCCGCCGGCCGCCCCGGGCGGTCTCGACGAGGTCGACGCCGCCGAACTTCTCCGGGCCGCTCCGCGCCAACTGGACCGCGAGGTCCGACTGACCGGCGTGCAGCACGCTGACGGTGAAGTCCGTGCACCGCACGAACGCGGGATGGCTGGACGCGGCGTGCCCCACCGACAGGCCGACCAGCGGGGGGTCGAGGGAGAGCGACACGAGCCCCGTCGCGGTGAACCCGACCGGCCCTCCGGTGCCGGGGTCCGTGGTGATGGCGACGGCGACGCCCGTGACGAAGCTGCCCATGACCCGGCGCAGCTCGGCGCTTCCCGGCCCGGACCCGGACGTCCGCGCGAGCATCTGGACGGCGCGCTCCGCGCACGCCCGCTCGATCTCGGCACTGGCCCCGCTCACCGCCACGGCGAAGTCCAAGTCCATCCCGTCTGGCCCGCCGACGAGCAGCGAAGTCCCGCGGCCCACCCGCTCCGGCGCGCCGTCCGCCCGCCGAAGCGCCGCCGAATCCAGCCGGGCGCGGGCGCTCGCCTCCGCCAGCGCACGCGCCTCCGTCTCGAACGTCCAGTCGGCGTCGCCTCCGCGGCTGGACGCCAGGCAGCGCCCCGACCCGTCGGCGACGGCGACCGCGACCGGCTCGCCGTGCAGGGTCGCCAGGCTCAGCGCCGATTCGAGGGCGGCTTGTGCGATGTCCATTCTCGTGCGCCTTCCGTGATGCCAAAGGGGCGGGGAACCGCCTCGACGATGCGGGACGGCGCGCCTTCCGAGCAAGCCCCGTTGCATTCCGAGCAACCCCGTCCCCGACCTCGGAGAACACGGAGTTGCGATAGCTGCAACCGCGGTTCGCCCGCGAATGCCGACTGGGTCACATTGACGATGAGCGGAACCTGAACAGCGGTGGAACGGCCGGGACGGCAGCCCTGGTCCGGAAGCCACCGCCCCCCTTCGACAAGAGACGGCGCAGATCCCGGACGGCGGATCCGGGCGTTCGCCTCGCCCGGCGCCTCGTCGGCGGGCCCGGCGATGATGAGGAGACGATTCATGGGTACGACGGAGCGGGCGGCGGAGCTCGACGCCGGCGTGGACGAGACCGGCCGCGTGGACGAGACCGGCGGCGCGCGGCCGCTGCGCGGCGGGCGGTGGCACGTCGGCTACACCCAGGCCCGGCACGGGCTGCGGAACTACTGGTACCCGGCGCTCTTCTCGCACGAGATCGAGGATGGGACGTTCCGGACCCGGCGCATGCTCGGCGAGAACATCCTCTTCAACCGGGTCGACGGCACGGTGCTGGCCGTCGCGGACAGCTGCGTCCACCACATGGTGCGCCTGTCGGCGAAGCCCGGCGGCGCCGAGAGCCACGTGCCGGGCACGGTGACGTGCTGGTACCACGGCTTCACCTACGACATGCGGACCGGCGACCTCACCGGCGTCCTGACCCAGCCGGACTGTCCGCTGATCGGCCGGGCGAAGATCGCGAGCTATCCGGTGGCGGAGCGCCAGGGCGTCGTGTTCGCCTGGATCGGCGACGACGAGCCCGGCCCGCTGGAGGCGGACGTCCCGCCCGGGTTCCTCGGCGAGGACCACAAGGTCGTCGGCCTGCGCCGGACGATCGCGAGCAACTGGCGGCTCGGCGCCGAGAACGGCTTCGACCCGACGCACATCTACTTCCACCGCGAGGCGCCGATCGTCACGGGCACCTCGCGCCGGATGCCGCTGGGCCTGAACATGGTGCCCGGCAAGGAGCCGGAGTTCGTCTCCGCCGGGGGACGCCGCGGCCTCGTCGACATGCTGCGCGAGAACTACGAGCCGCTCTACGAGGCCGAGGTCAACGGCAGCGTCGTCAAGGCGACCGGCACCCACCGGTCGACGACCGAGGAGGGGTCGATCTGGCTCCCCGGCGTCCTGAAGATCACGAAGTTCCTGCCCGACCCGGAGATGACGCACTTCGAGTGGTACGTCCCGATCGATGAGGACCGGCACGACTACGTGCAGATGCTCGTCCGGCCGTGCGCGAACGCGGACGAGGAGAAGGACTTCGTCGCCCAGTACCACGGCATGTGGGAGCAGATGTTCCACCGCGACGGCTTCAACGACCAGGACATCTGGGCCCGCTGCGCGCTCCAGGAGGTCTTCGCCAACGAGGACGAGTGGTCGTCCGAGCAGTTGATGAAGCCCGACATGGCGCTCATCCACTGGCGCCGGCTGGTGCACGGGCACGCCCGCGGCTTCCAGGGCCCGCCGCGCTTCGCCGCCCCTAAGGACTCGGTGGACTGACATGAACACTCACCACGCCCCCGGACGCTCCAAGCAGCACCCGGAACGCTGGACGCAACTGTCCGCGGCCCTGATCGCGGCCTCGCTCGCGCTCACCGCGTGTTCGCGCGGCGACGACTCGGCCAAGGACGAGATCGTGTTCGGCCTCGACCTCGAACTCACCGGCACCGGCTCGTTCCTCGGCAAGGGGATGCAGGCCGGGATCCAGGCGGCGGTCGCGAAGCTCAACGCCGCGGGCGGCGTCGGCGGCAGGCGGATCCGCGTCGTCGCGCGCGACAACCAGAGCGATCCGACGCGCGCCGCCACGCTGGTCTCCGAGCTCAAGCGCAAGGGCGCCGGCCTGATCATCGGTCCGGGGTTCGCCCAGGACTGCGCCGCCGCCGCCCAGATCCTGGTCAGGGAGGACGTCGCCGGGCTCTGCCTCAGCGCCGGCGACCTGCCGAAGAACGACACGAACATGTTCGGGATCGGCCTCGACTACTCCACCATGGAGCAGGCGATCGCCACGCAGTTCGCCACCAGCGGCGTGAAACGGGTCGGTCTCGTCGCCGCGAACGACACCAGCGGCGACCAGACCGTCGCCACGTTCGTCGGCGGCGCCAGGGCGCGCGGCATCGCGGTCGACGTCCAGCGGTTCAACGGCCCCGCCAACGACCTCACCCCGCAGTTGCTCGCGGTGAGCCGCAACAGGCCCGACGCCATCCGCGTCCAGGCCACCGGCCCGGACGCGCTCGTCGGCGTCGCGAACGTCAAGGCGCTCGGGATCAGGACGCCGGTGTGGCTGCCGAACTCGGCGGCCTCGCTGCGCTTCGCGGGCCAGGTGAAGGGCGACGTCGGCGCGGGCAACATCGCGACCTGGATTCCGGCGATGCTGGCCCCGAGCGGGACCGAGGACCATCCCGCCCAGGCCGCGCAGATCAACGCGTTGAGGGCGGCGCTGTCGGGGGCCGACACCATCTCCGCCGCCGGATGGGACGCCGTCCAGATAGCCGCCGCCGCGATAGCGAAGGCGGACGGGACGAAGACGAAGAAGCTCATCACCGCGCTGGAGCACGGCCAGAAGTACTTCGGTGCCTACGCGGTGCAGCAGATCACCAGGGCCGACCACCGGGGCGCCAGCGAAGAGGGAACGCTCCTGCCGGCCCGCTTCACGCCGCGGGGCGGGTTCGTCCTGAAGGACTCCCCATGAGTTCGGCGGCCGCCGGCCGGATCCGCCGGGCGGGCGTCCGGGTCCGGCTCCGGGTCTTCGTCGCCCTGGTCCTGGTCGTCGTCTGCGCGGCGGCGCTCGGCGGCGAGCTTGAGCCGGTGCTGCTGGCCATCGGGATCTGGGGCATCGCGGCCGTCGGGCTGGGGCTGGTGCTCGGGTTCGCCGGTCAGATCTCCCTGTGCCAGGCCACCTTCGTCGGCATCGGCGCCTACTCGTACGGGATCCTGACGACGAAGCTCGGAGTGCCCTCGGTGGCCGCGCTCCTCTGCGGGGCGCTCGTCACGGGCGCGCTCGCCGCGCTCGTCTCGCCGATCCTCCGCATCCGCGGCTACTACCTGGCGATCGCGACCATCGTGTTCAGCCTGCTGGCGTCGGCGCTGGCCGTCTCGGGCGCGGGCGTGCCGGGCGGCTCCAGCGGCCTGTCGGGGATCCCCTACATCGAGGTCGGCGGCCTGCGCCTGGAGACGCCCCGCGAGTACGCGGCCCTGGCGCTCGGGCTGCTGGCCGCCTTCGCCGTCGGCGCGCATCTGCGCTACGGGCGCGGCAGGCGGTGGCGGGCGATCCAGTCGATCCGGCACGACGAGTCGCTCGCGGACGGCATGGGCCTGAACGTGGTCGGCATCAAACGCGAGCTGTTCACCGTCTCGGGGGCCGCCGCCGGGGTGGCCGGCGGAATCCTCGGCGCCGCGTTCGGGTTCATCGCGCCCTCGCAGTTCTCCTTCGGAGAGTCGTTCACCCTCGCGCTGGCCGTCTTCATCGGCGGGTCGCTGAGCCTGTGGGGAGCCGTCCTCGGAGTGGTGCTGCTGGAGGTCTCCGGTCCCCTCCTGGGGGACGCGGGCTCCCTGCACGGACTCCTGATCGGCGTCGCCGCGCTGCTGACCGTCCGGCTGGCGCCGCACGGGTGGATCCGCCGCCGCGAGGACGACGCGGCCGCGCCGCCGCCACCCGCGAGCCGCGAGCCCGCCCGCGTGACGGCCCCGGTCACGGCGATCGGACGGCGTGACGACGGCGCGAGCCTCACGACGGCGGGCCTCTGCCGGTCGTTCGGATCGCTGCACGCCGTGCGCGACGTCGACCTGCGGATCGAACCGGGCACCGTGGTCGGCCTGATCGGCCCCAACGGCGCGGGCAAGACGACCCTCCTCGACCTCATCGCCGGGGAGACGCGCGCGAGCAGGGGCGCCGTCCAGCTGGACGGCCGCGATGTCACGCGGCTCTCGGCGTACCGCCGCGCCCGGCTCGGACTCGCGCGCACCTACCAGCAGTCACGGATCATCACCGGGCTCTCGGTCGTCGAGAACATCCAGCTCGGGATCGACGCCTCGGTCGCGGCCGGGGCCGACGTCCCGCGCGGCGACCGGCTCGCCCTGGCGGCCGCGGCGGCGGAGCAGGCGGGCGCCGGGCACCTGCTGGCCAAGCCGACCGGCTCGCTCACCTTCGGCGAGCGGCGCCTGGTCGAGCTCGCCCGGCTGCTCGTGGGCGCCCGGCGGCTCGCCCTGCTCGACGAGCCCTTCTCCGGCCTCAGCCGGTCCGAGGGCGAGGCGCTGTGCCAGGTCGTCAGGACGCTGAGGGCGCGGGGCACGACCGTCGTCCTCGTCGAGCACGCCATCCCGTTCGTGCTGTCGCTCGCCGACGAGCTCGTCGTGCTGGACCAGGGGCGGCTCATGGCCGCGGGCAAGCCCGACCAGGTGATCCGGCTGGAGTCCGTCCGCGAGTCCTACCTCGGGTCGGTCCCGGAACGGGAGGTGTCATGACGGCCGACGCGTTGCTGCGGGTCGAAGGCGTGTCGGCGGGGTACCGCGACATGACCGTGCTGCACGGCGTGACGTTCGCCGCGCGGGCGGGGACCGTGACCGCCGTCGCCGGAGCGAACGGAGCGGGCAAGACCACGCTGCTCAAGACCGTCCTCGGTCTCCTGCCCGCCGTCGCCGGGACCGTCCTGCTGGACGGCGCACCGGTCACCCGGGCGCCGGTGGCGGAGCGGATCGCGCTGGGCATGGGGCTGGTGCCCGAGGGCCGGGGGCTGTTCGGCACGATGAGCGTCGCCGACAACCTGCGGCTCGGCGGCCGCGCCGCCGGGGTGCGCGGCGCGGCGCTGCGCGCGGCCGTCGACGCCGCGCTCGCACCGTTCCCGGACCTCGCGGCGAAGCTGAACGTCCCCGCCGGGCGGCTGTCCGGCGGGCAGCGGCAGATGCTCGCCCTGGCGCGCGCGCTCGTGCCGGGCCCCCGCCTGCTGCTGCTGGACGAGCCGTCCATGGGCCTCGCGCCGAAGGTCTGGTCGGAGCTCCTCGTCCTGATCCGGAGGCTCGCCGACGAGGGACGCTCGGTGGTCCTCGCCGAGCAGAAGATCCGGCCCGTCCTGGAGATCAGCGACCGGTGCGTCGTCCTCCAGCGCGGCCGGGTCGTGTACGCGGCGGACGCCGGGAGCGAAGCCGCGGAACGCCACATCGACAGCGCCTACCTGGAGACCGCGATGGACCCGGGGAGCCACCATGGCTGAGTTCCTGCAGCTCACCCTCGCCAACGTCACGCTCGCCGCCGTCTACCTGCTGATCGGCCAGGGCTGGAACCTCAACATCGCCGTCTCCGGCCTGCTCAACCTGGCGATCGGCGGCCTCTACATGTTCGGCGGGATGCTGAGCTTCCAGTTCGCCGCCGGGTGGGGCCTCCCGGCGGCCGTCGCCGCCCTCCTCGCCGTCGCGGCGGTGGCGGCGATCGCCCTGCTGGTGGAGATTCTGCTGCTACGGCCCGCCGGGGACCGCGTCGTCGTGCAGATCATCGCCACCATCGGCGTCTCGATGGTGCTGATGGAGGCCGCGCGGCACTGGTTCGGCGTCGACCCGGTGAAGCCGCCCGCCCTGCTGCCCGGCGACCCGGTGCCGGTCGGCCCGGTGCCGGTGACCCCGCAGGCGGTGTGCGTCATCGTGGTCGCGGTCGCCGGGACGGTCGCGTCGCAGCTCTTCTTCCGGCGCACCGACCGGGGCCGCGCGATGCGCGCGTGCGCCGACAATCCCGACGGCGCGCGCGGGATCGGCATCGACGTCGCCAGGCAGCGGACGATCGCCTACACCGCGGCCGGGGCGCTGGCCGCGCTGGCCGGAGTGCTGATCGCCCCGCTGATCCCGGTCACCTACGCCGGAGGCGACTTCGTGGCGCTGAAGGCGTTCATGGCGATCGCCATCGTGGGCCTCGGCGACTTCGCGTGGGCGCCCGCCGGAGCCCTGGTGGTCGCCTCCATCGAGGGTTACGTCGCGGGGTACGTCTCGTCCGACTACCGCGACGTCGTCGTGCTGTCGCTGCTGCTGGCCGTGTTGCTGGCCAAGGTCGTCCGGCCGTCCGGACGCCTCGACCTCCTGCCGAAGACGGGCTGAGGCCGGTCCCATGCGACTTTTGGTCAAGCAGATCCGCTGGGAGTCCGACTCCGTGGTCTCGCTGACGCTCGTCGATCCGGACGGGGCGGAGCTGCCTGCCTGGGAGCCCGGGGCCCATCTTGAGGTGTCCCTTCCCACGGGCCTCGTCCGCCACTACTCGCTTTGCGGTGAGGTGGACGACCGGACCTGCTACCGGGTGGCCGTGCTCCGCGAGCCGGAGAGCCGCGGCGGGTCGCGCTTCGTCCACGAGGAGCTGCGCGTCGGCGCCCGGCTCCCGGTCGGCGGGCCGCGCAACCGCTTCCCCTTCACGCCGTCGGCCCGGGTCGAGTTCGTGGCGGGCGGGGTCGGCATCACGCCGATCCTGCCCATGGTCCGCGAGGCCGACCGCCGGGGCCTGGACTGGCGCCTCTGGTACGGCGGGCGCGCCTCCTCGTCCATGGCCTTCGTGGACGAGCTCACCGCCGTCGACCCCGGGCGCGTCCGGCTGTTCGCGGCCGACCGCGGCGAGCTCATCGACCTGGACGCCGCGCTCGGACGGCCGTCCGACGACGCGGCCGTGTACTGCTGCGGCCCCGAGCCGCTGCTGCGGGCCGTCCAGGACAGGTGCGCCGCCGCCTGGCCGGAGGGCTCCCTGCACTACGAGCGCTTCGTCGCCCCGACGACCGCCGGAGCCCCGGCGGCGGAGGGCGGGGCGGAGGGCGGGGCGGACGTCTTCGTGGTGGTGGCCCAGCTCTCCGGCGCGGAGGTGAAGGTCCCGCCGGGCAAGTCGGTCCTGGAGGCGCTGGAGGAGGCGAACGTCGCGGCGCCGTTCTCCTGCCGCGAGGGCATCTGCGGGACGTGCGAGGTCCGGGTCGTCGAGGGGATCCCCGACCACCGCGACCTGGTCCTCGACGACGACGAGCGCCGCGCCGGGAACTCCATGATGATCTGCGTCTCCAGGGCGAAGAGCAGACGCCTGGTCATCGGGCTGTGAAATCCAAACGATCACGAACTTCGCCGGAAAGGGAAAATCGATGACAGTTGACGCGGCCGGGAAACCCACCGGCTCGCTGTGGCTGGCGCTGCTCGGAACACGGGTCGATTTCCTCGGGAACCGCTACCGGACCCGGGTCATCGAGAACGGCGAAGGCCATCCGCTGGTCCTTTTGCACGGCAACGGCGGCCACGCGGAGTCCTATGCGCGCAATGTGCGGCGCCTTGGTGCGGCGGGCTACCGGGCGATGGCGATCGACCTGCTGTGGCACGGGCTGTCGAGCAAGCCCGCCTTCGAGCCCGACATGGTGCCCGCCTACGCCCGCCAGATCCTCGACCTCCTCGATTCGGAAGGCATCGAGAAGGCCCATTTCGAGGGCGAGTCCCTCGGCGGATGGGTGTGCCTGTGGCTCGCGCTCCACCATTCCGACCGGGTCGGCAGACTCGTGCTCAACACCACGGCGGGGATTCGCTGGAAGGCCGGGAGCGTCGCCGAGGACGTGGCGGGCGGCCGGGAGGCGTTGCGCGCGCGCAGCCTCGACGCGTTGCGGAACCCGTCCAGGGAGAAGGTGCGGCGCCGCCTCGAATGGCTGGTCGCCGACCCGGCGCTCGTCACCGACGAACTGGTGGAACTGCGCCATTTCATGATGACCGAGCCCACCGGACGCGAAGCGCGGCTCCGGATCGCCGAGAACTCCTTCGGGTTCGGCTCCGGCGCCCGCGCCGAGATCGACGAGGCCCGCCTCGCCGACGTCGCCGCCGAGACCCTGGTGCTCTGGACGGACCACAACCCCGGCCACGGCCCCGACACCGGACGCCGGATCGCCGGCCTCATCCCGCGCGCGCGGTTCCGCCTCATCGAGGACGCCGCGCACTGGCCCCAGTGGGAGAGGCCGCTGGAGCACGACCGCGCCGTCATCGGCTTCCTGGACGGAGCCCTCGACGATTCCCCGAAGGAGCAGGACGCATGAGGGTCAAGGCCCTTTCCCACCTGGCCGTCAACGCCCGGGACCTGGACGCGTGGGAGGAGTTCGCGACCGCCGTCCTCGGCCTGGCGCCGGTCCGGGACGGCGACCGCCTGAAACTGCGCCTCGACGAGCGGTCCTACCGGTTCGACGTCCGCGCCGCCGCCGAGGACGCTCCCGCATGGCTCGGCTGGGAGGTCGCCACGGCCTCCGACCTGCTGGAATGCCGGATCGCGCTGGAGGAGGACGGGATCACGGTCGAGCGCGGCACGGCGGCGGAGATCGCGGACCGCGAGGTCATCGACCTGCTGCGCTTCACGGACCCGGACGGGCTCCGGCACGAGGTGTGCCTCGGGGCCTCGGTCGCCGCCGAGCCGGTGGCGTTCAGCCGTCCCGGCGTCGGCTTCGTGACCGGGGACCTCGGGCTCGGCCACGTCGCGCTCGGGGTCACCGACCTCGCCAAGGCCGTCGACTTCTTCTGCGGCGTCCTCGGCTTCCGCGTCACCGACGTCATGCCCGAGGCGTTCTGCTTTCTGCGGTGCAACGAGCGGCACCATTCCGCGGCGCTCATGCGGTGGCAGCGTCCGGAACTGCATCACGTCCTTCTTCAGGCACTTGACCTGGAGCAGGTCGGGCGAAGTCTCGACGAGGCCATGAAACGCGGTCTGGTCACAAAGACGCTCGGCCGCCACGCGATCGACGACCTCGTCTCCTTCTACGCCAGGACACCGTCCGGCTGGGAAATGGAGATCGGCTTCGGCGGGATGCGCGTCGGCCCGGACTGGGCGGTGCGGCGGGTCGGCAGGCCGTTCAGCAGTTGGGGGCACCGGGCGGTCGCCACCTGAGCCGGCCGCCGCGTTGCAGGGACCGCAAGCCGCGTTGCCGCAGGCCCGGAGAATTCGACAGAGTCGCAGAAAGGCCCGAACAATTCTTCCGAAGGTGACCGGCACATGTGGCAACCGATGTTCCGAACCGGCAAGGCGCGAATACACGGCGAAGCCGTCTGGGGCACCGCCATGTACCGCGACGACGAAAAGAGCGAGATCGTCTTCCGGCGGCACGATCCGACGGTCGGCATCTCCCCGGGACACAACCCGCCGCTGCCCGACCCGGGCGGCGAAGTGATCAGCGAATCCGACTTCGCGCCCATGGACTGGACTCCGCACAATGACACTTTCTGACGTCGATTCCGCGCTGAGCTACGTCGACGAGTACACAAGCCGCGTCTCGATGCACCACACCGACGCCGCGGGCGTCGTCTACATCGGCCACCCCGTCCAGTGGGCGCAGGTCGGCATGGAGAACCTCTTCCGCGCCGCGGGGCGTCCGATCGAGGAACTCGGCCGCGCCGACGTGCACTATCCGATGGTCCGCCAGGTGATCAACCACTACGGCGCGCTCCGGCTCGGCGACCTCGTCGTCGTCCGGACGTTCGTCTCCCGGGTCGGCGGCCGCTCGTTCACGACGACCACCCGGATCGCCAAGCCCGACGGCCGCGTCCACGTCACCGTCGAGCTGACCGGTGTCGCGGTGGGCCGCGACGGGACGAAGCCGCCCGCCGGGCAGTGGCTGCGCGACCTCCGGTCCGAGGCCGCCCGCCACGGACTGACCGCCGACCGGACGAAGGAGGACCAGCCGTGAAGCTCGGTGTCGCCACCCAGGGGTTCGTGGGCGGGCACGGGGACCCCGCCCGGCGGATCCAGGAGATCGTGGTGGAGGCCGCCGTCGCCGACGAGGCGGGCCTGCACTCGTTCAGCATCTCGGAGCAGCACTTCAAGTTCCCGACGAACGTCACCGGCCCGATCGACGTGATCATGGCGGCGATCGCGCGGGAGACGTCGCAGATCATCATCCGTCCGGGTGTCGTGATCACGCCGCTGCACCACCCGCTCAACGTGGCGGAGCGCTGGGCGGCGATCGACGTCCTGGCGGACGGGCGCATGGAGTTCGGCATCGGGCGCGGGAACACCCCGCTGACCGCCGAGGCGTTCGGCGTCCCCGTGCCGGAGACCGAGCCCCGGACCCTGGAGGACCTCGACATCATCCTCGGGGCCTGGACGCGTCCCGTCCTGTCCTACGAGGGCAGGTTCCACAAGATCGCTCCGGTCGCCGTCGTGCCGAAGCCCGTCAACCGGCCGCACCCGGTGATCTACTGGGCGGCGACCAGCCCCGGCTCGCACGCGACCGCCGGCAGGCTCGGCCTGGGGCTCCTGACCGGCGGCAACGGCATCCACTGGGACCAGGCCGAGCGCCGGGTCGCCCGCTACCGCGGGGCGTTCGAGGCGGCGACCGGCGCGGACACGCCGACCGGGCTCGTGCGGCTCGACCGGGTCGCGATCCTGGTCAACGGGCACTGCGCGGAGTCGATGGCCGAGGCCAGGCGCCAGGCGGGCGACTACGTGGTCGGCTACGTCAACCGCACCGTCGAGATGTACGAGCAGATGGTGCGCAAGACGGGCTCGTCGGTGTCCTTCGACCGGGCCAGGGCGTTCAAGGACGACCTCGACATGATCATCAACGAGAGCCCGAGCATGTTCGGGAGCCCGGAGGACTGCATTACGGCGGCGCGGCGGATGTACGAGCTCGGCGTGGACGAGGTCGACGTCCTCTTCGACGGCGCGACCCACGAACAGCACCTGGAATGCCTCCGGCTGCTCGGCAAGGAAGTCGCGCCGGTCATCGCGGAATGGCCCGAACGGCGATGACGGGCGGCGATCCGGCCCGTCCGGGACCGCGGTTCGGCCTGTCGAGCCTGCTCACCACCGCCGTCCCGGCGGACCAGAACACGCTGCGCCGCGGCATAGCGGCGCTGTGGCACCTGTCGCTGAACGAGTCCCTCAGCGTCACCGAACTGGCCAACCTCCTGCCCTGCGACAAAAGCCAGGCGTCGCGGGTGCTGAAGGTCCTCGGCGAATACGGAATGGTGACCCGGGACCCCGAGACGCAGCGGTACTCGCTGGGCTGGCTCGTGTACGCGTTCTCCCTCCGCGTCAGCGGGCGGCAGATGGTCTCCATCGCCGGGCCGGTCGTCCGCAAGCTGGCCACCCGCACCGGGCAGACCTGCTGGATCGCCGTCCTGTCCGGGCACGAGGTGCTCACCCTCTACACCTCGCGGCCCCGGGGCGGTCAGGTCATCGTCAACGAACGGGCCGGTGGAGTACTTCCGGGCGGGGTCGTGCCGATCTACTGCACGGCCTCCGGACGGGCCCTGATGTCGGGCCTCGACGACGAGGCCGTCGAGGCCCTCCTGGCGGACGCGACCTACGACAGCAGCGGCCCCAACGCCCCGCGCTCGTTCGAGGAGGTCCGCGCCCGCTTGGCGGACGCCCGCCGGCGGGGATACTGCGTCACCGTCGACGAACTGCAACGCGGCACCACCTCCGTGGCCGCGCCCGTGCACGACGGCGTCGGTTCGCCGGTGCTGGCCATCGGCCTCTCCGGCAGGACGGCGTCCCTGCGGGACCGGCACGACCTGGTCGCCCGCGAGGTGGTGCTGGCGGGCAAGCACATCACCTCGCTGCTGTTCGCCGAGCGCGCCGCCGGTGGGCGCGGGGCGGCGCCGCGACGCAGGAGCACCGCCTGATGAGCGGCGTCCACCCGCCGGACGAACCCACGCTGCTCCAACTGCGGGAGCGCTTCCGCAGCCGCGAGGACACCCCCCTGGCGGCGGTCGAGCGGGCGCTGGACCGCATGGACGCGCATGACGGGACGATCCACGCCTTCCTCGCGGTCGACCGCGACCGGGCGCTGGCCGAGGCGGAGACGGCGACGAAGGCGTGGCGCGCCGCCGGTCCCCGGCCCGCCCTGCTCGGACTGCCGATCTCGGTGAAGGACACCATCGAGGTCGCCGGGATGCCCACGACCTACGGGTCGGCGGTGTTCCGGCACAACCGGCGGCCCGACAGCGTGATCGCCGAGCGGCTGCGGCGGCACGGGGCGATCATCATCGGCAAGACCAACACGTCCGAGTTCGCGCTGTGCACGGACGTCCGCAACCGGCTCACCGGACCCGGCCGGAACCCGCTCGACACCGCGCGGAGCTGCGGCGGGTCCAGCGGCGGGGCCGCGGCGTCGGTGGCCGCCGGGATGAGCGCCGCCGCCGTCGGCACCGACTCCGCGGGGTCGATCCGGATCCCCGCCGCCTACCAGGGCCTGGTCGGGTTCAAGCCGTCCTTCCGGCGCGTCCCGTGGGTGCAGGACTGGAACGCCGCGCCGACCCGCTCGCACCCCGGGCCGATCACGCGGGACGCGCGCGACGCCTGGGAGCTGACGAAGGCCCTCGGCGGCGCCGACTGGCGCGATCCCGCCAGTGCGCTGGCCCCACTGGCGGACGAGGAGTTCGAGAGCGCCCTCAGGAGGGGAACGGACGGCCTGCGAGTCGCCTTCATCGCCGACACGTCGGCGCCGACGTCGGCGGGGGCGTCGGCGGAGGTGTCGGCGTCGGAGGAGGCCGCGCTGGCGCGGGACCTGACCGACTTCCTGCGGGACGTGTTCGGCGCCCTCGACCGGCTCCGCTGGGACCGCCTCGTCCCGCCGCCGACCACCGCGCGGGTCTGGCCGTACGCCGCCGAGCACGTCGCGGCCGCGCTGAGGCTCTCGCCGGACTTCTTCGACGCCGTCGAGGAACTCACCGACTACGCCCGCCCGATCTACGAGGCCGGACGGACCCAGAGCGCCGCCGAATACCTGCGCGCGACCGGCGAGGAACGAGAGCGCGGCCTCGCGCTGAGGCACGCGCTCGCCGCCTACGACTACGCCTTCTCCGTGGTGGCGCCCGAACCGCCCCGCGTCACGGAGACCTATTCCCCGCTGCAATTTCCACGGCTGGCGCTGCTCAACCTCGCCGGGCTCCCCGCCGTCTCCGTCCCCTTCGGCGCCTACCGGTCGGGCATGCCGCGAGCCATGCAGATCTTCGGCCGGTTCGGGGACGACGCGGGAGTCCTCGCCATGGCGGAGAAACTCACCCGGTCACTGTGACGGCCGGGAAATCGGCCGACACGAAACGCGGACAACACGAATCAGGCACACGAAACAGGAGATCCCCGATGGGACAGTCGAGCCACGGACAGCGACCGGACACCCCGCACGGCCTGCGCGCCGCCCTGGCGACGGCCCTGCGCGACGTGCCGTTCTACGCGCGCCTGTGGAATGAGACGGCCGGACGCGTTCCGGCCGAGGCGCCCGTCCTCCAGGAATGGCCGACCTGGTCCGTCGAGGAATTGCGCGCCTCCATCGCGGCGCGACCGCCGTTCGGGGACCTCTACGTCGAGGAGGCCCTCGCGGATCTGGCGTTCATTCACTCCAGCACCGGAACGACCGGGAAACCGCGCATCTTCCCCGTCCCCCGCACGGACCTCCCGCGAATGGAACAGGTCTACCGCGAGCACATGGAAATGATGGGCATCCATTCCGGCGACATATGCGCGATCACGCTGACCTTCGGCCTGCCCCGCGGCGCGTGGTCGTGCGTGCAGGCCGCCCGGGCGGTGGGCGCGACCGTCCTCCCCCTCAGCAGCGGCAAGGTCACCCCGGCCGAGAAACTGCTCGACGTCGTCCAGACCGTCGGCGCGACCGTGCTCCAAGGAGCGGGCTCGTATCTGACCTACCTCACCCGCAGGGCGCGCGAACTGGGTTTCGACACGCGCGGTTCCAGCGTCCGCCTCCTCCTCACCAACGGCGAGGCCCTGAGCGCCGAGAACCGCCGCCACCTGGAGGACGCCTGGCACGCGCGGGTCGTCATGAACTTCGCCTCGACGGACCTGAGCTGGGTCTCCGCCGAGTGCGAGGCCAGCAGCGCCCGGCACGGCGCGCTCGGCATGCACGTCACCAGCGGCGTCGTCCCCGAGATACTCGACGAGCGGCGGCGGCCGGTCGGCGACGGCGAGTACGGCGAGCTGGTCGTCACCTCCTGGCTGCGGCCGTCCAGCCCGCGGATCCGGTTCCGCACCGGCGACCGGGCCGCCCTCACGCACGAACCGTGTCCCTGCGGCGAGACCTCGGTACGGATCCTGCCGATCCAGGGCCGGGTCGACGACGCCGTGCGGTTCCACGGCCAGACGATCTGGGCGTCATCGGTAGAGGACGTCCTGACGTCCAGCCTGGGCGCTCCCGTCGACTTCTTCCTCGAACACCGCGAGCACCCGGAGCGGGGCTCGGTGCTCGCGGTCAAGCTCCCGAGCGCGGTCGCGCCCTCGGCGGGCGACGACCTCGCCACGACGTTGCAGCGGACGCTGAACGTGCGGTTCCTCGTGGAGTTCATGGACGACGCGGAGATCGTCGAGAAGACCGGCGTGGCCGGTACGGGCAAGGTCAGGCGCGTCTTCGACCTGGTGGGCGGCACGGCCTGAACCGCACGGCCCGAACCGGCACGGCCGGAACCGGCACAGCCTGCCAGTACGGCCCGAACCGCCCCGGCGGACCGCCGCGACGGGCCGCCGGGGCGCCTGGCTCAGGCCCCGATTTTCATCGGCGGAGTTTCATCAGCGCTTCGGTCAGGACGTCGGGCCGCTCGATGTTGACGAAATGCCCGACTCCCGGAAGCAGATGGCACCGGCCGTCGGGCACCGCGCCGACGATGATCTCCCCGGCCCGCCATGGGCACGACGTGTCGCGCTCGCCAATGAAGACGTCCACCGGCGCCCGCACGTCCGCCAATCGCGGGGTGAGCGGATCCTCATGCATGGAGGCCATCGCCCGCGCCGCGTTCGCGTAGCCCTTCCCGTCGCCGATCGCCGTGAGCCGGGAGGCGAGCTGCTCCTCCCAGTCGACCGGCCAACTCAGCACGTTGGCGGAGAGGTTCTCGGACAGGCTCGCACGCGCGAACTCCGCTCCCTCGGCCTCGATGCCGTCCGCCCGCGTCCGGAACCGCTCGGCGGCGCGAGCGCCGACGACGCTCGACGTACAGACCGGCACGACGTGCTCGACCAGGTCGGGGGCCAGGGCGGCCGCCGCCAGGACGACCGCCCCGCCCATCGAGAAGCCCACGCAGACGCTCGGGCCGACCGTTCCGAGAAAGCCGACCAGGTCGCGGGCCAGTTGCCGCAGTGTGCCGTCGGCGCGCCCGAGGTCGGTACGCCCATGGCCTCGGACGTCGACCGCGAACGCCGGGCGGGTCTCCCCCATCGCGCTCAGCTGCGCCGCCCATGACGCGGAATCCTCCCCGAGGCCATGAACGAACACCCACGGCACTCCACTCCGACCATTCCCGGTATACCGGCGGCCGACCGCGATGTCACCGATCCGCACGACGTCCACGTCGATTCGCATAAGCCCGGCCCTTTCCACTCGGACGAGCCAGTCTGGTCGAACGACCAGCCCGTCCGTCAAAGGGCCTTGCGACATCGACAACACCGCGGGCGCGCCGATACCTCGGATTCCAGGACCGTTCAGCAGCGCTTCCAGGCGAAGAGGTATCGCGCGCTGCCGTGGGTGGAGTCCGTCGAGATGTAGCTCGTCCAGGCGTCGGAGCTTCCCGCGTCCACCCGCACTTCGGTGTTGATGTTGAGGTTGCGCTCTTCACCGCAGGGCTTGTAGACCGCCTGCTGGGGGCTGACCCTGTCCTGGAACGCCCATCGGCCGCGGTACCGGCCCCGGAGCTGGTGGTTGCCGAGCTGCTGGGTCTCCGGGGAGCCCTGGAAGTAGACGTTCGTCAGCTGCGTGGCGGTCGCCCCTTCCCGCAGCCTGGCGTAGCCCTCGTGGTCGAGGCCGGTGATGGCGTAGGTGTAGTCGCTCGGGGCGTTGACCCGCAGGTTGATCTGGCAGTTCTTCCGCGACTCCGTCGGCGACGTGTCACCGCCGGCGGAGGCGGTGAAGTCGCTGTAGTTGACGGTGAAGGCGGTCCGGTCGTCGCTGATGTCCACCGACCACGTCCCGGCCCGGCAGCCGGAGCCGTTGACGGTGACCACGTCGACGCTGACGCCTTCCGGCGCATCGGGGGCCGCGGACGCCGAGAGGGCCGTCAGGAAGGGCAGGCCGAGAGAGCCCGCCAGCACGATCGCCGTTCGCTTTGCATTCATCATGGAAGTGTTTCCCATTGAATCGGGGGTTTCCGTCGCGACCTAGTCGGTCGCTCCGGCCATTTGCGACGGTATGCCCCGCTCAGAAGCGGATCAACTTCGTCTTTTTCAATGGGTTTTCTGTCTTGCCCACCGCTTTAACAACTGTGTCGAAATGCTTCTGATCTGGTGGTCACACCCGTCCCACCAGCCTCAGTCGCCCCAGCGCTTTAGAAGGGTCCCCCGGAACCCCCGCCGATCGCCGCCGGAAAGCGCCGCGTCCAGCCGGGTGCGGCGCCGCCGTCACGGCGCCGCCGGGAGCGTCGCGGGCGGCTGTTCGCCGCTTGTCCAACCGGCAGGAGATGGTGACGTTGGAAAGGGTGGGCCCCGCCGTCGTTACGACGGCGGGGCCGGGGAGTGTACTAATCGATGGTCGGGCCGGAGACCGGGGTGTATCCGCCGAACGGCGGGCCGCCCGTGGTGAAGGCGAGCGTGCTGTTGGGCTGGCGGGCCAGCAGGTACTGGGTCAGCGGGCCTCCGTTGGGCTGGAGGGTGAAGGCCGTCGGGTTACCGGTGACCGCTCCGTCGACGCGCTGGAAGCCCGTGTAGGCGCCGTTCCCGGAGTTCTGCGGGTTGACGTAGACGGCGTTGTCGCCGCCTCGGACGTAGAGCGCCCGTGAGGTCACGGCGATGTCGCTCGTGGCCGTCACGCCGTCCAGCGGCTTCCAGGGCGTTCCGGTGAACAGGTCGCGGGTGTAGACCCGGTTGTCCTCGCCGCGCGCGAAGATCGCCAGGGCGTTGATCGGGTCGCTGTCCCTGATCGCGATGTTGCTGGTGACGCGCATGTTGTCGACGGCCTGGAAACCGGAGGCGCCGGTCGGGCTGATCTGGTTGAGGTAGACGCGGTTGTCGCCGCCGCGGACGAAGATGCGGACGTTGCCGCCGATCGGGCCGATCAGCCGGCCCGCGGTGATGTCGCTGGTGATGAATCCGCCCAGGCTGCTCCATCCGACCCAGGAGCCGTTGCGGCGGACGTTGGTCCACACCGCGCCCTCCGGGCCGCGGGCGAAGATCCGCACGGTCCCGGTCGGTTCGTCCGCCGGGACGATCGACTCGATCTCCCCGGTGACCGTCAGCCCGGACAGCACCGAGTAGCCGGTGACCGCGCCGGAGGGGGCGACGTGGTTGGCGTAGACCTGGTTGTCGCCGCCGCGCACGAACAGGTCGGTGCCATTGGACGTGGCCACGGCGGACGGGTCGCCGACGATGAACCCGCCGAGCGACTGCAGGGCGGCGAAGCCGCTGCCCGAGCGTGCGGCGTAGAGCAGCGCGCCGTCCGTGCCGCGAACGGCCACTCCCTGGGCCGTCTGATTGGCGAGCCGGTCGTAGGCCACCTGCGGAGTGCTCAGGTCGGGCAGGTCGGCGGCGTAGGCCGGAGGCGCCGCCGAGGGCACCGCCGCGGTCGCGGCACCCGCCGCCGACAGGGTGAGAGGCAGCGCGCTGGTCACGGCGACCAGCGCGACGCCTGCCCGGACGGCTCTGCGGAGCCAGGAGGAACGTTGCATCAAGAGTCCCCTCATCACATCGGAAGTGGCTCTTATTCGCCGCCGGGACGCACCTGGATGATCGAGCCGTGAGAGGAATCGAGCCGTGAGAGGGACCATGGCCCTGCGACGCCGCCCGGTGGCCGGGAGCCACCGGGCGGCGCCGGTTCATTGGATTACGGGTGGGTGAGCAGGTTGGGACTGCCGGCGTTGGTGGCCCAGATGATGTGGGCGCCGGGGGTCGTGGCGAGGCCCTGGATCGAGTTGTTGGTGCCGGTGGTCGGTGCGGGCGCCTGCGTCCAGCGGGTCCCGTCCCAGTGGATGAGCAGGGCGCTGTAGACGCCCGCCGGGTCGCCGTCGGTGAAGGTGAAGGAGTCGCCGCCCGCCCAGACGTCGTTCGGGCCCCGCGCCGTCACCGCGGCGAGCGCGCCACTGCTGATGCTGTTGGACGACGTGGAGCCGTGGTCGAACGGGCTCGGCACGATGGCCCACTTGCTGCCGTTCCAGTGCTCGGTGAGCGTGAGGGGGGACCCGAAATTGCCCTGGTCACCGACCATCCACACGTCATTGGCGGCGATGGCGACCACCCCGTTCGCAACGGGCGCGTTGCTGTTGGACAGGCTCCCCGTCTGTTCCATCGGGACGACGCTCCAGGAAGTGCCGTCGTAGTGCAGGGCATAGAGGCTGTCAGGAGCCGACGACAGGTGCCCCCACGTCCCGACCGCCCAGATGTCGCTGGCGGACCGTGCGCTGACGGCGCCGAGCTTGGAACTGAAGAAGTCGTCGGTGGCGGGTTCGGGCACGGTGACGCGGCTCCAGGACGTGCCGTCCCAGTGCTCGACGAGCGCGAACCGTCCGTCGGAACCCACGGCCCACGCGTCGGAGGCACTGACGGCGGCCGCGCTGTTCAGCCCGGCCCGCCGTCCCGAAATGGCGGGGCTGGTCGAGATGCTCCACGTGCTGCCGTTCCAGTGGCTGATCTGCGGGTTGGAGATCCGATATCCGGTGGCGCTCACGCGCCCCACGGCCCAGGCGTCCGCCGGTCCACGGGTGGCGAAGGCGTTCACCCGCCCGATCCCGGCCGGTGCCGCGACCTGCTGCCAGTTGCTCCCATTCCAGTGCGCGAACCCCGAGGTGCCTAATGCCCACGCGTCCGTATCGCTGGAACTGCTGATGGGGCCGTTGACCCCGGTGGCGGGCGACGCGGTCCACCCATCGGCGGCCTGCGCGGCACCCGCCGACAGGACGAGGGTGGCGGCTGCGACGACGCCGCCGAGCCATCGTGTCCAATGCTTGGTCATCGTGCGATTCCCTTCCGGAAGTGGCTGATCGCCATCTCTGGAGTGGGCACGAGCCCCGCCTCCGGCAGGTTCAACCGTTCCACCGGCAAGATCCGGCCAACGAACGGATATGGGCTTCAGAGGTCCGAACTCCGGCGTCCCTGACGCGACCGGCCGAACACCAGCGCGTCCGCCCCAACGGCCGCCGCGCGATCCCCAGCACCGCCTATGCGGGTGGGGGTGGGGTGTCGGTCAGGGTGTCGAAGCGGAGGCCGCTGGAGCCTTCGCCGCGGCCGACGCCGCGTTGGGCGCTGAGCCACAGCACGACGCGGCCGTCCCGCCAGCGGGTCCGGTTGAACGCGACGGACAGCCGGGTGCCCGCCTGCGGTACCTCCTCCTCGTTCACGAAGTACGGCTTCGCCGCGTCGAAGCCGTAGCGCAGGAGGGTGGTGCGGGCGGGGACGGGCTTGCCGTCCACGACGCTGGGCATCGCGGCGCGCTGGAGTTGGATCTCCCGGTTGTCGCCCGGGACGTGCACAGGGATGAACGGGATCCAGTGCTCGGGGATGGTGTTCATCGCCTGGTAGGAGATCGGGGCGCGCGGCGGGTCGGCGGGGGGCGGCGGTGGGGCGTGGCGCCGGCGGAAGCGGAGGGCGTCGGCGGCGGCCTCGCCGCCGCGGCGCGGTTCGCCGGTCGGCGTCCGCACGGTCTGCTCGATGCCCCAGACGAGGTTGGCGTTCTCGTCCCGGATCAGCAGGACCTCCTCCAGCGGCGGGCCCTCGGCGACCTTCGGGACGCTCGGCGGCAGCAGCAGGTCGGTGTCCGCGGGGACGTGCTCGGAGCCGATGGTGTCCAGGGTGAACATCGACCAGCGCCGCCGGTCCTCGTCGTCGCCCGCCCCGGCGGGCGTGATCCAGAGCTTCTCGCCGAAGACGTCCGTGACGACCAGGCCGCGGATCCTGTTCAGGGTGCCCGCGGGCAGGTCGCAGGGCAGCTGGTACCAGTCGTTGCTGAACACCAGCGCGAATTCGAGGAAGATCAGCCGGGCGAGGTCGGTGCTGTCCGGACGGACGGCGGCGAAGTTGGTGCGCCCGTCCTCGATCGCCCACCAGCGCGGCAGCGGCATCCCCGAGTAGCGGACCGGGGCCGGGAAGACCGTGCGGCTGAGCGTCTTCTCGGGCGGCTTCGTCCCGCCGAGGGGGTCTCCGGGGTCGACGGAGAAGGCGTGCCAGTCGAGTTCGCCGCCGGGGTACTCCTGGGCGGTGACGACCTTCTCGCGTCCGCCGGGCATCGAGGCGGAGACGGAGAAGCGGTGTTCGAGACGGCGCGGGTCCCAGGTGGCGTCCCCGTCCGGACGCTCGGCGGTGACCCCGGTCGGCTGGTCGATGAGTGCGTCGAACCAGGCGACGAGCCGCTTGCCGAGATTGTTGAGCGTGGTGCGGTGCAGCAGCCCGTTGATGCCGTCGGCGGCGTTCCCGCCGTCCTTGACGTGCCGGTAGAGGAGGTAGCCGTCCATCCGGCGGCCGGCGATCGTCTGCAACGTCGCCCAGACCTCGGGATGCGCGAGACGGGCGGTGTCCTCGTCCCGTGGGTGTTCGGCGTCCGGCAGCTCGATGGGGTACTTGTCGACGTACTGCTTCTCGAAGCGGAAGAGGTCGAGGCCGAGCAGGTTGTTCTTGCCGAGCAGCTTCAGCCACCGGTGGCCGATCATCAGGCGCAGGTCGAAGGCGATCTCCTCGGCGCCGAACGCGAACGGCAGCGGCCGCCGCTCGGCCATCGTCTCCAGCGGCCGGTCGGTGGGCAGGTCCTCGGGCGGGCCGCCGGACGGCCGGAACCGGGTGGGCCGGGACGGGCCGACCGAGTAGGTGGCGGTGACCGGCGAGCCGCCGTCCGTCCCGCGGAACTCGCCGAGCTGCCACTGCCGGGTGAGCATCCACAGCGGGTCGCGGACCTCGACGCGCAGCGCCCGCTCGAAGTCGGCGGTGCGGGGACGTCCCTCCAGCCGGTTCCACACGCCCACGGTCGGGTGGAGGCGCCGGGCCAGTTCGTCGGCGAACGTCAGGGGGACGGGGTTCGGCTCACTCATGGGCGGCCTTCCAGCGCAGGTTGGCGATCGCGAGGTCGGTGCCGACGGTGATCTGCCGCCGGGTCGCCGACATCACGGTGGCGGGGAGCATGTGCGCGTACGCCGTCCCGTCGAGGTGTCCCGGTTCGACGGCCCGGGTCTTCGCCAGCTCGAAGGTCTCGGTGATCGCGTCGACGAGGTCGGCGGGCGTCCAGCGCCCGGCGGGGTCGCGCACCGGCGGGACGACGAGGAGCATCGCCTGCGGCGGTTCGGCGTCCGGGCCGTCGTAGTGGACCGCGATGCCGGTGGTCTCGCGCTCGGCCGGGATCACCTCGGTCCACTCGTCGAACACCAGCCCGCACTGGTCGCCGTTCAGCGGGGCGGTGTAGTGCGCGGTGAACAGCAGCCGGTCCTCGGCGAGCTGGTCGGGCAGATTCGGGTCCTTCGCGAACTCCATGGCCAGCCAGTGGTCGCCCGCGACGTACGGGAACTGGACGGGCGTCAGCGGCGGCTCCTTCCAGCCGAGGACGCCGAGCAGCCCGCCGGGCCCGAGCAGCCCGCTGGCGAGCATTAGGGTCTTCTCCCACAGCCGCGGCTTCTCCCTGATGCGGGCCATCCCGTGCAGCCAGTCGTCGACCGGGAAGTCGCGGGCGGGCGAGAGGTGCGCGACGAGCTTGTCACCGTCGTTGCGCGCCTTGCTCCACTGCTGGAGGAGCGGGCCGGGCGGGGTGAACTGGGGCACGGCGAGGACGTCCTCGCCGAGCAGCGCCTTGAGCGCGTCGATCGCGGCGCCCACCCGGTCGGGCCCGGGGATCGCCTTGTCGTAGACGGCCAGCGCCTTGGTCGCGGTGTCGCCGCGCGCGGACAGCTCGTCCTTCAACCGCCCCGCGCGGGTGAGCAGGTCCCTGCCGTACGCGACGACCTGGTCCTGGAAGGGCGCGAGGTCCAGCCCGGCCGGATCGACGTCGGTCAGCGGCAGGAGCGCCGCGACGTCGCCGAGCAGGCCGCTCAACGTCGTCTTCTGAGTCTTGGCGATCTGGTTCAGGTCTTTGAGGCGGTCGGCGAAGCGGGAGCGCAGGCGGCCGACCCGGTCGCGCAGCTCGCGCGGGGTCGATGGCCGCGGGCCCGGCTTGGTGGTGAGCAGCCCCTCGGCCTGCTGGAGGATCGTGAACCGCTGCTCGGCGGGCGTGGACGCCGGCAGGTGGTCGTACTGGTCGAGCAGCGCGTCGGCGGAGGCGAGCGCGCGGGTCATCCGCGCGGCGACCTCGGCGACGGCGGCCAGGACGGCGGTGAACACCCCGCGCCGCCACAGCGCCAGCTCGCCCCACCCGCTGCGCACGAGCCCGAACCCGCCCGCCGTCACGGTCAGCTTCGCGTACCGGGTGAGGAACGTGTCGATCCCGCTGACCAGCGCGGCGCGGGCCGGGTCAGCGCCCTCGGGGTACAGCGGCCCGAGGTCGGCGATGAAGTCGGCGACGTCGTCGCTCAGGTCGGTCAGGGCGTCCAGGACCTTGGCCGGACGTTCGCGCGGCAGCGACACGGCGTCGTCCGCGGCCCGGTCGGGCGGCGCGCTCCCGGCGGCCGGGGCCAGGTCGCTCGGACGCAGCGGCCGCGCGGTCGTCAGCAGCGTCCGCAGGGCCGCGACCAGCGGGGACAGCTCGAAGAAGCCGATCTTCCCGGCGAATCCGGGGCCGTTCTGGTCGGAGATGCGGGTGGTGTACTCGATCGTCAGCTCGACGTCCGGGCGCGGCTTCGCCTGCTCGATGACGACGCCGAGGATCCGGTCGTCCAGGTCGGTCATCGCGGCCTCGTCGGCCGGGCGCAGCGCCCAGAGCAGGTCGATCGGTTCGAGCCCGGTCTCCTGCTGGGTGACGAGCCGCTGCTTCTTCGTGCCGTCGCCCGGATCCCGCCAGGTCACCAGCGCGGCCACCGACGTGGGGTTCGGCAGGACGGCGGGCAGCCAGGCGTTCACGCCCGGCTCGGCCATGCCGCGCGGCGCTCCGCTGCCGGGCGGGCGGCCCGCCATGAGCTGGAGGCCGAGGCGGTGCGTCAGGGTGGTGCCGCTGCGCGGCGTCTCCACGACGGACGGTGCGGGCGCGACGCCCTCCTTTGCGTAGGCGTCCAGCGTCGCCGCGGCGCGTTCGGGATGGCCCTGCAACGCCTGGTGGGTGCCTTCGGCCACGGCGAGGTCGGCGAGCGCGTCGTGCACGTCGCGGAGCGCGTCGATCTCCTTGCCGATGTCGCCGACCACGCCCGCGTCGGCGGGTTGCAGGTCGGTGAAGCCGAACGGGTAGGGCTGGTCGGCCGCGGGCAGCGCGTTGACGTGCCGGAGCAGCGCCAGCCCGTCGATCACGTTGCGGGCCTCGACCTGTTCGACGCGGCGCGGCCGGGCGGGATCGTCCGGCGCCGGGACGGTCTCGTCGATCTTGTTGGCGCGGAGCGGGAACTTCAGCCGGAGCCCGGCGATGTACCGGTCGAGCCCGGCGCGGCGGTCGTGCAGGCCGCGCTCGAAGCGGTAGCCGAGCAGCGCGCCGAGCGACTGGCCCTGGCGCATCCCGTCCAGGATCGTGAGGGCGAGCCGGACGCGCTCGGAGCTGAGGTTCACCGCGAACGCGCTCGTGTCCGGCGTCCTGTTGGCCAGGTATCCGGCGCGGAGCACGGCGGCCGTGCGGGCGTGGGCGGGCGACGGCGTGTGGACGTAGCCGCCGTTGGCCGGGTCGAGCGGGATCGGCGCGGTCCCGAACACGGTCGCGAGGTCGGCGGGCGGCGTGACGTGGTCGACCTCGTCGCTCGTCCGCCGGGCGACGTTCTCCAGCCAGCCGTACGCGCCGAGATGGACGCCGCGCTTCGGGGCGTCCGTGCCGCCGGGGCCGTACCGCAGTTCGGCCAGCCGCTCGTTCGCCAGCCCGAGCCGCCAGGCGTCGAGCCGGTAGGTGGCGCAGTCGACGTGCTCGGCGAGCACCCGCTCCAGCCGCGCGGTGGGCAGCCCGGCGAGCAGGCCGAGCGCCTTGGTCTGCTCGTCGAGTTCCGCCGTGGCCGGGTGGGTGCCGAGCACCGTGCGGAGGTACTCGTGCACCAGCACGGACTGGCCGCCGGTCATCGCCGGGTCGGTCGAGTAGAGCGTGCGGTACCGGCTCTCGCTCAAGATCGTCTGGCCCGGTCTGGGGATCTTGATGTGCACGAACGGCGCGTCCCGCGCGTCGGGCGCCGCGACGCCCGGCGTGGCGAGGGCGAGCCGCCGCGCGGCCTCCGCCCAGCCGAGCAGCACCGCGTGCCGCGCCAGCAGGTACAGCAGCGCGGACGGCGGCAGGTTGTCGAGGAAGCCCTTCTCCTCGCGCACCTTGTCCAGGTCGTCGCGGGCGTTGTCGGCGAGCCAGCTCAGGTAGTTGCGGCCGTCGCCGGTGTACGCGCGGATCGGATCGGTCTCCGACAGCGGACGGTCGTCGACCAGCGGGGCCAGCAGCGGATGGTGGACGTCGGTGAACAGCCGCCGCAGCAGGTCGGGGTCGGCCGCCGGGTCGCTCGTCGGACGGCCGAACCGGGCGAGCAGCGCGCGGATCGGCTGCGGCATGGTCAGCTGGCGCTCCAGGGCGTCCTTCACCTGGGGGCCGAGCGCGCGGAGGTTCTCGCGGTTGAAGACGTCCTCGACGCTCTGCGCGTAGCGCTGGTGGAACTCCGCCGACGTCGGGTGGAGCGCAAGGATGTCCAGGAGCGCCTGGTGCGGGTCGTCGGCCGTGCCGTCCAGGTGGGTGACGTGTGCGAGCGCGTTGTGCCAGTCCTTCGACGCCTCCGTGAGGACGACGTTCAGCGCCTTGCGGTGTTTCGCCGCGTCCGGCCAGGCCAGCCGGGAGAACACGGTCGTCGGCAGGATCCCGTACGGCTGGCGGCCGATCTTCACGGCGGAGAGCGGGCCGCGTCCGGACACGTGCGCGAGGAAGAACGACCTGGTCTGCGCGATCTGGTCGTCACCGAGCACACCATTGAGCAGCGACCGCAGGTAGTAGCCCCAGGTCGCGGGCCACAGCGCGGTGTGCGCGGCCCGCGCGTCGCGGCGGTCGGTGCCCTCGGCGTTCGGCACCCCGGCGAGCACCGCCGGGTCGAGGCCGAGCAGCTCGGCGAACCACTCGCCGTCGGTCTTCGTCGTCCAGTCGGCGGCGGTGGCGGCGAACCCGGCCGCCGTCGCGAACCCCGCCTCCGCCTCGGCCTTGGCGTCCTGACCCGCCGGGGCCTGCTCGGTGTTGTTCGTCGGCGTGCCCTGCGGCAGCAGGCTGAACCCGGCCGGGCTGCGGAGCTGGCGAGTGAGCAGCCCGCCGAGCGCCGTCGCGGACTGCTCCGGTGTGACCTGCTCCCGCAGGCCCAGCACGACGAGCCGGTCGACGCCGTTCTGGAACGCGGATTGGAGGGGGATCCGGATCCCCATCCCGGCGTTGACGGCCTCGTTGAAGTCGGTCAGCCAGCGCAGCGCGGGCGGCACGGTCAACGCGCCCGTGGTCTCGTCGATCCTGAGCTGGTTCGCCTTCGCCTCGCCCGGGTCGGGGCTGACCGCCAGCTCCGCCCGCACCGGGCCGCCGGGCTTCGAGAACACCTGCGTGCCGTTCACGTACCCGAACGCGACGAACCGGTCGGGCAGCAGCGTCGCCTTCGCGGCGACCGTCCAGGACTGCGGCGCGATCTGGTCGGCGGCGGGCGGCGGCAGGACGAGGAACGACACCACGACGTCGTCGCCGCTGGTGACCGGCGCGCTGTCCACACCCTGTGGACGGCGGGCCCGGATCGCGTCGGCCCGGGTCTTCCCGACCGCCGCGAGCAGCGCGATGTCGGCGTCCCGCAGCTTGGCGCGGTCGCCGTGCGCGCGCCAGACGGCCGTCCAGTACGCGACGGCGGGCTGGCGGTCGTTCGCCGCGGGCGGCGCGGCGCTGACGATCACCAGGACGGTCGTCGTCGGCGGCACCCCGGTCGGACGGTCCGCCGGGTTGGCCGGACCGTGGCCTTGCAGCAGCCATCCGGCGCGTCCGGCCGGGACGCGGGCCACCAGTTCGTGCCAGGCGGCCTGCTCCCCCACCGCCGCCCCGCCGGACGCCCACAGCCCCGTCCAGTAGGCGTCCAGCGCGGCGAGTTCGGCGCGGGTGGGGCGGGGCTCGAACTTGTCGATCGCCCACTCGTCGGGGAAGACCCGGACCAGCAGCTCGTCGCGGGTGAACCGCGTCTCCACGCGGACCGGGCCGAGCAGCACCGGGAAGTCAAGGCTTAGGACGGGCATCCGGCAGCATCTCCTGCGCGTGTACGGCCACCAGGACCGGTGCCTGGAAGAGGATGTAGGCGACGTCCGCCGAACTGATGTCGGACCGCCAGCCCACGAGGATCTTTTCGTCGTCCCGGCGCTGCTCCGCCTTCTCCTGGTCGTCCTCGTCGCCGTTGAACTCGGCGAGCACGACCTTGATGTCGGCGTCGAACTGGATGAAGCGGTGCCGGTCGTGCGGGTCCACGCCGTCCCACGTCAGGTCGTTCCACACCTCGACGGGGACCGGGCCGCCGGGCTGCGCCTCGTCCACGCCGAACCGCGGCTCGCCCGGACGCTCCTTGATCACGAAGAACCAGCCGAGGTCGCCGCCCTTCCCGCGCGCCTCGTCGGCGTCGAGGTCGAAGCCGAGCAGGTAGACGTCCGGCTCGACCTTGGCCTCGTAGATCGGCAGCTTGACCAGGTCCGGCGGCGGGGGCAGGTTCTCCGGGAGCTTCGCGAGCTCGCGCTCGCCGCTGGTGTCGGGCACGCCGCGCACGAGGGGCCAGACGGCCTTGTGCGCGTAGATCGCCGCGTTCGGATACTTCTTGAGCAGCTCGCCACGGATGAGCAGCACGAGGTCGTTCTTCCGGCGGCTGTTCCCGCCCAGCGGAGTGGTCGTGCTCCACTTGTGGATCGGCGGGATGTCGTACAGCCGCTCGCGCCGCTTCGCCGTGGACTCGCCCGGCTGGGACATCGCCGCCCTCGGGTCCCAGAACTGCCTGAACGGCGTGCCGCGCATGTCGGTCGGGAATTCGCGCCAGAGCATCTCCCGCGCCATCTCGTGATTGAGCCCGACCAGATACGACTCGATGAACCGGCGGTTGTTCTCCAGCAGGGTGATCGAGTTCGCCGGGATCAGCCCGAGGTTCGGCACGAAGGTGTCCACCGACATCTTCAGCAGGTCTTCGTACATCGGCATGTCGAACACCGGGTAGGCCATGACCTCGGTCAGCTCGGTCAGCTCGCCGCTCACGGGCCTGAGGCGCTCCGGCAGGTTCATCGAGGCGATCAGGTTGTCGACGACGGTCTTGTCCGAGCGCAGGCCGGTCATCATGTCGGCGGTCGCGTCGACCACGCCGAGCTTCGGCGGGTCCTCGACGTGGCCGCCCGTCGCGGCGTCGCCCCAGCCCGCGTACAGCTCCCGCAGCGCCTCCTTGTAGGCGGCGGCCTCCGCGCTGTCGTGGTCCCCGACCGGCGTGGTGGCGGCATCGCCGTACTCGCGCAGCTCGAACAGCGGGTTGCGGGCGAGGACGTCGACCGGGTCGCCGGGCGGCTTCGGCGGGAGCCGCGCGTCCAGCTCCGCCGGGGTGACGACGGCCGCCGGGGTGCCCTTCGGGGACGCGGCCGTGACCTCCAGCTCGTCGATCCGCGAGACGAGCGTCTCGGCGGGCCTGACCTCCGGGAACTGGAGCGTCCTCATCAGCCGCGAGCCCGGCCGGGTGATCCGGCGCATCGCCGGGGACACCGGGGCCGCCGCGACCCGGCTGCGCGCCACCTTGAACCCGACCGCCAGCTGCTCGCCGAGGCCCGCGAGACCTTCGCCGAGGGCGGCGAGACCGCGCTCGGGGGCGCGTTCGACCACTCGTCCGTGCGCGGGGGCGGTCAGCGTCAGCGTCCTGGCCGAGGGCAGCGGCGGCGGCTCGGCGTCGCCGGCGAGCGGCGCCGCGGGGACGGCGGGCGGTTCGAAGTGCTTGTCGTGCAGGCGGTTCCCGACCTCGCGCGCAAGCTGCGCCGCCCGGATCCTCTCGTTCGCCCGCTGGGCCTCGCCGAGCTGGTTCCAGGCGGCGTCCATCAGCTCGTCCTGCCGCTTCTGGACGACCTGCGCCCCGAACTGCGCGGCGACCCGGAAGCGCGGGTCGAGGTTGAGCCGGTGCACCCAGTCGCGCAGGACGTCGTCGCTCACCGGATGGCCGTCGCCGTCGACGAGGAGCTGCGGCGTGAGCGCGTGCCAGCGCCCGTACAGCGGCGGCGTGATCACCGGGTCGGGCTGCGCCGCGAGGCCGGAGACGTGCGGCGCGAGCGCGGCGTTCGCCGTCGTCGGCGGCTGGTGCTGGTACGCCTCGGCCAGGTTGATCAGCCCGGCCATCGCCCGCTGCCACTGGTTCGGGTACTGCGGCGCGGGCGGCGGCCGCAGCTTGTAGTAGTTGTCCCAGTTCTCCCACTCGTCGGGGTTCGCGTCGGAGTCGGGCAGTTGCAGCGCGCCGCCGAGCTTCAGCACGCCGTCCGGCTGGGTCGGCGTCGTGACGCCGGGCAGGCCGAAGCCGGGACTGCGGTGCGCGTCCATGTCCCGGCGGCCGACCGGCTCCTTGGCCTCCAGCGGCTTCAGCAGCCGGACGAGGTACTCGAAGTCGCCCACCTCGCCCGTGGTGAACGACCAGCGGTGGTAGTAGGGCAACTGGCCCGTGGCCACGGTCTGCGGCACGCCCCAGCTCGGCGTCATCGCGGGGATCGCGCCCGGCGCGAGGCCGAGCCCGGCGCGCCGCCCCGTCTCGAACGCGGGCACCAGGAACGCGTCGTAGGTCGTCTTGGGCGAGAGGTGGCGCGGGCAGACCACCCGTGAGCACGCGCTGTCCGGCGCGTCGCGCAGGACCCGGCCGAGGTTCGCCAGCGCCGCGCCCATGTCGTTCGGATCGTCGATCGCGAGCGGGATGTCGAGTTCGCCGTTGACGTGGACGTGCGCCCACGCCCCCAGCTCGGCGGCCGGTTGCAGCGCTCGCGGGTCGGTGACGCTGATGGACGGCAGGGGGCCGCCGCCGGGCTGCTCCTTGAACTCGGTCCCGGCCAGCACGATCAAGGCGAGCCACGGCGCCAGCCGCTTCGTGCCGCCGTCCGGCGGGGCGGGGCTGTACCGCCACGGGAAGACCTCGTCGTAGAACTCGATGTGCGCGAGGTAGTTGGGCTCGAACGTGGCGATGGACGGCAGCGGCTCGACCCGCGAGATCGCCCGCGGGTCCACGCCGATCACGTCGCCGGGGCCGTAGATCTGCAACGGCTGCTCGACGAGGCGGCTGGGCGGGTCGTCGCCGTCCTTGAGCGCGTCCCCGGTCAGCTTCAACCGGACGTTGATCGTGGCCCGGGGCGCGGTGCCCGGCGGCTGGGTGATCCGCGTCGTCAGGCCGGTGCGCAGCCAGGGCAGGAAGGAGTAGGCGTTCGCGCTCACGCACCGCTCCCGCGCCGCTCGGACGACTTGGTCAGCTCGGCGCCCTGCCCGGCGGCGGACGCCAGCCCGGTACGGGCCACGCCGCCCGCGACGAGCACCTTCGCGCCGGAGGCAGCGGCGGCGAAGCCCCACCGCCCTTCGGCGAGGCCCGCCACCTTCGTCCAGGCTCCGGCGGAGTACTCCAGGGCGCTGCGGTAGCCCGCCTCGTCGTGGAGGTCGTCGGCGCCGCCGACCACCAGGACCTTCCCCGAGCCGAGCGAGACCGCGCGGTGCGACGATCGTCCGGCGGGCATCGGCGCGGTCTCCTGCCAGGTCCCCTGGGTCAGGTCGTACACCTCGGCTGTGGCGCGGGCGAACGGGTCGAAGCCGCCGTCGCCGGACGCTCCGGGCGCGCTGCCACCGGCGACCAGCACGCTGGTCGCGGACAGCGCCGTCGCGGTGTGCGCGCTGCGCGGATGGCGCAGGCTGCCGGTCGGCGTCCAGGTCTTGGCGTCGGTGTCGTAGAGCTCGCAGAACGCCAGCGCCGGGTCGTCGCCCGTCCCCACCGGGACGCTTCCGCCGCAGACGAGGACTTTCTTGCCGTCCTGGAGGACGACGGCGGTGTGCCCGGTGCGGGCGTCGGTCATGTCCTTCGCGGCGGTCCACGTCTCGTCCGCCGGGTCGAACAGCTCGGCCGAGCGCACCGCCGTCACCGTGCCGCCCGACCTGGTCGTACTGCCGCCCGCGACGAGGACCTGGCCGTTCGACAGCAGCACCGCGCTGTGCCCCCAGCGGGCGGCGGCCATCGGATGCGCGGTCGCCGTCCAGGTGCCCTGCGCCGGGTCGTACAGCTCGGCGGTGGCCAGCGCGGGCGCGCCGGGACCGCCCCTGCCGCCGGTGACCAGTACCTTCCCGCTCGGCAGCAGGGTCAGGGCGTGCAGTTGCCGGGCCGAGCCGAGCAGGACGGGCGCCGACCACGTGCCCTGCTCGAGGTCGAACACGGCGCTCTGCCGCACGGCGGCGGACGCGGCGTCCGCACCGCCCGCGACCAGCACCTTCTTGCCGTCCTTGAGGACCACGGCGGCGTCGTGCTGGCCGGACCAGCTCACCGCCGCGACGTAGTCCGGAGCTGACGACCAGGCGTCGGCGGCCGCCAGCGTGGCAGCGGTCATCTCGTCACACCCTTCCTCAGGGGAGGTAGATCTCGGCGGTGGCGGCGAGTTCGGCGGGATCGGGGCCGGGCGCGGCGGCCCCGGCCAGGGCCAGGCCGCCCGCCACGAGCACCCGGCCATCCGCCAGGTCGACGGCCGGGAAGTCCCAGCGGCCGGTGCCGAGGCGGCCGGTGGCCGTCCAGGCGCCGGAGCCGGGGTCGAAGACGACGGCGTCGCGGTAACCGGCGGTCGCGCGGGCCCGTCCCGTCCCGCCGATCACGACGACACCGGCGGGCGTCAGGACGCTCCGGTGCCCGCTGCGGCCGCCGCCGGGGAGGTCGGCGACGCGCGTCCAGGCGCCGGTGGCCGGGTCGTACAGTTCGGCGGACGCCAGGCCGTCCACGCGGTACGGCACGGACGGCACCGCGTCTCCCCCGGTCACCAGCACCCGGCCGTCGCTCAGCACGGTCGCCTGGTGGCCCTTCCGCGGCGTGAGCAGGCTGCCGGTCGGCGTCCACGTCTTGGCGGCCGGGTCGTAGATCTCGCAGAACGCGAGGGCGCGCTCGCCCTCGCCGGTCGGCAGCGCGCCGCCGATGACGAGCACCCTGCCGCCGATCGGGACCGCCTGGTGGCCGGTGCGGGCGCAGCCCATCGGCGCGACCTCGGCCCAGGTGGCGGTGTCGGGGTCGTACAGCTCGGCCGACGCGAGCGCCGCGCCGCGGGCTCCGGTGCCGCCCGCGACGAGCAGCCCGTCGCCCGTCGCCGTGGCGGAATGGCCGTGCCTGGCGGTGTGCAGGCCCTGCGGAGTGCTCCACGCGGCGGCCACCGGCTCGAACATCTCGGCCGAGGCCAGCGGCGCGCCGTCGGCGCCGAGCCCGCCCGCGACCACGACCCGGCCGTCCGCGAGCTTCGTCGTCGTGTGCCGCCGCCGGGCCGTCGCCAGCGGCGGGGTCGCGTCCGCCCAGGCCGCCGCGACCGGGTCGTACAGGGCGGCGGTCGCCACGGCCTTCCCGGTGGCGTCGGCTCCGCCCGCGACGAGCACCTTGCCGCCGGTCAGCCGGACCGCGTCGGCGCCCGCGACGGCGGACGGCGGCGGGCCCGCCACCGACCACGTCCCCGGCTGGGCCGCCGCGCCCCCGCCGACCTCGGCCTGCGGCAGGACGTGCACCTGCCCGGCGAGCGTCGGGTCGGCGCGGATCCAGTCGGCCATGGCGTCGGCGGCGGTCGCCGCGCTGCGGAAGCTCGACGTGGTGGAGCCCGTCGCGGCGGGCGGGAACGCCTGCCGGTTGTTGCGCCGGTAGGCGACGACGAAGCGATCGCCGGTGACGCGGACGGTCTCGTCCGCCGGGAAGGGCTGCCGCAGCCGTGCCTCCCGCTGCGAGAGCGGCGAACGCGCGGTGCTGCTGCCCTCCAGCAGTTGGCCGAACACCGCCGGAGGCGGGCTGTAAAGCTTCGGCGTGCGGCGTGCGGCGGGTGCGTCCGCGGCGGCCATGCGTGCCGCGGCCGGTCTCGGCGGCCTGCTGTCGATGATGTGCATCTCGTAGCGCGCGCTGCGCCGGACCACGCGCGGCGAGGCGATCGCGCCCTTCTCGGCGGTCAGCTCGATCCCGGCGTCCTGCTTCTCGTACGCGGGACGGGACAGCTTCGCCGCGTCGTCCATGTCCTGGAACTGGGCCATGGCGAACTGGTCGTCCGTGACCGACGCCCGCTCCAGCCCGCTGCCCGCGACCGGCGCGACGCTGAACCGCTTGCCGTCGCTCGGCCGCTGCGCGCCGACCCGGTCGATCCGGACGTCGAGCGGCACGGCCCGCTGATGGATGAACAGCGTGCCGAGCGGATGCAGCACCAGCTCGTCGCCCTCGGGCAGCCGCCGCAGCGTGACCAGCGGGTTCGTGCCGCCCGCCGGGAGCCGGGTCTGCCAGCCCTCGGGCTTGCGGACCTCGCGCTCCAGCAGTTCGAGCACCGCGACCGGCGGCAGCGTGGTGGTGCGCTCCTCGCCCCACGAGATGTCGAAGTCGGCGGAGATCTCGAAGAACAGCAGGGAGATCGAGCCGCGGCCGTGCGCCCGCCACGGTGACGGGCCCTCCAGCTGGAAGCGCAGGTCGATGCTGAACAGGCCGACCCCGAACGCCTTCAGCGAGACGCCCGCGGAGATCTCGATGACGAACGCGAACGGCGAGAACCGGAAGAGCGCGTCGAAGGCGAGGTGCCCCTCGATGCCGAAGTCGTCGAAGCCGAGCCGCAGTTCCGCCTTCGCGCCGAACTGGGCGGTGTTGCTGGTGACCGCGAAATAGCCGGACACCCGGATGAGGCGTCCCGGCGCGTTCAGGATGTCCAGCGACACGCGCGGCGGGATCGGGAACGGCAGCGGCGGCGGTTTGAACGACGGGTGGAACCCACCGACCGAGAGGACGAAGTCGGGATCGTCGCCCATGTTGATGAGCAGGCCCATCCCGCCGTCGATGGTGATGGTCAGGACGCGGGAGTCGACCAGCTGCGCGTAGAACCACAGCCGCGACTTGTCGACCTCGAACGCGCCGATGAAGTTGACCTGGAGCTTGAGCAGCGGCACGTCCTCGCTCGGCAGGACGCATTTCAGCACGCCGAGAATGGCGATGTTGCCCGGCGGGATCTCGATGATCACGCCGAGCGAGACGCTGACCAGCGCCGGCGTGCCCCAGCCGATCTTCGCCATGGGCCCGACGAGGAACCGGCCGTCCTCCGGCGGGAAGAACCTCCGCAGGTCGCTGATGATCCGCGGCGCGTTCGCGACCACGTCGCGCGGGAACATCACGGACTCGATCGCCCCGCTCGCCACCCCCTCGACGAGCGCCGCGAGGTCCATCCGGCGGTTCAGGCCGAGGATGCCGCCGACCGCGAGCAGGGTGAACCCGAACCCGAGCTGGATCCCGCCGCCGCCGAACTCGGCGGTGAGGACGATCAGCAGCGAGAAGCCCGGCCTGCCGTCCGGCATCCGCGTGCTGATCAGCCCGATCGCCTTGACGTCGATGAACCCGGCGAACTCGAGCTCCAGCGCGCCGGAGTACTCGCCCCGGTCCGGGTCGAACGACAGGTATCCGCCGCCCACCACGATCCCGGTGTCGATCTCCAGGCCGACGCCCTTCGGCGGCTTGAACCCGAGCGCGAAGTCGACCGGGCCGAGGTTGCCGCCCCCGGCCGGGAAGCGCGGCTTCGCAACGATGCCGATGCGCTCGACCGACGCCTGGATCGGTCCGAGCGCGCCCTTGAAGTCGGTGGACACCTCGATCGGCAGCGAGCCGTCGGCGGGCAGGCCGACGCTCAGGTGCAGTGTCGTGATCTCCAGCGGGCCGAGTTTCAGGTGCAGGGGCAGCGCGAGTTCGAGCGTCTCGCTGCCCTCCAGCCGGACGCCGGCCGAGGGCGTCCACAGCAGCCGCAGGTCGAACCCGGTCTCGAACCTCGCGCCGACGAGCTTGCCGATGAAGCCGTCCGCGCCGGACAGGTCGATGACGAGGTGGCCGCCGGTGACCTCCACCTGGGCGGACGGTTCCGCCGTCGCGGTGCCGTCCGCGCTCGCCTTGGCGTTGAGCGACAGCGCGAGGCTCGCCGTCTCGAAGGTCAGCCCGCCGAGCCGCGTGTCGCCGAGGACGGTGATCGGCTCACCGGCCTTGCCCACGGTGAACGCGGCCGTGGCGTTGAGCGCGGCCGAGGGCGCACCCTGCGGGGGCACGATCGTCACGCCCAGCGCTGGTGAGAGGCGCACCTCCGAGCCCGCGGTGACCGTGCCGTCGACGCCGACGCTGAACACGGTGCGTTCGCCGAGCGGGAACTTCTGCGTCGCCTTGCCGGTGATGCCGAGCCGGGTCGGGAAGGCGAGGCCGCCGTCGCGCACGCCGACGATGAGCCCAGGCCCGAACAGGACGGCGCCCACACCGCCCGCGCCGGTGGCGATGTAGGAACGGTCGAGACGGCCGTCCCCGGTGTCGAGCAGTTGGGCGAGGAGTTGGAGCAGCACCTTCCCGTCGAAGCCGGGTGTGCCGAGGCCGTAGGCGTCGCGGAGCAGCGACAGCGGTTGACCGAGGAAGCGTCCGATCCGGTCCCAGCGGATCGTCCACGAGAAGTGCGGCGGGAACATGGGGTCGGCCGCGTCGCCCGGGACGTCGAGCCCTTCGAGCAGCCCGGACGCGGCGAGCAGCATCGTGAACTTGGGCAGCCGCACCCGTAACCGGTCGACGATCAGGCGGGTGACGATCCGGCCGGGCAGATCGTTCAGCAGTGCCTGGGCCCGTACGCGCTGCGCGGGCGTGACCGAAGGCGAGTTCAGCGCCGCCGTCACGCCGGTCTGCACGCTCGCCAGCCCGTTCAGGACGGCGTCGATCCGCTGCGCGACCGCCGCTCCGTTGGACGTGATCCCGATCGAGTCGTCGACCTTGATCGCCACGTTCAGCGCGGTGACGAAGTTGCCGAGGTCCTCGACCGCGCGGGCCGTGCCGGCGGCGGCGCTCGCGAGCCCGGCGAGCGCGTCGTCGTTGATCGCGACGCCGAACTCGACCAGCAGCTCGCCCGGATCGGCGAGGGCCCTGGCGAGCGGCAGCAGGGCGTCGCCGATCAGCGCCGCCACCCGTTCGAACGTTCCCGCCTCGCTCATGACGCGCTCACGGGGTCGCCGCCAGCGCGGCCGCGGCGTCGAGCTTGCCCGCGCCCCACACCGCGTTGGGCAGGACGAGCTCGGGCGGGATGTGGTCCTTCTTCGTCGTCGCGGCGAGGATCCGCTGCACGTCGCGGTAGGTGAGCGTCGGGTTCTTCTGGAACATCAGCGCGATGACTCCCGTCACGTGCGGTGCGGCCTGGCTCGTCCCGGAGAAGATGACGTGGCGGTTGAGCAGCCACCCGCCGAAGCGGGCCTTGATGTCGTCCGGGTGCGTCTCCTGCGAGGCCGCGGAGGAGATGATGCGGCGGCCGGGCGCGACGAGGTGGGGCCGGACCCGGTCGGGCGGCACCCCGGACGCGGCGTCCAGGCCGCGGCTCGAACCCTCCGCGATCGAGCCGTAGGCGCTGAAGTTCGCCCCCGGCTCGGACACGTAGGCGCCGACCGCGACGACGCTGCGGGCCGTGGACGGCGAGGTCACCGTGTTGTCGGTGATGTTGTCGCCGAACGCGAGCTGCGGCCACAGGTCGATGTTCTCCCGCTCGACCCACACGTCGACCGTCCCGGCCGTGCCGCCGATCTCGTGCAGCTCGATCGTCCACGTCCCCTTGCGGACGGGGCCCTTGAGCGTGACGTCGATCTTGCGTTTGCCGTTGTTCGGGTCGGGCTGCGGCGGGGACACGACGGTCGCGACCGGCGTCCCGCCGATGGAGATCACGCTCTGCTGGCCGGGCTGCGTCCACGCGCTCGGGGTCGACCGGGGCGGGGTGACACGTAACTCGATCCGCGCCGCGCCGTCGTACCAGAAGTAGAGCTGGTCGTCGACGCGGTCGTCGGACAGTTTGGTGCCGTTGGGGAAGACGATCTCTTCGACCTCCAGCCGGAACGACACGTTGGCGAAGGCGTTGATGGTCTTGCGGCCGTGGCGGCGGACGTCGCCCTCGTTCCCTGCGGAGACGACGATCGCCCGCCCGGGGACGGGATCGCCGTTCGCGTCGTGCATGAGCTTGTCGATCGCCAGCTCCAGCGCGGACGACCCGTCGCGCGCCCCCTCGTGCGTGCCGAAGCTCATGTTGATGACGCAGGGGACGCCCGCGGGCCCGCGCTGCGACGCGATCTGGTGGAACAGCGCGACCGCCTCGCTGACGGCCCTGCTGGAGACGAGCGTGGCCGAATTGGCGAAGACGATGTCCGCCTCGGGCGCGACGCCCACGAAGGTGAACGGCGCGAAAAGGCCGTCCCTTCCGGACCCGTTGCCCGCGGCGATACCGGCGACGTGCGTGCCGTGGTCGAACTCGGCGCTCGTCCAGATCGCGCCGATGCGGTTGTTCGCGACGACGTCGGCGACGGCGGCCTCGTTCCACCAGACTCCGTAGTTGAACCCGGCGGGAAATCCGAATCCGCTCGGCGGCTTCTGCCCCGCGCCGGGCGTGGAGAACTGGTCCCAGTAACCGATGATGCGCGACTTCGGCGGGGTTATGTTCGGCACGTTGAATGTGGGATGGGTGACGGTGAGGCGGTTGTCGATGATGCCGACCAGGACGCCTTTCCCAGTGAGTCCGGGGACGCCGCCCGCGTTGTACGGCGGCGAACTGGCGCGGAGCGTGGTCGCCTTGATCTCGCTCATGCTGCGGTCGATGTGCAGCCGCGTGCGCGCGGACGCGGCCACCCAGCGGACGCCGGCCGTCGCGGCGAGCCCGCCGACGTAGGCGAGGGCGATCGACCCGGTGACGAGGTCGCCGTGGACGTGACCGGCGTCGAGACCGGCTTCGGCCAGCGCCTCGGGATCGCCGTCGAAAGTGACGAACACGTCGATTCGCTCGTCCGGGTCGGCGCCGTTCTCCTCCCAGTCGAGAAGGGCGCGGAGCACCTCCGCGTCGCAGTTCGGGCCCGCCGCCGGAGTCGACGTCGAAGTGGTCGCCGCTAAACGATCAATATTGTCGGATCCGCCGCCGCCCACCGCCATGCCAGCCCCCTTCGCCCACGCCCCGCTCGAAAGGTGTCACAGAAAGCATTCGGGTGACAGATCGTGGCCGGACTCGGCCTCTCCGTAGTCCGTCTGCGGCCATGGCCGGACGGGCGGCGGCAACCTCGGTGTTCTCCTTCAGGACGGGAGGACGTTGTGCGTACGTCGGAAAACGTTGGCGGGGTCGTAACGGCCCTTGACCGCGGCAAGGCGCCGGTAGGTGTCCGGCGGGTAGGCGGCGGTGACGTCCGCGGGTTCGGCCGAGCCGAGGAATCCGACATAGGCGCCCGAGCCCAGCGCGTTCACCCGGGACCAGCGGCGCAGCGCCCGGTCCCGCAGGCCGGGCGGCGCCGCGTCCGGGATCATGAAGGCGGCCGCCGCCATGACCTCGGCGTCGCGGTGGGCGAAGGCCGTCGCGTCCCGGCCGACGCGCGCGACCGCGCCGCCCATGGCGCGCAGCGAGACCGCCGCTCCGCCGCCGCTGAACAGCTCGTCGACGGCGGCGACGCGCGCGTCGTCGAACGTGGTGAAGAAGGTATTGCGCACTTCCATTCGCAGTCCGGGAGGCATCGAGGTGACGTCTTCGAGGATGTCGGCGTAGGGCATGGCCTTGACGCCGTCGGAGGTGACCGGGGCGAGTGCCCTGAACGGACGCAGCGCTTCCTCCGCCTCGTCGCCGTCCGGACTTGCATAGCAGCACGCCAGCGTGACGGTTCCGGCATGGCCCGGCGTCGCGGGCATGAAGCTCAGCGACGTGGTCAGCCTCTCGTCGCTCGCACGCATCAGGTCGCGCCAACCGGCGATGAGTTCCGGCAGGTCACCGGCCCGGTAGGTGATCATTCCGAAATGCACGGAGGTGACCGGGTGGGCGATGAAGTCGAAGCCGACCGCGACGCCGAAGTTGCCGCCGCCGCCGCGCAGCGCCCAGAACAGGTCGGCGTGCTCGACGGCGTCCGCGCCGATCAGCCGGCCGTCCGCGGTGACGATCTGGACCGCCGCCAGGCTGTCGATCGCCAGCCCGTGCCTGCGAACCATCCAGCCGATGCCGCCGCCGAGCGTCAGCCCGCCGACGCCGACCTGCCTGGTGTCTCCGGCGGTCAGCCCGAGCCCGTGCGGGCGCAGGGCGTCGGCCACCGCGCCCCAGGTCGCGCCCGCGCCGACGCGCACCCGCCCGGAGGACGGGTCCAGCAGGCGCACGCCGCTGATCCGCCGCGTGTCGATGACCAGGCCGCCGCCGCTCGCGCTCAGCCCCGCCATGCTGTGCCCGCCGGACCGCACCGTCACGGCGAGGCCGGTGTCGGCCGCGTAACGCAGCGCCGCCGCCACCCCGGCCGCGTCGCGCGGACGGATCACCAGGTCGGGCGTGCCCTTCGCGAACAGGGTCGTCGCGGCCTCGGCGTAGCCGTCGTCACCCGGCGCCAGCACCTCGGCGGCCCTGTCGAGCGTTACGGAGGGACGTTCACTGCTCGAAACATGTGTCATGGGGCGATGGTGCCGACCGCATGTCTAATCGGTCGTCGCGCACAGGGCGTGTGTTTCCCCTGCTCCGCGCGTAGTCACCCTGCGCTCGAGTACTGCGGTGAGAGTAGGCGGCAATCGTTACGGAGACTCAGCGCGGGCAGTTCTTCCAAGTGAGCTCGTAGAGGATCCTGGGGCCGTCGCTGAGGGAGTCCATCGAGACGAAGCTGGTCTTGGACGGGTCCGAAGTTCCCTTGTCGACACGCAGTTCGGTGGTGAGAACGAGGCTGCGCTGCTCGCCGCAGGGCTGGAAGAGGAGTTTGTCCGCCGGCTCCTGGTAGGCGACTCTCCAGTCGTCGTCGTGGGGCCCGTTCAAAGTCTGCGCGACCATCCCGTTGCCGGGGAGACCCTGGAAGTAATGGCCGAATTTCAGGGTGGCGTTCGCACCGCTCTCCAGCGTGGCCCAGATCGGATGGTACGACGAAGAGATGGCGTAGGTGACGTCTTGCGGCGCGGTCAACTGCAGGGAGAGCTGGCAGTTCTTGCGGGCGTCGACCGGTCTCGACGAACCGCCCGCCTGCGCGAGGTAATCGGTGTAGTTCACCGTGAGCTTTCCATCATCCCGCGCGGCCGCCCAGACGGTGTCCTTCGGGCACCCCGAACCGGTGACCGTCCCGACCTTGACTGTGAACTGGATCGGGTCGTGAGCGGCCCGCGATCCGGCGGCGGCCGGAGCGGCCGACGCCGCGGTGACGGCGAGCGCCGCGGCGGCTAAGACGGAAACGGAATTCCTGCTGCGCATACGATTCCTCTTCACGCGAAATGGACACGCCAAACGGCGTCCGCAAAGGCGGCCCGACGCCGACCTCGAATGGAGGCTAACTTCGGCGTCGATCACTATCAACGGCCTTTTATTCAATTTCCCCGGCTACCCCAGGGCCGCGTCGATGTGAGTGGTGGTCCGGTGTTCGTTGAGGGTGAAGACGGAGCCCGCCCTGTTGCGGGCGATGACCTGGACGGCGAGGAAGACGTCCACGATGGTCGGCAGTGAGCGCAGCGATCCGCCGATCAGTTCTTCGGCCCGGCTGATCCGGTACCGCACCGAGTTGGGGTGGATGTTCAACTCGTTCGCGGTGTCGTTGATGCTGAGATTGTTCCGCAGGTAGACGATCAGCGTTTCGAGGAGATGGTCGCTGCCCTCCAACCTGGAGAGCAGGTCGTGCGAGCGCCTTATCAACTGGTCTTCGTCGGCGGTGCTGATGGCGATGTCGGCGACGGCGAAGTCCTCGAAGCGCTGCACGGCGGGGACGTCGGTCGCGCGGGTCAGGGCCAGGCGCGCGTCCCGGTAGCTGTTGCCGATCAGGTCCAGCGACGCCACTTTCCGGCCGATCCCTGCCGACGCCTGGAGTCCGCGTGCGCTGAGGACGCTGACGGCCTCGTCGACGAGACGGGTGTCGGAGCATTGCAGGAGGACGACGGCCACGCCCTCGTGCGAGCCGACGAGGTGCGGCGACGAGGAACTGGAGACGAGGCCGCGCAGGATCTGCGTGACGTCCCTCAACTGCTGCGAATGCAGTTCGGGGTCGAGCCGGCGCCGGCTCCAGTTCGGCAGGGCGACGGCGGCGACGAAACAGGGGCCGTGCGGCTCGAATCCGAAACGGCGGACATGGTCCCAGCCGAACTTCTCGTAGCCGTTGTTCGATACCAGCCGTTGCAGGACGTCGGCCCGCTGCAGCGCCTCCTCGGTCGCTGCGGCGCGGCGGCTGAGGGCGATCACGTCGAGCAGTTGCTCGACGGTGGTGATCAACTGGGACACGATCTCCTGCGACGTCGGGTGGCCGCGCCGCGCCAGCACGATCCAGCGGTGCGCCTCCTCCGGTCCGCTGATCAGGGAGGCCACGACGTACCACTGCCCGACGGTGAACTGCTGCCGTTCCTGCGACGCCTTGTCGATGCGCTGCCAGATGACGTTCGTCGGGCCGTCGCCCGTGGCCGCGAGGAGCCGCCCGTCGGGGTAGTAGAGGATCACCGTGCTGTTGACGAGCGCGCCGAGGCGGCGCAGCAGCGAGTCAGTCGGGTCGGGCGTCGACACGGCGGCGATGAGGCTCGACTGCAACGTGAGCAACTGCTGGTAGAGGACGAGTTCGCTGCGCGCGACGCGCTCGTTGACGGCGTCCTTGATGGAGCGCAGCGAGGCGTTGGCCGGGGCCGAGAGCAGCGGCAGTTCGTGGGCCGAGGCGGCCTCCACGATGGCCGCGGGCAGCCGGGCGGCGTCCGCCGCCAGCGTATGGACGATGCCGGCCGCGCCCGCCGACTTCGCGGCGGCGATGAGCGCCTCCGCGCCGCCCGGACTCGCGTCCTCGGCCAGCCCGCTCGTGAGCAGCAGCACCGCGCGATGCTCGGCCGCGGGAAGTCGCCCCAGTTGCAGCACCTCGGCGCGGGCGATCTCCGCGGACGTGGCGCGGTTGCCCCCGGCCTTCAGTTCGAGGCCGAGATCGACGTTGCGTTGCAGGTCTCCGATTGTGAACATCGCACTCGTCCTAAACGACACGTTGACGGGAGCGCATCCGACACTCTACGGCGTCGCAGCCGGTTTGTTCCATCCCGAAATCGCTGGTCAGAAGCCTGATGTGCGAGGGGCGACCGGACCGGCCCCGGCGACGCGGGCCGGTCCGGCGCGTCCGCTCATCCGACGGCGGCCGGCTCCTCGACCAGAGAGGCCCGGGCGCTCGCGACCGTCCTCTTCACCTCCGCGCCGAGATCGCTACCGGGCACCATTGCCTGGCAGTAGGCGTCGATGGCCTTGTCGCCGAGCGCGCTCCACTTGTCGAGCCAACCGCGGATCAGATCGCGGTTCGCCTTTCCATGGCCGTCCGACCGCAAGGCGTACTCGACGAGCGCGTGCGACCATTTCTGGGTGCGGTCGCCGTCGACGAGCTGGGCGCGGCACAGCAGTGCGAGCAGCGTGTCGCCGTTCTCCTGCGCGACGGCGGAAAGGGCCCGCAGCATCGCCGCGTCGATCGCGGGCCGGGCCACGAGATTCACCGCGACGAACTGCTCGGCCCAGTCCCAGGCGACGAGGGCGCGCTCCATCAGCTCCCGGAATCCCTGCCACGCCTCGTCGTCCTCCCAGCGGGCGCGTTCCCCGCTGCCGAAACCGGCCGAGGGGTGGGCGGCGGCGAGTTCCGCCGTCCGGTAGGCGACGCGGGAGACCCAGCGCAGATGGTCGCCGGACTCGAAGATGAAGCAGTTCTCGATCGTGCTGGACGGGGCGAGCGCCGCGAGATAGGCGGTCGACATCTGCACCGTGTGCAGCAGGTAGCGGCTCGGCGTGTAAAGGCGCGCGAGTTGCGCGACCCATTCGTCGGACAGCCCGCTGTCGTGCTCGTTCTTGCTGTGGTCGTCGAGCAGGCCGTCGACGTGCGACTCCTGCCCGTCCTGGATCATGTTGTAGGTCCGGTAGACGAGCTGGTCGGGGTCCCGGAAACCGTCCCAGTCGGCGTGCCTGAGCGGTGATTCATTGCGGTATTTGACGTACCACTTGCTCAGCGGGACGTCCGGCCCCATGGCCCAGGGCGCGTCGTCGTCGGTGCTCCAGAGGAGCTTGGTGGAGACGATCTCGTACTCGGTCGGACGGCGCCGGTTCTTCGCGAGGTGGCTCCACGTCTTCAACGGCTTGGCGACATCGTTGGCATCGCTCATGTTTCTCTCCTAATTGTGAATGCCGTCAGGACTTCGTCATGAAGTACCAACGCATGTACTCGTCGTGCGTCTCGATCTGACCCGAATAGCCGGTCAGATTGATCTCCAGTTCCTGCATGGAGAAAGCCCGGCCGAGCAGCATTTCCATCGTCTGGCGGCGGATCACGAGGCCGCCGTCCGCCTCGACGCGCACATAGGTCCGGTGATCCTCGACGACGATCTCCTTCTCCGGGTTGTCGAGCTCGATCGCCTCGACGGCCACGACCGAGATCTCGCCGCCGCGAAGCAGCGGACCCGCGAAATTCGATCTGTCCTGCACCGTGGTAGTGGTCATCTTTTCTCCTGTGTCAGGCGTGGGAATGCTTCGGTTCGATCCCCTCGACCGAGACGAGCACGGCGCCGCCGTCGACCTTGACCGGATACCGGGCCAGTTCCGCGTCGTCGGGATTCACGCTGCGTCCCGAGAAGGCGTCGAACTCCCAGAGATGGGCGCCGCAGGTCAGGATCGTGCCGTCGAACTCGCCCTTTTCGAGCGGATGCTCCTGATGCGGGCAGTTCTTTTGGAGGGCGCAGATGTCACCGTCGTCTGTACGCAGCAGCAGCACCTCGACTCCGGCCACCGAGCAGAGCCGCATCTCCCCTGCCCACAGGTCGTCCTCCGCGCAAACCTCATGGAATTCAGATTCCGGCGCCGATGTCATCCGCGCCCACCACCTTCCGAGCGCCGGTCCGCCGGCCTTTCACGGAAAGGGCCGGCGGACCCGGCGCGTCTCATTGGTCCTGGGGCACGAAGACGTCGATCTGCTGGAAGTGCCGGAGCCCGGCCTCCTCGACCGTCATCGTCCGGGGGAACGGCTCCGCGTCGTCGGTGTCGGTCGTCGGGCGGACGAGCAGCGTCGCGCCCGGCTTCGGATGGCGGGCCTGGTAACCCACCGCGGGGGCGAGGCACGCCTCCACGACCTGGTCCATCGTGTAGCCGGTCTCGACGTCGATGATCCGGGTGTGCGCGTCGTACTGAAGCCGTCCGATCACCGCAAGGGGCTTCGACATCTCGGACTCCTCTCGTTCTTTGAGGTGCTGGGAACGCGCGTTCTCAGGCGCGTTTTCAGGCGCGTTTTCAGGCGTATGCCCACGCGAGATCGTGCGCGTCGGTCCCGACCGGGCTGATGACGCCGGCGCCCATGTACTTGAGGATGTTCTCCGGCGTGTTCGGGGAGATCTCGCCGTTGTACATGCGGTCGGCGATGCTGTTGAACGTCTTGTACCGGTCGGGCTCCAACTCGAAGATCCACTTGCACACGGAACTGCAGAAGCTGTACAGCCGGCCTTCGTGGTCGAGCTGGTGGGCGCGGGCCTTCCAGACCGTTCCGCCCTTGTTGGAGATCGGGATCTGGCACATGTTGCAAATGGCCGGCATGCCGATCGCCTGGGACTTCTCGGGGTGCCCCGCGCGGATGTTCTCGATGATCACGTCCCAGTACTGACCGAACGTGTCGTTCCAGCCGGGGTACTTGTGCTCCAGCCAGGCCCGCTCGCGGGGGCCGACGTTGCCGGTGGGGTTCCACCACAGCGTGTTCCGCCACGCCCACGTCGCGGCGGCCTGGCAGTGGTGGTGGGTCTCGACGTCTTCGAGGAAGATGTCCCAGTACCAGGGCCGCTCCAGCCCGAGGTCGAGCAGCTGCCGCTCGAACTGCTCGCCGACGAACTCGGTCATGTACTCCTTGAAGGAGCGGTCGCGCTTGTCGAGCGGAATCCAGTAGTCCATCGGGATTCCGGTGAGGATCGCGAAGAGCCGGTGGATGCGCCAGAACGCGATGTCGACCGCCTGCTGCGCCTCGGCCTTCCGCCCGTTCTTGATGAGGATCTTGAGGACGGGCGTGCCGATCTGCGCGTGCCGCGCCTCGTCCGACTGGATGCTCGTGATCAGGTTGGAGAACGTGAAGTCGCCCATGTTGGCGGCATCCGCCGAAAGGCCGATCATCTGGATGTTCGTCAGCCCGGTTTCGAACGCGAAGTTGAGCATGACCGAGGTCGTCACGGCGTCCCGGGTCATCATCACGTCGTCGAGCGCGTGCCGGCCGGCGATCGCGGCCCAGTTCTTGCTGTGGTGCGCCTGGTGGGCCCAGTCGAACTGGCGGTCGAGGGTCACGAGCTGGTGCGGGAAGTAGAGCTGGATCTGCCCGTGCCGCATCTCGTCGAGCATCCCGAACGTCGCCATGTTCCGCATTCCCGGCGCCTTCGAGAAGCGGGTCATCCGGGCGTCGGACTGGCACGCCGCGTACTCCGACAGGGCGATCGCCCCGTAATGCAGCTTGAGCATGCTGAGGTACGCGGGGTCGGCGTCCTCGTAGTAGCGGGACCGCGCGAGAGCGGCCTTCACCGAGTAGGCGCCCGCGTCCTTCTCCCGCTGCACGCTCACGTACTCGCGGTAGGAGACCTTGTAGGGCTCGTCGAACGACTCCCATTCCTCGATCGGGATGCCGTAGGGGTCGCTCTGGTCCGGCGGGAACAGCTCGTCGATGTCGACGTACCGCGGCGTCCAGTTCGTGTCGCGGGCGATGTCGTACCAGCTCGATCGTTCCAATAGCGCCATGTGAGATCGTTCCTCTCTCGTTTTTCGGCGTGCCGAACACGCCAGTCGGCGACGACCGTGAATTGTCGGTATGAGTTGCTGCTACTCGCCGGCCCAGTGCGAGCGGCAGCGCTCGTGCAGAATCGCGCGATATTTCTTGGTGGTTTCCGGAAGGAGCTCTCCTGAGCCCCAGTCGACGATCACGCCGTATTGCCGGACGAGGTCATAGGCCGTGAGCTCCCCGTCCTTGTACCGCTGGGCGACGTGCTCGGGGTCGGTCTCCAGGAGGCCCGCCCGGGTCGCGCGCAGCCTCCGGCGTTCGGCGGCGGTCGCGACGTCGTCGACCATGTAGAGGTCCGGGTCGCCCGCGTCGCGGACCACCACCACCCCGTAGTCCTTGCGGGCCCGCTCGATGGAGACGTAGCCGTCGACGACGTCCTCGCAGACCGACCGCGGGGCCCGGCGGAGCGGATCGCCGTATCCGCCGCCGCCCGCTGACGGCCGCTCCAGCGAGTCGCCGGGGACGACCGGCACCCGGGACGCCAGGGCCCCGAGGTAGCGCTCGTCGGTGGAGGCCGGGTTGATCCACAGGCCGTGCGGGCAACTGGACGATCCGCCGAGGCTGCCGACGATCACCGATTTGGCGCGGTCGGAGCAGTACGACAGGATCGCCCCCTCGCAGTCGGTGAGCATCACCTCCTTCACCATTCCGAGCCCGCCCCGGAATTCGCCCGGCCCGCCCGAGTCGGTCTTCAATTCGCAGACGCGGGTCATGATGGGAGAGGTGAGCTCCTGCATCTCGGTCGACTGCAGGGCATGCCCGACTCCGAATATCGAGGCCGTGGCGTTCGAGCCGTCCTTTCCGTTGCGCCCGCCCCAGCCCCCGGCCATCCAGTCGTAGTACATGAACTGCTCCCGGCCGTGCGGACGCGCGTCCCGTCCGCCCAGCAGGACGTATTCCAGGTTGAACGACGTGGCGATCGCGCGCTCGGGCATGATCTGTGACCAGATCTGGAATATGGCGTTCACGATCTTCTCGTACGGTCCTGCGTAGAACCCGGTGACGGCCCTCGGCCAGGCCGCGTTCACCACCGTCCCGCGCGGGCCGAAGTCCACGGTGAGGGCCCGGTAGAAGCCGGAGTTGAGCGGTACGTCGGGGAAGAACGTCTTGGTTCCGGCGATCACGGCCGAGTAGCTGCCGCCGAACGCCGAGTTGAGGAAGCTCCCGATGGCGGGATGCGACCCGCCGAGGTCGTAGTGGACGCCGTTCCCCGAAATGCGCATCCGAACTTTGATCGGGACGAGGCCCTCGCCGCCGCTCGGGTCGTTGTCAATGTAGTCCTCGGCCTCCCACGAGCCGTCGGGCAACGCCGACACGCGGCGGCGCACGACCCTTTCGACATACGCCTGGGATTCGCCGAAGGCCGCGATGACCGTCCCCCGGCCGTAGCGTTCGATGAGCCGGTGGACTTCGCGCTCGCAGACCCGGGTCGCCTCGGCCTGGGCGCGCAGATCCCCTTCCGCGTCCTCGGGAGAGCGCGTATTCGACGCGATGAGCCGTCCGACGTCCGCCAGATAGCGGCCGCGTGACCAGATTCGCACCGGGGTGATGCGAAGGCCCTCGCCGAAATGCTCCGTCGCGCTGGGGTCGAACGAGCCGGTCGCGGCACCGCCGACATCGGCCCAGTGGCCGTTGCATTGGGCGACGGCGATCAGCGCACCGTCACTGAATATCGGCCGCAGGACGCGGACGTCGTTGAAGTGCGTGCCGCCGGAGTACGGGTCGTTGAGGATGAATACGTCGCCCTCGCAGATGTCGCCGCGGAAGGCGTCCAGCACCGCCTTTGCCGCGAAGTGCAACGTTCCCACCTGCACGGCGACGTCCGAGCTGCCCTGGGCGACGGTGTCGCCGTTGGCGTCGCACAGCCCGCCGGAGAAGTCCCGCGCGTGGATCACGAAGGAATGGCAGGTGCGCAGCAACTGCTCGGCCATCAGATCGACGGCGGTCATGAAGGCGTTCCGGAGGACCTCGGCGGTTACTGGATCGAGGGCGTCCGCCTGCTCGTCCTCGATCATCCGAAGCGGTACACGCTGAGTGGTCATCGCGCCGCCCCCTCCACGTCCATGGAAATGCGGAGGTTGCCCATCTGGTCGACGGTCGCCGTCCAATCCGGCGGGATCAGCGTCGTCGAATCGGGTTGGGCGATGACCGCCGGACCCGTGACCTTCGCGCCGGGGCAGAGGTCCGACCGGCTGTACACCGGCGTCTCCAGCCAGCCCTTCGGCTCGATGAACCTGACCATCCGCCGCCCCACGGGTTCGATCGGCTTTCCGGTCCCGGAACTCAGCACGCCGAACCGCGGCTTCTCGATGATTCCGAGAGCCGAGACCGACAACTGGTAGAGATCGACGTCGCCGTGCTCCTGGTTGAACCCGAATTCCTCGCGATGCTGGACGTGGAACTTCTCGACCAGTCCGCCGATCGCCCGGACCGGCTGGTCCACGGCGATGGGCATCGAACGCGACTGCCCGTGGTACCGCATCTCGATGAACCGCTGCATGCTGATGCGTTCGGGCTCGACTCCGTCCTCAAGAAGGCTCTTGCGGGCATGCGACTCCAGCCTCAGGAACGTCGACTCGATCTCGTACGGATCGGCAGCCTGCGCGTTCCGGATGAACATCGCGCTGAAGTCATGCCTGATATCGACGAGCAGGCAGCCGAATGCCGAAGTGACACCCGGATGCGGCGGAACCACGACCGCCGGGAGAGAAAGTTCGCGGGCCAGATGGACCGCGTGCATCGGACCGGCACCGCCAAAGGCGACGAGCGCAAAATCGCGCGGGTCTTGGCCGCGACGAATCGAAAGGATCTTCAAAGCGTCCGCCAGGTTCGCCGACGCGACGCGCAGTATGCCGACGGCGGCGTCCTCAAGGGAGCAGTTGAGCTCCCTGGCGATTTTGCTCACCGCCCGCTTGGCGAGTGCGACATCGAGAAGCTGCGATCCCGCCGCCAATGACGTGTCGATCTGCCCCAGGACGAGTTGGGCGTCCGTGGTCGTCGCGGCCGTCCCGCCTAGCCCATAGCAGGCGGGGCCGGGGGCCGCGCCCGCCGACTGCGGGCCGACGCGAAGCGCGCCGCCGTCGTCCACCCAGGCGATCGAGCCGCCGCCCGCTCCGATTGTCAGGACCTCGAGGTTCGGGAAGCAGATCGGATGTCCGAAGTCGACCGACCAATTCCGCACGACCTTCAATTCACCGCCGCAGACGATGGAGATGTCGGCGCTCATCCCGCCCACGTCCAGGGCGAGTGAGTTCTCGTAGCCGCAGGCCAGCGCGATGTGCTTGCTCGCCACCGCGCCCGCGGCGAGGCCGGAGGACGCGAGCCGCGCGGCGTGCTTCTGCGCGGCCTGCGTCGTCATCACGCCCCCGCCGCCGTGCATCAGATGAAGCCGGCCGTTGTACCCGGACTCCGCGAGCCGCTTTTCAAGGCTGCTGGCGTAATGGCCGATCAGCGGCGACAGAAGGGCGTTCGCGACGGTGGTCGAGAAGCGTTCGTGTTCCAGGATCTCGTCCAGGACGGCGCTGGAGATCGAGACCGCGACGTCGGGCAGCTCGGCGCGCAGGAACTCCAGCATCGCGATCTCGTGCACCGGGTTCACGTAGGAGTTGACGAAGCAGACGGCGACCGTCCGCACCTGCCTGCGCCGGAGCGTGTCGACCAGTTCCTTGGCCTCGGCCATGTCCAGCGGCTCGATCACCCGGCCGGTCGCGTCGACCCGTTCGGTGACGACCAGCCGGTCGCGGCGCGCGATGTAGGGAGGGGCGACGTCCTTGTAGGCGTCCCACAGGTCCTCCTTCGTTCCCCGCCTGATCTCGATCACGTCGCGGAACCCGCGGGTCGTGACGAGGGCCGCCCGCGGAAAGGTCCGGTTGAGCAGCGCGTTCGTGGCGACGGTGGTGCCGTGGCAGAAGAACCAGGTGTCGACCAGGTCCGCACCGGCCTGGGCGATGCCGCGCATCACCCCGTCGATCGGGGACTCGGCCGTCGTCGGCACCTTGGCCACGCGGGGCGCCTCCCCGTTCTCCCCGAGCACGCAGACGTCGGTGAAGGTACCGCCGACATCGACCGCGACACGCAATGCCATCCGATCCCTCCTCGGCTCGCTGTGCGGGGCATTTGCCCTGGTCGTTGGACTAGATACTCGCCTGGGCCTCCAGGGCGGGCAATAGTGAAGAGTGAGAGAACGGAGCGACCGGATTGTTCAGCTCTCCCACCGACCGGCCGCGGATTCGCGATCGCCCGCGTACGTGGGGCTTGGGCGCCGCGGCGGACAGGGCCGCCCGCCGGAGGGGCCGCGGCGACGGAAGGCGCCGGTCGGAGACACGCACAATCCGATCACCGCGTTCTCTCAATCCTCACTATTGCCCGCCCCGGGGGCCCGGACGAGTATCTAGTCCAGCGACCAGGGGTTACGCCCTGATCGCGACCGTCACTGAGAGGCGTGTTGGCAGGAACCGCGGCCGCGGGAACGTGTCCAGCCGGCGATTCGAGGAACCCATCATGAGCCGATACAACGCCGCGGGCCGGCCCGCCGGGCAGACGTACACGAGCTGTGTCACCGGGGCACGGACCAGTCGACTCGACCTCACCGGGACGAACCGTCCGGTGGCCGCCGCCCGCCGGCACACCCGCGACACCCTGCTCCGCTGGGGCCTCGCCCCAGAACTGATCGACGACGCGCTTCACCTCGCGTCCGAGCTGGTCACCGCCGCCGAGGGGGACGCGGCGGAGGGCGCTCGGGAGTTCCAGCTCACTCTCCAGGCCGGTCACGTGAGCATCGCGGTCGAGGACGGCAACCGCCGGGCCTGACGACGAACACGATCCGCTCCCCGTTGGCGGAAGCCGCGAGGAATGCCTTTCCCATGCCGTCATTCGTGTTTTCGACGGCCTCGCGCCCGTTCCGCCGCCGCCGACTCACCAGTGGTGTGAACGACGAGGCGATCCCGCCTTGTCCCTATCCCCTGATCACATCCCCCCAAGGAGATGGCAATGAGCGAACGCCTGACACCGGGAAACAGACCGCTCCAGATCATCGACCACGACGACCCGGAGGTCGTGCGCAGCGCCGCGACCGAGGACTACGCGCTGCACGTCGCGCCCTTCACCTGGCGTTCCGGCCGGGTGTCGCTGCTCATGGCCTGGTACGCGTTCGCCAGCGCGATGTTCTGGCTCATCGTCGGCGCCACCGTCGCCCTCGTCGTGGGCACCGGGGACACCCTCATCGGGCTCGGCCTCTCGGTACTCGCCTACAGCGTCATCGGCGGGCTGATCAGCCGCTACGCGGCGCGGACGGGCGTTTCGAGCGCGCTGTTCTCGCGCTGCCTCTTCGGCTATCTCGGATCGGTGATCGCACCGCTCGTCATCGGCGCGACCGCGCTCTACTACGGCGTGTTCGAGGGCTCGGTCATCGCGTCCGTCCTGCACCAGTACACCGGGACGGGCTCCATCGAGCTGTGGTACTTCATCGTCGCCGCCTACAGCATCCCCCTCGTCGTCGGCGGCGTGCGGAAATGGCTCGACAAGATCAACGGCATTCTGCTGCCGTTCTACTACATCGGGCTCATCGTCGTCATCGTCTGGGCGATCGCCCGGCACGGCTACTCCAATGACTGGCTCACCGCCGGACCGGTGGCCGACGCGAACCTGCACGCGCCCGGCTGGTTCTTCGCGTTCACGACCTACATGGGCGTCTGGATCATGATCCCGTTCACCTGGGACTACGCGCGGCTGGCCAGGACGGCCGACGCCCGCTACCACCGGTGGCTGACCTTCGGGCCGCTCTTCTACATCCTCACCCTGGTGGTCAACGCGGTCGTCGGGATCTTCCTGGCGAACACTCTCGTGACGAACGGCCCGCTCAGCGAGCTCTCCGCGGTCGACGGCATCGTGAAACTCGCGGGCATCTTCGGGGTCGCGCTGGTGTGGATCAGCCAGACCAGAATCAACACGGCCAACTACTACCTCGCGAGCATCAACGCCGAGAGCTTCTTCGCCCGGCTGCTGAGGATCCACCTTTCGCGGCGCGTCTGGGTCGTCGTGATCGGCGTCGGCGCGTTCGGGCTCATGCTCACCAACCCGATCTCGTATCTGCTCAAGGCGCTGCAATGGCAGGGCGTCTTCGTGGTGGCGTGGATCGCGATCGCGCTGGTGTACCTGGCGTTCGCGCGGCGGGACGGGCGCGCCGCCGAGGACTTCGAGTTCAGGCCCGGCCGGATCCCCGCCTTCAACGCCGTCGGGCTCGTGTCCTGGCTGGTCGCGTCGGCGGTGGGCGTCACGCTGGCCCAGGCGGGCGGCTCGTTCGGCGCGACCTGGTCCGCGCCGATCACGTTCGTGCTGGCGGCGGCCATGTACGCGGCCGGACGCTTCGCCACCGGGGAGCGCCACGTCGTGCTGCGCCGCCCGTTCGACCCGCGCGCCGAGGTCGACGACCCCTGGGAGGCCCGCGTCCGGTGCGCCTCGTGCGACCGGCACTACATCGCGCAGGAAATGGACCGGAATCCCGCGACGCACGACCACGCGCCCATCTGCGCCGAATGCGGCAGCGACGACCTCGCCTACCTGCGCGCCTCCTACGCCGAGGCCCGGTCCGGCACGGTCGGCCGCCCCGACGCGGATCTGGTCGCCACCGACTGACCCGGTTGTTCACGGACGTGCGGAACCGCACGTCCGCGAACGGTCATTGACTTCCACACAGGGCTAGTGAAGGACGTGCGATGCAGCAGAGCACTATCGACACCATCTACCCGCCGACCGGGTCGCTGATCGGCGGGGAATGGCGGAAGGCCCGCTCCGGCGCGACCTTCCCCGTCCACGACCCCGCGACCGGAGAGGTCATCGCGACCGTCGCGGACGCCGACCCCGAGGACGCGGCGGACGCCATGGAGGCGGCGGCGGCGTCATTCCCCCGCTGGTCGGCGACGCCGCCGAAACAGCGGGCCGCGCTGCTGCACAGCGCCTTTCTGACCCTCCAGGAAAGGGCCGAGGAATTCGCCCGGCTCATCACCCTGGAGATGGGCAAGCCGCTGGCCGAGTCGCGGGCCGAGGTCGCCTACGCCGCCGACTTCCTGCGGTGGTACGCGGAGGAGGCCGTCCGTGTCTCGGGGACGTTCCGCACCGCCCCGGACGGCACCGCGCGCCACCTCACCCTGCGGCAGCCGGTCGGGCCCTGCCTGCTGGTGACACCGTGGAACTTCCCCCTCGCGATGATCACTCGGAAGGTCGGGCCCGCGCTCGCGGCGGGCTGCACGGTCATCCTTAAACCGGCGGAGGAGACACCGCTCTCGGCGCTCCGGTTCGCGCACGTGCTCACCGAGGTCGGGGTGCCCGCCGGGGTGGTCAACGTCCTGAACACGAGCCGTCCCGGCCCGCTCGTGGAAACCTTTCTGCGTGACAGGCGGATTCGCAAGCTGTCCTTTACCGGCTCCACCGAGGTGGGACGCGAACTGCTGGAACAAGCCGCGCCCGGCGTGCTCCGGACCTCCATGGAACTGGGCGGCAACGCGCCGTTCATCGTCTTCGACGATGCCGACGTCGACGCCGCCGTAGAGGGGGCGGTCGCGGCGAAACTCCGCAATGGCGGGCAGTCCTGCGTCGCGGCGAACCGCTTCGTCGTCGCCGACTCGGTCGCCGCGCGGTTCGTCGATGGGCTGGCCGAGCGGCTGCGCGGGCAGGTCGTCGGCCCGGGGACCGACCCCCGCTCGACGCTCGGGCCGATGATCAACGAGAAGCAGCGGAACCGTGCGGTCGGCTTGGTCGACGACGCCGTGTCCCATGGGGCCGTCCCCGCCGTGCACTACCGAACGGCGGGCCCCGGAGACGCCTTTCTCAACCCGGTCCTGCTCGACCGGGTGCCGTCCTCCGCGCGGATCGCGCGGGAGGAGATCTTCGGACCCGTCGCGACGGTCTACCGTTTCTCGACCGAGCAGGAGGGTCTCGCGCTGGCCAATGCCACCGAATCCGGATTGGTCGGCTACGTCTACACCCGAGACCTGAACCGCGCCCTCCGAGCCGTCGAGGCGATGGAATGCGGAATGGTCGGGGTGAACCGGGGATACGTCTCCGACGCCTCAGCGCCGTTCGGCGGTGTGAAGCAGTCCGGCCTGGGACGCGAGGGCAGCGAGGTCGGCATCCAGGAATACCTGGAGACCAAGTACGCGTCGATCGACGCCGGGGCTCTCGCATGACCGCGTCCGGGCGTCCGACCGCCGTGATCGTCGGCGCCTCGGTCGGCGGCGTCCGGACCGCCAAGGCGCTGCGCTCGGCCGGGTACGCGGGCGAGATCGTCCTCGTGGGCGCCGAGGACCACCTGCCCTACGACCGGCCGCCACTGTCCAAGGGCTTCCTCGCCGGGACGGCAGCGCGCGAGGACCTGACGCTGCTCGGCGAGGACGCGGCGGCCGCCGCCGGAATCCGGCTGGCACTCGGAACCCCCGCGACCGGCGTGGACATGGCAGGCCGCGCGGTCGAACTGGCCGACGGCCGCCGCCTGAGCTTCGACGAACTCGTCATAGCGACGGGCGCCCGGCCGCGTCCGTCGCCGTGGGGCGCCCCGCGCGGCCTGCATGTCCTGCGGACGCTGGACGACGCCCTCGCACTGCGCGCGGACCTCGGACGAGGCGGGCCGCTGGTCGTCATCGGCGCCGGTTTCATAGGCGCCGAGGTCGCGGCCGCCGCCACCGGATTCGCGGACGTGACGCTCGTCGACCCGATGCCCGTCCCGCTCAGCCGCGTACTGAACCCCGTGGTCGCCCGACGCTTCGGCGACCTCCACACCGCGCGCGGGGTGACCACCCGGTTCGGAGTCGCCGTCACCGGCGTCGAGACCCGCAAAGATGGCCTCATCGTCCGGTTGGAAGACGGGACCGAACTCCCGGCCGCCACGATGGTCGTGGGCATCGGAGCGGTGCCGAACGACGACTGGCTTCGCGGCTCCGGCCTGACCATCGCGGACGGCGTCGTCTGCGACCGCTACTGCCGGGCGCGCGGCGCGCGGAACATCTACGCCGTGGGCGACGTCGCCCGCTGGTTCGATCCCCGCCGCCAAGGGCTCGTCCGCGCCGAGCACTGGACCAACGCCGTCGAGCAGGCCGAATGCGTCGCGCACAACATCACGCACCCGGACGATCTCCGGGCGCACGAACCGACCGAGTACATATGGACCGACCAGTATGACTGGCAGATCCAACTGGTCGGCCGCACCGGGGGGAACCTCGATCACGTCACCCTTTCCGGCGCCGATCCCGACCACAGTTTCGCGGTCCTGTACGCCCATTCCACCGGTGATTTCGCCGGTGCGGTCACGGTCAACTGGCCCCGCGCCGCCATAGCCTGCAGAAAGGCGCTGCGCGCCCCAGTCCCGCTCGACATCGTCCGAAAGACCATCACGACCGCCCGCGGAAGAACCAGGCACCTCCCCGATCATGGCTGAAAGGGGGATTTGCGGATAGCGTGGCCGTCGCCTGGTGGCGATCAGGCGACCAGGTGTCGGACGAGACTCCGGCGTTCGACCCCACCCCGAAGGGATCGAGACCCCCGCATGACCGCCAAGCTCCCCCCACGCGACGGTCGCGCAACCGCGCCCGTCGGCGCCGCCGCCCCGCCATCCCGCCTAGTGCTCGCCGCGACGTTCTTCGCCTTCGCCGTGCTGCTCACAGCGTGCGGCGGCACGTCGAAGGCCAGTGATCCGGCGGAGGGCAGGCCGAAGCAGACCGCGTCAGCCGATCACAACGCCGACGACGTCATGTACCTGCAGATGATGATCGCGCATCGGCGGCAGATGCTCGACATGGTCCGGCTGGTCCCCGACCGCGCCAAGCGCGCCGAGGTCAAGAAACTGGCCGCGACCCTCGAAAAGGACAGCGCCGGCGAGGTTCAGAAGATGACCTCGTGGCTCACCGCGTGGTCGAAGCCGACCACGATGCAGGGTTCGGCGAACTCCCACGCCGCCCACGGCGGCATGCCCGCCATCGGCCCGGTGGAGATGGAGTCCCTGCAAGAAGGCAAGGGCCGCACTTTCGACAGCACGTTCCTCAATCTGCTCCTCGGCCATCAGGGGAACGCGACCGAGATGTCGCAGGTGGAATTGAAGAAGGGAGTCAATCCCACCACGCGAGCGTTCGCCAGTGACGTCGTGAAACGCACGAGCGACATGGTCAGCAAGCTCCTCGGACTCCTGAACAGCTGACGCCTTCCCCGGCGGCCGTGAGCGCGGCGCCCGAAGACGCGCTCACGGCTCGGCGGGACGCTCGCACGACACCGCGACCGGAGAACGCTCCCCGTTCCTCGCCGCCGGAGCGTTCTCCCCCCGGTAGAGGATCTTGGTGGTGACCTCCTGGTATCCGAGGTCGGAGTAGAACCGCTGGGCATGGGTGTTGACCGTGTCGGTCGTCCATTCGACGCGGCTGCACCCGTGCTCGGCCGCCTTCTCGAAAACGGCGCGCATGAGCGTGACGCCGATCCCGGCCCCCCTGCGCGAGCCGGTCACGTACAGCTCTTTGAGAAACAGGCTGCTGGTGAATCCGACGGCGGGCCAGTGGAAGGACCAGGACGCGAGCCCCACCGCGTCGTCGCCGTCGAAGGCGAGGAGCACGCGGGCCGCGGGCGTTTCCCCGAACAGCGCCTGCCGCACCTGCTCGGTGCGTTCTTCGGGCGTCCCCTGGAGGGTGGCGCCGTAGAAGAGGTACATCTCCTCCAGCAGCGCGCGGACGGCGGGGACGTGCTCGGGGGTCGCGGCGGCCACGGTCACCGTCACTTGGAATGCCTCCTGATCTCGGTGGGTCGGTGTCGGGTCGGTCCTATCCGGGGACTTCGCTCGTCTCGGCGTCGGGACGGTCGACCTCCAACGTGTCGGCCAGAAGTCCGCGGGTGTAGGCGTGCTCCGGCGCGCTGAGCACCGACTCGACCTCTCCCGACTCCACGACGCGCCCCTGGCTGAGGACGACGACGCGGTCGCCGATGCTGCGCACGACGGCGAGGTCGTGGGTGATGAACACCATGCTCAGCCCGTCGTTCTGCAGCGTGCGAAGCAGTTCGACGACGGACGCCTGGACGGAGACGTCCAGCCCCGACGTGACCTCGTCGCAGATCAGCAGCTTGGGGTCGCAGGCGAGCGCGCGGGCGATGGCCACCCGCTGGCGCTGGCCGCCGGACAGCTCGGCGGGGTAGCGGTCCGCGAGCCGCCACGGGATCTCCACGCGCTCGAGGGCCTCCTGGGCCTTGGCGCGGGCGGCCTTGCCGCGATCCCCGTAGAAGTGCTTCAGCGGAACCATCACCGAGGTCGCTACGGTCTCGCGGGGGTTCAGCGAGCCGTAGGGGTTCTGGAAGACGTACTGCATCTGCTGCTTGATGGCCTTGGACCGGTCCCGCAACCGCAGCGGAAGCGGCTTCCCGTCCAGCTCCAGTACGCCGGTCTGGGATTCGTGGAGGCCGATCAGGCAGCGGGACATGGTCGTCTTGCCGCTGCCCGACTCGCCCACGATCCCGACGCACTCGCCCGGAGCGACGTCGAAGTTGAGGTCGAACAGGACCTGCGTCCGGTCGTAGGAGGCGTTCAGGTTCCGCACACTGAGCACGGACGCCCTGCCCTCCTCGCGGCTCTCGATCCGCCGCAGCGGCTCCTTGACCTGGCACGTCTGGTTCTGCCGGACGTGCTCGACGCGGACGCAGCGGGCCGCGCCGCCGGTGGGCGCGGTGACCAGCGCGGGCACGGCTTCGCGACAGCGGTCCTCGGCGTACCCGCAGCGGTCCGCGAACACGCACCCGTCGAACTTGGCCCCCGCCGCCGGCGACCGGCCGGGGATGGGGACGAGCGGCAGCCGCTGCCGCGTCGACGGCACCGATTCGAGCAGCGCGATGGAGTAGGGGTGCGCGGCGGTGAGGAGCACCTCGTCGCGCGTCCCCGTCTCCAGGATCTGCCCCGCATACATCACGGTCACCAGGTCGCCGACCGCGCCGACGACGGCGAGGTCGTGCGAGACGAAGACGGCGGCCATGCCGTTGTCGGCGCAGAGGCGTCCGACCATCTCCAGGACGCGCGCCTGGGTGGAGACGTCCAGCCCGGTCGTCGGCTCGTCGAAGACGATCAGCTTCGGGCCCTTCGCCACGGCCATGGCGATCGCCACCCGCTGCTGCTGCCCGCCCGACAGCTCCTGCGGGTGGCGGCGCAGGAACGCGTCGTCCGAGGGCAGGCCCACGGCCTTGAGGACCTCGCGGATCCGCGGCAGGTTCTCCTTCTTGCCGCCGAGCATCCCCTCGGTGAGCTGGGTGCCGATCCGCATCGCCGGGTTGAGCGCCGTCGCGGGGTCCTGCGGGACGAAGCCGATGAGCTTCTTGCGCGCCTCGCGCAGCTCGTTCCGGCCGAGCGCGAGGAGGTCGACGCCGCCGACCACGACCTTGCCGCCGACGATGTTCGCGCCGCGCTTGGCGAAGCCGAGCAGGGCGAGCGCGACCGTGCTCTTCCCCGAGCCCGACTCGCCGACGAGGCCCATGACCTGCCCGCTCTCCAGGGCGAACGACACGTCGTCGACGATCACGCTGCCGTCGTCGAGCGCGACGGTGAGCCCGGTGACTTCGACCGCGTTCATGAACGAGTCCCTTCGGTGCGGCCGATCACCCGCGCGGCGCCTTCGGCGAAGAGGTTGCCGCCGATCGTGAACAGGGCGACGCAGACGGCGGGGATGAAGACGGCGAGCGGCTGGATCGCGAGGCCGTCCTTGTTCTCGCTGACCATGAGCCCCCAGTCGGAGGCGGGCGGCTGGACGCCGAAGCCGAGGAAGCTCAGCGAGGCGAGGCCGACGACCGACCACATGAGCCGCAGCCCGATCTCCACCATGAGCGGGGAGGTCACGCTCGGCAGCACCTCCCGCATGAGGATGTGCCGGGACGACAGCCCGACCGTCCGCGCCCACATGACGTGCTCGCGCCGCATCACCGGACGCGCCGACCCGCGCATCACGCGCGCCATCCCGGGCGTGAGGCCGATCGCCACGAGGACCACGAGGATCCACCGGCTCGGCCCGACCATCGAGATGAACAGGATCGCCATGATGATCGTCGGGAACGTCAGCAGCACGTCGACGACCCGCATGAGGAGCATGTCGACGATCCCGCCCGTGAAGGCCGCGACCAGCCCGATCGTGGTGCCGAGCGCGACGCCGAGGGCTGTCGCGGCGATGGCCATCCAGGTCAGGTTGGCTCCGCCGCTGAGGATGCGCGAGACGATGTCCCGGCCCAGCGAGTCCGCGCCGAGCAGCAGCCCGTCGCCGGGCGGCGCGTACGGCTTCGCCATGACGGCGGTCGGCGAGTGCGGCGCGAGGAAGGGGCCGACGATCGCGAACACGATCATCGTCAGCAGCATGATCAGGCCGAGCCTGGTCTGCCGGGAGGTCAGGACGCGGCGGGCGAGGTTCCTGGGCGGAGCCTGAACCCCCTGCTCCCCTTGCTCCCTGGGTCGCGTTCGGATCATGGCCGACGCTCCTTCGTCTGTCATCGGGACTTGTTCAGGGTTCCGAGCACGTCGGCGAGCTGGTTGAAGCAGAAGAACGCGGCCGCCATGAGCATGATGATCGCCTGGACCATGGGCAGGTCGTGGCCGGCGACGGCGTCCACGAGCGCCGAGCCGATGCCGGGATAGCCGAACAGGTACTCGATCACGACCGAGCCCGCGATCGTGTAGGCGGCCATGATGCTCGCCGCCGGGATGCTCGGCGCGAGCGCGTTCGGCAGCGCGTGCCGGAACAGGATCCGCCGCGTCGACAGGCCCTTGATGGTCGCGAGCTGGACGTACTCGCTCTCCAGCACGTCGATGAACGAGACCCGCACGAGGCGCGAGAGGTAGGTGACCCCGACGAGCGTCATGACGGCGAGCGGCATGATGAGCTGCTTCGGATGCTGCCAGGGCGCGTCCCCCGGCGGGATCAGCGAGACCGGCGGCAGGACCTTGAAGACGACGGTGCCGAACACGGCGATCACGAGGCTGCCGAGGACGAAGTCCGGCGTCGCCGTCACGACGAGCGAGGTGCCGAGGTAGGACCGGTCGAACAGCTTGTCCCGGAAGACGGCCGCGAGCAGGCCGACGAGGAGGGACAGCGGGAGGATGAGGAGCATCGCGATGACGGTCAGCGTCGCGGAGTTGAAGATCCGCTCGGAGAGGAGCTCCGACACCGGCTGCCCGCTGACCAGCGAGTTGCCCATGTTGCCGGTGAGGACGTTGCCCAGCCAGTCCCAGTACTGGGTGAGCAGCGGCTCGTCGAGCCCCATGTTCTTGTTGAGCTGGGCGATCTGGTCGGCGGTCGCCCCGGCGCCGAGGATGATGTGCGCGACGTCGCCGGGCATCGCCTGCGTCGCCACGAAGACGATGACGGAGATGCACCACAGGGTCACCACGCCCATCAGCCCGCGCTGGACGATGAGCCACGCGATGGTGGCCCGCCGGTTCCGGCGGCGGCTCGGGGCCTTGACAGGCTCGACCGCGTCGATCGCCTGTTTGGTCGTCATCTCAGTGGCCATTGGCAACAATCCCGTTCAACGTGTCCGGTCGCCGTTTGGGTTGGGGGTGTCCGCTTGTGACCGTCCGGTCCGAGCGACGCCCGGGGCGGCCGCCGCCGGAACCGGAGATCGCCCCTGGCCCTCCCAGGAGGGCGATCTCCGGTTCGCGGCACACGGCCCGACTGCTCAGTCGATGGTGACCTTGGTGAAGTCGTACAGGTTCCCCGAGGGGAACTCGGGGACGAGACCGTGCACCTTGGAGGAGTACACGCTCACCGTGGGGTTCGTCGCGGCGAGGATACTCGCGCCCCGCTCGTACTCGATCTTCTTCATCTTCTTCTCGATGTCGCACTGCTCCGTGGCGTCGGAGGTGGCGTAGAGCTTCTTCGCCAGCGACTCGAACTCGGGGTCGTGCCAGTGGGTGTGGTTGAGCGCGTTGTCATTGCTGATGATCTCCGGCACGCCCTCCAGGTAGGGGCGGGTGTCGTAGCCGGTGTAGAAGGTCCGCTCACCCCACTTCTCGAGGTAGGCGCCCAGCTCCATCTTCTGCACCTTGATGTTCACGCCGATCTTCTTGGCGTCCTCGGCCAGGATCTGGACGAGCTGGAGCATGCCGGGCTTGTTCGCCGCGGTCTCCAGGCTGATGCTGAGGTTGGACTTGCCGGCGTCCGCGAGCAGCTTCTTGGCCTGGGGAAGGTCCTGCTGCCGCTGCGGGACGTCCGGCACGCACTGGTCGAACCCGGAGTGGTCGTTCGCCAGCTCCCCGAGGCCGTCGAAGGCGTTGGACAGCGCGAGCTTGCGGTCGAGGATCAGCCGCATCGCCTGCCGGACGCGCACGTCCTTGAAGGGCTCGACGTCGGCCCGCATGCCGATGCTGACCTTCAGGTTCACGTCGCTCTTCATGACCTTCAGGCCCGGCGTCTTCTCGATCGTCGGAAGCGAGGTCTGCAGGATGTTCGAGCTGGCGTCGATCTGCCCGCCGATGATCGCGTTGGTCGACGCCTCCGCGGTCTTGAAGCTGATGACCTTGACCTTGTCGACCTTCGGCTTCGTCCCCCAGTAGCCGTCGAACCGCTTGACGGTCGTCTCCCGGCCGGGCGAGAACGCGACGAGGCTGAACGGGCCCGTCCCCATCGCCTGCTCGGGCGTGGACCCCTTCTTGTAGAAGATGATGTTGCTGTTGGTGACGGCGAACTCGAACGGCCCGTAGGGCTTGGGCAGCTTGAACTTCACCGTCAGGTCGTCGACCTTCTCGATGCCCTTCGGGTCCATGAAGTCGACGTAGTTGCGCTCGATGAGCGCGTTCTTCTTGTCGAGGATCCGGTTGAACACCGCGATGACGTCGTCCGCGCCGAACGGGCTCCCGTCGTGGAACTTGACGTTCGGACGGAGCTTGACCGTCCACTCGGTGTTGTCCTTGTTGTGGGTGATGCCCGTGGCGAGCGCCCACTGGTAGCCGCCGTCCTTGGTGCGGTGGGCGAGCGGCTCGAACAATGCGGCGTTGCGGACGTAGAAGTCCTGCGACCGCACGTTGGAGTAGGCGTCGATGGTGGAGATCGTGCTGGCGACCACGCCCACGCGGAGCATGCCCCCGGACGCACCCCCCGATCCCTCCGAAGAGCCCGAGGAACATCCTGCCGCGGCGAGGCTGACGGCCATGGCGAAGGCCACGGGCGCGAGCATCCGGGGACGTCTCCCGTGCTCCTTGCCGACCAATCGACTCAACATCCTTCCTCCTTGAAAAGACGCTGGTGGGGGTGGATGGGAGCTCTTGCCCGGAACAAGGTCGGTGGGTGTCCTTGGGGTGCCGTGCTCCGTGAACGTAGCGCGAACAGGAGTTCTCCCTGTCCGATCGATTCCGGCTGTTTGTATGACGTACCAAATCAGACGTACTAAGCCGAGTCAACCATGCAAAGCGGACAAAATCAGCTGAGATCGTCACGTTGTCGCTGTTGACAGGCGGTCGCGGTGCACGGCTACCGTGCCCGTACGCCCGCTGTGGGGGTGGTTGACCCCATCCTGAGCGTATGACTATATTACGTCATACAAAGTGTGAGGAGACGGCATGCCTGAGACCGGACCGGACCTGCGGATCGAACGTCCCGCGGAGACCGTTCCGCAGCTCGTCGTGCGCAGGGTCCGGCAGGCCATCCTCGAAGGCACGCTGTCGCCGGGACGGCGGCTCACCGAGCGCGAGCTGATGGAGCTCACCGGCGTGAGCCGCACCTCCATCCGCGAGGCGGTCCTCCACCTCCAGACCCTCGGCCTCGTCGAGACCTCGGGCCGGCGGGGCGTGCGGGTCGCGGTACTGGGCAGCGACGACGTCCGGCAGCTCTACGAGGTGCGGGCGGCGCTGGAGTCCGAGGCCGCGTCCCTCTTCGTCAAGCGCGCCACCGACACCGAGGTCCTGGAGCTGGTCAAGCTCACCAGGCCGTCCAAGAGCGACAACGATCAGCTCGCGTCGATCTACCACTTCGACGAGCTGCTGCTGGCCGGGGCGCGAAACGCCCTGCTGGCGTCCACCCTCGCGCCGCTGCACGCCCGCATCCACGCGCTGCGCCGGCTGTCGCTCAGCATCCCCGGCCGCCGGGAGCGGTCCGAGCAGGAGTACCGCGACCTCGTCGCGGCGATCACCGACCGCGACGCCGACCGCGCCGCCCAGCTCGCCCGGCTGCACGTGGACGCCGCCAAGGAGGCCGCGCTCGCGGCCATCGCGAAGCTCGAAGAGGAACGGGCCTCGGGATCATGACCTCCCCGGCCGGGCGCCGCTCCACCGCGCGCCCGGCCTGACCGCGCGGCACCCCCGCGGCGGCACACCCCCGAGAGCCGCTCCCGACTCGGGCGGGCAAGCAACGCCAACCGACCGGAGAGACGCATGCAGCACGAGCCAACCGACATCGCGATCGTCGGCGTAGGGCAGTCGGACTTCCGCTCGCTCTACGCCGCCTCGGACCGGCCCCGCGACGCCTTCGCCCTCGCGGCGGGCGCCCTGCGCGAGGCGATCGAGGACTGCGGGATCGACAAGGACGAGATCGACGGCCTGCTCACCTGCCGCATCCCCTACGACCGGCTGGCCACCGTCGCCGGGCTGCCGCACCCCCGCTTCGTCCACGACCTTGAGGGGACGGGGCGGATGAGCGGCATCGCGCTCCAGGAGGCCGTCGCGCTGATCTCCAGCGGCATGGCCGACGTGGTCGCGTGCGTCTACGGCAACAACGGCCGGTCGGCGAAGGTCAAGTACGGCGGCGACGGCGGCGGCCCGACCGCCGCCTACGACGAGATGTACGGCATGACCTCGCCGGGCGCCTACGTCGCCCTGATGTACCAGCGGTACCGGGGCATGTACGGGGCGGGCGAGGACGCGCTGGCCCCGCTGGCGATCAACAACCGGCGGCACGCCGCGCTGAACCCGGTCGCCGTCCTGCAGAAGGAGTTCACCCGCGAGGAGTACCTGAACTCCCGGTACATCGCCGAGCCGCTGCGGCTCCTCGACTACTGCCTCATCAACGACGGCGCCGTCGCGTTCATCGTCACGTCGATGGAGCGGGCCAGGTCGCTGCGCAAGCCGCCGGTGCGCGTCGCCGCGACGGCCGGGATGGGGCACGTCACCAACTACTACACGGCCGAGGACTTCTTCTACTCCGCTTGCCAGGACGTCGCGAGCCGGCTCTACGAGCAGTCCGGGATCACGCCGGAGGAGGTCGACTGCTTGCAGATCTACGACAACTTCACGCCCACCATCCTCTTCACCCTCGAAGGCTTCAACCACGCGCCGCGCGGCGAGGCGTGGCAGTGGGTGGACGAGGAGAAGATCCGCCACGACGGGCCGCGCCCGCTGAACACGGCGGGCGGGCACACCAGCGAGAGCTACATGCAGGGCTGGGCGCACCACGTCGAGTCGGTGCGCCAGCTGCGCGGCGAGGCGGGCGCCAGGCAGGTGCCGGGATGCTCGACGGTGCAGTACATGTGCGCGTCGCCGATCGTCACCTCGCACATCCTCACCAACGACGGGGCGGTCGCGCGATGAGCACCCAGAGCACCCAGAGCACCCAGAGCACCCAGAGCAGGGCCGAGAGCTACGAGGCGCTGCTGCCGGAGATCACGCCGGAGAACCGGCCGTACTGGGACGGCCTCGCCGAGAGCGAGCTGCGGTTGCAGAACTGCGACGCGTGCGGCGAGTACCGCTTCCCCGACAGCGAGGTGTGCCCGCGCTGCCTTTCCGGCTCCTTCACCTGGCGCGCGGTCAGCGGCAAGGGGCGGCTGTGGTCCTGGATCAGGATGCACCAGCGGTACCTGAGCGCGTTCGACGACGTCAGGCCGTACCTGGTGGCCTACATCAAGCTCGACGAGGGCCCGCCCATCATCAGCACCCTGGTGGACGCGCCCGACGACCTCGCCTTCGACCTGCCCGTCCGGGCCGTGTTCGAGCCCGGTTTCAGCGAGCGGACGATCCTGAAGTTCGCCGTCGAGCGTCCGGAGGACTCCGAATGAGCGCGGGATCGGACGAGCGGCTCGTCCTGCACGAGGACCTCGGCGGCGGCGTCGCGCGGATCACCCTCAACCGGCCGGAGAAGCGCAACGCGATGAGCCGCGCCGCGCGGTCGGCGCTGCTGGACGCCCTGGACGCCTGCCACGGGACGGCGCGGGTCATCGTCCTGACCGGCGCGGGCACCGCCTTCTGCTCCGGCGTCGACCTCAAGGAGTCGGGCGAGGAGGGTCCCGGAGCCGACGACACCGTCGAGGGACGGCGGACGAGCTGGCACACCGTCCAGGAGAGGATCCGGCGGCATCCGGCGGTCGTCATCGCGGCGGTCAACGGGTTCGCGCTCGGCGGGGGCGTCACGCTGGTCAACTCGTCCGACCTGGCGATCGCGGCGCACGAGGCCCAGCTCGGCATGCCGGAACTCGGGTTCGGCCTGTATCCCGGGCTCGCCGGGCCGTCGACCCAGCTGCGGCTCTCGCCGAAGCGCGCGGCCTGGATGGTGCTCACCACCAAGCGCATCAGCGGCACCAAGGCCGCCGAGTGGGGGCTCGTCAACGAGGCGGTCCCGCTGGCCGAGCTCGCCGACGCCGCCGTCGCGCTCGCCCGCGAGATCGCGGAGTTCGACCCGGTCAGCCTCGACTGGTCGAAGCGGGCGCTGCACGAGATCCCGCAGCACATCACGGACTGGACGACGGCGCTGCGCTACGGCGAGGACGTCCGCGCGCAGATCCTGACCCGCAGCGACGTCCTCTCCGACGGCGCGACGACCTACCGCCGCGCGGTGGGCAAGGCGGGCGAGAACGGAGCGGGCGAGAACGGAGCGGGCAAGGACGGCGGGCGATGACCGCGACGCCCTTCTCCAGCGACTTCCTGTACTGGATCGCCCTCGACTTCGCCGGCTCGGACCCGGCTGACATCGAGCGCTTCAACCGGTTCTACGACGAGACCCACGTCCCGGAGGTCTTCGCAAGGCATCCGGGCTTCACGTCCTCGCACCGGTACGAACTCCAGGTGCAGGACGCGCGAGGCGACTACGGCGCGAAGTACCTCGCCGCCTACGAGGTCGAGAGCGCGGAGGGCGCCGACGCCTACCTCGCCTCCACGACCGCGCCCGCCGGTACCCATCCCAGTTACAGCGACGACCCGCCGCTCTGGCCGGACCTGCTCACCCACCGGTGGCGGGTCATCTACGAGAAGGCGATGGAGACGTCGCCCGCGACGGGCACGCCGGACGCGATCTACATCATCGGGATCGACCCGCCCGACGACATCGGCGACGGGCTGGCCGAGTTCGACGAGTTCTACACCGGCGTCCACGTGCCCGAGGCGACCGACAAGGGCGGCTTCAGCCGCGGGAGCGTCTACAAGCTGCGGCACGCGCTGGAGCACCCGGACCCCGGCTGCCCGCGCTACCTGGCCGTCTACGAACTGGCGAGCGCCACCAGGGAGCAGGTCCTGGAGACGCTGCGCACTTTGAGAGCGGAGAAGGTCTGGTCCCCGGGCCCCGCCTCCTGGTCCAGGCACAAGACGCCGTGGCGGCTGTGGTACCGGAACATCGCGTTCACTCCACGTCCGACGACATCGGCTCAGGCGACCGTTCCGCAACCTCGCTGAGGGAGAAGCGTGTTCATTCTCGACACCCAGATCCACATGTTCCTGCCCAACACCCCCGAACGGCCCTGGCCGGACATCGGGGAGTCCTACAACGGGAAACCGGAGTCCACGCCCAAGCAGATCCTCCCCCGGATGGACGAACTCGGCATCGATGCCGTGGCGATCGTCCCGGCGATCTGGGCGGGCGACGACAACGGGCCCGCGCTCGGCTGGGCCGCGGAGCACCCGGGCCGGTTCGGCGTGATGGGCCGGTTCAACCTCTGGGACCCGGACCGCGAGCGCATCGAGCGCTGGTTCGACAACCCGTGGATGCGCGGCATCCGGATGAGCTACCCGGACTTCCGGGGACGCGACTGGATCGACGTCGACACGTTCCCGTGGTTCTGGGAGGCGGCGGAGCGGCTCGGCATCCCGCTGATGCTGCTGATCTACGGGCCGGAGGTCCGCAAGGTCGCGGCGATCGCGGAGCGGCACCCCGACCTGCGGCTGATCGTCGACCACATGGGCCTGATCATCGGCGACCCGGACACCCAGGACCTCTGGGCGCACATCGACGACATCTTCCCGCTCGTGAAGTACCCCAACGTCTACATGAAGTTCTCCGCGATCCCCGACTACACGAACGAGCCGTACCCCTATCCGTCGCTGACCCCGACCCTGCGCCGCGTCTACGAGGCGTACGGGCCGCAGCGGCTCATGTGGGCCTCGGACACGACGCGGGTCCGCGGGGCGACGTGGCGGGAGAACCTCGACCACGTCCGGTACACGCTCGACTTCCTCAGCGAGGAGGACAAGGTCTGGATACTCGGCCGGACGGCCGCCACGGTGCTGAACTGGCCCCGTCCCGAGGGCGGCTGGGAGTGGGAGCGCACCGGCCCGGGCGCCGCCGGGACGGCGCGCTAGCCGATGACCAGACCCGAGGAGGAGCGGGACGGCGACACCGGGGCGGCGCTGCGGGTCGTCGAGTTGGCGGGCGGCGTGGCCACGCGGGTCTGCGGCCGGATCCTGGCCGGGCTCGGGCACGACGTGATCCTGTGCGAGCCGCCCGGCGGGGACGCGCTGCGGACGCGGCCCCCGCTGGACGAGCACGGCGTCGGCTTCGCCTTCGCCAGCGTCGACGCCGGCAAGCGCAGCGTCGTCGCCGACCTGGACACGCCGGACGGCCGGACGGCGCTGGCCCGCATGCTGGACCGTGCCGATCTCCTGCTCACCGACCTCGGCCCCACCCGGGCCCGGGCGGTCGGCCTGACCGCGCCGGAGATCCGCGACGCCTGGCCGGGCCTCGTCGCCGTGAGCATCACGGCGGCGGGCCTGGACGACCCGCGCTCCGACCACCCGGCCGACAGCCTGCTCGCCGAGTGCTACGGCGGCCTCGCCTCCATGATCGGTGAGCCGGACCGGTCCCCGCTGAGCCTCGGCGGCGAGCAGGCGGCGCACGCCGCCGCCTTCGCGGGCCTCCTCGGCGGCATGCTCGCGCTCCGCCGCGGTTCGGGCGACGTCGTCGACGTCGCCTTGTGCGACGTCGCGGCGTACATCGACTGGAAGAGCGACATCGAGGCGGCCTTCGCCGGTACCTCGCCGACGCGCACCGGGGCCGCGTCGGGGCAGTGGCGGATCGTCCGCGCGGCGGACGGCTGGGTCGGCGTCATCTTCCAGCCCGAGCAGTGGGATCTGCTGATGGACCTGGTCGGCGGGTCGGCGCCGGGACCGTCCCCCGAAGGATGGCGGGAGATCGAGAGGTGGGCCGCGGGCCTGCCCAAGCGGACGGTCTACGAGCGCGCCCAGGCGCTCGGGCTCGCCATCGGTTTCAGCGCCGACCTGGGCGACCTGCTCGACGACCGGCAGTACGGCTCGCGCGACTTCTTCCGTACGCCTCGCCAGGACGGCCGGACGTCCGCCCCGGTCGGGCCTCCGGTGCGTGCCACGGGCCTGCCGTGGCGATCGGGCCCGCCGCCCATGCTCGGTGACGGCGCCGTAACAGCCGAGGCGCCGTCACCGTCCCACCCCCGCGGAGGGACGTCCCGGAACGGGCGGGAGGCGCCGCTCGCGGGCGTGACCGTGCTGGACCTCGGGACGATCACGGCGGGCGCGGCCACCGGACGGCTCCTCGCCGACTACGGCGCCACGGTGATCAAGGTCGAGTCGGCGGGCCGTCCGGACCCGTTCCGGCAGTGGCCGGTGGCGGGCCGCGCCCCGGGCGCGGACGGCCGCGGCGTCTCCCCCATGTTCGAGTCCAACAACGCGGGCAAGCTGGCCGTGGTGCTGGAGCTCAAGACCGAGGCCGGGCGCGCGGCGCTGCACCGGCTCGCCGCGCGCGCGGACGTCGTGATCGAGAACTTCACCGTGGGCGTGACCGAGCGGCTCGGCGCCGACTTCGAGACGCTGCGCGCGGTCAACCCGCGGCTCGTCTACCTCTCCCTGTCGAGCCAGGGGCAGGACGGTCCCGAGGCGGGCCGCAGGTCGTACGGGTCGACGCTCGACCTCCTGTCGGGCCTGGCCTCGGTGACGGGCTACCTGGACGGCGGGCCGATGTGGTCGTCCGCCGAGGTCAACTACCCCGACCAGGCCGCGTCCCTGTTCGGCGCGGCCATCGTCGCGTACTGCCTGGAACGTGACGTTCGCGGCATCCACCTGGACGTCGCGCAGCGGGAGCTCATCACCTGGACGCTCGCCGACCGGATCGCCGAGCACGCGGCGACGGGCGCGCTTCCCGGGCCCACCGGCAACCGGCGTCCGGGCGCCACCCCGCACGACGTCTACCCCTGTGCGGGCGACGGCGAATGGGTCGCGGTCGCCTGCCACCACCAGGCCGGACGCGACGCACTCGCGGAACTCGTCGCACCCGACGAGCTGGCGGGGAAGTCCGAAGAGTGGTGGTGGCAGCACGAGAGTTTCGTGGACGAGTTGGTCGCGGCATGGACCCGCGCCCGTTCCCGGACGGAATGCGTCGCCGCCCTGAGCGACGCGGGCGTGGCCAACGCGCCGGTGCTCGCGGCGACCGAACGCGGGCGCGAACCGCGGTTCCGCGACCGGCGGGTCTTCCTGGGCGACGGCGAGTCGCGCCGCAAGGGGTTCCCGTTCACGATGCGCGACCACACTCCCCCGGACCCGGCTCCGGCCCCGACCCTCGGCCAGGACCAGGACGTGGTGCTCGGGGACCCGACCCTCACCGGCCGGGCGGAGACCTCGGCCTGACCGCGCACCCCGCCGGCGCCCGCATGATCGCTCATGCGGGCGCCGGCGCGGTTCACCGGACGTCGATCGCGAGGGTCTTGACCTGGCTGAACTCGTCGATGACCCAGCGTCCGCCGAGCCGGCCCCGGCCGGAGTGCCGTCCGGCCGCGCCGCCGAACGGCAGGCTGTACTCCCAGTAGTTGGTGGTGTCGTTGACCACCACCAACCCGCAGTCGATGCGTTCGCCGATCTGGAACCCCTTGGACAGGTCGGTCGTGAACAGCGCGCCGACGAGCCCGAAGTCACCGGCGTTCGCGGCGGCGATCATGTCCTCCTCGTCGTCGAAGACCGTCAGCGAGGCGATCGGGCCGAAGGTCTCCTCGGAGAAGACGGCGGCGTCACGCCCGACCGAGCTGATGACGGTGGGGTGGAAGAAGAAACCGTCCTTTTCCGCGATCCGCTCGCCACCGGTCACGACGGTCGCGCCGCGTTCCCGGGCGTCCGCGATCAACCGTTCGTACCGGGCGATGCCGGATTCCAGGTGGACCGGCCCCATCGTGACGTCCGGGTCCAGCGGGGACCCGACGACCGTGTCGTCGGCGCGCTTGGCGAGCAGTCGCGCGAGTTCGTCCGCGCACGACGCCGCCACGAGCACTTTTCCGGCGGCGCTGCACACTTGCCCGGCATTCCAGAACGCCGCGTTGGAGATCGCCGCCGCCGCGATTTCGAGGTCGGCGTCGCCGAGAACGACGATGGGCGAGTTTCCGCCCAACTCAAGGAGGAGTTTCTTGTCCCAGGCCGATTTGGCGATGGACCGTCCGGTGCCGCTGCCGCCGGTGAAGCCGACCGCGACGATTTCCGGATGGGTCACCAGATGGCCGGCGACCTCGACCTCGTTCGTGATCACCAATTGCAGCAGTTCCTGCGGGAAATCCGCGGCGAGCAGGATCTCGCGGAATTTCGCCGCGACGACGGCCGTGGTGGGCGCCGGCTTCCAGACGACGGCGTTGCCGGACGCGAGGGCCGGGCCGATGTACTCGACCGGGATGTTCACCGGGAAGTTCCACGGGGTGATCACCGCCCAGACGCCGAGCCCTTCGCGGCGCACGACGACCCGCTTGTTCGGGTCCTCCACCTGCGGCGACTCACCGCTCAGGGCGAGCACCGACTCCGCGGCCATCTCCAGCCCGCGGACCGCGAACAGGATCTCGCCGCGCGCCTCGGCGACCGGCTTCCCGTGTTCGGTGGACAGTACTTCGGCGAGTTCCTCGTGCGAGGCGAGCAGCGCCTGCGCGGCCGAACGGCACCATCCGGCACGGGTGGCGGGCCGTACGCCGCGCGTTTTCCGGAAGGCCGCCCCGGCACTCGCGACGGCGATATCGACGTCCCGTGTCGACGCCGCCTCCAAATTGGTGAACGGCTGCCCCGTGGCGGGATTCAGCGCCGGGTACCGCGTGTCGCTTTCGCGCCATGATCCGTCGATCCAGGACGCGAAGGACTCGGCAGCCGAAGACGCGGTAAATGACATGAGCATCCTTTCCTAGACGTCAATATCGTATCAATTTCCACGCCACGCGAATAGGCCCGCGGCCGTCCGGATCCAGGGGCGGACGCCCGATTACCGGAGTCGCCTCTCGACATCCCATGGCCGGACGATCGCGCCGATCCGCGAACCGAGGCACGCCGTGAACCGGCCACCGCTTGACGGAGACCGCGCCCGCTCAACTCGGCTCCCCACCACCGACGCGACCGAGATCCCCACCGCATTCGCACTGTTTTCGACTCTGAAATGCCGAAAGGAGGCGTCGCCATTGATATATCGCCGTCCCGGACCCTCAATTCGGCGAGGCGCCGCGAGCGAGCGGGAACGCCGTCTTTCCGGTTACGCACCCGGAAGACAGGTCGACCTGACTGTTGCTTGACAACTTTCTTACCGTTTGGGCCCGACGGCGCTTCTTGTCGGTGCCGCGTGTTTCGATCCTGACCACGGCTTCGTCACGGGGCGGGAGAACGGGAGGGTTCATGAATCGGAACCGATCCGCGGAGGAGTTCGGGGCTTTACGGCCGTGGTGGCTGCCGGGCGGGTTGGCGCGGCCCAGAAGGCCGCGAAGCGCCGCGGGGTGGGTCGGGTGGCTACTCTTACTGTTGATCTCTATCTGGCTCCTGGCGTTCCTGTGGCGCCTGTCGGTCGCCTATTGGTATCTGTCACTGCCCGCTCTCGGACTGATCGCGGTCGGCGCCGACCGCTACTGGCGGTCGCTGTGGGCCGCCGAACTGGAACGCCGGGAGAGGGTCGCGTCGTACAGCCTGACGTTCGACCAGATGAGCGACATGCACTGGCGTGAGTTCGAGCTCGCCGTCGCGCATCTGATGCGGCGCGACGGGATAAGCGCGGAACACACCGGCAAGACGGGTGACTTCTCCGGCGATGTCGTCGGCTTCGACGCCGCGCTCGGCGAACGCTGGATGGTCCAGGTCAAGCACTACGGCCCGAACAACAAGGTCAGGTCCGACGACGTTCAGAAGGTCGCGGGCGCCGCCTGGCACGTCTACCAAGCCCGGTTGACGCTGGTGGTCACCACCAGCGGATACACCCGTGACGCTCTCGCCTTCTCCGCCAAGGCTGGAATCCACCTCATCGACAAGGCCGCCCTCGTCCGCTGGGCCACCGACGGGATCCATCTCCACGAGGTTCTCGGTATCACCGCGAAAGCCGACTACGGGACCGCCAGTTGACCCTCGCCTGCACGGTCGCGCCACTGAACGCGGTCCGGCGAACAGGCGCGGTGCCGGTGGCCCGCACCGTGCCGTGTGCGGGGTCGCGCGACCGGCGGGAGGGCGGTCGGCGGCGGCCGGGAACTGGGCGAACGCGGCTCCGAGGGCAACCCTGGCGTCACCGCCCGTGGCGGGACTGGTTCAAGTGACCAAAGAGTCATGGCCAAGACTGGCAGACAGCGCAAAGCGGATGCGGGCCCCAGCGCGGCAGAATTAGCTTGATACCGAGATATCAGACGCCGGCCGCTGTGAGGTGATTGCCATGATCATTGGTGTGCGCAAGGAGGATCCGCCTGGCGAGCGGAGGGTGGCGGCGACCCCGGACACCGTTACCCAACTGCAGAAACTCGGATACGAGGTGGTCGTCGAGTCCGGCGCCGGCGCCGGGTCGGGCTTCGCCGACGACCGGTACGAGGCCGCGGGCGCCGCCATCGGCGACGCGGACGCCGCGGACGCCGCGGACGTGGTGCTGTGCGTTGGCCCGCCGGAGCGGTTGGACGCGCTGCGCCCGGGCGCCACTCTGATCGGCCTGCTGAGCCCCCGGTTCAAGCCGGAACTGGTTGAGGAGCTCGCGAAGCGCCCCATCACGGCGCTGTCTTTGGACGCGGTGCCGCGGATCTCCCGCGCGCAGTCGATGGACGTCCTGTCCTCGATGGCGAACATCGCCGGATACCGGGCGGTGATCGAGGCCGCGCACGAGTTCGGACGGTTCTTCACCGGCCAGGTGACGGCGGCGGGCAAGGTGCCGCCCGCGAAGGTGCTGGTCGCGGGCGCCGGTGTCGCCGGGCTCGCGGCGATCGGCGCGGCGAGCAGCCTGGGCGCGATCGTCCGGGCCACCGACCCGCGACCGGAGGTAGCGGACCAGGTCCGCTCGCTCGGCGGCGACTATCTCGCCGTCGCCGAGCCCGAGGCGGACGACGCCCCGGACACCGGCTACGCCAAGGAGATGTCGGACGACTACAACGTCCGCGCCGCCGCGCTCTACGCCGACCAGTGCCGCGAGGTCGACATCATCGTCACCACGGCGCTCATCCCAGGGAAGCCCGCGCCGAAGCTGATCACCGCCGAGATGGTCGCGACGATGCGGCCGGGCTCGGTGATCGTCGACATGGCCGCGGCCAACGGCGGCAACGTCGAGGGCACGGTCCCCGGCGAGCGGGTCGTCACCCCGAACGGCGTGATCATCCTCGGCTACACCGACCTGGCCGGACGGCTGCCCGCGCAGGCGTCGCAGCTCTACGGCACCAACCTGGTCAACCTGATCCGGTTGATGACCCCGCAGCGGGACGGCGCGCTCGTCCTGGACTTCGACGACGTCGTGCAGCGGTCGATGACCGTCGTCCGCGAGGGCGAGCTGACCTGGCCGCCGCCCCCGGTGGCGGTGTCGGCGGCGCCGGCCGCCGTGCAGCCCGCGCCGGAGGTCGTGCCGGAGACCCCGTCCCGCACGGCGGACCCGAGGGTGCGCCGGGTCGGCGTCGCCGCCGCGGCCGCCGCGCTGTTCGGCCTGATCGCGCTCTCGCCCGCGGCGCTCCAGGTGCACCTGACCGTGTTCGCGCTGGCCATCGTGATCGGCTACTACGTCATCGGGAACGTCCACCACGCGCTGCACACCCCGCTGATGTCGGTGACGAACGCGATCTCCGGGATCATCGTGGTCGGCGCGCTCGTGCAGATCAGCTCGGGGAACGCGGCGATCACCGTCCTCTCGCTCGCGGCGATCCTGCTCGCGAGCATCAACGTCTTCGGCGGATTCGCGGTCACCCGCCGCATGCTCGCCATGTTCATCAGGAGCTAGGCAATGACGATCGCAACCGCGGCCACGGCCGCGTACATCGTCGCGGCACTGTTCTTCATCCGCGCGCTGGCCGGGCTCTCCCGGCACGAGTCCGCCCGCCTGGGCAACACCTACGGCATGCTCGGCATGGCAGTGGCGCTCGTCGCCACCATCGCCCTCACCATCGACGACGGCATCGACGTGCCCGCGTTCGCGCTGCTCGTGGCGGCGATCGCGGTCGGCGCGCTGATCGGCCTGAACCGGGCGCGGGCGGTGGAGATGACCGCGATGCCCGAGCTCATCGCGCTGCTGCACAGCTTCGTCGGGCTGGCCGCCGTCCTCGTCGGCTGGAGCGGCTACCTGCACGTCGAGCGCCACCCCGGCGGGACGGAGGCCGCGGCGCTCGCCCGCGAGGACATGCTCGGCATCCACAGCGCCGAGGTGTTCATCGGCGTCTTCATCGGCGCCGTCACCCTCACCGGCTCGATCGTGGCGTTCGGCAAGCTGTCGGGCAGGATGAAGTCCGCGCCGCTGATGCTGCCCGGCAAGAACCTCCTCAACGTCGGCGCGCTCGTCGTGTTCGCCGCGCTCACGGTCGTCTTCGTCGTCGAGCCCCAGGCGTGGGCGCTCGTCGCGGTCACGGCGGTGGCGCTGCTGCTCGGCTGGCACCTGGTCGCCTCCATCGGCGGCGGCGACATGCCGGTGGTCGTCTCCATGCTGAACAGCTACTCCGGCTGGGCGGCGGCCGCGTCCGGGTTCCTGCTCGGCAACGACCTGCTGATCATCGTCGGCGCGCTGGTCGGCTCCTCGGGCGCCTACCTGTCGGCGATCATGTGCAGGGCGATGAACCGGTCGTTCCTGTCGGTCATCGCGGGCGGCTTCGGCCTCGAAGCGCCCGCCGCGTCCGGTGGCGAGCAGGGCCGGCACCGGGAGATCACCGCCGCGGAGACCGCCGAGGCGCTCGCCGGAGCCTCCTCGGTGATCATCACGCCCGGCTACGGCATGGCCGTCGCCCAGGCGCAGGGCCCGGTCGCCGACCTGACCGCGCGGCTGCGCGCCCACGGCGTCCAGGTCAGGTTCGGCATCCACCCGGTCGCCGGACGCCTCCCCGGCCACATGAACGTCCTGCTCGCCGAGGCCAAGGTGCCCTACGACCTCGTCCTGGAGATGGACGAGATCAACGACGACTTCGCCACCGCCGACGTGGTCCTGGTCATCGGCGCCAACGACATCGTCAACCCCGCCGCCGAAGAGGACCCGACGAGCCCCATCGCCGGAATGCCCGTCCTTGAGGTCTGGAACGCCCAGCAGGTCATCGTCTTCAAACGCTCGATGGCCACCGGCTACGCGGGCGTCCAGAACCCGCTCTTCTTCCGCGACAACACCCACATGCTCTTCGGCGACGCAAAGGACCGAGTAACCGACATCCTCCAGGCCCTAAAGCCTCTAACCCCCACCCGCGAAAAAGCAGGCACCCCCTCCTGACCACGGGGCACACGACCGCCCCTCGGGGGGCGCAGTGGCTCACTCCCGATGACGGGCCGAGGGCCTCGCCACTCGGTGCCACGTCGGACTCACGCCGGTTCGGTCCCGCTCGCGGGCAGGAGCGGGGCGCGAGCCTATTCGGCCTGCTGGACGGCGGCGGTGACGTCGCGCACTAAGGACCCGTCCTGGGCTTGGGCGACGATGCTCATGAGCTGAGCCGTGCTCAGCTGAATGAAATGACCGAAGTCGTCGGTGATGACGATGCGAGCGGACGGGTCCGAGGCAGGGTCGACCGACAGCCGGGGACATCCGCACGTGCACTGATCGCAGAAGGTCGCAACCGGGATGAGATGGTCAAGCGAGCTATTCATCTGACGTAACCTCCCGTATCACCTCACTCCCGTGCACAACTATCAGTCAAGCAACCAGTAAAGTCAATAGCTCTTAGCGGACCTCCATCGGACGACGCCTGGTGATCAATCAGTCAGGGCCGTGAGCCGTGCGGCGGCAGGGGCTGGTGCATGGCCTGCCAGAGGGCGCTCCGATACTCGTTCTCGGATTCCTGGCCTCTTCCCACCCGTTCCAGCAACCGGGAGATGCTCAACCGTGTGGCCACCGTGTCCGGATGCCCCTCACCAAGGCACTCAGCTTGAACATTGAGGACCGCGCGATACTTCTGGAGCGCCGCCGCCGCGCTTCCTTTCTGCTCATAGATACTGGCCAAATGGTACCTGGCCAGCAGCAGGCAGGGATGTGCGCGCGGAAGCCGGCGATCATATTCCCTGATCACGCGCCTCAGCAGCGCGACGGCGCGAGCGTCCTGGCCGCCGGCGTGGAAGGCGGCAGCGAGGTTCCCGTAGGTGATCAAAGTGTCCGGATGCGAGTGCCCCAGGGTCCGTTCTTGGACGAGCAGTACCTCTTCATAGACCCGGCGAGCCTCGCCGACCCGCCCCATCTCCACGAGGACACCGGCGATATTGTTCTTGACGGCGAGCAGGCAAGGGTGCTCGGAAGTGAAGATCGCTAGATAACCGGCCTTCGTCTGCTCAAGTGTCTGCATGGCTTCGTTGAGTGCACCCCGGCCATGAAGCAGCGCACCGATATTGGCCTGAACTCCGAGTGTGCTCGGATGGTTGGGCCCCAAAGACCATTCTCTGCGATCGAGGACGGTCCGGTAGAGGCTCTCCGCCTCTTCCAGGGAACCGGCCCGGTGAAGCAGCACCGCGAGGAAATGCCGGAGGGCCAGGCGTGTGGGGTGCGCTAGGTCGAGGGTCGCATCATGGGTTCGGAGGAGCTGCCGAATGCTGACCTCGGCGTCGCTCAACCGCCCCGTGTCATACTTGACGGCGGCGAGCCCGATCTGCAGGTTGATGGTCTCGGAATGCGCCTGCCCAAGAACACGTGAGCTGTTCTTACAGGCTCTGATCAAAGCTTGTTCAGCTTCCTCGAAACGTCCCACGGCGCGCAACGCGCCACCTAGTGCCGTTATGGTGGCCAACGTGGTGGGGTGTGATTCCCCCAGCGCCTTTTCGCCGGCCTGCCGCGTCCGCTGGAGAATTTCGTTCGCTTCGTCGAAGCGTCCCATACTGCACAACGTCGCGCCGAGTGCCGACCGAGCCGCCAGTGTCTGGGAATCTGTCGGTCCCAGTAATTTCGTGCCGGTGGCTATAACACCATGTAGTAATTCCAGTGCCTCTTCGAAACGGCCGGTATCCTTGAGCACCATGGCCAGGTCGATCTTGGGCCCCACGGTGATCGCCGCCGACCGGTCATCACTTCCGCTGTGCATGGAGATTGCACTGCGTATCGTCGACTCCGTCTCGCCGAGCCGACTCTGTTCGCGTAACACCTGAGCCAGGCCGATCATGGCACGGACGGTGGCGGCCGAATACTTATTGCCCGCCCGGCAACGCCCTTCTATAACTTGCCGTAGGCATTGCTCCGCCTCGCTGGGCTTGCCCAAGCCTCGCAGCACCGCCGCCAGGAGCTCAAGGGTGTCGAGGGTGAGCGCATCGTCCAGCCCGGCCTTGCGCTGCCTGGCAGCCAGTACCGTCGTCAGAAGGAGTTGCGCGTCGCCCAGTTTCTCTCGAAAGATGAGTACGCCCGCGAACGCTGCGGCTGCTTCGAGGAATACATCATCTTCTTTCGGCAGTTCTTGGCCGAGCCGCATAGCGGCACGGCCAAGTTCCTCGGCCGTCTGGTAGGCACCGGTTCGCGCCAAGTACTCCATGGCCTGCCGAGCCGCCGACAGTGCGCTGGATATCGCTTCGGGAGGACTCTCTGGAGGTAGATTGGTGATGAGGGAACCAATATGTGGTGCCAGCATGAACCACAGGCGCCAATCGAAGACCGGCGCCTGGAACTGGGCCTCCAGTGCCCGGCGCAGTGTGGCGGCGGCCGCGGTTCGCACGAGTTTCTGCTCAGCGACGCTCGCATGATGGAGCGACTCTCTGCACGCCGCCGAAATCATCGGATGCAGCAGAATCGACGGTTGATCTGATTGACCATGGTCGACGTCGACCGACTTCAAGTCGATCAGTCCCAGCGAGCTGAGAACGCTCAGTGCCTGGCGGACGTGATCAGCGGCTTGAGTGGGATTCAGCACGCCGAGTTCACTCAAGGCCGACGCGTCCAGCACGGTGGGTGAAAGAGGGATACCCGAGGCGAAGTGCGCGAGAATGGTCAACAACCGCGGAAGATGCACGGTTTCATCCGAGCCCTGCCATCTTCGCAGAATGCAGATCAGCGGACGTAGCGGCTCGTCGCCGTCTGTCGGCTCCGCTGACATCGGGGAGGCTAGCAGCGTACTCAGGTAATCCGCATGCGAGACTCCCGCGAATACCGAGGTCAACTGCCGACCGGTCAGTTTGAGGGCCAGCGGTATGTTGTAGAGATATTGGGTCAGCCGGCTCGTGGCGCCGACGTCACCACCACCCAAGTCGAGTGACCGAAGCATCTGCACCGCATCATGATCATCGAGCGGCCGGATCAGTTCGGTCTCGACATTCCGAGCCGTGATCTCCTGCTGCCGCGTGGTGACAAGCGTCATCCCTCTGCCGCTCGGCCTTATCCAGGCGCCACCACTGCTGTCCCGAGAAAGAAGTCGGTCCAGCATCGTCCGGTCGTCGACATTGTCGAAGACGAGCAGCCAACGGTCGCCGGCCTGCTCGAGATGTTTCCAGATCAGGTCCGGCAGACTCTGCCTGCCGGCTCGCGCCGCGGCGAGTTCGGTACGGTCGATTCCCAGGCTCGCGGCCACGGCGAGCATGCCGGGATTGATCAGGTCGGCGGCGCCGTGAACCCACCAGACGTTCAGCCCTCGGGTTCGGGCCGTTCGAGCGAGGGCAAGGGCGACGCTGCTCTTCCCGACCCCGGCCGATCCGGTCAGAAAGCGAATGACCGGGGCACCTCCGGAAGGCCCGACCAGAGCCTTCTCAAGGCGGCGGAGCAATGAGTCGCGCCCATGCAGTTTGGCCGGCAACAACTCCAACGGGGGCTCGACCAGGCGCTTCAACTCCTCCGGTTGCCAGGTGATCGCCTCCCAGCCGGGCACCGAGGGCGGCCTGACAGATCTTGCCGACGTCAAGCCTCCCTCCAGGATGAGGTTCGGCAGCAGAACCGATCGCAGGGCGCTGACAAGGGACTCAGAATTTTCCGTGCCTTCGGCCGCAGGCAACTCAGGTGCGGCTGCGGCGAAATGGGACCGGCCCATGTTGAAGTCGGCTGATCCGGAATACCCGGGGCTCAGCCAAAAGGGATCATCTATGCCCGGTGAACTCGCCCGCCGGGCGACACGCTCAACGGTCTGAGCCAGCTGGGACAGATCGTCGCGGAAGTCGGGCGTGTCCGTGCGCGACCGCCGTTGCTCTTCGATCCACCTACGGACGAGGTAAGCCTGGGTGCGTATGTCCAGAGCCGCGTTCGGTCTTTCGAGAACGGCGAAGATGGACAGCAGTTCGCCCTGTAAACGCTTGAGCCCCGTGGAGGTCGGTGGCCGCGAGGTGCACTCGGCCAACTCGGACCGCAGATCAGCACGAATGTTCGGTGAACACACCGCCAAGACCAGCGCCTGTGCGGTCCGAAAGGGGAGCTCTGTCCGGTCATCTACCATCGTGATCCCCCACGGTGGTTCCGTTCGGCTCGCGCCGGTTCCCCGCCCCCGCATGCTGATACTGACTATCGTTCATCCTGCACCTTGCGCGCCAGAGAGTCACGCTTTTCCTGAAATTTGGCGGGATTCGGACGACCTGAAGCCCTCCACGCCTCGATGAGTTTGTCGCATGCTTCCAGGGCGTCAGCGACGTTTCCCGCGATGTCCAACCAGGTGACCAGTTCCTCTTGGACGCGGAGGGTCAATAGGGCTTGGGTCCCGTGCTGCCACGCGTAGTGGTCATACAGGGACCCGTACATTTGGGCCGCACTAACGGGATTACCGGTCTTTCCGGTCCAATGGGCGAGGGCGGCGGTGCTCGTCAGAGTGTCCGGGTGAGCTTCGCCAAGCACTTCGCGGCGATCGTCGACCAGCACTTGCAGCCGTTCGACGGCCTCCCGCTGATCGCCCATCAGTCCGATCACATTCGCGAGGTGGTGTCTCGTCGTCAGTACGTCCGCATGCTGGAGACCCAGCCGCGCCTGCCGGGTCTCCAGCAGCCGCTCGTGCAACATACGGGCGTCCGGGAGTCGGCCCGCCCGGGCGTACCAGGAGCCCTGCAGGTCACGCACCTCCATGATCTTTTCATGCTCCGGACCCGCCAGCCGGAGCATCTCCGTGATGATCGTGTCCAACTCCAGATAGACCGGCGTCGGATCCCGGCAGTCCTGCGACTCGCTCTCGGCCTCGTCCCCGACTCGACTCGCGGCGCCGGCGACATGCCGAGCCTTGTCGAGCAGCTTGGTCAGGGCCTCCTCCTGGTTCTCAGGCGGAGGGACCGCCGGTTCGGACGTCGTTCCGCTCACCCACGGCAGTTGGCCCGTGCCGCCGGACGGCCCGCCCGTGAGGTCGGCGCCGTCGACCGAAGGCCGACCCGAGTTGCCGACAAGGACAAGGTCTCTGACCAGATACTCGCCGTGCTGTTGAGGCTCCGGCAAGCCGAGCGCCAACATCTTCTGCCGCAGCAACTCGAATATCGCGCCCACCGGCAGACCGTCCGGATGGTCTTTGTGCGGCTCACGCAGAAGCTGCGTCAGCGCGGCGGTGAACGGAGTCAGCTCATCGTCGTCCAAGTGCCAGGTGATGTCCTTCTCAGAGCACGCCGTAAGCACATAGGTATCGGTTTCTCGGTCTTTTCCGGGGACGATATGAGAAATGCTGTCGTGCACGGTGCTCCGATGGAGGGCCCTGCCCGAATGAGAACACTCGACGATCAAGATCTTGATCCTGGCGGGACTGCTTTTCATGCCTTCCTGCACGAGCGTCAACGGAAGTGCCGTATAGTGCAGGTTCTTCGGATTCGTGCGCTGAAGCGCGAACCATAGTTCACCGTCCCGCGCGGCCACCCCGATACCGCTCAGGTACACCACGAGAATATCTGTGGCCTCCGCGGCAACGCTCTGGAGATGCTCCGCGAGCCGTTCCGGACTTTGGAAGTCGGTCATGCCATGGCAGTGCCGCTCGTCGAACCCGCCGACCTCGGCCTGGCTCAGCACTTCCCGCATCACCTGAAGATTATTACGGACCGCCTGAATGTCCGGGTAGTTCTGATATGTCGCGGTACCAATGAGGATGACACGGGACTCGTCACGACGGGGATGGAACACCGCTTTGGCCTTTAGCTGGTTGAATTGCCTATTTCAGATCTCGGTCGGCTCCGCGTAGCGGTACACGGCAGCGGTTTCGGTATGGGCTTCGCAGGACATCGAGAACTCATTGTCCGACGTCCGCGCTAGCCGGCGGGCTTTGCGCATCAGTTCACAGAGTCGGCTCTGCGGGACAACTATTCCCGTCATAGCAAGCCCGGTTCGGTGAACGACCGTAGGCCGCACCGGACGGGAAGCGAACCAACGACTGCCCCCTGGACATCGCGCCGAGGTAAGCAAATCCTATCTTCCCGGTACATGGCACCATGCCACGAGATCGTTTTCGCGGGGAGGTGGTACTTGCGGCCCATTCGCGGTACGCGATCGAGCGTATGAGCCCTCATTAGCAGCCTCCCTTCTGTTGATCCACGAACATACTCCTCTCCGTCGGCGGAGGGATCGACCGGGTAGGCCCTTTCTCGTCCTATCAGCCCACCAAGCGGAAGCAGGCGGATTCATCGCGAGTCAGAGCGGGAACGCGTCACCGACGGTGATTGTTTCTAATCGGGGAGTAGTTGACCCGTCGCGCTCCGATTGCGCGGCTGCGCGCCATCGTCCGTGTAATGATCGAGCCGTGAGCACTCCGGATTCGCCGCTGCTGTTCGTGACATTCCCCGTCGGCACCGATGGAGCGGCCAGGGTCGAACTGCTCGACCTACTCACCGCCGCGGACGTCAGGTTTCGCAGGGTGACCCCAATGGGCGGCCGGCAGGCCAGCGCCGTGCAAGAACCTGCGGCATCGATTCGCGTCAACGTAGAAATAGGCAAATTGCATGTGGCGGAGATCACACGTGCCGCGGTCGCGGTCAGGACCTGGTTGAAGTCCCTCACGGGATCCGGAGACTCGTGCCAGGTTGAGATGGTCTGCCGACGCGATCGGGTAGCCGTTCGGCTCCGCGCCACTGATTCCGACCTGGCCATGCGTCGGCTTCCCGAAGTTTTGGACTCGTGGGCGGGCGGCCGGCCGGTGTACTGGAATGACGAAGAATGGAGTGACGGAACCTCCTCAGCCCGGCCCTCGATCGGGTCCCCGGAGAAGGCCGACCCCGGCGAGGGCAGGACATCGACCGGTCCACGATCAGTGGAAGCGAGCGAGCCGCCGAGACGAATCCTGGCGCTCGCGCTGGAGTGGGGCGCTGGCCACGGCGGGGTGTCCACCTTCAACCGCATGCTGTGCCAGGCCCTGGCCGCGGAGGGGGCTGGAGTCTACTGCGTCGTCCCCAACCCGACCGTTTCCGATCTCGACCATGCCCGCAACGTAGGGGTGCGTCTACTCCCTGCCAGGCCGGTGCCGGGGGCAAGAGGGCGAGAGGTCCTCATGCGAGTACCCGACCTCCCAGACGGAGTGACCCCCGATGCCGTGATCGCGCACGACCACGTGACCGGAGCGCCGGGCTTGAGCATCGCCGAGGACCACTACCCCTCAGCGTCTCGGATTCATATCCTGCACACCGCCGCGGAGCATCTCGAATGGCACAGGACGGATCAGAACGACGACGCCGAACTGCCGCGGGACGCCGGGGAACGTGTGGATCGCCGGTTTGGGATTCTGCGGCAGCTGGCCAGGGAGGCGAGCTTCACCGTCGGCGTCGGGCCACAACTGCACGCGAGTCTCCGATCGGCCTTGGGCGGCATCCCCGGGCTGGCGGAGCCGCTGCACATCGACCCGGGCTTCGACGTGCCCGCCTTCGAACCGGTCATCGGTCCGCCCGAAGGACCGATAAGCCAAGTCCTGATCATGGGAAGACTGAAGGACTACAAGATCAAGGGTCTGGACATAGCCGCCAGGGCGCTGGCCTACGCGATTGATGTAGCCGGACTCGACGAGTCCTCCGTCAGGCTCCTGGCGCGCGGAGCACCGAGAGGCAGTTCCGAAGAGCTGCGGGCGAGAATACTCAAATGGTCGGGAAAGCCCTCGCTGGATGTGCTGCCCCTCCCCTTCACCAATGACGACGAGGCATTGATGCTGAACGTCCGGCAATCCAGTCTCGTCCTGATGCCTTCGCGGGTGGAGGGATTCGGGTTGGTCGGCGCGGAGGCCATTACAACCGGTGTGCCGGTAATCGTGAGCGGACAGAGTGGGCTGGGAAGGCTGCTCACAAAGATCCTGCCGGAAACAGACCATCAGATGGTGTTACCGGCTCACGACGCCACCGAGGAGGTCGTCAGTCGCTGGGGGTACGCCATCGCGCGTGTTCTTCAGGACCAGGAAAAGGCGTTCCGGAACGCTGCTCGAATCCGCGAGGTCATGAGCAGGGAGCGGACGTGGTCGATGGCGGCCAAGGCGATCCTCGAGCGACTCCGGCAACATCAGGCGTAGCGATCCGAGCGAGGCGAGGACGTCCACCAGGCACCCGTGGCGTCGCGCCCTCATGCTCGGCGCGCAGGTATCGGTCAACCCGCCGCGGCCGCGCGCTCCGCGGGCTCGAACGCTTCCGTCGTGACGTCGGCCGCGAGGCTCGTCGCCTCGTGACCGAAGGTCGCGATCGAGTCCACACGCACCATGATGCAGAACCGGCTGGTCGAAGCGAGCGTCTTCGCCAGGGTGCGATACTCCCGCTTCAGAAAGGCGATTCCGGCCCGGTTCCCCACAGATGTCTGGCCGCAGAGGACGATGACAGGCCGGGTCGATCCGCGCGGGGTGAACTTGGCGATGAGAACGTGTTCACGATTGCGCCGATCGCACAGGAAGCGGCGTTCTCCCACCATGAACGCCAGCGAATCCTCATCTGAGCTGTACGGACGCAGCTTCACACCCGGCAGGTGTGCCGCCAGATGTCCGCCGGTCCGTGGGTTGGAGCCCCGTGCGGGACCTCCGATGCAGAACTCGGTGCTGTCGCCATTGTGCCCCCGAAAGTCCGCCCCCTTCGTCACGGAGATCGGGCTGTCGAGCTCCGCGGCCAGGGTGGCTATGTCGATCATCGCGTGTACGTCATGTTGCGCGGTAGTGCCCGGCTTGCTGTACTTGTCGTTCATCACGATCAGGCATTCGACGCCCCGGCCGAGTCCGAAGAAGGCGGCCTTGCGGTGCAGTAGGCGATTGTTGCGGCCCTGCTGCCACAACCAAATGGAGCCGCCGCTGATGACGCTGGTGACCATCCCGATGAGAACATTGAGGATTACGGCCGCCACCTGCATTTCCTTCCGCAGCCTTTTTGTCAATTGTACGCCAGTGCGGTCGAGACGCCGCTGTGGATCCAGGCCGACCCCGGTCACGGGGTCCCCTCCGCCGAGCGGGAAATGGAGCTGGTGGGTCAGGGGGGTGGGGTGTAGTGGGTGGTCAGGGTCTTGGCGCGGGTGTGGAGGGTTGTGCGTAGCCAGTCTGGGGTCAGGGCTTCGGCGTTTGTGGCCAGGTGCCATAGGGCCCATTCGGCGTGTCTTGCGTCTTGGAAGGACACTTGCAGGCGTAGCCAGCCGTCTGGGTCGGGTTCCTCGGCGTGGACGGATAGGGCGGTGTCCAGCAGGTCTTGTCGGCGGGCCGGGTTCACGCGCAGGAGGACGGTGATCTGGTCGCCGCCGGTGCGGAATCGGGTGCTGCGTTCCTGCCAGGCTCTGTCCAGGTCGACTTGGTCTGGGCGTTGGGCCGGTTCGTCGAGTTCCTCGGCGGCCGAGATGCGGGACAGCCGGTAGGTGCGGTCCTCGCCGGATCTTGTGGCCAGTAGGTAGCCCTGGCCTCGTGCCGTGACCAGGCCGATCGGGTCGACCGTCCGCCAGGACGGGGGCCGGCCGAAGGCCGCGTAGTGGATGCGCAGTTTGTGTCCGTCGAACACCGCGCGTCTGACCTCGGCCACGACGGCGTCGGGGACCTCCTCGGTGGGCTCGCGGCGGGAGAGGAGGTCGATGTCCGGGTCGATGAGCAGGCGTTGGGCGGCGTCGGCGGCGGTGTCGCGGTGGGATTCGGGGAGGGCGTCGACGACCTTGAGCATGGCGGAGGCGAGCGCCGAGCCGAGTCCGAACGCCTGCGCGCCGCGCCGTGATCCGGCGATCAGCAGGGCCAGCGCCTCGTCGTGGTTCAGTCCGGTGAGCTCCGTCCGGAATCCGGGGAGCAGCGCGAAGCCGCCGTGCCGTCCGCGTTCGGCGTAGACGGGGACGCCCGCCGCCGACAGCGCCTCGATGTCGCGCAGCACGGTGCGGGTGGACACCTCCAGCTCGCGCGCGAGCGCAGCCGCCGACAGCCGACCGTGCCGGCGCAGCAGCAGCACCAGTGAGACCAGCCGGTCAGCGCGCATACGAAGACTCTACGAAATACACGACAGAGGGTGTCGTGATTCCTCGGGAGGGTTGGTGTCCGCGGGCGTCGGGGGCTACCTGGCCGACTGACGTCCGCACTTGGACGATACGAATCGAATGGGGATGGTGTGGCATGGAGCGTACGGCGGTCAACCCGTGGGCGTGGTCGGTGGAGCTGGGTTACAACCAGGGCGAGATCGTTTCCGGAAGCGCCCGGACGCTCTACTGCTCCGGGCAGACCGCGATGAGCGGCGACGGCAAGCCCGAGCACGCCGGTGACATGGCGGCGCAGTTGGCGCTGAGCCTCGACAACCTGGAGGCCGTCCTCGGGGAGGCGGGCATGTCGCTCGCGAACCTCGTCCGGCTCAACGTCTACACGACGGACGTCGATCGGCTCTTCGAGCACTACGGCGTGCTGGCCGCGCGGTTGGGCGCGGCGGGCGTGCTGCCGACCACCACGATGCTCGGGGTGACGCGGCTCGCGATCCCCGACCTGATGGTGGAGTTGGAGGGCACCGCAGTCGCCTGACCGCGTCGCCTGCGGCTCGTGCCGACCGACAGGCACGAGCCGCAGGCGGGTCTTTTCAGGACGTGTACTGATACGCGGGGTAGGTCAGGTAGCCCTCGTAGAACGTCGCCTCGTCCACGGGAGCGATCGGGAGGGCGCAGGAACGCGACCGGCTGTCCGAGCGCATCGAGGACCTGATCCGCACCCGTGACGCGCTCGACGAGCTGGTGGCCGTGGCGCTGGCGCACCGCGAGACGCTGCGGACGGCGGCGGCCACCTGAGCGGCCCAGCGGAATCTTGCCCAGGCTCCGGTGATGATAACGACAACACGTCGCACCAGCGCATCTCCCGTCGCGTAATCGAAGTCGTCCGTGTACTGGATAGCGGGAGCATTTCAGCAGGTTAAGGCGGTCATCACCGCGCGGCCGCGAGAACAGATCTTCGGCCGGTCGTCCGGCTCTCGCGAAATGCAACTGTTGACTTCGTCAACAGCGCGTTCGAGACTACTCCCACCCGCCACGGGCGTCCGTTGAGGAAGGTCCCGAACGATGCCGCCTCCCCCGTCCGATCCCGTCTCCCCCCGGAGGGTCGCCGCGCCGCCGGACCCCGATCCGAAGGTCCCCGAGCTGCGGCTTCCGCCGCGCAGTTGCGACGCGCACTGCCACATCTTCGGCCCCGGCCACGTCTTCCCCTTCCCGGACGACCGCGCCTACGACCCGCCCGACGTCTCCAAGGAGGATCTGCGGCGACGGCACGACCTGCTGGGTTTGGAGCGTGCCATCGTCGTCCAGTCCGCCGCGCACGGCACCGATCACTCGGCCCTGCTCGACGCGCTGCGCGCCTTCCCCGACCGGTACCGGGGCGTGGCGCTGCTGACGCCGCGGACGGAGCCCGGCGAGGTCGCCGCGCTGCACGAGGCGGGTGTGCGGGGCGTGCGCGTGCAGTTCATGCCGCGGCTCGGGGCCCCGCCGACGCCCGACGAGCTGCGGACGATCCTCGACCTCGTCCGCCCGTACGGCTGGCACGTGGCGTTCCACATCGCCGGCGACGCGGTGGTCGAGATGTCCGGCACGCTCCGGTCCACCGGCCTGCCCACCGTGATCGACCACATGGCGCGCGTCGATCTCGCGACGGGCCTGGACGGCGAGCAGGTGCGCGCCCTCCGCGGCCTGCTCGACGCCGGGGTGTGGGTGAAGCTCAGCGCGGTCGACCGGCTGTCCAGGGAGGGCCCGCCGTATGCCGACGCGGTGGAGCTGGCCCGGCTGCTCGCCGCGCAGGCGCCCGAGCGCTGCCTGTGGGGCACCGACTTCCCGCATCCGAACGTCCGCGAGATGCCTGACGACGGTGTGCTGGTCGACCTGATCGAGCGGATCGTCCCGGACGAGAAGGCGCGGCACCGCATCCTCGTCACCAACCCGGCGGAACTGGCCGATTTCGGTGACACGCCATGACCGCGGCGAAGCGAGGATCATGGCGTCACCGCTGCGGGGGCCTGGGGGCCGCCCCCCAGAAAGGTACGACGCGATGAGCCGGTTGCCGCCGCGCGGGACGGTCTTCACCCGCGCCCCGCGCCCGTCGGACGAGGTGCTGCGCGCGTACGACGGGCTGGCGGCGGCGTCCGTCCACGAGGCGATGGGGCAGCGGAACCTGCTGCGCGGCGTCCGGCCACTGGCGCCCGGCACGCGCGCGGTCGGACGGGCAGTCACGGCGCTCGACCTGTCCGGTAGCAACCTCACCCTGCACGCGATGCTCGAAGTGGCGGGGCCCGGCGACTTCCTCGTGTGGACGTCGCAGCACGGGCCGGTCGACTCGGCCGTGTGGGGAGCGAACGTCAGCGAGTCGGCCGCCGCGCGCGGGCTGGCGGGCGCGGTGATCGAGGGCCGCGCGCGCGACATCGCGGACATCGAGCGGGTCGGGTTCCCGCTGTGGGCACTGGGCGTGACCCCGGCGGCGACCGGCAAGACCCGCGCCGGGTGGGGCAACGTCCCCGTCGTCTGCTGCGGCGCGTACGTCCGGCCGGGCGATCTCATCGTGGCGGACGGCGACGGCGTCGCGGTCGTCCCGCTGGAGGACGCCGCCCGGGTCGCGGACGCCGCAACGGCCCGTGACCTGCGGGAGGCGACCACGCTGACGCCGCGCGTACGCGAGGGCGAGTCGCTGTTCGCGGTGCGCGACTGGGCCGCGAACTTCCCCGCGGACGGCGGCCGCTTCGTCGACGCCGAATGGAACCACGACGCCGATCAAGACCGAGAGAACGGAGAGTGATGAAGGCCGTCGTCGCCGAGAGGACCGGTCCGCCGAGCGTCATGACGTGGACGGACGTCGAGCCCCCGTCCCCCGCCCCCGACGAATGCGTGGTGAAGGTCGAGGCGTGCGGGGCCTGCATGCACGAGGTGCTCGTCAGGCGGGGCGACCGGATCCAGGGCACCGGATTCCCGATCATTCCCGGGCACGAGGTCGTCGGCGAGGTGGTCGAGATCGGCGCCGCCGTCGTGGACTTCGCGGTCGGCGACCGGGTGGTCTCCAACCAGCGCCAGCGCGTCTGCGGCAAATGCCGTGAATGCCGGACTGGCCGGGAGACGCGGTGCCCGCGCAAGGTGTTCCTCGGCGACATCGGCATGAACGGCGGCTACGCCGAGCTGGTCGCGGTGTCGGACGGGAGCCTGGTGAAGGTGCCGCCGGGCGTCACGTCCCCGGACGTCGCGATCGCGTCCTGCGCCATCGGCACCCAGCTCAACGCGCTGCGCGACGTCGCGCACCTGGAGCTGGGCGAGACGGTGCTGGTCACCGGGGCGGGCGGCGGCGTGGGGCTGCACGCGATCCAGCTCGCGAAGGCGTCCGGCGCGCGGGTGGTCGCGCAGACGACGTCGCCCGGCAAGGTCGAGGCGGTCCGGGAGGCGGGCGCGGACGAGATCGTCCTCGTCGAGCGGGGCGCCGACTACAGCAAGGACGTCCTGGACGTCACGGACGGCCGGGGCTGCGACATCGTCCTGGAGAACGTGGGCGCCACGTCCTTCCTGTCGAGCGTCAAGACGCTCGCCCTGCACGGACGCCTCGTGCTGGTCGGCGAGGTGCAGAAGTCGCCGCCGCCGGTGGAGGCGAACCTCGTGGGCTGGCGCAACCGCGACATCTCGATCAGGTCGGCGGCGAGCACCACCAAGCGGCAGCTCGAGGACGTCCTGACGCTGCTGGAAAGGGGCCTCGTGACCCCGGTGGTGACGGAGACGCTGCCGATGTCGGAGGCGCCGAGAGCCCACGAGATCCTCGAAAGCGGTTCGGCGACCGGCCGCATTCTCCTCGTCCCCGACAGCACTGGATGACCTGGCGCCCGGAATGAACTGGGAAGGAAACGGAGATGGGACCTCGTAGACCGGTCTCTCTGGCATTCCGCGTAATACTGATGTGCGTCCTGGTGGCGGCGGCCGGGTGCGGCAGCGGCGACGGCAACTCAAAAGAGAACGGCGAAAACCTGCGGACCGTGAAGGTCGCGCTGGCCATCAAGGCGATGAACTCCAGTTTCGCCGCCATTCCGGTGGCCCGCTATCTCGGCTATTTCAAGGACGAGGGCCTCAAGGTCGAGACCACGTTCACGCCCGGCTCGACCCAGGCGATCCAGGCGGTGGCGGCCGGGCAGATGGACATGGCCGCGCCGGTGCCGCAGTCGCTCATTCCCGACGCGGTGAACAACAGGTCCGATCAGCGGATGTTCTTCAACTGGGCGCGGTCGCAGGTGGCGAGCTTCGCCGTCCGGTCCGACAGCCCCATCCAGAGCTGGGCGGACTTCAAGGGCAAGAAGATCGGCGCGCAGAGCCTGGGCAGCGGCACGATCCCGCTGGCCAAGGCCCTCCTTCGAGAGCAGGGGCTGAACCCGGACACCGACGTCCAGTTCGTGTCGGTCGGGCTGGAGGCCGGCGCCTACCACGCGCTGACGAGCAAGCAGGTGGACGCCCTGATGCTGTTCGACTCGCAGTACGCGGCGATGGAGAACCTCGGCGCGAAGCTCCGCTACTTCAATTCGGCGCTCTCCGAGCAGCTCTTCTCGACCGGGTTCTCCGCGAAGCAGTCGTTCATGAAGGCCAACCCGAAGGTGATCGAGGGGTTCGGGAGGGCGATGGCGAAGGCCGACGTCTTCGCCACCGCCAATCCGGAGGCGGCCATCAAGATGATGTACGCGGTCTATCCGAAGACGAACGTCCCGGGCGTCTCCGACGACAAGAAGATGAAGGACAACAAGCGGATCCTGGCGCTGCGCACCAAGCACCTCACCAGCGGCGACCCGGACGGCCACAAGAACTGGGGCTCGTTCCCCGAGTCGGGCGTGAAGGCGTGGAGCGACTTCTCGGTCGCGACGAAACTGACGCCGACGCCGTTCAAGGCCGAGCAGTTCGTGACCAACGAGTTCGTCCAGGCGTTCAACGCCTTCGACAGTCAGCAGATCAAGAACTCGGCGAAGAACTACAAGTTCGAGGGATGACATGACGACGACGGAGCACGCGGTCGAGCTCGCCGGACTGCGGCACGTGTTCGCCGGGCGGGGGCGCGGACGCCGGGCCGTGCGGGACGTCGAGGCCGTCAGGAACGTGGACCTGGCCGTCCGGCCCGGGGAGTTCGTGAGCATCGTCGGGCCGAGCGGCTGCGGGAAGAGCACCGTCCTGAAGGCGATCGCGGGCCTGCTGCGTCCCACCGCGGGCACCGTGCGGGTCTGGGGCGAGCCGGTCACCGGGCCGCGCCGCGACATCGGCATCGCGCTCCAGGACGCGACGCTGCTCCCCTGGCGGGACGTGATGTCCAACTGCCTGTTCCCGGTGGAGTTGCACGGCAAGGTCACCGGCGAGGACCGCGAGCGGGTGTCCGGGCTGCTGGAGCGGGCCGGGCTCGCGGGCTTCGAGTCGCGGCGGCCGAAGGAGCTGTCCGGCGGGATGCGGCAGCGGGTGGCGATCTGCCGGGCGCTCGCCGACGACCCCCGGCTGCTGCTGCTCGACGAGCCGTTCGGCGCCCTGGACGCCCTGACCAGGGAGCAGATGAACATCGACCTGAACCGCGTCTGGCGGGAGACGGGGAAGACCGCCGTCCTCATCACGCACGGGATCGAGGAGGCGGTGCTCCTGTCCACCCGCGTGGTGATCCTGTCCGAACGCCCCGGAACGGTGGTGGAGGTCGTCACGCCGCCGTTCCCCAGGGAGCGGACGAAGGAGCTGATGGCGACGCCCGAGTTCGCCGAGGTGTGCGGACGAGTCCGGGACCGGCTGTTCGCCGCGGACGTGGGGGTCGGCGGATGACCGTCCCGCCCGCCCGCGCGAGGGCCGGGACGGCGGCGCGCTGGGGCGGCCTCATCATGGTCACCGCCGTGCTGCTCGCGGCGTGGCAGGTCGTCCCGTCCGGTGTGCAGGGCGACGGCTCCTCGGTGCCGAAGCTGGACGCGACGCTGAAGGCGCTCGGGCCGTCCGGCGAATGGGGCGAATACCTGAAGGCGCTGCGGGTCACGCTCGGGGAGGCGTTCCTCGGGCTGCTGATCGGGCTCGTCGCCGGGGTGGTGCTCGGCGTGCTGCTCGGCGAGTCCAAGATCCTGCGGCAGGGCGTCTACCCGTACGCGGTGGCCTTGCAGGCGCTGCCGCCGATCGCGCTGGCCCCGATCTTCGTGATCTGGTTCGGGTTCGGCATGACGTCCAAGATCGGGCTGGTCGGCGCGGCGACCCTGTTCCCGATCCTGGTCAGCACGATGGCGGGGGTGGCCGAGACCGACCGGAACCGGATCGAGATGGCCACGGCGTTCGGCGCGTCCAGGGCCCAGATCCGGATGAAGGTCGTGTTCCCGGGGCTGGTCGCGCCGATCTTCTCCGGGCTGGAGATCTCGGTGGTGCTGTCCTTCCTCGCGGCCATCGCCGGTGAGCTGATCAGCGCGAACGCCGGGGTCGGCGTGATCTTGCAGGTGTACCAGCGGGACTTCCGGCTGGCCGAGGAGTTCGCCGTCCTGCTGATCCTGGTCGCGGTCGGGCTGGCGCTCGCGTCGCTGGTGCGCGTCGCCCGGCACTTCGTGATGGAGCGCATGCCCGATGAATAGAGCGACGGTGGAGCGCGCCGGACCGCGGGAGCCCGCCGTCCCGCGCCGGACGTGGCGTGCCGGGTTCCCGGCGCGGGCGGCGTTCCTGCTGCTGCCCCCGGTGGCGGTCGGGCTGGCCGGGGTCCTGCTGATCCAGCTCGTGATCTCCCGCTTCGAGATCAGCGGGGTGGTGATCCCGAAGCCGACCGACGTGTTCGCGGTGATGCGCTCGGACATCTTCCTGGAGCAGGTCGGGCAGAGCACCTGGGAGACGTGGAAGGCGACGCTGATCGGATTCGCGCTGGGCGCGGGATCGGGCGTGCTGCTCGGGCTGCTGATGGCGGAGTCGCGGATCGCGCGGTTCGTCCTCTACCCGTACGTCGTCGCGTTCCAGTCGCTACCCAAGATCGCGCTCGCGCCGGTGTGCGCGCTGTGGCTCGGGTTCGGGCTGACGATGAAGTTCAGCTTCGCGGCCATGCTCGCGTTCTTCCCGGCCGTGGTCGCGACGCTCGCCGCCCTGGCGGCGGTGCCGGAAACGCGGCTGGAGATGGCGGCGGCGTTCCACGCGAGCCGCCGCCAGCGGCTGCTGCGGATCTCGCTGCCGTCGGCGGTGCCGGGCATCGTGTCCGGGCTGGAGATCAGCATGGCGTTCGCGCTGATCGGCGCGATCGTCGGCGAGTTCGTCGCGCCCTCGGCGGGCGGCCTCGGCCAGCTCCTCCTCAGCTACAGCGAGTCGATCAACGTGGCGGCCGAGTTCTCGGTGCTGGTCGTGCTGATGCTGCTCGGCGTCGCGCAGAACAAGATCCTCTTCGGGGTGCTGCGGGCCGGCACGGAGCGGTTCTTCGAGTCGTCCCGATGACGGCGGAGTACGACCTGCTGGTCAGGGGCGGCCGGGTGCTGTCGCCGGGCGACGGCTTGGACGGCCGCTTCGACGTCGGCGTCCGGAACGGGACGGTCGTCGCCGTGGCGCCCCGCCTCGACCCGGCGCGGGCGGCGACCGTGCTCGACGCCTCGGGCGCGCTGGTGTGCCCCGGCCTGGTCGACGCCCACGCGCACGTCTACTGGGGCGCGACGTCGATCGGCGCCTGGCCGGACGACGTGTGCGCGGACGGCGGCGTCACGACCGTCGCGGACGGCGGCAGCAGCGGAACCGACGCGTTCGCCGGGTTCCACCGCTGGATCGTCGGCGGCTCCCGCACCCGCGTGCTGTGCCACCTCAACCTGTCCCGCGTCGGGCTGACCGGGCTGGTGGGCGAGCTCCGTCCCGCCTTCGTGGACCCGGACGGCGTCGCCCGTCTCGTCCGCGACCACCCGGACGTCATCGTCGGGATCAAGCTCCGCCTCTCCGCGCGGATCACCGGCGGGCCGTGCCGCCCGATGCTGGCGCTCGGGCGGCGCGTCTCGGCCGAGACGGGGAAGCCGCTGCACGTCCATATCGGCGGGACGGTCGAGAACATGGCGGAGCTTCTCCCGCTGCTGTCGTCCGGCGACACGGTGACGCACTACCAGACACCGCGGCCCAACGGCCTTCTGGACGAGAACGGGGTCCTCCTGCGCGCGGCGAGGGAGGCGCGGGAGCGCGGCGTCCTCTTCGACTGCGGCCACGGGATGACCCATTTCAGCTTCGCCGTCGCGGAGGCCCTGCTCGTCCAGGGCTTCCCGCCGGACACGATCAGCAGCGACCTCAGCCGCCGCTCCTTCCCCGACCTGAGACCCGGCCTGCTGACGGTCATGAACAAGTGGCTGGCCCTCGGCATGCCGCTGCCCGAGGTGATCCGGGCGGTCACCGCGTCCCCGGCCGCCGCGCTCGGGCTGGCCGGTCGCGTCGGCGCGCTGCGGCCGGGCGCGGAGGCCGACCTGGCGGTGCTGGCCTGGGACGAGGGCCGCTTCGACTACGTCGACGCGGCCAGCGACCGGCGGACCGCCCGCCGCAGGCTCAGGCCGGTGGCCACCGTCCGCGCGGGCGATGTCCGCCGGGCGTCCTCGCTAGAGTGAGCTGAGAAGCTCCGAAATCCCCCGGAGAAAAAATCGTGGGGGATGTCGAGAACCGGTGCCCGGCTCCGTCCCCGCAGCGAACACGGCCCCGAGGGGCCGTCCGCACAGAGGAGGATCTGATGGCCAAGTACCTGCTGCTCAAGCACTACCGGGGCGCCCCGGAGGCGGTCAACGACGTGCCGATGGAGCGGTGGACGCCGGAGGAGATCTCGGCCCACCTCCAGTACATGAACGACTTCGCGGCGCGGCTCGAAGCCACCGGCGAGTTCGTCGACGGCCAGGCGCTCTCCCCGGACGGCATGTTCGTCCGCTACGACGGCGAGGGGCGGCCGCCGCTCACCGACGGCCCGTTCCCGGAGACCAAGGACCTGATCGCCGGTTGGATGATCATCGACGTCGAGTCGCAGGAGCGGGCGGTCGAGCTGGCCGGGGAGCTGTCCGCGGCTCCCGGCGCGGGCGGCAAGCCGATCCACGAGTGGCTCGAAGTGCGCCCCTTCCTCGCCTCGCACCCCACGACCACGGAGTAGCGCCGGTGGACGAAACACGGCTGCGGGCGCTCACCCCGACCGTGATCGGTGTCCTCGGCCGCCGCGGAGCGGACTTCGCGGCGGCCGAGGACGCCGTGCAGGAAGCCCTGGTCGAGGCCGTCCGCGTGTGGCCGGACGACCCGCCGCAGGACCCCAAGGGCTGGCTGATCACCGTCGCCTGGCGCAAGTTCCTGGACGCCGCCCGCGCCGACGCCGCGCGGCGTCGGCGCGAGGAGCGCGCCGACGCCGAGCCCCCGCCCGGCCCGAGCGACGCCGTGGACGACACGCTCCAGCTCTACTTCCTGTGCGCGCACCCGTCGCTGACTCCGTCCTCGGCGGTCGCGCTGACGCTGCGCGCAGTCGGCGGGTTGACCACGCGGCAGATCGCGCAGGCGTACCTCGTCCCGGAAGCGACCATGGCCCAGCGGATCAGCAGGGCGAAGCGGTCGATCTCCGGCGTGCGGCTCAACCGTCCCGGCGACATCGCGACCGTCCTGCGCGTGCTCTACCTGATCTTCAACGAGGGCTACTCCGGGGACGTCGACCTCGCCGCCGAGGCGATCCGGCTGACCCGCCAGCTGCCGGCCCGGATCGACCACGAGGAGGTCGCGGGCCTGCTCGCGCTCATGCTGCTCCACCACGCCCGGCGTCCGGCGCGCACCGGGCCGGACGGCAGGCTCGTCCCGCTCGCCGAGCAGGACCGCGGCCGGTGGGACACCCGCCTGATCGCCGAGGGCGTCGGCATCCTCCAGGCGGCCCTGGCCCGCGACCGCCTGGGCGAGTTCCAGGCCCAGGCCGCCGTCGCCGCGCTCCACGCCGACGCCCAGAGCGCCGAGGAGACGGACTGGGTGCAGATCGTCGAGTGGTACGACGAGCTGCTGCGCCTCACCGACAACCCGGTGGCCCGCCTCAACCGGGCCGTCGCGGTCGGCGAGGCCGACGGCCCGCGCGCGGGCCTCGCCGCCCTGGCGGAGCTGGACCCCGCCCTGCCCCGCTACACCGCCGCCGCGGCCTACCTGCACGAACGCGACGGCGACCCGGCGACGGCGGCGCGCCTCTACGCCGAGGCGGCCCGAACGGCGCCGAACCTCCCCGAGCGCGACCACCTGACCCGGCAGGCGGCCCGCCTCAACGCCCGGCCGCGCGCCTGAGGTTCAGTTCTCGACGGTCATGTCGCCCGTCTCCGGGGTGCCTTCGACGAGCCCGTAGCGCAGGTGGACGATGCCGTTCGGGCTCGCCTCCGGCGGCTGGACGAGCGTGAGGCTGGTCGGCACCTCGCCGCCGTCGAACACCTTCTTCCCGACGCCGAGCACGATGGGGTGCACCCACAGGTCGAGGACGTCGAAGAGCTTCTCGTGGAGGAGCGTCTGCACCAGGTTCAGGCTGCCGACGACCTTCACCCGCTCGTGCCGGTCGCGGATCTCGCGGACGGCGGCGGGCAGGTCCGGGCCGAGCTGGCTGGACCCCGCCCACGACAGGTCGGGCTTGCCGTGCGAGGCCACGTACTTGGGGACGCTGTTGAACAGCGTCGCGATGTCGTCGGCCGGGCCGCCCTCCTGGTGCGGCCAGTAGGCGGCGAAGATGTCGTACGTCCGCCGTCCCAGCAGCAGGGCGTCGGTGCCCTCGTAGGCGGCGCCGACCTGCGCGCCCGTGACCTCGTCGATCAGGGGCGCCTGCCAGCCGCCGAACGGGAACCCGTTCGGGTCCTCCTCCGGCCCGCCGGGCGCCTGCCCGACGAGGTCGAGCGTCGCGAACATCTCGATCTGTATCTGTCCCATATCCACTCCCGGTTGTTCGTCCCTGTAGAGAGATGGACTGCCCGCGACCGCCGAACTCATCGCCACGCCGGAAAACGAGGGACGCCCACCCCGTCTGGTCGGCGGCCAAGCATCTACCGCAGAAGACGGCGGTGCTCACCCCGGTCGATCGGCCCACACCCCCGCCCGATCAGGCACTTCCACACCCGACTCACGAGCTGGCGGGTGTTGGCCCGGCCGATCTGGAGAGGATCCCACTCCCTGGCCGTCCTCCCACGATCATTGATGCGAAAGCGCCGCCCCGTGGTGGCCGGGGCGGCGCTCTGGGCGGGGGTTAGGGCTTTCGGGCTACGGCGCCGTAGCCGTTTATGTGGGCGGGGAGGCCGTTTTCGGGGTTGTCCGGGCGCCATTGGGTGATGGGGACCAGGCCCGGCTCCACTTTTTCCAGGCCGTCGAAGAAGCCGTCGAGTTGTTCGACGCTGCGCAGGATGTAGGGCAGGGTTCCGGAATCGGCGTATTGGTCGGTGCTCTGCTTGGCGGCCTCGGACGTGTCGGTGCAGTCCCACAATGCCAGCAGGCTGCCCGAGGGGACGCCCGCCATGGTGGCGGCGACGATCCGCTTGGCGGTCTCGTATTCCTGGCAGAAACCGAGCACGCCCATGAACATCACCGCGATCGGCCGGCTGAAGTTCAGGACGTTCGCGGCCTGTTCGAGGATCTGCTCGGGGTCGTGGTAGTCGGCGTCGAGATAGTCGGTGACGCCCTCCGGGGTGGTTCCGCGCATTAACGCGCGTGCGTGGGCGAGGACCATTGGATCGTTGTCGGCGTAGACGACGCGCGCCTCGGGTGCGACGCCCTGGGCGATCTCGTGGGTGTTGGACTCGGCGGGCAGCCCGGAGCCGATGTCGAGGAAGTTGCGGATCTTCTCCTCGGCCGCCAGGTACCGCACGACGCGGACCAGGAACGGGCGCGACTCCCGGGCCAGCGTGATGACCTCGGGGTTGATCGCGGCGGTGGAGTCGCCGACCAGCCGGTCGGCCGCGTAGTTGTCCTTGCCGCCCATCCAGTAGTTCCACGTCCGGGCCGGGGACGGAATGTCGGGCCTGAGCCGTTCGTGAGCGTACTGGGGCAGGTGGGGAGGAAATTCAGCGGTGGGGTCGCCGGAATTCTCGGCAGGAGACATCGTCGGCTCCTCGAAGGGGATTGACCGGTCGAGAGAATCTCATCGCACTTCCCGCCCTATTATGCCCGTGGCCGGGGCGCTGTCGCCGGTTATGCGTTTGATCGTTTCGATCATGGCCAATGGGATTTTGACCGCGATGCCTCAGCCGGGGTTGTGGTCTCCGCTGATGGCGGTGACGCGGTCGTCGAGGTCGAAGAGCACGGTCAGGCGGTACGGGTTCGCGGCGTCCCGCCGTTCGCCCTGGATGCGGGCGGGCGTGTTCGCGACGATCCTGGCGTTGTCGCGTCCGAGGACGGCGGCGACCTCCGGATGCTCCTTGGCGTTCGCGAACGGGCAGCGGACGGTGACGCGGTGCCCGTCCGCCGATTCGACGACGATGACGGCGGGCGACTCGGAGACCTCGAACCCGTGGCGTTCCATGAAGCCGCGGACCACCCGGTGCTGCTCCTCGGGCCAGACCTCGGCGGCGTGCGTGAGAAGCCGGGGGACGGCCAGCGGATCGAACGTCGCGGTGGGGATGCCCGGGTCGTCGACGGCCAGGACGAGACGCCCCTTCCCGCCGTTCACGGTGACGAGGCTGACTCCCTTGGCGCCGATCAGCGCGGCGGCGGAAAGAGCCATCGTGGACGCGCCCTCCGCCGGATGGTTGAACCGCGAGAAGTCCAGGTGGCCCTTGATAAGTTCTGGGATCTGGTGCCGTTCACCGAATCCGCGAATGGTGCGCAGTTCCGCCAGCGCGGGCAGGTCTTGGTCCCAACTCGGGTTGTCCCAGGCCCACAGCCAGGTCTGGGAAAGGTTGGAGAAGCTGCCGAGGACGGTGAGTCCGCGAAGGGTGCGGCCGTCCAGGGTCACGGTCGCGGCCTCCGGGTCCCATTCGATGTGGTTCTGCGCGAAGGCGTCGTTGAAGATGTCCTGCTGCTGGATTCCGACGGCGGAGATCTCGCTAGCGAACGCCTGGAATTCCGGGCTGTAGAACGTCGGGCCGTCCGGGAAAGCGCTCCAGAACCGGGCCATTCGGCGCCGTCCCGCATTCGCGTAGATGTCGGCGAGCCTGCGCGCGGCCTTCTCGTTTCCGACGTCCAGGACCGCTCTGCGCAGCCACGCGACTCCCTCGTTCACGTCCTGCTGTGAGAGATGGACTTCCGCAAGCGCGTAGGCGGCGTCGGGGTGCTTGAGGTCGGCGGCGCGCCGCCATGCGCCCAGGCGCTTTTCGGGTTCACCGCGGTCCTGCCAGACGAATCCCAGGTTGTACGCGGCGATGGCGTTACCGAGGTCGGCCGCCCGGCCGTACCATTCGGCGGCGGCGACCAGGTCGCCCTTCCCGCCGTCGTCATAAATCGCTCCGAGGTTGGAGGCCGCCTTGTCGTTGGCCTCCAGTTCCCAGGCGCGCAGGTAGCACCGCTTCGCCTCGTCCACGTCCCCGCGCTCGCCCAGGAGGACTCCAAGGTTGAGGCAGGCGCCCCCGTGGCCCTTCTCGGACGCCTCCCGGAAACAGCGTTCCGCCTCCACCGGGTCGTCCTCGCGCAGTGCGCGGAGACCCTTCTCGAACAGGGCGGTCGCCTCCGCCGGGTGTCCGGCATCGCTCATGGGAGCACTCCCCGTGATCTCGTGTTCGCCGATCGTTCCGTAATGACCGACGCCGAAAGCGGATCACCGGTTCGCCGCGAGCCTCCGGCCGTCGCCGCGAGGTCGTCTACGTCACTCCGGCATTTGGCATTAGTACCCAATCTCGGGGCCGCCGGGCTGGTTCGCTGAACGCACGCGAGGACCCCGCCGGTGAGGAGAGAACGTGGACACCGATTCCATCGCTCATGACCCCGCCCACGACGCGATGGTCGCCCTGAACGCCATGGGAACCTTCCAGAACTATCTGCAGCACGCCGACGCGAAGGTCTCCGTCCTTTACGCGGTGCTCGCGAGTTCGGCGGCGGCGATGCTGAGCGCGGCGGGCGACACGTCCGCGGTCTTCGCCCTCGTCTACCTGGCCGTGTTCCTCTGCGCGGGCGTCCACCTCACCCAGGCGATCCGGCCGCGTCTCAACGGCGAGCCCACGACCAGCGCGTTCGGCATCCTGGGGATCACCGAGCGGCTTCCCGCCGACGCCGTGTCCCAGCGGGACGAGGCGTGGGCGATGGCGCGGGCCCTCGCCGAGGCGGCCGCGCTGAAGCACCACCACGTCGTCCGGGCGATCCCCTGGACGGCGGCGTCCGTGGTGCTCGCCCTCGTCAAGGTCCTCTGGGGCGCGGTCGGCGGCTGACCCCGGCTCTCACCCGCTGACCATGGCTCACCCGCTGACCATGGCGAACTCCCGCAGCCCGTCGAGGTCGGACACCACGACGCTGCGGTAGCCCGTGCTGATCAGCCCGGCGCCGCGCAGTTGCTTGACGGCCTTGACCGCCGACTCCCGCGCGGCGCCGACCAGCTTCCCGAGCTCCTCCTGGGTGAGCTCGATCCCGAGGTTGACGCCGTCCGCGACCGGGTAGCCGTGCCGTTCGGCGAGCTGGACGAGCACCCGCGCGAGCCGCTGGTCGACCGGGTATCCCGCGAAGTCGAGCCGCCGCTGGTTGGACCAGTCGAGCCGGTCGCCGATCATGGTCGCGAGCAGCCGCCACGCCTCCGGGTTGCGGTGCAGGAAGCCGAGGAACCGCTCCTTCGGCAGCCGGTGGACGGCCCCGTCCGTGCACGCGATCACGGTCGCGGACCGGTCGGTGTCGCGGATCGCCGCGAGCTCCCCGACCAGGTCGCCGCTGACCCTGACGCCGAACAGGACCTCCGCGCCGTTGTCCAGGCAGCCGACCACCTTCACGCACGCCGGGGACCTGCTGCCCCGCGCCCGCAGCACCAGCACCTGGTCGGTGGACGCTCCCTGCGCCATCAGCCGCTGCCCGGCGCGCACGCTCTGCTCGGGCGCGATCGCCAGCAGCTCGGTCTGGAGGGACGCCTTGAGCCCCGCCATGAAAGTCCCGATCGGCCAGTTCTCTGTCCCCGCTTCGCCCACATTCTTACTATCCCCGTCCGAGGCGGGGCGATGGGTGTCAAGCGGTGCAGTGTTTGTCGGTGTCGCGGCGTACGGTGGCGCCGGTGAACTCCTCGACGATGGCGAGGTTCGGCGGGGAGTAGTTCGTCGCGGTGATCTTGTCGGCGTCGGGACTGCCGAGTTTGCCGGTGTAGGGCGCGGACCTGTCCAGCCAGTACGCGGTGCGCAGGAATTGGATCAGGACGAGTTCGCGGAGTTTCGGCTCGTTCTTGATCTTGGCCCAGTAGTCGGGGTGCTTGTCCTTGGCGACGCGCAGGTAGAGGAGCAGATAGCGGAGGTTGGTCGCGGCGATGTCGCGGGCGTTGCTGGCCCCGACGCCCTTGATGTACTCCTGCACGACGGTGACGGCGGGCAGCCCCATGAGCCCGGCGTTCAGTTCCGCGAGGACGCCCTGCAGCTTGTATTCGCCCTGCTGCGAGTCCCGCAGGTAGATGCCGTCCATGCTGTCGCTGAGCTTGTCGGTGATCAGCGGCAGGATCTCCTTGCGGGGGAAGCCGCCGAGCAGCGGGACGGCCGTCGTCTGCTGCGAGGCGTTGATCCAGGACGCTATTCGCACGTCCCACTGCGTCCGGGACGGATCCAGATCCCACATATGGGTCTCCTCGTGGATCGCCACCATCATCGACTCCGCGAAAGACTCGAAGCTCTTCGTGTTCACGAACTGGCTCCAGTACTTGTCGCCCGCCTGCGCGACGGCGAGTTTCTCCCCGCTGGGCCAGCGCCGCCGGTACATCTCCTGGAGGGTCGGCATCCAGTTCGACGGCCCGAAACGGCCTTTGAGATCGCTGACGTCCGCGGTAGGGGTCGAGGGCTCTCCGTAGCAGAACGGCTCCGCCGCAGCCGGTCGGCCCGGCGGCGAGGAGGCACTGGACGGGGCGGCGGCCAGCGGGCCGGACGCCAGCGCCAGCGCGACGGTGGCGGACAGGAGGGTCGAACGACGGCCGGTACGTTTCACGGGAGACCTCGCTTCGGCAGAGCCTGTCGGCCGCGCCCTGCTCCGCTGGGGGCTCCGTAAGGGCGCGACGCACGTCTGCCCGGCGATGGTATTTTGCGTCGTCCCTCTCCGCCTCTGTCGATTGCCGTGAATCGCGGTCAAGTAGGCTCTGAAACCGCAGCTCAATCCCGGCCCTTCAGAGCGTGCGGGCCTTGGAAATTCGATTCCGCGCGGGACGTTGATTCAGGTTTCGTCCGGCCCGTTGAATTCGGCGGCGTGGGCGGCGGCCCATCCGGCGAACGTGCCGGCCGGACGGCCGGTGAGGCGCTCGACGTCACCGGTCACGCGGGACGACGGCGGCCGCGCCACGGCGGCGGTGATCAGCGCCTCGACCAGGGGTTCCGGACGTCCGTCCGCGAGCATCCGCGCTCGCGCGAGTTCGGCGGGGACCGGCTCGAACCGCAGCGGGCGGCCGAGAGCGGCACCGAGGCGGGCGACCAGGTCGGCGCGGCTGAGCACCTCGGGCCCGGTCAGCACGTAGGGGCCTCGGTCTGGTTCGTCCCGAGGCGCGAGCAGCACGGCCACGGCGGCGTCGGCGACGTCGCGCTCGTCCACGACGGGTGTGGGCGCCATGTCCGGGCCCGACACGACGTCACCCGCAAGCAACTGCGACGTCCAGCCACGGGTGTTGGACGCCAGCGTGTCGCTGCGCAGCACCACGGGACGGACGCCGCCGTCGCGGAGCAGGGCCTCCATGTCCGCGTGCACCTGGACGATGGGGTCGCTCTGGCGATCGGCGAGATCGTCGATGGCGGCCGAGGACACGTAGACGACGCGCGCCGCTCGCAGTTCCGCGACCAGCGGACGCGCCGGAGCGGAATCGAGCAGCGGCCAGATGAGAAAGACGGCGTCGATTCCGGTGAGCGCCTCGCGCAGGACGGCCGGATCCGTGAGGTCGCCCACCACCGACTCGACTCCGGGACGAGGACTGCTCCGCCGCCGATCCAGCGTCCGCACGTGGGCACCGCGTGCGAGGAGACGGGCGGCGACTTCGCTGCCGAGGTTGCCGCTCGCGCCGGTGACCAGGATCGATGGACGGTGACGGGTGCCGGTGAGGTGAGTGTCGGGCATGATCGGAACGGTAAGGGTTCAGGTCGGCATGAAGGCAAGGCGCGCATGACGAGGACGATCGGACAGGTCGCCGCCGAACTCGGCGTCGAAGCCCACGTCCTCCGGCACTGGGAGGACGTCGGCGCGCTCACCGTGCCCCGCGACGCCAGCGGATACCGCAGTTACGACGACCATGCGTTGGAGCAGGCGCGCACCGTCCTGAAACTGCGGCGGGTCGGGCTCTCGCTGCCCGAGATCACGGCCGCCATGTCGCCGAAGAAGGCCACGGCGCAGGCGGTCGTGAAGGCGAAGATCGAGGCGCTCGAGACGGAGGTCGTCCACCGGCAGCGGGCGATCTCCTTTCTGCGGCACACCGTCGAATGCCGACATCGGTATCTCGACGAGTGCCCGGACTGCGCGTCCTTCGCCCGCGAAGCCTGACCCCGGCATTCCGTCAGGGCTTCAGGCCCGGCCGACCGCGTGCGGGCGGCGATCGTCGCCCAAGAGGCCGGGCTCGTCCAGGCCGAGGAGCCGCCTCCCCGCCCGGACGAGCCCGGCCTCCCCGCGAACAACGGAAGGCCGTGGCCCCCGGCTCAGTCGGACTCGGTGACCAGGGCGGCGTACCGGTCCAGGTAGAGCTGCCATCCCTCGTCGTTGTCGACGGCGTCGCGGACCGACTCCCAACCGGGCCCGTGCCGGTCGAGGTGGCGGTGCTCCAGCTCCAGGCGGGTGCGCTCCGGGGTCTCGGCGACGAACCGGACCTCGACCTCGCTCGTGTTGTCCGGATCGGTCTCGATCTGCCACTGCGGGCTGATGTCCCAGCTGAACACGACGCGGTCCGGCGGGTCGTAGGCGAGGACGCGCGCCCAGCGGCACTCGGCGCCGTCCGCGCCCCGGTCGTAGATGTGTCCGCCGACCTTCGGCTCGAACACGGTCTCGACGATCGGCGCGCCGAGCAGGTTGTGCTCGGGCGGCTTGAAGTCGCCCAGACGCTCGGTGAATATCTCGAAGGCCCGCTCGATCGTCGCGTCCACGACGATCTTCCGGCGGACCACCACGTCCGCTGCCTGAGTCATGATCACTCCTCGGTGGGTCGGTCGACGACGTCCTGGTAGCCGTTCAGCGCGCGGTCCCAGAAGGTTTCGAGCTGGTCGCGCAGCGCCGCGAGGCCCGCCGGGTTGAGCCGGTACACCCGCCGCGTCCCCTCGGCGCGGTCGGTGACCAGCCCGGCGTCCTTCAGGACCTTCAGATGCTGGGACACCGCCGGCCTGCTGATCGGCAACCGCTCCGCCAGCTGGCCGACGGCCTGCGGCCGCTCGGCCAGGCAGACCACGATGGCGCGCCGGGTGGGATCGCCCAGCGCCTCCCATCCGGAACCGCTTTGGTAAGCATCCACGAACCGTAAGCTACGGCTTACGGTTGGAGCGTGTCAAGGCGCGTCGCTACGCTGCCGTCCGTGCCGCAGACGCGCCTCGACCTCGCCCGGATCCGGGCGGCCCGCCAGGTGATCGACCCGCTCTTCCTCGACTCCCCGCTCTACCGCTGCGAGGCGCTGGAGCCCGTGCTCGGCTGCGCGGTGAGCGTCAAGCTCGAAACGGCGAACCCGGTCCGGAGCTTCAAGGGCCGCGGCACCGAACTCGTCGCGAGCCTGCTCGCCGAGAGCGGTCCGCGCGCGGCGGTGTGCGCCAGCGCGGGCAACCTCGGCCAGGCCCTCGCCTGGTCGGGACGCAAGCGGGGGCTGGACGTCACCGTCGTCGCGTCCCGGTTCGCGCCCGCCGCCAAGCTCGACCGCATCCGCGCGCTGGACGCGGCGCTGGAGCTGGTGGACGGCGACTTCGACCTGGCCCGCGAGCGGGCGGCGGCCATCGCGCGGCACGACGGCGTCCGGCTGGTCGAGGACAGCCTGGACATCGAGACCTGCGAGGGCGCCGCGACCATCGGGCTGGAGCTGGCGGAGCCGGCGGGCGCCGTCCCGCCGTTCGACGCCGTGCTGATCGCGCTCGGCGGCGGGGCGATGGCCACCGGCGTCGGGCACGTGCTGAAGGCGCTGGCGCCGGACGTCGAGGTGATCTGCGTCCAGCCGGCGGGGGCGCCCGCGATGACGCTGTCGTGGCGCGGGCGGCGCGTCGTCACCACCGACTCGACCGACACGATCGCGGACGGCGTCGCCGGTCGGCGCCCCATCGCGGCCGTCCTGGACGACCTCCTCCTCGTCGCCGACGACGCCGTCCTGGTCGAGGAGGCGTCGATCATCGAGGGCATGCGGCTGCTCCTCGACCACGCGGGGCTCGTGGTCGAGCCGTCCGCCGCGCTCGGCGTCGCGGCGGTCCTCGAAGACCGCGACCGCTTCGCCGGACGGCACGTGGCCGCCATCGTGTGCGGCGGCAACGTGGACATGGACGCTTATCGCCAGTGGGCGGGCATATCCACCCCTCACCGGGCTTGACAATTCCGCCATTCGGCCGACGAGCCCGAACATTGCCGCGCCCGGTGCTTCGCGGGCACTGATCGTTGCCCTTTTGGCTGCCTTTCCGAGGCTTACCCGTCCACGCCCGGGATGGAATGGTGAATATGCAAGAACATCCTGCGCAAAAGGAGAGTGTGATGCGCAAAGCAATCCTGGCGGGGGCCTCCCTGGTCGTCGCCGCCCTGGCGACCGGACCGGTGGCCGCTCCCGCCCTGGCCGCTCCCGCCGAGCCCGCTCCCGGCAAGGCCGACGCGTCGTGCGAGGCCCGGCTTTTCGCGGACGAGGTGACGGTCCGCGACCTGGGCCCGGACGGCATCGCCGCGGACGGCTGGTCCGTCCACTGCTCGGCCGACAGCCAGGTGAGGGTGGTCATCGACTACGTCACGGGCCGCCATGTCACCTCGGCGGCGAACGTCGCCGCCGGCGACCAGTGGCAGGGCCTCGACCTCACGCCGTCCCCCGATCGCCGCGGCACGAACGCCGTCGTCTCCGTCTACGAGGGCCGCGAACTCCTGACCCAGGAAGCCATCAACTGGGACTGATCCCCCGCCTCAAGTAGATCATTGACCACGCCGAACAAGGGCCGGAAGAATTGCACGACCCGCGCCCTTGTTCGGCGTGGCATCGCCCCCGGAGCACGACCCGTTCGAGGCGGTCGGTGGCGGCGCGGTGGACGGCGCCGCCCACCGCGCGATGGTTCCGGGTGAGGGACAGGCGGGCGTGATGCGGCAGCCGCGCGAAGAGCCTTTGCCAGTAGGGAACTTTGGGTTGGTATGGGGCTGGACAAATGGACGTCATGGGAGATCTCGCCTTCACGGACCGGACGGATTTCGAGAACGCGGAGCGCGGCCTGGTGGCGTCGCTGTCGCCGGGGGTGGTCAAGGACGCGGGCGGACGGGTCGTGTGGGACAACGACGTCTTCGCCTTCCTCGACGGCCCCTGCCCGGACACGGCGAACCCGTCCCTCTGGCGGCAGTCGCAGTTGTGCGCCAAGCAGGGCCTCTTCGAGGTGACGGACGGCGTCTACCAGGTACGGGGCCTGGACCTGTCGAACATGACGCTCGTCGAGGGCGAGCGCGGGGTGATCGTGATCGACCCGCTCGTGTCGGTGGAGACCGCCGCCGCCGCGCTCGGGCTGTACCGGGAGCACCGAGGTGAACGGCCCGTCACCGGGCTCGTCTACACCCATTCGCACGTCGACCATTTCGGCGGCGCGGAGGGCGTCATCGAGGCCGGGAATCCCGACGGGACACCGATCGTCGCGCCCGCCGGATTCGTGGAGAACGCCGTCGCGGAGAACGTGTACGCCGGGACGGCGATGGCCCGCCGCGGCATGTACCACACCGGCGTCCTGCTGGATCGGGGCCCGGACGGAATGGTCGGGACAGGGCTCGGCCAGACCGCGTCGTCCGGCCGGGTATCGCTCATCCCGCCGAACAAGCACATCACCCGCACCGGGCAGGAGGAAGTCCTGGACGGTGTGCGGATCGTGTTCCAGTTGACGCCGGGAACCGAGGCACCGGCGGAGATGAACTTCCATTTCCCGGAACGGCGCGCCTTGTGCATGGCGGAGAACGCCACGCACAACCTTCACAACATCCTGACCTTGCGCGGGGCGCTCGTCCGCGACGCGCGGGTGTGGGCGCGCTACCTGGACGAGGCGATCACGCTGTTCGCCGACTCCAGCGATGTGGCGTTCGCGTCCCACCATTGGCCGATCTGGGGACGCGACGCAATCGTCGCCTTCCTGTCGCAGCAGCGGGACCTCTACGCCTATCTGCACGACCAGACGCTGCGCCTGCTCAACCAGGGCCACACCGGCATCGAGGTCGCGGAGATGATGGAGCTGCCGCCCGCGCTGTCCAACGCCTGGCACGCGCGCGGCTACTACGGCTCGGTGAGCCACAACGTGAAGGCGATCTACCAGCGGTACATGGGCTGGTTCGACGGCAATCCCGCGCACCTCTGGGAGCACCCGCCGGTCGAGAACGCGAAACGGTACGTGGAATGCATGGGCGGCGCGTCCAAGGTGATGTCGATGGCCCGCGACTACGCAGACCAGGGCGATCTGCGTTTCGCCGCGACCCTTTACAACCACGTCGTGTTCGCCGACCCGGACAACGCCGACGCCAAGTCCGGGCTCGCCGACGTCTACCAGCGCCTCGGCCGGGGCGCGGAGAACGGGACGTGGCGCAATTTCTACCTGACCGGGGCGATGGAACTGCGCGAGGGGATCAAGCCGGTCCCGATGAGCATCTCCGGCGGGATGACCGCCGGGCTGACGGTCGAGCAGGTCTTCGACTCTATGGCGATCCGTGTGAACGGCCCCAAGGCGTGGGACGAGCACGTCACCATCGACTGGGACTTCACCGACACACGCGAGCGGTACCGGATGATGCTGTCCAATGGCGTCCTCATCCACCGGCGCGTCGCCGACGAGAACGACGGCGCCGATCTGACGCTCACGCTCACCCGTCCGCAATTGTTCGCGCTGATAGCGGGAAAGGGCTCGGAAGGCATCACCAGTTCCGGTGACGCGGGGGCGCTGCGGAAGCTGCTGGCCGTCATGGACGCGCCCGAGCCCGACTTCCCGATCGTCACTCCCTGACCATGGGCGAGGTCATCGGAGACCTGCTCCCGCTCGCCGTGGGGGTGGCGATCAGCCCGATCCCGATCATCGCGGTGATCCTGATGCTGCTGGCGCCCCGCGCCCGCGACGCGGGCCTCGGGTTCCTCGGCGGGTGGGTGGCCGGGATCGTGGTCGCCACGACGGTGCTGGTGGTGATCGCGAACGCGATCGGCATGACGGACGCGTCCGGGCAGCCGAAGACGCCGGTGTCGTGGATCAAGCTACTGCTGGGCGTGCTCGTGCTGACGCTGGCCGCCAAGCAGTGGACCGCGCGTCCCGGACCGGGCGCGCCCGCCGAGCTGCCCGCCTGGATGAAGGCGATCGACAGGCTGACCCCGGTCAGGGCCGCGTCGCAGGGGGTCCTGCTGTCGGCCGTGAACCCGAAGAACCTGGTGATGTGCGCCGCCGCCGGAATCGCCATCGCGCAGGGCGAGCTGAGCATCGGCGGCGAGGTCGTCGCGGTCGCCGTCTTCACCGTCATCGCGGCGTGCACGGTCGCGGTCCCGGTGGCCGTCTACGTCACCAACGCCGAGCGGATGCGCGGGCCGTTGGACTCGCTGAGAGCGTGGCTGGAGCAGAACAAGGGCACGGTGATGTTCGTCCTGCTGCTGGTGATCGGGGTCGTCCTGGTCGGGAAGGGCCTCTCCGGCCTCATCGACTGACCGGCACGTTCCCCGGCACGGCCCCGGTCAGCCGCGGCGGTTCCGGTAGTGGTGGACGATCAGGCACGTCGCGCAGGCCATCGTGGCCAGCCCGAACGCCGCGTCGACGACCACGTTCGCGTCGAGCCGCGACAGGACCATGTCGGCCGCCGCGAAGAACACGAGGAGCACCCACAGCACCGGCCGCACGGCCCTGCTCCGCGCCTTCGGGGACGCCCCGGCCGCGGCCGGGGTGGTCGCCTCCGACCGGCTGTGAGGATCATTCATCTTTTTTCTCCGAGTGCGGGGTGACGATCGCCGCGAATCACTCTAGGAACGACGAACGCGGCGAACGATCCAGCCTTCCCGTCCACGTTGGTATAGCAGGCTGTACTCCTGCGCCTCCTTTCGGACGATTTCCGACTTGTCGACTTAAAGTCGGGGGCGCGAGGAGGGTGCGGATGGTGGCGGGCAGGCCGGAGCCGGCGGTTCCCCGGTATGCCGGGCGGGGTCGCCTCATGCGCCGTGCCCGCGCCGTCCTCGACGCGCTGGAGCATCTCGTCGGCGGGCTCGGCACCGCCCTGCTGGCGTTCGTGGCGATGGCGTGGGTCACGTCGGTCGCGGTGCTGTGCCTCGCCGGGGTCGGGCTGCTGCTCGCGCCGAGCGCGCTGCGCGCCGTCCGCGCGGTGGCCTCCCGGGAGCGGGCCCGGCTGTCCCGCTGGGGCCCGGAGATCATCGGGCCGGGGCCGGTGCCGTCCCGGCTCAGCGCCGCCCTCGCGGACCCGGCCGTCCCCCGCGAGCTGTTCTGGGTGCTCGGGCACGGGACGGCGGGCCTGCTGTTCAGCGCGGCCGCGATCACGATGCCGGTCGCGTCCGCGCAGGACATCACCTACCCGCTGTGGTGGCGGTTCCTGCCCGCGCAGAACCGCGAGCCCACGGGTGTGTTCTGGACGGTCCGCGACTTCTCCGACGCCCTGCCGGTCACCCTCTTCGGGATCGGGCTCGCGCTGGCGTTCGTCCTGCTCGGCCCGGGGATGGCCCGGTTGCAGGCGTGGCCGGGACGGCGGCTCCTCGCGGCCACCGACGACACCGACCTGTCCCTGCGGGTCGCGCAGCTGTCGGCGACCCGGGCCGCCGCGCTGGACGCGCACGCGACGGAGCTGCGGCGGATCGAGCGCTCCCTGCACGACGGCGCGCAGAACCGCCTCGTCGGCGTGACCGTGCTGCTCGGCGCGACCCGGCGCGCCCTGGCGCGCGACCCGGCGAGCGCGCCCGCGATCCTCGAACGCGCGCAGGCGGCGGCCGAGGAGGCGCTGGCCGAGCTGCGCGCGGTGGTGCGCGGCATCCTGCCGCCCGTGCTGGACGACCGGGGCCTGACCGGCGCGCTGACCGGGCTCGCGGCGAACTGCGGCGTCCCCTGCGAGGTGGACGTCGACATGCCGGGCCGGTGCGCGGTGTCCGTCGAGGCGACGGCGTATTTCGTCACGGCGGAGGCGCTGACCAACGTGTCCCGGCACAGCGGGGCGCGGCACGTGCTGGTGACCGTCCGCCGCGACGGCCCGCACCTGCGGCTGCGGATCGAGGACGACGGCGTCGGCGGCGCGGACGCGCGCCGCGGCTCCGGCATCGCCGGGATCCGCAGCCGCGTCGAGGCGCACGACGGGCGGCTCGTCCTGACCAGCCCACCCGGTGGGCCGACGATCTTAGAGGTGGAGCTCCCATGCGGATCGTGATCGCCGAGGACGACCCGCTGCTGCGCGAGGGGCTGGCGCTGCTGCTGCGCGCCGAGTCCTTGGACGTGGTCGCGACCACCGACTCCGCGGACGCCTTCCTCACGGCCGTCGACGACTACGAGCCGGACACGGCGATCGTCGACGTCCGGATGCCGCCGACCCACACCGACGAGGGGATCAGGGCGGCGGTCGAGGCGCGGCGGCGGCGCCCGGACCTCGCCGTGCTCGTGCTGTCGGCGTACGTCGAGCAGGCGTTCGCGACCGAGCTGCTGCACGGCGGCGCCCGCCGGATCGGCTACCTGCTCAAGGAGCGCGTCGGCCGCGTCGAGCAGTTCCTGGACGCGCTGTACCGCGTCGCGGGCGGCGGCACCGCCATCGACCCGGAGGTCGTCGCGCAGTTACTCACCCACACCCGCTCGGACTGCGCGCTGGAACGGCTGACGCCGCGCGAGCTGGACGTGCTCGCCCTGATGGCGGAGGGCCTCGGCAACACCGCGATCGCGGAGGGCCTCGTCGTCACCGAGGGGGCCGTGCACAAGCACATCCGGAACATCTTCGCCAAGCTCGGCTTGGAGCCGACCAGCGGGGCGGACCGGCGCGTCACCGCCGTCCTGCGCTATCTGGAGGCCAATTCCCGTAGCTGACCCGGGCGGATGGTGGTGTTGGCTACACCTCATTTCTGGGGCCGCGCTGTCTCGTTCCGGCGGCGGCGAGTGGAGATGCTTTGAGCATCCGAGTAAACGCCACTCGCAAGGAGCTCCCGATGGTTTATCCCATCAAGTCGAAGATTCCTGTTCTGCTCGCCGCGCTCACGGTGTTCGGCGGAGCCGTCGCGGCGGGCGCGCCCGCCCTGGCCAATACGAAGAAAGGCGGGGAACCGGGAAATCCCGCCGTTCAGGCGAAGATGGACGCCCTGGTGCGCGACGGGTTCCCCGGCGTGCTCGCCGCCGTCCGGGGCCGGGACGGGCGCGCCGCCGACTACGTCGCGGGCGTCGGCGACCGCGCCACGGGCGCGAAACCGCCGGTGAACGGGCATGTCCGGATCGCGAGCAACACCAAGACGTTCACGGCGACGGTCGTCCTGCAACTGGTGGGCGAGGGGAAGGTGGGGCTGGACGCCCCGATCGAGAAGTACCTCCCGGGCCTCGTCCGCGGCAAGGGAATCGACCCGAACAAGATCACGGTGCGGAACGTGCTCCAGCACACGAGCGGCATTCCCAACTACTCCCGGTACCTCGACCTGAACGGCTTCAACACGCGCGACATCTACCGGGAACCGCGTGAACTGATCGACATGGCGCTCCAGCATCCCGCCGATTTCCCGCCGGGCGCCAAATGGGAGTACAGCAACACCAACTATGTGATCGCGGGACTCCTCGTCCAGAAGGTGACGGGACGTCCGATCGGCGAGGAGATCACCAATCGGATCGTCCGCCCGCTCGGGCTGCGCGACACGTACTGGCCGCAGGTCGGGGAGCGCGGCATCCGCGGAGCGCATCCGAAGGGCTACGACGCGGCCGAGCCCGGCGGCACGCTGCGCGACATCACCAGGCTCGACCCGTCCGCGGCCTGGGCGGCGGGGCAGCTCGTCAGCACCCCGCGCGATCTGAACCGCTTCTTCGGCGCCCTGCTCGGCGGCCGGTTGCTCCGCCCTGCGGAGCTGGCGGAGATGAAGCGGACCGTCCCGTCGCCGGGCGAGACGCCGGGAGCGTCGTACGGCCTCGGCCTCATGAAGCGGAGACTGTCCTGCGGCGGCGACCTGTGGGGCCACGGCGGCGACATCAACGGCTACGAGACGCGCAACGGCGTCACCACGGACGGCCGGGCCGCCACCGTCGCGGTCACCGCGCTGCCCAGCGCGATCAGGACGACGGAGGACGAGATGATGAAGGTGCACCAGCACGTCGTCGACACGCTGGACACCGCGCTCTGCTCCTGACCCCGCCGCAAGGCGAAGCTCCCGGCCCTCCAGCGGCCGGGAGCTTTTCCCTTGTCAGAGGTTCGGACGGCTCTCAGAGGTTCCGGACGGTCGATCGCGTGAAGAACTCGACCTCCGCTATGCAGACCTGCCGGTTGGGCGCGGCGCCGTAGGCGGAACGGATGGTGAGCCGGACGCGGACGACGCCGTCCCCGCGCAGCTTGAGCTTCTGCGGGCCGGGGGCGTCGTCGAGGCGCAGCTCCGTCGTCCTGCTCTTGCCGTCGGACGAGAAGACGGTCGCGTCCAGGATCTGCGGGCGGGCCTGGGTGGCGTACTGGTCCGGCTGCTTCGAGACCCCCGAGGTGATGATCACGTTGAGCAGGCGGCGCGGCTGGACGAACGACGCCTCCAGGAAGACGCCCTGGCTGCCGCCGCCGAAACCCGTCCCCCAGAAGGTGTTGGTGAGGCCGTCGACGGCGAGCTGCGGGCCGTGCTTCGGGTCGGTGTGCGACGCCTTCGCCGCGTTCGGCGGGGCGGGCGCCCGCTTGACGAAATGGTCCACGACGCCGTTGGCCACGTCGTCGGCCTTCACGACCGCCGTGCCGACGACGGCCACGCCCGCGAGGGCCAGCACGGCGGCGGTCAGCAGGGTGCCGGGGCCGCGCCGGATCCGCGGCCGCTCCCCCGCCCACGGCACCTCCCGGTTCCGGTCGCCGTGGACGAGCCGCTGCCACCAGGTGCGGGTGCGGAACCCGTCCTTGTCCGCCGCCGCGAGCGGCATCGCGCACTGGCGGCAGAAGTGCCGGTCGGGCGGGTTCAGCGTGTCGCACCAGGGGCACGGGACGCCGCCCGTCATCTCCGGGCTCCGCGCCCGCATCTGCGGGCGGGCCGCCTCCGGACGTCCCGGCAGCACCGGCGCCGGGCCCGCGGGAGGGGGTTGCGCCGGAGTCTCCGGGGTCACCGGGATCAGCAGGCGCCGGGCCCGGTCGTCCCGCGCGGGCGGGTGCCCCGGCAGCGGCGCGACCCGCCGGTCGGGCGGAGCGGCCTGCGGCGGCCCGGCGGGCGGACGGGGCGGGCGCGGCAGTCCACCGGGCGAACGGGGCGGGCGCGGCGGCTGGTTGGGCGCGGCGCGCGGCGGGGCGGGCGGGAGGGGCCGTTCGATTCGCGTGTCGGGCGGCGCGGTCGGCGGTTCCGCGGGCGGCGGCGGCTCGCTGGGAGGGGGCAGGGGGACGCCGTGGGCGGGCGTCCAGTTCAGCACCGCGCCGCAGCGGTCGCAGAACGAGCCGCCCTGACCGGTGGCCCCGCAGTCCGGGCAGACTCCTCCGGGGGACGTCATCGGGCCGCTCCTTTCTCCAGGACGTGCACGGCATAGGGGACGTGGGCGGGACGGACCGCGCCGACCAGCGCGTCCAGCCGCCGCGCGTCCACCCGCGACGGGTCGGGGACGCGCAGGATCACCTCAAGGCGCGGCGCGGCCTCGCCCGGGAACGCGCCGAGCGGCCGCTCCGACCAGGTCGCGCCGCCGCTCTCGACGATCTCCGGCGCGACGCCGAACGCCATCAGGACCGCCGCCGCGACACCGTGCCGGGTGCCGCGCAACCGGTGCAGGCCCGTCGCCTTCGCCACCGCGTCCCGGGCCTGCGCCTCGGGCTCGTCGCCCCGCAGCTCGGCGCCGACCCACCCGGCCAGCCAGCCGACGAAGTCGGCCGGGGCGAGCGCGGGCGAGAAGTACGCCTCCAGGTTGTCGAGGACGGCGAGCAGCGGCGCGAAGAGGTCGTCGAGCCCGGCCACGAACCGCTGCGCGAGCTCGTCCTCGGCGAACACCGACGGCAACCGCTCCCCCAACGGATGAGCCGACCGCACCCCGTCAATCCCACCCCTCACGACGCTCCATTCCTCGCTGCGGTCATGACGCTCCTCCGCGCACCCGGATCTTGTGGTCGTAGGAGAAGACCAGGGCGGACGGGTCCAGGTCGATGCGGTCTACGGCGTCGCCGCGTTTGCCGGTCAGGGGGTCGGCGGCGTGCAGGCGGACCTCGTCCACGAGTTCCACGCCCGGCACCCGCTGCAGGACGGCGAAGATCTCGCCCGCCTGGAGGGGGCGGCCGAACTGCCAGCCCTGGCCGTCCGCGCCGCCGGTCAGCGGGTCGAGGTGGGCGTAGAGGGCGTCGAGCGAGGCGCGGCGGACGGACTCGGCCTCAAGGGTCCCGAAGGCGTGCACCGTCGCGACGACCGTGACGCCCTGGTAGAACGGCGGGCCCACGGCGAGCCTGACCCCGATCGGGCGGCGGTCGTCCAGGTAGCGGGTGACGCGGCGGAGCAGGTCGTCGCCGGGGACGAGCTGCTCGAACCGGAGCCGTCCGCCCGGGTCGGCCACGGCCTGCGGCACCACGAGGACGCGGACCGCGCCCGCGCCCGCGTCGTCCACGGGCAGGCAGCGGATCCGGGCGGTCTCGGGCGCGGCGCGGCGGGCCAGTTCCTCGTAGTCGCGGGCGGTGACCGCGCGGTCCTGGGCGCGGAGCGCGACGGGGGTGCGGCGCTTGGCCTCGTCGAGGGTCTCGGCGTCGACGCCGCCGCGCGCCGCCTCGCGGTTCTCGACCTGCGCGACGTACGGGATCGACGTGCGGAGCACGCTCAGCGCGCCGCGCGCCACGTTCCCGGCGCGGCCGCCGCCGGTCCGGTAGCGGCGGGCGCGCAGCACCGCGCCCTTGTCCGGGACGGCCCCGTACTGGCGGAGCGGCCCGTCCGGGGCGCGGACGGCCGGGCCGAACGAGATCTCGCCGGTCGCCGCGTCCAACCGGAAGTGCCGGTCGTCCGGCCCGGACGCGGAGAAGTGGTCCACCATCTCCCATTCCTGCCAGCCGTCGCCGTCCGACGACTCCAGGACGAGCGGCGGGTCGCCCGCCACGACGGGCGCGTGCTCGGTGCGGAACCGCTCGCCGGGGACGCCCGCGGACTCGCCGAGCGTCTCGTCCCGGACCGTCTCGGCGTGGACGGCGCCGGTCGTCCCGCCGACCGTGGCGGCCTCCGCGTCCCGGACGGTCGGCGACACCGAGTAGAACGGCTGGCCGGGCAGCGGCTCGGTGACCCGGCAGCGCAGCCATCCCGCCTCGTGGACGCCGAGCCGCGACATGACGTGCCCGTCCGGGACGTGCAGGACGACCTCCCCGGCCCGGTTCAGCCCGCCGGTCCCGTCGGAGGCGACCTCGCACTCCCGCCAGCCCTCGCCCGTCCACGCCTCCCAGCGCAGCGGCGGCTGCCGGGGGTCGACGCCGACGCCGTCGACCCGGCTGTCCAGCCTGATCATCACCGCGCAGGACGGGACGGCCGCCGACAGCCCGAGCGCCAGCACGTCACCGGGCCGGGGCACGGCGGAGAAACACGCGAAATCCTCCCCGGATCGGACGTCGGCGGTGTGGTCGGCGACGGTCCCGCCGTCCGGCTGGGCGACGACGGCGGACAGCTCGCACGGCACGACGCGCAGGTCGCGCTCGGTGGTGAACACGACGGCCTCCTCGTGCTCGGTGCGCAGTGTCGCGATCTCCGCTCCGGCGGGCAGCAGGACGTCCTCCTCCTGCGGCGCGGACAGCCAGAACGTCACGTCCGTGCGGGCGGCGGCGGGCGGCAGCAGCGTCACGCCGAGCAGGTCGAGGAACGCCACGTAGTTCTTCTCCGGCACGCGGTTGAGCCGGTACACGAGCTGGTCGACCATGTGCGCGACGGTCTCGATCAGCGTCACGCCCGGGTCGGACACGTTGTGGTCGGTCCATTCCGGGCAGCGCTGCTGGATGTAGCGCTTGGCGTCGTCCACGAACTGCTGGAAGCGCCGGTCGTCGAGGTTGGGCGCGGGCAGGGGCATCAGGTTCCGCTCTCGAAGGACGGCCGGCGGCCCGGCCGGGATGATGTCGCGTCCGTTGCGTCCGCCTCGTCCGCCGGGTCGTCGTGGGACGGGATCACATAGAACGGGAAGACCAGGTTGCGCGGGTTGTTCGTGCCGCGGACCTCGTACCGGACGTCGATGAACAGCACCGCCGCGTCGTCCGGCGCCACGCTCACCCGGACGTCGGCGACCTCGATGCGCGGCTCCCAGCGGTCCAGGCTGCCGCGCACCTCGTAGGCGATGCGCCCGGCGGTCTCCTCGTTGACGGGCGCGAACACGAGGTCGTGGATCGCGCAGCCGAACTCCGGCCGGGACGGGCGCTCGCCCGGCGCGGTCGCGAGCACCAGCCGGATCGCCTCCTCGATCTCCCGCTCCCCGGTGACCAGCACGATCCCGCCGGACGCGCTGACCCGCATCGGGAACCCCCAGCCCGCGCCGACGAACTGCTCTCCCATCGGAATCCCCCCGTTCAGCCCGCTGGAATGATCATGACCGGCGAGTGGTTCTGGGTGAGCAGCCCGGTGACGTTGACCTTGCCCTGCACCTCGACGATGCCCTGGACCATGAGGTTCGCCGCGCGGAGCCCGATGCTCGCCGCCTGGAGGTCGAGCCGCGTCGTCGCGGCGACCCGGATGACCGGGCCCGTGACCGACACCGTCCGGTTGCCGGATATCTCGACGCTGCCGTCGCTGTGGACGGTGAGCCGCGTCCCCGTCTCCCGCATCTCCACCGTCATCCGGTCGTCGCCGCTGGCCACCTTCACGCCCTGCTGGCCGGGCGCGTCCACCAGCTCGATCCGGTTCCCGGTGCGGGACGCGACGCTGCGCCAGTTCACCCGGCCGGACGTCCCGACCACCGGCATCCGCCGGTACTTCGGCAGCCGGTCGACGCCGTTGTAGAGCCCGCCGATGACGTAGGGGTGGTCGAGGGCGCCCCGGTCGAACGCGACGAGGACCTCGTCGTTCACGTCCGGCATGAGGAGCCCGCCGCCGCGCACCCCGCCGTACTGCACCACGCGGGCCCAGTCGCTCACGTAGTCGTCGCTCAGCCAGGGGAAGCGGAGCTTGACGCGCCCCTGGTTCCGCGGGTCCTGGATGTCGGTGACGATCGCGGACGCGACGCCCGGCACCTTCGGCGCGGCGGGCGCGGCGCCGCCGGACGCCAGCCCGAACAGCGACCGGTGCTGGCGGCCGGACACCGTCAGCCACGTCTCGTAGGAGTCCCCCATCCCGAACACGTGCCGCGCGGTGGTGACCGTGTACCGGCCCTCGAAGGGGCGCCCGATCCGGTTCACCGCGACCGGCAGCCCGGGACGCAGCTTCGGGTCGCCGTCCGCCGCGAGCTCAAGCTCGGCGAACGCGCCGCTGACGTCGCCCGCGAGCGACCTCGCCGCCTCCTTCACCTGCGCGTGCGTGTCGTACGGGACGCCGGTCTCGACCAGCTCCGCCTTCCCGAACGGCTGGACGGCGTCGACGCCGGTCACCCCGATGTCCAGCTCGGGGTTGCGGGTGGCGTCGGCGCGGCCGATCACCTCGCGCTTGCGGCGGACGTCCCAGCCCCGCACCCGAACCGTGCCGACCTGGTCGGCGGCGGTGACGCCGGTGCGGCAGCGGCGCAGGTTCGTGCCGAACTCCAGCACGTACGGGCTGGACGCGGCCTTCGCCGCCTTGCCGGGCGCGCCCGACGCGGGCTTCGGCTCGACGAACCGGAACTCGCCCTCGTCCGAGAAGTAGACGTCGACGCCGTTCTCGTGCGCCAGCCTGATCAGGAACTCCCAGTCGGTGACGTTCGGCTGGGTGATCGTCTCGTACAGCGTCCGGGTCGGGTCGATCCGGCCGATCCGCAGCCGGTTCCGCGACGCGATCTTCCGCGCGATGTCGGACGCGGTCATGTTCTGGTAGCCCTCGACGCGCCGGTTCCGCAGCAGCCGGTGGCCCGGGTCGTGGCCGCGGACCACGCTGAACTTGCCGGTGTCGTCGAAGTCGGCCTCCAGCGCGGTGACCTCCCCGGTGAACAGCGGCCCGCCGCCGTCCCTGCCGACCGCGAGGGCCCGCAGCACCACCTTCGAGCCGATCTTCACGCCCAGTTCGCCGAGCAGCCGCCGGTACTGGTCCCGGAAGGTCAGCTGGAAGGACGCGGGGACGTTCACGCTGGAGTCCACCCAGGCCTGGACCAGGCTCCGCCGCTGATCGCGCGTCAGCGGACGGCCGTCGACGGTCACCGAGAGCTGGTTGGTGTATGCGCCCTTCGACACGTCTCTCCCCTTCCCGGGCCTCCTAGGCCCGGACGTCCTCGGCGGCGGGCAGCAGGAGCTCCCGCCCCGGCTCCAGCCGCATCGGGTCGTCGATCTCGTTGGCCTCGGCGATCACCCGCCACGCGGTCGCGTCGCCGTACTCCCGCCAGGCCAGCGACTGGAGCGTGTCGCCCGCCACCAGCCGGTGCACGCTCCGCGCCGACAGCGCGCCCGAGGTCGGGTTCTGGTTCGGCGTGTCCTGCGGGATCTCCTCGAGCGACACCCGGCACGTCGCCCGGACCGGCGACCCGGTCGGGCTGAACAGCGTGTACGTCGCGCTGACCCGCCGCACGTAGGCGACGAACTTCACGGTCGCGAACTTGCCCCACTCGAAGATCACCCACGGCGGGGACGACCGGTCCGGGAGGCTGGACGGCGCGGGCCGCAGGCAGGAGAACAGCGTCTCGACGTCCTCCCGCACCCGCGTGCCGTCCGGACGGTTGGACGAGTCGAGGAAGATCTCCAGGTCGAGGCTCTGCTGCTCGGAGCCGAGGAACTCCACCTTGGCCCCGTCCCGCGTCGCGACCGCCGGGGTGTACTTCCAGCTCGCCGACTTGCTCAGCTCAAGCTGCGCCGGGTTGAACTGGAACTTGACCTCCTTCATCAGACCGCCCGGCTGCGTCCCGTTCCCCGCCGGCGGGTTGTGCACGGCGAGCGTCGCCCGGACATGACTCGCGTTCCCTGCCATCAGGTTTGCGCGGAGGGACCGCCTGCTTCAGCAGACGGGGGAATCCGCGCTCCCTCCCTTCGGATTTTGTCGGTGCCGGTCGGTACCGTCGGCGGGGTCTGGTTCTGGTGTGGGGGTGGGTGTGCGCAGGTCGTTCAAGTTCCTGCTGCGTCCTACCGCGCGGCGGGCGGGGTCTTTGACGGCGTGTCTGGAGGCCGGGAGTTGTACAACGCCGCCCTTGAGCACCGCCGCACCGCCTACCGCAAAGCGGACCGGGTTCCCCCGCTTCAAGGGGCGGGGCTGGTTCGCCTCGGTGACCTGGCCCCGGGACGATGACGGGTGCCGCTGGGACTCCCAGCCCCAGCACCCGGCCGCCGCCTTCGTCCGGCTTCAGGGGGTCGAGCACGTCCGCGTTCACCTGCACCGTCCCGTCCACGGCGTGGTGAAGACCATCAGTGTGAAGCGGGAAGGGCGCCGCAAGGCGGTGGTGCGGGTGGCGGCGCTGCACGCCAGGGTGCGCCGTCAGCGGTTGGACGGTGCGTGCAAGGCCGCGCTGAGCCTGGTCCGCGCCAACGACGTGATCGTGCACGAAGACCTGCGCATCACCACCATGACCCGCTCGGCGTCCGGCACCGCTGAGGAGCCGGGGCGCAGCGCGGCGCAGAAGTCGGGGCTGAACCGCAGCATCCTGGACGCGGGTTGGGGGGTGTTCCTGACGATCCTCGCGCACAAGGCTGAAAGCCCCGGTCGAGAGCTGATCGCAGTCAACCCCGCCCATGCCTCCCTCACCTGCTCGCATTGCGGGCACTGCGCGAAGGAGAACCGTGTCACCCAGGCCGCGTTCGCATGCACGGCGTGCGGGCATACGGCACACGCCGACGTGAACGCGGCCATCAACATCCTCAGGGCAAGGCTTGCCCTTCGCGACGCCGCGGAAGCGGCTTAGCGAGAAGCCGCTTCCTTCGGGGAGCGGAGGAGTCACCAGCCCATGAACCCGTGATGCGCGATTTCCAGGACCTCGGTCGCGACGGACGAGGTGTCAGGGTCGAGCGTCGGGCCCGTCCAGCTCACCGGCACCACTTCGAGCAGCGACCAGCGCGCGACCAGCGTCCCGTTGGCCCGCAGCGCCTCGATCTGCGCGGTCGGACGCTCGATGCCCGTCGCCACGGAGGAGATCCAGGCCATCACCTTGGCCGTCTCCTCGTTGATCGGACGGGTCAGCCGGATGTTCGAGTGCCGCACCCGCGTGGGCAGCTGCCACACGTGCCCGTTGTTGCCGCCTTCTTCACGCTGCTCGATGTCCACCTGGGCGTCGAGCCCTTCGCACCCGTTGAAGTTCCCCAGGCTCTCCCCGTCGATGGAGAGCCTGAAGAACGTCGTCGAGCCGGGATCGTTCTTCTTCGGCATCGCATTCCGTTCAGTAGGTCCGCGGGTCGCGCAGCCGCCCGACCCTTTCCCGGTCCATTCGCAGTTCCGCCCGCAGCAGCCGCGTCAGCGGCCCGATGAGGCGGCGGGCGAGTTCGTCCAGGTCGATCTCCGGTTGCCGTTCTTGGGTCTTGCGCTGCGTCCCCGAGGTCTGCGCCCGCCGCTGAACAGGCGCGGGCGCGGCCGTCGCCGTCCGGGCCACGGGCGCGGGCGGGGGCCGCATTGGCGGCACCGCCGGTTCCGTCTCCTGCTGTTTTCGCGCGGGCGGCGGGGGCGACGCCGCTTCCCGCTGCACCGGCAGAGCGGCGGGCGCGGAACCGGACGGCGAACGGGGTACGGGCCCGGCGGCCTCCCAGGCAAGGGCGGTGTCGAAGGAGGCCGCCGGGCGCGCACTGGGCATACCCGGAGCCGATTGAAATCCGGGCGCCCGGCTCACCGGGACGGGCGACGCAGTGGAGGATGGGGCAACCACGCCGCGCCGAGCCGATGGCCGCGAAAGAGCGACCGGCCGAGCCGCACCAGCGCGCTCGACCCGCCGCATGACAACAGGAGCCGCCACCGCCTTGGGGACGTCCCTTCGAGCAGGAGCGGTATTCACACTCCGAGTACGAGCCGCCCGCCGAACCGGCCGAACAACGCCGACCGGACGCGAAGAACCCGCCTTCTCAACCCCGCCAGGAGCGGCACCCGGCACCGTCGAACGCCGAATCGTACGAACGACCACGGGCGGCCGAGGCGCGGAGGCATCGTCATGCGAATCGGCAGGCGGCGAAGCCGTCCCGCCGTCCCCATGCGCCGAAACCGGAGCAACGCCGGTCGCCGCGACACCCGGTGCCGACGAACGTTGGATTGGACGAGCGACCGAAGGCGGTTGTGGCGCGAAAGCACCGCCTCCCTCATCGGGAATTGGTGCGTCGGGCACGGCGCGCGGCATCGGAGGACGTTGGGGCGGAGTCGGGTGCGGATCCGCCGCCGAGCGTTGGACGGGTGGGCCAAGCCCCACCCGCCGTCCCGCCCGTGCGGTGGGCGGGACGACGGGTGAGGGACCCGGAACCTGAGCGGAGACGCGCACGGCACGTAGCGCGCTCTCTTCTCCCGCCGGTTCCGCGGCCGCCCGTCCCATCGAGGTGGGACGGGATCCAGGAAGATCAACTCGGGCTTCTGGCAAGGGGGCGTTCGTTTCCCCGCCAGGTCCTTTCACAGGCGGCTCCACACTCGAAGCCTCCGGCGACGGGACGTCCGCCGCCTTGCGCTGGACCGGACTCCCGGCGGTCGGCGGCGCCGACAACGGCGCCCCCAGCCCCGCGCGCCTCCCAGCCCGCGGGGCCTTGGACACCGGACGCCCCTGCGGCCGAACAACCTCCGCCTGGCGCGCGGGCGCATCGGCCTCCCCGCGCGCGGCAGGCGCGGAAGCACTCGACGGCCGCTCCGAAACCGGCTCCTTCACCGAGCGCTCGAAGGACGTGGGAGCGCTCGCGGGCGGCCTCGAAACCGGCATCTCCGTCGAGCGCTCAACCGGAAGTTCGGGAGCCTTCGACGGCGTCCCGTCTGAGCGCCGAACCGGAGGTTCGGCCCCTATGGGCGCGGCGGGCGTAGGAGCGCTTGACGGCGACTCCGGGACCGGCCTCTTCGCCGAGCGCTCGGAGGGCGTGGGCATGTTTGGCGGCGGCCCCGGAATCGGTGCCCCCACTGAACGCTGGACCGGCAGGTCTGGCTCGGGCGTCGAACCCGCAGCGGACGCAGGAGCCTTCGACGGGCGCTCGACCTGTTCGGGCTTGGACACCGCATGCGCGGCGGGCGCGGAAGTATTCGACGGCCGTCCCGAGACGGGCGGCTCTGCCGAACGCGCAACAACCGGCGGTTCAGTCTTGGGTGCGGTGGGCGCGGGCGCACGCGAAGACGGCGAAACCCGTGCCTCCGCCGAACGCCGCACCGGCGGTTCAGCCTTGGACGTCGCGCGGACGGCAGGCGCGGGAGGGCTCGGAGACGGCCGCTCTGAAACCGGCGCCTTCGCCGAGCGCTGCACCGGGAGTTCGGGCTCAGGCGCAGAAGGTTCGGAGGAGTCGAGGGTTCTCGACGGTGGAGTCAAAGCCGGGGGCTCCGCCGAGACCTGGGCCGGTGGTCGGGGTTCGGGTACCGGACGCGCGGACGGCTTGGAAGCGTTCGGCGGCGAAACTGAAACCGGTGGCTCCGCCGTGATCTGGGCCGGTGGTCCGGGTTGGGATACCGGACGCGCGGACGGCTTGGGAGCATTCGGCGGCGGGGCTGAAACCGGTGGCTCCGCAGGGACCTGGGCCGGTGGCTCAGGTTCGAGGGCCGGGCGTGCGGAGGGCTTGGGAGGGGTCGGCGGCGGGGCCGGAACCGGTGGCTTCGCTGAGCGTTGGATCTGGCGTTCGGGCTCGGAGATCGAGCGGGCGACACGTCCTCCGCGGGACTGCGACCGCGCGGGCGCGGCGAGCGGCTTCGCCGTCGTCCCCCCGCTCGGTTCCGCGACCGAGCGCATCGGCGCGCTCTCCTCGGCTGGCGGCGGAGGAGTACTCGGAGCCGCCCGCCGCGCGGTCGGTGTCGTCCCGGGAGCCGCCGCCTTGCGCTGGACCGGACGTCCGCCAGGCCGCGACGCGGACGCCGGGCCGCCCGCGTCAGCCGGGGCGGCGGGCTCGGCGGCGGCCGGGGCGGGCGGGAGGTCGGCGTCAGCGTCGGCGTCGGTCGGAGGGGGCGCGGGTGAGGGGGTCTCCTTTCGCCGCACCGGCGGGTCGGCGGGGCGTGACCTGAGCGGGCGCACCGGGCGGGGCACCGCGCGCGCCGCCGTCAAGGGCGTCGCCGGGCGCGGTGCCGGGTCGGGCTCCGGGGCCGCCAGTGGCATCGGCGGGGACGTGCCCTCGTGCGCGGGACGGGGCGGGTCCCACTCCATGCTGCTCGGCGCGTCCAACCGGATCCGGCGGGCGATCTCGCCCGACAGCGACGGCGACCGCCACGTCGCCAGGGCCGAGCCGAACGACGTGCTGGAGATCGTCCCGATCGGCGGCGATGTACGCGGCGACGGCAGCGAGCGCCAGCCGGGCGTGCCGGACGGAGCCGCGGCCGGGGCCGGAGCCGGGCGCGGGCGGCGGGTGAACAGGTCGCGGAGGCCCATGGCTCAGTCGCTCACCAGGGACGCGATCTGGGTGACGTACCGGCGCCGGTCCGGATGCTCCAGGTTCATGATCTCCTCAAGGGACCAGTGGAAGTGGTAGGCGATGTAGGCGATCTCCCGGTGCAGGCGGTCCGGCGGGTACGTCACGATTCCCCCAGGCGGCTCCCGGCGAGGTCCACCTGGAAGGACTCCGCGCAGGACGGGCATTCCACGCTGGCCAGGGTGTGGCCCTCGGCGTTGATCTGGCGGTAGAAGTCCTGGAGGAACGCCAGGTCGGAGGCGAACATCCCCTCCACGACGCCGTCGTGGACCTCCGTCAGCGAGCCCAGCCGGGTGATCACCCGGGCGAGCAGCACCACCGACAGGTACGGCGGGTTCTCCCGGACGCGGACGTCCTGGAGGGGGATGAGCTCGTCCTTGGCCGTGGCCAGGCGCATCGCGCCCTCGCGGTGGACGGTCCCGCTCTTGTCCACGTAGCCGCGCGGGAGTTCGAAGGTGAACTCGGTCCGCATCCGGACCGAGTCCACGGCGGGCGCTGACCGGCGCATCAGCCGCCTTCGACCTTCATCTCTTCGTAGGTGATGGTGATCGTCTCGGTGACGGGCGAGGTGCTGCCCGCCTCCAGGTCGTCGAACTTCTGGCTGCTGCACCAGGCGTTGCGGAGGTTGAACCGCCGCACCGGGTTGTTCTGGTAGTCCATTTGGATGATCGTGGCGTTCTTGCGGGCGGCGCTCATGTCGCCCTCGAACGACTTCTTGATCCAGTCGGAGAACGCCTGGCTCTGCGTCGTGGCGCGGACGACCTGGATCTCCCCGGCCTTGGCGACGCCGGGCATCTTCGCGGTCGCCGGCTGGCCCTTCGCCGAGTTCTGCTTGAACTCGATGACGTCCTGCTCCTGGCCGAGCCCGCTCACCCGCTGCAGGTACTCGACGGTGGTGCCGTCGATCTGGAGGCCGAAATTGTGCGCGGCCGCCGAGTCGGCTTTGTTGAATGCCATGGTTCTCCCTGTCCTTGAAGACCGTCACGTATTGAGCGGCGGGGCGCCCTATTCCTCCAGCTCGCCGCCGCCGGAGATCTGCGCCAGCCGGAAGACGACGAACTCGGCGGGCTTGACCGGGGCGACGCCGATCTCGCAGACCACACGTCCGAGGTCGACCGACTCCGGCGGGTTGGTCTCCTCGTCGCACTTCACGTAGAACGCCTGGTCGGCGGTGGCGCCGAAGAGCGCGCCGTCGCGCCATTCGGTGACCAGGAAGGCGGAGATGTTGCGGCGGATCCGCGCCCACAGTTCCTGGTCGTTCGGCTCGAAGACCACCCATTGGGTGCCGATGAGAATCGACTCCTCCAGGTAGTTGAAGTAGCGCCGGACGTTCAGGTACCGCCAGGCCGGGTCGGACGCCAGCGTCCGCGCGCCCCACACCCGGACGCCCCGTCCCGGAAAGGCGCGGATGCAGTTCACGCCGATCGGGTTGAGCAGGTCCTGCTCGCCCTTCGTGACCTGGAGCCCGAGGTCGACGGCGCCGCGGACGATCTCGTTCGCGGGCGCCTTGTGCACGCCCCGCTCGACGTCGCTGCGGGCCCAGATGCCCGCCATGTGGCCGCTCGGCGGGACGAGGCCCGTCTGCCCGGACGACGGGTCGAAGACCTTGATCCACGGGTAGTAGAGGGCGGCGAAGCGCGAGTCGTACCCGGCGGTCTCCTGCCGCCACTCGTGCACCTGCCGGACGTTCAGCCCCGGCGGCGGGTCGAGGATCGCCACCCGGTCGCCCATCAGCTCGCAGTGCGCGATCATCCCGAGCTGGACGGCCTTCACGCTCTCCAGGTCGAGGACGCCGCGCTCGTAGGCGCTCATCAGGTCCGGCGCGGCGACCATCGTGACCGCGTCGATGGCCTCCAGGCCGCCGAAGCCGGTCCGGTCGGCGGTGTCGCCGAGGTAGTGCTCGGGCGTGATCGCCTCCCCGCCGGCGGTCGGCGCGGCGGGCGCGGCCGGGACGGCCAGCGTCACGCTCTGGTTGTCCGGCCGGACGAGCTGCCCCGCCGCGGCCTCCGTCACCGTGATGAGCTTCGACCGCTCCCGCACCTGCGTGACGACGTAGTTGCGGGTGTTCTTCTTCGTCGAGACGTTGAAGCTCTCGACCACCGAGCCGTCGACCTTGACGACGAGCTTGAACCGGTCGTCGGCCTTCTCGCCGCCCTTGTCGCCGCCGTCGGCGTCGGCGACCTCCACCGTGACGCTCGCGGCCGCCGCCCCCGGGACGGCCGCGACGTCGAAACCGCCGAGCCGGGCGGGCTCCGGCGCGGCGGCGAGCTGCTTCGGCGCGCCGGACGCGCCGTTCCCGTTCCGGGCCGTCCCGCCGACGCGGATCACGTAGCAGGTGGCGCCGCCGTTGTTGAAGAACCCGTACACGGCGTGGGCGAGGTAGCAGCCGTCGGCGAAGTCCCCGAACGAGGCGACGTACTGCGACCAGTTCGTGACCAGCACGGGCTCGTTCAGCGGGCCTTCGGGAGCGAATCCGACGAAGGCCGCCACGGACGTGCCCACCCCCTCGATCGGGCGGGACCCGCTGGCCACCTCCTCGACGTAGACGCCGGGCGACAGGTACGTGGGCATTGGCAGCTACTCCCCCGAATCGGGACGGCTTGGTCTACCGAAACCCTGCCGTCCGGCCGCGCCGCCCGGAACGTCCGTTCGTCCCGTCCCGGGGGCACCCTCGGCTGCCCCCGCGGACCCGCCCGTCCGGACCGCCGCCCTCGGCGTCGGGTGCCTCTTTGCCCGAGCACGTCCACACATGGGGGGCAGTGTCAGCGGGGGCAGGGAAGCGTGCACCCGGGGGTGCACGCGGGGCCATGCCCGGCGCGCGCGGGCGCGCCTAGTGTCCGGTCGGTGAGCATCTGGAGTTCTCTTGATCCGGCGTCCGCCACCGTGGACCCGGGTGCCGCCGCGACCGTCACGCTGCGGCTGCGCAACACGACCGACCTGGTGGAGGAGTACCGCGTCTCGGTCGCGGGCGGTCCCGCGGTGTGGGCCGCGGTCGAGCCGCGGTCGCTGCGCCTCTACCCGGGGACGACCGGCGCCGTCGAGATCACGTTCCGGCCGCCGCGCACCCCGGACGCCCCCGCCGGCGGGCACCCGTTCGCCGTCGAGGTGATCCCGACCGAGCAGCCCGGGGACAAGACCGTCGTCGAGGGCCACCTCACCGTCACGCCGTTCACCGAGGTGCGGGCGGAGCTGCTCCCGCACACCGTGGCGGGACGGTTCCGCGCCAAGCCCAAGTTCGCCCTGGACAACCTCGGCAACACGCGGCTGACCGCGTCGCTCACCGGCAAGGACAACACGGGGCAGCTCGGCTTCGAGCTGCATCCCGCGAACGTGCAGGTCGATCCGGGTCGAGCCGCGTGGGTGCAGGGACGGATCAGGCCCGGCTCCATCACCTGGTTCGGGCAGCGCGAGTCGCACCCCTACACGGTGAACGTGCTGCGTTCCGGGGTGGAGCCGGTCGAGGTGGGAGGCGTGTTCGTCCAGCGGGCGGTGATGCCGCGCTGGCTGCTCGGCTTCATGGGCGTGCTCGTCTCGGCCGCCGTCGCTTTCACCATCGCCTGGTTCGTGTTCGACCCGAAATTCGGCTCGCGGGCGCGCGACGGCGGAATGGTCCCGGTGGGGAATCCGCTGAGCATGCCGGACGGGAAGCCGTCCAAGGCACCGGAGCCCGACCAGGAGCCGAGAAAGGCGCCGCCCGCCCCGCCGCCCGGCGGCGGCGAGGAGGAACCGCAGGGCGGCGACGGCGGCGAACGGCAGCTCGGCGGCCCCGGCCGCCGGCTCCTCTACCTGAGCAGGGCCGCCCCGTGGCCGGACCCGCCGAAGCCGGACGAGCAGCCCGCCACCTGGCCGTTCCCCGTGAAGAGCCCGGGGTTCGAGCGGCTGAACGACGAGTGGAAGTGCACGTGGAGCTCCGTCCGGTACACGCTCTGCGGGATGAAGTACGCCTACGTCCCGGGCAGCTCGACGACGTTCGACTTCTGGGTGAAGTCGAACGGCGACCCCAACGCCAGCATTTCCGTCATCTTCGACTGGAACTTCGACGGCGACAAAGAGGCGCTCCAGCGCCGCGAGGTCTTCAAGCCGTTCAAGCTCGAACCGAACCAGGAATGGCAGAAGTACACCGAGGAGGTCGGCCTGGAATTCGCCGAGGGCCAGGACTTCCGCGACATCAACGGTGGCAAGCTGAGCGTCGGCTTCTGGGTGCGGTCGGGCGACTCCCCGATCGAGGTCCGCTCGAACGTCCCGCTCGACCAGGACCAGATCTCCGCGCTGCGCATCCCCTACGACCCGCGGTGACCGAGTCGCCGGGTCAGAGGTCCGCCGCCGGGACGTCGCCCGGCAGCAGGCGGCCCAGCTTGCGGTACTCGCGGCGCGCCCCGGCGAGCAGGTCGGCCATCGCGACGGGACGCCCGGCCGCCGCCGCCAGGTACCCGGCGGTGACGGCCGCGCCGCGGATCGCGCCGCCCGCCAGCTCGAACTCCCGCGCGCACCGGTCGAGGTCGACGGCTTCGTCCACGGGGACGGGCGGGGCGAGGCAGTGCTCCCACAGCGCGCGGCGCTGCGCCGCGTCCGGGAACGGGAAGTCGACGACGATGTCGAGGCGGCGGGTGAAGGCGTCGTCGATGTTGGCGCGCAGGTTGGTGGTGAGGACGGCGATCCCGCCGAACGACTCCAGCCGCTGCAGCAGGTAGGCGCTCTCCAGGTTGGCGTACCTGTCGCGGGCGTCCCGGACGTCGGAGCGCTTGCCGAACACGGCGTCGGCCTCGTCGAACAGGAGCACCGCGTCCATCCGGTCGGCCTCGGCGAAGATCCGCTCAAGGTTCTTCTCGGTCTCGCCGACGTACTTGTCGACGACGGCGGACAGCTCCACGACGTACAGGTCGAGGCCCAGTTCGCCCGCGAGCACCTCGGCCGACATGGTCTTGCCGGTGCCGGAGTCCCCGGCGAACAGCGCCACCACGCCCCGGCCCCGGCCGCCGCCGCTGCGCAGCCGCCATTCCCCGAGCACCCGGTCGCGGTGCCGGGCCCGCTGGATCAGCTCGCGCAGCCGCCCCGCCGGTTCGTCCGGCAGGACGAGATCGTCCCAGCCCACCGCCGGGACGATCCGCCGCGCGTGTTTGTGCAGGCCGCCGGCGTTCTGGAGGCGCGCTCCCCGGTGCAGGTGCGCGGCCGACAGCGGGACGCCGTCGAGCGCCGCGTGGTCGAGCGCCGCCCGCACCGCCCGCCGGACCTGGTCCGGGGTGAAGCGGTAGGTGGCGGTGGCGGCGTCCAGGTCGAAGCCGAGGCCGTCCGGCAGTTCCGCGCGCCAGGCACCGGCCGCGTTCTCCCCCAGGGGGACGTCCAGGACGAGCGGCTGCGCCTCGCTCCACCCCGGGTCGAACGGCTGCGGGCCGGTCAGCAGCACCGGGACCTTCGCGGACGCCTCCGCGAACGCGCGCAGGAGGGCCCCGGCGTCCGGGAGCGGGCCCGCCACGACGGCCGCGCCGCGCATCGCCGCCTCCCGCACGACGACCGGGACGAGCGAGGCGTCCAGCCGGTCCGGGTCGGCGGCCAGCACGGGCAGCCCGGCGGACGCCGCGGCGGATCGGGCCGCCGCGACGCCCGCGCCGGGCCGCGGCTCGTGCAGGTAGACGAGCGGCGGGTCGGCGGAGCGCAGCCGCTCCGCGAGTCCGGGCGGCGGCGACCCGTCGGCCACGGCGTCGCCGTCGAGGCGGACCACGCCGGTCAGCTCGTCGTCGGGCGCGTCGTCGCCGAGCAGGAACGCGGCGACCCGGTCGGGGACGTGCAGCGCCCGGCTCAGGAACGGCCGGTCCGCGTCCTGCGTGGTGACGAGGCGCCCGGCGATCAGCGGCGCCCCGGCCGCGAACCGGGCGCGGCCGGGCGCCGACGTCACGGGCGTCCCGCACAGGTCGAGCGCGAGCCCCACCGACGCGCGGCGGCGGCTCACGTCGTCGTTGAGGTAGCCGTACAGCGCCTCGAACGAGCGGTCCAGGTCGGGCGCGACCGCGATGAGCAGGATCTCCAGGTCGAGGTCGGTGAGCCCGAACGCGGCGGCGAGCCGGTGCACGCGCGCCTCCGATCCCGCCGCGTCCGCCAGCTCCCGCGCGGCCCGGTCGTAGCGGGCGTCCGGGACGGGCCCCGGCCCCGGCCCCCCGGCCAGCCACCTCGCCGTCTCCGGCGGGACGTACAGGCCCCGGTACTCGTCCCCGGCGGACGGGTCGGCGCCCGACCGCTCCTCGACCAGCCGCCTGACGCGGGTGCGCAGCAGCTCGATCCGGGCCAGCAGGTATCCGGCCGGGTCGGTCACGTCAACCGCTTCCGCCGGACGTCCACCAGCGCGGACACGCTCTCGCGCACCGTCACCTCCACCTCGGTGACCGGTGGCGCGGCGCCGAGGTCGGGCGCGACCGGGAACGGCGCGAGGACGACGACGTCCAGCGACGGTTTCAGCTCGCCGCCGAGCGCCGACCACAGGTCGGTGATCGACCGCGGCTCCGGCGGCGGGACGGCGACCGTCACCGGGATCGCCATCCCCGTCGCGGCCAGCACGCCACCGTCCGGCAGCGTCTCCGCGGGGAGCGTCTCGTAGCGCAGGAGGCAGCCGAGCACCGCCGACAGGAGGCGGTGCTCGTCCTCGGGCCGCTTCGTCCACGCGCTGATCAGGTAGGAGAGGCGGTAGTGGCGGGGCGGCTGCCGGTAGCCGGTCACCCGCCCGTCCTCGCCGTGCACGCGGGCCGGGCCGAGCTCCCGCCGCGCCATGTCCTCGCGGACGTCGTACAGGTAGGCGTTCACGGTCGGGGTGTTGCGGCGCGCCGCCCAGTCGCGGGTCGGCGCGTCGAACACCAGCTGCACGTCCCCGCCCGCGAGCGCGCGGGCGCTCAGCAGGGCGCGGAGCGCGTCGTCCACTTCGTGGAGCATCAGATGTAGCCCTCCTTGAGGGCGTAGGCGACGGCGTGGGCGCGGTTGCGCAGATGGAGCCGGGTCATCAGGCCGTGCAGGACGTTCTTCACCGTCCGCTCGGAGTAGGCGAGCTTCCCGGCGATCTCGGACGTGTCGAGCCCGTCCGCGACGAGGCACAGCACCTCGCGCTCGCGGTCGGCCAGCCCCGCGGCGGCGAGGCCCTGCGCCTGCGCGCCGCGCTGCATGCGGCCGACCTGCTTGAGCAGGCGTCCTTGCAGGTCGGGCGGCAGGCTGCCGCCGCCGCCCGCGGCCGCGACGATGGCCCGGACGATCCCGTCCGGGGTGGCCTCGCGCCGCCACAGCATCGCGACGACGCCGCATTCGACGGCCTCCAGCAGGTGCGCCTCCTTGAGGTCGCTGACGATCAGGACGGGGCGGGCCCCGACGGTCCGGGAGAACCGCCGCAGGACCGTCTTGACCTGCTCGTCCACGACCTCGGCGACGACCACGACGACGACCGCCTCGGCCTCGCCGACCAGGTGCAGCTCGGGACGGCGGCGCAGCCCGCCGACCACTCCCTCGTGCGTGATGGGGTCCGGAGCGTGCACCGCCACGGGAATCGTCTGCACGGCGTCACCGCCTCCCCGCCGCCGGGCCGGGGCCGGGCGCCTCGGCGTCCGGGGGTTCGGCGTCCTCCGCCGACAGGTCGGCGGGCGGGGCGACCGTCCCGTCGCGGCGGACGCGCCAGATCGTCCCCGCGCGTTCCGGGCGCCCGACCGAGACGACCGCCGAACCCGGCGGGATCTTCTCCGGCACCTCCATGCCGTCGTCGATGAACACGGCCCGGCCGAGCTCGGCCCCCTCCTCCGGCTCGATCGACGCCTCCAGCGGGAAGCCCACCGTCCGGACGCGGACCGACCAGTGCCACGGGTCCTCCCGCAGCCGCCGCGCCATCCCGAGCGCGGCCCTGCGCGCGGCCTTCCGGCCGCCGACCAGCGCGATCGGCCCCGGATACGCGGCCAGGTTCACCCACATGCCGGGACGCAGCCCCGCGAGCAGCGGATAGGGCGCGAGCGGCTGGACGTCGTCGGTCAGCTCGTCGATGTCGCTCACGAGCAGCCGCCAGCGCCGCCCGCCGGAGACGGCCCGCCACGGCTGCGGCGCGGCCCCGTCGGCGGCGGCCAGGTGCAGCGTGACCTCGGTGTCGTCGATCGTGACCGCGCGGACCTTCGGCACGTCGCGGCCCGCCTGCTCGCAGTCGACCGCGAGCAGCAGGAGCGCGCTGTGGACGCGCGAGGCCGCCCTAGGGTCGGTGCTGGTGCGGGGCACCGGGACGGCGGTGGTGAGGCGGCGGCCCCAGGCCCAGCCGGCCGCGCCTAACGCGAGGAGCGTCGCCACGGTGCCGCCGATGGCGCCGACCGTCCCCCACGGCACGCCGCCGGAGTCGTCGGCGGACTCGTCCGCCGACGCGTTGACCGGCGGCGCCTTGGGCAGCTTCGGCATCGCGTCCAGGGACGGCAGCGCCAGGCTCGGCGAAGGGTCGACCGGCTCTTCGGACTTCTTCGGACGGTCCGCCGGAATGTCGGTGTCCTCCGCGGTCGGCTTCTCGACCGGCCTGGCCTTCTTCGGCTTCGGCCGTCCGGCGGACGCGGGTTTGCCGCACGCCGCGGAGCTGGTCGGATGGATGCGCAGGGAACTGACGCCCGATCCGATCCCGTTCAGCGTCGAGCTGGGCGGGAGGCACGCCATCAAGCCCTTGAAATTGATGTCGTCGTAGAGACCCAGGTAGCTCCCGCTCCGGTTGCTGACCGAGCGTGTCCGATCGTTGAAGAACGTCCAATCACCGTCCATTTTCAGGTCGGTGTCGGGATTGTTGGTGCCGATGAGCCCGCCGCCATCCTGAAGGTCGGGCTTTCCGTACAGGCACCAGAAACCCTCATGGTCGCGGCACGGGACGTCGCCCCGCGCACGCGCCGGAGGGCCCGTCATCGCGGCGGCCACGAGCAGCGCCCCGGACACCGCACCGGCTCTCAGAAAAGACACCGGCGGCCCTTGCCTCATGCGACGCCCCGCAAAAGCGCGGCGGCCGCGACCATGTCCCCCTTCGCGGCGGGCCCGCGGGCCTCCGCGATCACATGTCGACTCATGCCGACAAGCCTCGCGAAGGCCGCCGTCCCCGGAATCCCCGGAGGCTACCCAATCGCCGGTACAGGCTGCTGTACCCGCCGAACGATCTCGCAGTTCAGCGACGCCCCCGCCGCACCTCCGGTAATTCGCTGCTCGACTCCCCGGGGCGAGAAGGCGAAACGGTCACTCCTCGTCTTGGGGAAGGCTCGTCTTCGCCGTCCCGTAGTCGCCGGTCGGCGCGTTCGGGTCGCGGCGGTAGACCAGGTGGAGAACACCCGTCTTGAACGTCTTCGACGAGACGAGCTCCAGCGGCAGTGGGGCGTCGCGGTCCTCGAACAGCCGCGTGCCCTTGCCCACCACGATCGGGTGGACGAGCAGGTGCAACTCGTCGAGGAGCCCCGCCTCCAGCAGTTGCCGGACGATCGACACCGACCCGCTGATCCCGATCTGCGACGTGGACGGCCCCTCCTCCTTCAACGCGGTCACGGTCTCGATGAGGTCGCCCTGGAGCTGCTCGGAGTTGCGCCAGGTGAAGTCGAGCTTCTGCCCGGACGCCACGATCTTGCGCGCCTCGCCGAGCTTCTTCGCGAACGGCGCGTCCTCGCCCCCGGCCTGCTCCCGCTCCGGCCACGCGCCCGCGAAGCTGTCGTAGGTCTTCCGGCCGAACAGCAGCGTGTCGGCGGCGCCGAGCTGACCGTCGACGGCCTGCCCCATCTCCTCGTTGAAGTACGGGAAGTGCCAGTCCTGCGGGTCGTCGATGACGCCGTCGAGCGAGATGAACAGCCCTGCCGAGATCTTCCGCATGGTGCGGCTCCTTCCGATCGGTTCCTCGTGTCACCAAGTACGACCAGGGCCGCGCGCGGAACTCATCGGCATCAGGCCGACTTTTCATGGAATGACCGCTAACGGGTCACGTAGGCGAGGACGCGGCGGTGCCGGTCCCCGTCGTCGGCGACGCGGAGTTCCTGGAAGATGCCGCGCCGGGCTCAGCTCGCGGCGGGTGGGAGGACGAGGCGGAACGTGCAGCCCTGGCCGGGGGCGGTGTCGAGTTCGAGGCGTCCGCCGTGGTTCTCGGCGATGGCGGCGGCGATGGCCAGGCCGAGCCCGCTGCCGCCGTGGTCGCGGGACCGGGACGGGTCGACGCGGTAGAAGCGCTCGAAGAGGTGGGCTGCCTTGTCCGGGGCGAGGCCGGGGCCCTCGTCGGCGACCTCGATGACGCGGACGCGCGTCCCGTCCTCGATCGGCGGGGACGGGCTGACCCGCCCGTCGCGGTCCCCGCCGCAGGCAGGGCCGGCGCGCGCGGTGCCGACGCGGACGTGGATCGGGGCGCCGGACGGCGTGTGCGCCAGCGCGTTGGACACCAGGTTCGTGAGCACCTGCCGGAGCCGGTGCGGGTCCCCGGTCGTCTCGACCAGCTCCAGTTCGCCCGTGTCGTCGTGCAGCGGTTTCAGGCCGATGGGACGGCCGGGGTGCCGGACGGCGGCGGTGCCGATCGCGTCCGCCGCGATGGCGAGCAGGTCGACCGTCTCGCTGCGGTAGACGGGCTCCTGGTCCAGCTTGGCCAGCAGCAGGAGGTCGTCGACCAGGACGCTCATGCGCTCCGCGTTCTGCCTGATCAGACGGTCGGCGGCGGCGCGCTGCCGGGCCGGGAGCTCGGCGTGCCGCAGCGACAGCTCGGCGAAGCCCTGGATCGAGGTCAGCGGCGTGCGCAGCTCGTGCCCGGCGTCGGCGACGAAGCGGCGGAGCCTCGCCTCCGACGACTCGTGCTCGCGCAGCGCGCCCTGGAGCTGTTCGAGCATGGCGTTCAGGACGCCGCCGAGGCGTCCGATCTCGGTGCGGGGATCGGCGTCGGCGACGCGCTCGTCCAGCCGCCCGGCGGTGATCTCCTCGGCGGTCCGCTCCATCCGGGTCAGCGGGAGGAGGCCGAGGCGCACCACCCAGCGTCCGGCGACGACGAGCGCGGCGAGCGTCAGCGCCAGGACGACCGCGTTCAGCCACAGCAGCCTGGACAGCGCGCCGTCGACGGTGTCCATCGGGAGGGCGACGAGGACGACGCGGCCGTCGGGGGCCGTCCCGCGCCGCACCCGCCAGCGGCCGTCGCCGGCGGACGCGGGCAGCGTCCCGAGCCCGCCCGGCCGGACGTCCAGCTCGGCCAGGGTGCGCGGGAGGCGGGGCGCCGACTTCGGGCCGCGGCCGAGGGTGTGCGGGGAGAGGCGTCCGGAGGCGTCGTAGAAGTAGAGGCGGAACTCCGAAGGCAGCTCCGCGCCGTCGGGCGGCGGATGGGGCGGCTCCCGCCGTCCGGACGACGCGTCGAAGTGGCGGGGCGCCGGCGGGAAGCCGCGGAGCTGCTCGTCGACCTGCCCGAGCAGCCAGGACCGCATGACGACGTACCCGATCGCCTGCGAGGCGAGGACCGCCGCCGCCGCGAGCGCCGTCGCGCCCAGCACGAGGCGGCGGCGCAGCGACCCCGGCCCGCCGGGCAGCGCGCGGATCACGGCTCCGCCGTCTCGGCGCGCCCCGCCGTCTCCGCGCCCTCGCGCGGGAGGCGCAGGCAGTAGCCCACCCCGCGGACGGTGTGGATGAGCGGCGGGTCGAAGCGGTCGATCTTGCGGCGCAGGTACTTCACGTAGGTCTCGACGATGCGGCCGTCCCCGTTGAAGTCGTACCGCCAGACGTGGTCGAGGATCTGCGCCTTGCTCAGCACCCGGCGCGGGTTCGCCATCAGGTACGCGAGCAGGCTGAACTCGGTGGGCGACAGCCGGATGTACTCGCCCGCCCGGTGCACCTCGTGGGCCGACTCGTCCAGGACGAGGTCGGCGTAGCGGAGGACGTCGTCGCGCGGCGCCGTCCCGTTGCCGGTCGCGCCGGACCGCCGCAGGATCGCCTGGACGCGCAGCAGCACCTCCTCCAGGCTGAACGGCTTCGTGACGTAGTCGTCCGCCCCGGCGGCCAGCCCGGCGACGCGGTCCCCGACCTCGCCGAGGGCCGTCAGGAACAGGATCGGGGTGTCGACGCCCACGGCGCGCAGGCTCGCGGTGACGGTCAGGCCGTCCACGTCCGGGAGCATGACGTCGAGGAGGATCAGGTCAGGGCGGAACCGCTCGACGGCGAGCAGCGCGCCCTGGCCGGTGCCGCGGCTGTCCACCTCGTACCCGGACAGCCGCAGCGTCGACTCCAGCAGGACGCGGATGCCGTCGTCGTCCTCCACGACCAGCACGCGCCGGGGGACGTGCTCGGCGTCCGTCGCAGCCACGATCGATCACCTCGCCCACGGGGTCAGCGAGCCGCGCAGTCGTAGAGGGTAGCGCCGCGCCCGAAGCCCATCGGGCCGCCGCCGGTCGGCGCGCCCGTGCCGCCGTAGGCGGACGGCGGGACGGCCCGGCAGTGCCCGGACACCCACGCCGCCCGCCGCGCGGGCGCGCCGCCGCGTCCGGGGAACGGGCCGCCACCGGGCATCGCGGAGCCGAGGACGAAGCGGAGCTCGCCGCGGCGCGTCCACCGCTCCAGTTGCCGGACGGACGGGGCGTCGTCCGCCGACATGAAGCCGCCCATGCCGATGACGCGCGAGTCGCTGTGCAGGATGTACGGCGACGCCGCCATCGCTCCGCCCTCGACGGCGAGGGTGATCCGCGCGCGGCCCGACTCGCGGCGCGCGTATTCGAGGATCTTCCGCTGTTCGCCGCTGAGCCCGGCCCCGTCCCGCGGCCCCGGCCCGGGCGGGAACGGCCCCGGCGGAAGGGCCCCGCCGCGCGGCACGCCGCCGGGAGGGCCGCCCGGCATGCCGCCCGGCCCGCCGGGCGTCGGCGGGCCGGGCGGGAAGCCGCGCGGCCGGTTTCGTCCGCTCCCGCCGAAGGGCGTCGTCATCGGGCCCGCCGCCGGGATGACGCCGCCCATCGACGCGGACCCGTCCGCCGGGACGGCCACCGCCCACGCGCCCGGCGCGACGAGCACCGCCGCCGCGCCGACCGCGAGCGCGACGGGCAGCAGCCTCACCGGACGCCACGAAGCCGCGCACAGCAGGACGACGGCCGCCGCGCCGGTCGCGGCCACGGGCCACACCAGCCAGCCGTGCCATTCGGGCGTCCGCCGGATGACGGCGACGGCCCACGCCACCGTGACCGCGACGGTGACCGCCGCGACCGGGGCGGGCCACCGCGCGCCCGCCCGATGCGCGCGGACCAGCACGGCGACCAGCCCTCCGCACAGGGCGCCGACCGCCGGGGCGAGCTGCGTCGTGTAGTACGGGTGGAAGATCCCTTCCTGCATGGAGAACACGCCCGCGCACACCAGTAGCCAGAGGCTCCACAGCACCCATCCCGAGGCGGGAGGGACGGCCACCTCGGACAGCCGTCCGCGGCGGCGCAGCACGGCGACCGCCAGCGCGGTCGCGACCGCCGCCGCGCACACCGGCAGGAGCCAGCTGATCTGGCCGCCGACCGCGTCCCCGAACATCCGCAGCGGGCCGGTGCCGCCGCCGAACATCGCGCCCGGTCCGCGCGGCGCGCCGGGCCCGCCGGGCCCGGCCCACGGCGGCGGCCCCCCAGGGCCGGGACCGCCGCCGGGGCCGGGTCCCTGGCCGAAGACACGGCCGAGGCCGTTGTAGCCGACGACCAGGTCCCAGGCTGAACCGTCCTCGCTGCCGCCGATGTACGGCCGGTCGCCCGGCCACAGCGCCACCATCGCCACCCACCACAGCGACGAGACCGCGAGGACCAGGCCGGACGCCGCGAGCCGCCCCAGCCTGCCGAGCCACGGGCCGCCCGCCCCGGCGAGCCACGCGGCCGTGAAGGCGGGCAGGATCATCCACGCCGCCAGCATCTTGGTGACGAACCCGCAGCCGACGAGGAACGCGGCGCCGCACAGCCACCACGTCGCGGCCCGTCCCGCCCGCTCCTGGAGGGCCCGCGTCAGCGCGTACGCCGCGCACACCAGCAGCAGGAGCAGCGGGGTGTCGAGGTTGTTGCTGCGGGTGATCGCGACGGTGATCGGCGTCAGCGTCAGGACGAGCGCGGCGGCGAGCCCGGCGCCCTCGCCCGCCCAGCGGCGCACCGTCCGGTGCAGGACCAGCACGGCGAGGACGCCCTCGACCGCCTGCGGCAGGACCAGCGCCCACCCGTGCAGCCCGAAGACCTTGGCGCTGAGCACCTGCGGCCACAGTCCGGCGGGCGGCTTGTCCACGGTGACGACGCCCGCCGGGTCGTAGGAGCCGAACATGAAGTTGGTGAAGCCCTCGCCCATCGATTTCACGGCGGCCGAGTAGTACGTGTTGCTCCACCCGAGCGATCCCAGCGCCCACCCGTACAGGACACCGGCGAGGACGAGGATCGCGCCCAGCGCGGCGGTCGGTGCCCAGCCCGGCAGGGCGCGCGGGCGGCTCTCGGACGGCCCCGTCCGGGATCCTTCCGAGGCGACGACGTCGGAGGAGGAGCTCATGAGGGGTCACCTTCCGGACGGCGGCGGAACACCGCCGTGCGCAGCACGACGAAGCGGATCGCGGTGACCAGCACCGACGTGACGGCGAGGACGAGCGTCTCGGCGCCGTGCGACGCGCCGGGGTCGGCCTGCTGGAACAGCAGCACGGCGGCGGACGTCACCGAGTACCCGAGGGCGAACAGGGCCCCGGCGCCGAGATGCGCGCGTCCCGCCCCGACCGCCGAGCCGCGGAACGTGAGCCGCCGGTTGGCCTCGGTGTTGAGCACCGTCAGCACCACCAGCGAGACCAGGTTGGCCAGGGCCGCGGGCCACCACGAGCGCAGCAGCCAGTAGAGCAGCGCCTGCCCGGCGGTCGAGACGACGCCGATCGCGACGAAGCAGACCAGCTCCCAGGTGAGCACCGCCCGTTTCCGCGCGGGCGCGAGCACCGCGTCCGGGTGCGCGGCGCACGGATCGGCCCGGCGCGGCACCGCCACGTCCGCGGCCCCGGACGCCTTCCGCCTGGCCATCCGCCACATCCCCTTGAGGTCGTCCAGCGCCGTCCGGACGACGTTGACGCGGGTGTCGACGTCCTCCACCCAGTCGACCGGCACCTCGTGGATGCGCAGCCCGTTGTGCTCGGCCAGCACCAGCAGCTCGGTGTCGAAGAACCACGCGTCGTCCTCGGTCGCCGCGAGCAGCGGCCGGACGACCCGCGTCCGCGCGGCCTTGAAGCCGCACTGCGCGTCGCTGAACCGGGTGCCGAGCCCGTACCGGAGGAGCGCGTTGTAGCAGCGCGAGACCAGCTCGCGGCGCGGGCCGCGGACGGTGCGGGCGCCGGGCGCGAGGCGGCTGCCGATCGCGATGTCCGAGTGGCCGCTGGCGAGGGGCGCGATGAGCGGCAGCAGGCCGTCCAGGCCGGTGGACAGGTCGACGTCCATGTAGGCGACGATGTCGGCGTCGCTGGTCGCCCACGCCGTCCGAAGGGCGAGGCCGCGGCCCTTGCGGTTCAGATGCAGCACCGTCACTCCCGGCAGCTCGGACGCCAGCCCCCGCGCGACCCGCAGGGTGTGGTCGGTGCTGGCGTTGTCGACGACGGTGACGCGCCACGGGAACGGCAGGTGCTCCAGCAGGTAGGCGTGCAGGGTGTGCAGGCAGCCGGGAAGCGCCCTCTCCTCGTTGTACACGGGCAGGACGATCTCGACGGTCGATGTCCCGGACAGGGTCCTGGACGGCGTCCCGGACGCGGACGCGTCCGGGACGGCGGGGGGCTGGTAGGGCCCGGTCGCGCTGTGCGCGGCCGGGCCCAGCTCGCTGGGAGCGGGCGTCATGGAGACCTCGGAGGGCAGGGAGCGGGGAGCGCCCGCCGCACCGGGCGCGGGGACGCCTGCCGCGCCCCGGGGCGGGGTCCCCATGACACTTCCGGCGGCCCCGGAAGATCAACGGGGAGGACCCTGGGAATTGGCCGAGAGTCCCGAAACCCGCCGCTCGCCCTATAACGGCCGTCCCTAACGGCGTTCCAGCGCGACCCTTGGGAGGAGCCGGGCCAGCGGCGCGGGCAGCCACCAGGCGCGGCGTCCCATCAGCTCCATCGCGGCCGGGACGATCAGGCAGCGGATGATCACCGCGTCGGTGAAGATGGCCACGGCCATGCCGAAGCCGGTCTGCTGGAGCAGCCGGTCCGGGCTGAGCATGAACGCGCCGAAGATCACCACCATGATCGCGCCCGCCGCCGTGCTCACCGAGCCGGTGTGCGCGAGGCCCTCCCGGACGGCGTGCGACGGGTCGTCCGACCGCGTCCACTCCTCGTGGATGCGGGAGATCAGGAAGATCTCGTAGTCCATGGACAGCCCGACGACGATCGCCATGAACAGCGGCAGCCGTTCGGCGACCTTGTCCGAGTAGTCCTCGGACGCGGCCGTCGCCCCGCCGACCAGGTACCGCGCGCCGTTCTTCGCGGACAGCCCCGGCAGGACGTCGTCGCGCAGCGTGCCGACGAGGTCGGTGGTCGCCTCGTCCTGCGGCGCGGAGGACGGGAACGCGAGGATGGTCGCGGCCCGTCCGTCCGGGGTGGGCACCGGGTCGGCGGCGGCCTCCACGCCGGGTGTGTCGTACAGCGCGAGGACCGCGGCCGCGGCGGCCTTCTGAGCGCCCTCCCGGCCACCGTCGGTCACGACCAGCAGCGGGCCGTTGAACCCCGGGCCGAAGCCCGTGGAGAGCAGGTCGTACGCCTTCCGGCTCGTGGCGCCGGACGGGTCGCTGCCCGCGTCCGAGAAGCCGAGCCGCATCCCGAGCGCCGGGACCGCGAGCGCGCCGAGCAGCACGCCCGCCGCGAGCAGCGCGGCCGGCGGCCGCCGCTGCACCGTGCCCGCGAGCCGCCGCCAGGCGGCGCCGGGCGCGGCCCTGCCCTTGGCCTCGCGCCGCTCGGCGCGCCGGGTGAACTGGCGGGCGAAGCGGCGGCCGAAGACGCCGAGCAGCGCGGGCAGCAGCGTCAGCGCGGCGACCGTGGACCCGACGGCGAACAGCGCGATGACGATCGGCAGCCCGGCCGCGATGACCGTGCCGAACATCAGCACCAAGACGACCAGCGCGGCGAGCAGGCCCGCGCCCTCCGCCGCGCCGGTCCCGCCCTGGCCGAGCAGCCGGGCCGCGTCGCCGCCCAGCTCAACCCGGAGCCCGCCGCCCGCGGCCTTCCGGGCCATGTCGAAGATCCGCCGCGTGTCGGCCTTCGGCATCTCCCGCGCCGGGACGTCAAGCATGACGGTGGCGTACCCGATCCTCCTGTCCTCGCTGATGGCGGCCTTGTCCTGGTACGGGCTGCGAACCTGGCCGACCTTGGGCAGCTTCGCGACGTCGCCCAGCATGGCCGTCACGCGCCGTTGCACGTCGGGCTCGCCGAGGCCGCCCTCGTCGTGCAGGACGATCTGCACCGTGTCCCCCCCGCCCGCACCGCGCCGTCACCGGGACATGGGACGGACGGGATCGAACGCCGAAGACCTGCTCGCGAGGTCCTTCGAGGAGCACCGGCCGCGGCTGCTGCGGGTGGCGTACACGATGACGGGCTCGCTGGCCGAGGCCGAGGACTGCGTGCAGGAGGCGTGGCTGCGGCTGCGCGGGCTCGACGACCCGGGGACCGTCCGCGACCTCGCCGCCTGGCTGACGACCGCCGTCGGCAGGCTGGCGCTCGACGCGCTCGGCAGCGCCCGCGTCCGCCGCGAGCGCTACTTCGGGACGTGGCTCCCGGAGCCCCTGGTCGAGGCCCGTTCCGGCGGCGGCCTGTCGGTGCCGGCGGTCACGGTCGACGCCGGGCTGATCATCGCGATCCACCTGGTCCGCAACCCGGACAAGCTGGCCCGCGTCCCCGACCTCCCCTGACCCGTCAGGTGGGGCCCTGCGGGACGAAGACCTCCACGACCCCGTTCACCTGCCGGATCGCGAGGCGCGGCAGGGCCGGGATCGGGGCCTTGAGCCGGTGGTACAGGACGGCGCCGTCGAGGGCGAAGAGGGCGCCGTGGCAGGGGCAGCGCAGCTTGGTCCGCTCATGGACGCCGAGGCGGCAGCCCTGGTGCGTGCAGGTGCCGGACACGGCGCGCAGCCGCCCGCCGTCGCGGGTCAGGAAGCCGTCGACGCCGCCCGCGGAGAACCCGTGCACGGCGCCCTCGGCCACGTCCGCGGCGTTCACGACGGGATGCCAGGCGCCGATGTCGGGGGTGAGGCGTTCGGCGGCGGGCACGGCGGCCGGCGGGCCGACGATCATCCGGTCGGCGAAGACCCCGGCGGCGGCCCCGGCCGCGCCCACCGCGCCGCCGACGAGGAGGCGGCGGCGTACCGGCACGGGCGCGGCGTCGGCCTGGTCGCGGGCGAGGCGGCGGTGCAGCTCGGCGATGAACTCCTCGCGGGGCGCGCCGCAGCCGGGACGGGCCGCGCGCAGCTCGATGGCCACCCGCAGCGTGTCGGCGTCGGCGTCGTCCACCGGGAACGGGCGCGGCCGGCCGCCGTTCAGCAGCTTCTCGACGAAGCGGTGCAGTCGTCTCATGGTCACCTGCTCATCCCTGGGGAGCCTGGGCGGGCGGGTCGGCGCGGTCGAGTTCGGCCGCGCGGCGGAGCGCGCGGTGCTGGAGCACCTTGACGTTGCCCACGCTGAGCCCGAGCTCCGCCGCGGTCTGCTTGATCGTGTACGAGTGCAGGAACCGCAGCTCCAGGACGCGCCGGTAGCGCTCGGGCAGCGCGGCGAGGAGCCGCTCGGCCCGCCGCTGCGAGCCGCCCGTCCCGGCGGCGCCGCCGGACTCGGCGTCAGGCGCCGGGTCGTTGTCGGCCAGCAGTTCCAGATCGATGCTGGTGATCTCCCTTCCGAGGGTGCGCCGCCAGTGCGCGGCCAGCACCGTGCGGGCGGTGGCGAGCAGGTAAGCGCGGACCTCGCCGACCGTCGCCGACACCCGCAGCGGCCGCAGCGCGGTGAGGAACACCTCGGCCGTGAGGTCCTCGGCGTCCGGCCGGTTGCCGACCTTGCTGAACATCAGCCGGTAGATCCGGTCCACGTTGTGCAGGTAGATCGCCTCCCAGTTCGCGTACGTCTCACCGTGGACGAGGTGCAGCCGCGCCCGCGGCTCCGGCTCGTCCCCCGCCGGTTCGGCGGTGCCGCGCCGGGCTAACTTCCAGTAGCGCATGACGGTTCCCTCCGCCTCCTGCCGCCGTGCCGGAGCGCCTGCCTGGAACACGTACGCCGGACCCCGGAGGATCACCCGCCCGGCCGAGTGGACGGGTGATCCGGTCCCGGGAGCCGAGTCCGGCGGCGTCGCCAGGCCAGTCGCCAAGCCAGTCGCCAAGCCGGTCGCTAGGCCAGTCGCCGGTCCTTCACGGCCAGCGCCCGGCGGCCCTTCACGTAGCCGACCTCGCGGACGCCGAGCGCGTCGCGGAGCCGTCCCGCCGGGAGCGTGACCGGGGCGGGCGCGGGGCCGTCGCCCGGGTGCGGCAGCGGGTACGCGGTGGTCGTGGCGCTGTGGAACGTCACGTTTCCCTCCGTCTTCGTGAAGAGCTGGTGGACGTGCCCGTTCAGGCAGGTCACGGACGAGAACCGGCGCAGGAGCGACAGGACCTGTGCGGCGTCGTCCGTCCCCCAGCCCCAGTCCGGGTACATGGCGAACAGCGGGATGTGGCTGAACACCACGATCGGGGTGTCGGACGGCAGCCCGGCCACGTCCTTGCGGACGAAGTCGACCTGGTCCGCGCCGAGATGCCCGAGCTTCTTCAGGTGCAGCGTGTTGACGAGCGCGATGAAGTGGACGCCGCGCACGTCGAAGCTGTACCAGCCGTCGCCGCGCGAGCCCGCGCCGAACGCCGTCCGGTAATTCTGGCCCGCGTCGTCGATGGAGTCGTGCTCGCCGGGGACCGTCCACACGCGGCCCGTCTTCAACGTCCCCATCATCTGCTTCACCTGGTCGAACTGGGCCGGTGTCGCGAGATGGGTCAGGTCGCCGGTGTGGATGACGAAGTCCGGCCGCTCGTCCAGCGCGTTGATCTGCGCGATGGCCCGCGAGAACGAGCCGGTGACGTCGGTGTTGGCGGGCCCCTTGAAGCCGAGGTGGCTGTCGCTGACCTGCACGAAGCGCGGGGACGCGTCGTCCGGGAGCCCCCCGTCGCCGTCGTCGGCGTCGCCGACGACCTTGCTGACCACCTCGCCGCCGGTCACCGCGAGGACGACCGCGCCGCCGAACCACGCGCCGTGCCGCAGCAGCCCGCGGCGCGACATCCCCTCGGCGGCGTGCTCCCCGCTCACGGCTTCACCACCACCGTGCCGTGCATGAACGGGTGGATGGTGCAGATGTAGTCGTAGCGTCCCGGACGGGCGAAGCGGTGGCGGTAGGTCGCCTTGGCGTCCATCGCCGGGGAGCGGAGCAGCCCCTTGCCGGACGTGACGGTGTGCGGTTCCTCGTCGTCGTTCGTCCAGGTGACGGTCGCGCCCGCGTGGACGGTCAGGGTCGCGGGCACGAACGCGAAGCCTTTGATGGACACCGCGTTCCCCGCGACCGGCGCCGCCGGGGCCGACGACCCGGACGGCATCGTCATGCCCGGCATCGGCGCCCCCTTGGACGACGCCGTGCCGGATGACGCCGTGCCGGATGACGCCGTGCCGGACGGCGGCTTCCCGGACGCCGCGTGGCTCGTCCCGCCGCCGCAGGCCGCGAGCAGCAGCATGAGCCCGCCCGCCATCGCGACCGCTCCCGGCCATCGCGTCCGGACGGCGATCTCGCTCATCGGACTCCTCACTCCGGCCCTCAGCGGGTCGCGCCGTGGGCCAGGTCGAACCGGGCGACCCGGACGCCGAGCAGCGCACCGGCGACGTGGTCGGAACGGGTGTGGACGCCCGCGTAGACGCGGCTGATCCCGGCCTCGTCCGCCGCGTCCTGGTAGGACGTGAACGACCGGGTGACCCCCGGCAGCGACTCCGAGCCGACGGTGAACGTGTCGTCCGGCCCGAAGAAGGACCCCAGCACGATCGCCCCGGCCTCGGCGACGACGCTGTGCGCGCCCGGATAGGACGGGTCGGCGGGCGTCGTCGCGAGCGGGTTCCAGCCCGGGTCGGCGTGCGTGTCCGGGTTGCCGTCGGTGTCGGCCTCGCGGATCGCCGTGATCGGACGCCACACCCGGAAGTGGTACTTGCCGTCGTAGAACGCGATGACCGAGTCGGCGAACGTCCGGTCGAGCGCGGCGAACAGCGCGGCGGTGGCGGCGAGGCCGATCCCGTGGCGGCGGGCCGCGTTCTGCGCGATCTCGTTCCAGTAGTTCCAGATCGGCGCGGCCCAGAAGCGGGCCTGCGTGGTCTGGTCGGGCGTCCGGGTGGTGCTGGTGTCCTGGCCCAGCGACTGCACCTCGTTGATCCCCCTGGCGTAGGCGCGGGTGGTCAGCGCCGGGGGCGGGACGGGCCGGAACCGGTCGGCGCGGCCGAGCGCGAACGGCCGCACGGCCGCCCAGTGCGTGAACACCGGGGCGGGGAACGACGGCGGCGTCGGCCGGTAGTCGCCGGGTTGGCCGGTCGGCGTGTACGGCGGCGGCGTCGCGTCCGACCCGTCGTGCGCGCGGTCGGCGAGGACGGCCGCGGCGGCGCGCTGCCCGGCGCGGATCCCGGCGGCCTTCGCCGGGCCGTCCGGGATGCCGGCCAGCTCGTCGGCGAGCCTGCGGTCCAGGTCGGGGCGGCGCGCCGGGTAGAGGGCGGCCAGGCTGTCGTGCCCGGCCTGCGCCGCCGCGGCCTCCCCCGAAGCCGAGCCCGCCCCCGAGCCCGCCCCCGAGCCCGACGCGCCGCGCCCGGTCGCCGCGACGCCGCCCGCGATCGCCGTGTGCAGGATCGCGAAGCTCCGCGTCGGATGGACGGTCGCGGGCTGCGCGCCGGGCGTCCGGACGATCTCCAGCAGGGCCCGGTTCCAGTCGATCACCACCTCCCGGCCCTGCGCGGCACGCGCGCGGCCGCTGCCCTGGATCCCGTCCGGCTGCGCCCCGACTGCCTGGGCCCCGGACGTCGCGGCCACCGCGACCACGGTCCCCAACGCGAGGCCCGTGACGGCCAGCGTTCTCCTCATCTCCCCGTCCCTTCGTCGACAACGGTCGAGAAGAAGTAGGCAGGCGGGTTACACGAGCCCGGACTCCCAAGCCGTGTAACCCCGGCGGCTATCCATTCACCGAGACGAACCACCGCTCAGGGGGAGGAGAACGACGATGCGAATTCGCGCAGGGGCCGGGCTGCTGGTCGCGGGGGCGCTCGCGCTGTCCACGGCCGTCGCCGCGGGAGGCGCCGCCCAGGCGAAGGAGCGCCCGTGCGGCCCTCCGGTCAAGACCTCGGGGACCGGCACGGCGGGCACGCCGTGGAAGCTCAAGTCGCAGTACGACGACGACGGCACGCCGCCGAACCGGCTCGTCGCCGGGGAGGAGTTCGAGATCGACACCGGCGTCGCCGGGCAGCACTGGACGGTGGTGTTCACCGACAACGGCACGGAGTTCTTCCGCAACAACGACGACGTCTCCATCGCGACCGGGATCCGGGAGGTCCACCCGAACCCGGTGCCGCGGGGGCTGCCGAACGTGATGGCCGCGCACGCCGAGCGCAGGGACGCGTCCGGCAACGTGATCGAGACCATCGACGGTTCCGTCAGGCTCGACCCGCCGCCTCCGCGCTGCGGCTGACCGGACGGGCGTCCGGCGGCTCCCGAGCCGCCGGACGCCCCTCCGTCCTCCGGGGCTGCGCAGGGCCTCCGGGGGTCTACGGGCGACTAGGCGGTGCGGCGGCGCAGCCGGGCCTCGGACGCGGCCGCCGCCTCCCGCCATTCGGCGGCGAGCAGCTCGTAGGAGCGGACGCGGTCCGCGTGGCCGTGCGTCACCGTGGTGATGAGCAGCTCGTCCGCGCCGGTGACGCGCTGGAGGACGTCCAGCCCGGCGGCGACGGTGCGGGGCGAGCCGAAGAACTGGGTCTCGACCCGGTCGGCGACGAGGTCCAGCTCGTCCGGCTTCCACTGGTGGGCGGCGGCGTCGTCCGCCGTCGGGAACGGGACGGCGCCGAGCCCCGTCCTGATCCGGTGCACCCACAGCGGGTACGGGGACGCGAGCACCTCCGCCTCGTCGTCGGTCGGCGCCGTCACGACGTCGGCGGACACGATGACGTACGGCGCGTCCAGCACGGCCGACGGGCGGAACGCGGCCCGGTAGGCGTCCACCGCCTGGAGGACGGTCGCCGGGCTGGAGTGGTAGTTCGCCGCGAACGGCAGGCCGTGCCGCCCGGCGATCCTGGCGGTCCGGTGGTCGTCGCCGAGGATCCACGGTTCGAGGTCGGCGCCCTCGCCCGGGTTCGCGCGGACGCGCTGCCCGTCCTGGACGTAGGAGCCGTCCAGCAGGGCGAGCACGGCGGCGACGACGTCGGCGAACTCGGCCGGCATCGCGCCGAGCTGCACGAGCAGCGTCTCCTGGAGCTTCAGCGCGGCGGACCGCGCGAGGCCCGGCGGGTCCGACGCGACGGGGATGAGGAGCCCGTCCACGAACTCCACCGCCCGGCGCGGCGGGCGCCGCCTCCCGCCCGCCGCCCGGACGGTGGCCCGCTCCCGGTCGCGGTCGCGGTCGGAGCGGCCGAGGCCGAGGTCGATCCGTCCCGGGTAGAGGGCGTCGAGCGTGCCGAACTGCTCGACGATCGACAGCGCCGTCCGGTGCCTGGTCTGTAAGGCGCCCGACCCGACGCGGATCCGGGACGTGGCCGCCGCGACCGCCGCGATGAGGACCGGCGGGGCCGCCGCCGCGAGTCCGGGCGCGAGGTGGTGCTCGGCGATCCAGTACCGGCGGTAGCCGGCCCGTTCCGCGTGGCGGGCCAGGTCGAGGGTGTTGCGCACCGCGTCCGCCGGGCCGCCGCCCGCCGGGACCGGCGCGAGATCGAGAACGGAGAGGGGGATCATGGGAGACCGTCCGTCCGGGAGCGGAGGGCGGCGGGCCTGTGTCCCGCCGCCCTGGGGATGGTGAAGGGTCACGTTCCTTGCTGGGGCCGCGCCGTCGCGGCCAGGTCGTTGAAGCGCCGGTCGAAGAACCCGGCGATCGCGACCTTGTGCGGGACGAGCCCGACCGCGGCGAAGGAGTCGGCGATCCGCTGCTCCTCGGCGATCACGGAGTCGTCGATCGCGATGGTCGTGGTGAGCCGCCGCCGCACGGCGCGCTGGGCGACGGGCCCGGGGAGCCGGGTCTGCTTCGCCCAGATGGCCGCCCACTGGTCCGGATGCGTGCTGGACCACTGCACCGCCCGCTGGTACCGGGACAGGAAGTCCTTGAGCGCGGCGCTCCGGGCCTTGTTCTTGAGGGTGTCCTTGGACGTGACCTCGAATCCGTAGCCGTTGGTGTAGCCGGTCCCGTCCGCCAGGATCCGGGCGCCGTTCTGCAGCTCGGCCTGGGCGGTGTACGGCTCCCAGGTGGCCCAGGCGTCGACCCGTCCGCCGGTGAGGGCGGTGAGGGCGTCGGCGGGCTGGAGGTACTGCGGCTGGACGTCGCCGAACTTCAACCCGTTCTTCGTCAGCACGGAAAGCAGGTGGTAGTTGGCGGAGCTGCCCTTGGCGACCGCCACCTTCTTCCCCTTGAGGTCAGCCGGGGTGCGCAGCGGCGAGTCCTTGGGGACCAGGATCGCCTGCCCGGTCAGCCGGGACGTGGTCGCGCCGACGAGCACGATCCGCGCCCCGGACGCCGCCGCGAACACCGGCGGCGTGTTCCCGACCACCCCGAAGTCGACCGACCCGGCGTTGATCCCCTCCAGGATCGGCGGCCCGGACGTGAACAGCGACCACTTGACCTTGTAGGTGAGGCCGTCGAGCTGACCGGCGGCGGCCAGCATGTCCTGGAGGCTGGCGCCCTTCTGGTCCCCGACCCGCAGGACGACCTGCCCGTTCTCGTCCGACCCGTCGCCGGACGAGCACCCGCCCATCGCCGCCGCGACCAGCGCGCCCAACGCGCCCAACGCGAGCGCCGTGCTCCGCCGTCCGTTCACTTGGATCCCTCCAGAGCCACACCCAGACGAGCGAGAAGGACGGAGCGCAGCTCGACCAGCTCCGGGTGGTCGCGCTCGCGCGGCCGGGGCAGATCGACCTCGGACTGGTGGGCGATGCGGCCGCCGTCCAGGACGAGGACGCGGTCCGCGAGCAGCAGCGCCTCGTCCACGTCGTGCGTCACCAGCAGCACGCCGGGACGGTGCCGCTCCCACAGGTCGAGCACCAGCTGGTGGACGTTGATGCGCGTCAGCGCGTCGAGCGCGCTGAACGGCTCGTCGAGCAGCAGCAGGTCCGGGTCGCGGACGAGGGCGCGGGCCAGGGACACGCGCTGCGCCTCCCCGCCGGACAGGGTGAGCGGCCACACGTCCCGCCGCTCGGTCAGCTCGACCTCGGCGAGCGCCGCGTCGGCGGCGGCCACCGGGTCCGGGACGCGCAGCCCGAGCGTGACGTTGCCGAGCACCCGCTTCCAGGGCACGAGCCTCGGCTCCTGGAACGCGACCGCGACCGTGCCGTCGACGCGGAGGTCGCCGGAGGTGTCGCGGTCCAGCCCGGCGAGCACGCGCAGCAGCGTGGACTTGCCCGAGCCGCTGCGGCCGAGCAGGGCGACGAACTCGCCGCGCGCGATGTCCAGGTCGAGCCCGTCGAGGACGACCCGCGACCCGAACCGCTTGGTCAGCCCCTTCACCCGGGCGGCGGTCGGGGAGGTCACGTCCCGAGCAGTCCGCGTCGCCATGACAGGGCCCTCCTCTCCGCCAGCCGGACGAGCGCGTCCGTCGCGAGCCCGAGGACCGCGTACACGAGCAGCCCGAGGACGACGATGTCCACCCGCAGGAACTCGCGGGCGTCGTTGATCATGAAGCCGAGGCCCTTGCTCGCGTTGATCTGCTCGGCCACGATCAGCGCGAGCCAGGCGACGCCGAGGCTCTGCCGGAGCCCGACCAGCGTCTGCGGCAGCGCGCCGGGCAGCACGATGTGCCTGATCAGCGCGATCCGGCCGAGTTGGAGGACGCGCCCGACCTCGGCGAGCTTGGCGTCCACGCCGCGGATCCCGGAGTAGGTGTTGAGGTAGATCGGGAAGAGCACGCCGAACGCGACGAGGATGACCTTCGGCGTCTCCCCGATCCCGAACCAGAGGATGAACAGCGGGATCAGCCCGAACAGCGGCAGCGCCCGCAGCATCTGGAGCGGCGGGTCGAGGAGCCCCTCGCCCGCGCGGCTGAGCCCGGCGGCCAGCGCCAGCGCGAGCCCGGCGGCGGCGCCGAGCGCGAAGCCGAGCACGGCCCGCTGGAGCGAGACGGCGACGGCGGCGCCGAGCGTCCCGTCGGCGGTCAGCGTGGCGGCGGTGCGGGCGACGGTCGCGGGCGCCGGCAGCAGCCGGTCGGACAGGAGGCCCGTGCTGCTCGCGACCTGCCAGAGGATCAGCAGGGCGGGCGGGCTGACCGCGCGGAGCCCGAGGCGCGGCCGCGGCGGCGCCGGGAGCCGCGGACGCGCCCGGGACGCCGGGCGCGCGATATCGACGGACGATGTGGACATGGGCCTGCGAGTCCCTTCGTGAGAACCGGTCGGCAGGACGGCCGGTCGGCGGTCGCCGCGGCGTCCGGAGGCGCGTTCGTCAGCGCGGACACAGGGCGCTCGCCTGCAGCCGCAGATCCACGTGCAGCCGCGCGACGAGGGTGGTCAGGGCACTCACGGGAACCACGATGAACGACATTCCCTACCAAGTCAATAGGAAATACATGAAACTGCCGCCTCGACCTGGGGGGCGACGCGGCGGGCCCAGTCGTCCAGGACCTTGTCCGCCTGGTCGAACTGGCTCTCCAGCAGCACGCCGCCCGGCGTGGGGACGAACGCGCCCAGCTCCACCAGCACCGGACGCAGGTGGACCTCCACGGCGAGCGCGTGCCGCGCGTCGCCCATCACCATCAGCGGCAGCGCCACGGTCGAGGCGAGCGCCCCGCTCGACAGCCGGTCCAGGAACGTCTTCAGCAGGCCGGTGTAGGCGCCCTTGTAGGTCGGGCTCGCGACGACGAGCACGTCCGCGTCGAGGACGGTCTGCACCGCCGCCTCCACCGCCGCCGACGCGGACGGCGAGCCGAGCGCGGGCGCCAGCGCCGACAGGTCGAGGATCTCCTGCTCGACCGGTCCGATCCGGCCGCCGACCAGCTCGGCGGCCTGGACGGCGGCGGCCCGGGTGCGCGACCCCGGCCGGGGGTTGCCGATCAACGAGACGAGGCGCGTGGCCATCGGCCCTTCCTTTCGGTCTGAAATCCAGTGGAGCGGTTTACGTGAGGGCCCATTCGGCGGCGAGCATCTCGTAGGAGCGGACGCGGTCCGCGTGGTCGTGGGTGATCGTGGTGATGAGCAGCTCGTCCGCGCCGGTGACGCGGCGGAGCGTCTCCAGGCGTTCCACGACGGTGCCGGGCGCGCCGGTGAACTGGGTGTCGACGCGGTCGGCGACGAGGGCGCGGTCGGCGTCCGTCCAGCGGTGGGACGCGGCGTCCGCCGGGGACGGGAACGGCACGGCGGCGAGCCGCGAGCGGATGCTGTGCACCCACACCCCGTACGGGGACGCCAGCTCGCGGGCGTGCTCGTCGGTCCGCGCCACGACGACGTCGGCGGACACCATGACGTACGGCTCGTCCAGCTCGGCGGACGGCTTGAACGCCTCCCGGTAGGCGGTGACCGCCTCCAGCACCTTGGCCGGGGCGACGTGGTAGTTCGCCGCGAACGGCAGGCCGCGCTCCCCCGCGACCCGCGCGCTCTCGCCGCCGCTGCTGCCGAGGATCCACAGCCGCAGGTCGGCGCCCTCGCCCGGTATGACGTGGGCGGGGTGCCCGTGCGCGGAGCGGTAGGTGCCCTCCAGGAGGGCGATGATGGCGTCGACCTGGTCGGGATAGGCGGGCGGGTCGGCGCCGGGCTGCTGGAGCAGCTCCTCCATGAGCGCGACCGTCGCGGACCCGGCGAGCCGGGAAGAGTCGAACGGCTTCGGGATGAGCAGGCCGTCGACCACCCGTACCTCGGGAGGCGGGCCCTCGTCGGGCGGGCGGCGCGCGGCCTCGGCGCGCCGCCGCTGCCCGGAGCGGCCGAGGCCGAGGTCGATGCGTCCGGGGTGGAGCGCGTCGAGGGTGCCGAACTGCTCGACGATCGAGAGCGGCGTCCAGTGCCCGGTCTGCACGGCGCCCGAGCCGACCCGGATCCGCTCGGTGGCGGCGGCCACCGCGCCGATCAGGACCTGCGGCGCGGAGCTGGCCACGCCGGGCGCGAAATGGTGCTCGGCGAGCCAGTAGCGGTGGTAGCCGAACTCCTCCGCGCGGCGGGCGAGGTCGAGCGTGCCGCGCAGCGCCTCGCGCGGCGTGCCCCCGGCCGGGATCGGCGCGAGGTCGAGGACGGACAGCGGGACGGCGCTCATGATCGCCCTCCGGTGGTCGCGGCGGCGGCGGGTGCACTGGCGGGCGCGCCGTACCGGCCCTCCGGGCGGGCGAGGCCGAGCCGGGCGCGCAGCGTCGTCTCCCGGTACGCGGTCCGGAACGCGCCCCGGCGCTGGAGCTCCGGCACCAGCCGCCGGGTGATCCCGGTGAGGTCGTGCGGCAGGACGCCGGGTCGCAGCCGGAACCCGGTGAGGCCCGCGTCGCGCCGCTCCTCCAGCAGGTCGGCCAGTTCGACGGCGGTGCCGGTGAAGACCTCGACCGACGACGCGGGCCCGGCGCCGTCCAGCTCGTCCAGCCGGGCCTTGCGGACGGCCGCCGCGCCGGGCCGGTCGTCGATGAAGACCAGCAGGTCGGCGAACACCCGGAGCGGCTCGCCGCCGCGTCCGGCCGCCGCCTCGGCGGCGCGGACGCGGGACACGGCGGCCCCGGTCCCGGCGCGCGAGTCCGGGGTGAGGTAGACGACGTCGGCGCTCCGGGCGGCGAGCTCGTAGGCGGGCGCGGTGTCCGCGAGGACGGTGACGACCGGCTGCCCCTGCGGCGGGCGCGGCGTGATCGACGGCCCGCGCACGTTGAAGTACGGGCCCTCGAAGTCGATGTAGTGGAGCCTGTCACGGTCCAGGAACCGCCCGGTGGAGGCGTCGCGGATCTCGGCGCCGTCCTCCCAGCTGTCCCAGAGCCGCCGGACGACCTCGACCGCGTCGGCGGCCTCCGCGTTCAGTTCGGCGTCGGACGCGATCCGGCCCGGCGGCGCGCCGGCGGACGCGCGGCGGCGGCCGAAGTGCCCGGCCTCCGCGACTCCGGCCGAGACGCGCGGACGCCAGCCCGCGCGCCCGTAGGACGCGAAGTCGAGCGACGCGACGCCGATCGAGACGTGGAACGGCTCGGTGTGCGTGACGTCCGTGGTCGGCACCAGCCCGATGTGCCCGGTGACCGGCGCGAGCCGGGCCGCGACCAGGACCGCGTCCAGCCCGCCCTGCAACCGCCCGGCCGGTCGCGGGGTGAGCGCGTCCTCGATCGTGACGAAGTCGAGCAGGCCGCGCTCCGCCTCCCTCGCGAGGTCGGCCCAGTAGCGGGCGGTGAACAGGTCGGCCGGACGAGCGTCCGGGGCGCGCCACGCCGCCGGATGCCAGCCGACGCCGTCCAGCGCCACGGCAAGGTGCAACCCGGTCCCGCCGTACAGGCCGGTCATGACACGGCCTCGGCGTGGGCGCGCCGCACCGCGCCGCGCGGCGGGCCCAGGCCGAGATGGTCGCGCAGCGTCGTCCCGGTGTAGTCGGACCGGAAGACGCCCTTCTCCTGGAGCAGCGGGACGACGTGGTCGACCAGGTCGTCCAGCCCGCCGGGGGTCAGGTGCGGGACGAAGATGAACCCGTCCGCGACGCCCGTCTGCACGAACTCGTCGATCCGGTCGGCGACGGAGCGGGGCGTGCCGACGAACGTCTGCCGCCCGGTCGCCTCGATGACCAGTTCGCGGATGCTGAGCCCGCGGTCGGCGGCGAGCGTCCGCCACCTGCGGACGGTCTCGCCCCGGTCGCCGCGGAACTGCGCCCGCCCCTTCGAGACGCCCTCGTCCAGGTCGGGCTCGATGTCGGGGAGCGGGCCGTCCGGGTCGTAGGCGGACAGGTCGCGCCCCCACACGCCCTCCAGGTAGGCGATCGCGGTCTCCGGGCCCACCTGCGCGCGGCGGATGTCGGCGGCGCGCTCGGCCGCGTCCTCCTCGGTGTCGCCGAGGACGTACGTCACGGCGGGGAAGATCTTCAACTCGTCGGGGTGCCGCCCGTACCGGGGCAGGCGGCGTTTCACGTCGTCGTAGAAGGCGCGTCCGGCGGCCGGGGCGCCGTGCCTGCTGAAGATCACGTCGGCGTCGGACGCGGCGAACTCGCGGCCCTCCGCCGAGTCCCCCGCCTGGATGATCACCGGGTGGCCCTGCGGCCCGCGCGGCGTGCCGAACCGCCCGGCGATGTCGAAGTGGTGCCCGTGGTGGGCGAACTCCCCCTCCGCTCCGCCGTCGTCCGACCACGAGTCCCACAGTTCGCGGGCGGTCTGGAGGAACTCGGCGGCGCGGGTGTACCGGTCGGCCTCCGCGAGGAAGCCGCCGCGCCGGAAGTTCTCGCCGGTGAAGGCGTCGTAGCTGGTCACGACGTTCCAGGCGGCGCGTCCTCCGCTGAGGTGGTCGAGGGTCGCGAGCCGTCCGGCCACCTCGTAGGGCTCGTTGAAGGTGGAGTTGACGGTCGCGGCCAGCCCGAGGCGCGTCGTGACGGCGGCGAGCGCGGACAGAACCGTCAGCGACTCGGGGCGTCCCGCCACGTCGAGGTCGTGGATGCGGCCCTTCATCTCCCGCAGCCGCAGCCCCTCGGCCAGGAAGAAGAAGTCGAACTTGCCGCGCTCGGCCGTCCGCGCCAAGTGGACGAACGAGGCGAAGTCGATCTGGCTCCCGGACGCGGGGTCCGACCAGACCGTGGTGTTGTTGACGCCCGGGAAATGCGCCGCGAGATGGACCTGCCTTACGGGCATCGCGAGAACTCCCTCCGTCGGAAGACCTTCGTCAGGGCAGTCGGTGGAAGCGGCTGGCGTGGAAGACGAGCGGCTGGATCCCGGCGGCGGCGTCCAGGTCGTGGACGCGCAGCACCACGATGTCGTGGTCGCCGGACCTGACCTGCTGCTCGACGGCGCAGTCGTACCAGGCGGCCGCGTCCTCGATCAGCACGCAGCCGGTCGCGGTGGCGCGCCACGCGATGCCCGCGAAGCGGTCGCCGCCGCGCGCGCCGAGCCGCCGTCCCGTCTCCTCCTGGTGGGCGCCGAGCACGCTGATCCCGATGTGCGGGAGGTCGCGCAGCAGCGGCCAGGTCGTGGACGTGTGCGCCATACAGACCGACACGAGCGGCGGGTCCAGCGACACGGGCACGAACGAGCTGGCGGCGAGGCCGACCGGCCGTCCGCCGACGAGGCCCGCGACCGCCGCGACGCCGGTCGGGTACGTGCCGTAGACGCGGCGCAGGTCGGGCTCCGTCAGCGTCGCGCCCCGCGCCCCGCCGGGCGCGGTCCCGGTGGCGCTCACGCCCGGGCCCCCACCGCATCGGACGCCGCGTCGGACGCCGCGCCGGGTGCGGGGGCGGGCCGGGTCTCGCCGCGGCGCCGCAGCTCGGGCAGGACGCCCTCGCCGAACCAGTACGCCTCCTCAAGGTGCGGGTAGCCGGACAGGATGAACTCCTCGATGCCCAGCTCCGCGTACTCCTGGATCCGGTCGGCGACCTCGGTGTGGCTGCCGACCAGCGCGGTCCCCGCGCCGCCGCGCACCAGCCCGACGCCCGCCCACAGGTTCGGGTAGATCTCCAGCTCGCGGGCGTCCGTGCCGTGGGCGACCTTCCCGTTCGCGCGGTACCGCTCGTGCAGCGCGCGCATCCGCCGCTGGCCGACCGACTCGCTGGCGGCGAGGGCCTGCTGCGCCTGGCCGACAGCGTCCCCGTCGAGGCTGTCGAGCAGGCGCCCGGCCTCGCGCCACGCCTGCGCGGACGTGTCGCGGCTGAGCGTGTGCAGCCGGATGCCGAAGCGCAGCGTCCGGCCCTCCGCGGCCGCGAGCCGCCGCAGCCGGGCGATCTTGGCGGCGACCTGGTCGGGCGGCTCGCCCCAGGTCAGGTAGACGTCCACGTGCCGGGCCGCGACGGGCCCCGCCGCGTCGGACGACCCGCCGAAGTACACCTCCGGGGCGGGCTCCGGCCGCTCCCGCACCGTCGCGCCCTCCACCTGGTAGTGCTTGCCGGTGAAGTCGAACGGCTCGGCGCCCCAGGCGCCGCGCACGACGGACAGGAACTCGTCGGTGCGGGCGTAGCGCTCGTCGTGGTCGAGGTGGTCGCCGAACCGGCGCTGCTCGGTGCTCTCGCCGCCGGTGACGACGTTGAGCGCGAGGCGTCCGCCGGAGATCCGCTGGTACGTCGCGGCCATCTGCGCGGCGAGCGTCGGCGAGATCAGCCCGGGGCGGAACGCCACCAGGAACTTCAACCGGCGCGTCTCGCGGATCAGCGCGGCGGTCACCAGCCAGGCGTCCTCGCACCAGGTGCCGGTCGGGGTCAGCACGGCCTCGAAGCCGAGTTGCTCGGCGGTCCGCGCGATCTGGGCGAGGTAGTCGATGTCGGGGGCGCGGAACCGGTCCGCGGCGCCCCGCCGGCCGGCCGGGAGGCCGACTCCGCGGGGCACGGCGTGGCCGCCGCCGATCAGCGTCCGGCCGTCCCCGTTGGTGGGCAGGAACCAGTGGAATCGCAGCGTCATGGCGTCCCTTCCGTCGTGCTGCTGCTCCGCCGCGCGCCGCTCCCGGCGCGGGCGGTGAGGTCACCGGGTTCTCAGCGTGGACAGAGGGCGCTGGCCTGCAACCGGAGGTCGACGTGCAGCCGCGCGACGAGCAGGATCACGACAGCAAGGACGTGGTGGTACACATCAGACACTCTGCTGAAGATTCCCTATCAAGTCAATAGGAAATATGGGTTGCGCAGGCGGCGAGCCGCCGCGCGGCCCCATCTAGAGCGGGATCGGCTTGAACATCTCCGGTTCCTGGCCCGGCTCCAGGGCGGTCGGCCCGTAGAGCCAGTCGACGAACGAGTAGTCGCGGACGTCGCGGTCGCGGAGCAGCGCGTTGCGCCGGTCGCGGCGCGGCCCGTCGAGGTGCCAGAGGTCGCCCCAGTCGCGGGCCGTGGTCTGCACGCGGCGGCAGTGCTCGGGACGGACCGCCTGGTAGGCCGCGAGGGCGGCGTCCCAGTCGACGGCCCCGGACGCGGACCGGTTGCGGGCGGCGTGCTCGGCGAGCACCCAGCCGTCCTCGATCGCCATGACCGCGCCCTGCGCGAGGTACTGGAGCGGCGGGTGCGCGGCGTCGCCGAGCAACGCGACGCGGCCGAACACCCAGCGGTCGATCGGGTCGCGGTCGAACATCCGCCAGAAGCGGTCCCGCCACATCAGCGGGATGCCGCGCTGGACCTGCTCGCACGCGCCCTCAAAGGCTTGGTCCAGCTCGTCGGGGAGGCCCCAGTCGGCCTGCCCCGCCTTGGCCCGGGGCGACTCGAACACGGCGACCTGGTTGAACATCGAGCCGCCGCGAAGCGCGTACTGGACGAAGTGGCAGCGCGGCCCGACGTACACCACGACGGCGTCCTCGTGGACGTCGTTGCCGCGCACGTCCTCGATCGGCATCGCGCCCCGGTAGGCGACGTACGACGAGCTGACCGGCGCGTCCCCGACGAACGACGCCCGCGCGACCGAGTGCAGGCCGTCGGCGGCGATCACCACGTCCGCGCGCTCGACCCCGCCGTCCGCGCGGATGACGCCCGTCCCGTCCCCGGCGAGCCCGTCGACGCGGCTGTCGGTGACCAGCTCGACGCCCGCCCGCTCGCAGCCCCGGAGCAGCAGCGCGTGCAGGTCGCTGCGGTGCATGACGAGGTAGGGGAAGCCGTAGCGGCGTTCGAGGTCGCGGAGGTCGAGCCTGGTCAGCTCGGACGCGTCCAGCGCGTCGAACATGATCATGTCGGCGGGGGCGACGCCCAGCTCGCGGGCCTCGTCCAGCAGGCCGTACTCGGCGAGGATCCGCGTGCAGTTCGGGGCGATCTGGAGCCCGGCCCCGACCTCGCCGAACGTGGACGCCTGCTCCAGCACGCGGGCGCGCAGCCCCTTGCGGGCGAGCGCGAGGGCCGCGCCGAGGCCGCCGATTCCGCCGCCGACGATGATCGCGTCGGGGATCGCGTCGGGGTCGCTCTGGGACATCGAGGGTTCCGTTTCTCCAGCTTCTACAGCCAGTCGGGGAGCGTGGGCGCGCCCGGCAGTGCGGCGGCGCGTCCGGTGAGGTAGGCGGCGACGTCGGGCAGCCGGGCGGAGACGTGCGCGGGCGCGCCGTCGCCGGGCAGCTCCCAGCGGTCGCCGGAGTCGGTCGCCGTCAGGACGACCCAGGGCCCGGGACGGGTGCGGCGCTTGCCGGCCGCGTCCTCGCACAGCGCGGTGAGGAAGGCCGCCGGGAGGTCGGCGAACCCGACCCCGGCGTCCAGGTCCACGGCGTGGACGCAGACCTCGCGGGCGCGCATCCACGGCACCTCCGTCGCGGGGACGGTGCGCCCCTGTGCGGTGACGACCTCGTGCGCCCACTGCTCGGGAGTGAGCGCGGACATCGCCGCGTCCAGCTCCATGGCCGAGTTCCGCAGCCAGCCGACCAGCTCGGTGTGGCCCAGGACCGCGCCGCGCTCGATCCCGGCCTTCCGCTCCTCCAGCGAGGCGTACATCGGCGTCGGCTCGCCCGTGGCCGCCCAGTGGAGGAGGTTGCCGAGGCCCTCGGCGTTGGCGGCGACATGGGCGGCGACGTGCTTGCGCGTCCAGCCGGGCAGCGGGCTCGGCGCCGCGAACGCGGACTCGTCCAGGCCCGTGGCGGCGTTAAGGAACAGGCGGGTGCCGAGGGACGTCCAGCGGCGGGTGTCGGCGAGCGTCCTGCCGTCCATCAGGCGTCCTTGACGACGCGGTTGACCAGGCGCCCGATGCCCTGGATCTCGGTCACGACCGTCTCGCCGCCGAGCAGGTAGCGCTTCGGGTCGCGGGCGTGCCCGACGCCGCCCGGCGTGCCGGTGGCGATCAGGTCGCCCGGGTTCAGCCGGACGATCGTCGAGACGTACTCCACCAGCGCGACCGGGTCGAAGAGCAGGTCGCCGGTCGTGTCGGACTGCATCCGCTCGCCATCGACGGTCAGCGAAATGTCCAGGGCGGGACGGACGCCGCCGGGCAGCTCGTCCGGCGTCACGACGTACGGGCCCACGGGCGTGGTCGAGTCCCACGCCTTGCCCTGGAGCCATTCTCGGGTGCGGAACTGCCAGTCGCGGCACGTGACGTCGTTGAGGACGGTGAACCCGGCGATCGCCCGCTCGGCCTCCGCCGTGGTGGCCCGCCGGACCTGCGCGCCGATCACGACCGCCAGCTCCGCCTCCCAGTCGAACTCCGCCGTCTCGCCCGGCCGGACGATGTCGTCGCCCGCGCCGATCAGGCTGTCCGCGAACTTGGCGAAGAGGGTCGGGTGGCTCGGCAGGTCGCGTCCCATCTCCAGGATGTGGTTGCGGTAGTTGAGGCCGACGCACACCACCTTGGACGGACGCGGGACGAGGGGCGCGAAGTCCGCGCCCTCCGTCGGGCGGACGGGGCCGGTCGCGTCCGCCGCCCGGTCCCGCCAGTCGGGGCCCGCGAGGAACGCGCCCACGTCGGTCGAGCCGAGGTCGATCAGCCCGTCGCCCTCCGCCTTCACGGCGCGGGTGCCCTCGGACGTGCGGACGGTGGCCAGCTTCATCGGGTTTCCTCACGGCGGTCGAGACGCAGCGCCTCGAAGATGGGCGCGTCGCTGAAACGGAAGAGGTCGAGGCTGCCGGAGTCGGAGTCGGACGGCCCCGCCTCGGACGTGGCGGAGAACGGCTCCCACGACGGCACGACGAAGAGGTCGCCTCGGGAGACCGTCCAGGTCGTGTCGCCGACGGTCACGGTGCCCGACCCGTCGAACACCGTGTAGACCGACGAGCCGGTCTCCCGGACGGGCGCGGTCTCCGCGCCCCGCACGACGCGGTGGAACTCGGCGCGCACGGTCGGCAGGACGTCCCCGCCCGTCGCGGGGTCGGTGCAGCGCACCGCCGCGTGGCCGGGCTCGACCGTCCCGCCGGAGTCGAGCTGGTCGGCGAGGGCGCGGTCGGTGACCTCCCACGGGTAGCGCAGCAGCGGGGTGCCGGTCCCGGCGGGCGCCCCGAGCGGGCGCAGCCCGGCATGTCCCCACAGCCGCTCGGAGCGGGAGCGCTCCGGCGTGGCGTGCTCGTCCGCGGAGATCTGGTCGCGGCCGAACTCGAAGAACTGGGCGTCGGTCGCGTACTGGAACGGGATGTCGAGCCCGTCGATCCACGCCATCGGCTCGGCGGCGGCGTTGTGGTGGGCGTGCCAGTTCCAGCCCGCCTGGGGCAGGAAGTCGCCCCGGTTCATCGGGACGGGGTCGCCGTTCACGACCGTCCACACGCCGGAGCCCTCGACGACGAAGCGGAAGGCGTGCTGGGTGTGGCGGTGCTCGGGCGCGTCCTCGCCCGGCATCAGGTACTGGATCGCCGCCCACAGCGTCGGCGTCGCGAACGGCCGCCCGCCGAGGCCCGGGTTGGCGAGCGCGATCGCGCGCCGCTCCCCGCCGCGCCCGACCGGCACCAGCTCGCCCGCCCGCGCGGCCAGCTCCAGCAGGTTCCGCCACTTCCACAGGTGCGGGACGGCCCGCGACCGCGGCCGCCGCGGCATCAGGTCGCCGATCTCCGTCCACAGCGGGACGAGCAGCTCGCGCTCGAACCCCCGGTAGAGGTCCTCCAGGGCGGGCGTGACGGCCGGCTGGTCCGGCGCGTCGGCGGCCCGGAGCCGGACCGGGGTGTCGTCGGGGATGGTGGCCATACACGTACCATGACCTGAATTACGCAAGACGGAAAAGGACATTCTGCCTTACAGAACCGCCCTGCGGGGAGGAGCCGCGTGGACAAGCCGCTGAAGACCCCGCCGCCGTACGCGGTGGCGAGCGTCGACAACGCCCTCCGCATCGCCGCGATGCTCCAGTTGGAGGGCCCGATGACGGTCACCGAGGTGGCCGGACGGCTCGGCGTCGCCGGGTCCACCGCGCACCGGCTGCTGGCGATGCTCGTCTACCGCGACTTCGCCGTCCAGCAGCAGGACCGTTCCTACCGGGTCGGGCCCGTTCTCGAACTGGCGGCGCACTCGCAGTCGGCGGCGTCGCGGCTGCGGGCGGCGGCGCTGCCGCACCTGCGGCGGCTGGTCGACCTGCTGGACGAGTCCGCGAACCTCGCCGTCCGGACGGGCGACACCGTCCGCTTCATCGCGAGCGTGGAGTCGTCGCAGGCGGTGCGGGTCGGGTCGCGCGAGGGCATGGTGTTCCACGCGCACCGCACGACCGGCGGTCTCCTGCTGCTCGCCGAACTCCCGCCGGACGAGCTGGACGACCTCTACCGCGACACGCGGCGGGACGCGGCGGCGGGCGACCGTCCCGTCCTCGCCGACCTCAAGGCTGAGCTGGCGCGCGTCCGGCGCAACGGGTTCGCGGTCAACGACGGGCGCTCCGAGCGCGGCCTCGTCGCGGTCGGCGTCCCGGTGCGCGACCCGGACGGCACGGCGGTCGCGGGCCTGTCGGTGTCCATGCCGAGCATCCGGTACGAGAAGGAGCGGCTGCCCAGGCTGGTCGCGACACTCCGGACGGCGGCGTCCGCGCTCGAACGGAATCTCCAGACGACCTAGGCGATGCCCGCGGAGGCGCGCAGCCTGGCGACGCGCGCCTCGCCGAGCGCGGCCACGGCCTCGGCGAGCAGCCGCATCGGGGCGGCGATGCCGCGCTCCGGCTCGGCCTGCATCGCGACGAAGGCGCCGTCGAACCCGGCGATGGCGAAGTAGTCCAGCTCGTCCGCGACGGCCTGGGCGATCTCCGCGCCCGCGGCCGCGAAGGACGCGGCGATCATCGTGTTCATGTGCGCGCGGCCGTCCCGCCTGACCTGCTCGATGAGGGCGTCCACCTCGGCCTCGGCCGCCTCGGCGCTCATCACCAGCAGCAGGTGCAGGCGCAGGAAGTCGGTACGCGCCTGGAAGACCTCCCCGGTGCGCAGGAGGTACCAGGTCAGGCGCTCCAGCGGGGTGTCGCCCTCCGGGCCGTCCGCCTGCGCCTCGCGCATCGCCGCGTAGAACTCGTACGCGCCGCGCGCCATGACCGCCGAGAGCAGCCCGGCCTTCGACTGGAAGTGGTGGTAGACGACGCTCTTCGGGAGCCCGCTCTCCCGGCTCAGCACGGACAGGGACGTCGCGGCGTATCCGCGCTCCGCCATGACCCGCGAGGCGACGTCCAGGATCTCGTCCCGGGACCTGCGGCCACGGCGGTTGCCGGTCTTCTCGCTGTCCACCCGTTGAAGCATAGGCACCCCTCTGGCCCGTCCCGTCCCGGCTCCGCGACATCCCGCCCACCTGCCGTTCTGCACAGCGGAATTCCATGGACGGCCACCTGGCCGCCATGTGAGGGTGGTCACGATCGTACCGAACGATCGGTACAATACTTGTTCCGACCGGCACGTCATTCCGGAGTCCGCATGACCCAGCAGTTCGACGCCGACGTCGCGATCGCCGGCTACGGCCCCACCGGCGTGACCGCCGCGCTCACCCTCGCCCGGCACGGCGTCCGGGTCGTCGCGTTCGAGCGGGACGCGGCGATCTACCCGCGCGCCCGCGCCGTCACCGTCAACGACTGGACGATGCGGATCTTCCAGAGCCTCGGCGTCGACGAGCGCGTCGAGAAGGTGATCGAGCCGCAGCGGGCGCTGCGCTGGGTGACCTACGACGGGACCGAGATCATGCGGGTCGAGCACCCGCCGTCCTCGCTCGGCCGCCGGCCCCGCTTCTACAACATCTACCAGCCGGTGATGGAGGCGGAGCTGCGCGCCTGCGCCGCCGACCACGGCGACCTGATCGACGTGCGCACGGGTGTCGAGGTCACCGGCCTCGACCAGGACGACGACGGCGTCACCGTGACGACGACCGACGTCGTGACCGGCGAGACGCGCGCCACCCGCGCCCGCTACCTGATCGGCGCGGACGGCGGCGGCTCCGCCACCCGGAGCATGATCGGGGCGAAGCTGCTCGGCGACACGATCGACGTGCAGTGGATCGTCATCGACTGCCGGGTCAAGCGCTGGTGGCCGGACCGGGACGTCCTCACCTTCTGGTCCGACCGGGAGCGCCCGGTCGTCGACATCGCGCTGTCCGCCGGGAACCACCGCTGGGAGATCCCGCTCAAGCCGGGCGAGACCGAGGCCGACTTCGCCTCCGAGAACGACGTCTGGCCGCTGCTCAAGGCGCTCGGCGTCACCCCGGACGACGTCTCCATCCACCAGTGGGCGTTCTACCGCCACCACACCCGGATGGCCGACACCTGGCGCGCCGGGCGCGTGTTCCTCGCCGGGGACGCCGCGCACCTCATGCCGCCGTGGGCCGGGGCCGGGATGCAGACGGGCATGCGGGACGTCCACAACCTCGGCTGGAAGCTCGCCCGCGTCCTCAGGGGCGAGCTGGACGAGGGCTGGCTCGACACCTACGAGGCCGAGCGGCGCCCGAACGCCGCGTTCTACACCGGGCTCGCCGTCCAGCTCGGCCGCGTCATCAAGCAGGAGGCGACGCCCGCCGAGATCGAGGAGATGAACCGCGTGCCGGAGCACACCGTCACGCCGTTCGAGCCGCCGCTGACCGCGCCGCCGGTGCTCGACGCGGGCTGGATCCGCGGGCCGGTCGGGGACGCGAGCGTCGTCGGCCGCATGGTCCCGCAGCCCATCGCCGGGGACGTCGCGGGCCGCATGGCGCGGCTCGACGACCTCCTCGGGGACGGCTTCGTCCTCCTCGGCGCGGACGTCGACCCGGCCGACCTGCTCACCCCGGAGGAGAAGGCGGGCTGGGACGCGCTCGGCGCCCGCTACGTGGCGGTCCGCCCGCGCGCCGCCTACACGCGCGGCCCGGACGAGCTGGTCGACCTCGCCGAGACGCTGCTGCCGTGGCTCGCGCGGTACGGGGCCCGCGCGGTCGCGGTGCGCCCGGACCGGTTCGTCGCGGCGGCGGACGTGTCCGGCCTCGCCGTCCCCGACCTGCCCGCCTGAACGCCCGTGCCCACGAGGGAAGGAACGTGATGACCGGAGTCAACGAGCTGGCCTACGTCGTGTACGAGGCGAGCGACCTCGCCGACTGGGAGCACTTCGCGGTCGACTTGCTGGGCATGCAGCTCGCGGGTAAGGACACCGACACGCTCGCCCTGCGGACGGACGAGAAGGCGTACCGCTGGCTCGTCCGGCGCGGCCCCGCCGACGACCTGGTGGCGAGCGGCTACGAGGTGGCGGACGGCGCCGCCCTCGACGCGATCGCCGCCCGGCTCGCGGCGGCGGGCGTCGCGGCGACCGAGGGCGACGCGGCGCTCGCCGCGTCCCGCAAGGTCGACCGGATCCTCGTGACCGCCGACCCGATGGGCAACCGGATCGAGCTGGTCACCGGATTCGCCGACGCCGAGAGCCCGTTCCATTCCGACGTGCTGCTCGGCGAGTTCGTCACCGGCTCCGGCGGCGCTGGGCATCAGGTTCTGCTGTCCAAGGGCGTCGCCCGCGAGACCTATCTGGAGTTCTACGAGGGGCTCCTCGGATTCCGCATCTCCGACATCATCGTGGAGGAACTGGCGCCCGGCGTCGTCGCGGACCTCATCTTCCTGCGCTGCAACCCGCGCCACCATTCCGTGGCGTTCGGCGACATGCCGCACCCGAAGCGGACGCACCATTTCATGGTCGAGGTCACCGACATCCGCGACGTCGGCACCGCCTACGACCGCTGCATGGACGCCGGGCAGCCGTTCGAGATGACCCTCGGCATGCACCCGAACGACCACATGTTCAGCTTCTACGTGCAAACGCCGTCCGGGTTCAGCGTGGAGTACGGCTGGGGCGGCCTGCTCGTGGACGACGAGACATGGCAGGTCAAGACCCTGGACCGGCTGCACAGCTGGGGCCACCGCCCGCCGGAGGCCGTCGCCTCCCTGCTCGCCAAGGCCAGCCCCGCCCCCGGAGAGGACGCCCGCTGATGACGCTCACCCAGGCCGAGGCGGCGCGGACCGTCCGGACCAAGGAATGGAACCTCCGCTATTACGAGGCGGGCGAAGGGCATCCCGTCGTCCTTCTCCACGGAAGCGGTCCGGGCGCGACCGGCTGGAGCAATTTCGCCGGGAACATCGAGGCGCTCGCCGAGCACTTCCACGTGTACGCGGTGGACATGCCCGGCTGGGGCGACTCGGACGCCGTGACCGTCGACCGGCTCGACCACGTCGAGGCCGCCGTCCAGTTCCTGGACGCGCTCGGCATCGACAAGGCCGCGTTCGTCGGCAACTCGATGGGCGGGCAGACCTCGCTCCGCCTCGCCACCGAGCACCCCGACCGGATCACGCACCTCGTCACGATGGGCCCGCCGGTCGGCCGGGCGCCGTCGCTCTTCGCGCCCGGCGACGGGCCGTCCGAGGGTCTCAAGGTGCTCATCGAGGCGTACCGCGACGCGAGCCCGGAGAACATGCGGCGGCTCGTCGAGATCATGTGCTTCGACAAGGCCCGCTTCGCCACCCCCGAGCTGTGCCAGGCCAGGTCGGACGCGGCGCTGGCCCGTCCCGAGCACCTGCGCAACTACGTCGACGGGCTGCCCGGCGGCGCGCCGCTGCCGGTCTGGGTGAAGCCCGAGCTGCTGCCCGGGATCGCCGTCCCGACGCTGCTGATCCACGGCCGGGACGACCGGGTCGTGCCGTTCGAGAACTCGCTCCGGCTGCTCGCCGCGATCCCCGACAGCCGCCTGGTCCTCCTCAACCGGTGCGGGCACTGGGCGATGATCGAGCACGCCGACGAATTCAACCGGCTGGTCGCCGACTTCGTCCGGCACGCCTGACGAAATCCCACGTCAACGGGCCTTTATCACGCACCGTAACGGTTTCAGCGCTGATTGAAATCAACATTGAACATCTAGTTGATTCACCCGGTGGTAAAGGCCCGGATCGCTCGACTACCCTCCCGTAGTTGTGGCAACCGCGAGAGAATTAATGGAGCAGCGCAGCGCCCTGTGCAGGCGTTGCTCCATTATGCCGTTCCCTGGCGCCATTCTCGCAACCGGATTCCCGTGCCGTCCGCCGGGAAATTGTCAGGGCGAGCACGTCTCGCCGGCGGAGATCGACACCGCATCGTCGACGAAGGCCCAGGTGGGCAACTTCCCGGTTCTCGGGTGGGCACTTCGCGACCGGCTCCCAGCTCCCGGGTCGACACGCCGCGACGGAATCGCCATTGAGAGTTGCAGTCCCCTCGCCAAACCGGACTCGCATGGCCCGGCAACGCCATGCCCGACCATTCGCGCCGTCGGCGGTCGCGAGGAATCCAGGCCACGTCCGGGACGCGGAGACAGGCTCCGCGGCCCCGAGCGAACCCGCCGTTCCGGGACCGCGCCACCCCGCTCCGATCGCGTGGCGGGAGCACCTCCCCGGAACGAACCGCCGATTGGAGAATCACCATGCGCAAGCTGATGCGAGCGACGGTGGCCGCCTGTGCGGTCGCCCTCGCGCTGAGCGGTGCGTCCGCCGCCAACGCGGCCGGCCCCGACAGCGGGGGCGGCCAGCAGCCGATCATCGGTGGCCACAACGCCACCGAGACCTACCCCTGGATGATCGCGCTGAGCAACGGCTGCGGCGGCAGCCTCGTCGCGCCCCAGTGGCTCATCACCGCCAACCACTGCGGCTCCGCGTCCTCGGGCCGCATCGGCTCGAACAACAAGAGCTCCGGCGGCGAGGTCGCGCAGATCGACCGGCGCGTCACCAACCCCGGCACCGACCTCACGATGATGCACCTCAGCTCCCCGGCCAAGTCCACCCCGGTGAAGATGGCGCAGTCCAACCCCGCCGCGAACACCCCGGTGCGGCTGCTCGGCTTCGGCTGCATGAGCTGGCCGAGCTGCCAGCAGGCCAGCTACCTCCAGGAGATCGACCTCACGATCCTCCCGAGCAGCAACTGCTCCGCGGGCGGCGGCACGTCGAACGACGTGTGCGTCTCCGGCGGCCAGGGCCGGTCCGCCTGCCACGGCGACTCCGGCGGCCCCGCGGTCACCGGCAGCAGCGGCAACTGGACGCTCGTGGGCGAGACCCACGGCCCCGGCGACAACCGCGGCGAGTGCGCCACCACCACCCTCTACACCGGTATCGCGCCGTACCTGAACTGGATCAACCAGCAGATCGGCCGCTGACCCCCCGCGTCCTCGCACCAGAGGAGTTACCGAATGTCCTTCCGTAAGATCATGGCGGCGCTGTCGGTCGCCTTCGGTGTGGCCTTGCTGGTCCCCACCGTCTCCACCGCTCCGGCGTCGGCCGCCGCTCCCGTCGCGGTCCGCACGATCTACTACGACGCCAGCCAGTCCCAGGAGTTCAAGGCGGCCATGGACGAAGGCGCCGCCGCGTGGAACAAGGCCGTGCCGATCATCGAGCTCAAGCCCGCGACGACCGCCGGCCAGGCCACCATCAGGATCACCGCCGACAACGGCTGGCCCCGCACCTACATGCAGGGCTTCGGCCGCGCCGACATCGTCATGGGCCGCCAGGCCGTCCAGGACGGGTTCTACCCGCCGCGGATCGCCGCGCACGAGCTCGGGCACGCCCTCGGCCTGCCCGACAACCGCAACGGCCGCTGTGACTACCTGATGTCGGGCCACAGCTCGCCGACGTCCTGCCAGGTCACCGCCCCGCACCAGACCGAGGCCGACCAGGTCCGGCGGAACGCGGGCGGCCGCACCCCGGTGGCGCTCGCCGCCAAGCAGGCCCAGTACGCGGACTGCTTCGTCTTCTAACGGGTCGTTCACCCCAGGCCCCATCGCGGACACACCGTCATCGCCGTGTCCGCGGTGGGGCCTCGGCATTTCCGGGGGCGGTATCGCCGACCCCGGCCGCGCGGGGCCGATCACCGATCTGACATGCTATGGAGTGCATGATTCATTTCGGATGGTCCCGGACGCGGAGGTAAGCGCTTCATGGGGAGTCAGCCGTTCAGTTGCCCGTTCTTCCTGGCCGTGGGACTGCGGGCCGAACCGGGCGAGCCGGAGGCCGAACTCCGCGCGCTCGCCGACTTCTACGACTCGGTCCATCTCGCCGAGGTGGTCCGTTTCAACGAGGGCTTCGTGAGCGCCGCGCGATATGAGGCCGTCGATCCGGTGGACGACGAGGGCGTCCCCCATTGGCTGGCCGTCTACGGGATCGGCGACGAGCAGTCGGCCCGCGATTTCCTGAAGCGCGAGCGTCCCGTTTACACGCAAGGGCCGGGCGCCTGGCAGCGCGCCACCGCCGTCTGGCGGATGATCTGGGAGAACACGGGTTCGGTCGGCGCGGCCGACGTCGACCCCGGCCGGATGTCGATGATCGGGATGGATCCCGCCGCGGACGCGACCGCCGCCGAGATCGCGGAGTTCGACGATTTCTATACCGGCGTCCATCTCCCCGAGATCCTTCCTCGTTTCGGCTATGACCGGGGTTCGCGTTTCCGGCTGTGGCACGAGTTCATTCACCCCGCGCCCGGCTCCCCCCGGTACAACGCCGTCTACGAGGCGGACGACCCCGAGCCGAAACCGCCGTCCGGAGAACCGCTGACGCCCGGCCCGCGCGCCTGGGAGGAACGCCAGGTGCGGTGGCGGGTCAAGTTCCGGCGGGCGTCCTGAAATGGAGCGCGAAATGGCAGTTCCTCCGGCGGCCTCTCCGGCGACCTATGCGGTCGGCCGGACGCGGATATCGCATCTCAGCGACGGCGTGGCCACCGGGCCGCGCCGCTTCTGGTTCACCGGGGCCGAGCCGTCGGAATGGATGCCGGTCGTCGGCGTCGACGACCCGGACACCCCGTTCCCCGTGACGTTCGGCGGGTTCGTCGTCACCGGCGACGGCCACGTCACGCTGGTCGACGCGGGCTGGGGCCACCGCGCGCACGAGATCCCGGGCCTCGCGGGCGCCGGGAGATTCCTGGACGGCCTCGCCGCGCTCGGCATCTCCCCCGCCGACGTCGACCAGATAGTGCAGACCCATCTGCACGCCGACCATTGCGGCTGGCTGATCCGGGACGACGAGGGCTCGCTGACATTCCCGAACGCGACCGTCCACGTCCACGAACGCGAGGCCGCCTACTGGACGGGCGACGACGTCAAGGCCATCCCCTTCAACAATGGAATGGCCGACAAGGTGCGCGCCCGCCTGCGCGCCGTCGAGAACGCAGGACGGCTCCACCTCTTCGACGGGGACCTCGCCCTCTCCGAGGAAATGCGAATAGTGCGCACCCACGGCCATACGCCCGGACACGTGTCGGTCGTCGTCGCGGACGGCCCCGACACCGCGATCCTCGCCGGAGACCTGGCGCACCATCCGGCGCATGTCGAGCACCATTGCTGGCTGCCGTCCGTCGACGAGGAGCCGTCCGAGTCGGTGCGCAGCCGGGAGAAGATCGCGGCGCTCGCCGCCGACACCGCGGCGATCGTCCTCGCGCCGCACTTCCCCATTCCGACCGCCGTCCAGGTCGGCCGCGACCCCGGCGGCAAGATCAAGACAGTTGCCCGCGACGACCTTCAGGAAAAGGAATGACCGAGCCGCGCATAGCCCCGCTGGACATCGACGCCTACCACCGCCTGGAACGCGAGGCGTTCGGCCCGGACGGATGGACGGGAACCGCGCACGTCTCCCGCACCTGGGCGCACAGCCCCGGCCTGATGAAGGCGCAGCGTCCGCTCCAGCATTACCTGCTCAACGAATCGCCGCTCCCCGCGCGCGACCGCGAACTCGCCATTCTGCGGGTCGTCTGGCGCCGCCGCTGCGAGTACGCCTTCGGGCAGCACGTGCGGATGAGCGCCGCCGCCGGGGTCACCCCGGACGAGATCGAACGTGTGACGCGCGGCCCCGGCGCGGAGGGCTGGACGCCGTTCGAGGCGACCCTCCTCCGCGCCGTGGACGAGCTGCACGACGACGGCAACCTGGCCGACGCCACCTGGGCGGAACTCGCCGGGACCTACGACCGCGCCCAGCTCATCGACCTGATCGCCGTCGTCGGCCGGTACTGGACGGTCGCCACCACGCTGAACACGCTCGGCGTCCCGCCCGAGCCCGGCCTCCCCGGCTTCCCCTCCTAGAAGCTATTGCGCGGACGCCGTCGGGGCGGCGGCGTCCGCGATCGGCGGGCCGTAGATCTGCGTGCCGAGCGACTGCCCGCCGTCCGCGGTGAGGATCGAGCCGGTGACGTAACCGGCGCGGTCGCTCAGCAGCAGCCCGACGAGGTCCCCGACCTCGGGGGCGCTCGCGAACCGGTTCAGCGGGACGGACGCGAGGACGCGCTCGCGGTCGGCGTCGTCCGCCCACAGCGCCGCGCCCGCGCCCTCCGTCTCGGTCGGCCCCGGCGCGACGCAGTTCAGCCGGATCCCGTAGCGCGCCCATTCGACGGCGAGCGTCCGGGTCATGGCGACGACGCCCGCCTTCGCCGCCGCGCTGTGCACGGTGCCGGGGTGGCCCGTCCAGGCGTAGGTGGCGATCACGCTGACGATCGCGCCGGGGGTGCCCGCCTCGATCATCCGGCGGGCGACGGCGGACGTGCAGTTCCACGTCCCGTTGAGGACGATGTCGACGACCGCGCGCCAGCCGTTCGCGGACAGCCGCTCGGCGGGCGCGACGAAGTTCCCGGCCGCATTGTTGACGAGGCCGTCGAGCCGCCCGAACCGGGCGAGCGCCGCGTCGGCCGCCGCCTCGACGGCGGCCGGGTCGCGGACGTCGGCGGGGTGCGCCAGGGCGTGCCCGCCCTGGCGCTCCACGTCCGCGACGACCGCGTCCAAGGGTTCGCCGCGGCGCCCGACCACGGTCACCGACGCGCCGAGCGCGGCGAGGCGGCGGGCGGTGGCCGCGCCGATGCCGGTGCCGCCTCCGGTGACGAGGTAGGCGCGGCCTGCCAATGATTCCACTGCGTTCTCCCTTGGTGCGGGCCGGTGCGCACAAGCGCGGTCAGGACTTCGAGAACTCCTGGAAGCGCTTGAGCACGGTGTCGCGGTTCTTGCCCCACCAGTCGGCGTCCTGGAGGAACTGCACCTCCACGTTCTGCGGGTGGGAGGGCAGCGTCTTCGCGAATTCCTTGTCCATCAGGTCGAGCGCCTTGGCGTTCGACGGGCCGTTCGGGTACTTGCTCCAGACGCTCGCCTGGATGTCCGGACGGACGGAGAACTCCATCAGCTTGAAGGCGTTCTCCTTGTTCGGCGCGCCCTTCACGACCGACCAGGCGGCCAGCTGGAACATGCCGCCGTTCCACGTGAAGTCGAGCGGCGCGCCCTTCTGCTTCAGCTCGCCGATGCGGCCGGAGAAGATGCTCGACGCGCCGACCTGCTTGCTGACCAGCATCTGGCCGGGCTGGGCGCCGGACGTCCACCACTGCGGCACGTGCGACTTGAGCTTGTCGAAACTGCGGAACGCGCGGTCGACGTCGATCGGGTAGACCGACTTCATGTCGACGCCGTCCGCGAGGACCGCGAACTCCATGTCCGGCGGGACGCCGTTGTCGGCGCCGCGCAGCGAGCGCCGTCCGGGGAACTTCTCGGTGTCCCAGAAGTCGGCCCAGCTCTCCAGCTTCTTCCCGCTGCCGACCACCGACGTGTTCCACGCCAGGACGATCGAGAAGAGGTAGTAGGTGAGCCAGTTCGGGTCGACGTAGGACTTGTCGACGCCGGGGATGTTGAGCAGCTTGTCGGGCAGCGTCTCGAAGTACTTGCGCCCGATCGGCAGGACGGTGCTCGGGCCGCCCGCGATGAGGTCCCATTCGATGTTGCCGGTCTCGACCATCGCCTTGATCTTGGCGGGCGTCGGCGGCCCGGCGACGACGACCTCGATGCCGGTCTCCTTGCTGAACGGCTCGAAGATGTACTTCTTCTCCGCCTCGACGAGCGCGCCGCCCCAGTCGGCGACGACGACCTTCTTGCCGCCGCCGCCCCCGCCGCCGGAGCCGCCGCAGGCGGACAGCAGCGGCGCGGCGGCGATGCCGCCGGCGAGCAGGGCGCCGCCGCGCAGCAGGTTCCTGCGGGACAGTGCGGGACCGTGCGAGGTGCCGGGAATGTTCATGATTCGTTCCTTCGTTGCTGGCGCGATTCCGGGGGGTGGGTGGTGACCTGGCCGAGGCGGGAGTCAGCGGAACATTCCTCGTTTGAGCAGGTTGCGGGCGATGATGATGCGCTGGATCTCGGAGGTGCCCTCCCAGATCCGCTCGATCCTGGCGTTGCGGTAGGCGCGTTCGACGTAGGTCTCGTTCATGTAGCCGGTGCCGCCGAAGATCTGCAGGACGCGGTCCGCGACCCGGCCGAGCGCCTCGCTGGCGAACAGCTTCGCCGTGGACGCCTTGGCGTGCACCGTCTTCGGCGGCTGCCCCTGGTCGGCCGCCCACGCCGCCTCGTACGTCATGAGGCGGGAGGCGTGCAGGTCGGTGGCGCAGTCGGCCAGCATGAACTGGATGGCCTGGTAGTCCGCGATGGGCTTGCCGAACTGGACGCGCTGCTTCGCCCATTCCAGACCGTCGTCGATCAGCCGGGCCATCGGGCCGAGGCAGCGGGCGGCGGTCATGATCCGTCCGGCGCTGAGCGCGCCGTGGCCGAGGCCGAAACCGCGTCCCGGCTCGCCGAGCACGTTCGCGGCCGGGACGGCGCAGTCGTCGAAGACCAGCTCCGCCTGCCGGTAGCCGCGGTGCCCCATCGTCTTGTGGAGCTGCCCGACGCCGAACCCCGGCGTGCCCTTCTCGACGAGGAACGCGGTGATGCGGTTCCGCTCGCGGTCGGGGTGGGTGAGCGCGAAGACGATCGCGAAGTCGGCCGTGTCGCCGTGGCTGATGAACCGCTTCCGCCCGTTGATCACCCACGAGCCGTCGTCGCGGAGCGCGGCCCGGGTGCGGATCCCGGCGGCGTCCGACCCGGTGTCCGGCTCGGTCAGCGCGAAGCACCACTGGATGTCGCCGCGCACGCACGGGATCAGGAACCGCTCGCGCTGCTCGTCGTTGCAGGCCAGCATGACGCTCGGCGTCGTCGGGACGCATTCGGCGACGCCGCCGAGCGCACGGAACAGCTCCTCCGTGACGAGGACCTGGCCGAGGACGTCCATCCCTCCCCCGCCGACCTCCTCGGGCATGCCCATCGAGTTCAGCCCGATGGCGAGTGCGCGTTCCCGGATGCGCCGTTCGACGTCCTCCGGAAGCGCGTCGTGCTCCTCCACGTAGTCCTCGTGCGGGATCAGCTCGGTCTCGGTGAACCTGCGGACCGTCTCGCGGAACTCGACGAGATGGTCCGGGATCGCGAAGTCCATCAGGACGCTCCTCCTTTCCTTGCCGGGTCCGCGACGATGAGCGCGTCGAGCGCGAGGCAGCCCTCGCCCTTCGGACGGCACAGCAGCGGGTTGACGTCGATCTCGGCGATCTCGGGGTGGTCGGACAGCAGGCGGCCGACGCGCAGGGCGGCGTCCGCGAGCGCCTCCACGTCGGCGGGCGGGCCGCCCCGGTGGCCGCCGAGCAGGGCGTTCACGCGGAGCCGCGACAGCGCGGCGTGGACGTCGTCGCGGCCGAACGGCCAGAGCAGGCTTGCCGCGTCGTCCAGCAGCTCGGTCAGGACGCCGCCCGCGCCGAGCACGACCAGCGACCCGGCCGTGTCGTTGCGGCCGCCGACGATCAGCTCGACGCCCGGCCCCGCCATCCGCTCCACGAGCACGCCGGGCGGCGGGCCGCCGTCGAGGCCGTCGAGCGCGGCGGCGGCGCGGCGCATGATCCGGTGGAACGCCTCGCGCACCGCCGTAGCGTCGGCGAGACCGACCTCCACGCCGCCTATGTCGGACTTGTGGGCGACGCCCGGGGCGTGGAGCTTGCCCACGACCGGGTAGCCGAGCCGGTCCGCGATCGCCACGGCGGAGTCGGCGTCGGACGCGACCTCCCCGTCCGGCGACGCCACCCCGTACAGGGCCAGCAGCCGCTTGGACTCGGTCTCGGTCAGAGCGCCCGTCCGTCCGTCCAGCAGCTCGGCGGCGCTCCGCCGCGTGGCCGAATCGGTCGGGTCCGCCTCCTCCGCGCGGACGGACGGGCGCGGCCTCCCGGCGAGCGCGATCGCGCGCAGCGCGGGGCGCGCCCCCGCGAGCAGCACCACCCCGTTCCGGCGCGCCAGCTCGCCCAGCTCGGGCGTCACATCGGTGGTCATGGTCATCAGCACGACCGGGACGTCCAGCTCCGCCGCCGCGTCGCCCGCGCCGCCCATCATCTCCGGCCAGCCGAACTCGTCCAGCGGATCGGAGTGCGTCGGGGCGTCGCCGGAGAACGCGACGACGTCGACCGCCGGGCACTCGCCCATCGCGCGGGCGGCGGCGTAGTAGGAGTCCCGGTCGCCCCACGCGGACGCGCCGAGGTCCATCGGGTTGCGCGGCCGCTGGTACGGCGGCACGGCGGCGGCCAGCGCGGACTCGGCGGCCTCGTCCAGGTCGGCGAGCCGGACGCCCGCCGCGTCCGCGACGTCGGCGGTCAGCCCGCACTCGCCGCCGGAGCTGGCGAAGAACCCGATCGCGGTGCCGCGCGGCCGGTTCGGGACGGCGAGCAGCGAGCACAGCGCGACCATCTCGTCCAGGTCGTCGACCCGGTAGACGCCGGTCTGCCGGAACAGGGCCTCGTAGGAGGCGTCCCGTCCGGCGAGCGTCCCGGTGTGCGCGACGGTCGCGGCCTCGCCGCCCGCCGACCGGCCCACCTTGAGGACGATCACCGCGACGTCGCGCTCTGCCGCCCGCTCCGCGAGGACGCGGAACCGGGCGAGGTCCGCGAGCCCCTCCATGACGAGGCAGACGACGCGGACGCCGGGGTCGGTGAGGAAGTACTCCAGGCAGTCCGCCAGGTCGAGCACCGCTTGGTTCCCCGCTGACACGGCGTAGGCGACGGCGGGGAGACGTCCGGACAGCATCGTCGTCAGCGCCATGTTCCCGCTCTGCGCCGCGAGCGCCACCGTCCCGTCGGCGCCCGCGTGGACGTAGGGCATCTCGATGCCCCAGAGCGCGGCGCGGCCCCGGTAGCTGACGGCGCCCAGGCAGTTCGGGCCGATCAGCGGGAGGCGGCCGTCCGCGGCGGCGACCAGCTCGGCTTGGAGGGCGCGGCCCGCGTCGTCGCGCTCGGCAAACCCGGCGCCGTAGACGACCATCGAGCCCGCGCCGACCCGCACGGCCTCGGCCGCCAGTGCCGGGACGCCCGCCGCCGGGATCGCCGCCGCCACCGCGTCGGGCGCCTCCGGCAGGTCGCCCAGCGACGGGTACGCGCGGACGCCGCCGACCTCCGTCCGGCCGGGGTTGACGACGTAGAGGCGTCCCTCGAACCCGACTCCGCGCATGTTCCGCAGAATCCGCAGCCCGTACCCGCCCTTCGGCGACGCCCCGACCACCGCCACACTCTCGGGTCGGAACAGGCGATCTAGCGGATGCCTCTTCATCAGCGGCCCTTGAAGACGGGGCGGCGCTTCTCGACGGCGGCGCGGAGGCCCTCGGCCATGTCCTCGGTGTGGACGCAGGCGTGCCCGCCGCGCTGCTCGTTGCGGAGCGCCTCCTCGATCCCGATGGTGTGCCCCATCCGGATGTTCTGCTTCGCGATGCCGATCGCGACGGTCGGCCCGGCGGCGAACACCGCCGCCTGCTCCAGCGCGCGGTCCATCAGCTTCTCCGGCGGGACGACCTCGCTCACCACGCCGATCCGCAGCGCCTCGTCCGCGTCGATGATGCGGCCGGTGTAGATCAGCTCGGCGGCGCGGGCCTCCCCGACGACGCGCGGCAGCAGGTAGGAGCCGCCCGCGTCCGGGCAGATCCCGCGCTGCGCGTAGACCTGGCCGAACCGGGCCGCCTCCGACGCGATCCGCATGTCGGCGGTGAGCGCGATGTCGAACCCGGACCCGGCGGCGACGCCGTTCACGGCCGCGACCACCGGCTTCGGCAGCCAGTAGAGGCGCGCGATCGTCCGGTGCATCTTCGCGGGCCAGGACTCCTCGTCGGCGTCGGCGCGGGCCGCCCACTCCTTGACGTCCGCGCCGGAGCAGAAGCCGCGTCCGGCCCCGGTGATCACCACGGCGCGGACGGCGGGGTCCTTGCCCGCCCGCATGATCACCCGGTCCAGCTCGTCGATGTCCCGGTTGGAGATCGCGTTGAGCCGGTCCGGGCGGTTCAGCGTCAGCACACCGACGTCGCCGTCCATGTGCCACGTACAGCACGTCAGTGCCGGTGAATTCATCGCTTGCCCTTCCGTGCGAGTGCAGGCATGCCGAACAGAGGTCGTGGCGGGAGGCGGTATGGAGAGAGATCGAGAGAAGCCGTCAGTCGACGCGGGGGAGGAAGCGGCAGTCGCCCGGGCCCCAGCTCAGCCAGTGCGGTGAGCCGACCTCGAAGTCGGCGCGCAGCTCCGCGGGCACCATCGCCTCCAGTTCGGCGCCCTCGGCGGTGCGCAGGTGGACCTCGATCTGCGGACCGAGGTAGACGTGCGCCGCGACCGTGCAGCGCGCCGCGTTGCGGTCGGCCGCGTCCGGGCGCTCCGCGGAGATCCGCAGCCGCTCCGGACGGATCATGAACTCGGCGTCGTCGGCGGCCGAGCAGTCGTTGCCCGCCTCGACCAGGACCCGCCCGTCCACCCCGGACACCTCCAGGACGGTGCGCGCGCCCTTCTCCACCCGCCTGGCGGGCAGGCAGATCGACTTGCCGAGGAACTTCGCGACGAACGAGTTCACCGGCGCCTCGTACAGCTCGTGCGGCGGCGCGGTCTGCTGGAGGACGCCCCGGTGCATGACGCCGATCCGGTCGGAGAGGGCGAGCGCCTCGTCCTGATCGTGGGTGACGTACAGGACGGTCGCGCCGATCCGCTGTTGCAGCGCCTTCAACTCCAGCCGCATGTGGTCGCGGAGGTTGCGGTCGAGGGCGCCGAGCGGCTCGTCCATCAGCAGGACGCTCGGGTCGAACACGAACGCGCGGGCGAGCGCGACGCGCTGCTGCTGCCCGCCGGAGAGCTGCCGCGGGTAGCGGTCCCGGAACTCGGTGAGCTGCGTCATCGTGAGGACGCGGTCGATCTCGCGGGCCGCGTCCGCCTTCTTCATCCGCCGCATCTTCAGCGGGAACGCGATGTTCTGCGCGACGGTCATGTGCGGGAACAGCGCGTAGTTCTGGAAGACGAGGCCGATGTTGCGCTTCTCGGGGACGTCGTCGGTGACGGCCCGTCCGGCGAGGTACACCTCCCCGGCGGTCGCCGACTCCAGCCCGGCGAGGATGCGCAGGCTCGTCGTCTTGCCCGACCCGGACGGCCCGAGCAGCGTCACGAACTCGCCCTTGCGGATCGCGAGGTTGAAGTCGTGGACGGCGGGCGCGTCCCCGTACCACTTGTGGATCCCGGAGAACACCACCTGGTCTTCGGCGGCGGCGGGCGGGTCCGGCCGCACCGGGCGCTCGTCGGTCACCGGCGCGCCGACGCCGGCGCTTGCTTGCTCGCTCATCGGCGCTCCCGCCGTTCACGGAGGATCTTGATCAACTCGGACAGGAGGAACAGCCCGACGCAGACGGCGATGAGGATCGTCCCGGCGACCGCGAGCGTGGGCGTGAGGTCGTAGCGCACGCTGTCCCACAGCTTGCGCGGCAGCGTGACCGACCCGGTGCCGGACACGAAGAGGATGATCACCGCCTCGTCGAAGGCGATCACGAACGCGAACAGCGCGCCCGCGGAGATGGCCGACGTCAGCGACGGCAGCGTGATCCGCAGCAGGGTCTTCGGCAGCGAGGCGCCGAGCGTCCGCGCCGCGTTCTCCAGCTCGGAGTCGAACTGCTGGAGCGCGCTCGACACCGCCACCAGGACGTACGGGACGCCCATCACCGAGTAGGCGACCGCGATCACCTGCCAGTGCCCGATGACGCGGAAGTCGGCGAACGTGAAGTAGTAGCTCATCGCCAGGACGATGATCGGGATCACCAGCGGCGAGTACATCAGCGCGAACACGAGGCCCTTGCCGCGGGCCGGGCTGCGGGCGAGGCCCCAGGCCGCCGCCGTCCCGACGACGGTCGCGATCGCCGCCGCCAGCAGCGCGATCCGCGCGCTGAGCAGCGTCGCGTCCACCCACGCCGAGTCGGCGAAGAACTGCCGGTAGTGGGTCAGCGACCAGCCCTCCAGCGGGAACGACAGGTAGTCGACGCTGTTGAAGGACTCCAGGACGACGATCAGGATCGGGATCACCAGGAAGGCGAGGATCAGCGCGACCAGGCCGCGCAGCGCCCAGCCGAGCGCGCGCTCCGTCTTGGTCGCGGGGCTCCGCCTCCCGCGCCGCCTCCCCGGGGGAGGCTTCGGGCGCGCGGGCGCCGTCGCGAGGGTGCTCACAGCGTCACCAGCCCCTTCACCTTGGTCAGCCGCCGCACGATCATGGTCAGCGCGGTGGCCAGGATCAGGAGCAGGGTGGCGAGCGTCGCGGCCATCCCCCAGTCGAAGTTCACCTGGACGGCCTCCGCGATCACGACCGCGATCGTGCTCTGCTTCGGCCCGCCGACCAGCGCGGGCGTCACGTAGAAGCCGAGCGCGATGACGAACACCAGCATCCCGCTGCTCACGATCGCCGGGACGGCCAGCGGCAGGTACACGTGCGCGAACGCGCGGACCGGCCCGGCGCCGAGGGACCGCGCGGCGCGCGGCAGCGAGGCGTCGATCTGGTCCAGCGTCCCCTTGATGATGAGAATGGGGAACGGCAGCAGAATGTGCGTCATCGCGATGATCACGGCGCTCTCGCTGTAGAGCATGCCCTGCCCGTCACCGGTCAGCGGTTCCAGGATCTTCGTCACGAGGCCGTTGTCGCCGAGCAGGACGATCCACGCGAACGAGCGCACGAGAATGCTCGTCCAGAACGGAATGACGACGAGAAGCACGAGGAACCGCGCTTTGCGTTTGGACGTCCGGGCGAGAAAATACGCGACCGGGAATCCGAGCAGAACGGTCAGCACCGCGACTTCGGCGGACATCCGGACGGTGATCCAGAGGACGTGCCACATCGTGCGGTCGGTCGCCGCCTCGGTGAAATTCCCGAATCCCGCCTTCGGCTCGGTGACGCTTTTCAGCAGCATCGCGCCGACCGGATAGGCGTAGACGATCGCCATGAACGCGACCGGCAGGCCGAGCGCCGCGGTGACGAATCCCGGCCGCCAGGTCCGCCGCCGCGCCGCCGGCGGGCGGATGTCAGCGGCGGGTGGCGGACGCGTCGCCGAGGTCTGCGCCGTCACGATTCACCGTCCCTCCGTTCCGGGGCGCCCTCGAAGGGCGGGTTGCCGTGCCGGGCCGTCGCGGCCCGTGCCGTTGTCGACACAGTGAACGTTTACGGTCTGCCAAATGTCATGGGGGCAGGGTCACAAAAGTCCCTGGGGGTGCCTGTGTGGGGCACACAGTCGCCCAGGAATCGGACGCCTCCGAAGGGCCCGCCGAACTACCGCTCGCCTGGCCGGAGCGGCGGGCGGGGCCCGGCACAACGCCGTTGACGTGGGCCGAAATAGCGTGATACACCTCCACGGACCTGGGTCAGGAGCGTGACGTGAGTCTCCCCGGCCCCGGTCCGGGGAAGGTGATCATGGCATCATCCGACACGTCCGCGGCGCTCGCCGGCCACCTGTCGGCCGTTGCCCGCGATCTGAGGTCGGCGTCCACCGCCATCGCGAACGAGTTCGTCCGGCAGTACGTGAGCACGACCGAAACCGGCACCGTGGACCGCCAGGCGCCCGTCGAGGCGTTCGAGATGGCGGTGCGCGTGATCGAGCTGTGCGGCGACGGGCTCGCCGGGAACACCCCGGTGCCCGAGCTGCCGCCGGGCCGCGGCGCGCGGGTCGCTTTGCAGGGCCGGTCGGTGGCCGAGGCGGTCGAGTGGCTGCGGCTGCTGGAGCGCGTCCTGACCGACCACGTGCTGGCGCACACCGAGTCAGGCATGGACGAGATCCGCATCGTCCTCGGACGGCTCGGTGAGCTGTTCGACGTGCTCTGCACCCACGAACTTGAGGCTTTCACCAGCACTTACAACGAGCTGGCAGGGTGGCAGGCGCGGGTCAGCACCGACCTGCTGAGCTGCCTGATCGCGGGCCCGGCGGTCGACGCGAGCACGGTCAACGACCAGGCCAGGATGCTCAACATCAACCCGCACCAGCCGTTCCGCGCGGTGGCCGCCTACCACGATCCGGTGCCGACGGCGCAGCAGTGGATGCGGATCCGCCGCCGGGTCATGGAGGCGCTGTGGAAGCACGACCCGCGCCGCGAGATCCTGATCCGCGAGCGGCGCGGCGTGCTGCTGGCACTGGTGCCGACCGACCGTCCGGGCCCCGGCCTCGTGCCGCTGCTGAGCGAGATGCTTGAGGGCGAGCCGGGCCGGTCGCTGTTCGTGTCGGCGGGCGAGCCTGGCGCGACCCTGTCCGCCGCCGGGCACAGTTGCCGCCAGGCGCTGTCCGCGCTGGAGATCAGCATCTACCGCGACCAGCGCGGCCAGGTCACGCAGTGCACCGACGTGATCCTCGAAGTCCTGCTCGCGCACAACCGGTGGGTGTCCAAGCGGCTCATCGAGACGCGCATCGGGCAGCTCGTCGAGAAACCGCATCTGCTCGACACGCTCCGCGTCTACATCGCCTGCGATATGGCGTTGCAGCGGACGGCGGAAGAACTCGTCGTCCATCCGAACACGGTCGCCTATCGGCTGCGCCAGATCGCCACGCTGACCGGACGGGATATGCGCCGCATCACCGACATCGGGGATCTCAATGTCGCGCTGATGGCGTTCGACGCCGTCCAGATGCGGCGCGACCGGGAAGAGGCCCGGACCGATCTGCGCGCCCGGCTGTTCGCCTGACCTTCCGGGGCGCTGTGTCCCGAACATAATGCCCGGTGGATTTCTTTGGTGGTCCGGCCTCAACGGTTTCGCGGTGGATGATTCTAGGCTTCGACCCGATCGCGCAGAACTGGATCGCGCAGGACTGGTGAGCGGAGCGACATGGACCACCGTGCGGACACATACATCGACGGAGAATGGGTCGAGAGCAATGGCGAGGACGTCATCGCCGTCATCGATCCCTCCACGGGGCAGTGCGTCGCCACGGTCCGCGAGTCGTCGACCGCGGACATGGACCGGGCGGTGGCGGCGGCGTCCCGGGCCCGGACGGTGCTGCGCGGGATGCCGCCCGGCGAGCGGGCCGCGCTGCTGGAGCGGGTCGCGGACGAGATCGAGTCCCGGCTCGGCGGCCTCGCGGGGCTGATCTCCAGCGAGATGGGGATGCCGCGCAAGCACTCCCCCGACTACCAGGTGCGGACCGCGATCGGAACGTTCCGCAACACCGCGCGGGCCGTCGCGGACGTCGCGTTCACGGCGGAGACCGGCGGCTCGACGGTGCTGCGCGAGCCGGTCGGCGTGGTCGCCGCGATGACGCCGTGGAACTTCCCGCTCCTGCAGACCGCCGCGAAGATCGGCCCGGCGCTCGCCGCCGGCTGCCCGGTGGTGCTCAAGCCCAGCGAGGTCGCCCCGCTGGACGCGTTCGTCCTCGCCGAGGCGATGGCGGCGGCGGGCGCCCCGCCCGGCGCGTTCAACCTGGTCTTCGGCAACGGGATGCACGTCGGCGAGTACCTCGCCCGGCACCCCGGCACGTCGATGGTGTCGCTGACCGGCTCGACCCGCGCGGGACGCCGGGTCGCCGAAGTCGCGGCCGAGTCCGTCAAGCGGGTGACGCTGGAGCTCGGCGGCAAGTCCGCCGCCGTGGCGCTGCCCGGCGGGGACCTCGCCGGGGCGGTCGAGAAGAGTGTGCGGACCGTCCTGATCAACAGCGGGCAGACGTGCACGGCGCTGTCCCGGCTGCTCGTCCCGTTCCAGTCGCTGCCGGAGGCCGAGGAGCTGGTCGCGACGGCGATGGCGAAGTACCGGGTGGGTCTCTCCGACGACCCGGATGCCGACGTCGGCCCGCTCGCCAGCGCGAACCAGCGGCACCGGGTGACCGACCACGTCGAGCGCGCCCTCGTCGACGGCGCCCGGACGATCTGGTCCCACCCCGACTCCGACCTGCCCCAGTCCGGGTACTTCGCGTCCCCCGCCGCGTTCACCGTCACCGACCCGCGCATCGCGCTCGCCCAGCAGGAGGTGTTCGGCCCGATCCTGGCCGTGATCCCCTACGTGGACGAGGACGAGGCCGTCGCGATCGCCAACGGCACCCAGTACGGCCTGGCCGGAGCGGTGTGGGGCGCGGACGACGAGCACGCCCTCCGGTTCGCGGCGCGGATGGAGGCGGGCAGCATCCAGATCAACGGCGCCCCGTTCGACGGCATGGCCCCGTTCGGCGGCTACAAGCAGTCCGGGTACGGCCGGGAGCTGGGCGCGTACGGGATCGCGCAGTTCACCGAGCTGAAGGCGATCCAGCGCCCGGCGGGGAGCGGGCGATGAGCGCCCGCACCGGCGGCGACCTGGTCGCGGAGGCGTTGCGGGCGCTGGACGCGGAGGTCGTGTTCGGGGTGGCGAGCGTCCACAACCTGCCGATCCTGGACGCGGTCCGGCGGCACGGCGGGATCCGGTTCGTGGCCGTCCGGCACGAGCAGGCGGCGGTGCACGCGGCCGACGGGTACTCCCGCGTCACCGGACGGCTCGGCGTCGCGCTCGCGTCGACCGGCCCCGGCACGGCGAACACGATGGGCGGCCTGTTCGAGGCGCAGTTCGCGGGCTCCCGCGTCCTGCTGATCACCGGCCAGATCGAGTCCGGCTACCAGGGGCGCTCCAAGGGCTACCTGCATGAGGCCGACCAGCAGCAGGCGATGTTGCGCACGTTGACCCGCGAGACGTGGTCGGTGCGCCGAGCCGAGGACATCGGGGACGCGGTCGTCGCGGCCGGACGCGCGGCGGGCGCCGGGTGGCCGCGCCCGACCGCCGTGGAGATCCCGGTGAACCTCCAGTACGCGGAGGTACCGGACGCGCTGACCGTCTCAGAGCCCGCGCCGCCCGCGCCGGGCGTGCCGCCCGAGGACCGGCTGCGCGCGGCGGCCGACCTGCTCGCGGACGCCCGCCGCCCGCTGATCTGGGCGGGCGGCGGCGTGCTGAGCGCGGGCGCCTGGCCGGAGCTGCGCCGCCTGGTCGAGCGGCTGGAGATCCCGGTGGTGACGTCCGTCCAGGGACGCGGCGCGCTGCCCGAGGACCATCCGCTGTGCCTCGGCGCGCTGGTCACGACGCCGCCGCTGCGCGGGACGGTCGAGAGCGCCGACGTCGTCCTCGCGGTCGGCGCGCGGTTCCAGATGTACACGACCGACGCCTGGACGCTGCGCCTCACCGACCGGCTGATCCACGCCGACGCCGACGCGAGCGTGTTCGGCCGCACCTACCCGCCCGCCGTCGCGCTGCACGGCGACGCCCGCGAAACACTCCGCGCGCTGGACGAACTCGTCGCAACGAGCGCGGCCGACGAGCGGTGGGGCCCGTCCGCCAGGCGGGCCGCGGCCGACGCGCGCGACGCGGCCCTGGAGACGCTCGGCCCCGACCATCGCGCCGTGATGGCCTCGATAAGGCGGCACCTGCCGCGCGCGGGCGCGGTCGTCCGCGACTCGACGGTCCCCGCGTACGCGTGGGGCGACCGGCTGCTGCCGGTGCTCGCGCCGCGCACGTCGCTGCACCCGGCGTCCGCCGCGATCGGGCCGGGCCTGCCGCTCGCGCTCGGCGCGGCGGTCGGGACCGGGGAGCGCGCCGTGGTGATCCACGGGGACGGCGGCATCATGCTGTCCATCGGCGAGCTGGCGACCCTCGCGCAGGAGGACGCGCCCGTCACCGTCTGCGTGTTCAACGACCGCGGCTACGGCGTGTTGCGCGACGTCCAGGAGGCCACCTTCGGCGGCGACCGGCACGACGTCGACCTGCACACCCCCGACTTCGTCGCGCTCGCGGCGGCGATGGGCGTGCCCGGCGAGAAGGTCGCGTCGGCGGACGGCTTCGACCGCGCGTTCGCCCGCTCGACCGAGGGCTCCGGGCCGTACCTGATCGAGATCGACCTGACCGCGCTCGCCCCGATGAAGCGGCGCGCGGGCCGCCAGCGCCTGCTGAGCTGAGGGACGCCGTGTCGCGACGCAAGGAAGGGGCACGCTCGTCAACCGTCCAGAATAGATGGTACGGTTTGCAGTATGGTTCGCCTCTCGTCCAGCTCCTACCTCGTGCTGGGGTTGATCGGACTGCGCGGTCCGAGTTCGTCCTACCAGCTCGAACGCGCGGTCGAACGCTCGATCGGGCACTTCTGGCCGTTCCCGCACAGCCAGCTCTACGTCGAGCCGCGGCGGCTCGCCGAGGCCGGGCTGCTGGACGAGTCCGCCGAGACCGAGGGGCGCCGCCGCCGCACGTACTCGCTGACCGAGCGCGGGCGCGAGGCGCTGCGCGAATGGCTGAACGACCCCGCCACGGAGGTCTTCCAGGTCCGCAACGAGGCCGAGCTGAAGCTGTTCTTCAGCGAGCTGGGCGACGAGGGGACGGTGGAGCGGCTGGCCGAGTCGCAGATCCGCAGCCACCGCGACCGGCTGGCCGAGTTCCACAAGACGCTGGAACGGCTGTCGGACGTCCCCGACCTGGAGAAGCGGGTCGTCCCGCTGGTCCTCGGCGTGCGGATCGAGGAGGCGTGCCTGTCCTTCTGGCGGGACGTCCGCGACAACGGCGTCCGCGACGTCCTCGCCCGCGCCGGAGTGACACGGCTCAGCAGCGAGCAGCTCCCCGACGAAACGTCCGAACCACCCGGTGGCCGTGCGGGGCGTCACCCGGGCTGAGCAAGCCACCCCGTGCACGGCGGCCCTAGAAAACGGTCCGCGCGGCGGACGGGAAGGGGACTCTCATGGCCATCACCACCTCCGAGATCGGGAAGCAGGGGCTGCGTTGCCGGGGCCCGCGGCAGGAGACGCTGCTGCGGATGCTGGAGAACACGCTGAGCCACGCCGAGCGGCCGGACGACCTGATCGTCTACGCCGGGCTCGCGAAGGCGGCGCGCGACCACGCCGCGCTGGAGAAGATCGTCCGGGCGCTGACGGAGATGGAGGAGCACGAGACGCTCGTCATCCAGTCCGGCAAGCCGATCGGCGTGTTCCCGACCGGGGCGCGGGCGCCGCTCGTCCTGATGGCGAACAGCAACCTCGTCGGCCGCTGGGCCACCAGCGAGCACTTCTACGAGCTGGAGAAGCGCGGCCTCATCGCGTGGGGCGGCTACACGGCGGGCGACTGGCAGTACATCGGGTCGCAGGGCATCGTCCAGGGGACGTACCAGACGCTCGTGGCCGTCGCCGACGAGCACTTCGGCGGCGACCTCGCCGGACGCCTCATGGTGACCGCCGGGCTCGGCGGCATGGGCGGCGCGCAGCCGCTCGCGACCGTGATGGCGGGCGGCGTCGCGCTGTGCGTCGAGGTCGACGCCGACCGGATCAAGCGCCGCGTCGACAGCGGCTACCTGGAGCGCGGCACCGAGTCCCTGGACGAGGCCCTCGCCTGGGCGCGGGAGGCGATGGACGCGAAGCGGCCCGCCTCGATCGGGCTGCTCGGCAACGCGGCCGAGGTGCTGCCCGCGCTGCGCGAGCGCGGCCTCGTCCCGGACGTCGTCACCGACCAGACCGCCGCGCACGACCTGCGGTACGGGTACGTGCCGGCCGGGATGTCGCCGTCCGAGGCGGTCGACCTGCGCGACAGCGACCCGGAGGAGCTGGCCCGCCGCGCCCGCGCGTCCATCGCGACCCACGTCGAGTGCATGCTCGCCTGGCAGGACGCGGGCTCGGTCGTCTTCGAGTACGGCAACAACCTGCGGGCGCAGGCCGCCGAGAACGGCGTCGACGCGTTCCGCATCCCGATCTTCGTGGAACGGTACATCCGGCCGCTGTTCTGCCGCGGGCTCGGCCCGTTCCGGTGGGTGGCGACGTCCGGCGAGCAGGCCGACATCGACGTCATCGACGACCTGGTCGTGCGCGAGTTCCCGGACAACCCGCTCGCCCAGCGGTGGATCCCGACGGCCCGCGAGTTCGTCCGGCAGGCGGGGCTGCCGTCCCGGATCTCGTGGCTGGCGCACGGCGAGCGGGCCAAGCTCGCGCTGCTCGTCAACGACGCGGTGCGGAGCGGCGAGCTGCGCGGCCCGGTCGCGTTCACCCGCGACCACCTCGACCCGGGCGGGGTGTCGCAGCCGCTCCGCGAGACCGAGAACATGCCGGACGGCTCCGACGCCGTGTCCGACTGGCCGCTGCTGAACGCGCTGCTCAACGCCGGTTCGGGCGCCGACCTCGTGGCGATCCACGCGGGCGGCGGCGGGTACGCGGGCTACATGCAGAGCGCGGGCGTCACGCTCGTCGCGGACGGCACCGCCGCCGCCGACGACCGGATCACCGCCGCGCTCACCGCCGACACCGGCATCGGGATCATGCGGTACGCCGACGCGGGCTACGAGACGGCGGCCGACGCCGTCCACGCCAGCGGCCTCCGGTGGTTCGGATGACCGCGCTGGAGCAGGAGGCCGGACGATTGGCGCTGGAGGGCGTCCGGGTGCTCGACCTGAGCCGCGTCCTCGCGGGTCCGCTGTGCGGGCGGATCCTCGCCGACCTCGGCGCGGAGGTCATCAAGGTCGAGTCCCCGGCGGGCGACGACGCGCGCCTGTTCGGACCGTTCACGGACGCGGGCGACAGCACGTTCCACCGCCTGCTGAACCGCGGCAAGTTCGGCATCACGCTCGACCTCAAGGACCCGGCCGACCGGGAGCGGTTCGCGCGGCTCGTGGCGCGCTCGGACGTCCTGATCGAGAACTTCCGGCCCGGCGTCCTCGACCGGCTCGGCTTCCCGCCCGACGAGCTGCTCCGCCTCAACCCGCGCCTGGTCGCCGTCGCCATCAGCGGCTTCGGCCGGACGGGCCCGCTCGCGGACCGTCCCGCCTACGACCTGATCGTGCAGGCGATGTCCGGGCTGATGTCGGTGACCGGGCCGGACGGCGGCCCCGGCGTGCGCGTCGGGATCAGCGTCGGCGACGTCGTCCCCGCCCTGTACGCGGCGGTCGCCGTGTTGTCCGCGTTGCACCAGCGCGGGGAGAGCGGAGGCGGGCAGCACATCGACGTGTCCATGTTCGACGGGCTCGTCTCCGTCCTGGAGTCGGTCGCGATGCGGGCGCTGCACACCGGCGAGGAGATCGCCCCGAGCGGCGGGCACCACGCGATCAGCGCCCCGTACGGGACGTTCGCCGTCAAGGACGGCACGATCACGATCGCCGTCGCCAGCGACGCCCTGTTCGCACGGCTCGCGGACGTCCTCGACCGGCCCGGCTGGCTCGCGGACGACCGGTACGCCAGCGACGCCGAGCGCGGCCGCAACCGGGTCGCGCTCCAGCACGAGATCGAGGCGGCGCTCGCGGACGTGACCCGCGAGGAGGCCCTCGAACGGCTCGGCGCGGCGGGCGTGCCGTGCGGGCCGGTCCTCGGCGTCCGGGAGGCGCTGTCGCATCCGCACGCGCGGGCCCGCGGCCTGGTCGTGGACGAGCCGGACGGCTTCCGCACGCTCGCGGGCGGCGTCCGCACGACCGGGACCGTCCGGGAGTTCCGGCCCGCGCCCGCGCCCGGCGAGCACGACCACCTGCTGGCGCGCTGGCTCGCCGAGGAGCCGCGCGCCGCCGTCCGGAAGGGGTAGCCGTGAAGTCCGTACCGCACAAGATCGACCTCCTGGACGGCCCGGTCACGATCGCGGGCGCGCTCGACGTGGAGCACACCGACACGGGCCTGATCCCCCGGCGGCTCCCCGCGTGGACGCGGCCGCAGCTCACCGACTCCTACATGCGGCTGATGGTGCCGCGCCCGGCCGGGGTGCGGCTCGTGTTCCGCACCGACGCGGACGTCCTTGAGCTGGACGTCTTCGTCACCCGCTACCGCAACGCCTACCACCAGCTCTTCAAGGTCTCGTTCGACGCGGTGATCGGCGGGAACCGGATCCTGTCGGTCCCGGTGACGCGCGGCGACCTCGGCGTCGTCCGCGCGGGCCAGGTGGTGGAGACGGTGCCGGGCCAGGCGGAGACGATCCGGTTCGACGGGCTCGGCCCGTCCTGGAAGGACATCGAGATCTGGCTGCCGCAGGCCGCCCTCGTGGAATTGCGGGAACTGCGCGCCAATGGGGACGTCGCGCCCGGCGGACTCCCGTCCCGCAAATGGATTCACTACGGCAGTTCGATCAGCCATTGCGCGGAGGCGGGCGGCCCGACCGACGCCTGGCCCGCGTGGGTGGCGCGGCGCGCCGGGCTCGACCTGACCTGCCTCGCGTTCGCCGGGAACTGCCATTTCGACCCGTTCGTCGCCCGGACGATCCGCGATCTGCCCGCCGACGTCGTCACCCTGAAACTCGGCATCAATATCCAGAACCTCGATTCGCTGAAGGAGCGCACTTTCCTCCCGGTGTTGCACGGGTTTCTCGACACGGTCCGGGACGGCCATCCCGACACGCGGCTGCTCGTCGTCTCGCCGATCGTCTGCCCGACCGCCGAGGACCGGGCCGGGCCGTGCGTCCAGGACGGGACCGGCCGCTACGTCGCGACGGGCACCACGTCCGGGGGCCTCAGCCTGCGCCGGATCCGGACGCTGCTCGAAGAGGCGGTCGCCGTCCGCGCCGACCCGAACCTGACCTACCTCGACGGACTGTCACTACTCGGCCCGGACGACACGGGCGACCTCTACGACGGCCTCCACCCGAACGCGGCCGGATACCGGCGCCTCGGGGAACGCTTTCACGACCTGGTTTTCAAGAATCCGCGATAGGCGCCTGTGCGCGTCCCATAGCCGCACCCGGAATTCTTTGGTGCGGCGCCCCGAAGACGTCCGAGAAGAACGATCCTACGCTCGTCAAGAATCGCCTGGAACGCACCAATCCAGCCGCGCCTCGACCGGAGAACGAACGCCATGGCACCCGTAGTGACGGACGATCACGCGGCACACGTGATCGACATCATCGACCGGAACGAGTCGGAGATCATCGCCTTTCTGCGCGATTTCATCCGCATTCCCAGCGTGTGGGGCGACGGCCCGAACCTGACCGCCGCCGCCGGGCACCTCGCCGCCGCGCTCACGGACGCGGGCGTCGCCGCGGAGCTGCCCGGCTCCGGCACGGACGGCATGCCGAACGTCCTCGCCCGCGCGGCCGGGGCGGCGCCCCCGGACGAGGCGCTGATCTTCAACGGCCACATGGAGGTCTACCCGCCGTCGGAGTCGTGGCGGCGCGACCCGTTCGGCGGCGACGTCGACGACGGGCAGGTCTACGGCGTCGGCGTCGCGGACATGAAGGCCGGGACCGCGGCCATGACCATGGCGACGGTCATGCTGGCGAGGTCCGGCGTGCCGCTGCCGAGGGACGTCGTGGTGCTCGCCGTCCCGAACCACTTCGAGGGCGGCGAGGGGACGCGGCAGGCGCTGCGCGACGGCCTGCGCGGCGCGTACGCGATCAACTGCGAGCCGAGCGAGCTGCGCGTCCTCACCGGCCAGCGCGGCATCGCCTACGTGACCGTGACCGTCACGGGCCGGGCCGCGCACACGACGGCGCTGGACATCGGCGTGAACGCGGTCGCGCGGGCGGCCGAGGTGATCCGCGAGGTGCTGGCGATGCCGATCACCGGCGCGGGCGGCGACGTCCTCGACGAGGTGAAGATCTGCAACGTCGCGCAGATCTCGGGCGGGGTCGCGCACAACCTCGTCCCGGAGAAGTGCGAGATCACGTTCGACTTCCGGTTCCCGGCCGAGCAGACGCAGGACGACGTGTTGCGCGACGTTCGCGCCGCCGTCGAGCGCGCCGTCGACCGGCTCGCGGAGTTCCCGGTGGACGTGTCGCTGGAGGCGACCTGCCTGAAGAACCCGCGCAGCTCGCTGCGGGTCCCGGACGGCGAGCGGCTCCTCACCGACGTCGCCGCCGCCCACCGCCGCACCACCGGCGAGGACGCGCGGCACGGCTTCCACCAGGCGTGGCCGGACACGCCGATCTTCTGGGAGTCGGGCATCAAGGCCGTCACCTACGGGCCAGGCTCGATGGACTGCTACTGGGACGACGAGTCCGTGCCCGTCGCGGACTACCTCACCGCCGTCCGGACGTACGCGGTCGCGGCGCTCACCGTGGGGAACGGCGATGGCTGAGCCCTCACACCTGCCGCCGGTCGAGGAGATCTGCTCGGACCTGATCAGGTTCGACACGAGCAACCCGGGCTCGTCCGAGCGGAAGGCGGCCGAGTACGTGGCCGCGCTGCTCTCCGGAATGGGGCTGGAACCGCGCATCATCGAGGCGGAGCCGGGGCGGAGCAACGTTGTTGCGCGTGTTTCGGGCACCGATCCGGGCTTGCCCGCGCTGCTCATCCAAGGCCACCTCGACACGGTGCCGGCCGACGCGTCCGCCTGGACGCGCGACCCGCACGGCGGCGACATCGCGGACGGCCACGTCTGGGGACGCGGCGCGGTCGACATGAAGAACGCGGTGGCCATGACACTGGCCGCGGTCGGCGGCACGTTCGCCCGGGGCCGCCGACCGCGCCGGGACCTCGTCCTCGCGTTCCTCGCGGACGAGGAGACCGGCGGAAAGCTCGGGGCGGGCCACCTGGTGGCCGAGCACGCCGACCTGTTCGAGGGCTGCGGCGCGGCGATCGGCGAGGTCGGCGGCTTCAACGTCCCGGTCTCCTCGGGCTCGCCGTTGTTCGTGGTGTCGGTCGCGGACAAGGGCCTGCGCTGGTACGAGGTGCGGGAGGAGGGCGTCGCCGGGCACGGCAGCATGCTGCCGCGGGACAACCCGATCCCCCGGCTGGCGGAGACGACGCTGCGGCTGCTGTCGTCCGAGCAGCCGTACACGGTCACCGAGCCGATGCGCGTCCTCGCGTCCCGGATCGCCGGGCGCGAGGTCACCGACCCGGCCGAGGTCGCGGACGTGCTCGCGACGCGGACCGGCCCGTTCGGGCGGATGTTCGCCGCCGGTGTCCGCACGACGGTCAACGTCACGCGGGTCGGCGCGGGCTACAAGGAGAACGTGATCCCGGGCGAGGCGTGGGCCCGGTTCGACTGCCGGTTCGTCCCCGGGCACGAGGACGACCTGCACGAGCACATCACGTCGAGTGCCGGGGAACGGGCCGAGGTGTCGCTGCTGCGGCGCAGCCCGCCGGTCCTCTCCGACCACGAGAGCGAATGGTTCGGACGGCTCGGCGAAGCGCTCGAAACGGTGAGCCCGGGATGCGCGGTGGCGCCGTTCGTGTTCAGCGGCGGCACCGACAACAAATGGTTCCGGACGCTGGGCATGGAGACGTACGGCTTCACGCCGATGCTGTTCCCGCCCGGCTACGACTATCCGGCGATGTTCCACGGGGTGGACGAGCGCTGCCCGGTGGACGCGCTGCATTTCGGGGTGCGAGTGATGGAAAGACTGATGTCCCTATGAGCCGGACCACGGGCCGGACGGCGAGCCGGAGCATCGGGCCCCGGGTCGCGATCGTGGGCTGCGGTTTCGGCGGTATCGCCGCCGCCGTGAAACTGAAGAAGAAGGGCGTCACCCGTTTCACGGTCTTCGAGCAGTCGGACGGCCCCGGCGGCACCTGGTGGGACAACCGATATCCCGGCTGCGAGGTCGACATCGCCTCGCACGCCTATTCGTTCTCGTTCCTCACCTACGACTGGAGCCGCACCCACGCCCGGCAGGAGGAATTGCAGGAGTACGCGGAGCACGTCCTCGACCGGTTCGACCTGCGGCGGCACTGCCGGTTCGGCGTCCGCGTCGAATCGGCGACGTGGGACGAGTCGGCGTCGCGCTACGACGTCCGGCTCGCGGACGGAACGGTCGAGCGGTTCGACGTCGTCATCAGTTGCCTCGGGCTGCTGAGCCGTCCCCGCTATCCCGAATGGCCGGGCCTGGACGAGTTCGAGGGTCCGAAGTTCCACACGGCCCGCTGGGAGAGCGAGCACGATCTGACCGGGAAGCGGGTCGCGGTCGTCGGCACCGGCTCCACGGCGACGCAGATCGTCCCGGCGATCGCGGGCAAGGTCGAGCGGCTGTACGTCTTCCAGCGGCAGCCGGGCTGGATCCTGGCGAAGGGCGAACGCGACTTCACGGCGCGGGAACGCGCCATGTACCGGCGGTTCCCGATCCTCCAGAAGTTGCGGAGGCTGCGCCTGTTCTACCAGTTCAGGGTGATGTACAAGGGCTACGACCTGCACGGCCGGCGGCAGCAGGAGAACCTGCGTAAATGCCGCGAGTACATTCGGGAAACGATCAGTGACCCGGCGCTGCGCGAGCAACTCACCCCTGACTATCCTTGGGGATGCAAGCGGCCCGTGCTGGCGAGCGGTTTCTACCCGGCACTGAACCGGCCGAACGTGGAACTCGTCCCGCACGCGGTGACGCGGATGACGCCGAAAGGCATCGTGGACGAGACCGGCACCGAACGCGAGATCGACGTCCTGATCATGGCCACCGGATTCCACGCGACGAAATTCCTCGCCTCCCTGGACGTGCGCGGCGTCGACGGAATCTCCATCCACGACACGTGGAAGGACGACCCGAAGGCGTTCATGGGAATCACCGTTCCCGGGTACCCGAACTTCTTCATGCTCTACGGCCCGAACACCAATGGCGGTTTCTCCATCATCGCCCAGCTCGAACGGCAGGCCGAGGTCGCGGCGCGGACGGTGGCCCGAATGCGCCGCCGCCGCGTGCGCGCCGTCGACACCCGTCCGGAGGCGGCCGACCGCTGGGTGCGCTGGGTGGACGACCAGCTCGTGAAACACGCCTCCGCGATGGGCGCGAACTGCACGAACTACTACCGGTCGGAGTCGGGGCGGAACGTCACGCAATGGCCGAAGCCGCACGGCGAGTACTACCTGCTGACGAAGGCGCTCCCCTTCGTCGGCTTCGTGGAACGGCGCTGACCTGATGGACATCGACCCCGAGTTCGAGGCCGCGGCCGCGAGGCTGGCGGACGTCGCGTCGCGGCACCCGTCCTTCGCCCCGAAGATCCGGGAACTGGTCGCGCTCGCGGTGAACGCGGCGGTGACGCATCTGCACGAGCCGGGAATCCGGCGGCATGTGCGCGGGGCCCTGGAGAACGGCGCGACGCGGGCGGAGATCCTGGAGACGTTCCAGCTCGTGTCCGTGCTCGGGATCCACGCGGCGAGCGTCGGTTTCCCGTTGTTGCACGACCTGCCGCTCCCTCCGGCCGACGTGGACCTGGACGAGATCCGGGCGGAGTTCGTCCGGCGGCGCGGCTACTGGGACTCCGCCTGGGACGAGGTGCTGCGCCGCGCGCCCGGCTTCTTCGCCGCCTACCTGGACTTCTCGTCCGTCCCGTGGCGGCGCGGCGCGCTGGACCCGAAGGTGAAGGAGCTGATCTACGTCGCGATCGACGTGTCGGCGACGCACCTGTTCACCGAGGGGCTGCGGGTCCACATCGGCAACGCCGCCCGGCTCGGCGCGACGCCCGACGAGATCGTCGCCGTGCTGGAGATCGCCAGCGCGATCGGCGTCCAGACGTGGGACGTCGGCGTCCCGATCCTCCTCGAAGAGCTCGACAGGCTGGACGGCTCCCCTTGAGCGCCCCGCCGGGCGGACCGTCCGCGAACGGTCCGCCCGGCGGGCAGCCAGCCGGTTACCGGTAGCGGTAGGAATAGACCGAAAGGCCCGCGCCCACGGCCACCCCGGCGCCGCCTCCGGTCGGCGCGACGTCGATGCCGTGGCCCTGCTGGAAGCGCGGGCTCGTGGCGAGGACGCGGCCGTCCAGCGACAGCACGTGGACCTTGGTGCGGTTGCGTCCGCCGCTCTCGCTGACCGCGATGACCGGGTCTCCCCCGCCCTGGGGCAACAGGGTCAACGGCCCGGCGGTGGCGGCCTCGGAGACGATCCGGGTGCGGAACGATATCCGTCCGGTGGCGGCGTCGAGCAGCGCGACCTCGCCCGCGTCGGTCGAGGCGGCCACGCCCGACCGCTGCGGGACGAGGGTGCCGAACCCCACCTTGGAGCCGAGCCTCGTCCGCCAGCGCGGCGCCCCGTCCGCGGCGGACACGGCGGCCACCGAGCCGGTCTCCGACCTGGACCCGAAGATGACGGCGCCGCCGGAGACGGTCAGCCAGTCGCGGATTTCGAAGTTCTCCTGTTTCCACCGGACGTCGCCGGACGGGGACAGCAGCGCGAACGTCCCCGGCGTGTCGGGCGGGTACGGCTTGCTGGAGTAGGCGATCTCGTCGAGGCCGTCCCCGTCGACGTCGGCGGCGGCCAGCGTCGCGCCCGCCGAGCCGATCATGTGCTCCCAGAGCGTCGCGCCGGTGCGGGCGTCGAACGCGGCCACCCCCGACGACCCGCCGCGCTGGACGGCCGCGACGATCGCCTTCGGCCCCGAGGCGGTGAGCCTCGCCGTGATGAGCTGGACGATCCTGCCTTCCGCGCGGCCCGTCCACAGCTCGGCCCCGCGCCCGTCGTAGGCGCGGACGACGCCGCTCTCCTGCGTGCCCGCCCCGCCGGCGACGATGGCCGGTTCGCTCCGTCCGACGTCGGCGAACACGACGTCCTCGGCGTCGGCCTCGTCATCGCCGCCCAGCCAGCGCCGCCACAGTTCCGTTCCCCGCTCGTCGGAGAGGACGACGTGGCCCTGGTCGTCGGTGTGGGCGATGGCGTCCGCCTGGCCGACGCGTCCGGAATCGACGCCGGTGACCCAACTGTGGCCGAGGTAGTCGAAGGCGGGTTCGCCGCTGTCGGCCCACACGGCGTGGACGACGGCGTCGTTCGCTCCGGCGATGGCGACGCGGCGTCCGTGCCAGGTGCCGACCGTGAAGTCGTTGACGCGGCCGTAGACGGTGGACTGCCAGGTCCGGCGGTCACCGTCCCGGTCCGGGTCGACGGCGACGAACCGTCCCACCCGACTGGCGACCGCCACCGCGGCCAGGAGCTTCCCGCCCTTGCCGAGGTCGGCGGGCTCCAGCTTGGTGACCTGCCCTTCCATGGGCTGCGACCAGAGCCGCTTTCCCGCCGCGTCGAAGGCCACGACGTTGTCGTCGGCGGCGGCGTAGACCCGGCCGCCCTGGACGGCGACGGCGCCCACGGACCCTTCTCCCGCCTGGACGCGCCACAGCAGCTCACCGGTCGGCGAATAGGCCGAAACATGGCCTTGGTTGTCGCCCGCCACGGTTTCGGCGAGCCCGTCTCCCGTGACGTCGTCCGCGACCATGGACGTGGTCTGCCCGCCGGGCTTCACCTCCCAAAGCCGCTTTCCGTCCCCGCTGTAGGCGAAAAGGTGCCCGGTGCAATCGGGGCCGCCGCCGGGCCCGCAGTCGGACTCCGCGCCGAACACGACGCCCGGGTTCGCGCCCCGGGTCAATTGCGCGGCGGTCACCCAGCCCGGCGCGAAATCGCCTTCCGGGACGGTGGCCGTCCAGAGCGGACTGCCGTCGGCGCTGGAATAGGCGGTCGTCCCGTATTCGCCGACGATGGCCGGGGGCTTTCCCGCGCCCTGCGAGACGAGGCTCAGGCGGTCGCCGAACGTGTAGAGGAAGGCGTCTGCGCGGCGCCAGACGATCCGCCCGGTCCGGCCGTCGAACCTGATCAGCTCGTTCTCCGAGGTGGACGTGATCTGGTCGGTGCGTCCGGTGGCCGGGTCGCGGAGCGGCTCCACGGCGGTGATCCACTGGTTGTCGCCGCCCTGGCCGCGGACGGGGAAGTCACCCCAGTGGTAGGACCAGCGCGGCTTGTGCGTCTTGAGCGAGTTGTCGTCCAGGACGGCGAGCCCCCGCCCGCCGAGAACGACCTGGTCGCCGGTGCCGCCCAGCGGGGCCATCGCCACCGCGGACCCCTCGCCGAACCCTTCGTAGACGCCGACGTCGGTGAGCGCGGCGGCGGCGTCCGCGCGCCCGGCGGGCAATGCCGACGCGGCCAGCACGACCAGCGCGGCGCCCGTTCTCAACAATGCTTTCTTCCTCGTGGAAATCAAAACTCCTGCCCTTCCCTCCGTGGCCGAGTCGCCTTGATCATGTACACGTCCCGACCGCGAAAGGAAGAACGAAAGCCGAATACTGCCCGCACGCACCGCCCATTCGGGCAAACGACTCTGGCCGAGAGGGCAGCATTCACCGCCGCGGGAATGGGCCGGACGAATAGAAAGCCCCCGGGACCCCAAGTGGGGGACCCGGGCCCCGGGGGCGCTCACGCGGGAAGCACTGGGGTGACGCCTCCCACGTGAGAGTTCATTCGGAGCACTCCGGAGGCGTCGCCGTTTCGTCCAGCGTGTCCCGCATGATTTCCGACGCCAGCGACCGCAGCCGGTTCGCGGTCTCCGGGAGATAGCCGTGGGCGAGCAGGAGCCGACGCATGACCGGATGCACCACATCGCAGGCCGCGCGCAACGCGTCAACGGCGGGCTTCTCCGCCGTCATGGCCAGCAGCCCCCGGGCCTCATCCTCGGCGATCGCGCAGACGACATGTCCCAGCCGCATCGGCATCCGCTCCTGCCGCCACGCCTGCTCGTAGGCCGCGACCGCGACGGGCACCAGCGCCTCCGGCCGCGCGACCAGCTCACCGCCCACGCCCGGACCCTCCCGCCAAGATCTCCATCACCACGCGAACCCCGACATGGAGCCGCCCGGCATCGGCCAGCCACCGCGTTCCATCGCCCCAACCCGTCACGATCCACCACGCGCCGCGCTCCCGGTGATAGGCGCAGCCGACCAACAAAGACCCGCCGCCGTCCAGCCGCGCGACCCGCAAGGCCGGATATCCGCGATCTTCGGTAATGACCGCCGCCAGCCGCCTGTCGGGCGTCAGGAGTTCCTGCATCGTCCGGAGAATCGTCAGCCGCTCGGAATGCACGGGCGAAAGCACGTGCAGCACGTCCAGCATCGCGGATGCGTCCGGCACATCCGGAACGTCCGGAATGCGGCGAGGCTGGACATCCGGAGAAGTCCGCACCGTCCGAGCATTTGCCCGAGTTCGACCGGATTTCCTTTCATGTAAGCCCATGCCCGACACCAACTCCCAGGCCAGATGTTTGTTTCTTCGGCCCCAATGATGCGCTCGCGCGAGGTAAATTCGCTACGTTCGCGAATCGATTGCAACAGGGAGGTGAAGCCGTGGTCGAGCGACTCGATCTCGACCCCGACCGCTCGCTCTGGCACTTAATAGCGGTCCAACTGCGGTTCCACCGCGAGCAACGAGGCTGGTCAGGCACTCGCCTGGCGGACCAGATAGACCGAACCCGTTCGGTGGTTTCGCGCTACGAATCGGGGGCGATTCACCTTCCCCTCAAGCTCGCCAAGGTGATTGACGAGGCTTGGGACACAAATCTGCTGTTCACCCGTCTTGTCGGATTCGCCAACGCGGCGCAAGATGGAGACTGGCTGGTCGGGCTCACGGACTGGGAGCGACGCGCCACACGGCTACGGCTGTGGGAGCTCGTCCTCATCCCGGGCCTCTTCCAGACCGAGGCATACGCGCGGGCCGTGATGGCGTCAGGGCTCTCGGGAGAACTGGAGGAGCGACTGCAGCGGAGAATGGACAGGCAGAAGGCCGTCTTCGAGCGCGCCGACCCCCCGCAGATCTCCGCCTTGATCAACTGGGCGTGCCTCACGCAGCCCATCGGCGACAAGGACGTCATGCGGGACCAGATCGAGCACCTCGCCCGACTGGCGGACCTTCCGAACGTGAGCATCCGACTCGTGCAGCCGGAGGCGAACGCGCATCCGGGTCTCAGCGGCGCGTTCGAACTCCTGACCGTGGACGCCCGCGACGTTGCGTACACCGACGATCCCGACGAGGGGCGACTCATCATCAGCCCGCCGGACGTGCAGCGGTACGCGCTGCTGTACGACCGGATAGGCGAGGTGGCCGCTCCGCGGGGCCCTTCGCGGGCCCTGCTGACGGAAGCACTGGAGAGGTACTCATGACCAACTGGCGCAAATCGAGCCGGAGCAACACGGAAAACGGCGCGTGCGTCGAACTCGCGAGCCTGATCGGACGGGTGGGCGTCCGAGACAGCAAGAACCCCACCGCCCCCGCACTCGCCCTCACCCCCGACTCCTTCCGCACCCTCCTCCACAACGCCAAGGCCGGAAACCTCGACCTCCCCTAACCCGCCACCCTCAACGACATCGAACCCCGGCCGCCTCGGTAGGCCGGGGTTCTCTCATCTAACACCCATCATTAGTCCCGACGACCATGAAAGCCGGGCCGTCAATACCCACCCTCGGACGTTAAAATGACAAGTCCAGATGTACGTTCCTACCAGGCGTGGTCCGATCACGAAGCGAACTAGTCGCTTCGCTGAGCCAGTCCCAGGCGCAGCCAACGGAAGCACTGGAGAAGTACACATGACGATCAAGTGGCGCAAATCCAGCCGAAGCAACGCAGACAACGGCGCGTGCGTCGAACTCGCAAACCTCCCCGGCCGGATCGGCGTCCGAGACAGCAAGAACCCCACCGCCCCCGCACTCGCCCTAACACCAGACTCGTTCCGCGCCCTCCTAGGCGACGCCAAGGCCGGACACTTCGACCTCCCCTAAACCCGCCCTGCGCGGACGACAACGGCGAGACTTCGACAACTCGGGAGCCTCGGACCTCCACAGCGCGCTACTTTGTGTACGCCCACCACGGTCGTGTCAGTGGAGTTGGCCGGTTTGGTGGAGGTGGTCGAAGATGATCTGGTCGACCGGTGATACCCGGTCGCGGTCGGCGTAGGTGAGCCAGACCACTTCCGCGATTTCCCTGCTAGGCGTCGGCTGGCCGTGGTGGTCGGCGGTGTAGCAGGTCATTTGCACGGTGATGCCGGTGCTGTGGCCGTGGGCTTGCGCCTGGAAGGTGCCCACGTGTGCGGCCGTGCCCGGGACGATGGCGATGGCGAGTTCTTCGTCGATTTCCCTGACCAGGGTGTCGAGGTCGCTTTCGCCTTCTTCGCGTTTGCCGCCGGGGATGTAGTAGACGTCCTTGCCGTGCGAGCGGGTGCTGAGGATCTTGCCGTTCTCCAGGTGGATCCAGGCGATCTTGTCGATGGTCGTGGTCACCGCTTGATCTTCTCGCACGAGACTTCCCGCCTGGCGCGGACGCAGCGGATACTGGGCTGATGCGGCAGGCATTCGTCCATGACGCGGTGGTGAGCCTGGCACCGGGCGGCGACGTGCGAGCGCCAGGAGCCGCCATCACCGTCGCCCTCTGCGGACATTGGGAGCACGAGCCGCCGTGCCCGCTCGCGCCCCACCACACCAGCGCGGAACGCTCCGGCGACGAGGTCCGGCTACGGGTGCTCTTCGCGGCCGACCCCGCAGACGAGGCCGAAGTCCGCGGCCGAATCGAAGCGGGTCTCTCCCGAGCCAGCCTCGACGGCCCGGACGGCGCCACCACACACTGGCAGCTCCGCAGCGCACACCCCGGCCGCATCCGACCCGACGAAGCCACCCACGCCGAGCAACTCGTCCAATCCTGAAACCCTCGATCACCTGGCGCTCTGATCACGAGCTGCGGTGTCTCGGACATGGACAGCAACCGGGGTCCGCTCGGCTGGTTGGCCGAGCGGGCCCCGGTTGGGTTGGTGGCGGTCAGTGGTGCTTGGTGCCTATGACCTTGGTCGTGGTGGTGATGGTGCAGTCCCAGCGGACCTTGTCGGTCTCGGGTGCGCGGCAGTGCCAGGTGACGTGGTTGTGCAGCTTGCCGGGCTTGCGGGCGACGAAGGTGTAGGTGATCTCGGCGGTGGCGCCGGGTTCCAGGTCGCCGACCCAGTGCAGCCTGGGCGGGACGTAGGTGACGTGCCCGGTGCTGGCGTGCGGGGATCCGACGAGCTGGGCGTCGTCCAGCACGCCGGACAGGTCGTCGGTGAAGGAGGCGTCCCGGAAGACGGTGTCACAGGTGTTGGTGACGCGGACGCGGTAGGTCACGTGCTCGCCGACCCTGACCGCGGTCCGGTCGGCGGTCTTCTCCACCTTGAGCTTGTCCCAACCGCACGGCCCCGGCGGCTCGGGTTCCTCGGTGATGGTGACCGTCACCGGTTCGGACGTGGAGGGCGGGCATCTGCCGTTCCCCTCGTAGCGGGCCCTGATCTGGCGCTGTCCCGGTTCCAGGCTGGTGGTGGTCAGGGTGGCGGTTCCGGTGGCGTCCAGCTCGGCGGTGCCGATGACGGTGTCACCGTCCAGGAAGGTGACGGTGCCGGTCGGGGCGCCCGCGTTGCAGGTCACGTTGGCGGTCAGGCTCACCTCTTGGCCCGGGGCCGCTTCGGTGGGCTCGGCGGTCAGCGCCGTGGCGCTCCTCGCCGGTTCGGCCAGGAGGAGGGAGTGGTACGCGCCGGCGGAGATCGCGGTCGCCACCTCGCCCTCCGGGAGAATCATGAAGACCGGGGTGGTGCGTTGGGTGGTGGTGCCGTCCCCCAACTGCCCGAATATGTTGTAGCCCCAGGACAGAACCCGGCCATCGGACGTCAACGCGAGACTGTGGAACTGCCCGGCGTCGGTGTCGACGACGGTGACACCCGCCGGCAAGGGCACCTCACCCGGGGTGGAACGGTTGGTGGTGGTGCCGTCCCCCAACTGCCCCTGGAGGTTCCGGCCCCAGGACAGCTCCCGGCCATCGGACGTCACCGCCAGGCTGTGGTAGTAACCGGCGGCGATCTGGGTGATGGTGGTACCTGTGGGCAGCAGCACGTAGACCGGCGTGTGGCGGTCGGTGAGGGTGCCGTCGCCCACCTGCCCGTACTGGTTCCGGCCCCAGGCCAGACCCCGCCCGTCCGAGGTCACCGCCAGGCTGGTCTGCTCGTACGTATCGACCTGGGTGATGGCGGCGCCCGCGGGCAGCAGCACGAAGACCGGCGTGTGGCGCTCCGTGGTGGTGCCGTCCCCCAACTCGCCGTACTGGTTCCAGCCCCAGGCCAGGCCGCGCCCGTCCGAAGCCACCGCCAGGCTGTGGTACTCGGCGGCGGCGACCTGGGTCACGCTGACGCCCGCGGGCAGATCGACGAAAACCGGGGTGCTGCGCGGGGTGGTGGTGCCGTCGCCCAACTGCCCGTGGAGGTTGCCGCCCCAGGCCAGCACTCGGCCGTCGGACGTCACCGCCAGGCTGTCGCTCCAACCGGCGGAGACGTGGGTGACGGTCACGCCCGCGGGCAGATTCACGTACACCGGGGTGGTGCGCTGGATGTTGGTGCCGTCCCCCAGTTGCCCGGAGAGGTTCTGGCCCCAGGCCAGCACCCGGCCATCGGACGTGACCGCCAGACTGTGGTTGCCGCCGCCGGAGACCTCGGTGAGAGTGACGCCCTCGGGCAGCGCCACCTCCACCGGGACGGTTCGCTCGGTGGTGGTGCCGTCGCCCACCTGCCCGGATTCGTTGTAGCCGGTCGCGAGAGCGAGATCGGTGGGCGGGGCCGCCGCGGCCGGACGGCGGGCCGCCGCCGGGTCGGCGATCATGCACATGGCCGCCATCACCAGGGCCATCAGGCCGGTCAGCCATACCCGGCCCCATCGCCGTCTTCGGTCTTTCCTCATGCCGACCCGAGACATGGTCATCGCGTATTCCCCCCGAGATTGCCGCTCACCGGTCTAGGAGGCCGTTCGCGGCATTCAGCGCGACGGCCTCGCCCCACGGACCTCGGGCGGCTGGATCAACTCATCATGACTCTTTGTTCCCGCACAAGATCAGAAAGTAACCTCGGTTTGTTTATGGCGAGTCGTCCAGAAGGGCGTGGTGTGGCCGGGAAGGGTCAGGTAATGGCGACGGTTGTCCAGGTGCTCGTCGACCATTGTTTGGACGGTTTGCGCGTAATGGTGGGCGGGGGTCGTGTCGCCGTCCAGGAGGCCGAGTGCGGCTTCGGCCGCCGGGCTGGCCATGCGGAGGGCGTTGTACAGGCCGGACGATGACAGCGGGTCCACCGCCATGGCCGCGTCGCCTGTTGCGATTAGTGCGTCCGTCCAGGGTGGATTTGCGTGGCCGATCGTCGCTACCCGGTATCCGGACGAGGCGGGGAGCGGTCGGCCCAGGCGTTGCGCCGTGTGCGGTGGGGGCGCGGTATCCACTGCCAGGTGGTCGCCCACTCGCATTACGGTCAATTGTCCGGCGGCGGCGTCGGGGGCCGTGTACCACCAGCCGTCCGGGGCTGCCTCTACCAGTGACCACGGTTGCGGCGTTGGGGCAGGTGTCTTCCACAGGGTGCAGCGCAGACGGTCCAAGCGCGTCCAGGAAAGGCGGGTTCGGGACGCGGCGCGAGTTGCGCCCGTTGCGTCGATCACGATGCGGTGACCTTCGACAGGCTCGTGGACGAGGCGGGCGCCTGCCTGTACGGCGGCGTCGCGGAGCAGGGCGTCCAGGCGGGAGCGGTCAACGGCGAGCGGCGGGCCGAACGGGCTCATGATGGCCGGACGGCAGACGATCGCCGGGCCCGGCCACGCGCTGCGCGCCTCGTGGACGGGCACGGACACGGCGGCCACCGCGTCCAGCAACCCCATCTCGTCCAGGAGGGGACGGGCGGGGGCGGCCAGCTCCTGCCCCACCGGCCGCCACCGGTCCCGCCCGTCGTGGACGAGCGTCACCGCCGCCCCCGCGACCGCCAGCCGCCACGCGACCGCCGCGCCCGCCGGTCCGCCGCCGATGACGGCGACGTCGGGCGGTCGGGTCACGGCAGGTCGTCCGTCCGCAGGAGGCGCTCCCGGACGAAGGGGTGCCCCATCGGAGACGTCCCCGTCACCTGAATCCGCAGGTATTGGGCCTTCTGGATGGCGATCTGGCCCGCGACCCGGTCGGCCGCCGCGCCGGACGCGCCCTCCGACCGCAGCGCGACCTCCTCCAGCTCCCGCTCCGGCGACAGCGGCCGGACGCTGGCCGTGCCGTCGCTGATCGGCGCGCCGGTGAAGTCGACGCGGGCGCTGATGGAGCCGTCCTGCCCGGCGGTCGTCACGGACGGGAACGTGATCAGCGAATCGGCCGTGGCGGCGAGCTGGTACACCACGTCGCGGTCGGCGCTCACGTCCACCCGCCACAGGCCCGCCCTGGCGTAGCGGCCCGCCTGGACGTGGAACGGCAGCTCGACCCGCAGTTCGAGGCGCCCGTCCGCGTGGGACGTGACGACGCCGAAGTCGTCGGGCGCGAGGGCCGGGCCCATCGGCGGCGCGAGCCTGACCTCCAGCCGGTCGAGGTCCGCGCAGCGGATCTCCACGGTCAGCTCGCCGTCGAGCTCGGTCAGCCAGAGCGGCCAGGTGTGAGGGCCGTCCTTCCCGGTCGTCGCCTGGCCGAAGGAGAGCACGGCGACTCCGGTGAGGTCGGCGGCGAGGCGGCCCGGGTCCGGCCACAGGGGCTCCGGGCCGGAGACGGCGGCGTCGACCTCGTGGACGACGCGGGTCAGCTCCCGCGCGGTCGGGCTCGGCAGGCTCCGCGCGACCTCCACGTAGCGGCCGTCGGCGTCGCGCAGCACATAACCGAGCTGCGACCATTTATTGATCATGTTCACGTCGTCGCCGAGGCCCCTGTCCCACGCCACGTATCTGGTCTTGTTGCGGGGGACGACCTCGTTCGGTCGCGGCGCGGGCCACCACACGGGGCCGCAGGCGTAGAAGTCGGCCTGCCAGGGGACCGCCATTCGCGCGGTGACGTCGCCGGGCTTCACATGGGACGCGAACCGGAGCCGCGGATAGGGCGTCTTCCAGTTCTTGGGCTTCCCGTCCTTCTTCTCGATCAGGAATCGGCCCGCTTCGATGCCGGGGTAGAACGCGGCCCCGACGCAGGCGTGCAGGGCCGCCCGGTCCAGGCCGTCCGGGGTTATCGGGAAGGACTCGAACGGCGGCCTGTCATATCCCCATTCCGCCTTCCAGTCGTTGTCGAAGGTCCCCGCGCGCCATTTCTTCATGATCTCGTACTGGCGCGGGGTGAGGCTCGGGTACTCCTTGGCCAGCTCGGTCAGCTGCGGCATGAGGGAGTCGGTGCCGCCGGTGCCGTTCTTCGTGGGGTCCCCGATCCGTTTGAAGACGCGCCGCCGGGTGGGCTCGTCGGTGACGGGATGCCGCCAGCCGTGATGCCCGCCCGCCGCCTCGCTCACCCCCTTCATCGTCCGCGGGCTCTGCAGGATGGGGAAGATGTCGCGCACGTAGGACGGCCGCGCCGGGGCCTTGACGCCGAAGGCGTGCATGATCTGGTCCCACAGCGAGGTCGGGCTCTCGGCCTCCGGCGCGAACTTCGGCGGGGTGGCGAGCACCCAGGCGGGCTCCGCGGTGAACTTCCGCTCCGCGTCGCCGACCTTGATCGTGACCTCCGCTTTCACGGGGCCGTCGGAGACGTCGTCGCACCAGTTGGAGCTGTTGAACGTGTCCCCGAGTTTCGCCTTCGGATGGCGTTGCGAAAGGCCCCGGCCGCCGAGCACCAGGAGGCGTCCGTCCTCGTCGGTGCGCAACTCGCCGAGATAGATCTTGTCGATCACCTTCGCGACGGTGCCGATGGTGAATTTCACCCGGCCGTTGTCGAAGGCGACCGGCGCGGGCGGCGTCGCCGTCTTCGTTCCGACGATGCTGCGCGAACCGGGCGCGATGATCAGGTCCTTTTCCTGCTGGCCGGGGTTGCGCCGCTTCTTGCCGTCCGGGAACTCCAGCGCCGCCGCCTTCTTGTTGGCGAGGGTGACCTCCCATTTGATGGTCACTTCGGCTTTCCCGGTGAGGTCGACGTATTTCCCGGTGTCGTCGTAGCCGAAGCAGCGGAACCGCGCCGCCTGCCGTTTGACGCGGCCCTGCGCGTCCTTGAACCTGGTCTCCAGCGTGCTCCCGGACGGCTCGGGCACGGCGCCCGGCACCTCCGGCCCGATGAAGTACTCGTCGCTGTCGCCGACCCGGGCGATTCCGATGGCGGGGTGGATCTCCACCTTGGTGACGTCCGCGATGCTGATCTCGGCCATTGCTCGCCCCTCAGTCGGTCAACGCGGCGCTGCGGTCCGCTTGTTCGCGTGTGTCGGTTCGCGGGGCGGGCGGGGGTGTGAACTCCGGGCCGTAGATCTTCGGAAGCCTCTTGGCCACCTGGTACTTGATGAGCTCGGCGGCGCCGTCCTCAAGGTTGCGCATCCGGTCGACGGCCAGGTCCATGTCGTCCTCCCGGCCCGTCTTCCAGGCGGTTTCGAGATCGCTCAAGATGAGGTGGTAGGTGTCGTTGCATTCCTTCAGCCTCTTCTTCAGCTCCGCGCTCGGGGACGGGACGCCGGACGCCCCCATCTTCGCCAGCGGATACACGGCCGGACGCTTCATCACCGGCCCGTCGAACTTCCATTTCCGCTGCGCCGAGTGGTATTTCAGGTGGTGGCCGGTCCAGATCTCCTTGAAGCGGTAGTAGTGGGCGACTTTCGCGGGGCTGCGGTCCGCCGGGAATTCTTCGAGGGTGCCGGGACCGGTCTCGGGCCTGCCTTCACCCTGGTCGATGATGAGGTCGACGGCCTTGTTCGCGTCGGCCAGCTTGCCGATTCTGAACAGCCCTATCGCCCGCGCCGTCTGCTGCGTCCCGCCGAACTGCGGCGAAAGCTTGTTGATGCACTTCTTGACCGCCTGGTAGAAGGCGCCGATGGTGGGGAACGTCTCCCGGCCCCCGGAGCCGTCCGTCGGCGCGAACGCCACCGGGTGCTCCGGCATCTCGATCTCCATGTAGACCTTCTTCACCACGTCACCCGGCTTGTTCGGCGCGGCGGCCAGGCCCTCCAGGTAGACGGGGAAGTTCTCCCGCACGCCGCCGGGAAGCTTCGTGGGATAGCGCAGCGCCGCCGCCGAGATCCGGGGCTGCCCGCCGACGGCCGAGAGCAGATTGCACGCCAGGCCCATGTGCAGCATCTCCTGCATCACGATGGCGTGGATATGGCGGTAGACCTCTTGGGACTTGTCCTTGATCGACCACAATCCGTATAGATAGGGCGGAATCGTCGCCAGTTCTACGGCGATGGCCGCCTGCAGGCTCTCGCGCAACCAGGTGATGTCCCGATCGGCCTCGGGCACGGTGAGCTGCGCCGAGATCGTGTCGACCAGCATGGCCATCGCATACCCGTCCTTTCCTAACGCGCTTCGCACTCCCTATGGCCCCCTTACCGAATCGCGCTCGGCGCAACCGCGCCGCTGAGAAATAGCGGGGTGAACCTTTGGTCAAGCAGGCGTACTCTTGCCGCGCCCCCGGACGTACCGCCGGCCCCGTGCCGCGGGACGTACCACCACCATGCTACCGGCCGTCCGCTTGGCCTCCGGGGTTTCTAGATCACCGAACCGGGCCGGCGCGAAGACCGCGCGAAGTTCAATCCGTTTCCTTCGTTCAAGCAGGTTGACCGGCCTTTTCGATGCGATGTAGAAAACTCGTCCGGTCCTGCCGTTTACCCCGCCAATGACCGCGTATAGCATCCACCGAAATCCCCCCTCTGGCGCGGCATGCGCCAGAGCCCCCCGCCAGGAGGAATTGCGAAATGCGCGACACGACACCTGCCAGGCTCCTGAAACGCAGAAGCCTGCTCGGCTCGGCCGCGATCGGCGCCGGGCTCCTCGCCGCGCTGCTGGGAGTCCCCGGCGGCGCGCTGGCGCAGCCCGCCCCGCGTCCGGCGCTCGTCGCCGTCCAGTCGCCGGACATTCCGGCGGCCAACTCGTTGGCGCACGCCCAGCAACTCCAGACCATCGCCACCGCGAACGGCGGCAACCGCGCGCACGGCAAGGCCGGATTCAAGGCCTCCGCCGACTACGTGAAGTCCAAGCTGGACGCGGCCGGATTCCAGACCACCCTCCAGTCCTTCACCTACAACGGCGCGACCGGCTACAACGTGATCGCCGACTGGCCCTACGGCGACGCCAACCAGATCGTGTTCCTCGGCTCCCACCTCGACAGCGTCCCCGCCGGGCCCGGCATCAACGACAACGGGTCGGGGACCAGCGCCGTCCTGGAGACCGCGCTCGCCGTCTCCCGCGCCAACGCCCGTCCGACCAAGCGGCTGCGGTTCGGCTGGTGGGGCGCCGAAGAGCTCGGCATGATCGGCTCGAAGTACTACGTGCAGCAGCTCCCCGCCGCCGAGCGGTCGAAGATCAGCTCCTACCTCAACTTCGACATGGTCGGCGCGAAGAACACCCGCACCTGGGGCGTCTACACCGACTCGTCCACCCTCGGCGCGACGTTCACCGAGTACTTCCGCAGCAAGGGGCTCGCGACGAACGGCATCAACGTCGGCGCCCGGTCCGACCACGCCTCGTTCAAGAGCGCGGGCATCCAGGTCAGCGGCATCAGCAGCGGCGACGACCCCTGCTACCACACGCGCTGCGACGACATCAACAACATCGATTCGTCCGTGCTCGGCACGGCCACGAACGCCGCCGCGTACGCGCTGTGGAAGCTCGCGGGCATCCCCGCGGTGCCGGCCGTCCCGTACCGTCCGGCCGCGTAGGGGCCCGCGATGAGACAACGAAGCCTCAAGGCGGTCCTCGCAGCGGCATGCCTGTGCGCGGCGGTCCTGCCCGCCGGGCAGGCGCAGGCCGACGCTCAGCCCGCGCCGTCCGGTTCCGCCCGCTATCTGGTGACGGGGCCGAAGACGTCCGAGCAGCGGACGCAGCTCGCCCGTACCGGCGCGGCCATCGACCTGCAACGTCCGGACGGCGGGATCGAGGTCAGCGCGATCCCGGCCGAGACCGCCGCGATCAAGAAGCTCGGGTTCAAGGTGCAGCCGCTCGGCGCGTTCCCGCGCTACCCGGCGAGCGCCGCGTCGTACCACACCCACGCGGAGACGATGGCCGAGCTGGACCAGGTCGTCGCGAACTACCCGCAGATCGCGAAGAAGTTCACGATCGGGAAGACCTACGAGGGCCGCGACATCGTCGGCGTCAAGATCAGCGACAACGTCGCGACGGACGAGGACGAGCCCGAGGTCTTCTACCAGGCGAACATCCACGCCCGCGAGCGCCTCACCAACGAGCAGGCGCTCTACTTCATCAACATCCTCACCAAGGAGTACGGCTCCACCAAGCGGATCACCGACCTGGTCAACAGCCGCGAGTTCTGGATCATCCCGATCCTGAACGTGGACGGCCAGATCTACGACATGACCAGCGACACCCAGGCCGGGCGGATGTGGCGCAAGAACCGGCAGGGGCAGGGCACCGACCTCAACCGCAACTACAACTTCAAGTGGGGTTGCTGCGGCGGGTCGTCCACCAGCCCGTCCAGCGAGACCTACCGCGGGCCGTCGCCCGAGTCGGCGCCGGAGCTGAAGGCCGTCACGAACTTCATCCGGAGCCGGAACATCGGCGGCAAGCAGCAGATCAAGATGTTCCTCGACATCCACTCCGTCGCGAACCTGGTGCTGTGGCCGTTCGGGTACACGACGGCCGACACCGTCTCCGGCTCGATGTCGGCGGACGAGGAGGCCGCGCACCGCGCCATCGGCACCCAGGTCGCCCGGATCAACGGGTACACGCCTGAACAGTCGAGCGACCTCTACATCAACGACGGCAGCTCCGGCGACTGGACGTGGGGAGACCAGCGCATCTTCTCCTACACGTTCGAACTCGGCGGCGGCAGCTTCTACCCGGCGCCTTCGCAGATCGAGTCGCTGACCCAGATCAACCGGGACCCGCTCCTCATTCTCGCGGAGTTCGCCGACTGCCCCTACCGGGCCATCGGAAAGCAGGACCAGTACTGCAAGGCGAGCCACTGAACCGTGGCGGTAGCAGCTGGTCGCATTTAGGTCGCATTTAGGACGCGCCGCCGGGCTGTGCTTTCCGCCCGGCGGCGCGTTCATGCGCTCGGACTCAGGGTCGGGTGCGAGCGAAGCCCGCGGTGGCGGCCCATTCCGCGTAGGTGAACGCTGGACGGCCGGTGACCTCTTCGACCGTGGGGAACACGTCGGCGCTTCTTCCGACGTTCTCGGCGAGCAGGTCGAGGAGTTCGTCGACGCCCGCTTCGGGCAGTCCGGCGTGCCGCCGGAGGATCAGTTCCCGGTGTTCGTCCCGGGACAGTTCCTCGAAACGCACCGGCCATCCGACCGTGTCCGCGATGATCCGCACCCGCTCGTACTGGGTGAGCGATTCCGGGCCGGTGAGGGTGAACGACTCCCCGGCGCGCTCATCGAGGAGTGCCCGGACGGCGACGGCCGCGATGTCGCGCGAGTCGACGGGCGCCGTCGCGGCGTTCCCGTACGCCGCGCGGACGACCCCGGCCTCCTGGATCTCCCGCTTCCAGGCCAGGTCGTTGGTCATGAACGCGTCCGGGCGGACGAACGTCCACGGGATTCCGGACGCGCCGACCTCGTTCTCCAGCCGCAGATGCATCTCGCCTATCCAGCCGAGCCGGGGAAAGGTGACGGCCGCCGACGACAGCATGACGAGATGGCGGGTGTCCGCGCGGCACGCCGCGCCCAGAAAACCGTCGAGACCGCTCATGACGGGGAACAGGAACACCCGGGGAGCGCCTGCCAGCGCCGCCGCCAATGTCTCCGGACGTCTCAGGTCTCCGGGGACGACCTCGATTTCGTCCGGAAACGAATGCGCGTCAGGGTCGCGGGTGAGAACCCGCACCCTCTCCCCCGCCTCGACCAATTGGCGGACGACATGACCGCCCACATTCCCGGTGCCGCCGGTGACCAGAATCACGGCGAACTCTCTCCTTTCGCTGTCGGGTCACTCGTTGGACGTCGGGTCATTCGTTCGGTGTCGGGTCATTCGTTTTGGTGTCGAGTCATTCGTCGAGTGCCGGGTCAGCCGTGCCAGGGGCGCAACCGGGGCACCCATCCGGGGACGGCCGACCGGTAGCGCTCGTATTCCTCGCCGTACTGCTCGATCAGCAGCGGGGCCTCGTGGAAGGTCGCGAACACCCACATCAGCGCGGCGACGACGACCGAGTAGCCGAAGAGGACGGGGCGTCCGAGCAGCAGCGCCTGCCCGATGACGGCGACGACCAGCGCGATGTACATCGGGTTGCGCACGTGGCGGTACATTCCGCCGACCACGAGGCGCTCTGGCATGCCGACCGGTGCGGGTGTGCCCCGTCCCTCGAACACGAACTTGGCGAAACTGTGCAGGAGCACCGCCCCGCCCGCCACGACCAGGACCGCGCCCAGCGCCCGCACCGGGAGCCACCACGGGTTCGCATTCCATTTCGTCAGTAACCAGGGGACGAGTCCGGCCACCGTTCCCGGGGCGAGAGCGAGGAACACCGAGCTTCCCATTGCCGCAGTTGAGATACGCACATGATCAAGTATCCACACCGTCAATGGGAATGCCAGACCGGATTGAGGGCACCTGGATCCACATAGCGAGTTTCGGTCATCACCATTCTCACTTCGTCTGACAAGGATGGTGTGCGATCGGGTAGGGCCGCTGACCTGCTGCGACGCGGGAACGAACTCGCTTTGTCGTAAATTACCGATAAAACCCGCTTGGCGGGGTAGGGAAGGCCGTAATCCCGCTGGCCGGGGCGGCGGTCCTCGCCGTGGACGGCGATGGGCGGGTGTTGTGATCGAGGCTGGAGGGCGTTCCCGGTTCTTCTTCTGTGCGCGTGCGGACTTTGTCCGACAAAACCGAGCGGCCGAGCGTGAGACGCCTGGTCTCCCTGGCGAGGTGGCGGCGCGTTCCGCTCCGGCGTAGCCGTGCGGGTCACGGCAGGGCCGTCGCGGCGGTGAACGGAGAACGGCGAGTCGCCGATTTCGGCCACCCCGGCGAAGGTGCATCGGAAGCGTCCCGGACGGTGTACCGCTCCGCGAGACGGTCGTCAGGCGTCATCGACGTCGACCTGCGAGACACCGTCACGCAGCACCAACGTCCTCAGACGATCACCTCCAAGGCTGCCTTCGCGATCATGGCCGCATGGAGGACGTTGAGGTCGTCGTAGCCCATGCGAGCGGTTAGTCGGCCGTGGGCCTTGCGGTTCCTGGTGTTTCGTGGACGCGGGCGATCGTCACCGAGATGTCGAGGCGGAGCGGCCGCTCGCCGATGACCGTGAATCCCGCCCTGTCGAGAAGGCGGCGGTATTCGTCGCGGGTGCGCTCTCGTCCGCCGACGTTGTTCACCAGCATGTTGAGGTCCCACAGCGCGGACACGCAAGGGTCGCTGGGATCGTCGGAGAGGGGGCGCTCGATGACGAGCAGCGTGCTTTCGGTGGTCGCGGCGGCCCGGATGGCGCGCAGGATCGAAAGGCACTTCTCGTCGTCCCAGTCGTGCAGGATCCGGGCGACGATGTAGACGTCGGCGCCGACCGGCATGTGCGCGCTGTCGGTGAAGGAGCCGGGGAAGAAGGAGCAGCGGTCCAGGTGGCCCCGGGCGTCGAGGTTGTCCCTGGCCGCGCCGATGACCTCGGGACGCTCCAGCAGCGCGCATTTCAGGTGCGGGTGGGTGTCGCACAACTGGGCGAGCAGCTCGCCGTTCCCGCCGCCGATGTCGGCGACGAGCGCGGCCTCCGAGAGGTCGACGACGGTCGCGACGTCCGCGAAGAAGGCCGATCCCTCGGCCATCGCCCGGGTGAAAAGGTGCCGCTGGCGCGAATGGTCGGTGAGGTAGTCGAACGGCGCTTGCCCGTACACGCTCGTGAAGGGCTGCGCGCCGTCCCGGATTCCCTCCGTCAGCGCGCCGAAGCTCGCGTAGAAGAGGTCCCCGTACATCCGCGCGAGATGGTGCATCGAGTTCGGTGCGTCGCGCGAAAGGCGGCGGCCCAAGTCGGTCAGCGCGAAGGCCGCCCGCCCGGACGGTGCGACCGCGCCGATCCAGGGGTGGCACAACGCGCGCAACAGCCGGTGGAGCCGGTCGGCGTCGACACCGGTGAGGTTCGCGAGTTCCGCGCACGACAGCGGGCGTTCGGCGAGGTGGTCGGAGAGGTCGAGCTCGGCCATCGCGCGGAGGGCCTGGGTGGCCCAGGCGCCGGTCAGGCGGCGCAGCAGCCGCCGGTCCTCTTCGTCGGCTTCGCGGGAAGCGGTCTCGGCGGCGAAATGGCGCAGCAGAGTATCGGTGTGCCGTCCCGAGGCGATGACCTCCAGGCGGCGCGGCCAGCCCAGCTCGGTGCGACCGTCCGCGCGGAAGTGCAGCACGGTGGCGCCGACTTCGCCGTGGTCCGGGTCGTATCCGCCGCCGTCGGCGCGCGGGCCGCCGGGACGTCCGAGAGCGTCCCGCACTTCCTCCAGAAGGGCGGGATCGGTGAGCCGCACGGCGAGATGGTTCTCGTGTTGCGCCACACGCTCGTCGCGCAGTGCGAGCGCGTCGAGTTCATCGCCCGGATCGACGCAGAAGAGCTCGACGCCACGGGACATATCGTCCGGGAATTGCGCCTGGACGGCCTTGACGTCAAGGCACCCGGACTTCAATCGAGTTTCCGGGACGCGGTACCGGACGGCGAGCCGGTCGCGCACCAGCGCCCCGGAACTCGGCCGCGTCAGCCGAAACCCGAGATCCCGCAGATGGGACCGCACGGCCTGAATATCGGAGGAGAAGACGAGGCAGCCGACGTGATCCACCGCACAGTTCTCGGTCACCGCCTCGACCATCTCAAGTGGAGCGTTCAAGGGCAGGACATCGGCCACGGCATCGGAGTCACTCCGGGACCGCAGATAGTCACGGACTTCCCCGATTCGCCGCCGGTCATCGCCGGTGACGTGGGACGCGGGAGCGACAGCCCTACGCGAGCCGCTTTCCATGCACACTCCATTTAAAACTATGGTTTTCCCGACCCCCGGCGAGAGTACCACTCGCCCCTTAATAACTGTTCTCCGCACCACCCGAACCGGGTCACCGTATTTATGTTGGACCTCAGCATATGATCTTGCTTGTCCTCTAATAAGAAGGCTCGCGAGCCGCGCCGGACGCCGATTCGGAAGGCCGCGATCAGCAGATGGTGCGGAACTTCTGCCCGGGGACGTAGCGCGCCCATTCTTCGCGGGTGAGGGAGCGTCCAGCGATGGCACAGACGGCCGCGTAGAGGCCGCCGCATCAGCTCTGTTTGATCACTCTGCGTGTCCTCACCTACACGCTCATTCCAACCCATCGCGCACGGCGAGGGGCGGCGAACACCGCAGTCGATCAGTGGCGACGCGCGAATGACCAGGTCGTCCAAGCCGGGCGTGTCATGGCGTTAGGAGGAGGTGGCGGTAAGGCGGGAGCAGCCCAGCGTTCCGGACGATCGCCACGCACCGCGGATCCGCGCCGCAGGCCCGTCCAGGATTGGCGGGAGACAGCTTCGTGTTCCTCTCGAAGTGCAGTTTCCGTGGCTCGCCGCACCCCTCTTCCGGGTTCTGCTCGTCGGCCGGAGGCCAGGCCCCGGGGAACTCGCGGCGCTTCACCCAGGAGGGGACGGCGTCGTCCCAGAAGTTGCCGCGATAGCGCACGTTCTGGACGGGCCGGTTCCCCCACTCCTCGCTGCATCCGCCGATCGAGGCGACGTAGTCGTAGACGACGTTGCGATCCACGGTGACCCAATTGGTGCTGTCGTCGGTGTAGATCCCGACGTTCCATTCGGGGTTGAACTTGCTCTCGGTGACGACATTGCCGCTGATGACGGCGCCGTCCGCGAAGCCCGTCCCTTGCTCGCCGCGCAGATAGATGCCGCCGCCGTCCGCCAGCAGGCGGTTGGTGCGGAACACCCGGTTATCGAGAATCCGGTTGCCGCGCATGATGCCCCGCAGATCCTCGCTGGGCCCGGACAGGATTCCGCTGTACGGGACGTCGTTGACCTGATTGTGGGCGATGGTCGTGTGCTGCGTCGCGGTGTCCCAGATGGCGGACGACGCGCTGTACTCCGCCCCCGTCCCGTGAATCCAGTTGTTGGTGACGCGGTTGCCGCGATTCGTGCCCTTCATGTCGGGCGGGACGACGCCCAGCAGGATTCCCCCGTCCGAGACGTCCGTGACGACGTTCCCGTCGACGACGTTGTACGAACTGTTCTTGGAGAACTCCAGCGCCTGGGCGCCCAGGTGAGCGAAGCGGTTGCCCTCCACGGTGATGCGCTCGGACGTGTGGAAGGCGACGTTACCCGGCACCGTCAACGCCGTCATGCCGTCCTTCGCCGGACGCATGTACATGCTCCACGCGGCGGCGAATCCGCCCGGCTCGTTGGGCGCGAGCCACGTCGCGTGGGCGAACGTCAGGCCCTTGAAGGCGATGTCGTGCAATGGACGTCCGGGCCGTCCCGAACCATTGACGAGGGATTGCAGGACAGGGGCCGTCACCCGCACGCGGCGCATGTCCTCCCCCGGCAGCGGACGGTAGAGCAGCACATGCCGACCGGGCCGGGAACGGTCGAGATACCAGCTGCCCGGCCTGCTCGGAAAGCTCGGCGAGTTCTCGATCGCGAACCATTCCTTGAGCGCTTCGGCGCCGTACAGGTTGCGGGCCATGTCCCAGCACGGCTGGTCCATGGTGATCGTGGTCTTACCGGCGCCGCCGGAGATCCCGGCCACTCCGCACCGGCCTTCGACATACGAGTACCGGTAGACGAACTCGATGTCGGCGGGATTGCGCCACGTCCGCGGAACGGCGCTCGTGGTGGTGTAACCGGTCCTCGTCAGTTTCAGCACGCCGCCGTCAGGCCCCGAACTACCGCGGCTGAGGCGCGGCGCCCGCCGGTCGTTGACGTAGAGCTGGCGGACGTCCGTTCCCCCGACGTCGGCCCGCCAGAACCCTTTTAAGTTCTCGGCGGGCCGCCAGCCGGTGACCTCGCGCCCGCCGCTGAGCGTCACCTTCTCCTGGTGCGGCGTCCCGTAGCCGTGCGCCTGGTAGATGACGCGGTGGCCGTTGCGGCCGGAGTCGCCCGCGTCATCCGTCAGGGTGAGCGGCTCCGCCAGCCGGTACAAGCCCGTCCGGAAATCCACCACGACGTCCGACGCCATTGTCGCCGTCAGTTTCCGAACGGCCCGTTGCGCGCGTTCCGGTGTCGCGAAGGGCCGCTCGATGGTGCCCGGCCAGGCGTCGTTCCCCCATGGCGCGACGAACAGCCGCAGGCCGGGCCCCGCCGACGCCGACCGCGGCAGCGTCGCCAGCGGCACGCCGATCACCAGCATCGCCGCGGCCGAGGCCGCGACCGTCCGCTTGATTCCCATTCCGCCTCCCGAAACGGATCGATGAGCTCCTCTCGACCCTCTCCGGAGGCGGGCGGCCCGCGCGTCGGCTGAACGTCGATCGGACCCTCGTCCTCAGGTACCGGAAGACGGCGACTTTCGGACCGAGGGCCTACGACGATCGGCTGACCCGCCCGCGCCCCACCTGGGGGTTGACGTTTCGGAGATACCCCCCTAGGGTAAGCCCCGTTTTCCGGATATATACCCCCTAGGGGTAGGAGAAGGAGATGGTCATGTCCGCTCGTTCCGCACCGTCCGCGAGCCGCCGCTGGTGGGCGCTCGCGCTGATCGCGCTGGCCCAGTTCATGGTGATCATGGACACCTCGATCATCGGGGTGGCGCTGCCGCGCATCCAGGACGACCTGGGCTTCTCGCAGGAGAACCTGTCCTGGGTCTTCAACGCCTACGTCGTCGCGTTCGGCGGCCTGCTGCTGCTCGGCGGCCGGCTGTCCGACCTGTTCGGCGCCCGGCGGCTGTTCTCGGCCGGATGGGTCGTCCTGCTCGCCGGGTCCGCCGTGGCGGGCGCCGCCGGGAACGTCGAGGTCGAGCTGACCGGGCGCGCCCTCCAGGGCGTCGGCGCGGCGCTCATCGCGCCCGCCGCGCTCACGCTGTTGATGATGTTGTTCGGCTCCGAGCCGCGCGAACTGACCAAGGCGCTGTCGCTGTACGGGGCGGCGGCCCCGGCGGGCGGCACGGCCGGGGTGTTCCTCGGCGGCGTCATCACCGAGTACGTGTCGTGGCCGTGGGTGTTCTACGTGAACATCCCGATCGCCGTCCTGGCGCTGGCCGCCGCGCCCGCGCTGATGCCCGGCGGCAGCGGCCGCGCGCGCGGCTCGGTGGACGTGGTCGGCGCGCTGACCTCCACGGCCGGGCTCGGCGCGATCGTGTTCGCCGTCGTCCGCGCCCCCGAGGTCGGCTGGGACGCGGGCGAGACCTGGCTGGTGCTCGCCGCCGGGCTGGCGCTGCTCGGCGCGTTCCTCGGCGTCCAGGCGTCCCGGCGCGCCCCGCTGATGCCGCTGTCGATCTTCCGGGCGCCGAACCTGGGCGCCGCGAACCTCGCGCAACTGCTGCTCGGCGGCGCGTGGATCCCGATGTGGTTCTTCCTGAACCTCTACCTGCAGCAGGTCCTCGGCTACAGCGCCTTCCCGTCGGGCGCCGCGCTCGTCCCGATGACGGTGCTGATCATGCTCGGGATGATCGTGCTGGCGCCGCGGGCGATCGGCCGGTTCGGGCCGAAGGCCGTCACCGTCGCGGGCCTGCTGGTGCTCGCCGCCGGAATGGGCTGGCTGTCGCTCGTCCGCTCGGACGGCTCGTACTGGGTGGACGTCCTGCCCGCCTCGCTGCTCGCCGCGCTCGGCATGTCGCTCGCGTTCATCCCGTCGCTCGGCACCGCGATCTCGGCGGCGCGCCCGGAGGAGGGCGGGCTCGCTTCCGGCATCGTCAACACGAGCTACCAGGTGGGGTCGGCGCTGGGACTGGCGGCGATGACCGCGATCGCCGCGTCGGCCGGAGCGGACCAGGTCGGGAACCTGCCCGCGCTCACCGACGGGTTCTCCGCCGCGTTCGTCGGCGCGGGGCTGGTCGCCCTCGTCGGGGCGGGCCTCGTGGCCGCCACGCTGCGGACGCCGCGGCCGGAGCGTCCGGTCCCCGCGCCCGTCTCCGGGGCGGAGCACGAGAAGTCCGCGGGGCGTTGACCGTCCCAGGAGATTGTGCGGGGGGCCGCGATCGGGCGGCCCCCCGCACAATTCATTAACCGGCCCGAAGTATTGAAAGGCCAATGAACGACAGCTTTTGAGGAGGTTTTGGATTATCGCAACGCGCCTCAGAAACGGCGGCTGGTAGGTCTGGCGAAGAGGCGGTGAAAACCGACACGCGAAAGGACGGACCCCGCCATGACCGAGACCAGCCCATTCCCGCCGCCGAGACGCGACCTGTGCGGGGCCATGCAGGTGCACCGCAGGCTGCTGAACGAGAGCATGACCTACCGCGCCCAGCGGCAGCGGATCGAGAACCGGGCGCTCATGTACGAGACCGGACGGCGCAGCGCCGCGCGGCGCGGCGTGGTGACGTTCCCCGTCGTCGTCCACGTCGTCTACAACGACGCGGACCAGAACATCGACGACGCGCAGATCGCCAGCCAGATCGACGTCCTCAACCGCGACTACCGGGCCACCAACCCGGATGTGTCGAAGGTGCCGGACGTGTGGCGCTCGCTCGTCGCCGACAACGAGTGCCAGTTCGCCCTCGCCACGACCGACCCGCTCGGCAATCCCACGGACGGGATCGTCCGGGTCAAGACCGACCAGACGGGCTTCGACGCCAACGATGGGGTGAAGGCCGCTGCGACCGGTGGGTCCGACCCATGGCCGACCGACCAGTACCTCAACATCTGGGTGTGCCGGTTGGGCGGCGGCCTGCTCGGCTACGCGCAGTTCCCCGGCGGGCCTCCGCAGACGGACGGCGTCGTCATCCTGGACACGGCGTTCGGGACGACCGGCACCGCCGCGGCCCCCTTCGACGGGGGACGCACCGCCACCCACGAGATCGGCCACTGGCTCGACCTCTTCCACATCTGGGGCGACGACGACGGCGCGTGCACCAACGACGACCGCGTCGCCGACACGCCGAACCAGGCCGACTCCAACACCGGCAAGCCTAAGTTCCCGCACATCACCTGCGACAACGGGCCGAACGGCGACATGTTCGTGAACTACATGGACTACGTCGACGACGACACCATGTTCATGTTCACCAAGGGGCAGCGCGAGCGGATCAACGCCTGCCTGGACGGTCCGCGCGCCTCGTTCGTCGTCGCGCACCAGGCCGGGACAGCGCCCGCGCCCGCCGCCGCGCCCGCGCCCGCCGCCGCGAAGGAGCCCGCCGGGGTTCCCGGGCAGGACGGCGACGTCGAGCAGCTCCTGCACGACTCCGAGCGCCTGACCAGGGAGGTCCTCACCGACATCCAGAACATGCTGGGGCTCGTCGGCCACGGCTCCGGCTCGTGAGCGGCTCCGGCGCGCCCGACGGAGCGCCCGACGGAGCGCCCGACGGTGCGCCGCCGGACGTGACCGGCGCCTGGATCCACGCCTTCGAGGAGGACACCGAGGAGGCCGCCGTGTACCGGCCCGCCGACCACCCGTTCCGTCCGGCGCGGCGGCCCCGGCGCCGCATCGAGTTCCGCGCGGACGGCACGTTCGCCGAGTACCGTCCCGGCCCGGACGACCGTCCGCGCGAGGTGCGGGGCCGCTGGGAGCGGCACGGCCCCGACCGGATCGCCGTCGCGTTCCCGGCCGGACGGGGCGCGCCGTACGGCATCACCGTCCTGTCCAGGACCGCCGACCGGCTCGTGATCGCCAAGCCCGCGGAGTGAACGGGGCGCGGCTGGATCATTACCGGTTTTGGCCAAGTACGGGAAAGCGACTGTACGCGACTCGGCGATACTGCGACCGTCGAGATGTGCGAGGGCGGCGCGTTCGGGGCCGCCGCCCGGACGAACGCGAGGGTGGCTGCGATGCCGATCGACGGTTATGGCGTGCTCAAAGCGGCGGTCGCCGACCGCCGTATCGAAACGACCGATACGCCGCATTATCAGATCCATCTCAAGGCCGGGGAGACCGATTTCCGCTGCGCGGTGAACATCCGCTCGCAGACCTCCCCGCCCGACCTCCTCTACCTGGCCGTCGACGATTTCAGGCATCCGGTCACCGATGCCGTCGCCGGGCTGGCGGACGGGTTCACCCCGCTCGACAGCAAGCCGGGCGGGGCGGCGCTCGACTTCGTCCGCGGGAACCTGTTCGACCGGACGGCGATGCGTCCCGCGCCGACGAGCCTGCCCGGCCCCGACAACGACCTCGGGGAGTTCCTCGACCACCACGTCCAGAAGGCCCTGAACGACCAGGACGCCCGCGTGTTCGCGTTCGGGCAGCGCTGGGGCCCGGAGGACAAGCGCGACAAGATCTTCGGGTTCGCGCCGGGGAACGGCGTCCACGACATCCACATGAACCAGGGCAACACCGGACGGTTCACCGCCGACGACGGCGTCTGGCAGGACGGCGGCCTCCTCATCCGGCTGTCGTCGGGACGCTGGATCGCGCTGTTCCTGGCGTTCGGGTCGCAGTCGTGGCACACCGACGACACCACCGGGCACACGATCCCCGACACCGGCGACCCCGGCCCCGCCCCCGGCCCGGGCTCGCCCGACAGCCTGGTGCGGATCGTCGGCGCGCTGGTGAACCCGGTCGGCCCCGCGCCCGAGCACGAGACCGTCACGCTGCTGAACGCGTCGCCGGGGCGGATCGTCCTCGACGGCTGGTCGATCGCGGACCGGTTGAAGAACCGGCTGCCGCTGTCCGGGACGATCGAGCCGGGCGCGGCGCTCGCCGTGCCGCTGGCGCCGCCCGTCCAGCTCGGCAACGGCGGCGGCGCGATCACCCTGCTGAACGCGGACGGCCTCAAGGTGGACGGCGTCGCCTACACGCGGGAGCAGGCGTCCCGCGAAGGCTGGACCCTGGTCTTCTAGGAACTGGTCTTCTAGGAGAAGGTCAAGGCGACCAAGGGTCAAGGGGACCAAGGGTCAGGGCGGCGGGGCGCGGCCCGTCGCGGACGCGGGCGCGGCGGGCGCGGGCCGCGCCGCCGAGGGCGTGGCGGGGACGGGCTCGCGCACGCTGTCCAGCACGGCCTGCCCCTGCCGGTCGACGAACCGGGTGAACAGCTCCTGCGAGTACCCGAGGACGACCGCCCAGGCGATGATCTGCGCCGACGAGTCGAGCGCGTTGAGCCCCGGGACGAACGCGCCGCGCATCAGCAGCAGCCCGAGCACGGCGGTGAGGGCCCCGGTCGGGAGCTTGAGCATGGCGAGCGCGACCGGGATGCCGAACGCGGTGGACGTCCCGCGGATCTTGCGTAGCGCGGTCGCCGCCGCGATCCCGGCCGCGACGATCCCGACGATCTCGACGACGACGTAGTCCGCCCACCCGGCGGTCTGCCGGGTGACCGCCGCGACGTCGGCCCGCGGGACGTCCATCCTGGAGCCCACCGGGCAGACGACGCTGACCTCGCCGTTCGAGCCGGGCGCCGACACGGGGAAGAAGCACAGCGGGACGGCCGAGTCCCGCCACGCGGTGAGCACCCCGATGACGATCACGAGCAGGAACAGGGAGATCGTGACCCAGTGGACGATCCGCACGAAGCTGTTGGCGCGCAGCTTCTCCCGCAGCGCGGCCTGCCGCGCCGCGGACACCGACGCGACCAGGGTGACGAGCTGGTCCCCGGACAGCCGCGCGGGACGCCCGGTGACCTGCGACTTCCGCACCCGGCCGGCGATCTCCTCGACCACGGCCCGGTTCTCGTCGGTCGGCACCAGGTACTGCTTGACCGTGGCGATCATCGCGGGCAGGTAGCACTGGAGGTCCCGGGGCGACAGCGTCCGCATCCACAGGGAGCGCCCGGAGTTCAGGTGCAGTTGGGCGCTCGTCACGTGGGACGCGGTGAGGCCCCTGCGGTGCCTGTCGAGGGCGATGGTGCGGGAAGCCTCGCGCAGGGCGTCGTCGGCGCCGCGCAGCAGCTCGGCGTCCTGGCGGGACACCTTGCCGTCGTTCCTGCGGGCGGCTACGAGGACGTCCAGCTCGCGGATGCCCGCGCGCACCTCCTCGCAGAGCACCCAGGAGCCGCGCTCGCGCAGCCGCTCCCGGAGCCGCGCGGCGCCGGGGATCCAGTCGGTCCAGCGGCTCATCCGGCCTCCCGGCCGTCCGGAGGGGCTAGGCGGGGGCCGCTTCGCGCCAGGCGGCGTCCCAGGTCTGGTAGTCGACATTGCCCGTCACCGGCAGGCCGTAGGCGGCCTGGAGCGCCTTGCAGGCGGCGGCGGTCTCCTCGTCGAAGGAGCTGTCGACGTGCTTGACCGGCCAGCCGCGGTGGTCCGCCTGCTCCTCCCAGACGGCGACGGCGTCGCCGTAGGAGCCCACGTGCAGGACCTCGGCGGGGGCCTGCGGGGCGAGCGTGCTCGGGGCCTCCCAGGCGGCCCGCCAGGTGATCGGGCCGACGATGCCGTCCGGCTCAAGCCGGTGCTCGCGCTGGAAGTTCACGCAGATCCGCTCGCTGATCGGGCCGTACTTCCCGTCCGGGACGAGGTTCCAGCCGCGGTTCTTCATCTGCTGCTGCCACTGCCGGACGGTCGCGCCGCTCGTGATCGGCGGATACTTCATCTCCGGGGGCTGGAACGGTGGGGCCGGCATGGTGATCTCCTCTCTCGCGCATTTCCTCCAGTCAAACAAAGCGATTTGGGAAAAGACCACCAAGGGACCGTAGGTCGTCGACAGGGTTGCGCCCATACGCCCGGCGCGTCTCCATGGCGGGCAAAAGCCGGTGCGGCTACGGGAGGCCGGGAACGGTGACGGCGGCCAGGCCGCCGCCGATGATCCAGCCCATTCCGAAGGCGGACAGGAGGCCGTTGCCGGAAAGGTAGCCGTCCGAATGGGGCCCGGCGAGGCCGCAGGCGGTCCCGCCGCCCGCGTAAAGCCCGGGGATCGGCTCGCCTTCGGCGTTCAGCACGCGCCCGGACGGGTCGATCACCAGGCCGCCCTGGGTGGTGAGAAGGCCGTGGGTGACCCAGGCGAAATGGTAGGGCGCGGTGAGGGGGCGGCGGCCCGGCAGCGGTGTCAGGGCGCGCTCGGTGTCCGCCGCCGTCAGGCTAAGGGAACCCGCGAGTTCCTCGACGGTCGGACGGTCGTGAACGGCCCCCGCGGCGAGGCATTCGCGCATCATCTCCGATTCGCGGGTGGCGGCCATGGCGGTGGCGTCCCAGACCATCGCGGCGCGCTCGCCCGGCTGGTTCCGCAGCACTCCCGCCATGGACGAATAGCCCTTCGACTCCTCGTCCACGAAACGCTCGCCGTCGCGGTTGACCAGGACGGCGCCGTTGAACGGCAGCGCCGGGGACACGCGGGTCCCGTGGCCGACGACGACCAGTCCGGAACGCAGCCCCGCGCCCATGTTCCGCAGTTGCCCGCCGAGGCGCAGCGCCCAGGCGAGCGCGTCTCCGGTGGACGTGGACACTCCGCCGTAGAAAGGCGTCCCGAGGTACGCGAGGTGCTCCGCGACCAACGCCTGGTTACCCGCGAAACCGTCGGCGGCGAGGACGACCGCGTCGGCCCTGACGCGCTGGAGAGAGCCGTTCTGCGAGACGACGACGCCGACCGCCCGGCCCTCGTGCGACACGAGGTCCACGACGGGCGCCTCGTCGACGAAGGCGACATTGTCGTGGGTTTCGAGAACGGCGCGCAGGTGGCGCATGAGCCGGGCGCCGCCGAGCCGTCCGGTGTCGGTGTGCAGCCGCCGCGCGGTCATTCCGGCGCGGGGCATGTCGGTGCCGAGTTCGATCGGGTATCCGGTGTCGGCGATCCATTCCACGACGTGCGGGGCGGCGGCGCAGAGCGCCTCCACCACCGGACGCCATTCCTCGTCGCCGCTCGCCCGCAGAATGTCGTCGGCGTGCCGCTTCGGGGAATCCTCGATGCCCGCCGCCGCCTGCCAGCGGGTGCCTCCGGCGGCGAGCGACCCCGACGAGATGGCGGCGTTGCAGCCCTCGCGCGTGGACTTCTCGAATACGGCGACGAGACGGCCGGGATTGCGCGCGGCGCGGAGCGCGGTCATCACCCCGCAGGCTCCGCCGCCGACGACGGCTATGTCGACCTCGGTGTCCCAGGCGGTCACGTCAGGGTCCTGTTCGTCCCGTAGAAATCGCGGGCGGCGTCGACGAGCGGGCGCGGCGGGCGCGCGCCGTAGAAGCCCCGGCGCGCGGGGACGAGACCGGTGGCCCGGAATTGCGCGGCGCGCAGTTCCGCGACGCGCACGCAGGTGCCGAGGGAATCGAGCACCGGCACGTCGTCGACCCGGGAGACGCCCTGGTCGGCGAGGAACACGTTCAGCGGGCCCTCGCCGGGCACGATGACGTTCGCGCCCGCCTCGATCGCCTTTCGCGCGGCCCACGTGAAGGCTTTCAGCAGTGGTTGCGGATCGGCGTAGGCGGCCATGACGTCGGAGAATTCGGCGTCCACCTGGACGATGGGGCCGACCAGCGGGTCGAGCCGGTAGTCGCGCATGTTCCGGCGGAGCCGCGGTTCGAGGGCGCCGATGAAATTGACGATCCCGACGCGGTCGCCGAGCTGCGCGGCCATGAGCACGGACGTCTGCCCGAACGCGACGACGGGGATGTCGACCAGCGTCCGGACCTCCTCGTACGCGGTGTCGGGAATGGTGGCGATGAGGAAGGCGTCGCAGCCTTCGTCCTCGGCCTGGAGCGCGGCGTGCACGAACTGCTCCTTGTGCAGCCCGGAGAGGTAGGCGTAGCCGATGTGCGTTCCCGGATAGTCGGACGGATACGTGCCCGCCTTCATCCCGTGGAATTCGATCTCGGTGTCGGGACGTGCCTGCGAACGCAGGTGCCGGGCCAGCGCGTCGCGGTAATGCGGGACGTCGTCCAGAACGGTGAACGACTGGTGCCAGATGCGCATGCTCACGTCCCCAGCGCCAGGGCGGCGGCGTTCACGCCGGCGATGCGTCCGAACGTCGCGCCGCGCAGCACGGACGTCGAGCCGGTGTAATTGGAGTAGTACAGCCCGGTCAGTTCCCCGGCCGCGTAGAGGCCGGTCATGGGGCGGCCGTCGCGGTCGACGACCTCGGCCTCCGCCGTCGTCTTGAGGCCGCCGAAGCTGAACACGTTCGCCGCCATTATCGGGTAGGCCGTGAAAGGCCCGTCCGCGATGGCACGGCTCCAGTTCGACTTCGCGGGAGTGAGCCCGCTGGTCGCGAGCCCGTCCGGACGAGTGTGGTCGAACCCGTCCGGCGGCGGGCAGGCCGCGTTGTACTCGGAAATGGTCGACTCCACGGCCTCGACGGGCAGTTCGAGGCGGCGGGCCAGGTCGCCGATGGTGTCGGCGCTGACGGGCGCGATGTCGGTGCGGACGCCCGCCATCAGGTTCGGCACCGCCATTCCCCGCCGGTCGAGAATGACCCAGGCGATCCCTTCGGGCTGGGCCTGGATGGCGCGGGTCGTCCGCTCGTACCAGGCGTCGACGGTGCCGCGCGCCTCGTCCACGAAACGGCGCCCGTCCTTGTTGACGAGCACGCCGTAGGGGAAGCAGAAGATGGCGGCCTCGGGCTCGCCGCTGCGCGGGTCGACCGGCTCGGCGTGGAAGAGGGCGAAGTTCCCGGCGGTCGCGGCGCCGAGCGCGAGCGCCATTTCCAGCCCCTCGCCCTTGTTGTAGTTCCCGCCCTTCGCGACCGGACGGCAGGTCAGCGCCCGGTCGCCGTGGTAGCGGGCCATCAGCTCGAAATTCCCCTGGTAGCCGCCGCTGGCCAGCACGACCGCACCCTCGAACGTGGCGGGCCCGTCCGGCGTGTGCGCGACGACGCCGTTGACGCCCTCCTCGGAGAAGGCGAGCCGCCGCGCGGTCGTCTCGAAATGGAACTCCACGCCGAGCCCGCGGGCGGCCTTGCCCATCGTCTCCACGATGGCGAGCCCGCCGCCGACCGGCGCCATCCGCGTGGTCGACTGGGTGAGGAACGGGGTCGGCATGAAATCGAACCGCACGCCGTGCCCGGACATCCAGCGCAGCGTCGGCGGCGCCTTCTCCGCCAACGCCGCGACATATTCGGGGTCGACGGTGTGGGTGGCGCGATAAAGCGCGCTCTGCCTGCGGGGAGGAAGGGCCGCGTCATTGACGATGGACGGATCCGGGTGACCCATGAAGTCGTCCACGAGGGCGTCGGCGAAACCGTCCGCGACCTCGTCCAGCGACTTCATGCGCAGGAAAGCCTCGGTGTGGCGGGTGTTGCCGCCGGTCTCGGCCTCCGGCGAGCGCTCCAGGACCGCGACGCGGGCGCCGTTCTCGGCGGCGGAGACGGCGGCCGAAAGGCCCGCGACGCCGCCGCCGACAACGACGACGTCATAACGGTGAGTCCGCAAAGCCGTCTCCTCTCAGAATTCCAGCTCGGCGGAACCGACCACGGAACCGAAGAGCGGCAGCATGTTCGCCACGGAGAACTCGTGGAAATCGGGGCGGAAGGAGGCGCACATGTCCTCCACCACCGTCACCTGGAGCCCGGAGTCGGAGGCGTGCCGCGCCGCCGACTCGACCACCAGGTTCGTCGCGACGCCGCCGAGCACGACCTCCGTCACGCCTTCGGCGGCGAGCAGGTCGCGCAGCGGCGTCCCGACGAACGGGTCGACGCAGCCCTTGTCGATCACCGGCTCGCCCGGCTGAGGCGCGAGCGCCTTCACGATCCGCGCCTCCGGCGAGTCGGCGAGCATCGCGCGCTGCTCCTCGTACGGGTCGAAGCGCGGCAGCCGGTTCGTGCGCAGCTTGTAGGACGGGTCGAACGCCAGCCGGACGTGCACGACGAGCGTCCCGGCGGCGCGGGCGGCGGCCAGCACCCGCTCCGCCGTCGCGAGGACGCCGCGTTCGGCGATCTGCGCGGCGAGCGGCGGCATCCGCAGGTGCGGGCCCTCCTCGCACAGCGCGGCCTGGTAGTCGAGCATGAGCAGGGCCTTCTTGGCGGCGGCGGTCATTCGAGTCTCCTCGGTCGGGTCGGTCGGAGGGTCACCACGCGGACCAGCCGCCGTCCACGTACACGACCTGCCCGGTCATGTACGCGGCGGCGGGGCTCGCGAGCAGGAGCAGGGGCCCGGCGAAGTCGGCGTCCGGGTCGCCGAGGCGGCCGAGCATGGTGCGTTCGCCGAACCACTTCAGCCGCTCGGGCTGCGCGCCGAGCGCGGCCGTCATCTGCGTCGGGTAGAAGACGCCGGGGGCCAGGCAGTTGACGTTGACGCCGTGCGGGCCGAGTTCGGCAGCGAGCGCCCGCGTGACATTCACAACCCCGGCCTTGGACGAGTAGTACGCCGACTCCGGCACCGGACCGACCCGTTCGGCGTAGACGGTGGTGAGGTTGACGATGCGCCCGCCATGTCCCTGCCGGGTGAGGGCCTTGCCCGCCTCGCGTCCGACCAGCCAGGTCCCGGTCAGGTTGACCCGGACGACGTGCTCGAACTCGTCCACCGTCGTCTCGTCGTAGGGCTTGCGCAGCATGACGCCCGCCGCGTTGACGACGATGTCGAGCCGTCCATGCTCGGCGACCACGGCATCGAGGGCAGCGGTTACGGATGTTTCGTCGGTGACGTCGATCTCGTGCGCGCTCGCGCCGCGGTCGCGTGCGGTGGCGGCGAGGTCGGCGGCGCGGGACGGCAGGTCGGCGGCGGCGACCGTCGCGCCCGCGTCCGCGAGGGCCCGCGCCGCGCGCTCCCCGAGGCCGCCGGACGCCGCGCCGACCACCAGCGCCACCTGCCCGGACAGGTCGAACAGTTCCGCTGACCTCACCATTCGAGCTCGCTTTCCTCGTTTGCCGCGTTGCGTCCGGCGAGGCGGCCGAAGACGCCCGACTTTCCGATGGACGTCCCGGTCATGTAGCCCGCGCCGTGCAGCCCGCCGGTGATCTCACCGGCGGCGTAGAGGCGCTCGATCGGCGCGCCCCACCAGTCGAGGACGCGCATTCGCGTGTCGACCGTGAGCCCGCAATAGGTGGCGAGCATGACCGTTCCCGACGGGTGCGCGTAAAAGGGCGGACGGTCGATCGGTGTCGGCTTCCCGACTCCCCCGGACAGGTGGGCCCGTCCGAGCGGATCGGGTTCGCCTCGCTCGATCGCCGTGTTGTATTCGGCGACCGTCCGCTGCAAGGAGCCTTCGGGGAGGCCGATCTCGGCTTCGAGCGCGGCGATCGTGTCGGCCTTGGCGAGCATTCCGGCGCGTTCCCGTCCGGCGAACTCGTAGATGGGGACCTCGTCGTTGGCCTGGGCCATCGTCCGGGCGTCGAAGACCTGCCAGGTCGTCACGCCGGGCTGGACGAGCGCGGCGTCCCCGATCTCCTTGTAGTTCCTCGACTCGTCCACGAACCGGCGGCCTTCGCGGTTGACCGCGATCGCGCCCTTGTAGACGGCGAGGATTCCGGTGCCGTCCTCGTCCGGATGCTCGACGTGGTAATGGCCGTAAGTGCCCTTGATATAAGGGGTGTCGCGCAGGCCCGCGCCCAGTGCCATGGCCATTTTCAGGCCGTCGCCCTGATTGCCCGCGCCGCCTTGGCGCAGCGCGTGCTCCATTTGCGGCGCGAACGTGGCGAGCAGTTCCGGGTTCATGGAGAAGCCGCCGGTGGCGAGGACGACCGCGTCCACGCGCACCTCGCGTCCGTCCGCCAGGCGGACGCCGGTCACCCGCGTGCCGTCGTGCAGGAGCCGGTCCGCCGCCGCGTCGAACATGAGCCGCGCGCCGCGCTCACCGGCCGCCCTGAGCAGTAGTTCCAGCATGCGGGTGGTGTCGGTGGGGTGGCTGCGCGGCGCCGACTGCCCGGACGCGGCGTGGATCTCGCCGTACCGGACGCCGTGCCCCTTCAACCAGCGGTACGTCGCGAGCTGGTGCTCGCAGTACAGGTCGACCAGCGCCGGGTCGTTGCGGTTCTTGCCGACGTCGAGCAGGTCCTTGCGGAGCAGGTCGACGGAGTCGGCGATGCCCTGCTCGGCTTGCTCGTCGGTCTCGGAAAAGGCGGAAAGTCCGGCGGACTTCACGGTGGAGCCGCCGATCTCGCCCGTCTTCTCCAGCAGCAGGGCGTATTGCCCGGCCTCGGCGGCGGCGAGCAGCGCGGCGCATCCCGCGAGCCCGGCGCCCAGCACCAGGACGCCGACGCGCTCGGGCAGCTCCGTCTCGACCGGCAGGCCGCCGGGGGCGGAACTCACCCGAAGCTCCCGAACTCGCGGTCGAGCGCGCTCTCGGCGGCGCTGAACCTCGGCAGGTTGAAGAGGTTCTGCCGCTGCGTCCAGTCGGCCATCCGTCCGGCGCGGGACGCGGTCTCCCCGTGTTCCCGCAGGTGCGCGAGCGCCTCACGGCCCGCGAAGTGCATCGAGCGCATCAGGTAGTTGGCGAAGAGCACGACGCCGAAGCCGAGTTCGGCGTATTCGGAAACCGTGAGCTGCGGCGTCTTGCCGCCCTCGACGACGTTGACGACCAGCGGGATCCCGGCCAGCTCGCGTCCGACGAGGGCCAGCTCGTCCACGGTCCGGGGCGCCTCGACGAACAGGACGTCGGCCCCTGCCTCGGCGTAGGCACGGCCCCGCTCGATCGCCTCGTCGATCCCGTGGACGGAGCGGGCGTCGGTGCGGGCGATGATCACGAGCCGGTCGTCCGTCCGCGCCTCGCAGGCCGCCGCGATCTTGGTCTGCATGTGCCCGGCGGGGATCAGCGCGTGCGAGTCGAAATGCCCGCACCGCTTGGGCATTTCCTGGTCTTCGAGTTGGAGGCCCGCGACCCCGGCGCGCTCCAGCAGCCGGACGGTCCGCATCGCGGCGAGCGGCCCGCCGTAGCCGGTGTCGGCGTCGCAGACCAGCGGGACGCGGGTCGCCTCGGCGAGCCGTCCGGCGTGGTCGACCACCTCGGCCTGGGAGATCAGCCCGATGTCGGGCAGGCCGTAGCCCGCGTTGGCGAGCCCGGCGCCGGTCGCGTATGCGGCGGCGAAGCCCGCCTCCTCCACGAGCCGGGCGCCGAGCGCGTCGGTCACGCCCGGCAGCACCAGCGGAGCCCCGCCGGAGGCGAGCGCGGAGCGCAGCGCGACCCGCTTGTCGTGGGCGCTCGGACCGGGCCCGACGCCGGTCAGCGACGCGAGCAGGCCCGGCTCCCAGGGCGGGGTGTGCGGCACAACGACTCCTCCATGTAGTGATTACTACAGAGCCTAACCGTGACACCAGTCACCGCCGCAACGCAACCCCGGTCCAGGGCTTGCCATCTTCAGCTCACAATTTACGCTGGAGCCTCTTGCCTTCCCTGGAACGATCGCTCTACGGTCCATGTAGTGACTATTACAGAGATGTCGGTCACCTGGTGACCGTCCACCCTGACCACCCCGACCACCGAAGGAACTGACGCCGATGACCGTCCTGGACGAGATCCGCCGGTTGGAGCCGGAGTTTCGCGCCGAGGAGGACCTGTCGGCCGAGCAGCGCTCGCTGACCGGCCGGGCCTTCACGTTCATGCAGGAGTCCGGCCTGATGCGCGGCCTCCAGCCGAAGCGCTGGGGCGGCGCCGAGCTGTCGCTGCGTGAGCACCTCACCGCCGTCTACGAGCTCGGCCGGATCGCGCCGTCGGCGGGCTGGGTGGCCGGGGTCATGGGCTCGCACCCGTGGCAGCTCGCGCTGTTCCCCGAGGAGACGCAGGCCGAGATCTGGGAGTCCGACCCGGACTGGAACGCCTCCTCGTCCTACGCGCCGACCGGGAAGATCGAGCCGGTCGACGGCGGCTACCGGGTGTCGGGACGCTGGTCGTTCTCGTCCGGCTGCGACCACGCGCAGGGCGTGATCCTCGGCGGGTTCGCCGGGAAGGTCGAGGCGGCGCCGGGCGTCGAGGTGCCGAACTACGGATCCGCGCTGCTGCACCGCGACCAGTACGAGATCGAGGACACCTGGCACGTGCGCGGGTCGCGCGGCACCGGCAGCAAGGACATCGTCGTCGCGGACGCGTTCATCCCCGCGCGGCGCTTCCTGTCCAGCCCGCTGTACGAGTACAACCCGGACCGTCCCGCGCCCGGCATGGAGACCAACCCGGCCGCGCTCTACAAGGTGCCGTGGGCGGTGATGTTCAACCTGGTCCTCGTCGCGCCGATGCTCGGGCTCGGGCGCCGCGTCCTGGACGACTGGACGTCCGACACCCGCGTCCGCAAGGCGAACTGGGGCGGCACCTACGCCGACGACCCGCTGATGCAGATGCACCTCGCCGAGGCCGAATGGGTGCACGACGCGGCCGTCATGAAGATGTACGACGCGATCGACACGATCACCGAGGCCGCCGAGGCGGGCGTGCACCTCGACAAGCGGCAGCGGGCGCGGCTGCGCTGGAACGTCACCAAGGGCTGCCAGGAGGTCGGGTTCGCGATCAACAAGCTGATGCGCGCCGCGTCCGGCCGGACGGTCTTCGTCGACCACCCCCTCCACCGCGTCTACCAGGACGTGATCGCCGAGCTCGGGCACGCGTTCCTCGTCTCCGACGGCGTCGGCCGGTACTACGGCGCCGCGCTTCTCGACTCGTCCGCTCCGGAGGTCATGCTGTGATTTCGCAACTCGCTTACCTGGGGATCGCGTCCCCGAAGGCCGAGGAGTGGCGCGACTACGCCACCCGGCTGCTCGGCGCGGTCATCGCCGAGGACGGGGCGGACGGCGCCGTCCGGGTCAAGGTCGACGACCGGGGCTACCGCATCGCCGTCCACCCGGCGGAGCGGGACGAGCTTCGCTACGTCGGCTGGGACTGCGGCAACGAGACCGTCCTGCGGTCGTACGTCGCGGAACTGCGCGGCAAGGGCGTGGACGTGCGCGACGGCGGCGCGGACGAGCTGAAAGAACGGCAAGTCGCGGAGCTGTACTGGTTCACCGACCCGTTCGGCAACCGGCATGAGCTGGTCTGGGGCCAGTACTCGCACCCGAACTCGTTTTTTCCGGGGCGTCCCATGCGGGGCCGCTTCGTCACCGGCGACCTGGGGCTCGGGCACATCGTGCTCATCGTCCCGAACCTGGACGAGGCGAACGCCTTCTACGCGGACACGCTGGGCTTCCGCCTGTCCGACCGGGTGAAGAGCGACATCTTCAACCTGCGCTTCTACCACTGCAACGGCCGCCACCACTCGCTGGCCGTCGCGGAGATCCCCGGCATGACCGGGATCAACCACCTGATGCTGGAGGTCGAGTCGTTCGACGACCTCGGCACGGCGATCGACCTGTTCACGGCCGACCCGGAGCGGGAGATCCTGCTGTCCCTCGGACGGCACACCAACGACCTGATGACGTCGATCTACGTGCAGACGCCGTCCTCGATGCAGATCGAGTACGGGCACGGCGGGATCACGGTGGACGACCTGACCTGGGTCGCGGGCACGCACGACCTGCCGTCCATCTGGGGGCACCACCGCTCCCAGGCGTACCTGGACGGCCCGCCCGGAATTTTCCGGACCCTCCCCGAGGCGGCCGAATGAGCGCCTCCGGGATCCGGGTCGAGGACGTCGCGATCGGCGGCGGCCGTCACCTGCGCGTCAACCAGACCGGCACGCCGGGCGCGCCCACGCTGCTCTTCCTGCACGGTTCCGGGCCCGGGGTGACGGCCGCGTCGAACTGGCGGGAGGTCATCGAGGGGCTCGGCGACACTTTCCACTGCGTCGCGCCCGACATCCTCGGCTTCGGCGACTCCAGTTTTCCGGACCCGCAGCCGAAGGGCTTCAAGGCGCAGGCGGAGGTCCGCATCGACGCGCTTTTCCAGCTCGTGGACGCGTTGGGCCTGGAGAAGGTCGTCCTCGTCGGAAACTCGATGGGCGGGATGTACTCGCTGCGGATGGCGCAGCTCCGTCCCGAACTGGTCGAGGGGATCGTGCTGATGGGCTCGGGCGGCATGCCCGGCCTGGAGCCGACACCCGAACTGATCAAGCTGATCACGTACTTCGACGACCCGACCGTGGAGGCGATGGCGGATCTGCTGATCCAGTTCGTCCACGACAAGAGCGCGTTCGGCGACACGGTGGAGAAGGTCGCGGCCGAGCGGATGCCGATCGTCCGGCGGCCGTGGATCGAGGCGGGGCACCGGGCGATGTTCGGCCCGGAGATGCTGAGCTTCACGCCGGACGACCTCGCGAAGATCGACTTTCCGACGCTCGTGGTGCACGGCCGCCAGGACGTGATCGTCCCGCTGGAGTGCAGCTACTACCTGGCCGAACACCTCCCGCGGGCGGATCTCTACGTGATCAACGAGTGCGGGCACTGGACGCAGATCGAGCAGGCCGCGCGCTTCCAGGCGATCGTGCGGACCTTCCTCGGAGGACGGAACGAATGAGCATGATCGACAAGGCGCGGGCGGCCGCGCCGGCGCTCGCGGCGGCCGACGCTTCAAGCGCTGAGCAGGGAAAACTCACCGCGGAGGCGGTGGCCGCGCTCGACTCGACGGGCGTGCTCCGCGCGCTCCAGCCCGCTCGATGGGGCGGCGGCGAGGTCCATCTCGCCGAGTACGCGGAGACGGTGATCGAGATCGGGCGGGCGTCGGCGTCCGCCGGGTGGGTGGCGTCCGTCGTGGGCGTCCACCCGTGGCAGATCGCATTGTTTCCGGAGGAAACGCAGAAGGAGATCTGGGGCGCTGACCCGGGGCGGCGGATCGCGTCGTCCTACACGCCGACCGGGAAAATCGAGAAAGTCCCCGGCGGGTACCAGGTGTCGGGACGCTGGTCGTTCTCGTCCGGCAGCGGGATCTGCTCCGGCGTCATCCTCGGCGGCATCGCCGGACGGCGCGAGCTGAACGGCGTCGAGTACCCCGACTTCACGTCCGTGATCCTCGACGAGGGCGACTACCGGATCGAGGAGACCTGGAACGTCGCGGGCCTGCGCGGCACCGGCTCCAACGACATCGTGGTGGACGGCGTGTTCGTCCCCGAGCACCGCGGCCAGTCGCACGTGTTCTACACGCACGGCCTCGGCACGCCCCTGCCCGGCCAGGAGTTGAACGACGGCCCGCTGTACCGGACGCCCTGGGCCGTCACCTTCAACCTGATCATCGCGGCGGGCGCGCTGGGCGCGTGCCTCGGTTTCTACGACCAGTGGGTCAGCGAGACGCGCGGCCGCCGGACCAACTACGGGCAGCTTCTCCGCGAGGAGGCGACCGTCCAGAACCAGGTCGCGGAGGCGGCCTGGCAGCTCGACGCGGCCGTCCTCAAGGTGCGACGCACCGCCGACGAACTGATGCAACACGCGGAACGCCACGAGATCCCGTCACTGGAGCAGCGCGCCTTCTGGCGCTGGGACGTGGCCCGCTCGGCGAACGCGGCCCTCGACACCGTCCAAACCCTGATGCGGGTGTCGTCCGGCCGTTCGGCCTTCATCGACCACCCTCTCCAGACGAAGTTCCAGGACGCGGTGGCCGCCGGAAGCCACGCCTTCCTCTTCGGCGACCCCCTGGCCAAGGCATGGGGCGGACGCCACCTCGGCGCCGAAAAGCCCGCGGAGGTGCACCTGTGACCTCCCCGATCACCTCCTCCGACATCGCGGTCAGCGTCGGCGGAGACAAACTGACGTTCCGCCTCCACGAGTCCGGCACCCGCGCCACGGAAGCCGTACTTTTCCTGCACGGTTCCGGCCCCGGCGCCACGGGCCTGTCGAACTGGGAACGCACAATCGCCGACCTCGGCGACCGCTTCTGGTGCCTGGCCCCCGACCAGATCGGCTTCGGCGACTCCACCCACCCGCTCGACCCGCCCCGCGGAATGGGCCCGTTCAACGAACTCCGAGCCGAAGCCCTACTGGCCCTGGTGGACGTCCTCGGCCTGGAGAAGGTCCACCTGGTCGGCAATTCCATGGGCGGACAACTGGCCATCCTGATGACGCTGGCCCGTCCCGACCTGGTCGGCAAGGTGCTGCTCATGGGCAGCGGCGGCGCGCCGAACATGCCGGTCAGCCCCGGCCTGACGCACCTCCGCGAGTTCTACGCCTCACCAAGCGCGGAATCCCTGAAGGGCCTGCTCAGCGAGTTCGTGTACGACCTAGAACCCATGCTCGACACCGTAGACCGCGTAGTGGCCGAGCGAATGTCCTACGTGAACCGCGACGACGTCCGCCGGTCGCACGAGGCGTCCTTCGACCCGAACGGCACCCGCCGCTTCTTCACCCGCGAAGAGCTGGCGACCATCACACACGACGTCCTATGCGTCCACGGCCGCGACGACCGAATCATCCCGGTAGAAGCAAGCCGCTACTTCGCCGACGCACTCCCCAAGGCCAACCTCTACGTAATCGCCCAATGCGGCCACTGGACCCAAATAGAACACCCCGAAAAATTCGAGACCCTCCTCTTGGCCCTCCTCAACAACCAGATCTAACGTCGCCGTCCGGCACAGCGAGGCGGCACAGCTCTTCCCAGCCTCATACCGCCTCGCTGGTGCCGACCCTGACATCGGACAAAGCCTCGACCAGCTCCACGGTGAAGGCGCGGACCTCTTCAGTGCTCAGGTGACGGATCCACGGGAACACGTCGGGCATGGCGATGAGAAGACTCCTCTCAGTTGCCCTCGTATCTGGAGAGGTCTTCGGTGGTGCCGACCAGGCGGAACACTTGGCCTCCCGGGGCTTGGAAGTACAGGTGCGGATCCGGGACGTCGAGTACTTTGACGCCGAAGTCGATGATTCTCTGTCGCATTTTCTCGACGTCCTCGGCCTTGAGTTCCAGGAAGATCGCCTTCAGGAAGTCGTCATCGGTCAGGGCGTCCTCTGCGGCGTAGGTCACGCCCTTGTCCACATCTCGCCCGTCACCGGCTTCGTAGAGAAAGGCGATATAGAACTCGTCTCCTATTCGGAAGTCGTCCTTGTCGTCGAACTTCCTGAGGAGTTCGCAGCCCAGGACGTCGCGGTAGAACTTCCGGATTTTGTCCCGTTCCGTCCTGCGCACTCGAACCGCCGAATGGTTCCCGAAGATTACTTGGGTCATGATCTCGCTCTCCTGCATGCGGGCCCTGACGGTCGGGCCTATTCGTTTTTCGGGCGCAGTGCCTGGATCGACTCGGCGATCGTCTTGATGCGGCGTAGGCGCGCGTCCCATGCCGCGCCGACCGAGGCCAGTTGCTCGACGGCGCGGGCGAACTGCGCTTCGTTGACGACGTAACGCACCTCGCGGCCCTCCTTGCGAGGCACGACCAGTTCGGCGCGCTCCAGGACGCCCAGATGCTTCGCGACCGCCTGGCGCGTCACCGGCAGATGGCCGCTCAGGCTCGTCGCCGTGCCGGAGCCGTCGGCGAGCAGCACGTCCAGCAGGCGACGCCGGGTCGGGTCGCCGATGGCCGCCCACAACTCGTCGTCGATCGTCGAGGTCACGACCGCACCAGGCCCGCCACGTAGGCCGCCAGGTTCGGGAGGTGCTCGTCCCAGCCGACACGATGGCTGCGGTAATGCGCCTCAAGCTGCGCGGCCTCCCAGCCGATCTCCCGGAAGCCGGCCTCGGTCAGGCGCAGCAGCGTCCCACCGTCGGCGGGCACCAGCTCGAACGTCACGAGGAGCGAGTTCTGCGGCGTCGCCTGCTGATCCTTCGGGTGAACCCAGCGGAAGACGAACCGCCGCGGCGCGTCCGCCTCGACGACGTGGATCGGCACGACGAGCGTGCCGGTACCGTCCCGCCGTTGCCTGGTCATCCGCCCGTCGCCCCCCGGCACGGCCGGGAACGAGGCGTCAAATCCCCACCATTGCGCGATGTGCTCAGGTTTCGTGATGACCTCGTAGACGACGTCGGGAGTGGCGTCGACATGGATCTCGCGCCCGATGGAGCCGTACTCCATGACCCCTCCCCAGCAAGTAGCAACCATTGGTTGCACTTTAGCTCGCGCCCCATCGACACGCAACCATCGGTTGCGATGATCTGTAATCACATGGTCACTGAGCGGGGTTCTGGGGTACTGGTGCCGAGAAGCGGGGCTCCGGGCCGCGCGGTGGGCAAGGAGGACCAGTCATGCGCAAGCCCGGGCCGAGCCCGGTCGACCGCGCACGAACGGGCTCCAAGCACCACATCCTGACCGACGGCTGGTCGCAGCCAAGGGCATCAAGCACCGGAGCGGCCGCCGCGACACCAAGCACGGCTCCGGCCTGGGCAAGCACCGCTACTTCGTCGAACGGACAATCGCGCTGCTGCGCTGGTTCCGCCGCCTGCGCATCCGCTGGGGGATCCGCGACGACGTCCACGAGGCGTTCCTGACCCCGGCCGCCTCCATCATCTGCTGGCGCCGCCTCGTCCGCTGATCTTTCCGCTAGGACCTCCAAGACTCAGTGGGCGTCGGGTTTGCCTGGGAACGTGCACGTGCGCGGAGGAACCAGTGCGCGGCGACCAAGGGGATGACACCGGCGGGGTACCAGGCGACATCAATGAGGTCGAACCGAGCACCTAGCAGTTGGCGCGCGAGCCAGCTGCGTTGGGAAAGTGCCGCTGGCACGGGAGTGAGCTGTGCGAACTCGATGAACCAGCAATACGCGATCACGGCGCTGCCAGCGGGCACAGGGGAGATCCGCGGCCAGATGAAGATCACTATCGCGTAGACGATGATCGCGGACAAGGCGGCGCCTGAGTACTGTTCGATAGGCCCGTCCATCACGGCGCGGATTGCGTAGGCCGCGCCTGCGGAGCCAGCTGCCAGCACCACCATCAGCAGCCGGGTCAAGCGCGTTGCGAGCGACATCGCGCGATCATAGGTGGCAGCGACGCCATGGCGCGATCGTCTGGTTGAATCAAGATCTCCAAGTGCGGCTGGAGTACCAGCGACCCCTCGACCACAGTGATCATTTGGTTAGGAGCTCTAAGCCCACGGAGAAGCAGCGTCACGCAGGTGTCAGCCGCCTGACAGCAGGAGCCTGGCGAAGCGGTCGGCTCAGGTTCCCCAGCCGAGCGCCTTTCGCAGTGCGGAGCTCGTTCCCGCGACCACTGCCGTCAGGGCGCGAAGGACCACGGATTTTCCACGTATTCTCACCTGAACCCGTTGTAGACCACGTCCTCTATATGCGCCTTGACCAGTCGGAGGTTCGGCGGCCCGTCACGTTCGGTCATTTTGTGGGTGACGCAGCGGATTACCTCCAGCTCCGGGTGCAGGTAGGCGTTGTCCTTTCTTCGCGCCCCGGCGATCTGGCTTATGGCGCCTCGTTCAGCCCAACGTACGAGGGTGGACGGCGACAGGCCGGTGAGTCTGCTCGCCTCATGGGTGCGGAGCCAGTTGCTGGTTTGGACGCCGTACAACACGGCGATCCAGCCCCAACTGATCCGGTCGGTCGTGTCGTTGATCGGGTCGACCAGGATCACGCGTTTACCACCTGGTTGCTGACTTCCAGTTCTGCCCACACGACCTTGCCCCAGGGGGCGACGGGGTAGAAGCCCCACCGCATAGAAAGGGCTTCGACCATCTGGAGGCCGCGCCCGGTCGTGGGGAGCTGATGTGTGAGGAGCGTGGAGTCGAACGATTGCAGCTCGGGTTCGCCGGGTAGGCGATCCCAGACTTCCACGGCCACGGTGGACGAAAAGCTCAGCACCCGAATGCGAATGTACTTGCATACGCCGTTCATCTGCCATTGATCCGTCTGGCAGATCTCACCGCATGCGTCCACGGCGTTCGTCACCAGTTCGCCGCCGACAGTGAGCATGTCGTCCACCACGCTGGGCGCTCCCCAGCGTTGGAGGTTCCGCTTCAGGAAGTGACGTGCGACGGCGAGGGAAGCGGGATGCCCGGTGATGTCGAGGATGTCACTGGAGCGGATGGGATTTGCCAGGTGCGTGGCGTGTTTGAGAGTCATACGTCGTCCTGCAGGCTGGGGCGATCGGGGATGAACTGAACTGCGACGTCCGAGGGTTCGAGGTCGGGGAGGAAGAGGCGCCGCGGCCTGCCGAAGGCGTGGCCGCGCCACCAGCCGGGATGCGGGTCGCTCGGGGGCGTAGAACGCGCCGACTACCGGGCCGTCCCGCTCGGCGATGATGAATACTCCGTTCTTGCTGTACATCTCGTATGCGCTATCGGGGGTCATATGGGCCGCCTTGCCGGGTCGATCACCTGCCGCCACCGCGACGGGGACCATTCCCGCCGGACGGCACGTGAGCGTCTTCCCGCTTTCCGCCCTCTGGAGGGCGGGGTTCACAGCCGCCGCCCCCGCCCGTGGTACTTATCGACCTCCGCGATACGCGCGGTGAGCATTTCGGGAGAGTCGCCCTCGACGATTCCGAACCACGGGTACGGCGGACGGGGCATGCCCCAGTAGTGGCCGGTCGCGTGCCCGTACCAGCACACCCACCGGCCGCGCGTTTGCGACTGGATGCTCTGCGCCGTTGTGTCTTGGGGCACTCTGCGTAGGAGGTCACTCCTAGTCGATGCCGGTTCGTGTAGGTTGCGCACGGGTCGGAACCACCTTTCCGATCAAGGCCCCGCATCCGGTGTTGGCGCACCGGTCGGGGCCGCCCTCATGTCGGGCGTCCCCACCTGCGGGTTACGCGCTCTCGGGGTATTCACAGTGACCCGAGCCACCTAAGATTGGTAGGCGAAAGCACAGGCACGCCGACCGGTCAACCCCCCGCCCCCCATGCGTGCGGAGATGTACCCCCCATGAATCAGCGCAACGGTAGGTCGCCCCGAAAGTTTCTTGGTAAGGAAATCATGCTTGCCCGCCAGGAAAAAGGGATGAATCGGGACGAACTGGCTAAGGCCGTCTTTGTGTCTGAATCCTCTATCCGACAGTGGGAGCGTGGCAGACGGATACCGCGCCCCGAAGACCTGATGAGTGCCGAAAAAATTCTCGGCCTCGGCGATGGGGAGAAGCCTGGCTTTCTCGCCAGGATGCGAAACGAGCTGGTTAGCGATGCGGTGCCGGTCGAGTGGTTCGGCCAGTGGCGGGAAGTCGAAAAAGTCAGCAACGCATGGTGGACGTTCGAGCCGCTTCTCATTCCTGGGCTGCTTCAGACCGAAGACTACGCAAGTACGGTCTTGCGTGCTTCGCATCGAAACGCCGATCCAAAACGCATGCTCGCCGAGCGTCTAGAACGTCAGCAACTCCTGGACGCGGAAGAACCTCCGAAGCTCGTAGCCTTGATCGCTGAGGGCGCTTTACGGAACTTGGTCGCCGATTGCAGGACCATGCGTGGCCAGCTTAGTCACCTGGTCGAGATGGCCCGACGAGCCAACGTCATCGTGCAAGTCATCCCTGCCGATTCCTCAGTGTGCGCCGGATTCCTAAGCGGGTTCGTCATCGCGAGCATTGAGAACGCCGAAGACGTCGCTTACGTAGACAACCAACTGACCGGCGAAGTAATCGAGGACACGCAAGAGGTAGCGCGCCTCAGGTACATGTTCGACGACTTTCGCGCAGAGGCCCTCCGAGCGCACGAGTCAATCAGCTTTATAATGAAGATAATCGAAGAACTATGGACGGAGTCGGATGATGAAATGGCGTAGGTCATCGCACACCGGGGCGAACGGAGGTAACTGCGTTGAACTCGCAGACCTTGACCGATCAATCGCCGTGCGGGATTCCAAGAACCCGGATGGCCCGACGCTGACTGTGGCGCGGCACACGTGGGCCGCCTTGCTCATTGACGTCAAGCGCGGTCGGCACGACCTATAAGGCGGTAAACCAGATAGCCCGCCCCAAAGAACCTCCCGTTGGGGGGTTCTTTGCGTCTATGCCTCCGCTCCAAGGGGAGCCGCACAAAGGAGCCGCCCCAAGGTCGTGCGGAGAGTCTCCGAGCACGAGAATTTATCGCGTTCATCAGGAGAGTGATCGAAGAACTATGGACGGAGTGAAAGTCATGAAATGGCGTAAGTCTTCGTACACTGGTGCCAACGGTGGTGACTGCGTTGAACTCGCAGACCTTGACCGGTCAATCGCCGTGCGGGACTCCAAGAACCCGGATGGCCCGACGCTGACTGTGGCGCGGCACACGTGGGCCGCCTTGCTCATTGACGTCAAGCGCGGTCGGCACGACCTATAAGGCGGTAAAGCAGATAGCCCGCCCCAAGATTTCGCCGGATGGCTCCCGAGTCCGTCGGACCCGGTATCCGAGTATCCGCAGGTCAGAGCCTACTTAGCAGTCTCCGTCGGACTCGGTGGGGTAACCCTTTGTGTCCAGGCCGTAGCCGTTTGCCCTCGGGCGCTGACGAAGGCGGCCCTGCGACCTACGCTGAGGTCATCGAGACCTCCGGGAAGGCAGGGCCATTGCGCGACGGAATCGTGGACGAGGTCGTCCCGGCTGACCTGAGGTCGGCGATCAATCCGCCTTGCGGATTCGGCGGCAACCCGCTGTACGGCACCGCCGACCTCGATCATCCTGACCTCGGCAGGCTCGGCCGCGCCGTCGACGCGGCTGCCGAGAAGTACCACGGCGACGACTACGACGGCTTCGCGGCGGTGATGCCTGCCCTCGTCCGGTCCGCGCACCACCACGTCGACGCCTACGACACCGGGGGCGACCGCCGCGAGGCGCTTCGCCTCCGCGCCCATGTCACTGGACTGGCCGGGCGGTACCTCATCCAGATCCGCGCGCACGACCTCGCGCTGATCGCGTTGCGTACGTCCCTGCGCGACGCACTGGAGATCGGGAACATCCCCCTGGCCGCGGCGTCGGTGTCCTCGCAGGCGTGGGCGATGCTGCGGCAGGGCCGCCTGGACGAGGTGCAACAGCTCTGCGTGGACGCCGCCGACCAGATCGAGCCGAAGACGTCCGCAGCCGCCCGGGGCGAATTGTCCGGCTGGCGATACCTGCTGAGACGTGCCGCTGCTGCCGCCTCCCGCAACAACCGTGCCGCCGAGGCGGGCGAATACGCGCGGAGGGCGGCGACGGCTGATGCGCGGCTCGGTGAGCAGACGCACGACTCGGCCAGACCCAAGACTTTCGGGCTGCTTGCAAGGATTGAGATATTCGACGACCGCCCGGACAAGGCAGTCCAGCCCGTGCAGGACACGTCTCGCGGCGTCGGACGCGTCACCACCTCGACGGACCGGCATCGCCTCGGCATGTCCAAGGGCGCGGCTTCAGCCCGAGGACGTCGACAAGGCGACTGACATTGATGCCTGAGCACAGTGCCCAGTCGAGTTCCCGCCGCCATCGACTTCACCGATGCCCGCGCGGCCACCGCGCGGATCGCGGCGGAGTTCGACGGCTGGGCGCCCGAGCTCACCGCGCTGATCAGCGACTGCGACACCGGGCCGGTCCTGCGGCCCCACTACGCTCTGCCGACCGAGCACCGATGGGGCCGGGTGCCCGGCGTGACGCTGCTCGGCGACGCCGCCCACCTCGCGGCCCCGAGCGGCGAAGGCGCCAACCTGGCCATGCTCGACGGCGCCGAAATGGGCAAGGCCATCGCCGCGCACCCTGACGACCCCGAAACCGCGCTGAGCGAATACGAGCAGGCCATGTTCGCCCGGAGCGCCGCGGTCATCGCCGAACACGAACAACTGAATGAGTTCCTTTTCGGCGACGACGTATCCCGCCTCGTGGAGAAATTCCAGCAGCGGCGTTGAGCCGGGACGGACCCGACTGGTCCTTGATGACTCTGCTTAGAAGAGGTCCCAGAAGTCGGGGCGTTGCTTCATTTGTTCGGCGGTTTCTTCGAGGATTATTTGGCCTGAGCGCATTACGTAGGCGCGGTCGGTTACCTGGAGGGCCTGTTTGACGTTCTGCTCCAGGAGGAGGATGCCGATCTGTTCGTCGTCGGCCAGGGAGCGCAGGCGGGCAAAGATGGTCTCCACGACAGACGGCGCCAGGCCCAGGGACGGTTCGTCCAGGAGTAGGAGGCGGGGGCGGGCCATCAGGGCCATTCCCAGGCTCACCATTCGTTGCTGGCCGCCCGACATTGAACCGGCTGGTTGCTTTTCGCGTTCGTCCAGGATCGGGAACAGTTCCTTGACGGCCGCCAGGCGTTCGGCGGTGTTGGTGCCGGAGGGGGCGTTCGCGGCGCCTAGGAGCAGGTTGTCATGTACTGAGAGGTCGGGGAACACGAAGCGTTCGGACGGGATCATCGCGGCGCCCGCCGCTACGGCGCGGCGGACGGGGCGGCGTGTTGTGTCTTGTCCGGCTATTCGGACCGTCCCGGAGCGGGGGCGGACGGCGCCTAGCACCGACCTGATCGTGGTCGTCTTTCCGGCGCCGTTGTGGCCCATCAAGGTGACGATCTCGCCCGCGTGTACACGGAGGGCGACGCCGTGCAGGACCTCTTTGCGGCCGTAGCCTGCGATCAGGTCGTTTACGTCGAGCAGTGGCTCGTTCTGCACCGTGGTCATCGCGTCCCCCTTACTGTGCGCCGAAGTAGGCTTCGGCGAGCCGGGCCGAGCCGGTCAGTTCCGCGAGCGTGCCGGACGCGGTGATCTCGCCCAGTTCCATGAAGTAGGTGTGGTCGGCCAGTTCGCGCACCACGTCGAGGTTGTGTTCCACGAGGCAGACGGTGCGGCCCTCCTCTCGGACGGCGGCGACCATGCTCAGCATGGTCTCGACCCAGGTGGCGTCTACGCCGGACGCGGGTTCGTCCAGCAAAAGGACGTCCGCGCGGGTGGCGAGAGCCCGTGCTAGCGAGACGAGTTTCGACTGTCCGTAGGAGAGCGCGTCGGCGGGCGTTCCGGCGTGGTCGGCCATGCCGACGAAGTCGAGCCATTCCATCGCCTGCGCGGCGACGGCGCGGTCGGCGCGGGAGACGGCGCGGCCGGGGACGAACAGGCGGCCGAGGCGTTCGCCCGGCTGGTCGGGGACGGCGAGCATGACGTTCTCCAGGCAGGTCAGGCGGTCGAGCAGCCGGACGTCCTGGAAAGTGCGCACCAGCCCGGCTCGGACGATCAGGTCGGGACGCATCCCGACCAGCTCCGCGCCGTTCAGCCGCACCGATCCCGTGTCCGGGACGACGGTGCCGGTGAGCAGGTTGAACGCCGTCGTCTTCCCGGCGCCGTTCGGGCCGACGAGTGCCGTGATGGTGCCGCGCCGCAGTTCGAGGGCGAGGTCCTTGGCGGCGGTGATGCCGCCGAAGCGCTTGGACAGGCCGTCCGCCCGCAGCACGACCTCCGCGTCCGCGTAGGGCGCCCCGGCGGACGGCGAGCGCGGCGTCGCCTTCGCGCCAGTGCCGGGCGGCGCTACGCGCTTCGACCGCTCCGGGAACAAGCCCTGCGGTCGGACGATCATCACGAGCACCAGCAGCGCGCCATAGAGGACGACCTGCCACAGCGCGGCCTGCGTGCTCTGCACGCCGAGAACCTCGCGCAACACCGGCTCGATCATCGTCAGGACGACACCGGCCACGATCGAGCCGACCAGGTTGGCGTTGCCGCCGACGATCACCATCGCGAACACCGCCATGGCGAGCGGGAAGCCGAAAGCGGACGGCGTCGCCTGCCCGAGCCAGCCCGAGTAGACGCCGCCGATCAGCCCGGTCAGCCCGCTGGTGATCGCGAAGATGCCGACCTTGCGGCCGAAGGTGTTCTTGCCGAGCGCGCGGGTCGCGACGGTGTCCTCTCGGATGCCCTTGAGGACGCGTCCGTACGGCGACTCGCCCAAGCGGTGGCAAACCGCGAACACCAGGACCAGCACGACGGCGGACGGAATCAGCCAGTCGGACGGCCCGTCCAACTCGAAGCCGAACAGGCGCAGGCCGTCGACGCCCGTGAGGCCCATGACGCCGCCGAGCGAGTCGAACGTGGCGAAGACGCCGATGATCCCCAGCGAGAACGCGAGCGTCATCAGGATGAGGAACTCCTGCGCGAGCCCGAGCGCGATCAGCCCGATGACCACGCCGAACGCCGTCGCGACAAGCACGGCCACGACCAGCGACGCGAGGTAGGGCCAGCCGTGCTCGCCCGCGAGGAAACAGACGGCGTACCCGCCGACACCCGCGAACGCGGCGTGCGCGACCGACACCTGCCCGGCGTAGCCGACGAGCAGGTTGACGCTGACGGCGAGCGCCGCGAGCAGCAGCGCTTGGTCCAGATAGTTGATCCACACGGCGTCAGGCCCTCCGCAGCGACACGGAACGGAACCGGGGCAGCCGTCCGCGAACCGCGAGGAACGCGAGGTACCCGGCGAGGACGGTGAACACGGCGGTCTGCGTCCATTGCAGCGACAGCCAGATCGACGCCCACTGCTCCAGCAGTCCGAGCCCGATGCCGACCGGCAGCGCGCGCAAAGGAGACGAGCGCGTCCCGGCCAGGAACGCGACCACGAATCCGTAGATGACCGTCGTGTCGCCCATGGTGGGCTGCACCGTGTAGAGGAGGCCGTACCAGAGCGCGCACGCGCCCGAAATCAACCCGGCGATCGCGAAGCAGACGAGGTTGACCCGCCGGACGCTGATCCCCAGCACGGACGCCAGACCCGGGTTGCTGCGCACCGCCTTGATCGAACGTCCGATCGGCGTGAACGCGAGGAACGCCGCCAGCCCGGCGACCAGGACGAGGCAGGTCGCGACCTGGTCGATCTCGAAGTTGGAGATCCGGACCGGGCCGACGTCGTGCCGCACCTGGTCCGGCCCGTAGAACGGCAGGCTGCTGGTCCCGAACTTGAGCTGGAGCAGGGCGATGCCCGCCGTGCTGACGCCGATCGACGTCACCAGGACGGCGAGCATGGCGCGGTCGGCGGCGCGGCGCGCGACCGGCTCGTACACCCCGGCCTCCAGCAGGACGCTCACGACGACGGCCGTGGCGAGCCCGACCAGCGCGGACGGCCAGAACGGCACGCCGAGACCGTCCATCACCCAGAAGGCGATGTAGGGCGCGACGGTGTAGGTGAGCGCGTAGGCGAAGTGGAAGCGGGTGGTGACCCCGATGACGAGCGCCAGCCCGGCTCCGAGCGCCGCGTAGAACGCGCCTCTGACCAGGCCGTTCGCGGTCAGCTGCCAGAGTTCGGCGTCCAGCAGGTCGTGCATGGCTCCTCCGGAGTCGAGGCACGGGGGACGGCCCGCGCGGGCCGTCCCCCTACAGACCGATCAGTCCGCGAGGCGGAAGTCCTGACCCTTGACGTCGTAGGTGGCGAGCGGCTTGACCTTGCCGTCCTTGTACTCGAAGACGCCCATCGGGCGCTTCGCGACGCCGTGCGTGGCGAGGTCGATCTGGAGGGTGCCGACCGTCCCGCCGTCACCGCCGTAGACCGACGCGAACTTCGGGTCCTTCTCCAGCGCGGCCTTGAGCTGGGCGCTGTCGGACGGGTCTCCCCCGGCGGCGACGACGCGGCGGATGAGGTCCCAGACCATCAGGGTCTCCTCGTAGGCGTTCGCGGCGTAGAAGTCGGCGGGCTCCCCGTACGCCTTCTCGTAGGCCCCGGCGAACAGCTTGGCCAGCGGGTTGGACGGCTTGGCCGCGTCGAAGTAGTCCATCGCGAACTTGAAGCCGTCCTTGTCGAGCACGCCCTTGGACGCCTTGACGGCCTCCTGCGTGAACTCGATGCCGAGCAGCTCGCTGCCGATCCCGGCGCTCTTGGCCTGCGCGGCGAACGCGCCGGGCGCGGCGCCGCCGAAGGCGACCCAGAGCAGGTCGGGCTCGTTCTTCTTGACCTTGGAGATCATGCTCGCGTAGTCCTGCGAGCTGGGCGAGACGGTCTCCCACAGGCCGTTGAAGGTGAGGCCCGCGGCCTCGATCTTCGCCTTCATGTCGGCCTGGATCGCGGCGTTCAGCGGCCCGAGGTCGACGCCGACGAGGCCGACCGTCTTCCCCTTGGGGTTGGCGCGCTTGAACCATTCCAGCGCGCCGGGCACGGCGTCGGACGGCGCGACCTCGCGCGTCCCGTAGAAGTACTGGGTGCCCTTGGTGAAGACCTGGGCGCCGCCCACGCCGTCCAGGCTGAGGATCTTGTTCTTGTCGGTGTCGGCGAGCATCGCGCCGAGCCCGTCGCCCATCGAGGTGATCTTGGCCGGGACGCGCTCGGACGCCAGCTCGGACGCGGCCTGCTTGGCGGCGACCGGGTCGGGGCCCTTGATGTCCTTGACGCTCAGCGTGATCGTCGGGCCGCCGGCCGCCTTGATCTGCCTGGTGGCCAGCTCGATCGCGTTCTTCATGGAAGCGCCGTTGCTGGCGGACGGGCCGGACAGCGTCAGCGCGGCGCCGAGCTTGAACTCGACCTTGCCGCCGAGGTCGGTCCCGTCCTTGATGTTCAGGAGTTTGACCAGGTCGGTGGCCTGGCTCTGGGCGTCCTCGGCGCTGACTCCGGCATCGCCGGAGCCGCAGGCCGCGAGGGCCGCCGCGGTGAGCGCGGCGACGACGGGGGCGATCAGCCGCCGCCGGACGGTGGGGCCGCGGTGACTGGTGCGAGGGATGGGCATCCGGGTGGGCATCGTGTTCTCCGTTTCGCTGACCAACGCCGCGGCGTTGCCAGGAAGCACATGCGTCCGGGAAAATCCGTACTGATCACTACACTGACTGGAGTGATCACTACAGGGACGCAAGGCGACCGTACCCATGATGTGATGGGCGGCACAACCCCCTGCCGGGGCCGAGTTTCCAAAGGCCAGAGGAGTAGAAGCGGATGCGGAAGACGGCGCGTCGCCATCAACGGGGCGAGGAGTCGAGGTCGCGGATCCTGGAGGCGACGCTCGCGATCGCCGCCGAGCGCGGCTATGACGGCACCTCGATCGCCTTGGTCACGGAGGCGACCGGGCTGCCGGCGAGCTCCGTCTACTGGCACTTCCGCAACAAGGACGAGCTGCTCGCCGAGACCCTGGAGTTCAGCTACCGGCGCTGGCGCGAGACCGCCCCCACCTGGCAGGACCGGGTCGGCATCTCCGACCCGGCCGAGGAGGTCCGGGACCGGTTGCAGCGCGCCTCGCACGCGATCGCCGACCAGCCGGAGTTCTGGCGGCTCGGGCTGATGCTCGGGCTCGCGAACCGGCCGAAGGAGCCCGCCGCGCGGCGCCGCTACATCGAGGTGCGCGGCGAGACCCGCGCCGCCATCCGCGACTGGTGGGAGCAGGTCCTCCCGGACGGCGACCCGGACCGGGCGCGCGAGGTCGCCGACCGGATGTCCCGGTTCCACCTCGCCGTCATGGACGGGCTGTACATCGGCGTCCACTCGGGCCGGGGCTGGAACCTGGAGCGGATCGTCGACCTGATCGCCGCGGGCGTGCACGCGCAGGCCCTGAGCTGGCTGGACGAGGCGGCGTGACCACGATGGCGACCACCGGCGACTCCCCCGAGGAGCAGGAGATCTCCCGGGTGCGCATCCTGCGGGCCGCGGCCGAGATCGCCTCGGAGCTCGGCTACGAGGGCACGACGATCTCCCGCGTCACCAAGCGCTCCGGCCTTCCGGCGAGCTCCGTCTACTGGTTCTTCCGCGACAAGGACCACCTGATCGCGGAGGTCGTCCGGCACAGCTTCGAGCAGTGGATCGCCGCGCAGCCGCGCTGGGAGCGCGACCCGCGCGACGAGCGCTCGCTCGCCGACGGGCTGCGCGCGATCCTGTCCCGGTCGGTGCGCACGCTGCCCGACGCGCCCGACTTCCTCCGCATCGGGCACATGCTGCTGCTGGAGTCGCGCGAGGTCGAGGCGGAGGCGCGGCAGTACTTCCTCGCCACCCGGGACGCCGTCGCCAACAGCATCGCGGCCTGGTTCACCTCGTATTTCGACGCCGAACTGCAGGCCCGGCGGCCCGAGCTGGCGATGGACCTGGCCCGGATCGTCCTGGCCTCGACGGACGGGCTGTTCCTCGCCCACCAGATCCACGACGACTGGGACCCGGACGACTTCATCGAGGTCATCGTCGCCATCGTCCAGCGGGCCGTCGCGGGCTGAGCTCGCGGCCCCGCGCGGTCTGAGCCGGAGGCCCCGGCGCGAACGAGACGGTTGTCACGCCGGGGTCTCTCATGGCAATCTCTGTAGTGATCGCTACAGGGAGGAGTTCCGTCATGCCGCTGACCGCCAACGGGGACGGCGCGCCGGTCATCGATCAGGCGCGCTTCCGCCACGTGCTCGGCCGCTACCCGACCGGCGTCGTCGTCGTGACCGCGCTCGACGCGGCCGGCACGGCCCTCGGCATGACCGTCGGCTCGTTCACCTCCGTCTCGCTCGACCCGCCGCTCGTCGCGTTCCTGCCGGACAAGAGCTCCAGTTCGTGGCGGGCGCTGCGCGAGTCGGGCGAGCGGTTCTGCGTGAACGTCCTGTCGGCCGCGCAGGAGGACGTCTGCCGCGCCATCGCGATGCGCAAGACCGACAAGTTCCACGACATCGGCTGGCGGCCGTCCCCCGCCGGGAACCCGGTCATCGACGGCGCGGTCGCCTGGATCGACTGCGTCACCGAGCAGCTCCACGACGCCGGGGACCACCAGATCGTCGTCGGCCGGGTCGAGCACCTCCAGCTCGGCGACGACGACACCCCGCTGCTGTTCCACCGGGGCGCCTACGGGACGTTCACACCGCACTAGCGGTTCGGCAGGTATTGAGCGTGTCGGCGGGGCCCGCCCCGGGGACCATCATGATCATCCACCGAGGAGGTTGTGATGTCTCCCAAGCGTTCGTTGTCGGTCTTCGCCGGGCTCGCCGCGCTGGTCGTCGGGCTGTCCGGCTCCCAGCTCCCGGCCGCGGCGGCCTTACCCGCGCGAGCCCCCGCGACCGTGCCCGGGGGCGGTGTGCGGGACGTCGTGTTCGCCGTCCACGGCGGCGCGGGCTCGCTGCCGCGCGGGAGCCTCACGCCCGAACAGGAGAAGGCGTACCGGGACGGGCTCGCCAAGGCCCTGCGCACCGGCTACGGCCTGATCAAGGACGGTAAGCCCGCGCTCGACGCGGTCGAGAAGGCGGTCAACGTCCTGGAGGACGACCCGCTCTTCAACGCGGGCAAGGGCGCGGTGTTCAACACCGACGCCGAGCAGGAGCTGGACGCCTCGATCATGAACGGGAAGGACCAGCGGTCGGGCGCGGTGGCGGGCGTCCACCACACGAAGAACCCGATCTCCCTCGCCCGGCTGGTGATGGAGAAATCACCGCACGTCTTCCTCGCCGGAAAGGGCGCGGACGAATTCGCGCTCCGCAACGGCGTCCCGTACACCACGCAGGACTATTTCTGGACGCAGCGCCGCTGGGACCAGCTCATGGCGGCCAAGGGGAACCCGAGCGCGCGGCAGTCCGAGGTGGGCGGGACGGTCGGCGCGGTCGCCCTGGACGGCTCCCGCGACGTGGCGGCCGCGACGTCCACCGGCGGCCTGACGAACAAGGAGGTCGGACGGGTCGGCGACTCCCCCGTCATCGGCGCCGGGACCTACGCGAACAACCGCACCCTCGCCATCTCCTGCACCGGCACCGGTGAGGTCTTCATCCGGGGCGTCGCCGCGCACGACGTGTCCGCGCTGATGGAGTACGCGCACCTGCCCGTGACCAAGGCCGCCGCGACGGTCGTCAACCAGAAGATCACCGCGCTGGGCGCGACCGGCGGCGTCATCGCCCTGGACGGCCGCGGCACCCTCGCCACCCCGCACAGCACCAAGGGGATCATCAACGGCTACGTGACGAAGGACGGCGAGATCGTCACGCGCCTCTACGACGACGAGACCCCGGCCGAATGAGCGGCTAGTCGAAGGAGGCGATGGCGCGGGCGTGCTCGCCGAGGACGTGCGCGAGCAGCGCCGGGACGCGGGTGCCGTCGCCCGCGTCCGGGAGCACCTCGGGGGTGAGCGTCCAGTCGACGCCGACCCACAAGTCGCCGATCGTGCCCTCGCTGGACGGCAGGTTGTTGCACGACTGGCGGAGCCGGATCGCGCGCACCGACTCCGCGGCCGGGGTGTCGGACTCGACGAGCAGCACGGGGACGCCGACCAGCGGCCCGTCCTCCACGAGGCGGAGCAGGTGGTGGGCGTCCTCGCCGTCGAGGGCAGCGCCCGCGTCCATGATCACCACGAGCCGGACCGGCGGCCCGGCGGCGGCCGGGTCGTCGTCGGAGCCGCCGATCCGGCGCAGGTCGACGAGGTCGAGCAGCCGCCGGACCCGGTCCGCAGCGGCCGGGCCGGTCGCCACGCCGCCGCCGAGCAGGCGCGTCCCGGCCGGGTCGAGCGTGTTCAGCATGCCCGCGCCGGACAGCCCGGTCGGGTCGATCACCTCGAGCCCGGCCACGCCGGGCGGGACGGCGGCGAAGAACCGCGCCACCAGCGACCAGGCGTAGGCCGCCGCGTCGCCGGGCGCCGTCCCGCTGGAGATCCACACACCGCCCCGCCACGGGACGCGCAGCACGAGCGGCACCCGCAGGTCGGGCAGCTCGGCGGTGGACAGGCGGCCGAGCAGCATCCCCTCCGCCAGGTCGGCGCGGGGCCGCCAGGTCAGCCAGGACGGCGCGTCGAACGGCGCCGCCTCCGCCGTGACGTGCGGCTCCACGCCCGCGAGCTCGTCGCGGAGCTGCGCGGCGTCGTCGCGCAGCCGCCGGTCGGCCGCCGCCATGAGCTCGTCGAACCGTCCGCGCGGCGTCCGCCCGGTCACCTCGTCGTTGCGGACGTTGAGCGCGTGCTCGGTGGACGCGCGGAACGCCGCCACCGAACGGCTCGCGTCCTCCCAGACCAGCCAGCACCGTTCGAGATACCCGACCTCCGACGAGGACGGCCCCGGAGTCGGCGGGGGCCCGCTGGAAGGGCCGGGCGGCGCGCCGAGCGACGGGCCGGGCGGCGCGGAGCCGAGACCGGCGTCGGCCGCCTCGCCCGGGTCGTCCACCTCGACCCCGTGCGCCTCGACCAGCTCGGCCAGCCCGCCCGCGTAGCCCTGGCCGACCGCGCGCACCTTCCACTGGTCGGCGCGCCGGTAGACCTCCAGCCCGATGATCGCCTTCTCCGCGCCGAGGCCCGCGACGGTGAACCCCGCGACCGCCTCGCCGCCCGCGGCAGCGACCTGGACCTGCGGGGGCGGGACCGTCCCGAACGAGACGCCGCCGCCGGTCAGGCTGACCGCCACCAGCACCGCGTGGACGCCCGCGGCGACCGCGTCGAGGTCGAGCTCGACGCGCTGCCGTCCGCCGCCGTCGGCCCACCGCACGCCGGGGACCTCGGGCGCGTTGAAGAACACGAGGTCGTCGTCGGACCGGACGCGCATGTCCGGCCCGACCAGCAGCGCGCTGACGTCCACGGGCACGGCGCAGGACACCGTGACCGTGACCCGGCGCGCGGGCAGCGGCGCGTTGGCGCCGGACGAGAGTTCGAGCATCGGCGCTCAGGCCAGGCCGGTGATGGTCGGCAGCATGTCCTCGAAGGTGCGGCCGTGGCACGGCTCGCCGATCGCGTTCATCTTCCACGCCTCGCCGTGCCGGTAGAGGCGGGCCATCACCATCGCGGTGTGCGCGCCGCCGCCGGTCAGCGTGTAACGGGCCAGCTCGCCGCCGTCGGTCTCGTTGACGAGGCGGCAGAACGCGTTCTCGACCTCGTTGAAGGTCTGCCCGTTGAACGAGCTGACCGTGAACACCAGCGACGTGACGTGCACGGGCAGCCGCGTCAGGTCGACGATGACCGACTCGTCGTCCCCGTCGCCCGCCCCGGTCAGGTTGTCCCCGGTGTGCCGGACGGACCCGTCGTCGCTGGTCAGCTTGCCGAAGTACACCACGTCCGCGATGCGGCCGTCGGCGAAGAGCACGCAGGACGCGTCGAGGTCGATCTCGCGCTCGCGGGAGCCGAAGAAGCCCTTCTTCTTCACCGCGTCCCAGCCCAGGCCCATCCGGACCATGCGCAGCGCCCCGCCCGGCTTCTCCAGCGAGATCCGCTGGCCCTTCGTCATAGAGACGGTCACAGCCGTCGCCTCCTCATGTCCCCTGAACGGCGACCCGGTCCCCGGAAAGGCGGACCAGGTGCGACGAAAGCCTGGCAGCCCGGCCCGCCGTTGTCATCCCATTCGCCGGCCCTGGTCATTCTCGTCTTGAGGAGAACTGTCGTACCCGTGCGGGAGGCTGCGCGCCATGCCCATCCACGTGGCCGGCCGCCGCCGCACGACGCTCCACCGCGACTTCCCCGACGCCCTGATCCTGGACGTGACGTCCCGCGCCCCCGAGCCCTGGACGCGCCTCAGCCCCTTCTATCCGCACGGCGGAATTCCGGTTCCCGGCCGTCCGGATCTGACCTCGCAATCCGTGGAGGGCGTCTGGCAGGCGCTGAAGGTCTTCGCCTCCGAAGCGGAGGACTTCGGCAAACTGAACATCACGACGATGAAAGGCATCAAGCGCACGGCCCGGCGCCTGGGACCGCCACTCGGCCACCGCCTGGGTGATCGCCTGTTCGGGTACGAGGAGGCGAGACGCCTGATCTACCTGCCGACCTATTCGTGGATGCTCGACAATCGCGCCGCGGACCTGGTCGCCGAACTCCGCGAACTGAGCCGTGCCAAGACCGTCGTCCTTCTCGACTACACGACGAATGGCGACGTGAGCGACCTTTCCAAGCCCCTTTCCCATGCCGCTTTGATAGCGCGCCGAATCGAGGACCCGCCTAGCCGGACCCGGACGCCCGGCTAGGTCATCCGACATCCAGGACATGTGTGACAATTGGGGCGGCTGTGGCGCTCCCTGATCATGGGCCTGGCCGTGAACGGAGAAACATCGTGAAGCGTACGTTGATCGGGGTGTCGGCCGCCGCCGCCGTGGCGGTGGCCGGGACCGTGACCTGGACGGTCTCGGCCCACTCGACCGCCACGCGGGCGTCCGAGGAGAAGCCGGGCCGCGGCCGGGTGCAGGCACGGGCGCTCGCCGACCTCCCCGCCTCCGGTTCCACGGCCGAGCCCGCCGGACGCAAGGTCGTGGGCCTGCCCGCCGCGCGGACGGAGCCGTTCAGCCTGGTCGGCGTCACCTGGGACAAGCCGCGGGACGAACTCCATGGAACGGTCCACCTCCGTACCCGCGACGCCCGCACCGGCGCCTGGTCGGGCTGGCGTTCCGTCGAGCCGGCGTCCGCCGACGCCCCCGACCGGGGCGGCCGCGGCGGCACGAGCGGGCTGTGGGTCGGGCCGTCCAACGGCGTCGAGGTGCGCGTCACCGGGCAGGGCCGCACCCTCCCGGACGGCCTGCGCGTCGACCTGGTCGACCCCGAGACCGGCCGGACGGTCGTGCCCAAGCCGCGCGCCGCCGCGCCCGGCACGGGGATGAAGCTCGTCGCCGCGACCACTCCGCTGGCCGGGCCGGTCACCGCGCCGAAGCCGACGATCGTGCCGCGCTCCGGGTGGGGCGCGGACGAGTCGATCGTCCGGAACCCGCCGACCTACGACACCTCGGTGCAGGCGGCGTTCGTCCACCACACGGACACGGGCAACGACTACACGTGCGCGCAGTCCGCGTCCGTCATCAAGTCGGTGTTCCTGTACCACGTGCAGAGCCAGGGCTGGGACGACATCGGCTACAACTTCCTCGTCGACAAGTGCGGCACCGTGTTCGAGGGACGGGCCGGGGGCGTCGAGCGTCCCGTCCATGGCGCGCACACGTACGGGTTCAACACCGACAGCACGGGGATCGCCGTCCTCGGCACCTACACCGCCGCCAACGACCCGACGACGCCCGGCGTGACGCCGACCAAGGCGTCGCTCGACGGCGTCGCGAAGGTCGCGGCGTGGAAGCTCGGGCTGACGGGCGTCGACCCGACCGCGAAGACGACGCTGACCTCGAACGTGCCGGACGGCAAGTACCCGCAAGGCCAGAAGGTCGACTTCTACACGATCTCGGGCCACCGCGACGGGTTCGCGACCGCATGTCCGGGCGCGCAGCTCTACGCCGCGCTTCCGGCCGTCCGGACGGCGGCGAAGCAGATCACCGTCCCCGCGCTGGCCGCGACGCTGACCGGCGCGAACGCCGCCGGGGGCCGCTACTACACGACCGGCCCGGCCACGCTGAACTGGACGCCCGCCGACGGCGCGTCCTACACCGTGAGCGTGGACGGCGCGACCGCCGCGACGCCCGCCGCCGGGGACACGTCCGCGCCGGTGAACCTCGCGCCCGGCGCGCACGCGGTGCAGTTGAACGCGACCTTCGCGGACGGGACGACGTCCGCGTCCCCGCAGTTCACGGTGGTCGCGGACACGACGCGCCCGGCCGTGTCGTCGCTGGCGCTCGCGCTGCGCAAGTCGACCGTGAACAGCACCGCGATCCCGGTCACGTTCGGCTGGAAGGCGACCGACAACACGCTGCTCACCGCGCTGAAGGCGACGTCCCCGGCCGCGAAGACGTTCACGCCGACCACGACGACCTGGGCGGCGAGCGCGAAGCCGGGCGCCACGCAGTCGTGGGCGCTGGCCGCCGCGGACGCCGCGGGCAACACCGGGACGGCCGCCATCAGCCGCTACGCGGGCGGGATCAGCGAGGGCTCGGCGCGCCGCACCGGCACGTGGAAGGTCACGACCACCAAGTCCTACCTGGGCGGGCGCGGCCTCTACAGCGGCTCCAAGGGCGCCAGCGCGAGCTGGACGTTCACCGGCCGCACCGCCGGGCTGATCTTCAAGCGGGCGACCAACGTCGGCGCGGTGGTCGTCTACGTGGACGGCGCCAAGATCGGCACGCTGGACACGCGGGCCTCGTCCACCGCCTACCGCCAGCTCCTGTGGACGCGCACCTGGAGCACCGGCGGCAAGCACACCATCAAGATCGTCGTCGCGGGCACGAAGGGGCGCCCGACGGTCGGCATCGACGGCCTGGTCTACCTGCGCTGACATGCGGGTCGGAGCGGGCGGGGGCGCAGGCCCCCGCCCGCTCCTCACCTCTCACCGCTTGAGCAGGGACCGCATCTTCTCGATCTCAGCGGATTGCGACGAGACGATGTCGCCCGCCATCCGCTTCGCCGCCGGGAACCGCCCCGACGCCTGCTCGGCCTTCGCCATCTCCACGGCGCCCTGATGATGCTTGATCATCATTTCCAGGAAGGCCGTGTCGAAGGCCCGGCCCTTGGCGGCCTCCAGGTCCTTCATCTCCTTCGCGGACATCATGCCGTCCATGCCGCCGTGGTGCATGGAGCCCATCCCGGACGACGGCACGGCCACGCCCCAGGACGTCAGCCACCCGGTGAGCCGGGTGATCTCCGGGTCCTGCGCCTTCTTGATCGCGGCGGCGAGCCTCCCGACCTCGGGCGAGGACGCCCGGGACGCGGCGAGATCCGCCATCTCGATCGCCTGCCGGTGATGCGGGATCATCATCTGGGCGAACATGACGTCCTGCTCGTTGTGCGCCGCCTGCTGCGTCCCCGGCTGCGTCCCCGCGCTGGAGGACGAACCGGGCCGCATCGAGTGCTCCGGCATCGAGCCGGAGTCGTCGTCACCGCAGGCCGTCAGCGCGACGGCGAGCACGGGGACGACGGCGAGCGCGAACACGCGCTTCATCGTGAAACCTTCCGTGTCGAGTTCTGTGAAGGGCCTTGCGCACGCCAAAGGGCGCGTGCGCCACGGCCCCGTCACAGCCGCAACACGCTCAACAAGTGCAGGGACGGTGCCGGCGGCGGCCGACCACCTCGCAGGCTCCGGACGAGAGCCGCCATCCGCAGGGCTGAGACGCCCCGTTCGCGCGACCGCGAAGCCAGCAGCACGGCGGCGACGAGGAACACGAGCATCGTCAGCATGGCCAGGCACACCTGGCCGCCGGGATGGTGATCGCCCGAGTCGTCGGAGGCCGGGGCCCGGTCGGCGCCGTGCTGCCCGGCGCTCATCGACGTCAGCGGAACCCCGGACATCTCCATCTGGTTCGGCGACGCCTGGAACCCGTGCATCGCCAGCACGCAGAACAGGAGGAACAGCCCGACGGGCAGCAGGAAGGCGCGCCCGTCGCGGCGCCGAGCCGCGCCCTTCAGCCGTCGCACCCGCCACTCCCGAGCCGTCCGTTTCCGGGGCCAGGGTAGTCGACGATCACGGCCGGGCGATGAGGCCGCGGTCGAGGGCGACGATGACGGCGTGGGTGCGGTCGCTGACGTCGAGTTTCGCGAAGACGCGCAGGAGGTGCGTCTTGACGGTCGCCTCCGCGATGACGAGGCGGCGCCCGATCTCGGCGTTGGACAGGCCGTCCGCGACGGCGTTCAGCACGTCGATCTCGCGCGGCGTCAGCGCGACCGGGGCGGGCGCCCGCATCTTCGCGACGAGCCGCTCCGCGACGCGCGGCGCGAGGACGGTCTCCCCGCGCGAGGCGGCGTGGATCGCGTCCACGAGCTGCGCGCGGGTCGTGTCCTTGAGCAGGTAGCCGATCGCCCCGGCCTCGATGGCGTGCTCGATGTCGGCGTCGGTGTCGTAGGTGGTGAGGACGAGGACCCGCGTCCCGGCGGCGGCGATCTCGGCGGTGGCGGCGACGCCGTCCAGGACGGGCATCCGCAGGTCGAGCAGCGCGACGTCGGGGCCGAGCCGCCCGGCCAGCTCGACGGCGGCGCGCCCGTCGCCCGCCTCCCCGACGATCTCGATGGACGGCTCGGCGGCGAGGAGCGCGACGACGCCCGCGCGCATGACGGCGTGGTCGTCCACGACGATGATCCGGACGGTGCGGCCGGTCATGCCGGGCCCTCCTCTGCGAGGTCGCGGACGGGGACGGGGACGGGGTCGCGGACGGGGACCACGGCGAGGATCCGGGTGCCCTCGCCGGGCGAGCTGGTCACGGTCAGCTCGCCGCCGAGCTCGGCGAGGCGGCGGCGCATGCCGTCCAGGCCGAAGCCGCGCGAGCCGGCGACGGTGAAGCCGCGCCCGTCGTCGGTGATCTCCAGTTCGACGCCGCCGGGACGCCGGCCGAGGACGACGCCGACCGCCCCGGCGGCGGCGTGCTTGCGGACGTTGGCGAGCGACTCCTGCGTGCAGCGCAGCAGCGCGATCCGGGTCGTCCGGTCGCAGTCGACGTCGGGCAGGTCGGCGGTGACGGTGATGCCGGTGTCCTGCGCGAACCGGTCGAGGGTGCGGCGCAGCGTCGGCGCGATCGACGCGACCGCGGCCTCCGGGCCCGGACCGCCCGGACCGCCCGCCGCGCCGGACGCGACCAGCGCGCGCGCCTCGGCGAGGTTCTCCCGGGCGGTCCGCTCGATCGAGGTGAGCTGCTCCGCGCTCCGGCCCGGGTCGGCGGCGAGGCCGTCGCGGGCCGCCTCCGCCAGCACGACGATGGACGCGAACCCCTGCGCGAGCGTGTCGTGGATCTCGCGGGCGAGCCGTTCGCGCTCGTCGGCGGCGCCCTGGCGGCGCTGCGCCTCGGCGAGCCGCTCCCGCGCGTCCGCCAGGTCGGCGGCGAGGACGCGGGCGCGCTCGTCGCGCTGCCCGACGACCCGGTGCATCCAGAGGCCGAACAGCACCCCGGCGGCGCAGCCGATGAGGGCCGCGACGGAGTTGCCGGTGAGGAGTTCGCCGTCCGCGCCCTGCCGGACGGCGTTCCCGGCGACGGCCGCCGCGGTGGCCGCCCCGCTGAGGGCGACCGCCCGCCGCGGCCCGCCGCCGAGGATCCAGAAGTGCGGCAGCGACACGATGAGGAGCGAGGCGGCGCCGTCCATCAGGTAGGAGACGCCGCCGAGCCCGGCGATCAGCAGGCCGAGGAACGCGTACCGGCGGACCGCGAGCGCCCCGGACACGATCTCGGTGAGCGGGTAGGCGAGGCCGAGCACGACGAGCAGCGCCAGCGTCGTCGAGCGGGTCGAGTCGGGCCGGTCCCACACGGCGATCGCGTTCGGGACGAGCCCCAGCAGCACCCACGCGGTGGCGTACCACCTGCGCAGGGCCGCGTTCTGGCGCGCTCGCTCCATGCGCGTCAGCCTACTTTTCGGAGCGACCGCCCGGTCACGTCCGGGTCGGGGGCCGCCGCCGTCCGGGCGCGGCCCGGCCACCAGGTCCGCTCGCCGAGCAGCAGCAGGAGCGACGGCAGGACCACGATCCGGATGACGGCGGCGTCCAGCAGGACGGCGACCGCCAGCGCGAACCCCATCTGCTTCATCTCCATGATGTGCAGGGAGACGAAGCTCGCGAACACCGTGACCATGACGAACGCGGCGCTGGTGACGACGCCCGCCGAGCCGCGGATCCCGTCCAGCACGGCGGCGCGGGTCGAGGCGCCGCGCAGCGCCGCCTCCCTGATCCGGCTGAGCACGAAGACCTGGTAGTCCATCGACAGGCCGAACAGGATCACGAACAGGAACAGCGGGACGCGGGAGCCGATCGAGCCCGTCGAGGTGAAGCCGAGCAGGCCCTCCGCCCACGTCCGCTGGAAGACGAGGGTCAGCAGGCCGAGCGACGCGCCCGCCGACAGCAGGTTCAGCACCACCCCGACCAGGCCCAGGACGACCGACCTGAACGCCCACGCCGTCATCGCGAACGTCGCCAGCAGCAGGGCCCCGATGACGAGCGGCAGCTTGCTCTTCTGGTGGTCGGGATAGTCGGCGTAGCGGGCGACGTCGCCGGTGACGGCGGTCTCGACGCCGAACCGTCCGGTGGACGCGGGCACGAGGTCGCCGCGGAGCGCGGTCAGCGTGGCGCGCGCGGCCTCCGACCCGGCGTCGCGCGGGACGGAGATCTCCAGCAGGCCGATCCGCCCGTCCGGCGAGGTGCGCGGCGCGGACGTCCCGGCGAACCGGGGATCGTCCTGGACGCGGGCGGCGAGCGCGGCCAGCGCGGCGGCCGTGCGCTCCCGATCGGCGCGGACGACGACCCGGTGCGTGGCCTTCAGCTCGGGGAACGCCGCGTTGAGCCGGTCGAACACGCGCATCGCGGGGATGGCGCGCGGGTGGGTCTCGCGTCCCATGTCGGTGAGGTTCAGGCTCAGCAGCGGCGCGGCGAGTGCGAGCATGACGAGGACTCCGGCGGCGAGCGTGACGGCGGGGCGGCGTTCGACGGGACGCAGCATGGCGGCGGTGATCCGTCCGCCGCCCCGGCGTCCGCGGGTCCGGCCGGTCCGGCGCGCGGCGCGCCGCTCCGCCCGCCGGCCGAGCTTCGCGAGCAGCGCGGGCAGGACCGTGAGCGAACTGACGACCGCGACGAGCGTGACGACGATCGCGGCCGTGGCGATGGACGAGAAGATGACGTCGTCGGCGAGGTAGAGCGTCGCGCTGGACACGGCGACCGCCAGCCCGGACAGCACGACGGCCCGTCCGGACGTCGCGGCGGCCAGTTCGACGATGGCCTGCGCGGAGAGCCGTCCGCCGGAACGGGCCCGCTCCTCCCGCTCGCGCTTCAAATAGAACAGCGTGTAGTCGACGCCGACCGCCATGCCGATGAGCAGGATGACGCTGACGCCGACGCCCGCGTCCGGGAAGACGTGCGAGGCGAGCATCGACAGCCCGACCGCCGCCGCGATCGAGGACAGCGCCAGCAGCACCGGCACCACGGCCAGCGACACCGACCCGAACACGACCAGCAGGGTGAGCAGCGTGACCGGCAGGGCGATGACCTCGGTGCGGGACAGGTCCTCGCCGCGCAGCTTGTCCACGCCCTTGCCGATGGACGGCCCACCGGTCTCCTCGACCTTCACGGTCGGGTGCGCGGCCTGGACCTTCGCCGTCTCCGCCTGCAACGGCGCGACGTGCTTCTTCCCGTCGAGTTCGGGGCCCCTCATGGTGACCTCGACCCGGACGGCCGTCCCGTCGTCCGACCGGATCGGCCGGGACACCGACTCGACCTCCGGCAGGCGGCTCATCCGGGCCGCCGCGTCCCGGGCGGCGGCGTCGAGGGCCGCGCCGGGCCCGGCCGTGATCAGGATCTGCTCGACGGGCCGCTGCTGGAGGCCGCCCTCGGCGGCGATCGCCTCCGCGCGTCCGGCCTCGCCGATCCGGAAGTCCTCGGTGGACGCGGCGTTCCCGCCGATCGCGATCCCGGCGCCGAGGCACAGCGCGACGAACAGGAACCATCCGGCGATCGCCCGCCAGGGATGCGCGGCACTCCAGCTCGCCGCCCGTGTCGTGAAATTGCGTAGGGGAGGTTGCGTCATGCCGAAATGCTCGTCTTTAGGCCCTACTCGGCATGAGCCTCGACCGACTGAACCTGATGTCCACCGATCGGTGGACATCAGGGCATGAGGTCGGGACCGCCCGGCAGGCGCGGCAGTTCGTCCGCGACGGCGTCGGCGGCGATGGCCGTGATCCGCCGTCGCTCGCCGGGGTCGGACATCAGCCGCCGCAGCGCCGCCTGGAGTCTCGCCAGGTGGGCCTCCTCCGGCAGTGCGAACGCCGGGCCGATCCGCAGCATCCCGTTCAGCCTGGCGCGTCCCCGCGCGCACCGGCTCTTGACCGTCCCGGCCGGGACGGCGAGGACCTGGGCCGCGTCGTCGACGGAGTAGCCCATCATGTCGACCAGGACGATGGCCGCGCGCTGCTCGAACGGCAACCGCCCAAGGGCGGCGTGGATGTCGAGGGACTGGACGTGCGCGTCCGTCGGATCGGGCATGACCGGCGCGACGGAGTCGAAGGCGGCGTCGTCCCCCAGCGGCGTCGCGGGCCGGGCGGCCCGGCGCCTGATCCGGTCCAGGCAGGCGTTCACGACGATCCGGTGCAGCCAGGTGGTGACGGCCGTGTCGCCGCGGAACCGTCCGGTGGCGCGGAACGCCGACAGGAGGGCGTCCTGCAGCGCGTCGGCGGCCTCCTCGGGGTCGCCCAGCGTCCGCAGCGCGACCGCCCACAGCCGGTCGCGGTGGCGGCTCACCAGTTCGGCGAACGCGCGCGGGTCTCCCTCGGCGTGGCGGCGGAGCAGCTCGTGGTCGGCCACGGCGCCCGGATCCGCGCCGGTCCGGTGATCGCGCTGGTGGGCGGCGTCCTTGCTCACTGCTCGCCCTCCATCCAGTAGGTGAAGTCCTCGCCGAGATCGCGCCTGAGCCGTGCCCTGGCGCTCTCCAGGTACTTCGTCACCGTGCCCTTGCTGATACCCATTCTGGACGCCACCTGCGACACGGAACGGTCGGCGAGGTAGAACATCCGCGCGGCGGCGCCCTCTCGGGCCGGGAGCCTGCCGATGGCCTCGTCGAGGACGAGCCGCAACTCCGGGCTCGCCACCCGCCGGGCGGGTTCGGGGCGCGACGTGAGCTCGTGCGGGTCGGGGTGCGGGACGCACCTGCCGCCCTCCCTGCCGAGCAGCTTCCGGGTCCGGTTCTCGGCGACCCGGTACAGGTAGGCGCGCGGGCGGTCCAGCCCGCGGACGTGGACCCAGCGGAGCCGGGTGGCGAGGAAGCTGTCCTGGACGACGTGCTCGGCGAGCGTCCGCGAGGCGCCCAACCGCACGAGGTGGTTCTCCAGCCGCGCGGCGTGGGCGAGGAAGAGCTCGCAGATCTCCTCGTCGTACTTCGCCCGGAGGTGGGCGGGTTCCTCCTTCACGGCGCCGGATCCACCTCGAGGTCCGCCGGCGCCTCACCGTACGCGCGGCGCCGCGCGGGCGCCCCTCCCACCGCAAGGGTGATCGCGCCGATGTCCGTCACGCGTCCTCCCGGGTCCCGTCGTCTCATCCTCACCGCCTACAGGCCCCGGGGCATCGGAATGATGGGGCGTCCGCGCGGACTTTTTCGCGAGCGCCCCGAAGACCGATGAGTTTTCGGGGCGTTCCGGGTCTGTTCTGGCATGACGACTTCCTATGAGCCCGCGGGGCGGACCCCCGCCGTGGTGCGGCTGCTGGTGCTGGCGACGTTCGTCGTGATCCTCAACGAGACGATCATGATCAACGCGATTCCGCGGCTGATGACGGATCTGCGGGTCAGCGAGCAGGCGGCGCAGTGGCTGTCCACGGCGTTCATGCTGACGATGGCCGCGGTGATCCCGGTGACCGGGTGGTTCCTGCAGCGGGTCAGCACCCGGCGCGCCTACGCCACCGCGATGGGCGTGTTCCTCGCCGGGACGGCGCTCGCCGCGGTCGCGCCGATGTTCGAGGTGCTGCTGCTGGCGCGGATCGTCCAGGCGTCGGGGACGGCGGTGATGATGCCGTTGCTGATGACCACGCTGATGACGGTCGTCCCGGAGAAGGACCGGGGCCGCGTGATGGGCAACGTGACGATGGCGATCTCGGTCGCGCCCGCGATGGGGCCGGCGGTGTCCGGGCTGATCCTGCAGCTCGGCTCGTGGCGGCTGCTGTTCGCGGCGGTGCTGCCGATCGCGGCGCTGATCACCTGGCGCGGGCTCGGCAAGCTGGAGAACGTCGGGGAGCCGCAGCTCAGCACCATCGACTGGTTCAGCGTCGTCGCCGCGGCGGGCGGGTTCGGCTCGCTCGTGTACGGGCTCAGCCGGTTCGGCGAGGGCGGGGCGGCGCTGCCCACGGCGATCGTCGTGACCGGGCTCGTCCTGATCGCGGTGTTCGCGGCGCGCCAGCTCCGGCTCCAGCGGCGCGGCACTCCCCTGCTGGACCTGCGCATCCTGCGGCACCCGACCTACGCGCTGTCGCTGCTGCTGATGTCGCTCGGGTTCATGGCGATGCTCGGCTCGATGATCCTGCTGCCGATCTACCTGCAGAACCTGCGCGGCCTCTCGCCGTTGCAGACCGGGCTGCTGGTGATGCCGGGCGGCCTCGCGATGGGGCTGATCGGCCCGACCATCGGGCGCCTCTTCGACCGCTTCGGCGCCCGGGTCCTGATCGTCCCCGGTTCGGTGGGGATCGGCCTCGCGCTCGCGGGCTTCACCCAGATCTCGCTGACGATGCCGTACTGGCAGGTCCTCGGCCTGCACGCGCTGCTCATGATCTCGCTGGCGACGACGTTCACGCCGGTGTTCACGCTCGGGCTCGGCGCGCTGCCGATGCGGCTGTACTCGCACGGAAGCTCGATGCTCGGCACGCTCCAGCAGGTCGCCGCCGCGTTCGGCACGGCGCTGGTCGTGACGGTCATGGCCGGACGCGCCGAGAGCCGCGTCGCCGAGGGCGTCGGACAGGCCGCCGCCCAGCTCGACGGGATGCGGTTGGCGTTCGTCATCAGCGCGGTGCTGTCGGCCGTGATGGTCGGGGTCGCGGTACTGCTCCCGAAGCGCCCGAAGGCCATTGTGGAAACGGCCGTCCCGGACGACGCGGCCGACCTCGGCGCGACTCCCGGCGCGGGTCTCGAAACCGTCCACTGAACTGCGATAACAGAGTTTTTCAAAGCCGGTCTGATCTCCCTGGAACTTCCTGACTCCCCGAGTCGTCAAACTGTCAACAAATCAAAACACCCCGCGTACCCCGCGCAACCCCGCGCAGCACGAGGGCCGCCGCGAAACGGACCGGTGGCCTCCGCACGAACGGGAGTTCCAGGGGAATTTCGCACATGCCAGTGAAAAGGGTGTACGACGTCGTGGCGATGCACGTGCCGATCGTCTACGACGCACACGGGGACCATGACCGCAACGGAATGATCTTCACCCTCGCGGAGCACGAGGGGACGCTGACCGAACTCCGAGAGACCTTTCCGACTCCTTTTCCCGACCCGCTGAAGGAGCCGGAGCGGCTCCCGAGACCCCATCCCCTGGTCCGGCCGCTCGTGCTGCGGGCGCGGGCCGGGGAGCGGGTCGTCGTCCGGTTCCGCAACGAGCTGCGGCGGCGCGCCGGGATCCACGCCCAGGGCGTCGGCTACCGGGTGCGGAACGCCGACGGCGGCGCGGTCGGGCGCAACCCCGACTCGTCCGTCGAGCCGGGCGGCACCATCACCTACGAATGGGACGCCTGGCATGAGGGCGTCTTCCACTTCGGCGACCTCGCCGACCTGCGCGGACGCGAGGACGGCTCGCAGGCGCACGGCCTGTTCGGCGCCCTCGTCGTCGAGCCCGAGGACGCCACCTGGACCGACCCGGTCACCGGCGGCCCGCTGGTGGACGGGCTGTACGCCGACGTCCACGTGCCGGGACGGCCGAGCTTCCGCGAGTACACGTTGTTCATGCAGGACGAGACGCCGAACGACAACCCCGTCCCGCCGCCGCATCCGACCTACGAGTGCGAGCGGCCCCGGCCGCACACGCACTCCCCGGCGGCGGGCGGGGAGCGGCTCGCGCCCGTCCTGTTCCCGGACCACGACGGCGGCCACGGGGACGGGGACGGGCACGGCGGCGGCCAGGACGAGCACGCCATGTCGATGATGCTGATGAGCTACCGCACCGAGCCGATGGGCTGGCGCTCGCTCGCCTACGAGCGGCTGCTCGAACGCGGCGAGATCGACCCGGCGCGGGACGCGATCGTCGGCGAGGAGCAGCACCACAGCTCCTGGCTGTTCGGCGACCCGGAGACGCCGATCTTCCGCGCCTACGGCGGCGACCCGGCCAAGATCAGGCTGGTGCACGCCGGGGTGAAGGAGACCCACGTCTTCCACCTCCACCTGCACCAGTGGCGCGCGGCGCCGGGGCACGACGAGTCGCCGATCATCGACTCGATCACGCTCGGCCCGCAGCAGGCGTTCACGATCGAGCCCATCCACGGCGCGGGATCGGTGCAGGAGGCGACCGGCGACATCATCTTCCACTGCCACCTCTATCCGCATTTCCACTCCGGGATGTGGGGGATGTGGCGGGTGTTCGACGTCCTCCAGGACGGCGCCGGGCACTACCCGGACGGCACGCCCATCGCGCCGCTCCGCCCGCTGCCGACCCGTCCGGCGCCGCCCGCGCCGACGCCGGAGCAGCCGGGATTCCCGGCGTTCATGGAGGGCTCGTACCCGCAGAAGTCGCCGCGCCCGCCGCGCACCCCGGGAATGCCCAAGGGAATGGGACGCGAGCCGTCCGCGCTGGAGCGGAACGCATTCGCCCCGGACCCGCAGCCCGGCGAAGCGTTCACCAAGGTCACGCTCAATCCCGATGCCCCGGTGCGCCGCTATCACCTGGTCGTCATGCAAGGCACGCTGCACTATTACCAGGGCAAGGAAAGCGGCGGGCACCACAACACGTGGCATGACCATCGCGGGGTGTTCTTCGTCCTCCAAGAGGAAATCGACGCGGCAGGCGGCATCGAGAAATTCCAGCGCGAACTGGAGGAGGGAAAGCGGCGGATCGAGCCCATCGCGATCCGCGCCCGGAAAGGCGAGGTCCTCGAACTCACGCTCACCAACGCGCTGCCGCCCGGCTGCCACGAGGCGACGGCGTTCGACACCGTCCTGCCGTTCCAGCCGGAGGCCGGACTGCACGTCCACCTGGTGAAGTTCGACCCGCTGGTGGCGGACGGCGCGAGCGTCGGCTGGAACTACCTGTCCGGGACGACGACCGCCGACGCGGGCGAGCTGGACCACGAGCGCTACCGGTCGTGGATCTACCGCTGGTACTGCGACGAGGAGTTCGGCGTCGTCTTCTTCCACGACCACCTGCTCGCCAACGAGCGGCAGCGGCACGGCCTGTTCGGGTCCATGACGGCCGAGCCGGAGGGCGCCGTCTGGGTCGACCCGCACGACCTCGGCCGGGAGGTCCGCAACGCGGCGACGGCCGTGGTGAAGCTCCCGGACGGGACGGCCTTCCGCGAGCGGGTCGTCCCGGTGGCGGACTTCGTCCCGCTGTTCGAGCACGGCGCCGGGGAGACCGGCAACCCGATCAACCCGCCGTCGTTCCCCGGCGCCATGGACGACCAGGGGACCATGGCCGTCGGCTACCGGTGCGAGCCGCTGCACGAGCGTCCCGGCGACCCGGCCGACTGGTTCTCCAGCGCCGTGCACGGCGACCCGCAGACCCCGATGCTGCGCGGCTACCCGGGCGAGAAGGTGCGCGTCCGGCTCTACCAGGGGTCGCACGAGGAGCAGCACGGGTTCACGGCGAGCGGGCTGCGCTGGCACGCCTGGCGGGACGACCCGCGCTCGCCGCTGCGCACCCAGCAGACGCTCGGGATCTCCGAGGCGTTCAGCCTGCACCTCGGCGAGGCGCCCGTACCCGGCGACTACATGTGGTCGTTCTCGGCCGTCGACGACACCTGGCTCGGCTGCTGGGGCCTGTTCCGCTTCCACGAGGAGCCGCAGGCCGACCTCCCGCCGCTGCCCGGCGCGTTCCGCGGCGCGGGCCTCCCGCCGTTCGACCCGGCCACGGCGCGCCGGTACAACGTCCGGGCGGTCGCCCGCGAGATCGCCTACAGCGACCGGCGCAGCGACCCGTTCGGCCTCGTCTACACGGTCGACGGCCAGGACGACGAAGGGCCGCTGGTGCTGCGCTGCCGGGCCGGGGAGTGGGTCGAGGTGACGCTCACGAACGAGGTGGACGTCCCGCCCGAGCCGACCCCCTACGACCCCCGGCTCCCGGCGCTCGACGAGCCCGCCGAGCGCGAGGTGTCGGCGCGGGTGTCGCTGCACCCGGTGGGGCCGCTGCGGTACGACGTCCGCGACAGCGACGGCGCGCACGCCGGGCGCAACGGCGACGGCACCGTCAAGCCGGGCGCGGCCGTCACCTACCGCTGGTTCGCGGACACCCCCGGCGTCGTCCTCCTGGAGGACCGCGCCGACCTCCGCACCCACCGGCACCGCGGGCTCGTCGGCGCGCTGGTCGTGGAGGCGGCCGACGCAACGCCGAGGGGCGGCGCCTGGACGGGCCACCAGGCGACGATCCGCCGCCCGCAGGGCGACGACGTCCACGAACTGGTGCTCGTGCTCCAGGACGGCGTCCGCCAGTACCACCACGGCGACCCGACCCAGCCGGTGACCGACCTGGACGACGAGCCCGAGGACTCGGGGCAGAAGGCGTTCAACTACCGCAGCGCCCACCTGCTCCCCTCGCGCCCGTCGCTGGCGGTCGAGACGCCGGGGACGCCGCTGCTCGTGTGCCGTCCGGGCGAACTCGTCCGGGTGCACCTGGTGGTGGCGGCGGACCGGCCGCGCAACCACACCTTCCAGATCCACGGCCAGACGTGGCCCATGGAGGAGCACCTCGAAGCGCCGCGCGTCGGCGCGATCGGCGGGCTGGCCAACGGGTCGCTGCGCACGCTGACCTTCAGGGCCGGTCCGCCCGGTGACTACGCCTACCGGACGGGCGCGTTCCGCTGGGCGCTGACCGAGGGGCTGTGGGGGGTGATCCGCGTCCGCTGACGTCCTAGACGACCGCCGACCGGTGGGACGGCCCACCCCCACCGGCCGGCGGTTCCGCTTAGAGGGCGAGGACGCGGAGGAAGCGGTGCGGCTGGGCGGCGTCGCCGGGGGCGACGACGGGAACGTCCGCCGCCTCGACCCAGGCGTGGAACCGGTACGGGTCGGGGACGGCTCCGAGGCACCAGTTCAGGCGGCGTCCCGTCAACGCCGTCATGAGGACGGCCGCGAGGGACTGTTCCATGCACGCGGCGCGGAACGGGTACCTTCGGGCCGCGCGCTCGACGGCCGCGACGATCCGGGTGGCACGTTCTACCGGGACGTCCGCGCGGCACCACAGCCGGGTCAGCGACACGGCCGCGCAGGCGGCGCGGAACGGCGCCTTCGTCAGAATCACCGCCGCGACCAGGAACGGGAAAGCCGCCAGCGCGAGGATCCGGCCGGACGCGGACCGCGCGGGCACGGCGGCCTCGACCATGGTGACCGCTTCGCCCGCCGAGCACGACGCCGGGTCAGCCTTGAGGAGCCCGCGTTGGACGAGGTCGCCGAGCAGGCGCGCCGCGTCCTCACGCAACTGGTCGGCCGGGACGTCCGGGTGCCGTCCCGCGACGGCGGCGACGGACTGCTCGAACCCGGAGCCCTCGCTCCAGTGCCGCCACAGCAGCCCGGCGGTCGTGTTGAGCGCGTGCCATTGGCCGGTCTTCCGGTTGAGCACGACCACCCCGCCGTGCGCGTTGGACCGGTGGTCGAGGTGGGCGGGCACTTCGATGGCGAGCATGGCGAACCTCTTGGTCTGGTGGCTTGGTCTGGTGGCTTGGTCTGGTGGGACGGGAGACGGAGTCAGGGGCGCGCGGCGGGTTCCGGGCCCGCCGGCGCGGGCAGGCCCGGGACGGGCGGCGCGGGCGAGCGCAGCCACGCCTCGGTCGCGAGCAGCACGTTCAGCGACCCCAGCGGCACCTCCACGCCCGCCAGCAGCCGGTCGACGGTGCGGCCGACCGCGGCGGGGTCGACGACGCCGAGGTCGGCGAGCCGGGAGCCGGCGAGCAGCCCGCGGATCGCGGCGGCGGCGCGGCGGGCGCCGCGGTAGTCCTCGCCGGTGTAGTCGCCCTTGGTGCGGCGGCCCAGCACCTCGCCGGGCACGAGGCCGTGCACGGCGCGGGCGAGCAGCGGTTTGAAGGCGTCCGGCGCGACCTTCGCGGACGCCGGGACGCGCAGGCACGCCGCCACGACCGCGTCGTCCAGGAACGGCGCGTGCACCGCGACGCCGAGTCCCGCGCCGAGTTCGCGCAGGTGCCGTTGCGTGTCGGCGGAGTGCCGCAGCTCGGTCCGCGCCGCCATGTCCGCCGCCGAGCGGACGCCGGGCACGGCGCTCCCACCGGCGGCGAGGTCGGCGAGGTCGGCGCGGGCGCGCGGGGTCAGCCACCGCAGGGCATCGGGCGCGACCGGCCACCAGGCGACGCCGTCCGGCCAGCCGAAGGCGCCCGGCTCCGGCGGCCGGGCCAGCGTCCCGGCCAGCGCGGACAGCGCTTCGGCCGGATCGCACTTGGCCGTCCGCCGGGCCCGGACGGCGAGCCCGAACGCCGACGTGTGCCGGAGCCTCGCCTGCCGCGCGCAGTGCGCGGCGAACCGCCGCGCGGACCCGGGACGGGCGAGTTCGGCCAGGTAGGACGGGGCGGCCCCGAGCAGCGCGTCGGCGCCCTCCCCGGTCAGGTGCAGCCGCGCCCGGACGGCCGCGGCGTGCTGGAGCCGCAGCGCGGAGCGCCGCCAGGCCAGCGCGCCCGGCGCGGGCTCACCGAAGGCGGCGGGCTCCCCGAGCGCCTGGTAGGGCAGGGTGTCGTCGGTGCCGTGCACGACCGCCGGACGCAGCCGCGAGTCGAGCGCGGCGCTCCGCGACGCCTCCGCGAGGTCGGCCGCCGGGACGGCGGGATGGTGGTAGGTGACGGCCTCGACCGGCGCGGCGGCGTGCCGGGCCGCGAGGAACGCGACGGACGTCGAGTCGAGCCCGCCGCTCAGATCGGCGGACACCGGCTCGGACTCGGTCGCACCAGCACAGCGCAGCCGGACGGCCTCGTCCAGCGCGGCCCGCAGCTCGCGGGCCCCTTCGTCCAGCGACACCAGTTCGCGGGCGGAGCCGCCCGGCGTGGCCTGTCGGCCGGACGAGGTGATGTGCAGCCAGGTGCCGGACGGGAGTCGCGTGACGTCCTGGTACGGGGAGCGGTCGCCCCACAGAGGCATGACGTGCGGGCAGGCGATGCGGCCCGCGAACGACAGCGGGTCGAACCCGCGCCCGTGCGCCTCGGCCACGAGATTCGGATGGGTGCCGACGACCGTCTCGCCCGCGCGCCCGGACGAGTACAGCGGGAACTGCCCCGCCAGGTCGGTGCGCGCCTGGAACTCGCAGGCGTAGGGCGGCTCGCCGGGACGCGGAAGCCGGACGATCAGGATGAGGCAGGCGCCGAAACGCCCGGTGAGCCGGTCCGGGTCGCCGGATTCCAGGGCGGCGCGGAAGTCGGCGGCGACCGTCCCGGCGCCGGCGAGACGGTGGTCGGCGAGATGGTGGTCGGCGAGATGGTGGTCGGCGAGATGGTGCCCGGCGACGAGGAGCCGCGCGGACGGCTGCCGGACCGAGATCACCTCGTCCGGACGCCATCCGCCGTAGAGGCGGACGCCGGGGACGTCGTCCCACACCGGGCTCCCGGCGAGGGCCGGCGGCGCCCCGGACGCGGACGCCACGGCGATCACGCCGGGCGGTGTGCCGCGGGCCATGGCATTACCAGTAGTACTGGGAATTGGCGTCCGAGGTTCCGCTGGCGGAGCTGCCCTTCACGAGGTCGCGGATCGTACCGACGTCCAGGACCGCGGGCGGCTCGTAATTCGATTCGGTGATCTTGGGAAGCGGGCCGGCAAGGTGGTCGGCGCCTTGGTCGGTGCGGCCGGGGAGGATGTCCCCGGAAAGGCTGGGAATGGTCATGGCGTTCCTCGCGTTCGCGGACATGGCCTGCTCATGCGCGCCGCCACCGCCGAGCACAACCTCGGGTTTCTTCAAAAAGCGTAACACCGAACGCGGCTCTGTAAAGCCGAACGCAGGCAAACTCTGCGGGTCGAAAATGCAGGATAGATTCAGAGAATTGGAGGCTTTGAATCTAACGGTGCGCCGGACGCGCCATTGCGGCACGGTTAGAATCAGCCAGCCGGAAATCGAGTACCGAATCAATCCCGGTAGGTGGTGCCCTCCAGGCCGAGCAGCAGCGCGCCCTGCGCGGACGCGTGCTCGACGGTGCTGGCCTCCACCACGAACCCGGTGTCGGCCTCGTAGGCGGCCGTCATCGCGGTGGCCTCGATCGCGTCCCGGCACGGGCCGAGCACCAGCGACCCGGCCTGGGCGAGGCTCCCGCCCACCACCACGACGTTGGGGTTGATGATGTTGCAGGCGTTCCCGATGGCGTATCCGAGCTGCGTCCCGGCCTCGCGGAGCATGCGGCCCGCGAGCGCGTCCCCGGTCCGGGCCTTCTCGATCATGTCGGTCAGCCCGCGATAGGCGGTGATCTTGTCGCCGAGCACCAGCCGGGCCCGGTCGACCAGCCGGTCCGCGCCGATCAGGGTCTCCAGGCAGCCGCGCCCCCCGCACAGGCAGAACCGGCCGTTCGGGTCGACCATGACGTGCCCGATCTCGCCCGCCACCCCGTTCGCCCCGCGGAACAGCCGCCCGCCCACGCACAGCCCCGCCCCGACGCCGGTCGACGCCTTCACATAGAGCAGGATCTCCCGGCCGGAGTGGGCGTAGATGCTCTCCGCGAGCGCGCCGAGGTTGGCGTCGTTGTCGAGGAGGGGCCGCGGCAGCGGCGCCCGCTCGCCGCCCCCGGTGGCGGCCCGCAGGTCGGCGAGCTCCTCGGCGAGCGCGACGTCCGGGACGCTCCCCTTCTCCCAGGGCGGCAGCGTCGGCGGCGCGAACCTGCCCGTCCGCGGGGAGATCATCCGCGGCACGGCGAGCCCGAGGGTGGCGAGGTCGTGCGGCTCGCCGAACTCCGAGACGAGCTCCTGCACCGCCACCGCCACCGCGCGCACCCAGTGCGTCTCGCCGCTGGACGCCCCGACCTGGAGGGTGCGGCTCACGCACTCGTGCCGCTCCTGGTGGGCGAGCCTGCCGACGATCACCGTCTTCTGGTAGCCGAGCTCGACCCCGACCGCGACGCCCTCGACCGGGGCGAGCCGGACGAGCGTGTCGCGGCCCTGCTTCTCCGTGCGGACGATCCCGTTGCGCTCCAGCTCGCGGACCGCCTCCGAGACCGTGGCGGACGACATGCCGCTGCGCCGGACGAGGTCGGTCTGGTTGCCCGCGCGGCTCAGCACGGCCCGGACGATCTTCTGCCGGTTCTCCTGCTTCGCACCCCTGGTCACGCTCAACAGCTCACGCAGCCGCACGCCCGTCCCCCTACCGTCGAGTCGACCCCGCCTCATTTCTCGGCCTTTTCAACATAAATGAGGCGGACATCGCTCGAAGTGAACTGACGTTCGGCTTGATTAAGCCGTTATGCGAGGCCCAAGGCGCGCCGGATTCTCCGGTATTACGGCGCGCCGCAAACAGAATTGTGCACCGTCCGGCGGCAGTGGTTCAGCGGTGTGGTTCAGCGGTGGTGGATCACATCCCGGACCGGCTGCGCGCGAAGGCCCCCTTGGCCGCGACGTGGCGGTCGGTGATGAGCAGCACCGGAACTCGGCCGAGCATGTCGGCGTGCTGCGCGCCGCGGCAGACCATCCGCTCCCGGAACGGGGTGTCGGACACCAGCAGCTCGCCGATTCCGGGGGCCTGCAGCACGCTCCCGCCGAGCCAGACCTCCGCGCCCTCCGGGTGCGACACGAGCAGCAGGTCGCGGAGGAACTGGCCGAGTATCCCGCCGTACAGCGAGAGCAGTTCGCGCGCGAAGCCGTCGCCCGCACCGGCCGCCGCCGTGAGCACCGGGCCGAGCTCGCCGCCGGACGCGATCCGCTCCGCGACCCGTTCCCGCAGGCCGGGGCCCGCGTCGCGGCGCGTGCTGAGGAAGTCGTACAGGTGCCCGAACCCGGCCAGGCCGCCGAGCACCTGCTCGACCGTGACGACCGGCCCGCCCGCCGACGCGCGGACGAACCGCAGCAGCGCCTCCTCGTCGTCCGTCACCGGCTGCCACGACACGTGGCCCGCCTCGCTGGACCGGACGGCGCCGTCCGCGTCCACGACGGCCGCGCCCACGCCGGTGCCGACCGCGACGACCGCGCGGGCCGCGCCGCCGAGCCGCGGGACGTCGGGCAGCAGCGCGCGGTAGCCGTTGCCGTCGAGCTCGCCCGCGCCCATCGCGGTCGCGACCAGGTCGTTGACGACCGCGACGTCGACGCCGTGCGCGGCGGCGAACGCCGCCCGGCGGAACACCGGCCACGCGGGGCGGTTCGTCACGTGCACGTCGCCGTCCGGCAGCACCCGGCCCGCGACGCCCGCGACGAGCGCGCGCGGGACGCACCCGGCCAGCCGGAAGCAGTCGCTCAGCAGGTCGTCCAGCGAGTCGTAGCGCTCGCACCGCGTCTCCACGGACCGGACCTCGCCGGTGCGCGGATCGGGGTAGCGCATGTGCGCCTTCGTGCCGCCGACATCGACTCCGGCGCCGCCGGTGCGCGGCAGTCCGCGCCCGGGTCCGTCCGTTCTGGCCGTCATCGCCACTCCCTCTGGGACGTTCATGGCACTTCCCTCTCCTTTCCCTGGACGTCCTGCTGGGGCCCGCCGAAATGCACTGACCTGATCCAGCGCAGTCGGCGCAGGACGTGTTCGATGTCGTCGACGGCCGAGCGCAGCGCCGCGCCCTCGCCGTCCGGTTCGTGGACCGCCGTGGAGCGGACGAGGTCCGCCGCGCACGCGACCAGCTCGCCCGTCGCGCGGACGACCCGCCCGTCGTAGCCGGTGGCGCTGCTCGCGGCGGCCAGCCCGGCGAGGCGGTCGAGCGCGGCGTCCAGGGCGGCCGCGGCGTCCTCGGGGGTCGCGGCGCCGTCCGGGATCGTTCCGGCGTCCGCGGTCATTCCGACGTCCCGGAGCGGCCGCGGATGAGCAGGCGGGGCAGGCTTTTCAGCATGTGGGTGCTCTCCACGTGGGTCCGCGCGATGTTGAGGTCTTCGAGCGCGGTCAGCTTCGCCAGCGGGGACACGTCCCGCACCCGTGTGCCCTCCAGGTCGATGGACCGCAGCTTGGTCAGCTTCGCGAGCGGCGACACGTCCACGACCGGCGCGTCGACGAGCGACAGCTCCTCCAGCCGGGTCAGCCCGGCGAGCGGGCCCAGGTCGCGGACGGACGTCCCGCTCAGGTCGAGGACGCGCAGCGTCCGCAGCGGCGCCAGCTCCGCGGCGTCGGCCAGCGCGCACGACACCTCAAGGTGCGTCAGCCGCGACACCGACGCCAGGTGCGGCAGGTACGCCGGGTCCTGGACGGCGACCGGGATGCCGGTGAGGTCCATCCCGGCGAGGACCTCGGCGGCGAACGCCTCGGGCGTCTGCGAGTCGTACCAGGCCCGCACCACCTCGGCCCGGACGGTCTCGTTGTGGTGCTCCCGGAAGCGCTTCAGCATGCCGAGCGTCTGCGGGCCGCCGACCAGCCGGATCGTCAGCACCGTCGCGGCGGCCTGCTCGCCGCGCGGCGGCCGCCCGTCGATCGCCTCCGCGAGCAGGTCGAGGACGAACTCGCCGGCCGCCGCGAGGCTCGCCGCCTCGTCGGCGTTGCGCGGCGGCAGCAGGCCGCGCGTCTTGCTGCGGATGCGCTCCGACAGCTCGGGGTCGACGATGTCGACGTCGGCGATGCAGGCCGCCGCGAGCAGCCACAGCCGCCGCGCCTCGGTGGACCCGCCGCGCTTCTCGGCCCGCGACACGAGCCCCTGCAGGATGAGGCGCTGCCGCTGGTCCTCGCGCTGCTGCTGCCCGACGACCATGATCAGGACGTCCTGGAAGAGCGGGTCGTCGGCGTTGCGGAGCAGCTCGTCGACGTAGTTCTTGCGGAACACCTCGATCCCGGCGAGGTAGTCCTGGAAGCTCGGATGGCAGAACTCCATCAGGTCGCCGTCGAACTGGAGCACCCCCGACCGCTCCACGAGACGGCGCAGCACGAGCGCCGCCGCGCCCTGCCCTCCCGTGTGCCCTCCCGTGTGCCCTCCCGGGTACGCGCCCGGATGCCCGCCCGGGTGCCCGTCCGCGTCCGGGAAGTGGACGCGGACGCTGGGCAGCAGGTCCTCGATGAGGTTGAGGGCGTCGCGCTCCGGGATCGTCCGGCGGAAGTTGTGCGTCATCCACATCGCCATGTTGGCGAGGAACGCCTCGCTCTGGACGTAGGTGAGGGTGACCGTGTCCTCCGGCACCCCGCGCTCCCGGTCGAGGTTCTCCAGCAGCATCTCCAGCGCGGCGCGGTACAGCGCGATGCGCCCGCGCGGAAGCTCGGCGCTGCGCACCCGGTTCAGCGCGCACAGCACGCTGCACAGCAGCGGGTTGGTCGCCAGCCTGGACAGGTCGCGCCGCTTGAAGAGGGCCTTCTTGAGCGCCACCCGCGGGTCGGGACGGTCGTCGGCGTCGGCCGAGACGACCCGCGCGCTCCCGTACCAGCGGTCGATGAACCGGTCCACCTGGAGCGGGGTCATCGGGTCGAGCGTGGTGGTCACGTAGCCGCGGCGGCGCAGGACGCGCTGCTCCTCGTCCAGCTCGCCCGCCGGACGGGACGTGACGACGAACCGCGCGTCCGGGAAGGCCTCCTCCAGTTCGCGCAGCCAGTCGAGCACCGCGCGCCTGCACCGCGACGGCACCTCGTCCAGGCCGTCCAGCAGGACGGCGGCGCGCCCGCCGCGCAGCAGGTCGGAGGCCCAGCCGTCCGGGATCGTGCCCTGGAGCATCCGCACCGCCTGCACCGGGAAGCTCTCCGGGGCGGGCAGGTCGAGGTCGCCGTTGCGCAGGAACTGGCGCAGCCGGAGCGGGAACGGCACGACGTCGCGCCAGGACTGGAGCTGTTCGGGGAGGCGGTCGCGGCACAGGTTGAGCGTGAGCATCTTCAGCAGCGTCGACTTGCCCGCGCCCGCCGACCCGATCAGCAGCACCCGGGAGCTGGTGGCGAGCAGGCTCTCGAAGGGGCGGCCGCGCGCCGTGGTCTGCCGCTCGCCGCCGTCCGCCGACTTCGTCCCGCGGTCGGTCCGCACCCGTGTCGACAGCTCCACGTACGCGGTGTCGAGCGGGTACTCCACGTCCTCCTCGGGCAGCGCCAGGCCGAACAGCCTGGTGTTGCGGTGCCGCCGGGAGAGCAGCGCGCGGTAGCGCTCCTCGAACGACAGCGTGACGCGGTCGCCGCCGGGGAGGCGTTCGTCCAGCTCGCCCAGCTTGCGGAAGATCTCCAGGAGCGTCCGCGCGGTGAACTCGGGATTGCGGGTGAAGTACTCGACGATCTGCGTGGCGCAGGGCCCGACCATCAGCTCGTAGAGCCGCCGGCCGCGCTCGCTCAGCCCCTGGGCCGGGTCGTGCGCGGCCTCGGTCATCGCGGCGGCGAGCCGGTCCGGGTCGGCGTAGACGTCGTGCAGGGTCTCCCAGGTGACGTCGCCGAGCGCCATCAGCGTCCGCGCGACGGCCTCCACGACGGCGTCGCCGTCGTCCTGCAACCGCAGGTCGGGGTGCTCCTCGGTGACGACCCGCGCCATCTTCCCGGCGAGCCTCCGGACCTCCCGCGCGACGATCGTCCGCGCGTCGCCCCGGCTGAGGACGCCCCGCCCCTTGAAGCCGATCTGGTCGGCCAGGCCCGCGCCGGGCAGCGGAGCCGGCATGAGCTTGCCGATCAGCGGTTTCACCACCGCCGCCGCGAGCGGGCCGATCGGTACGTCCACGAGACCACCCCTCCCGCGACCGCCGGGGGACGGTCGCGGAATTACCGCCGAAATCAACGCCGCCGGGAGTGTAACGCGAAATGGAAAGGCGTCCCGTTTCGATCTTGAATGAAGGCCACATTTGGACACTTCATTTCTAACGGTCGGATCGTGCGATCCAATCGCGCGGCATTTTCTTTTCGACGGGAAAGGGCGGCCGGGCGGCCGCGGTCAGCGGCCGGTGGTGCCCGCGGGCGGGGCGGTGAGCGCGTAGATCAGCAGGACGCACATCGCGATCGTCAGCACCGACCACAGCGGGAACGCCTGGAGGAAGGCCAGGTGCCCGATCGCGGCGACGACGGCGAAGAAGACGCCGACCGCGCGGGCCCACAGCTTTCCGGACAGGATTCCCGCGCCGACCGCTATCTGGACGATCCCGAGGATCAGCCAGATCCAGCCCCACGCGGTGTAGTCGAAGACGAGGATCCTGTTCTCGCCGACGAGGTAGTAGTTGTCCCGGAAAAGGGCGACCAGCCCGTCGATGATGTTGAACGCGCCGACCACCAGCGAGAGGGTCCCGGCGAAGGTCAGCCAGCCGGACGTCCGGTACCGCCGCTCCGGGACGGAGCCGGCGCCATGGGTCATCCTGCTCGTCATCGAACCTCCCTGAATCAGGTACCGGGGTGCTAATCACGTGGTACCGGGGTGCAGGGAGAAATGCCACAGATCGACCCCCGCAAACCCTGATCAATGGCCGCTTGTCCATTTCTTGGGCGGTGATTTACCGCCCTCCGGCGCGCGGATCAACCAGGCGTGGCCGCGCCGAGGCTGCGCAGGACGAAGGTCGTCACGCGGGCGACGGTCTCGTCCAGGTCGCGGGCGCCCTGGCCGAGCGGGTAGCGCTCGGCGCCGAGGCAGGCGAGGACGAGGTGCGCCGTCCCGGCCGGGTCGCACGGCGCGAACTCCCCGGTCTCGACGCCGTCCTCGATCATCTCGGTGAGCAGCCGCCCCAGCGGGCGGACGTGGGCGTGCATCTCCCGGTAGCCGTCCGGGCCGAGGAGGGTCGCCAGCTCCGGCCCGGCGGGCTGCGGGTAGGCGGCGAAGTCGGCGAGCTGCTGCCGGACGTACATGGTGATGCGCTCGGTCGGCCCGGCGGCGCCCGCGAGCGCGCGGTGCAGCTCGTCGGTGAAGCGGGTCGTCTCGTGCTCGGCGTGCGCGATGATCAGCGCCCGGACGTCCGGGAAGTAGTTGTAGACGACGCTGCGGTTCAGCCCCGACCGGCTCGCGACCTCGGCCATGGACAGCCGGTCGACGCCGTCCTTCGCCATGATCTCGCGGACGGCCACGAGGACGCGCTCGCGCGTCGCGGCGCGGTGCTCGTCGAGGGAGCCGGTGATGCGGGGCACGCCCGCATGCTAGAAGGCAGCAATACTACGAGACGTAGTAGCAGACTGTCTGTATCGTTGCCCGCGTGAAATCCGACCCGGGCACCACGACCCTCGATTCAGATGCCGGCGCGGCCTGCACGGTGAACGGCCTGGTCCGCGCCTATCGAGGCACGGACCGCCGCGCCGTCGACGACGTGTCCTTCGACGTCCGGCCCGGCGAGGTGTTCGGCGTGCTCGGCCGGAACGGCGCGGGAAAGACGACGCTGGTCCGCATGCTGGTCGGCCTCCTGCGCCCGGACGGCGGGACGGTGCGCGTCGCCGGTTCCGACGTGACCGGACGCGCCGCCGACGCCGCCGCGCACGTCGCCTACCTGCCGCAGGCCGAGTCCGCGCTGACCGACATGAGCGTGCGGACGGCGGTCGAGACGACGGCCCGGCTGCGCGGCCTCCCCCGCGCGGACGCCCGCCGCGAGACCGCCGACCTGCTCGCCGAGCTGGAGCTGACCGGCCTCGCGGGCGCGCGGGTCGGGAAGCTGTCCGGCGGGCAGCGCAGGCTCGCCGGGGTCGCCGCCGCGCTCGCCGGTGGCCGCCGCCTCCTGGTCCTGGACGAGCCGACCACCGGCCTCGACCTCGACGCCCGCCGCGCCGTGTGGCGGGCGCTCGACCGGCGGCGGGCCGGCGGCGCGGCCGTCGTCCTCGTCACGCACAACGTGCTGGAGGCGGAGACCGTCCTCGACCGCGTGCTGGTCCTGCACCGGGGCCGGACGGTCGCCTGCGACACCCCGGGACGGTTGAAGGAGCGGTTCGGCGGGCTCGTCCGGCTCGACCTGTCCTGGCGGGACGCGCCGCCGCTCAGCCCCGCCGACCTCGGCGGCGAGGTCCGCGCGACCGGGAACCGCTGGTCGGTGCGGCTGCCGCTGGAGGACGCGCGGCGGGCGCTCGACACCGTCCTGACCGGGGCCGCCTACGCCGCGCTCGACGACTTCGGCCTCGCCCCGCCCGGCCTGGAGGACGTCCTGCTCGCCTGCGACGCCGAGGAGCGGGGCGCATGACACCGATGATCACGAGCATCGCCGCCGTCCACGCCGCGCAGCTCGGCCGGGCCCGCGCGGGCGGCGGCGCGGTGGTGGTCGTCGCGACCGTCCAGTCCCTCGCGATCCTCGCGCTGCTGCGCGGCGTCGGCGGCACGGCCGACACGGGCGCGCGGGCCGCCGTCGTCTCCGGCGCCGTCCTCACGGTCGTCGCGTTCATCGCCTGGAACCTGCTCGCGCAGCGGCTCGCCGCGCTCAAGGCGGGCGGCGGCCTCGACTACTTCGGCACGCTCCCCGTCCGCCCGGCCGCGGTCGTGCTCGGGTTCTGCTCCAGTTACGCGGTGTTCGCCGTGCCGGGCGTCGCGCTGACGGCGGTCGCGGGGATCGCGCTGTTCGGGCTGCCGTTCGCGCAGCTCTGGGTGCTGGTCCCGGCGGCGGTCACGGCGGCCGTCGCGTTCGGCGGGCTCGGCGCGCTGAGCGGGCTCGGCCCGGCCCGTCCGGAGACCGCGACGCTCGCCGGGCAGCTCGGCCTCACCGCCGTGATGTTCGCCGGGCTGATCCCGCCCGGACCGCTGCCCGGCTGGGTCGCGGCGGCCCGCGCCGCGACGCCGCTCGCCTACGACGTGGACGCGTTCGCGTCCGCGCTCACCGCGCACCCCGACTGGCCTGGCATCGCGCTCCGCCTCGCCGGATCCGCCCTGTTCGGCGTGGGCTGCCTGGCCCTCGCCGCCCGCGCGTACGGGCGGTCCCTGAACCGCTGACGGGCCCCTCGGGGTTCGTCCGTCCCGGTACGATTCGGCGGGCGAGTACGGATTTCGGTACCAGCGACGTTCGGCGGAGGCATGGCAGCGAGCGGGCGGACGCCCGGAAGGCGGCCCGGCGCCGCGCGGACCCGCGAGACGATCCTCGACGCGGCCCGCCGGTGCTTCGCGGAGGACGGCTACGCCGGGACGTCCATCCGCCGGATCGCCCGCGACGCGGACGTCGACCACGCCCTCGTCCTCCACTTCTTCGGCACGAAGGACGCGCTGTTCGGCGTCGTGCTGCGCTCCGTCCCGCTGCTCTCGGGCCTCGTCCGCGAGGTGGGCGAGGGCGGTCCGGACGGTCTCGGCGAGCGGTTCGTCCGCGGCTACCTCGGCCTCTGGGAGGACCCGGACGCCGGGCCCTGGCTGCGGGTCGTCGTCCGGGCGGCGTCCGCGTCGCCGAACGCGGCGGCGGCGCTCACGTCGCTCATCGCCGACGAGGTCATGGCCGTCCTCGCCCGCCGCATCGGCGGGGACGACGCGGAGCTGCGCGCGAACCTGATCGGCGCCCAGCTCCTCGGCGTCGCGACGGCCCGCTACGTGCTGCGGACGGAGCCCCTCGCCTCCGCCGCCCACGAGGACGTGGTCGCTCACCTGGCGCCACTCGTCCAGCACCTCGTGACCGGCGAGGCCGCCGCGCCCTGACCCGATCGTGCCACCCGGCTGGAATACCTGCCGGTCGTGCGGTGCAATGTCATATGTTGTTGAGCATGAAGGTGGATCTGCCGTCCCTGGGGCCCCGGCAGAAGGTCCGCGAGCAGGTCGCGCACGCGCTGCGGGCGGCGCTCGTGTCCGGGGAGATGCGGCCGGGCGTCGTGTACTCGGCGCCGGCGATCGCCGTCCGGTTCGGGGTGTCGCCGACGCCGGTCCGCGAGGCGATGATCGACCTCGCGCGGGAGGGGCTCGTCGCCGTCGTCCGCAACAAGGGGTTCAAGGTCACCGAGCTGTCCGACCGCGAGCTGGACGAGATCACCGAGGTGCGGGAGCTGATCGAGGTGCCCGCCGTGGTGCGCGCCGCCGAGCGCGGGCAGGCCGCGCGGGTCCGCGCGCTGCGCCCGCTCGCCGGGGAGATCGTGGCCGCCGCGGAGCGCCGCGACGTCCTCGCCTACATCGACGCCGACCACCGCTTCCACCTCGAACTGCTCGGGCTGTGCGGCAACGCGCACCTCGTCCGGCTGGTGAGCGAGCTGCGGTACAAGGCGCGCCTGTACGGGGTGCCGCGGCTCGCCGAGCGCGGCGAGCTGGCGCCCTCCGCCCGCGAGCACGAGGACCTGCTCGACGCCGTCGCGGCGGGCGACGGCGATGGCGCCCGCACCCTGATGCGCCACCACCTCCGCCACATCCGCGGCATCTGGGCGGACCGTCCCGAACAACACGGGCCCGAACACCACCGGCCCGAAAGGCGCTGACCGGCCCGTCACGCCAGGTCCTCGCAGTGCCGGACGACCTGCTCGACGACCTCCACCTCGTCCGACGGCGGGTACCGGACGGCGACCCGGCCGGGGCCGTCGAGGTCCAGCGCGCCCGCCCGGGGCGTCGATCGGCCGCGGCGCCGGGCGCCGCGTCGAACACCTTGAAAACGATCTCCGGATTCGTCCGGCCGCGCAGGTACGCCCAAACCTCGGCGCGTTCCCGGCCGCCGTGCAGAATGGCGTTCGCGGCCAACTCCGAAATGATCAATTCCGCATCGGCGGCGGTTTCCGGCGGCAACTCGAATTGGGCGAGGACGGTACGGGCGATGCCCCGCGCGGCCCCCGCCGCGCGGGGTCCGGGCGGCAGCGCCCAGGCCGGGAAGGCGCCGCCGCCCACGTCGGTCATGTCAAGCTCGGCCAGCCGCGGCTTTTCCGCCATGACGATCACTTTCCATGAGACGCACGGGACGGCCCGGCCGGGAAGCCGCCGGGAGAGGGAGGCGGTGAGGAGGCCCTCTCCCGGCGGGAGGAGTACCGGCATTCTGTCCGCACTCCCCGGCCGCACGTCATCCGCTAGTGCATAATTTCCGGCTATGGATCTCGATATCAGCCATCTGCGCATGGTGTGCGCGATGGCGGAGACCGGGAGCATCACCCAGGCGGCGGCCCGGATGGGCATGTCGCAGCCCGCGATGTCGAACCAGCTGCGCCGCGTGGAGGAGATCGTCGGCGGGCAGCTGTTCGTCCGCAGCCGCACCGGTCTGGAGCCGACGACGCTGGGCGGCCAGGTCATCTCGCGGGCGCGGACCGTCCTGTCCGAGCTGGACACGCTGTTCGGCGACCTGCACGGCGGGGACGGCCCGGCCGGCACGCTCGGTCTCGGCTGCGTGCACCTGGCCTGCGTCGCGAGCATCGTCGCGCGGGTGAGCGAGGCGCTTCCCGGACGCACGGTGTCGCTGCGCATCGAGCCGTCGTCGATCCTGCTCGGCGACGCCCTGGCGCGCGGCCATCTCGACGCGGCGCTGATCGGGGTCATGGAGGGCTTCGACGTTCCGCTCAGCGCGCCGGTCGTGACCCGCACGCTGGTGCCGCGCTACCCGATCTACGTGACGCTCGCGGCGGCGCACCCGCTGGCGGACCGGGACGAGATCAGCCTCTCCGACCTGAAGGACGAGCACTGGATCGGTCCGCCGGGCGCGGACGACGGCTCGCTCGCCTCGCTGCGGGCGTCCTGCCGGAAGGCGGGCTTCGAGCCGACCGTCCAGTACGAGGCGCCGAGCGGCGCGGCGATCCCGCTGGTCGCGGCGGGCCAGGCGATCCGGCTGGTGGACCCGTCCTGGCCGCCGAACCCGGGCACGGTCGTCCGCCCGCTGGCGGGCGAGCCGCAGGTGGCGAAGCTCCTGGTGGCCTGGCGGCGGGACCGCCTGAGCCCGGAGAGCGCCACGGCCCTCTACCGCGGCCTGGCCGCCGCCTTCGTGGAACACGTGGGCAACAACCCGTCCTTCGGCGACTGGTGGGAGTCCCACCCGGAAGTTCACCCGATCGTCTAACCAGGACGGCGGGCCGCCGAGACCAGATCCGAACCAGCGAACCTATATTCTGATCGTTGGTGAGGAGGGGGCATATGGATCCGGTGGCCGATGCCCTGGTCGGGCTGCCGGAGCTCGGCGGGCGCGACAGCCTGCGCGGGCAGGTCGCCGAGGCGTTGCGGAACGCGCTGATCGGCGGAAAGCTGCGCCCCGGCGTGGTGTACTCCGCCCCCGCGCTGGCCGAGGAGTTCGGTGTGTCGGCGACGCCGGTCCGCGAGGCGATGATCGATCTGGTCCGGGACGGACTGTTCGAGGCCGTGCGCAACCGCGGGTTCCGGGTGGTGCCGCTGTCGGCGCGCGATCTCGCGGAGCTGACCGAGCTCCGGGAGATGGTCGAGGTGCCCGCCGTGGCGCGGCTCGCCGGGGCCCTCCCGGACGACGCGCTGCTCCGGCTCCGCGCCCTGGCCGCAGAGACCGCGACCGAGGCGGGCACGGGCGACCTCCTCCGGTTCCTGGACGCCGACCGCCGCTTCCACGCCGAGCTGCTCGCGCTGACGCAGAACAGGACGCTCGCGCGGACCGTCCTCGACCTGCGGAGCCGGTCCCGCATGTACGGGCTGGCGAAGCCCGCCGCGAAGGACGACCTGGAGACGGCGGCGGCCGAGCACGCCGAGCTGGTGGACGCGCTGGCCGACGGCGACACCGCCAAGGCGCGCGAGATCATGCTCCGCCACCTGGACCACGTGCGGAACGCCTGGAGCTGACGCTCCCCCGCGAGAACCCGCCGGAACTTCGGGTCTTGGCAAGTAGGGTTTTACATTTTACAGTGCAATTTCACATTGCAGAGCGGACGCCACCGCCTCCGGTGGCAGCCCCCGTCCGCGAAGGAGGAACCCCCCGATGGTCCGCCCGAAACGCAGTAGCGCGGCCCTGGCGATCGCCTCGGCCGCCGCGCTGACCTCGGTCTTCACGGCCGTACCGGCACACGCCGGTGCGCCCGCAGGCCGTGGCGCGTCCCCCGCGCACCCGCAGCAGGAGGCGAGGCAGGCACTCGTCCAGCAGATCGTCAAGGACCAGGGCGTCCCGGCGGCCGAGGCCGCGCGGCGCGCCGACCGGCAGCCCGCGCAGCTCAAGCTGGCCGCGTCGGTCGGCCGGACGCTCGGCGCCCGGTACGGCGGCGCCTGGATCGACCAGAGGCACGGCGGCAGGCTCACCGTCGGCGTGACCACGGACAAGGCGGCGCCCGCCGTGGCCGAGGCCGCCACGACAGCAGGGATGGGAGACACCGCGACGGCCCGCGTCCGGTACGGGTACCGGCACCTCCAGCGGGTGTCGGACGCGCTCGCCAAGCGGGTCGCCGAAGCCAACAAGGGCGCGAAGGACGGCCTCCAGACGGGGCTCGTCACGTCCGGGAACAAGGTGCGGCTGACCAGCCTGCGCGGCGCGCCGGTCACCGCCGCGCAGCGGGACGTCCTGCGCTGGGCGAAGCGCGAGTTCGGCGGCGCGGTCGAGGTCTCGGCCCACGCGCAGAGGTCGGTGCCGCGCTACTGCCAGGACGACTACGCCTGCGACCCGCCGCTCCGCTCCGGCCTGGCGATCTTCACCGGCGGCGCGCGCTGCACGTCGGCGTTCACGGCGTACTCCGGCGGCGGCTACTACATGATGACCGCCGGGCACTGCGCCGAGATCGGCTACTGGTGGGACGTCTCCACCTACAGCTACGGCTACCAGAACGTCGGGGGCGTCGCCGGCTACGAGTTCAGCTGGTACGGCGACTCGGCGATCGTCTCCGTCGGCGATCCCGGCTGGTGGCAGCCGCGCGGCTGGGTGCTCTACGAGACGCCGGTCTCCGGCAGCGAGGCCGACTACGTGGGCGGCTACGTCTGCAAGCAGGGCTCGACGACCGGCTACACCTGCGGGACGGTCACCGAGGTCGACGCCACCGTCTCCTACCCGGACCGGACGCTCTCCGGCATGACCTGGAGCACCGCGTGCGACGGTCCCGGCGACAGCGGCAGCGGCGTGTTCGCGGGCGGCTACGCCCACGGCATCCTGAGCGGCGGCCCGTTCTCCGGCTGCGGCATGATCCACGAACCGATCGGCCGGGCCCTGTCGGCCTGGGGCGTCTCACTGCTCACCGGCTGAGCCGCCGAGTACGAACGGCGCCGCGCCGGGCCCCCGACCCGGCGCGGCATCGTCCATCCCCGGCTCAGGCGAGCGACTGCACCCAGTGCTCGACCTCTTCCGGATGGCGGGGCAGCCCGGCGGACATCAGGCGGGCGCCGTTCTCGGTGACGACGACGTCGTCCTCGATCCGGACGGCGATGCCCCGCAGTTCCTCCGGGACGGTCAGGTCGTCGGGCTGGAAGTAGAGCCCCGGTTCGACGGTCAGGACGTGTCCCGGTTCCAGGACGCCGTCGAGGTACTGGGACGCGCGGGCCTGCGCGCAGTCGTGGACGTCCATCCCGAGCATGTGCCCGCTGCTGCACAAGGTGTAGCGGCGGTACACCCCGGACGCCGGGTCGAGCGCCGCATCCGCGTCGGGCAGGACGCCCCACTCCGCGAGGCCCTCGGCGATCACACGCATCGCGGCCTGGTGGAAGTCGCGGAACCGCGCCCCAGGCCGGACGACCGCGAGCGCCGCCTCCTGCGCGTGGTAGACGAGGTCGTACACCTGCCGCTGGCGCGGCGTGAACCAGCCGTTGACCGGGATGGTGCGGGTGATGTCGGCCGTGTAGAGCGTGTCGGTCTCCACTCCCGCGTCGAGGAGGAGGGTGTCGCCCTTGCGGAGCGGGCCGTCGTTGCGCGTCCAGTGCAGGACGCAGCCGTGCGCCCCGGCGGCGGCGATCGTGTCGTAGCCGACGCCGTTGCCGGACGCGCGGGCGGCGCGCTCGAACGTCCCCTCGATCCAGCGCTCGCCGCGCGGGCGGCCGAGCGCGCACGGGATGGCGGCGACGGCGTCCGAGAACCCGTCGGCGGTGTGGCCGACGGCGGCCTGGAGCTGGGCGATCTCCCAGTCGTCCTTGACGAGCCGCAGTTCGGCGACGGCGGCGGCGAGCTCCCGGTCGAGCGCGGGGTCCTTGACGGGGACGGCGGCGTCGACCTCCGAGTCGACGCCGCGCATCGTCCGCGCGGGGACGGCGAGCCGCAGCGCGCCGGGCAGCGCGTCCAGCGGGCGGCAGACGACCCCGAGCCGCCGCTCCGTCTCGGCGAGCGTCTCGCGCGGCCCGACCCAGAACTCGCCGTCGCGGCGGTCCCGGTAGAAGGCGTCGCCGTGGCGGCCGGACGGCGGCCGCCGGTACACGACCGCCTCGTGCCCGCCGCCGGACGGCTCCAGGACCAGGACGGCGCCCGGCCCGGTGTCGGCCGTCGTGTCCCCGGTGAGGTGCGCGTACGCGGTGTGCGGCCGGTAGCGGTGGTCGCAGTCGTTGCTCCGCACCTTCGGCGGCCCGGCGGGGACGACGAGCCGCTCGCCCGGGAACCGCTCCGCCAGCGCGGCGCGGCGGAGGGCGGTGAAGGGCGCGACGGGATCTGTGGCGGTGGGAGGCGTGGCGGGGGGCGTGGCCCATTGCGTCCGCATGAAGGCGGCGAGGGCCGGCGAGACCGGCAGGTCGTGGCTGCCGGTGGCGAGACGGTCCATGTGCGGTCCCGAGGGTCGGAGAGTCAGGCGAGGTCGGAGGGGCGGACGGGGTGGAGATTCGGTAACGCTTCTCGACGTACAATTTTACTGTACTATTTTATATGACACTTCGCCCACCGATGTTCGGAGTGTCATGACACGTCCTCTGGGCCGCTCGCGCGGTCCGCTGCGCACCACGGCCGCCCTCTCGCTCTCCCTCGTCCTCGCCGGCGGGCTCGCGTCCTGCGGGTCGGACGGCGACGGGTCCTCCTCCGGCGCGGCCGGCGGCACGCTCACCGTCCTGTACACGCAGGACGTCGCCCACCTCGACCCGCAGCGCAACTACGTGATGTTCGCGATGGACTTCGGCGTCCGGCTGCTCTACCGGACGCTCACCACCTACGCCGCGAAGCCCGGCCAGCCGGGCACCGAGATCGTCCCGGACCTGGCCGAGGACGCCGGGAAGACCTCCGACGGCGGTCAGACCTGGACGTTCCGCCTCAAGCAGGGCCTCAAGTACGAGGACGGCACGCCGATCACCAGCCAGGACGTGAAGTACGGCGTGGAGCGCTCCTTCGCCCCCGACCTCCCGGAAGGCCCCGGCTACGCCCGGACGATGCTCGCGGGCGGCGACAGGTACAAGGGTCCGTACAAGGGCGGGAGCCTCGCCTCGATCGAGACGCCGGACGCCCGCACGGTCGTGTTCCACCTGAAGGAACCGTCCATGGACTGGCCGAAGATCGCGACGCTGCCGACGTTCGCGCCCGTCCCGAAGGCGAAGGACACCGGGGTCAACTACGACAAGCGGCCCTTCTCCTCGGGCCCGTACAAGGTCGAGTCGTACGACCGGGGACGGCGCCTCGTGCTCGTCCGGAACCCGCACTGGGACAAGGCCACCGACACCGTCCGGCAGGGGAAGCCGGACAGGATCGTCCTGGAGGAGGGCCTCGCGCAGACGGCCATCGACCAGCGCCTCATCGCCGACCAGGGCGCGGACAAGCGCGCCGTCACCCTCTACAGCGTCGCGGCGGCGAGCATGCCGCGCATCCTGACCAGGGCGGACGTCAAGAAGCGGTTCATCAGCGCCACGAGCCTGTGCACGCGGTTCCTGGCGATGAACGCGTCCAAGCCGCCGTTCGACGACCCGCGCGTCCGGCAGGCGATGCAGTACGCCGTGGACAAGGAGGCGTACCGCACCGCGCACGGCGGCAGCGGCGTCGGGGAGCTGGCGGGCTCCTACCTCCCGCCGACGATGACCGGCGGCAAGGCGCTCGACGTCTACCACGCGCCGCCGAACGGCGACCCGGCGCGGGCGAGGCAGATGCTCACGGCCGCGGGCAAGGCCAACGGGTTCTCGGTCACGCTGACGACCACGAGCACCGAGCAGGGCAAGGCGGAGGGCGAGGCGGTGCAGCAGGCGCTCGCCCGCGTCGGCGTGAAGGTCCGGCTGAACCCGGTCGCGAAGAGCGTCTACTACGACGCCATCGGCGACATCAAGAAGGAGGACGAGCTGGTCTTCTACGGCTGGTGCGCCGACTTCCCGTCCGCGTCGTCGTTCATCCCGCCGGTCTTCGACGGGCGCAACATCACGCCGAAGGGCAACACGGTCGTCTCGCAGTACGACGACCGTGCGCTGAACGAGGCGATCGGCGCGGCGGTGAAGGGCGGCGACACGGCCGCCTGGCAGGCCGTCGACCAGCGGATCATGCAGGCGTCGCCGATGGTCCCGCTGATCCACGACAAGCTGCCGCTGCTGCGCGGCTCGAAGGTCACCGGGGCCTTCGGCCACCCGATCTGGGAGGGCGAGTTCGACTTCGCCACGCTCGGGGTGTCGGAGTGAGCGCACCCTCCCTGGCCGAGGGGCGGGCGGCGACCCCGCCGCCCCTCGGCCGCTCCCCGTGGCGGACCGCCGCCGGGCGCCTGCGGCGCGATCCCGCCGCCCTGATCGGGCTCGGGATCGTGCTGCTGTTCGTCCTGATGGCGCTGACCGCGCCGCTGCTGACCGCGCTCAACGGGCACGGCCCGAACGAGTTCCACCCGGAGAAGATCGACAAGGCGCTGGCGGGCGCGCCGAAGGGCGCGCTCGGCGGCGTGGACGGCGACTTCTGGCTGGGCGTCGAGCCCGGCACCGGACGGGACGTGTTCAGCCGCATGGTGCACGGCGCGCGGATCTCGCTGCTGATCTCCGTCCTCGCGACCGGCGTCGCGACCGCCGCCGGGACCGCGCTCGGCCTCCTCGCGGGCTTCTCCGGCGGACGGCTGGACGCCCTGATCAGCCGCGTCATGGACCTCGTCCTGTCGTTCCCGCAGCTCATCTTCATGATCGCGCTCGTCTCCGTGCTGCCGGAGGGGAACCGGACGCTGGAGCTCGTCTTCGTCATGGGCTTCTTCGGCTGGCCCTACGTCGGGCGGATCGTGCGCGGGCAGGCGCTCGTCCTGCGCAGCCGCGAGTTCGTGGAGGCGGCGCGGGCGGCGGGGATGACGCGCGCCCGCATCCTGTTCCGCGAGGTGCTGCCGAACCTGCTGGCGCCGATCCTCGTGTACGCGACGCTGACCGTCCCGATCAACATCGGGACGGAGGCGGCGCTGTCGTTCCTCGGCATCGGCGTGCGCCCGCCGGACTCGTCCTGGGGGCAGATGATGGCGACCGCGATGACCTGGTACCAGGTCGACCCGATGTTCTTCGTCGTGCCGGGCGTGTGCCTGCTGCTGACCGTCCTCGCGTTCACGCTGCTCGGCGACGCCTTCCGGGACGCCCTCGACCCGCGGAGCGCCGCCCGATGATCCGCTATGTCGCGCTGCGGCTGGCCGGGATGGCGGGCGTCCTGCTCGTCATCTGCGCGGTCACCTTCACGATCTTCTACGTCTTCCCCGCCGACCCGGCCCTCCAGGCGTGCGGCAAGTCGTGCACGCCGGAGCGGCTCGCGATGCTGCACCACCAGATGGGCCTGGACCGTCCGCTGTGGCGGCAGTTCACCGGCTACCTGACCGGCGTCTTCGCCGGACGGTCGTACGGCGAGGGTGCGCTCGCCGTCCAGTGCCACTTCCCCTGCCTCGGCTTCTCGTACCAGAACAACACGCCCGTCTGGGACCTGATGATGCGGCGGCTGCCGACGACGCTGTCGATCGCGGCGGGCGCGGCCGTGCTGTGGCTGGCGGGCGGCGTCGCGGTAGGCGTGATGTCCGCGCTGCGCAAGGACACGCTGCTGGACCGGACGATGATGGTCGGCACGCTTACCTCCGCGTCCCTGCCCATCTACTTCACGGCGATGACGCTGACGGTGCTCGTCGTCCAGGTCGGCGGGCTGCTTCCTTACTCCAGCTACGTTCCGGTTGGGCAGGACCCTGCGGGATGGGCGAAGAACCTCGTCCTGCCTTGGGTCGCGCTCGCCTTGCTGTATGCCGCGATGTACGCGCGGATGACGCGGGCGTCGATGGTCGAGACGATGGCGGAGCCGTTCATCCGCACCGCCCGCGCCAAGGGCCTCCCGGAGCGGACGGTCGTCGCGAAGCACGGGCTGCGCGCCGGGCTGACGCCCGTCCTCACCGTGTTCGGGATGGACCTCGGCGCGCTGCTCGGCGGCGCCGTGATCACCGAGAGCGTGTTCGGGCTGCCCGGCCTCGGACGGCTCACCATCGACTCGATCGAGACGTCCGACCAGCCGGTCGTGATGGGCGTCGCGCTGCTCGCCGCCTTCTTCATCACGTTCGCCAACCTGGTCGTGGACCTCGCCTACGCCGTCGTCGACCCGCAGGTGAGGTTCTCATGAGCTTGTTGAACGTCCGGAATTTGACCGTCGAGTTCCCGCATCCGAAGGGGCCGCTGCGGGCCGTGGACGGGGTGTCGTTCGCCGTGGAGCCGGGGCGCACGGTCGGGATCGTCGGGGAGTCCGGGTCCGGCAAGTCCGCGACCAGCCTCGCGATCATGGGGCTGCACGCGGCGGCGCGGATCGGCGGGTCGATCGAGCTGGACGGCGTCCAGCTCGTCGGCGCGGGCCGCGAGAAGATCCGCGCGGTGCGCGGGCGGCGGGTCGCGATGATCTTCCAGGACCCGCTATCGTCGCTGCACCCGCACTTCCGCGTCGGCGAGCAGATCGCCGAGGCGCGGCGGCTCCACTTCGGGGAGTCGCGGCGGGCCGCGCACGCGCACGCCGTCCGGCTGCTCGCGGACGTCGGCATCCCCGACCCGGACGAACGGGCCCGCGACCATCCGCACCGGTTCTCCGGCGGGATGCGCCAGCGCGTCATGATCGCGATGGCGCTGGCCTGCGAGCCGGACCTGCTGATCGCGGACGAGCCGACGACCGCGCTGGACGTGACCGTCCAGGCGCAGATCCTGGAGCTGATCGCGGGCGCGCGGCGGGAGCGCGGGCTCGCCGTCCTGATGATCACGCACGATCTCGGGGTGGTCGCGCGGGTCGCCGACGACGTCCTCGTGATGTACGCGGGACGGGTCGTCGAGCACGCCGACGCGGAGACCCTGTTCGCCGCGCCCCGGCACCCCTACACGCGCGGGCTGCTCGGCTCGCTGCCGCGGCTGACCGGGCCCGCCGGGGAGCTGAGCCCGATCCCGGGGAGCCCGCCGTCGCCGCTGGCCCCGCCGTCCGGCTGCCCGTTCCATCCGCGCTGCCCGGACCGGGTCGCGGCGTGCGAGATCGCGCGCCCCGAGCTGGAGGGCGCGACCCACCGGGCGGCCTGCCACCTGACCGCCGCGAAGGAGCCCCGATGACCGCAGCGAAGCGAGGATCTTCGGGGCTCCCGCCCGAGGGTCTGGGGGTCGTCCCCCAGAAAGGTGACCCGGCGCTGCTCTCCTTGGAAGGGCTGACGAAGACGTTTCATACTCGGCGCGGGAGTGTCCGTGCGGTGGACGGGCTCGACCTGGAGGTGCGGTCCGGCGAGACGCTCGGGCTGGTCGGGGAGTCGGGCTGCGGGAAGTCGACGACCGGGCGGATGCTCGTCCGGCTGCTCGACCCGACGTCCGGCCGCATCACCTTCGACGGGACGGACATCACCGCGCTCCCCCAGCGGCGGATGCGCCCGCTCCGGAGCGAGTTGCAGATCGTCTTCCAGGACCCGTACTCGTCGCTGAACCCGCGGCAGACGGTCGCGTCGATCGTCGGGGCGCCGCTGCGGGTGCGGGGCGTCCCGGCGGCGGAGGCGCACGCCCGCGTGCGGGAGATGCTGGGCCTCGTCGGGCTGGACGCCGAGCACGCCGGACGCTACCCGCACGAGTTCTCCGGCGGGCAGGCGCAGCGCATCGGGATCGCCCGCGCGCTCGTCACCCGGCCGCGGCTCGTCGTCGCGGACGAGCCGGTGTCGGCGCTCGACGTCTCGATCCAGGCGCAGATCGTCAACCTGCTGTCTGGGCTGCGGCGGGAGCTGGACCTGGCGCTCGTGCTGATCGCGCACGACCTCGCCGTCGTCCGGCACGTGTGCGCGCGGGTCGCGGTGATGTACCTCGGCCGGATCGTCGAGATCGGCGACCGGGACGCGATCTACGACGCGCCCGCGCACCCGTACACGCGGGCGCTGCTGTCCGCGATCCCGCTGCCCGACCCGGTGGCCGAGCGGGCGCGGGAGCGGATCGTGCTGCGCGGCGATCCGCCGAGCCCGGCGGCGCCGCCGTCCGGCTGCCCGTTCCATCCGCGCTGCCACAAGGCGGAGTCGCGGTGCCGGGTGGAGCGTCCCGTCCTTTCGCGCGTCGCCGGACGCGAAGTCGCCTGCCATTTCCCCGACACCTCCTGAGTTCCGGACGAGAAAGGGCCGGGATCGGGCTGCGGGGCCCGATCCCGGCCTTCTTTCACGCAGGGTCACACAAGGTCGGAATCAGTACTCGACCTTTACCGAAGCTCCGTTGAAGGCCTCCTTTCCGTACAGGCTGATGTAGTTGTAACCGGCCGGCGGGCTGCTGACCGTCAGGGTCTCCGCGTTGCCCGCGTTCATGGACCGCTGGCTGTAGGACGTCGGCGTCGCCCACGTGCTGCCGTTGTAGTAGAGGTCGGCGTCGCCGGTCCCGCCGGACGAGGTGATGGTGATCGACCGCGTTCCCGACGGGATGTAGATGTACAGGTAGTACGTGCCGCCCTTCGCGGCCGAGAGGTTGCTCCGCTGGCAGTTCCGGTCGAGCTGCCTGGTGTCGGAGCCGGTGCACTCCTTCGTCCCGCCGCCGCCTCCGGCGGACACCGAGACCTGCTGCGTCACGGTGTCGGTGCCACCGGCGTTGTCGGTGACGGTGAGGGACACGGTGTAGTTGCCATCCGCGCCGTAGGTGTGGGACGGGTTCGCCGACGTGGACGTGGTGCCGTCGCCGAAGTCCCAGCGGCGGGACGCGATCGTCCCGTCGGAGTCGGTGGACTGGTCGGTGAACGCGACCGCCAGGCCGTTCGCCTGGTAGCCGAACCGGGCGACGGGCGCCTGGTTGCCGCCACCGCCGCCACCCGCGCAGGCGCCGGCGGCGCAGGCGGCGAGCCACGTCCACCAGTCGCTGTCGTAGCGGCTGCCGATGGTGCTGGTCAGGTACGTCCGGGCGGCGTTCCAGTTGCCGGTTCGGTAGTAGCCGAGAACGGTGGAGATGTCGCCGGGATGCTTCTCGAACATGTACCGGACGGCGAGATATCCCCAGTAGTAGATGCGCGTCGTGTCATGGCTGTACGTGGTGTTGAAAAGGGTGCTGAGCGCGTACGTCCGCCGGGCGGCCTCGGCGATGGCCGAGTCGTTGTTCACCTTCCGGTAGGAGTAGGAGACGTACTCGGCGAAGCCCTCGATCCACCAGATGGTCGGCGTGGTGACATTGGCGTTGAAGTCGCCGTACATGTCGAACCGGCCGTCGAGGTAGTGGGTGTACTCGTGGTTGAGGTTCCAGATCTGGAACGTCGGGCGCACCCATTCGGCCTCGTAGGCGATGAACCTCGGCTGGTTCCCGGACGCGGCCGGGTCGCCCTCCAGGTACATTCCGCCGTTGTTGGTGTCGATGCCGAACATCGCTCCGGCGTACGTCTGGTAGTCCGTACTGGAGTCGAAGACGCAGACCTCGATCGTGGTGTTGTTGTCGTTCGCAACCGGCCTGTTGCCGTCCTTCACCAGGCCGTGGAAGTAGGCGTCCTGGTTCATCAGGCTCGCGCACGACTCGGACAGTTGCGACGCCGTCATGTCCTGCGCCCGGATCCGGATGCTGGAACTGCACGTGTGGTTGATGGTCAGGACGTTCTGCGCCAACCGCTGCTGGAGGTTGCAGGTGTCGTAGTAGGTGCAGTTCGCCTTGTCGTAGAAGTCGGTCATCTCGGCGATGCCGACCCACAGCGGAGCCGTCTTCCCGGTCATCGCGCTCTGCCCGAGAAGGCCCTTCGCCTGCGGCCTCACTTTCGCCTGGAGCGGCGAGTGCTGGAGGAAGCGGGCCATTTCGCGTCCCGCGTTGGAGACGAGGTAGCTGCGGTCCGTTCCGAGCAGGGAGAGGTGTCCGGACGCGAACGAGTTGAGCGTGTCCAGAACACTCGGATCGGACTGCACCGCGGACACGAACTCCGGAACCTGGTGACCGCGGAACAGGATCGTGTAGACGTTGTTGACCGCGTTGAGCATCCACCAGTAGGCGTCGTAGGAGCTGTTGTATCCGCTCAGCATCCGCTTGATGACGTAGATGTACCGGGCGTTCTCCTGGGCGCTGTCGACCAGCGTGACCGCCTCGGCGAGCACCTCGCCGTTGGCGTCGCTGACCGTCGACGACCTGGAGTTCCCGAAGTAGGCGTCCAGCCCCGACTGGATCGCCGTCTTCAACGACGCGCCATAAGCGCCCACGTCACTCGGGTAGTACCACTGCACGTAATAACCGGCGCGCAGGTAAAGGACGAGCTGGGCAGTGCCCGTGGTGTTGTCGCCCGGGTAGTAGAGGCCGTTGTCGCGCAGCGCGTACGCGACCGTCGACATCTGGGATTCGCGGAAGGCGTAGTAGGCGTCGCCTCCGGTCAGGCTGAACAGCGTGTTGACGCAGTCCGTCGTGCTGCTCTTGATCTGCTGCACGAGCGCGCTTCCGGAACGGCTGGTGAAGTCACTAGGACTGCACGCCGCCGCCGCTTTCGCCTTCGGCGCGCCCTTCGGGGCCTGCTTCATGGACGGCCGCCGCCGTTCCGCGGATTTCCGCGGCTTGTCCGGACGGCTCTTCAGCGCGTCGTCCGTGGCGGGGACCGGCGGCCGGTCCTTGACCGGGAGCGGCGACTTCCGCAGGTGCCCGCTCGCGTCGTCTCCGGTGCGGGCCGTGACGGGGTGCGGACGGGGCGTGGGAGCCGCGCCGGCGGGGTTGGCGGGCGAGACCATGAAGCTGATCCCGAGCACAAGGACCAGCGACGCCCGCAGGCATCTGATCGAGGTATGTCTTTTTCTCACGGGGGGTTCCTCCGGGGCATCCCGGCGGGGCCGGGATGGGATTCCGATGGCTCGTGGACGAAAAGGCGCCGCCGGCCTCCAACTCCCGACGGTCTAGGCGATCTCTGCGCCCGCAGTGTGAGCGCCCCGTCCGTCCAGCGGTCATACGCCGCCCCATACATCTCCGTTATGCAAGACCCCCGAGTCCGCGGCCGCGTGCTTTGGCGGTGAGCGTCCCCGAGTTCAGTCGCGGGCGCGGGACTCGATGCCGAAGGTCAGTTCGGCGTTCTGCTCGTCCAGGTTCCACCGGCCTTCGCCGCGCGCCTGGTTGCTGATCCAGAACACCATGACGCGCTGGTCGGGGAACCGGGCGAACTCGCCGAACGACCAGTCGTTCCCACCGTCGTGCTCCACGAGCCAGCGCGCACCGGCGTGGACGACGCCCCAGCCATATCCGTAGTACGCCTTGAGGCCGTCGCGCTCTCCGACGTAGACATGCGGCTTGAACATCTTGCGCTTGGCGTCGTCCGAAAGGACGCCGGTGCCTTCCAGGGCCCGATGCCAGCGGAACATGTCGCGCGGCGTCGACAGCACACCGCCATTGCCGCGCAGATACCAGTAGGGCCCGTCGGACGCCCACGGGTGCTCGTTCGGCCGTCCCTGGGAACGCCCGTGCTCGTCGTATTCGACCGCGATGTCGTCACGCTTCCAGCGCGGCAGGACGTATCCCGTCTGCGTCATCCCGGCAGGCGCGAACAAATTTGTGGCCAAGTAGCGCTCGTAGCCGACACCCGAGACCTTCTCCACAACCGCGGCCAGAACGCTGAATCCCAGGTTGGAGTAATGAAACTCGGTGCCCGGCTCCGACTGGAGTTTCGACCGGAGCGCCACTTTCAGCATCCCGTCGCGCGAGATCGGCTCGTAGTCGTCGCCGCCCTGCTCGTCGTCCAGCCCGGATGTGTGCGTCAGCAGGTGGTGCAGCGTGATCCCTCGCTTGTCGGCGGGCACCGGCCCCACGTATTCGGAGATCGGGTCGCTGACCCGCAACCGCCCCTGCATCTCAAGCTTCACAATGGCGGCGGCGGTGAACTGCTTCGTCATCGACATGACGTCGTAGACGGTGTCGCACCGCGCCGGGATTCGCCGCTCGCGGTCCGCGAAGCCGAAGCCTCGGCAGTGCACGAGCGTGCCGTCGTGGGCGGCGGCGACCGTCCCGCCGGGCCCGTTCGGAATCTTCGCCCGCAGAAACTCCTGAATGGACAAGTCCACGGGTTCGGCCGGACGTTCGTGAGCCCGAAGCGCCGCCCGTTCATCGTCGCCGCACCCGCTGAACGCACCCGCCACCGCGAGCAGAACGGCGACCATTCCGATTCCCCACACATAATGGCTCCGCCTCATCCCCGGAACGCTACGGAGACGACCGCCGGACGTCGTCCCTCCACAAGGGGAACCGTGCACCCCTCCCGCCGGGGACGCCGGTCACTCGTCCGGGCGGACCACTATCGCGTCGGCGGGCAGGTCGTCGAGCGGGGACAGGTCGCCGTCCAGGATGTCGGCGCGGATACGCACCTCGCGCAGGGCCGGGAGTTCACGGAGCGGCCGAAGGGAGACGATCTCCCCCGTATACGCCAACGTGATCGTCTCAAGCCCCTTTAGGCCGGTCAGCACGGAAAGGTCGAGGCGCGTCCGCACCTTCGGCTGGTAACCGGGCATGAGGCGCAAGACCCGGAGGCCCGTCAGTTCACGCAGCGGCTCAAGACTGTCCACCTGCGCATCGCTGACCTCCAGTTCGGTCAGGTCGCGGCATCCTTCGATGCCGTCCAACGTCGCCAGCTGTTTCTTGCCTTCGAGGCGCAGCACCTGGAGCGGCGGCGGAGGGTCGCCGAGAAAGGACAGATCCGCTCCCTTCCACAAGCAGATCAGCAGCTCACGCAGCTCTCGCAGTTCCGCGATGTGCTCCTTGCCCGGACGGTCGTCGATTCCGAGCCGGGTCAGACCGGCCGCGGCGAAGCCGGGGATCGCCCGCGGGCTGCGCGTCAGCAGGACCAGTTCCCGCAGATCCGGCAACCGGAACGACGCCAGATCGTCACGAATGCGTCCGGTGACCTCCAGATACCGGAGCCCAGGACAGTCCGCGAGGAAATCGAGGCTCTTGAACGCCGCCGGATGCATGAACCGCAGGTTCAGCCCGTCATACCCGCCCTGGAGGTACTGCTCGGTCAGGCGTGCGAGGTCCCAGGGGCCGTCTGTCGGCCCCCGGGACAGCACGTCATAGTCACCTCTCATCACACCGCCAGGCTCTCAGGGGACTTCGTTTCTGCGATTGAGCAGCGTACCGCCCCCGATTCCGCCATAGGTTTCGATGAACTCCTGCTCGACGTATTGGATGTCCTCCCAGCTCATTCCGCGCAGCGGGGTGACGTAGATCGCGCGGATGTTCCGCTTCGTCAGTGCCGCCTGGTTCACGGCGGACTTCGGATCGGTGAAGGCTTTGTGGAGCCGGTTGTGGACGTCGGTCGCGCTTGAGCCGACGTAGATCTTGCCGTTGTCGAACACGATCTCGTAGATTCCGGGATGCGTCGGCGCACTCGTGATGCCGTAACGGCGGAAGCTGCGGCAATTCGCATTGTGGACGAGGACCGTCAGGGAACCGGCGCGGACGTAGAAGGTGTGGAAACCGGCGACGGTCAGGTCATGGACCTGCGGATGCCCGGTGCCGCGCTCGACGCGGACGACGTGGAGCGTCCGGCCCTCGGCCGTCCTGACCGTGGAACCCCGCTGGAGCTCGTCGGCGCGTACCCACCGCTGCCCCGCCGGATCCCAGAACCGGTGGTGCTCGGTCGCCGTGACCGCGCCGGTCGCGTCGCCGCGCCTGCCGTCCGTGTCGATCGTGATGACGACGATCCGGCTGTATTCGAAGCCGCTGTAGGAGGCCATGACCTCCTTGCGTTCGGTCTTCCCCGTCCGCGGATCGGTGGAGACGACCTCGTCGCCCGGCCGGACGTCCTCGATGCGCTTGTAGGCGCCGTTCGCCAGGAGGACGAGAGTCCCGCTGGTGAAGCTGTTGCAGAGCCTCGTGCGCTGCCCGAACTTGGCCCCGATGCCCGCCCCCAGGCCGTTCTGGAGCATTTCCCCGAAGCTCGGCCCCTGCGGCCACGGCCATTCGATGTTCCGCCCGCTCGCGAGGGCTTCGAGGGGCGAGTTGCAGTGCAGATAGCGGCAGTAGTCCTTGCCGAGCGCCTCGGCGACGTCGACGCCGAAGCCCTGCTTGATCAGCTCCCGCTGGACCTGGCAGACCACGTCGTCCGCCCCGCAGATTCCTGACGGTCCCTGATCGGCGAACGCCTTGAACAGCGGGTCGTTCATGCCGCGTCCCTTGAGGACGTTGCGGCTGCCTCCGCACCCTCCCTGCATGCGGCAAACGGTCAGCAGGAGCGCCGTCTTCACTTCGAGGTCACGCTGGCTGCCAGGCCCGTACTCGTTGCGGCCGGGTGTGACGCCGTCCGAGCCCATCCCGTTGGGGATGCCGTCGTTGTCGGTGTCGGTGCAGCCGCCGAGGCCGGGCGCGCAGCGCGCCTGCTCCGGGGTCGGGCACACGCCGACGTCGCACTTCGTCTTCCCGTCCGGGTCGCTGGACGTGACCGGCGAGTTCCCGGCGTAGCTGTAGCCGTTCATCTGCTGCGGGTCGGTCAGGTCCATGACCGGGTCGACCGAGATGAAGCGGCCGGTGCCCGCGTCGTACTCGCGGGCCCCGAGGTGGACGAGCCCCGTCGACACGTCGTTCGTGCCGCCCACGAACCCGCGCTCGCCGGGCCAGGCGTCCGCCGGGGTGCCGCGCGCCTGCCCGAACGGGTCGAACCGCCGGACGGTCGTCGTCAGGTCGGCGGCGTTCGTGGCGATCTGCGCGGTGCCCTGGTGGTCGCCCGCGAGGTGGACGACGCCGGACGCCTTGCGCAGCGCGACCGTCTGCCCGTTGTGCGTGTAGTAGCGGGTGCCCGTCTTCACCGCGCCGGGCGCGACATGGATCTCGGTGCCGGGCAGGTAGAGGGTCGTGCCGGACGAGTCCCTGCGGATCAGGCGGTTGCCCTCGGCGTCATAGACGAACGACGTGTCGTTCCCGCCCTGGGACGCCTTGGTGAGGAGCCCTTGGCCGTCCCAGTCGAACGTCTGCCCGCCGGGGGCGGCGCCCCGCGACGTCATGTTCCCGATGGCGTCGTAGCCGTACCTGTCGGTGCGGGCCCCGGCGTCGCCGGTCTGCACGACCTGGTTCAGCCTGCTGCCGTGGCCTGGGTCGGCGTAGGAGTAGGTGCGGACGGTGTCCGGCCTGCCGCCGATCCCGTGCCTGGTCTCGGTCTTGCGGTTGCCCACCTTGTCGTAGGTGAACGTCTGCCAGTAGGGCGCGGGCCCGCCGATGACGCCCGCGGACGGGGCGGCCGAGCAGGTCCCGTCGGACTCCGTCCACGCCTCGGCCAGCCTGCGCAGACCGTCGTAGCCGAAGCACTGGTCGTCGCGGCCGTCGCGGGACGCGTCGTCGATCGACAGGATGTTGCCCGCGTCGTCGTACCGGTAGGTGGCGTTGCGGTCGTCGCCCGCGACGGTCTCGCGGTAGGCGCGGGACGTCTGGAGCCGCTGCGTCCCGGGCTCGTAGGCGAACGTCTGCCATTGGCGCTTTCCGGTCGTCCCCAGCTCGACGAGCTTGGGCTTGCCGGTCGGCGTGTACTGCGTGGTGCCGACGTACGTGCCCAGCGGGCTGGTCAGGCCGATGGGACGCTGGAAGTCGTCGTAGGTGTGGGTGACCGTCTCGGCCGGGAGGTCGCCCGCGGCGGGGAGCGTCTGGGTCTTGACGGTGCCGTCGAGGTTGTAGGTCTGGCCGAAGGTGTAGGAGCCCGCGAGGTCCCCCTCCGACGCGGGGACGGTGACGGTGGTCGCCTCGGTGCGTCCGAGCACGTCGTAGCCGGTGACCTGGCTGACGTAGTCGCCGTTCGTCCCGTGCCGGACAGACGTCGCGGGCAGCCCCTTGCCGCGCGGCGCCGTGTCGTAGGTGAGCGAGGTCAGCAGGGGCCCGGACGGCGAGTCCGCGCGGGTCTCGGTCTCGCGGCCGAGGCCGTCGTAGAGGGTGAAGACCTTCTTGCCGCGCGCGTCGGTGCTGCTCGTCTCCCGGTCGAGGTCGTCGTAGGTGTAGGTGGCGTCGCCCTTGTCCGGGTCGGTCGTCGCGACCTTCCGGCCGCGCAGGTCGTAGCGGGTCGTCCAGGTGCTTCCGGTCGGGTCGGTCGCGCGGACGAGGCGTCCGGCCGCGTCGTAGGCGTAGGTGGTCGCGTCGTACGCCCCGGTCGGCCCGTCGCCCGAGTACTGGCGGCGTTCGACGACCTGGCCGCGCGCGTCGTAGACGGAGGCGGACGGGACGCCGCCGCGCGGCGGGTCGATCGTCGACCAGTTCCCGCCGTAGGCCATCGTCGTGCGCCACTTCTCGGTGGCGCCCGTCCCGGCCCCGGCGAGCGTGCGCTCGACCGTCTTGCGGCCGAGGCCGTCGTAGGAGTAGGCCGTCTGCGTCTCGACCGCGCCCGGCGTGTCGACGCCGAACAGGGTCGTGGAAGGCGCGCCCGCGGCCGAGTACGTGGCGTACGTCGAGGCGACCTGGCCGCGCGCGTCGTAGAACGTGTCGGTGATCAGCCGGCCCTCGGGGCCGGGCGACTGCTTCTGCCGGGAGCGCAGCAGCCCGTCGAACAGCTCGACGGAGGGCCGCTGCTTCCCGTCGTTGGCGAGCGTCTTCGCCGTGACCGCGACGATCTTCCCGTCCGCGACCTGGTAGGCGTACTCCAGGTTCGGGACGTCGCCCTTGGTCTTGGACCGGTCGGGCAGCCACACCTTCTGGAGGCGTCCGAGCGAGTCGTACAGCAGGTCCGTGCGCAGCGAGTTGGCGTCGATCTTCGCGGTGGCCTGGCCGCGGGCGGGGTCGATCTCCTGGACGGTGGTCTGCGCCGTGCTCGCGTCGCCGGGCTTCGCGGGCGGCGTGATCTGCGTGGTCCTCGTTGTCAGGCCGACCGTGTCGGTGTAGCGGGTCGTGGTGGTGCGGTCGGCGGCGTCGGTGACGGTCAGCGGGCGGCCGAACTTGTCGTAGGTGGTCTTCTTCTCCACCACGTAGGTCGCCGCCGAACCGTCGTGCTCGGCGATCTTGTCGGTCTTGGTGATCTCGCCCTTGGTCGGCGCGTCGCCCAGACCTCCGCCGTCGTAGAACGTCCGCTTGTCGGAGACGACGTCGTCGGGACGCTTCGGCGTCTTGTCGCAGGCCACCGACACCGTCTCCGTGCGGGACGGGAACGACACCATCCACGCGCCGACGTTGTCGGCGTACTCGGTGGTGGTGCATTTGTCGTCGGCGGCCGTGGACACGTCGCCGAGGTCGTTCGCGGTCTTGAGCCGTCCGACCGTGGCGAAGTCGGTCTCGTAGGTGTTGGCGATCTTGGTCTGGCGCCATGCGCCGCCGTCCAGGGCGGTCCAGGTCTGGGCGTTGCCGACCTTGATGGCGTTGGCGGTGACGGTGCCCCAGGAGCGAGTGCGGGAGGCGGTCTGCTGCCGCCAGGGGGTGTTGACGGTCTTGTCGTGGACGGTGCCGCCGGGGGCGGTGTAGTGGACGGTCTTGAGTTCGAAGCCGTCGAGTCCTTCGGCGTCGGTGTGGGTGCCGCCTTCGCCGTCGGGGACGGTGACGGTCTTGGTGCCGCCGTCGGGTGTGGCGCGGTCGCCGTGCATGCCGCGCAGGTAGTAGGTGTCGGTCTGGGTGGACGGCGTGGCCGGGCTGCCGGTGGTGACGCGTACCTGGCCGTACCCGCGCCATTGCGACCAGGTCTTGTTGCTCTCGCGGGTCAGGCCGTCGTCATCGTCGAAGTGCCAGGCGGCGCCGCCCAGGTACTGGTAGCGGGTGGCCATGTCGGGTCCGCCGCCGGTGCGGTCCTTCTGCACCACTGCGGTGACGACGTACTTGTTGAACCAGTCGGGGATCGGGGTGGGTGAGCCGGGCACCCGGTACAGCAACGGGTAGCAGCGTTTGGTGTTGGTCTCCGGGGTGGGTGGTGAGGCGCGGGAGCATTCAGGGTCGGAGTAGGTGACGTCGATCTCGCCGCCGGACTCGTCGAAGACCCTGCTGAGCCGGTAGCGGGTGTAGGCGGGCAGGCCGTCGCCCGCCTGGTCGAGCCGGTTGGCCTTGGGGTCGTGCTTGAAGGTGACCTTGGGCAGGGCGATGTCGTCGGCCGGGGTGGGCCCGGCGTGCCCGGTGTGCTGGATCTCCTTGAGCAGCAGGTCGCGCTCGTCGTTGACCGCGCCCCATTCGTGGTCCAGCGTCCAGGAATCGATGTCGCGGGCGGGCCAGCCCGCGCCGCGGTTGATCCGGGCGGTGACCTTCTTGAGGCGGTAGCGGGACCAGAAGGTGGGGGTGGTGGAGCCGTGGCCGTCCTTGCATTCCTGACCGGCCTTGCAGTTCATGTCCCAGGGGACGTCCCACCACTGGTCCGGATTGGTGTCGATCTTGGCCGGGGCGCAGTCGAAGGTGGCGGTGGGGACGCAGCGTTCGGCCTTGTCGAACAGGACGTAGGCGGGGGGCGCGCCGCGGAAGACGTTGTCGCCGCGCAGCCCGTACTCGATGGAGGTGAGGTAGCCGCCGCGGGTGTAGGGGGTGGCGTCGGCTGGTTTGAGGTTGCGGCCGTAGTAGTTGGTCTCTTTCTCGTACAGGTAGATGGCGGCGTTGTCGTGCGGGTCGACGACCATGTCCAGGTTCCACCGCCACGCCTGCTGGCACCAGGAGTCGGCGAAGCCGGAGTCCTTGTGGCAGGGCTCGGTCGGGTCGTCACCGAACACCGGGACCGTCCACGCCGAGTTGGTCTCCGGGCCACCCGAGCCGAAGCCGGGCAGCCGGTTCAACCCGAAGTAGTACCGGGTCCCGTCGGTGGTGGTGACCTTCCAGTACTCGCCCTCCTTGTCACCGTTGCCGGTGTCGAGGGAGGTGAGCTTCTCGAACTTGGTGCCGTCGTCGTTCTTCAGCCGCCACGTCCCGTCGGCGGCCTTGACCAACTCGCCGCCCTTGCCGTTCCAGGTGACGGTCGCGTTCTCATAGCCCCAGCACAGGTCGCCCGGGGACCTGCCTTGCGGGTCCTTGGGCGCGCCGTCCTCGGCGCACGGCTTGTATTCCTGCTCGATGAAACCGGGCCAGAAATCGAATCCCTCGCCGATCCAGGACGGCTGGCTGTTGGTGTTGGTCGTCCGGCCGTCCACGCTCTGCGCCGAATAGCCCAGCGCGATCGAGGGCTCCAGCCCGCCCGGCACCGGCGCGCCCTTCATGGGATACGACCAGGTGAAATCGCCGGTGTTCCCGGACGCCTTCCACGTCGCGGACGGCTCCAGTTTCGTCGCCGAATAGTCGCCCTGCGACCCCGCCGGAGCCGCCACCGCCGCCAGAACGGTCGGGCTCCCGGACGCCGTGGTCACGTCGGCGGCGAGCGTGCGAGTCTCGCCATTGTTGACGGTCGGAATCGGAGACGAGGAACGGCATTCGGGCTTGGCCGGAGTGGTCAGGGCGCAGGCCGGGAGCTGGGCCAGGCGCAACCGCGCGCCATACGAGCCACCGAACGCCTGCGCGAACGCGGCGTAATCCACCCGCACCCCGACCCGTCCCGGCTCGGCGGCTGCCAGGGTGAACAGCGGGCCCGCGACCCCGTTCCGCCGCGCGGTATCGCGGTCCAGGACGGCGACCTTCACCGCGCCCTTCAACGCCGGCGCGGTTCCCGGTCCCGGCGCCGCCAGCGCGATCGGCAGGTTCTCCGCGCGCACCAGCCCATGCGACGAGCCAGAACGTCCGGCCTCCCGGCCCGACACGGTCAGCTCGGCCGTGCCTGGCTTGGGCCATGCCGCCTTGGCGGCGGGTACCGGCTTGCCCGCCGGATCGGGCTCCCGGGGACGGACCTTCAACGGCCTGCCCTCGACCGTCCGTTCATGGTCGGCGACCCTCGGACGCTCCGAGTGCGGCGGATCGGCCTGCGCGGCCGGAGCCGCGACCAGCCCCGCCGCCATGATCACCGCCGTTCCGGCAGCGGCCGAGCGGAGCGAGCGTCCCATGCGCAGCAGTTGCCGTCTGCCGGTCCCCGTCACCAGTTCCTCCACGACAGCGGGCGGCCTCGACGGCCGGGAGCGGACGCCGGCGGCGCCCCGCGGGGTTAGGGCGCATGCCGGTGGTCGGACGTCCACGACGATGCGTCCGCAGCCGCAGATGATCAAGACCCGGAACGGTCGGCGGCCGCGCCCGGAACGCGGAACCGCAGGCCATCGACAAGATCAAGTCCGTTGTCGGACACGATGGCAACCAATCGGCGGGGAAAGGCGTCCGCGCGCCCGAAATTAATAATGCCTAACCGTCGAACAGATATGCGGAACCCAAATAACAAAAACGGTCGGACTCGATGTTGTCGCGGGCCCGATGAAATGTGATGATCATGACGACCCCGGATCGCGACATTTCCTGGATGGACTTGATGAGCCCGGCACGCCGACTCGCACCGGAACGTCCGCCACGACTCCGTCACCTCCGCCATCGGCAACTCCGCACCCGTCCCGGCGCGGCCGTCCTGGTCGCCGCGCTCGCCGGCGCCCTCCTCGCCGCCGCCCCGGCGGCGGCCGACACCGCGCCGCCGCCCGGACAGCCCGCGACCATCACCGCCGACCCGCTGCCCACCTGGCAGACCGACGGCGTCGTCTGGTCGATCGCCGTCGTCGGGAGCACCGTTTACGTCGGCGGGAACTTCGACCACGTCCGCCCGCCCGGGGCCGCGCCCGGCGACGCGCGGGAGCAGACGCGCCACAACCTGGCCGCCTTCGACGTCGCGACCGGCGAGCCGCTGCCGTGGGCGCCGAACGTCGACGGCACCGAGTTCACCAGCACGACCCCGCAGCACGACTGCGACGATCTCGGCGGCAACCGCTGGCGCTGCGACGCGGTCTGGGAGGTCAGGCCCTCGCCGGACGGCTCCCGGCTCTACGTCGGCGGCGACTTCACCAAGGTCGACGGGCTGCGGCGCGGGAAGATCGCCGCGTTCGACCTGCCGGGCGGCGCCCTGAACGGCTTCCAGCACGAGGTCAACAGCCGGGTGCAGGCCCTCACCGCCAGCGCCACGACCGTCTACGCGGGCGGCTTCTTCACCACCGTGGACGGCACGCCCCGCCAGCGCCTCGCCGCCTTCGCCGCCGCCGGGGGCGCGCTGACCGCGTGGGCGCCCACCGCCGACCGCGGCGTGCACGCCATGATCCTCTCTCCGGACGGCAGCCGGGTGATCGTCGGCGGCGACTTCAACCGGCTCAACGGGAACCCGCCGCACGGGCTCGGAGCCGTCCTCACCGCCACCGGGGCGAGCGCGCCGTGGGCCACGGGCGTCGACTACATATCTGACACCCGCCGCTCCTGGGTCACCGACCTGGTCACGGACGGCGAGGCGATCTACGCCTCCGCGAACGGCGAGAGCACCTTCGACGGGCGGCTCGCCCTCAACCCCGACGACGGCACCACCCGCTGGATCGACAACTGCCAGGGCGCGACGCAGGCGATCACCATCCTGGACGGCCTGCTCTACAGCGGCTCGCACGCCCACAACTGCGCCACCCAGCCGAACGGGTTCCCCGAACTCACGCCCGGCCTGCCCTACCAGCGGCTCCTCGCCGAACCGACCCACCCGGCGGCGGAGTACGACACGCCGCCGATCCTCTACTGGTTCCCCAACACCAACGGCGGCCCGACCACCGAGAGCCAGGGCCCGCGCGCGCTGGGCAACGACGGCCGCTACCTGTGGGTCGGCGGCGACTTCACCACCGTCAACGGCTCATCCCAGCAGGGGCTCACCCGCTTCGGCTCCCTCGCCGTCACCCGCGACGCCGACCCGGCCGAGCTCATCCGCAAACCCGTCGCCGCGAAGCCCGACGGGACGACCGGCCAGCTCGCCGTCACCTGGACGGAGACCTGGGACCGCGACAACCAGAAGCTCGTCTACGAACTGATCCGCGACGACAACACTGTCATCGACACCTTGCAATCCACGTCCGTCTTCTGGGATTTGAAGACCCACACCTTCACCGACACCGGCCTGGCCTCCGGCAGCACGCACACCTATTCCGTGCGCGCGATCGACCCGTTCAACAACCGCGTCCGGTCGTCAAGGAGCGTCCCCGTTCAGGCGGGCTGACTCTCACTCGGGGCGGGCGAGGGGCCGCGAACCAGGATCACGGCCAGCAGCAAGGCCAGCAGTACCGCGATGACGACCAGGGCCCCCACCACTCCCACGGCGGGGGCCGCGAAGGTCGTGAGGAGGGCGAGGACGGCCGTCCCGACGATCAGTTCGGGACGGACGGCCCGCCGTCCCAGTGGCGCGTGCAAGACCGCGAGCATGACGAGCACCACGGCGAGCGGTACCGCGACCGCCGCGACCACGGTCCGGTCGCCCGCCGGGATGTGCGGGCCCGCCGACACGACCGCGACCTCCAGTCCCGCGCCGAGCGCGGCCAGTGCGGCGAAGACGGCGTAATGGCCGTAGCCCCAGACGAACGACCACTCGCGGTGCTCGGCGAGCAGTTCGCCCGCGGGCTCGGAGAAGTAAATCCACCAGAGCGTGAACAGGATGGCGAGGCCCGCCAGGGCGATCGTGACGAGCTCGCCGCTGAGGCCGTGCTCGACCGCGTCCTGGACGGCGTTCGTCGCGGCCAGCACGCTCTCCCCCAGCAGGATGATCGTGAACAGGCCGTACCGTTCGGCGATGTGGTGCGGGTGCCACGTCGTCATGCCGGGACGCTCCGCGATCAGCGGGACGGAGACGTCCATCAGCACCAGCACGAAGAACAGCCACGTCGGTCCGTCGCCAGGCAGGGCCAGCCGGGACACCCAGAAGACCTGGACGATCGAGACCCCGACCGCGTAGCGGAGCGCGGTGCGGCGGCCGTCCGGATGCTCGATCGCGGCGCGCACCCACATGCCGACCAGGCCGACGCGCATCACGAGGTAGCCGAACGTCACCGTGGCGAAGTCGCCGCCGAACGCGTCCGGCACCCCGGCCGCCAGGAGCAGCACGCCCGCCATCTGCACGAACGTCATGACCCTGTAGAGGACGTCGTCGGTCTCGTAGGCGGACGCGAACCACGTGAAGTTCATCCACGCCCACCAGATCGCGAAGAACACCATGAGGAACGGCTGCACCCCGTCGCCGGCGTGCCCCTCCTCGACGGCGTGCGCGAGGCGCCCGGCCACCTGCGAGACGGCGGCGACGAACGTCAGGTCGAAGAGCAGTTCCAGCGGGCTGGAGACGCGGTGGGGCTCGCCCAGGTCGCGCGCGACCATCCGGCTGCGGAACGGCTGCATGCGTTCACCCTACGGACGCGGCACGCGTTCAGAGGAAGGCGGGGCCGCGTCGCAGGACCGCGTCGTCCAGCATGTGCTGGACGTTCTCCCGCACGTGGTCGGTGATGTCGAAGAGCGTCATCGGGTCGTCGGCGGTGTCGGCGTCGTACTCGTCCAGCGTCATCGGCTCGCCGAACCTGATCAGCCACTTGGACGGCAGCGGGATCAGCCCGGCCGGTCCGAGCAGCGGGAACGTCGGCGTGATCGGGAAGTACGGCAGCCCGAGCAGCCGGGCCAGCGGCCGCAGGTCGGCGATCTTGGGGTAGATCTCCTCCGCGCCGACGATCGCGCACGGCACGATCGGGACCCCGGCGCGCAGCGCGGTGCCGACGAACCCGCCGCGCCCGAACCGCTGGAGCCTGTACCGCTCGGAGAACGGCTTGCCGACGCCCTTGAAGCCCTCCGGGAACACGCCGACCAGTTCGCCCTTGGCGAGCAGCCGCGCGGCGTCGGCCTGGCACGCGAGCGTGTGCCCCGCCTTGCGGGACAGGTGCCCGAGCAGCGGGATCTGGTAGACGAGGTCGGCGCCGAGCAGCCGGACCCGCCGGTCGGCGTGGTCGTGCAGCGCGACCGACAGCATCAGCGCGTCGATCGGGATGGTGCCGGAATGGTTCGCGACGAGGAGGGCGCCGCCGTCCGGGACGTTCTCCACCCCTTCGAGGTCGACGCGGAACCAGTGCTCGTAGAAGGCGCGGGCGAGCGGCAGCAGGACGGTCGAGTTGAACTCGGGGTCGAAGCCGAACTCGTCCACCTCGTACTCGCCGGACAGCCTGCGCCGCAGGAAGGCCAGCCCGGACGCGATGCCACGTTCCAACGACCCTCGCTCGGGCGCTCCGCCGGACGTGTCGTCCTTCGCCTCATCGCCGTCGCGGACGGAGGCCAGCCGGATGACCCGCGCGCCCGCCTCCCCGTCGTCCGGATCGTGCGGGTCGTGCGGGTCGTGCTCGTGGCGGGCGTCGTTCATCGTCGTCGCCTTCCGTCAGCCGCGTCCGAGCAGCGTGGTCAGCGGGCCGTGGCCGAACCCGTGGGCCGCGGCGAAGTCGGCGAACGCGGCCTCGGAGCTGTACTTCGGACGCCACGCCAGCTCGTCCTCCAGCGCCGCGGTGTCGATGACGCGGCCGTACGTCAGCCAGCGCAGCAGCTCCGGCGAGAAGCCGGTCAGGCCCGCGAAGCGCCGCCCCATGTCGCCGAGCACCGACAGGGAAGGGGACGGGACCGGCAGGTACGGCCGCCCGGCGCGGCGCAGCGCCTGCGACAGCAGCAGGACGCCGTCGCCCGCGACGTTGTAGCAGCCGGGGTGGTCCTCGACGGTCATCCGGCGCAGCACCTCGACGCCGTCGTCCTCGTGGACGAACTGGAGCCGCGGGTCGAAGCCGAGCACGGTCGGCACGACCGGCAGGCGCAGGTAGCGGGTCAGCGGCGAGTCGACGCCGGGGCCGAGGAAGTTCGCGAAGCGCAGCACGGACACCGTGAGGTCGGAGCGGCGCCGCGTCAGCCCGCGGACGTAGCCCTCCACCTCGACCGCGTCCTTCGCGTACCCGGACTTCGGCGGCTCGACGGGCTCGTCCCACTCGCCGAAGACGGCGGGGTCCATCGGGGACGACCCGTACACGGCGGCCGAGGACCGCACGACCAGCTTGCGCGTGTCGGGCGAGCGCTGGCACGCGGCGAGGAGCTGCATCGTCCCGATGACGTTGAGCTCCTTCGCCTTCGCCCGCGACGCGGACGCGGACGTGACGAGGTTGAGGTGCACCACCGTGTCCACCCCGGCGGACTCGATGATCTTCGCGATGCCGGGGGTGCGGATGTCGACGCGGACGAACTCGGTGCGGCCGAGCGGCACGTCCGGCGCGACGGTGTCGACGCCGATGACGCGCTCGATCCCCGGGTCTGCCTGAAGGGTGTTCGCGACCCGCGCCCCCAGGAAACGGGAGACGCCCGTGACGAGGACGACACGGGCCGCGGCGGCGGGCATGGAGGTCACCGTGCGCCCCACCCCCTCAAGCGAATGGCCGGCGTGGCTACTTCTTGTTTCGGCGCTGGATGCGCGTCTTCTTCAGAAGCTTGCGGTGCTTCTTCTTGGCCATCCTCTTGCGACGCTTCTTGATGACAGAGCCCACGGGACCTCGCTCGGCGTTTCGGGTGGTGTTCAGGAGGCGGGCGTGCCGCAGGCGAGCTTCACTCGATACGCGCACACGGTCCGCCGCCCAAGGGTACCGCTGTACCGGAGAAGTGCACGCCTCGGCCCCGGTGGCACGCCTGCCGCGGGACGGGCGGGCGTGTACGGGCGCCGGCACCGCAAGTCGCGCGGTGCCGGGCACCGTTCCGCGCGGGCCGAGGCCCCCCGCCCCTTTCGGGGGGCGCGCCTCGCCCGCCCGGTGTCCGGACCGTCGTCGCGGTCCTCGTCCCTGTTCCCCAGCTTCGGGGCGATCACGGGGATCGTCCCGACGCCCCCTGCGCGGCCGGGTATGGAGTTCGCGGCGGGGCCTGTCTAACGCCCCGCCCCTACCCGTTATCCGGCTTCGATGTACGCGTCGCGCAGGTAGTCGTGTACGGCCTGCTCGGGAACCCGGAACGAACGTCCCACGCGGATCGCGGGAAGCTCGCCCGAGTGGACGAGACGGTAGACGGTCATCTTGGACACCCGCATCACCGCCGCCACTTCGGCGACGGTCAGGAACCTGACCTCGCTCAGAGGTCGCTCGCCTGAGGTCATCGGACGCCCTCTTCCACACGTGCCGCGCACCGGCCTTTCGGGTGACTTTGATCACGCACGTGTACTTCTCCAGCGTAAATCGCGTATCGGCTGTCGCAAGAGGGGAGTTCCGCACATTTCCGTATCCGACCTGACCCCGAGGACACAGTCCTAATGCCATACGGAGAGTGGACCTGACGGCACAATCGGTGGCCCGGCGAACGGTTGTCAACCGATACCCCGCCCTGACCTGCGGTTCCGGTGTCACCGGCAGCCTCGCGCGATCCCATCCGTCCCGCAACCCGCGTACTGTCACACGGAGTGACAGGAACGGGCTGCCGAGCCGCCCCGCCGCACCCGCCGCCGCGCCGCTCAGCCGCCCGGGCGCAGGCCCGCGCGAGCGAGGATGTACGCGGTCAGCGGCGCGTAGTGGTGCGGCGCCACGCCGTCGTCGAGCGGGACGGCGACGTCGATCTTGCCTTCGGCGGCCCCCGCGAACAGCGCCGGGTCGTTACAGTCAGCGAACCCCACGGTGTCGATGCCCGCCTGACCGGCCGCTCCGGCCCAGCCGTGATCGGCGATGGCCAGATCCGGCCAAATATCAGGTTTAGCTTCCGGAGATCCCGTCGAGGCGCTATCGGTCAGCGCGCGGAGCATGGCCTCCATCGGCTGCGAGTCGTGCGTGTGGTGCGTCCGGCCGTGCGTGTCCTCCAGCATGGCGACGCCCGGCTCGGCGTAGACGATGCGGCGCAGGTCGGCGCCGCCGTAGCCGGTCTCGATCTCGTAGGTCCAGCCGGCGGCCGGGGTCAGCAGGCGGCACCCGGCGGCGGCGAGGGCCCGCGCGACGTCCTGGTACAGCGGCCCCATCGTCGACGGGTGGCCGGTCGCGAGGACCACGCTCTCCCGGCGGCGGGCGGCGAGGCCGATGCGGTCGCCCATCGCCTCCAGCGTGTCGATCGTGATGTCGGGGTCGATGGTGTCGTCGCCGTAGAGGTGCGCGGGGTCGGGGTCGACGCCGCAGCGCTCGACCATCATCTCCAGGACGGTCCGCTCCGTCCACGACGGCTTCAGTTCGAGCCCGAACTGGTAGTACGGGTGGCCGTCGGCCATCCGCCGGTAGTGCAGCAGGTTGTTCTGGCGCGGCGTCGCCACGTCGCCGGCGATCATGGTGCGGACGAGGTGGGCGCGCAGCTCGTCCCGGGTGGGGGCATCGGTCACAGGGGGCTCATTCGTCCGTCAGGGGGTCGAGGCCGTGCTCGGGGAACACGGCGCGGCGGGTCGCGAGGATCGCCTGGTCGACGGGGCTCGCCGGGTCGTAGCCGTCGCCCCATCCGGTGAAGGCGACCGCCTCGCTGCCGTCCGTCATGCGGCGCGGGGCGACCTCCCCGGTGCGCCGCTGGACGAACTCGCGCCAGCCGTCCGGGGTCTGCGTCGCGGGCGGAACGGGCCCGCCCGCCGCCTCGGCGAGCAGGTGCGTCCACGCCCTGGGGACGACCTGGACCAGCTCGTATCCGCCGCCGCCCGTGACGACCCAGCGGCCGTTCGCGGTCTCGTGCGCGAGCGCGTGCAGGAGGCCGTAGGCGGTGCGCTGGCCGTCGACGCTGAGGGTGAGGTGGGCGAGCGGGTCGAGGGCGTGCCCGTCCGCGCCGTGCTGGCTGAGCAGGACGTCCGGCCGGAAGCGGCGCAGCAGCGGCGGGACGATCGCGTCGAACGCCCGCAGCCACGGCCGGTCGCCGGTGCCGGGCGGGAGCGAGATGTTGACCGACGTGCCTTCCGCGCCCGTCTCGTTCGGGAAGCCGGTGCCGGGGAACAGGGTCCGGGGCGACTCGTGGAGGCTGATCGTCAGGACGCGCGGGTCGTCGTAGAACGCGGCCTGCACGCCGTCACCGTGGTGGACGTCGATGTCCACATAGGCGACCCGTTCGGCGCCGTTCTCCAGCAGCCAGGCGATCGCGATGGCCGGGTCGTTGTAGACGCAGAACCCGCTGGCGCCGCCGCTGAGCGCGTGGTGCAGGCCGCCGGAGACGTTGGCGGCGTGCTCGGCGCGGCCCGTCCAGACCGCCTCGGCGGCGGCCGCCGACGCGCCCGCGACCAGGGCGGACGCCTCGTGCATGCCGGGGAACACGGGATTGTCGGGGGTGCCGAGCCCGTGCCTCGGGTCGGGCTGCCCGGTCGCGCCCGCGTGCTTGACGGCCGCGATGTAGGGCTCCTCGTGGACGAGCCGCAGCAGCTTGTCGTCCGCCGCCTCGAACCCCGAGACCCGCACGTTCGGACGGTCGAGCACGCCCAGCTCCCGGGCCAGCGCCATCGTCAGCTCGACGCGCACCGGGTTCATCGGATGCCCGGCGCCGAAGTCGTAGGCGATGAGCCGGTCGTCCCAGAAGACCTCCAGCCCGCAGCTCTCCGGACGGGACTCCGGGTCGGACGCGTGACTCATGCCCTCACGGTATCGCGGACGTCCTGTGACCCGGCCCACCTGGATCTTGGCGACGGCGCGCGAGCGCTGCGGTCCCGTGATGTGGAACACGTTCTGAATTTGGGCATAACTCTGGGACGACGTTAACGACATATGAGGTTGCCGATGGAGCCGTCCGCATCGAGCGAGCCGTCCGCGTTGAGCGAGCCCGGCCTGGTGATCGAACCGAGTCGGGTGGTCGAGCCGAGCGTTCGCAGCCGCGCGATTGGAGGTGTGCTCCGGCTGGGCATCCGGCCGTTCGTCCACCGGCTGCCGGGCGGCGCGGGCGGCGTGCGCGCCGCGCGTTCGACGGTTGCCGCCGCGTCGCTGCTGGTCAGGCATTCAGCGCGGGTGCGCGTGCTGCCGTTGAACGACCCGCAGCTGGAAAGCGGCGGGCGTCCGGTGACCGGGGAATGGGTCGTCGCCCGCGACGCCGCCCCGGCCCAGGGGGCGGTCCTGTACCTGCACGGCGGCGGTTACGTGGCCTTCTCGCCGCGCACGCACCGCCCGATCACGGCGCGGCTCGCGCTGGACACGGGGCTGCCGGTGCTCGTCCCGCGCTACCGGCTGGCGCCCGAGCACCCGTTCCCCGCGCCGCTGGACGACGCCGTCGCCGCCTACCGGTGGCTGCTCGCGCGGGGCGTCCCGGCGTCCGGGATCGTGCTCGCGGGCGACTCGGCGGGCGGGCACCTCGCCGCCGCGCTGACCGGCGAGATCGTCCGGCTCGGGCTCGCCGCCCCGGCCGGGCTCGTGCTGTTCTCGCCGTGGGTCGACCTGACCTGCGAGCTGTCCCTGCGGGCGCAGCGGCTCGCCCGCGACCCCTACATCAGCGCCGCCACGGCGCACCGCGTCGCCCGACTGGTGGTCGGCCCGGCCGGGTTCGAGGACCCGCGCATCGCCCTGCTGACCTGCGCCTGGACGGACGTGCCGCCCGTCCTCATCCAGGTCGGCGGCGACGAGGTCCTGCGCCCGGAGGCGGAGGCGTTCGCGGGCGCCCTCCGCCGCGCCGGAACCGACTGCGACCTCCAGGTCTGGAACGGGCAGATGCACGTCTTCCAGATCCTGAACCGCGTCCTGCCGGAGGCGTCCGCGGCGATGCGGGCGGCGGCGGGGTTCGTCCGGACGGTCACCGCGGCCTCCGTCCGGACGGAGGCCGCCTGACGGTCAGAACCGGCCCGCGGGCTCGCGTTCGGCGACGTCCGCGCGCTCCCGCCTCGACCGTCCGGCCAGGGCGAACCCGCCGAGCGCGGCCAGCGCCGCGACGCCCTCGCCGACGAGGCTGATCGTCTTCTCGGTGTACCAGACGGGCTCGTGCATGTCGGGCAGCGGACCGAGCGCGCCGACGTCCACGAAGTAGTAGAGCAGCAGCGCGCCGACCGCGCTGCCCGCCACGAGGAAGGCCAGCGCGTACGACCAGCGCGTCGCGTAGGTGAGGATCACGACCGCGACGACGCCCGCGACCGCGGCCTGGATCCGGAACAGCAGGGCGCCGTCGATGGACCCGCCCTGGACGAAGGCCATCTCGTGGGCGAACCTCCAGTGCACGATCGCGTCCGCCGCCAGACCGGCGGCGACGAGCAGGCGGAGAATGAGTCCCATACCCCCTACACGCACGGAACGCCGGCCCGGCTCAAAAGTTGAAAGATGAACTTCGCCGGACGCGCGGACGGACGGGCAGGCGGGCAGGCGGGCGGGTCAGCCGCCCGCGAGTTCCCGGCCCCGGTTGCGGGCCGCCTCGATCGCCTCCAGCACGGCGGCGCGCACCCCGTGCCGCTCCAGCTCGCGGATCGCGGAGATCGTCGTCCCGCCGGGGGACGTGACGGCCTCGCGCAGCAGCACCGGGTGCTCGCCGGAGTCGCGGAGCATGACGGCCGCGCCGACCGCCGACTGGACCACCATCTCCAGCGCGGCGGCGCGCGGCATGCCGAGCAGGATGCCCGCGTCCACCATGGCCTCGACCAGGTAGTAGAAGTAGGCGGGGCCGCTGCCGGACAGGGCGGTCGCGCCGTCCTGCAGCGACTCGGGGATGCGCAGCACCTTCCCCACCGGGGACAGCAGCTCCTCGGCCAGCTTCAGGTGCTCCTCCCCCGCGTGCGAGCCGGGCGAGATCACGCTCATCGCCTCGTCCACGTGGACGGGCGTGTTCGACATGACGCGGACGACGGGCACGCCGTCCGGCAGCCGCGCCTCGATGAACCCGGTCGTGATGCCCGCCGCCATCGAGATCACCAGCCGGCCGGGCGGGACGTGCGGGCCGACCTCGTCCAGCAGGGCGCCCATGTCCTGCGGCTTCACCGCGAGGACCAGCGTGTCGGCGGTCGCCGCGGCCTCCGCGTTCGGCAGGATCTCGACGCCGTAGCGCTCGCGCAGCAGGGCGCCCCGCTCCTCGCGGCGCGCCGTCGCCACCAGCTCGGACGGACGCAGCCCGGCCCGGAGCACCCCGGACAGCAGCGCCTCGCCCATCTTCCCGGCACCCAGAATCGCGATCATCGACATACCTTGACGTGGGAGTTCCTCGGTCGGTCCAGCCTATAGCGGGGCCCGCGCGCCCGGCGGGGCAGGACCCGTCAGGACCGTCCGACCAGCGAGCGCATGAAGAACCGCAGGTTCGCGGGGCGCTCGGCCATCCGCCGCATGAAGAACTCGTACCACTCGCGCCCGTACGCCACGTACACCCTGACCTGCGCGCCCTGCGCGGCGAGCCTGCGCTGCTCCTGCGGGCGGATCCCGTAGAGCATCTGGTACTCGAACGAGTCGGCGTCGCGGTCGTTGAGGGTGGCGAGCGCGCCCGCGATGTCGATGAGCCGCGGATCGTGCGTGGCGATCATCGGATAGCCCTTGCCCGCCATCAGGACCTTCATGCACCGCACGTACGACCGGTCGATCTCCTCCTTGTCATTGAAGGCGACGGCCGTGGGCGCGCGATAGGCGCCCTTGCACAACCTCACGCGCGAACCCTCGTAGGCGAGTTCCGCGCAATGCTCCTCGGCCCGACGCAGGTACGACTGGATGACGGCCCCCACGTCGGGGAAATCCCGCCGCAGTTCATGGACGATCCGCAGGGTCGAGTCGACCGTGGTGTGCTCCTCCATGTCGAGCGTGACCGTGGTCCCGGCGGAACGGGCCGCCTCGCAGATCAGCCGCGCGTTCTCCAGGGCGTAGTCGTCGTCGAGCGTGCGCCCGATGGCGGAGAGCTTGACCGACACCTCGGCGCGCGTCCCGAGCGCCGCCGCACCGAGCCGTTCGAGCAGCTCCACGTAATGCCGGACGTTCGCCTCCGCGCGCCCCTTGTCGTGGGTGTCCTCGCCGAGGACGTCCAGGGTCACGAGCAGGCCCTCGGCGGTCAGCTCGCCGGTGACGCGGGCGGCGTCGTCGAGCGTCTCCCCGGCGACGAACCGGCGGACGACGTCGCCGGTGAAGGGCGCGGTCCGCACGACCCTGCGCGCGCCGCCGCTGCGCGACGCGACGAGCAACGCCTGACGAAGCACTCTGCCAACCCCCTGTTGGTGTGGGACGAGTCGGTGCGGGATGTGTCGGTGCGGGGGGGCTTTCCAGGTTATGCCCGGACGACCCTCGCCATCACGACCCTGCCCTCACGACCCCCGCCCTCACGACACTGTGCCCAGGGTGTTGCCCGGGCCGTTCTGCCGCACCCACTCCGCCATGCGGGCGGTCTTCACGGCCTCGAACAGGCCCTTCGCCTTCGTCCCGTCCAGGAACACGACGCTCTGCTTGCCGCGCATCCCGGTGCCCTTGTGCGGGGCCGTCATGAACATCACGTCCGACGGCCGCACGCCGCGCATGCTCAGCGCCAGCGAACGCAGGTTCCCGCCGGACACGCCGTCGTCCACGCTGATCGACTTCGTCAGCGCGGACAGGAAGCGGTCGAGCTTCAGCGGGTTCGTGAGCGTCCCGCGGTCGGCGGCCTGCTTCGCGAGCGCGCCGAGGAACGCCTGCTGCCGCTTGATCCGGTCGAAGTCGCCGTTCGGCAGGTTGTACCGCTGCCGGACGAAGAGGAGCGCGTCCTCACCGTTGAGCTTCTGCTTGCCCGCCGTCCACTGCTTCTTGCGCGCCGGGTCGTACACGGACTGCTTGACGTTGACGGTGACGCCGCCAAGCGCGTCCGTCATCGACTTGAACCCCTCGAAGTCGATCGCGCCGTAGTGGTCGACGCGGATGCCGGTGAGGTTCTCCATCGTCTCGATCAGCAGCTTCGGCCCGCCGAACGAGAACGCCGCGTTGATCTTCTGGTTGCCGTAGCCGGGGATCTCCACCCACGAGTCGCGCGGGAACGAGATCACGTACGCCTTCTTCCGGTCGGCGGGCAGGTGCAGCAGCATGATCGTGTCGGTGCGCTGCTGGCCCGGCTTCCAGACCTGGTTGCCCTCGCCGGTCGTCTGCTCGTCGGCGCGCGAGTCCGACCCGACGAGCAGCCAGTTCTCGGTGCCCTCCACGTTCGGGCCGGGACGCCGCGCGTCGTCGTCGGGCATGACGCCCTTGATGCGGTCGATGTTCCCGTTGTAGGACGACTGCCGCTGCCACACGAGCCCGCCCAGCCCGGCCACGACCAGCGCCACGAACACCCCGACCGCGATCAGTACCCGCGGCCAGCGCCGCTTGCGCCGCCGCTCGCCGTCGTCGGCGCCGCCCCAGAACGCGGCGTCGCCCGCGTCCTCGGTCTTCCCTGCCTCCGCCGACGCGGGCGGAGGCGGAGGCGGCGCAGGCGGGCCGGGCGCCTCGCCTGCCTGCTGCGATGCCGACGTCCCGGGAAGATCTGGCCCACTCATGGCGCCGAAGCTACCAGCCTGATCAAACCTCTACGGCCGCAATAACCCCGCTTGTCCATTTCAGGGCGATCACGTAGCCGCAGGTAAACCCAACCCCACCCCGGAGGGTCGGTCAGGGGGTCTTTCTGCGGAGGGTGGCGGCGCCCAGGAGGAGGGCGGCCACGGTGAACGCTGCCATTACGGTGACGTCCAGCGTGAGGGTGCCGGTGAACTCGGTGCTGTCGCTGATCTCCCGCATGGCCTCGACGGCGTAGGTGAGCGGCAGGACGTCCGAGATCGCCTGGAGCCAGGACGCCATCGAGTCGCGCGGGACGATCAGCCCGCAGAGCAGGAGCTGCGGCAGGACGAACGCGGGCAGGAACTGCACGGCCTGGAACTCGCTGCGCGCGAACGCGCTGGAGAACAGCCCGAGGGCCATCCCGAGCACCGCGTCCAGCAGGGACACGAGGACGAGCGACCCGAGCGAGCCGTTCAGGTCGAGCCCCAGCCACGTCAGCGAGATGGCGAGGACGACGCCCACCTGGACGAGCGCGAACGCCCCGAACGCGAGCGCGTAGCCGACGAGGAGGTCGAGCTTGGCGAGCGGCATCGTCATCAGCCGTTCGAGGGTTCCCGTGGTGCGTTCGCGCAGGGTGGCGACGCTGGCCACGACGAACATGACGATGAACGGGAACAGGCCGAGCAGCATGGGCCCGATCCGGTCGAACAGCGGCCCCTGGTCGAAGACGTAGCGCAGCAGGATCATCAGGAGCGTCGGCACCGCGATGAGCAGCGCGAGCGTCCGGTGGTCGTGCCTGAGCTGCGCCAGGATGCGGCGCGTCGTGGCGAACGTGACGGCGAAGCTCATGTGAGGCTCCCGGCCTTCTCGGTGATGAGCTGGAGGAACGCGGCTTCGAGGTCGGAGGTCCCGGTGCGCTCGCGCAGGCCCTGGGGGGTGCCGTCGGCGAGGATCCCGCCCTCGCGCATGAGGAGCAGGCGGTCGGTGCGCCCGGCCTCGTCCATGACGTGGCTGGACACGACGAGCGTGGCGCCGCGGTCGGCCAGCTCCCGGAACAGCTCCCACAACTCCTGGCGGAGGACGGGGTCGAGCCCGACGGTCGGCTCGTCCAGGACGAGCAGCTCCGGCGCGCCGAGCAGGGCGACGGCGAGGTTGACGCGGCTGAGCTGGCCGCCGGAGAGCGTCCCGGCGGTCTGGTCGCGGTGCCTGCCGAGGCCGACCTCGTCGATGACGCGCGCGGGGTCGGAGCGCGGCGCCCGCAGCACGGACGCGAAGTAGCGCAGGTTCTCGGCGACCGTCAGGTCGGCGTACACGGCGGGCGTCTGCGTCGCGTACCCGACGCGCCGCCGCAGGCCGGGCGACCCGGCGGGCTCGCCGAGGACGTCGACCGCGCCGCCCGCGACGTGCTGGACGCCGACGATCGCCCGCAGCAGCGTCGTCTTCCCGCAGCCGCTCGGGCCGAGCAGCCCGAGGATCGACCCGCGCGGCACGTCGAATGTGACGCCGTGCAGCACCTCGCGGCCGCCGCGCACGACGTGGAGGTCCTGGACGCGGACCGCCGGACTAGAACTCATCATGTGTTGAATTTATGTCGCGCACGAGGGCACGGTCAAGGTGTTCCGGGTGGCTGTGACGAAGGAGACTCGGCCCTCCGAGCGTCCTGGAAGGAGGCTCAGGAGGACGCGAAGTACCGCTGGAGGGTCGGCGCGACCAGTTCGACCAGCTCGTCCTCGGACGCGGAGGCGATCGGCTCGACCCGCACCACGTAGCGCAGGATCATCAGCCCGATCATCTGCCCGGCGGCGGCCTGGAGCGAGAGCTGCGGCGCGCCCGTCGCCTTCCCCGCGCGGCTGAACAGCGCGGACGTGACGAACTCGCGCAGCAGCGCCGCCGCCTGCTCGTTCGTCATCGCCGACCGCAGCATGCCGAGCAGCGGGCGGCGGCGCTCGTCGTCGCCCCACACTTCGAGGAACGTGCGGACCATCAGCTCGCCGAACCGGTCCTTCGGGAAGGACGCGGCGCGGGCCAGCAGCGCGGCCGGGTCGACGGGGAAGCGGATCGCCTCGATGAAGACGCCGTCCTTCGTCCCGTAGAAGTGGTGGACGAGGGCCGGGTCGACGCCCGCCGTCCGCGCGATGGCGCGCAGGGACGTCCCGTCGTAGCCCTTCTCGGCGAACAGGTCGCGGGCCGCGGCGAGGATCTTCTCCCGGGTCTCGGTCGGGCCGGGCCGCCGCCCGGGGCCGCGGGACGCTCCGGCCCCGTTCGAGTCGGGGCGCGCGTCGGTCACCGTCCGCCCCGGCGGCTGACCTCGCCGCCGGCGGTGACCTCCCAGGTGCGGTCGGCGGCGGCGAGGTGCAGGCGGGCGAAGGCCAGCGCCTCGGCGAGGTCCTCCATCCGCTCGACGCGGCTGGACGCCCGCCGCGTGTTGACCTCCAGGACGACGTGCCCCCGGAAGCCGCCCTCGGCGAGGTTCTCCAGCATCGCCCCGCACGGCTGGTTGCCCCGGCCGGGGACGAGGTGCTCGTCCTTGTTCGTGATGCCGACGCCGTCCGCGAGGTGGATGTGGCGGAGCCGGTCGCCCAGGGTGCCCGCCATGTCGAGGGCGTCCGACCCGGACACGGCGGTGTGGGACAGGTCGAGGGTCACGTGCGGGTAGTCCTGGTCGACGGGGTTCCAGTCGGGCAGGTACATGCCCGCCTCGGCGCCGCGCGCCTTGAGCGGGAACATGTTCTCCACGGCGAAGAGGACGTCGGTCTCGTCCTGCATGCGGGCGATGCCGTCGACGAACTCCTTGGCGTAGTCGCGCTGCCACCGGAACGGCGGATGGACGACGATGACCTCGGCGCCCAGTTCCTCGGCGACCTCCTTGGAGCGCACCAGCTTGCCCCAGGGCTCGCGTCCCCACACCCGCTGGGTGAGCAGCAGGCAGGGCGCGTGGATCGACTTGATCGGCACCTGGTGGTAGTCGGACAGGCGGCGCAGGACGTTGAGGTCCTGCGAGGAGGCGTCCGTGGACACCATGACCTCGATGCCGTCGTAGCCCAGCAGCGCTGCGATCTCGAAGGCGCTCGGTACCTTCTCCGGGTAGACCGACGCCGTGGAAAGCGTGATCGGCGCGTCCGGGACACGCAGAGCCGGTGCAGAACTGACGCCGTTGTGCTGCGGGGTCAAGGCTTCCTCGCCAGGAATGGTCGCTCGACGGTTTCGTAGGGGCTGCGGTGTTCGCGGCGGTACGCAAAGCAAAGCCTATGCGGCCACGGCGGTGATGAAACCCTCGCCCCGCGTGATCCCGATTATCCCCCGGCCGCGCATGACTACCCTCTGTCCCCGTGGCCGAGATAGCGCCGGGCGCCGTGCCGAGCCCCAACATCTGGAACTCCCCGCAGGTCTACGAGCTGGAGAACCGCGCCGTCGACCCGGACGGCGTGCTGCCGGACGCGATGCGCGCGATCCGCCCGTGGGACGGCGCGGACGTCCTCGACCTCGGCTGCGGCACCGGCTTCCACCTGCCGTTCTTCGCCGCGGACGCGCGCCGCGTGATCGGCGTCGAGCCGCACGCGGGCCTCGCGTCCGCCGCCGCGCGCCGCACCCGCGACCTGGCGAACGTCACCGTCCGGGTCGGCGCGGCGCAGGCGCTCCCGCTTCCGGACGCGTCGGTCGACGTCGTCCACGTCCGGTGGGCGTACTTCTTCGGGCCGGGCTGCGAACCGGGGCTCGCCGAACTGGACCGGGTCGTCCGGCGCGGCGGCGCGGTGTTCATCATCGACAACGACGCGACCCGGTCGACGTTCGGCGGCTGGTTCCGCCGCAGCCTGCCGAAATACGACCCGGAGGCCGTCGAGCGGTTCTGGACGCGCCGCGGCTTCAACCGCGAGCCGCTGCTGATCCGCTGGGCGTTCCAGAGCCGGGACGATCTCGCCGCCGTCCTGCGCATCGAGTTCCCGCCCGGCCTCGCCGACGCGTGCCTGCGCGAGCACGCGGGACTGGAGGTGGACTATGCCGTGAATTTGTGGTGGCGTTGCCCTTGAGTTACTGACGAGTCGGTCACCCGACGGCGTGTCGCGACCTTGACGAACGGAGGAACCGGCCATGGGCCGTGCCGCCACGACGAGCGCCACCGCGAGCTCCGGGTTCCGCTGGGGGCTGATGCTCGGCGGCGCCGTCGCCGCGACCGCGCTCGGCGCGGCCGGGGCGGGCGCCGGGCTGGCCGTCCAGCGGCGCGCCCTGCGGCGGCTGCAACTGCGTCCCGACCCGTTCGCGGGCGAGCCGTTCGGGTCGCTGCGGGGACGTCCCGTCCCGGTCCGCGCGGGCGACGGCACGCGGCTCTACGCCGAGGTCGACGGCGACGACCGCACCGACCTCGCCGTCGTGTTCTGCCACGGCTGGACTCTCACCCAGGACTCCTGGCACTTCCAGCGCAAGGCCCTGCGCGGCCTCGCCCGGCTCGTCTTCTGGGACCACCGCGGCCACGGCCGCTCCGACGGCGGCGCCCGCGACGGCTACGCGCTGTCCCGGCTCGCGGACGACCTCGCCGCCGTGATCGACGCGACCGTCCCGGCGGAGACGCCGGTCGTGCTCGTCGGGCACTCGATGGGCGGCATGACGATCCTGCGGTACGTCGACGCGCATCCCGACCTGGTCGGACGCAAGATCGTCGGGACGGGCCTGCTGTGCACGTCGTCCGGCGGGCTCGGCGACATCACGCTCGGCGCGCCCGCCCTGATCGCGCGCGCCACGCACCGCGTGCTGCCCCGCGCGCTCGGCGCGCTCGGCGCCGGGTCCGGCGCGGTCGAGCGGGTCCGGCACCTCGGCCGCGGCGCCGCCGTCCTCATCGAGGACCTGATCGCCTTCGGCCCGGAGGGCGGCCCCGCCGCCGTCGCGTTCGCCGAGCGGATGATGACCGAGACGCGGATGGACGCCTTCGCCGGGTTCCTCGGCTCGATGGTCTCCACCTCGCTGATCAGCGACTGCGCGGCGCTCGCCGGGGCGGAGAACCTCGTCATCGGGGCCGAGCACGACCTGCTCACGCCGGTCGAGCACAGCCTCAAGATCGCCTCCTGCGTGCCGGACGCGCGGCTGGAGGTCGTCCCGTCCGCCGGGCACATGGCGATGATGGAACGCCCGAGCGTCGTCTCCGACCACCTCGGCGACCTGATCGAACGGGCCCGCAAGACCCTCCCCGCCTGACCCTCCCCTGGTTGTCGGACGGACGCTCTACGCTTCGGCGCATGGCGAAGGCGAAGACGGCGAAGGCGGCCTACCGGTGCTCGGAGTGCGGCTGGCAGACGTCCAAGTGGGTCGGCCGCTGCTCCGAGTGCCACACGTGGGGGACGGTCGCCGAGGCCGCGTCCGCCACGCCCGCCCGCGTCGTGTCCGCCGGGCCGGTCAGCTCCCCGGCCCGCCCGATCGGGCAGGTGGACGTACGGTCCGCGCAGACCCGCCCCACCGGCCTGGACGAGCTCGACCGCGTCCTCGGCGGCGGGATCGTGCCGGGCGCCGTCCTGCTGCTCGCGGGCGAGCCGGGCATCGGCAAGTCGACGCTGCTGCTGGAGGTCGCCGCCCTCGCGTCCAAGCAGGGCGAGGCGGGCTCGAACGGCGCCTCGCCGGGGCGGAACGTCCTGTACGTGACGGGTGAGGAGTCGGCCGAGCAGGTGCGGCTGCGCGCCGACCGCGTCGGCGCCATCACCGACGACCTGTACCTGGCGGCCGAGACGGAGCTGTCCGCGATCCTCGGGCACGTCGACACGGTCGAGCCGTCGCTGCTGGTCGTCGACTCCATCCAGACGATCGGGACGTCCGAGGTCGACGGCGCGCCCGGCGGCGTCACCCAGGTGCGCGAGGTCGCCGCCAACCTCATCCGCGTCGCGAAGGAACGCGGCGTCACCGTCGTGCTCGTCGGCCACGTCACCAAGGAGGGCGCGATCGCCGGGCCGCGCCTGCTGGAGCACCTCGTCGACGTCGTCCTGTACTTCGAGGGCGACCGGCACTCCCGGCTCCGCATGATCCGCGCCGTGAAGAACCGCTACGGGCCGACCGACGAGCTGGGCTGCTTCGACCTGTCCGACGTCGGCATCGTCGGCCTGCCCGACCCGAGCGGCCTGTTCCTCACCCGGCGGGACGAGCCCGTCCCCGGCACCTGCGTCACCGTCACCCTGGAGGGACGCCGCCCGCTCGTCGCCGAGGTCCAGTCGCTCGTCGCGAAGTCGCACCTGCCGTCGCCGCGCCGCGCGACGTCCGGGCTCGACACGTCGCGAGTCGCGATGGTGCTGGCCGTCCTCGCGCAGCGCTGCAAGATCTCCATGCACGAGCAGGACGTCTACGTGTCCACGGTCGGCGGGGTGCGGCTCGCCGAGACGTCCGTCGACCTCGCGCTCGCCCTCGCCGTCGCGGGCTCCACCGTCGAGCAGTCGCTGTCGAGCAGCCTGATCGCGCTCGGCGAGGTCGGGCTCGCCGGGGAGGTCCGCGTCGTGCCCGGCGTGCAGCGGCGGCTCGCCGAGGCGGCGCGGCTCGGGTTCAAGCACGCCGTCGTCCCGCGCGGCTCCCTCGAACTCGCCGACGGGCCGCTCCGCCGCGCCGACCCGCAGCTCAGCAGCTTCGAGGGCATGAAGGTGATGGAGGTGGACAGCCTGCAACAAGCGCTCCAAGTGGCCTTTACGGCCCCGTGACGCGGCGCTCGGCAGAGTATTACCCCGCGCCGCCCGCGCTTGCGACCAGGGGAGGAACCGGCCGGCGGCCCGTCTCGGTAAACTGACGCCGTCCAGCGACCTCCGGGGGTCAGGTGCCATCACACGACAAGGGTCATGACGAACGCCGCCGCGCCACGTTGGCAGCGGTGGCCCCGGGCACCCAGATCCGCGACGGACTCGAGCGGATCCTGCGGGGCCACACCGGCGGCTTGATCGTCCTCGGCTGGGACACACCCGTCGAGGACCTCTGCACGGGCGGCTTCGAACTCGACGTCGAGTTCTCCGCCACCCGGCTGCGCGAGCTCGCCAAGATGGACGGCGCGATCGTCCTCGACGACGCCCGCAACCGGATCGTCCGCGCCGCCGTCCACCTCGTGCCCGACTCCACCATCCCCACCGAGGAGTCCGGAACGCGCCACCGCACCGCCGAGCGCGTCGCCCGCCAGACCGGGTTCCCGGTCATCTCGGTGAGCCAGTCGATGCACATCATCGCGCTGTACCTCGACGGCATCCGCTACGTCCTCGAAGACTCGGCGGCGATCCTCTCCAAGGCCAACCAGGCCCTCGCCACGCTCGAACGCTACAAACTGCGGCTGGACGAGGTGTCCGGCACGCTGTCGGCGCTGGAGATCGAGGACCTCGTCACCGTCCGGGACGTCAGCGCCGTCGTCCAGCGCCTGGAGATGGTCCGCCGCATCGCCGACGAGATCGAGGGCTACGTCGTCGAGCTCGGCACGGACGGCCGCCTGCTGTCGTTGCAGCTCGACGAGCTGGTCTCCGGCGTGGACGTCGACCGCGAGCTGATCGTGCGCGACTACCCGTCCGACGACACCCGCGCCCGCGGCGTCGCCGCCATCCTCACGGCGCTCGACACGCTCTCCGCGACGGAGCTGCTCGACCTGTCCACGGTCGCCGAGGTGATGGGCTTCTCCGGCCCGGACGCCCTCGACCTGCCCGTCAGCCCGAAGGGCTTCCGGCTCCTCGCCAAGGTCCCGCGGCTGCCGAGCATGGTCGTCGAACGCCTCGTCGAGCACTTCGGGGGGCTGCAGAAACTCCTCGCCGCCAGCATCGACGACCTCCAAGCCGTCGGCGGCGTCGGCGAATCCCGCGCCCGCAGCGTCCGCGAGGGCCTCTCCCGCCTCGCCGAATCCTCAATCCTCGAACGCTACGTCTAACCGCCTCACCACGGACGCGCGACGCCAACACTCCGGCGCACCGCGAAGGCTCGACGAGAAAGCTCGGGGCGCGGCGCGAACACCCGGCGCGGCGCGAACACCCGGCGCGGCGCGAATGCCGGGCATGGGCGAGGGCTATGCGTGGTGGGCCCTGGAGAACTTTCGCAGGCCGGGGATCGGCCAGCGTCTGGGGCGGCGGTCGGCCGTCCACGACCAGGGGCGCCGCAGGTCGAAGAACTCCGCGTCCCCCTCGTAGTGGGACATCTCCTCGTCCCGCCACGCCTTCAACTCCGCCGGCATCTCCTTGCGCTCCCCCGCGCGCGCCTCCTCCTCGGACGTGAAGTAGACCGCGACCGTGCACCCGCCGTCAGGGTGGACGCAGAACAGCCCGCCGAGCGTGTCGGGACGGAACTCGCCCATGGCCCGCGTCTCCTCCTCGCTCCAGAACGGCCGCAGCGCCTCCCGGTCGCGGACCCTCGTCTGGATGATCTGCACGAACCCCGCCGTGTCGGAGGGACCCTGCCCGAAGACCTCCACGTCCGCGCAGTCGTGGACGACGACCCCGTCCGCGAACAGCCGGGACGCCCCGTCCCACCACTGCTCCTGCTCCGGCCGGGCCCCGTTCGCGCGAGCCGCCTCGCCCGACTCGAACCGGACGAGTCCGACGAACGTCCCGTCGTCGGTGACACCCGCCGTGCTTCCCAGCCACCCGCGCGCCCCGGGCGCCACCTTCCGCACCCAGTCCTCGCACGCGTCCCGCACGGCAGCCGGATCAGTCGTCCGTCCCTGGACGATCTGGACGAACATCACGCCTCCCCCCGAACTCCGGCCTCGTCCGCAACCACGCTACCGACGCCCGCGCAAACAAAAAGCAATGCCTGTCAGGATCAGCGCAGGTAAAAGACCTTTTTCTGGGCCTTTCCGTCTTTAAGCGCGGCCACGTAGGTGCCGGGACGGGCAATGGCGCCGCCGCCCGCACAGCCGCGTTTCCGGTTCCAGACGACGGTGTCGACGTAGGGGACGCCCCGCTTGACGGTCTTCTTGGACGTGCCGCCGCGGCGGCATTCGGCGGACGACCAGATGCGATCGTCGCCGGACGTGACGCGGACGTCCAGCGAACCCGTGTCCAGGGTGCAGGAGCCACCGCCCATGTTCACGACCGTGATCCGGAACTCGGGAGCGGCCGCCCCGGCGTACGCCGTCCGGGACGTCGCCATGCTGAACACCAGGTCACGGTCCCGGCACGCACCTCCGGCCGCCGCCGTGGCCCGCGGCGTGGTCGTCGCGGTGACGGTGACCGTGGGCATCGCGGTCGGCGCGGCGGGCGGGCTCGACGCCCCGGCGGCGCCCGCGTCCCGCGCCGGGGAGTCGTCCCCCGAGGCGCCGGTGCAGGCCCAGGCGAGCAACCCGGTGGCGCCGAGGACGGACGCCAGCGCGACCGCGCGGCGCCGCCAGTACTGATCACTCCCGGAACCGTTCTCGTTACGCCCCGTATGCGCCCCCATACGGGCAGTATGCATTCAGCGAACCGGAAAGAGGGGACGACCCGCCGCGTGCCACAATGGCGGCTCGCCATGAACTCCACCGTCCTGAACTCCGCCTACACCGCGCCGATCCTCGACTGGTACGACGCCAATGCCCGGGAGCTCCCCTGGCGGGCGCCGGACGCGACGCCCTGGGGCATCCTCGTCAGCGAGATCATGCTCCAGCAGACCCCGGTCGCCCGCGTCCTGCCCGTCTGGGACGCCTGGATGACGCGCTGGCCCGAGCCCGCCGCGCTGGCCGCCGAACCGTCCGGCGAGGCCGTCCGCGCCTGGGGACGCCTCGGCTACCCGCGCCGCGCGCTCCGCCTGCACGAGAGCGCCCGCGCGATCACGGAACGGCACGGCGGCGAGGTCCCCTCCTCGCACGAGGACCTCCTCGCCCTGCCCGGGATCGGCGCTTACACGGCCGCCGCCGTCGCGAGTTTCGCGTTCAAGCAGCGGCACGCCGTCCTGGACACCAACGTCCGCCGCGTCCTGGCCCGGCTCCTCTCCGGCGACGAATACCCGCCGAAGTCGCAGACGAAGGCCGAGGTCGCGCTGGCCGAGAGCCTGCTCCCCGTCGATCCCCCGACCGCCGCGCGCTGGGCGGTCGCCGCGATGGAACTGGGCGCCCTGGTCTGCACGGCCCGGACGCCGCGCTGCGCCGACTGCCCGGTCTTCGACCGATGCGCCTGGCAGCGCAACGGACGTCCCGCCTACGCGGGCCCGCCGCGCCGCGGCCAGACCTACGCGGGCACGGACCGCCAATGCCGAGGCCGGATCCTCGCCGTCCTCCGCGCCGCCGAGGGGCCCGTGCCCAAACCCGCAATAGACGTGGTCTGGTCGGACGCGACCCAACGCGAACGCGCCCTGGACACCCTGGTAGCCGACGGTCTGGTCGCCCCCTTGGACGACGACCACTACACCCTCCCCACCTGACCGACCCTCCGTTGGCTGGGGTGCGGGTCAGGGTTGGCGGCGGTTTCTGGCGCCGACGGCCAGGGAGACGCCGATGCCCAGGCCGAGCACGCCCAGCAGGATCTCCGCTGCGGAGTTGCTCTCGGCACAGGCCGCGAGGGGCGGAGCGGTCGGCCCGGCCGCCTCGGCGGCGTTCGCCCTGGCCGCGAAGAGACTGCAGCCTCCCTGCACTTGCTGCACTCCCTCCGCGGCCCCGAGGACGAGCATGGCCAGGCTCGGGACGAGGACCACGATCGCGAGCAGGGAAAGGACGCGGAACCGCCATTCCTTCCCCTGACCGGATTGCGGACGCTGAGCCACGGGCGGCCCTGCCGTTCCCCGAGCCCTCTGCGGATTCTTAGGAGCGGGTTTCCGCGGGCGGGCAGAAGGAGATTTCCGCGACTCCGCCCGGGCAGGAGGAGATTTCCGCGGCTCCGCATGGCCAGGATTCGGCGAGCCCGCCTCGACGACTCTCTCCGGGACCACAGGCGCAGGACTCGCGAGGGCCGGACTCCCAGCAACGGCATCGGCGGAATTCCGCGGCATCTCGGACGGCATTTTCGGCGCTTGTTGGTCGATCATGGTCTGGACCGGAGCCGGAAGCCAGGAACCGCCCAATATCGACGGAGCGAGCTCCTGCAAAAGCTGCGCGGGCGTCGGCCGCGCCGTCGGACTTTTCGCCAAGCACCGCCCGATGATTTCACCGAGACCGTGCTCCAACCCGGCGAGGCTGGGCTCTTGGTGGACGATCCGATAGCTCAATGCGGGCTGCGGCCCCTCACCGAAAGGCCGCACTCCAGCTGCGTGGGCCAGGACCAGACCGAAGGCGAAGATGTCGGCCGCCGGGGTGAGCGATTCCCCGGTGAGTATCTCGGGAGACATGAAGCCCGGGGTGCCCGCCATCGCGGTCGCCTGGGATGCGTCCGTGGCACGGGCGATACCGAAGTCGATCACCCGCGGCCCATCAGCACCGAGCAGGATATTGGACGGTTTGAGATCCCGATGAATGAGCCCGGCTTCGTGGATGGCCTCCAGTGCCTCGGCGATCCCGGCACCGAGAACGCGCAAAGTGGCGTCCGGAAACGGACCATGTTCAGCGAGAGCCCGCTCCAGTGACGGCCCCGCGATAAATGCAGTGACCATCCACGGCGGATCGGCGGCGGGGTCGGCATCGACGACACCGGCCGTATGCAACCCGTTGACCTTTCGGGCCGCCTCGATCTCCGACCGGAATCGGCGCCGGAACTCAGGATTCGTGGCGTGGACCTGGTGAATGAGTTTCACCGCGACCGGCCGTCCGCCAGGCGTCAGGCCGAAGAACACTTCGCCCATCCCACCCGCGCCGAGCCTGCCCGACAAACGGTATCTTCCCACTTGGCGTGGATCGCTCGGCCGTAGGGACTCCACCCGGCACCCGCCTTCATTCCCATCCGCTGAAGCCAGAAGATCTTATCGGAGAAAGCACCTCGCCCCACAGATCCACTTCTTGATCAATTCGCGCGGACGCGACGACCGGAAAAGGCCGGACTCCCCCGCCCGCCGGAGCTTGCGCGGCGCACGGCAGGCCGTCTCCGCCCCCGACGAAAACCTGAGGCGCCAGGCCCGAACCGGTCGGTACGGTGCCGTGGTGCGTAATCTGCTGAACCTGCCCAAGACCCATCTTCACGTCCATCTGGAGAGCACCGTCCGGCGGGCCACGCTCCGCGAAATCGGCGCGGCGAACGGGGTGCGGGTCCCCGCGGCCATCGGCGCGTTCGGCAGTTTCGCCGCCTTCTTCGCGCAGAACGACCTCGTCCGGGCGTGCCTGCAACGGCCCGACGACTTCCGGCGGATCGCCTACGAGTTCTGCGAAGACGAATCGACCCAAGGCACCCGCTACGCAGAAGTCTCCTTCACGGCCGCCGCACACGGCGAGAGGCTCGGCGACCTCGCCATGCCCCTGACCGCCGTCCTGGAAGGACTCGATGCCGGACGCGAGGCGTTCGGGATCGAATGCCGTCTCATCCTCGACCACTCCCGGCGCCGCTCCGTGGAGCGCGCCTGGCGGACACTCGACCTGGCGCGCCGGCACGACGCCGTGGTCGCCATCGGGCTGGCGGGCGACGAGTCGCACCCCGGCGACCCGTTCGACGACGTCTTCGCCGCCGCCCGCGACGAGGGCCTCCACGTCGTCCACCACGCGGGCGAGGGCGAAGGCCCGGCCAGCATCCGCCAAGCACTCGGCCCCGGCCGCACAGAGCGCCTGGGCCACGGCATCCGCATCCTGGACGACCCGGACCTCGTCGCCGAGGTCCGCGAACGCCGAATCCCCCTTGAGGTGTGCCCCTCGTCCAACGTCGCCCTGGGCTTCGCGTCAACCCTCGAAGACCACCCTCTCCCCCGGCTCCTGGACGCGGGCCTCATCGTGACCCTGAACACCGACATCCCCGCCTTGATCGACACCCCGCTCGCCACCGAATACGCCCGCGTCCGCGACACCTTCGCCTACGACGACCACACCCTCGCCGCCCTAGCCCGCGCCGGCGTAGACGCCTCTTTCGCCCCCGCCTCCACCAAGGTCCAACTTCACCAAGCCCTAGACACCTGGCTAACCACCCCAGCCCCATAGACGAAGCCCTTTACGCACCCCTCGAAGCCCTCTCCCACCCCTCGCACGGGCCCCGACCACCCCGTCCCCCGCCACGAACGACGAAGCAGCCACCAATCCGACAGCCATGCTGCCCGCAGGGTCCGCAGACCCAGCGCCTGCACGACCGGCACCCAGCAGCGGGCACGCCGTCATTCCATAGCCGAGAGGGCCGGTTAGGGCTCATGGAGGGTGGACTCGTACCAGCGGTCCGGTGCGGATTTCGCGGAGGAACGGATCGGTGTCGTCCTTCCACTGGGACGCGGTGCGGACGACCGGGTGCACGGGGAGCGCGAGACGGGCGGCGGCCTCCTGAGCGGTGTCGAACGCGACGTCCGGAGCAAGGTCACCGATGACCAGGACCTCCACGTCGGTCGGCTGGTCACCGGGGACGTGCTCATACCGTTCCGCCCAGGCGCCGAAGAGATGGACCTCGCGGACGGACGGCAGCCGTCCGAACTCCTCCGCCACCACCGCCGCGGGGCCGAACGTCAGCATCAGGAGATGGGCGAGCGGCTCGTACAGCGGGCTCTCGGCGTTCCGCTGAACCAGCCGTCCGGCCAAGGTGCGGCGCAGGACGAGAATGCCCGCCCGGGCCTGACGATCCACCTCGCGCATGACGCTGCCCAGGTCGGTGCGGAGCATCACGGCGAGATCGAGCATCGCCAGCTCGCGCGCCGGGCCGAGCAGCAAGCGCGCTAACAACTCGCCCTGCAGCCGTGACCGGAAGATCGGCAACTGGGCGGGCGCCCGCGCCCGGACATCACGCAGAAACGCCTCCGCGACGTACCCCTCCGCGACCTGAGCCACCCCACCCTGCCCTTCTTCGCCACGCCCACCCCGCGCCGCCACACCACTCCCCCTCCTCATCACCGCCGTCGAGCCCGACACTCTCGATCATTTGTTCGAACCCTATGCCCCGCGTCCGACAATCCGAGAGCGTCCCCAGCCCCCGCACCCCGCCACGAAGATCAGCGGCCGACGTCAGCACGCGTCCGCGCACAGGGCGCACACCAGCACACCGGACGCCGCCGAGCCGCCAGCCAGAGCACACGGTTTCCGCAGGTCAACAGATCAAGGTCAGCCCTGTGGATGCCGCGCCAACCCTTTACGCATCCGGACTGTAGTCAAAGAACTACTGACAGTGATAAGTGTTTAGGCGTCCAGCCATCTATGAAAGGCGACTTCATGATCAAGCGTGTCTCCGTGGTCGGTATCGGACTTGCCGCCGCCTTGCTGGCCACGGCCGCCCCAGCCGTCGCCGCCGCCGGGATCTTCGAATACTCCACTCCCGGCGGCGTCGCGGAGACCCTCCTCAACCCCACCGACCACGCCTGCTACAACATCGACGCCAGCGGGCCCGCCACCAACAGGACCAACCGCGACGCCGTCGCCTACACCGGTCAGAACTGCGAAGGAGGATCGGTCACGGTCCACCCCAACGAGCAGAATCCCAATCTCACCGCCCGCAGCGTGAGGTTCACGCGCTGACGCCTGGGCCCGACACCGCTGCACGTGATCACGCATCCTCGCGCGGAGACCGGTCACTGATCGACGGACCGCGCGAGGATGCGCTCCAGCGCGTCCGCGCCTCGGATGCCGCCCCGCCAGAAGGGCCGTCATCCTCCCGTGGACGACCGCCTACGGCTCCAGCGGGGCCTCGGGCTCCCGGAGGAACAGGCAGAACGGGTGACCAACCGGGTCCAAGTACACGCGGACGTCGTCGTCGGGCTGCCAGTCGGCGAGGACCGCGCCCATGGCCTCCGCGTGCGCGCCCGCCGTGTCCAGGTCCTCCACCTCGAAGTCCAGGTGGGCCTGGATCTGCTGCTCGCCCGCGACCGCCGGCCAGGTCGGGGTCACATGGATCGGCTCCGTCTGGAACGACAGGCCCGTGCCCCCGTTCGGCGGACGCAGCTTCACCCAGTCAGATTCGTCCTGGACGACCTTCCAGCCCAGGAGGCGCTGGTAGAAGTCAGCCAGCTTGCGGGGGTCTGGAGCGTCCAGCACAGGGGCGGACAGGGTCATACGTGGCGCTTCGTCGCTCATGCGGTGGCTCCTGCGAATTCGTCCGGCCCCTCATGGTGCCCCGAGGGGCGCCGGGCATGCGGAAGGGCCCGCATCGGACGAATCCGATGCGGGCCCCTCTGGACGAAGCTCAGTCCTTGTTGAAGTTGACCGCGCCCTCGATGGGCGGCGGGCTGTCCGGAACCGTGTCCGGCTTGGGCACGCCCTTGAACGTGAACTTGGCGTTCTCGGCCGAGTCCGGGTTCTCGGGGTCGAAGCCCTCCGTGCCGACGATCACGATCTGGCCCGGCTTGAGCTCGCTGTACAGGATCTTCTCGGACAGGTTGTCCTCGATCTCCCGCTGGATCGTGCGGCGCAGCGGCCGGGCGCCGAGCACCGGGTCGTAGCCGCGCAGCGCCAGCAGGTCCTTGGCCTCCTGCCGCAGCTCGATGCCCATGTCGCGGTCGCGGAGCCGCTCGTCCACCTTGGCGATCATCAGATCCACGATCTGGATGATCTCCTTCGGGGTGAGCTGGTGGAACACGACCGTGTCGTCGACGCGGTTCAGGAACTCGGGACGGAAGTGCTGCTTGAGCTCCTCCGACACCTTCGCCTTCATCCGCTCGTACGAGCCCTGCTCGTCGTTCTGCCGGGCGAACCCCATGGAGACGCCCTTGGAGATGTCCTTGGACCCCAGGTTCGTCGTCATGATGATGACGGTGTTCTTGAAGTCCACGACGCGGCCCTGGGCGTCGGTGAGGCGGCCGTCCTCCAGGATCTGCAACAGGCTGTTGAAGATGTCCTGGTGCGCCTTCTCGATCTCGTCGAACAGCACCACCGAGAACGGCTTGCGCCGCACCTTCTCGGTGAGCTGGCCGCCCTCCTCGTACCCGACGTAGCCGGGCGGGGAGCCGAACAGCCGCGAGACGGTGTGCTTCTCCATGAACTCGGACATGTCGAGCTGGATCAGCGCGTCCTCGTCGCCGAACAGGAACTCCGCCAGCGTCTTGGACAGCTCGGTCTTACCGACACCGGACGGGCCGGCGAAGATGAACGAGCCGCCGGGGCGCTTCGGGTCCTTCAGACCGGCGCGGGTGCGCCGGATCGACTGGGACAGCGCCTTGATGGCGTCCTCCTGGCCGATGACCCGCTTGTGGAGCTCGTCCTCCATGCGGAGCAGCCGCGTGGACTCCTCCTCGGTCAGCTTGAAGACCGGGATGCCGGTGGCGGTCGCGAGGACCTCGGCGATCAGCTCGTCGGTGACCTCGGCGACGACGTCCATGTCGCCGGCCTTCCACTCCTTCTCCCGCTGCGCCTTCTGGCCGAGGAGCTGCTTCTCGGAGTCGCGCAGCGCGGCGGCCTTCTCGAAGTCCTGCGCGTCGATCGCGGACTCCTTGTCGCGCCGGACGTCGGCGATCTTCTCGTCGTACTCGCGCAGGTCCGGCGGCGCGGTCATGCGGCGGATCCGCATCCGCGAGCCCGCCTCGTCGATCAGGTCGATCGCCTTGTCGGGCAGGAACCGGTCGGAGATGTAGCGGTCGGCGAGCTGCGCGGCCGCGACCAGTGCGCTGTCGGTGATCGACACGCGGTGGTGCGCCTCGTAGCGGTCCCGCAGGCCCTTGAGGATCTCGATCGTGTGCGACAGCGACGGCTCGGCGACCTGGATCGGCTGGAAGCGGCGCTCCAGCGCGGCGTCCTTCTCCAGGTACTTGCGGTACTCGTCGAGGGTCGTCGCGCCGATCGTCTGGAGCTCGCCCCTCGCCAGCATGGGCTTGAGGATGGACGCGGCGTCGATCGCGCCCTCGGCGGCGCCCGCGCCGACCAGCGTGTGCAGCTCGTCGATGAACAGGATGATGTCGCCGCGGGTGCGGATCTCCTTGAGGACCTTCTTCAGGCGCTCCTCGAAGTCACCGCGGTACCGGGAGCCGGCGACCAGCGCGCCGAGGTCGAGGGTGTAAAGCTGCTTGTCCTTGAGCGTCTCGGGCACCTCGCCCTTGACGATCTTCTGTGCCAGGCCCTCCACGACGGCGGTCTTGCCGACGCCGGGCTCGCCGATCAGCACAGGGTTGTTCTTGGTGCGGCGGGACAGCACCTGCATGACCCGCTCGATCTCTTTACCGCGGCCGATGACCGGGTCGAGCTTGCCCTCCCGGGCGGCCTGGGTCAGGTTGCGGCCGAACTGGTCGAGCACCAGGGAGGTGGAGGGAGCGGACTCGGAAGGACCGCCGGAGGCGGCCGGCTCCTTGCCCTGGTAACCGTGCAGCAACTGGATGACCTGCTGGCGCACCCTGTTCAAATCGGCGCCGAGCTTCACCAGCACCTGTGCCGCGACACCCTCACCCTCACGGATCAACCCAAGGAGGATGTGCTCGGTGCCGATGTAGTTGTGGCCGAGCTGCAACGCCTCACGCAGCGACAGCTCAAGAACCTTCTTGGCACGCGGAGTGAACGGGATGTGGCCCGACGGCGCCTGCTGGCCCTGGCCAATGATCTCTTCGACCTGCTGGCGCACCGCCTCAAGGCTGATCCCCAGGCTCTCAAGAGCCTTGGCAGCCACACCTTCGCCCTCGTGGATCAGACCCAGGAGGATGTGCTCGGTGCCGATGTAGTTGTGGTTGAGCATCCTGGCCTCTTCCTGAGCCAGGACGACAACCCGCCGCGCGCGGTCGGTGAACCTCTCGAACATCTCGTCGCTCCTCACAGAGCGGTTGGGCAGAGTCCGGAACGTCCGGCACTGTCCTTCCGCATGCTAGCCCGCCCCGAGGAGGCCGCCCGGTGCACTCCCACCAGGAGACGTTCCCCAGCTAAGCGCTGTTCAGTCTCATCCAACTACCGCATCGGTGCGTCATGTTCCCGCTACGCCCCAAGCGAACGGGCGCTTTCCGCAGGTGGGCGAGGGCGAGAGCCGGAAGTGCCGATTGGGGGTGGAGTTGCGCCCGCGCCGCCTCACTACCGCGCCGCGTACGCGCGTAAACCGATCTTTCTCTACGCCACAAGCGAACGCCCGTCCGCGATCCGCGGCGAACGGTCCGGACGAAGCCCGGGCGGTCCATACCGGCGGTGGGACGGAGCCCGCGAACCATGAACGCCCGGCGAACGGTCGCCGCGACGCGGCGAATGACCCGGCGGGCCGCTGAATGACGCGCGCGGACGCCAAAGGAACGCGGCCCGAACGGCACGTCTGCGTCCCGCGAACGGCGAGCCGGTCGCCATCCGACCGGCGATCGCAAACGGCCGCGCGGCCGCCATCCGTAAACGGCGAGCGGCCCGCCCCGCGAACGGGACGGGCCACCGGTGGCTCAGCCGTCAGTTGGCCGCCTCGTACTGTTCGATCACATGGGCCGGGATGCGACCGCGCTCATTGACCTTGATGCCATTGTTCTTGGCCCAGGCGCGGATCTCGGCGCTGCGCTCGCGGGAGGACGCGCCGCGCTGCCGGCGGCGGCGCGTGGCCGTCCCCGCCTTCCGCGACTTCTCCACGAACGGCTTAAGAGAATCCCGCAGCTTCGTCGCGTTGGCGCCACTCAGGTCGATCTCGTAGGAGGCGCCGTCGATCGAGAACGCTACGGTCTCGTCCGCCTCGCCACCGTCGAGGTCGTCGACGAGAAGCACCTGAACCTTCTGTGCCATGGGGACAGACCCTTTCGGCTTGAGCAAACTGCATTCGGTTGCCAAAGATATACCGCAGAGTCGGTCGATGACAATTCCATCGTCCGGTCTAGTACCAACACTCTGGACGAAGTTCCTTCCACGGTGACCGCCAGTAATCGCGTTCATCGTTTCCGGCATCTCCGGCGGGCGTGCGGAGGACACGACGCACGGCGCCTGAATTTCTCCGCTGCGGCGCGGACCGCGGCACGGATATCGGCGTGACCGGCGTCACGGCGTCACCGTGCTGACCTGGGCGGGCGCGCACGCATTGACCCGCGTTTGCGGACGGCCTGGGCTTTCTCCGGGACGGGCCGCCGGGGAGTTAACGTATGACCGTCCGACGAAAAGGTCCGCGAGTGACCTTAACAGGGCGGACGCCCCGGCGCCGCCGACCGGGATTAACTCCGGGGCGACGGCACAAACCGCAGGCCGGGGACGGAATGCGCCCGGCCGCCCGTAACAAGCGGGGGCGCGCCGGCCGATCAACGCCGCCACCGGCGGATGTGGACGGATAACCGCCGGTCGGGCGATGCCGAAATCTCTTGCCGCCGCGTCGGCGGCGGGAAGTCGGCGGGAGCTCGGTCCCACCGGGAAGCCGCCGGTAGTCGACGATCCCGAAATCGGGAGATTGCGCCACAATCCCACCGCGCATCCCACTTCTTCGACCCGGGCGGAGCGCAACGTGTGAACGGTACACGGTTCATCCGAGCCCGGCGACATGTGGCGCGAAAGGTAGCGGTCCAAGCGAGACCGCGTCCGGTCCGAACTGAGTCGCCCGCGCTATGCGGCGGGGCCGACGGACGCAACTGCAACGTCTATGAAGCGCGTCCCAAACCGGAGGGCCCGTCCGGGACGTGACAGATCCCGTGGCGATTCGGGGCCGTAACCGGAACGAGCTGGCATTCGGCCCGGCAACGCGCGGCGTCCGAAACAGAGCGGCGATCTACGGCGAAAGCGGGGGCCCGCTCGGCACGCCCTCTCGGGCCGCGCGAACCGACCCCGGCGCGCCGCCGGGATCGTTCTCCGCTGAGCGCGGCCGAGAGCGCCGGAGAGGATCTCAGAAGGCCGTTGAATCGCTCGGCGCGCTTTTTACCACGAGCGTCCCGGTGAGCCTGTCGTGGACGGCCTGACGCCGCGTCCCCTCGTACAGCGCGCCCGCGTTCGCGACCCAGAAGACCCCGGCGAGTAGGCCGAGAACGGGAATCGGGCGGGCCGCGATCGGCAGCGAATAGATCGCCGCGCGGAGAACGGCGCGGAGAACGTCCGGACGAGCTCCGTCGCCGATCGGCACGCTTTCCGGCTTCCGCCCCTCCGACTCGCTATCGGTAGCGGACTCGGCAACGGGCTCCGCGGCCGCTTCTGTGACCGTCTCACCCGACGCCGCCCCATCGCCCCCTGCGCGGGCCGCTCCGTCCGCGCCTGCGAGCGTCTCCGTGGGCACAGGACGGTCTCCCGGCACGGCCTCGCCTGCCTCGCCCCTGAGCGTCCTTGCGGATAGGGAAGGGCCCGTGGGGTCGATGACGACTTCTATACCGGCGAGGCGCTTCCCGATCGTCCGCCCCCAGAGGGCCAACTGGATCGCCTCGTAGAGGAGCGTGCATCCCGCCACCACGGGTGGGGCGACGATGTCCACGGTGTGCCCGGACACCAGTTCGCGGACGACGATGATGACGGGCAGGCCGACGACGAGCGTGTCGATGATGCGCGCCAGGAGGCGCTGCCCCGGTTCGGCGAGGGGTGCCTCCATGGGGCCCTATTCCGTGTACTCGTCGTATTCGTCGTATCCGGCCCGCTCGTCGATGACGAGGGTGCCGGCGAAGCGGTCATGGAGGGCCTGGTGCAGGGGCTGGTCCCAGATCGCCCACAGGTAGGCCATCAGCGCACCCGCCCAGACCAGCAGCATCCCGTAGGCGGCGTAGTCCCACACCATCACCGCTACGACGAGGAAGAAGAAGACACCGAGCTGGTAGCCCACATGCACGATCCCAGCGCGCCAGACGGCCTGGGTGGTGGTGAGTGGCTGTCCCCCAGGGGACTGGACGATCCCGAGCCCCATCACACGCTTCCCCAGCGTCCGCCCTGACATGGACAACTGGACGGCCTCATAGAGGAACGGCAGCACCGACAGGACACAGAAGAGGGTGAAGATGATGGGCCAGTTCCATATCCCCCCGTCGTCCTCCGTCTTGCTGCCTGGCTTGTCCAGCCCGAGCACACCGATCGTGATGGGGAGGACGAGGGCGAACCCGAAGACCGCCACGAGAGCGTTGTCGATGATCCGGGCGCCCGCGCGCCGCAGGATCGGAGCGAGCGCCAGGTCGTCCCCGTAGGAGCCGCCCCCGTACTGGTCGTGGGACGCACCGTACGACTCGTCGTACGGAGGCTGCTGTCCCCAACCCTGTTGCTGGGGCTGTTGCCATTGCTGCTGGGTCTGAGGAGGTTGTTGCCATTGCTGCTGGGGTTGCCGCTGTTGCTGAGGCTGTTGCCCTTGAGGACCTTGGTACGGAGGCGGGGGGCCATAGGACCCCTGCCCCTGCGGCGGCTGGTACGGCCCGCCACGGTCGCGGGAATCGCTCATCGGGTCAATCCTCCAGGCGAAGCAACATCCGGGTGTTGCCCAACGTATTGGGCTTGACCCGATCAAGGTCCAAGAACTCCGCAACGCCTTCGTCGTAGGAACGGAGAAGCTCCTCGTACACCTCTGGCGACACCGGGGTCCCCAGGAGTTTCTCGAAACCGTGCCGGGCGAAGAAGTCCACCTCGAAGGTAAGACAGAACAGCCTCCGCACGCCCAGTTCCCGTGCCGTCTCCAGAAGACGGGTGACGATTCGGTGGCCGATGCCGCGTCCGCCATAGGCCCCGTCGACGGCGACCGAGCGGACCTCGGCGAGGTCCTCCCACATGACGTGCAGGGCCCCGCAGCCGACCACCCGTCCCGGCGCGCCGCCCTGGACGTCCTCCGCCACCCAGAACTCCTGGACGTCCTCGTACAGCTTCACGGTGGACTTCTTCAGCATGCGTCGTCCCGAGCCGGCATACAGATCGACCAGCCTGCGTATCTCCTGGACATCGGCGGTACGGGCACGCCGGATCACGACCTCCACAATCAGGCGAGATTATCGAATGCGGGCACTTCACCGGCCTCCTGACCTGCGCTCCGCAGGCTCCCGGTGCGCGCCCACCCGGCTCGCACACGCCGGACTCCGTCGCGAAACGGCGGCGCGACCTGCGATTTCACGGGTTCTGGTTGGCATCCGAAGCGTGTTCCGTTAGTGTCCATCGCTGATGTCGGCCGTTCGCTGGACGAAGGCCGAACCGCCGAGTCCCCGGGCCGCAACCAGCGCCCCGAGGAGCCGGGGACCCACTTCCGGAGTGTTCGGGGGAGCACCCTCGGCCCGTGAGGGGTGAATCCGCAGCCGCGTGGTCCGATCCGCGCGTGCCCGCGGACGGGCTGCTCCGGCCCTAACCCGTCAGCTAACTCGGTAGGCGGACGAGGAGAGGAGATCTCAGTGGAGCCGTCGCGCCCTGCTTCCTTTCAACGATCTGCGCGTTCCCGCTCCGTGACGCCTTCCGGCGCCGCGCCGCCGTCCCGCCGCGCGGGCCGGTTCCGCGGCCGGGCGGCCGTGCTGGCCGGCGCGCTGGTGGCCCTCTCGGCGGCGCCGCACGCGATCAGCCCGCACACGATCGCCGTCGCCCACGCCGACCCCGAGCCGTCCACGAAGGAGCTCCGGGCCAAGGCGCTCAAGCTCGCCGACGACCTGGAGCGGCTCACCGAGCAGTACAACGGGCTCAAGGTGAAGCTGGCCCAGTCGCAGCGCGCCGCCAAGGTCGCCACGGAGAACGCGGAGCGGCAGGAGAAGTCGCTCCAGGGCATCCGGGAGAAGGTCGGCGCGCTGGCCGCGACCAGCTACATGCAGGGCGGTTCCGACCCCGCCGTTTCGTTCGTCGCCTCCCAGGACCCGCAGGCCGTCCTCGACCAGGCCGCCACCCTGAACTACTTCGCCAAGCAGGACAGCACGAAAGTGCTGGGTCTGATGCAGGCGATGCAGGCCGCCCAGCGCGCGCGCAAGGCCGCCGAGGCGCGCGCCCAGCAGGTGAAGCAACTGCGCACGGAACTCGACTCGCAGCGCAAGAAGGTCACCGACACCTACGAGAAGGTGCGCGGGAAGCTCGTCGACCGGGATCCGTCCCAGCTCGCCAGCCTCCCCGTCATCGGCACGGGGAAGGCCGCTCAGGCGCTGCGCTACGCGATGGGCAAGATAGGCCGCCCGTACGTGTGGGGCGCCGCGGGTCCGACGTCCTTCGACTGCTCCGGTTTGACGATGTGGGCCTACAAGCAGGTCGGCATCAACCTGCCGCACTACACGGGCAGCCAGTGGAACGCGGGCACCCATGTGTCACGCAGTGAACTGCAACCGGGCGACCTCGTCTTCTTCTACTCCGACCTCCACCACATGGGGATCTACGTCGGGGGAGGCAAGATGCTGCACGCGCCGCACACCGGCGACGTCGTGAAAATAGCCTCGATGTCCGGACGCCCCTTCGCCGGCGGCGTCCGAGTGGCCTGATTCGTCTCGGGCTCTGAGGACCACACGTCACGAGTGCGTTTCCGCATGGGCCAATGGATGTGCGTCCAAAGCATGCTTGAAGGGTTCGGCTTGCCTGTGGGGGAAGGCATGCCCGTATGAGCGCGATGGGCACGCCTGTGAACTCCGCGGGCGGGCTTTTGAACACCGTCCGCGGCGACGCCTCCTGCAGGGACCTACCTGTCAGGACGTCGACGCCGCCGCTGCGGGGTCGGACGGAATTCGTCTGGGCTCGCCGCCTTGCTTCCTGCCGACGCCCGCCGTCCCCAGGCGGGCGTCCTGGGCCGCCGCTAGATGAGCTGCCTCCGGGCCGCCCACACAACGGCCTCGATAGGGGTGTTGACCTCCAGGCGGTCGCAGATCGTCCGCAACCGGCGCCGCAAGGTCCGTGCGCTCAATTCCAGCTTGCGTGCCGCCACATCGGCGGTGACACCGCTGGCGATCTGGGCGAGCAGCCGGATCTCCTCCTCGCTCAGCCCGAAATCGTCGGTGCCACGACGTGCGAGTGTGGCCTGTTCCACTCCGTCCTCCCTCGTCCGTGGTGATGACCGCGGGGATGCAGCCGTCCGCTGCACAGGCACGGGTTGGTTCTCGATCTCTGTACGCGCGTTGGGTTGCCGGGTCCGGAGCCCTCCGGACTCAGATCATCGGGTTCCTTTGCTGTCTGGCGCGCTTGGCCGGAGGTGGCCGCATGGCCGATTGCGGGCTCGTTCGGGGGAACTCCGGGTGACGATTCACTCGTTGGTCGTCTGAGGGAGACGGGATGAGATCGCCAGCCATCCGCACCCGTCCTTTCTCGTCGGACTCGCCTGATCTCGCCGCGGACGAAGATCATGAATCGTTTCAAGCTACGCTTCGGCTCGGAACGCTAGGCGGCCGGATCCGGCCCGTCAAGCGCTGGTTCAGTGCACTGTGTGCGCGAATCGTCACTATGCGTGGTCGAGTATTCGTCCGCACGCTGTGCAAAACTCCACTACCTGGGAAAACACGCCCTGGACGGGACGAGGAGCGAGTTGCCGCAGACCAGTATTCGTGAAGTCGCGAGGCGAGCTGGGGTCTCAGTTGGGACCGTTTCGAATGTCCTAAACCGGCCAGACCTCGTGGCCGAAGCTACCCGTGACCGTGTTCGGGCCGCGATCGAGGAGCTCGGATTCGTGCGGAACGAGTCCGCCCGCCGGCTCCGGCGGCGCCCCGAAAACACCGCGGGCGAGTTCGGCGACCAGCCGCGCCGCGCGTTCGGCGTCGTCGTCGAGGACCTCACCAACCCGTACGCGAGCGACGTCGCCCGGGGGGCCGAGGCCGCGCTGAACGCGGCGGGCCACGACGCCCTGTGGCTGTCGAGCGACCACTCCGCCGCCAAGGAACGGCGCTCGGTGACGCTGCTGGAGGAGCAGAACGCGGCGGGGGTGCTGATCATCCCCGTCGGGCTCAGCGCCCGCGACATCTCCCGGCTGCGCGCGGCCGGGATGACCGTGGTGCTGATCGACCGCGACGCCGCCGAGGTCTGCTCGGCCCAGGTCGACCACGTCGCGGGCGGTGAGATCGCGGCCGCGCACCTGCTCGGCATCGGCCGCGAGCGGATCGCGTTCGTGACCGGCGTGCCGGAGCCGCAGCCCTGCGTCGAACGCCGCGACGGCGCCGCCCGGACGATCGTCGAGGCCGGCTTCGGCAAGCCCGCGACCCTGGTGCAGGACGCGCTCAGCCCCACCGAGGGCCAGGCCGCCGCGCACGAGGTCCTGGCGATGTCGCCGCGTCCGGACGGCGTGTTCTGCGCCAACGACCTGCTCGCCATCGGGCTGATCAACGAGCTGATCAGGGTCGGCGCGCGGGTGCCGGAGGACATCGCGGTCATCGGCTACGACGACATCGAGCTGGCGGCGAGCGCCGCCGTCCCGCTCACCACGATCCGCCAGCCCCGGCGCGAGCTCGGCTGGGAGGCCGCCGAACTCGCCCTGGCCGAACTGGGAGAAGGGAAGTCTCACCAACACCGGCAGGTGGTTCTCAGACCCGATCTCGTCATCCGCGAAAGCGCCTGACCCTCCGGCACGGCCCCCGCCCCGCACCCGCGCGGCTCAGCTCCCCTTTCACGCTCCCCACGGCGCTCTGGACGCCGTTTCAACCCGCCGACGCACTTTCCCACCCCGGCCGTCGCCGTAGCGGCTCCTGCGCCCGTTGTGGGCGGCGCAGGAGCCTCCGCGTCGTGGCCGGGGCAGCTCGGATCGGCCGTGTTGCGGACATGCCAGAGCCCGCGGGCCGCGGTCTCCTACCGCGCGCTTCGTGGGCCGTTTACCGCGCGCTTCGTGGGCCGTCCGGCGCTATTCGGGCTTGACCAGCGGGAACAGGATCGTGTCGCGAATCCCCTTGCCGGTGAAGGCCATGATCATCCGGTCGATTCCGGCGCCCATCCCGCCCGTAGGCGGCATCGCGTACTCCAGGGCACGCAGGAAGTCCTCGTCCAGTTGCATGGCCTCGGGGTCGCCGCCCGCGGCGAGCAGTGACTGCTCGGTGAGCCGGCGGCGCTGCTCGATCGGGTCGACGAGTTCCGAGTAGGCGGTGCCGAGTTCCGTCCCGAAGCCGATGAGGTCCCATTTCTCGGTGAGAAGGGGCTCTTCACGGTGCTGACGGGTCAGCGGCGACGTCTCGACCGGGTAATCCATGACGAAAGTGGGCTGGACGAGGGTGTGCTCCACCAGTTCCTCGAAGAGTTCCTGGACGAGCTTGCCCTGGCCCCACTTCGGGTCCCAGGAGATGTCGCGGGCGTCGGCGAGCTTACGAACGTCCTCGATCGGCGTGTGCGGGGTCACCTCTTCGCCGAGGGCCTCCGACACGGCCCCGTACAGAGTGATCCGGGGCCACTGCGCAAGGCCGAGGTCGATCTCGACACCGTCATGGACGACCACGGTCGTACCGAGAGCGGCCACGACCGCGTTCTGGTACATCCGCTGGGTGAGGTCGGCCATGTCGTTGTAGTCGAGATACGTCCCGTAGGCCTCCAGCATGGTGAACTCGGGGTTGTGCGTGGAGTCCGCGCCCTCGTTCCTGAAGTTGCGGTTGATTTCGAAGACCTTCTCGATGCCGCCGACGACGAGCCGCTTCAAATACAGCTCGATCGCGATGCGAAGGTAGAGGTCCATGTCGTACGCGTTGATGTGCGTCTGAAAAGGACGCGCCGCCGCGCCGCCGTGGATCGGCTGCAGCATCGGCGTCTCGACCTCTAGGTAACCCTCGTCGTGCCAGAAGTCCCGCACGGCGCGCACGGTCGCGCTACGCAACCGCGCCATTTTCCGGGCTTCGTCGTTCACGATGAGGTCGACGTAGCGCTGCCGGACCCTCGCCTCGGGGTCGGTCAGCCCGGCGTGCTTCTCCGGCAGCGGACGCAGGCACTTGGACGTGATCGCGAACCGGTCGGCCATGATGGACAGCTCGCCGCGGCGGGACGTGATGACCTCGCCTTCGACGCCGACGTGGTCGCCGAGGTCGACCTCCCGCTTCCAGAATTCGAGCTGCTCCTGCCCCACCTTGGCCAGGGAGAGCATGATCTGGATGTCGCCGGTGCCGTCCCGGACCGTGGCGAAGCACAGCTTGCCCGTGTTGCGGATCAGCATGACGCGGCCGGTGACGCCGACCTTCTCGCCCGTCTCGGAGCCCGGCTCCAGGTCCGGGTGTTTCGCGCGGACGTCGGCGATCGTCGCCGTCCGCGGGAAGGTCACCGGGTAGGGGTCGATCCCGCTCGCACGGAGCCGGTCGAGCTTCTCCCGGCGCACGCGCATCTGCTCCGGGAGCTCGTCGAAGGTCTCGTCACTCACGCCCCAAAGGCTATCCAGCCCGCCGAGCGCGCCGCGAACCCGTTGACTGCGGCGTAGCGGGCCTTAGAGCGAGGCGTGGGATCAGGGCGTGTTGCGCTCGTAGATCAGACGGAGGCCGATGAGGGTCAGCCAGGGCTCGAACTCGTCGATGCTGCGCGACTCTTCCAGGACGAGCGGGGCGAGGCCGCCGGTGGCGATCACCGTGACCTCGGCGGGGTCCGACGCCAGTTCCTCGGACATGCGCTCGACGATGCCGTCGACCTGCCCCGCGAACCCGAAAATTATCCCGGACTGCAACGCCTCGACCGTGTTCTTCGCGATCACACTCCGCGGCCGTACGAGCTCGATCTTGTGAAGCTGGGCGCCGCGCGACGACAGCGCGTCGATCGATATCTCGATTCCGGGCGCGATCGCACCGCCCACGTACTCGCCCCTGGCGGAAACGGCATCGAACGTGGTCGCCGTACCGAAGTCGACCACGATCGCTGGGCCGCCGTGGGTGTGGACGGCGGCGAGCGCGTTGACGATGCGGTCGGCACCGACTTCTTTGGGGTTGTCCATGCGGACGGGCACCCCGGTCTTCACCCCTGGTTCCACGATGACCGCGGAGACGTCGCCGTAGTAGCGGCGGCACATCTCGCGCATCTCATGCAGGACGGACGGGACGGTCGAGCACAGCGCGATGCCGCTGATGTCGGTGTCGGCCAGCAGCGGACTCTGCTGGACGAGCCCCTGCAGGACCACGGCGATCTCGTCGGCGGTGCGCCGCGGATCGGTGTTGATCCTCCAGTGCTCGATCACCTCGTCCCCCTCGAACAGGCCGAGGACGGTGTTGGTGTTGCCGACGTCGATGGTGAGCAGCATCAGGTCCCCGCTGATCAGGTGAAGTCAAGGCCGATGTCGAACACGCGCGCCGAGTGCGTCAGCGCGCCGACTGCAAGGTAGTCCACCCCGGTCACGGCGACGTCTCGGGCCCGCTCCAGATTAAGCCCACCGCTGGCCTCCAGTTCCGCCCGCCCTGCGACCAATCGGACTGCCTCGACCATCTCGTCGTCGGTCATGTTGTCGAGCAGGATGCTCTTCGCACCCACCGCGACGGCCTCCTCCACCTGCGCCAGGGTGTCGCACTCCACCTGGATGTGCAGGGACGGGTACACGGCGCGAATGGCCTCGTACGCCTTGGTGATGCTTCCGGCCGCCGCGACATGGTTGTCCTTGATGAGGGCGGCGTCGTAGAGGCCCATCCTGTGGTTGACCCCACCGCCGCACTGGACGGCGTACTTCTGCAGGACCCGGAGACCGGGCAGCGTCTTGCGTGTGTCGCGCACCTTGGCTTTCGTCCCGGACATCGCGTCCATCCACTGCCGCGTCGCCGTCGCGATTCCGGACAGGTGGGTGAGCAGGTTCAGAGCCGTTCTCTCCGCCCGCAGGACGGCGCGGGTGGGGCCGCTGACCGAAATGAGCACCTGCCCTGGGACGACCCTGTCTCCGTCTCGCACTTTCGTCTCGTAGGCGATGTCGAGCACGTCGAACACCACTGAAGCGACCGGGATACCGGCGACGACACCGTGCTCGCGGGCCCTGAGATCGCCCCTGGCAGTGTCGTCGGGCGCGAAGATCGGCATGCTGGTGACGTCGACCTCACCGTCCTCGGCGAGCGCGGCGCGGACGAGGTTATCCACATGTTGTGGATCGAGCCCGGCTTCGGCGAGCGTTTGCGAGAGTTCAGGTGTCATGGACGCTTTCCTTTCACAGGTTCGTAGGCGGTGGTCAGGGCGTTCCCTACCAGCCGCGTCACCAGATGCCCACGCCACGCGCCGTCCGCGCGCTCGGGGAAGTCCTCGCGCCAGTGGCTGCCCCGGGTCTCCTCCCGCCGCCGCGCCGCCGCCACGATCGCGGACGCGACGGTGAACAGGTTGGTGACCTCCCACGCCTCGACCCCGGGCTCCGCCTGGCCGCGCTTCACCTCGTCCAGTTCCCGGGCCGCGATCTCCAGCCCGTCCGCCCCGCGCAACACCCCGACATAGGAGGTCATGATCCGCTGAATCTCCCCCCGCACCCCGGCATCGACCAATCCCCCGACGGCCAGGCCCCCAGCCGTCTCCCGAGACGCACCCCCAACACGCACGTCCCGAGCAGGCACCTCATGGGTGGACACCTCTTGAGCAGACACCCCTTGGGCAGGCGCCTCCTCGGAGGACGAAGGCAGAGGCGGGGTCGGAGTGGGGGACGGGGGGAGTTCATCTTGGAGAACGGCGGTGATGCGATGAGCGAAGACCAGGCCCTCCAGGAGGGAATTGGACGCCAGACGGTTCGCGCCGTGCACACCTGTGCAGGCGACCTCGCCACAGGCGTAGAGACCGGGAACCGACGTGCGGCCGTGTAGATCCGTGCGGACGCCACCGCTTGCATAGTGCGCGGCAGGAACGATGGGGATCGGCTCGTTGATGGGGTCGATGCCGTGATGGCGGCAGGCGGCCAGGATGGTCGGGAATCGGTTCTCCCACATCGCCGCACCCAGGTGGCGGCCGTCCAGGAGCATGTGGGACGCGCCGGTCTCGCGCATCCGGTTCATGATCCCCTTGGCGACGACGTCCCGCGGGGCGAGTTCGGCGAGGTCGTGACGTCCGAGCATGAACCGCTCACCCGCGTGGTCGATCAGGTGGGCGCCCTCTCCCCGGACGGCCTCGGAGATCAGCGGCTGCTGCCCGGTCGCGCCCTCACCGAGCCAAAGCACGGTCGGATGGAACTGGACGAACTCAAGATCGGCGACCTCGGCCCCGGCCCGCAGCGCGAGCGCGACACCGTCACCCGTGGAGACCTCGGGGTTGGTGGTCGCGGAGAACACCTGTCCGAGCCCGCCGGTCGCGAGCACGACGGCACGGGCTCGGACGGCGCCGACGCCACCCGGCTGCCCTTCGCCCATGACGTGCAGGGTGATCCCGGCCGCCCGTCCGGTGGCGTCCTTCAGCAGGTCAAGGACGAGCGCGTGCTCGATGACCTCGACGTCGGAGTCCTTGAGGGCGGCGAGCAGGGCACGACTGACCTCCGCCCCAGTGGCGTCCCCGCCCGCGTGGGCGATACGCCGCCGGTGGTGTCCACCCTCGCGGGTCAACGCGATCTCACCGTCACTGGAACGGTCGAATGTCGTGCCGAGCTCGATGAGCTCACGCACGGCGTCCGGCCCTTCGGTGACGAGTACTCGGACGGCGTCCTCGTCACAGAGCCCGACCCCGGCGGTGAGGGTATCGGCCAGGTGCTCTTCTGGCGTGTCGTCGGGCGCAAGCGCCGCGGCGATCCCGCCCTGCGCCCAGCGCGTCGACCCCGCGTCAAGGAGGGCCTTGGTGACCAGCAGCACCCGCCCATGCGCCCGGCAACGCAACGCGGCCACCAGCCCGGCGATGCCGGAACCGATGACGACCACATCGGTGTCGGTGGTCCAACCGGGGTCGGGGGCTTTGAGAACGGAAGGGATCATGAACCCTCCTCGGGATCGGTTCTCGTCATTATGACCCTAACCCCGCCCAACTCCACCCCCCGCCCCCCAATTCCCGCAACACCACCCTCCCGACCAGCAACCCCCCACCCGCACGCCCACGCCTCACCCGACAACGCCCCAGCCACCGCACAACGCCGCACACCCCCAACGCCGTCGAACATGACGGCACCAGACGGCATACGGCCGCGCTGGATCACTGGTTGCAACGCGGCCCTCGCCCACCCACCGCCACAAACAGCGGCACCAGAGGGCAAACGGCCGCACCAGATCACCGGCTGCAGTGCGACACAGACCACCCACCGCTGAAACGGCAGCGCCAGACCACCGGCCGCAAGGCGACCCCAGACCACGCAGCAGCGCACGACGGCGACAGTCACGCACAACGACACAAGGCGGCGCCAGATCACCTCCAGGGCACGGCAGGGCAGCGCACAGCCCTAACAACATCGAGCAACAGATAAGGCGCGCGCTTGCGGTGGCCGTTCCAAGCGTCCGGCATGGCCCTTCCGAGCCCTCAACATGGAGGATCCCCATATCTGGCGCCACTTCGTTTAAGCGGGCCGGTACTGTCCCCCCGCTGCCCTAACACCAAACTTCAAGAACGTCTTCCAGTGACCGGACGAAGGCTTCCTATCGGCCGCAGCGCCAACAGGTTCGCGGAGCAGCGAGCATCGAAGGCCGCAGGACTCCTTACTGCTCACCAGCGAACGACCAAAGATACTTGATATAGCAACCTAATCGCCCACTGGAGATATCAGCGAGCCCGTCCAACTCCTTCTCAAACTTCCCGGGAAATAGTCGGCCGCGGAACCGCCATCCGACGATACGAGCCGCGCTCCACATCAGATAGTAAGCGCGAAGTTCAGGCGAGCCTTCCGGCCAGTTGAAAGGAGCGTCGACCAGGTTCTCGATGGAAGCGCCGGTCAGAAGGCAGTCGAAAACCCACTTGTTTCCCGAATGGGAGATGACCAGGACGCGCTGGCCGTCCCACGCAGCGGAGAGGTCACGTAGGAAGTCGCTGGTGGCTTGGATCACCTGGCGGTGCCCACCCGGATAGGGAGTGTCGATGCGACGCGCAGGTTCGGTGGCCACCACGCTGACCGGGGAGCCGTTCAGGTCCCCCTAGCCGCATTCACGCAGCCACCCGGTCGCAATCCCGTTTTCGTTGTCCTCAGTCAGTGAATGCCTCTCATCGATGATCTCAACTGCCACCCAGAGGACTCACAATCGCTAGTCGTGGACCAGATCACCTCGGGTGGTTCGCGTACCAGGAACGGGTTCGGCCGGGTCGGAACCCAAGGAGATAATCCGGTTAGACCGATCGACGTGAACGACGGCAGGAACGAATTCACGGGCCTCGGCGTCCGTCATCTGAGCATAGCTAATGATGATCACCAGGTCCCCAGGCTGGACGAGGCGGGCGGCGGCCCCGTTGATGCCGATCACACCACTGCCGCGTTCACCGGCGATCAGATAGGTCTCCAGGCGAGCGCCATTGTCGATGTCGACCACCGACACTTGCTCGCCTGGCAGCAGGTCGGCGGCGTCCATGAGGTCCTGGTCAATGGTGAGGGACCCGACGTAGTGGAGGTCCGCCTGGGTCACAGTGGCGCGGTGGATCTTCGACTTGAACATCGTCCGGAACATCAGTGCTCCTTGCCGAACTGGAGGGGAACGTTGTCGATGAGGTGGGTGGCGCCGACGCGGCCCGCGACGGCCAAGACGGCCGGGCCCTCACCCGTGGACGCGGTGAACGTCGAGGGATCGACGAGCACGAGATAGTCCAGGTCGAGCGGAGGGTCGGCGACCTTGGCCAGGTCGAGGACGGCGGTCGCCGCAGCGATCGCCGCGTCCGGGCCCTCGGCGGCGGCGTCCGCACCCGCGTGCAGGGCGCGAGAGAGGGCAAGAGCCGTGCGCCTCTCCTCAGCGGACAGATAGCGGTTGCGGCTCGACAGGGCCAGCCCGTCCGGCTCCCGGACGGTCGGTCCGGCGGCGATCGTGACGGGCACGTTCAGATCGGCGACCATCCGGCGGATCATCGCGAGCTGCTGCGCGTCCTTCTCGCCGAAGATCGCCACGTCCGGCCGGACGAGGTTCAGCAACTTCAGGACGACCGTGAGCATCCCGTCGAAGTGTCCTGGACGGGCGGCGCCCTCCACGACCTCACCCATCGGCCCCGACTTGATCGTGACCTGCGGCTCGTCCGGATACATGACGTCGCGGGACGGCGCGAAGATGAGATCGGCGCCCTCGGCGGCGCACATCTCGACGTCGGCGGGAAAGGTGCGCGGATACCGGTCGAAGTCCTCGCCGGGAGCGAACTGGAGCGGATTGACGAAAATGCTCACCGCCACGGCGTCCGCACTTTTCCGCGCCTGCCGGATCAGCGAACGATGCCCCTCGTGCAGGGCACCCATGGTCGGGACGAGCGCCAACATCCCCGTGACCTGCGAACGAACGTCCGCGAGTTCCTCCCGCGTCCGCGCGATAACCGGCGTCACGTCATCTCCTCCCACTCACGAATTGCATCCATGCCACCCACACAACAACCAATCCGCCCGCCCCCAGCCCACGCAGCCCACTCACGACTAGCGAGCCACTCACCGCAGACGAACCAATCACCACAGGAAGCCCCTTTACCGCCAGCCCCCGCCTACCGCCACCGCGCCACCTCTCGCCAGCACACCACCCATCGCCAGCACGCCACTCAGCTCAAATGAGCCAGTTACCGCCAGCGCGCCGCCAGCCATCGCCACACCACTCGCCGCTTTTCGCCAGAGCGCCACTCACCGCACGCGAGCCACCTACCACCAGCACACCCCCTGCCATCTCCGCACCACACGCCACCACCGCGCCGCTTCTCACCAACACGCCATCCACCGCACGCCAACCACCTACCACCAGCACACCGCCAACCATCCCCGCACCACACACCACCACTGCGCCACTTCTCACCAACACGCCAATCACCGCACGCCAACCACCTACCGCCAGCGCACCCCCTGCCATCCCCGCACCACACGCCACCACCGCGCCGCTTCTCGCCAGCACGCCATCCACCGCACGCGAGCCACCTGCCACCAGCGCATGGACTGCCACCAGCGCACTACTTGCCAGCGGCGCACCGCCTGCCGTCGCGACGCCTAGTGCATGTGAGCCCGTCGGCTCGAGCGGCACGGAGGCGCCTGCCAACTGTCCGCGGCAGGATGGCTTGCCATCTGTCCGCCTGCGGGTGGATGTGTCCACCGCCCAGCGGTTCCAGTCGAGCCCAACGTCACCGCGCGGTCCGACCTTGCCCGGGCCGCCGCGTCCGGTGGCAGTCGCGTTGTGATTGACGGATGGAGGGAGCGGGCCCCCGCAGCCAGGTCGTCTACCACCGCGCGGCTTTGTCCACAGCCGCCCACTGGACGACCTGACGCTCGGCCGTCCTGATGGGCGAGGCCGCGAAGGAACAATCTCGCGAGCCCACCGGGCGGGCACCGGAAAGGTAGGAGGGGACACGGTCACGCCCGGTCAGTCGGCCAGGGCTTCGAGGAGGCGTTCGGCGTCCTCGGGTTTGAGCATTCCGGCGGCGAGTGCGCGGTCGGCGGTGAGGCGGGCCAGGGCGATGTAGGCGCGGCGGCTCTCCGGGGACACGCGGGACAGTTCGGCGACGTGGTCGGAGACCGTTCCGGCGTCGCCGCGGGCGACCGGGCCGGTGAGGCCGTTGATGCCCAGGCGCAGCCCGTTGTCGAGGGCGGCGCCGAGCAGCGGGCCGAGCATCCGGCCGGGCTCGGCGACGCCTGCGGCGTGCAGCAGGTCCATCGCCTCGACGACCAGGGTGACCAGGTGGTTCGCGCCTCCGGCGAGCGCCGCGTGGTAGAGCGGGCGCCGTTCCTCGGTGATCCACACCGGTTCGCCGCCCATCTCGACGACGAGCGCCTCCGCGACCGGGCGCAGCGGCTCCGGGGACGTGACGCCGAACGAGATGCCGGTGAGGCGGTTCACGTCGTCGGGACGTCCGGTGAACGTCATGACCGGGTGGAGGGCGAGCGGTAGGGCCCCGGCGCGGGTGAGCGGGTCCAGGACGGCGGCCCCGTACCGTCCGCTGGTGTGCATGACCAGCTTGCCGGTGACCGGGACGCCCGCCGAGACGAGCCCGGACGCCAGTTCGGGCAGTTCGTCGTCCGGGACGGTCAGCAGCACCAGGTCGGCGGCCGTGACGACCTCGGGCGGCGGTGCGATCTCCGCGCCGGGGAGGCGTTCCTCGACGCGGGAGCGGGACCGCTCGGACACGGCGGTCGCGGCGACGACGCGGTGCCCCGCGCGGGACAGCGCCGCGCCGAGCGCGGTGCCGACCCGGCCCGCGCCGACGACGCCGACCGAGAGGCGCGCGGGCCTGTCCTCGGGGGTCTCCGGCCCGGGTCCCGGTGCGTCCCAGGGGGCGCCCGACCCGTTTCCGGGCGTGGCGGAGGACGGCGTGACAGGGTCCATCGGTTCGTTCCAGTCCTCAGGTAGGTACCGGACGTGCGCGAACCAGAGTACCCGCGGGCCCGGTCCACGCCGTCCGGTGGGTGGCGGCGGCCACCCCGCACCCCCCATTCAGTCATGGGCGAGGGACTCGACGATGGACGTCTTCGCGGCGCGCCGCGCGGGCATCACGGCGGCACCCGTCCCGGCGAGGCCGGCGAGGACGACGAACCCGATGACCTGCAGATAGGGCAGGGAGAAGATCGAGTCGGTGGCCATCGCGTTCGTCGCGGCCCAGCCGAACCCGATCCCGAGGACGACCCCGGTGAAGGCTCCGATCACGGCCATGACCAGGGCCTCCACGGACAGCATCCGGCGGAGTTGCCGCTTGGTGAGGCCGAGGGCGCGCAGCAGCGCCGACTCCCGCGTCCGCTCCACGACGGAGAGGGTCAGCGTGTTGGCGATGCCGAACAGCGCGATGACGATCGCCAGGCCGAGCAGCCCCCCGAAGATCATCAGGATCATGTCCACGGCCTTCGTCATCGTCTCCTTGAATTCGGCGCTGGAGGTGACCTTCGCGGCGGGGAAGGGGTGCGCCGCGTCGTCCACGGCCTTGCGGGCCTGGGACGCGGGCACGCCGTCACGGGTCTTGACGTAGATCGCGGACGGGTCGACCACCCCGAAATACCGGGCGAAGTCGGACTCGGGCACGACGATCCCGTCCAGCCCGGCACCCGGCGCGTACACGGCGGTGATCTTGACGGGGACGACACCCCGCGCGGTCCTCACCTGAACGGTGTCGCCCATTCCGCGCCCGGGCTTCTTGGCGGTCTCGGAGTCGGCCATCCCCGTGCCCGGCTTGAGCGCGGCGGCAAGCGTCCCCTTTTTCATCTCGGGTTTCACGATCGTGCCGAGCGCGGACGTGGTCATCGTGGAGACGTTCGCTTTCCTGGCCCCGACCCGGACGGCCTTCTCGCGCGCCTCGATGACCTGGGCGACTTCGGAACGCTTCCGCAGCGTCCCGGCGAGGGCCTGCGGGAGGGTCCCGTCCCCGTCCTGTGTCTCGATCTGGAACTCGACGGGGAACTGCTCCTCCAGCTTGTGCGTCGCCGTCGCCTTCCCGCTCGCCGCGATCACCGCGAACAGGCTCATCAGCCCGACCCCGACGGTCAGCGCGATCGTCGTGGTCGCGGTGCGGCGCGGGGCGCGCTGCGCGTTCGCGACGGCGAGCCGTCCGGGCACCCCGCCGAGCCGCGCCGGGACGGCCCCGGCGAGTCGGCCGAGCGGCCGGACCAGCGCCGGCATCGCCGCGATCACCGCGAGGAAGAACACGCCGCCGGCGAGCGCCACCATGTACATCGCGGCCTCGCCCTTCTCCATGCCGAGCGAGCCGAGGCCGCCGAGGGCGAGGCCGATGCCGCCGAGCAGCACGGCGATCACGGTGCGCGGCACGCCGAGGCGGAACCGTCCGCTGCCCGGTTCCAGGTCGGTGCGCAGCGCCGCGACGGGCGCGACGCGGGTCGCGGCGCGGGCGGGCAGGAACGCCGAGAGCACGGTCACGGTGACGCCGACCACGAGGCCGACGATGACCGTCCGCACGGCGAGGGACGGCGCGGCCATGGCCACGTTCGCGTTCAGCCTGTTCACGGCGAGGAGCGCGCCCTCGCCGAGGCCGACGCCGGCGGCGATGCCGAGCAGTGAGCCGACCAGGCCGACCACCGCGGACTCCACCACCACGCTGCCGAAGACCTGCCGGCGGGTGGCTCCGACGCAGCGCAGCAGCGCCATCTCGCGCATCCGCTGCGCGATCAGGATCGAGAACGTGTTGTAGATGACGAGCGCGGACACCAGCATCGCCACGAGCCCGAAGATCAGCAGGCCGGTGCGGATGATCTTCGTGTCCGCGCCCGCCGCCTTGGCCAGCTTCGCGCCGAGCTCCGCCCCGGTGTAGACGTCGTAGGACGAGCCCACGGCGCCCTTCACGACGGTCTTGCCGCCGCCCGCGATGTCGAGTTCCTGGTACGTCTTCTCACCGGTCATCAGCATGGTCGTGGCGGCGTCGAAGCCCACGGCACCGCGGAAGCTCGCATCCTGGTCGATGCCGAAGTCGACCAGGCCGACCACCTTGAAGCTGTGCGGTCGGTGCTGCTTGTCCAGGATCGTGACCGTGTCGCCGACCGTGTAGCCCTCGCGCTTGGCCACCGCCGTGTCGAGGACGGTCTCCCCGCCCCCGGAGGGAGACCGTCCCTTGTCCATCTCGTAGCGCAACAGCCGTCCGGACGGCACGGACATGCCGACCGTGGGGAAATCACCCACCGCCTTACCGTCCTTGCCGACCAGCGCGGCATCGCCCTTGACCAGCCCCTGCACGTCGGTGACGCCGGGCAGCGCACGCACTTTCTGGAACACCGCTGCGGGAATGCCATCGTCGGCGTTGTCAGCGCGGGGCTGTACCGCGACGTCGACCTTGTCGGCCGAGCGGGCGAAGGTCTTGGCGACGCCCTTGTTCATCGTGTCGGTCAGGACGAACGTCCCGGAGATGAAGCCGACGCCGAGGGTGATGGCCACGGCGGTCAGCAGCAGCCGCAGCTTGTGGGCGCGCAGGCCCGCGAGGGTCGTGCGCAGCATCACGCCTCCAGGCTCTTGAGCCGGTCGAGCACCGCACCCGGAGTCGGTCCGACGATCTCCGACACGATCTCGCCGTCGCGCAGGAACACCACCCGGTCGGCGTACGACGCGGCCACCGGGTCATGGGTGACCATCACGATCGTCTGGCCCATCTCGCGCACGGACGCGCGCAGGAACCCGAGGACCTCCGCCCCCGCCCGGGAGTCGAGGTTGCCGGTCGGCTCGTCCGCGAAGATCACCTCGGGGCGGGCGACGATCGCGCGGGCGCACGCGACCCGCTGCTGCTGGCCGCCGGACAGCTCGCTCGGCCGGTGCCGCAGCCGGTCGCGCAGCCCGAGCACGTCCACGACCTGCCCGAACCACGCGCGGTCCGGCTTGCGTCCGGCCAGATCCAGAGGAAGCAGGATGTTCTGCTCGGCGGTGAGCGTCGGCAGCAGGTTGAACGCCTGGAACACGAACCCGACCCGGTCGCGGCGCAGCATCGTGAGCTGCCGGTCGCCCATCCCGGTGATCTCGGCGTCGCCGAGGACGATCCGCCCCGACGTCACCGTGTCGAGCCCCGCCAGGCAGTGCATCAGCGTCGACTTCCCCGACCCGGACGGCCCCATGATCGCGGTGAACGCGCCCCGCGCGAACGCGACGCCGACCCCGCGCAGCGCGTGCACCGCCGCGTCCCCCGACCCGTAGACCTTCGACACGCCCTCGGCGGTGACGGCCGGTGCGGCCGCGACGGCTCCCCCGGCGCGTCCTGGCGGATCGGTGAACGTGCTGGTCACGGCTGCTCCCTCGGGTCTCGGACGAACGATGACCACGCTAGGAATCCGCGCCGTGCCCCGGCATCGGTCTGGCGGCTACATCCCGCGTCAGCCTCGCGGCTACCGGGTGTAATCCTCCGGGCTACACGGCGTCCGCCGATACGACCTGAGGATTACGCCTTCGGGCTACAGCCGCCGTCCGACCTGCGGGGACGCCTTTCGTCCGGCCAACGGGAACACCGAAGCGCCGGAGACCTGAACGATCTCCGGCGCCCGGCGCCGGGCATCCGCGCCCGCCGGTGACGCGCGTCAGCCGTTCTGGACCGACGCACCGCCCTTGCACTGGGCCGACGCGATGCCGATCACCGCGATGGCGTTGCCGCACACGTTGATCGGGATGGAGATCGGCGCGTTCACCTGGTTCCCGCCCAGGATCGAGAAGTTCCCGCTGGTGTGGTTGCCGTTGAACTGGCCGTGGTGATGGCCCTTCGGATGGCACTTGTGGTGGCAGTGGCCGTGGTCGCCGCCGTAGGCCGACGCGTAGGCGGGCGTCGCGACCAGGGCGGAGCCGGCGAGGGCAAAGCCGAGGATGCCGGTGGCGGCAAGCTTCTTGAGCACGAAGAGGTCCTCCCGTACGTGGGCTTAGCAGGCCCGTTCTGACAAGTGCCGACGTCGCCCCCAAAGGCGGCGTCGCGTACGGTAGTTACCCCGCTACTCTCTGGCAGGTCATTTGCGTGGTCCATGGCAAAGGCAAATGACCACCAGCAGACGACAAGCCGTTACACGGAGTTGTCGCCTTGGCCGCTTTTGACCAGCCCTGTCTCGTAGGCGAACACGACGGCCTGCACCCGATCGCGAAGCCCCAGCTTCATCAGGATCCGCCCCATGTGCGTCTTCACGGTGGCCTCCGAGACGTACAGCCGCGCCGCGATCTCCGCGTTCGACATCCCGCGCGCGACGAGCCGCAACACCTCGCCCTCACGGTCGGTGAGGCTCTCCAGCGCACCGTTCGCCTTGGCCTCCGCGTCCGGCAGATGGACGGCGAACCGGTCCAGCAGCCGCTTCGTCGTGCTGGGCGCGACCACGGCGTCCCCGGAGTGCACGGACTTGATCGCCTCGATCAACTGCGCCGGGCCCGCGTCCTTCAGCAGGAACCCGCCCGCACCCGCCTTGATGGCCGCGAAGGCGTACTCGTCCAGGTCGAACGTGGTCAGGATGACCACTTTCGGACCGGAGCCGGCGACGACATTGCGGGTCGCCTCGATGCCGTCCATCCGCGGCATCCGGACGTCCATGAGAACGACGTCGGCCCTAGTGCCGCGTAGCAATTCCAGGGCCTGCACCCCGTCCCCGGCCTCACCGACGACCTCGATGTCGGGTTGCGCGTCCAGCACCATGCGGAACCCGGCCCGCACGAGCTCCTGGTCGTCGACCAGCGCGACCCGGATCGGCGGAGCCGTCTCGTCCGCATCCGTCATGTGGCACCCACTTCCTCCCGTACCGGTATCCACGCGACCACCTCGAAGCCTCCTCCGGAACGGGGTGCGGCACGGACACGGCCCCCGTACACGGCGACGCGCTCGCGCATCCCGGCGAGACCGTGCCCACGTCCGTCGTCGGGCGCGGCGGCGCCCCGCCCGTCGTCGTCCACCTGGATCTCCAGGGCTTCGCCCGAATACCGGAGCCGCACGGACACCGCTACGCGGGGACCTCCGTGCTTGAGCGTATTGGTCAACGCCTCTTGGACGATCCGGTAAACGGTCAATTGGCGTCCCTCCGACATGGGCACCGGCACCCCTTCCACCTCGTAAATGACGGGTAGCCCGGATGCGCGCACTTGCTCGATCAAATCGTCCAGTTGCGCGACCCCCGGCTGAGGGGCGAAGGCACTCACATCGTCGCTCTCCCGTAGGACGCCCAGGAGACGACGCATTTCCGCCAGGGCCAGCCGTCCCGTGTTCGAGATGGTCTCCAGCGCTTGCCTGGCCCGTCTTACGTCGGTGTCGATCGCGTAGGACGCACCGTCCGCCTGCACCACGATGACACTGACGTTGTGGGCCACGACATCATGCAGCTCACGGGCGATGCGCGCGCGCTCTGCGGCCATCGCCATCTTCACCTCGTTGTCGCGCTCCTGCTCTAGGCGCGCCGCCCGTTCCTCTACCGAACGCAGGTACGCGCGACGTGTGCGCATGTGCAGACCCAGGACCCACACCCCCGCGACCACCACCGCGAGGATGGTGAACGTGGATTTCCTGGCGTTCGCACCGGTCGGGTAACGGAAAGTCGCCATGGCCGCACCCACTTCGCCGACCAATGCCGCCGCTACACCCCAGCGGAATGCGTAACTGGCAGTCACCGTGTACAACCCCATCAGGACGGCAACGTTCGCGGGCACGGGATTGACGCCCGCCAGGCATTGGACGCCCGAAATCAGCGCGACCACCATGAACACGGCGCGCGGATACGTCCGGCGCAGCACGAGCGGTGTGGTCAACGCGACCATCAACAGCGCGTACGTCCCCTTGGAGACCCCGAAGGGCTCCCTCAGCAGATCGGGCAGGGAGAGGAGCACCAGCGGGGCCGCGAAGAACGCATCGACCAGCGGCTTCTTACCCCGCAGCCAGTCCCATGCGCGCACCACCATGCCGACAGGGTACGTAGCCGCAGCTCAGCCCTGGATCAGCCACAAGTAGTACGCCCGTCGGCCACAGGATGGACCGACCGGGCGGCCCACCCACGGTAACGTCACCCTCGTGGACGCGTTGGTTACCGAGTGGCTGCCATGGCGCACCGCGATGGAGCGCGCGTTGTACGGGGACGGGGGCTTCTACCGGCGCGGCGAACGTCCCGCCGAGCATTTCCGTACGTCGGTGCACGCCTCCCCTCGGTTCGCCGCCGCCATCGCCCGCCTCCTGGTCGAGGTCGACGCTCTCCTCGGACGTCCCGACCGGCTGGACATCGTCGACATCGGCGCCGGGTCCGGGCGGTTGCTGAGCAACATCCTGGACTGCGTCCCGTCCGACCTTGCGCCGCGGCTGGCCCCGACCGCCGTCGAGATCGCGCCCCGCCCCGCCGACACCCCGCCGCGGATCACCTGGCGCGCCGACCTGCCCGAACGCATCACCGGCCTCGCCGTCGCGAACGAATGGCTCGACAACGTGCCGCTGGACGTCGTCGAACACACTCCGGACGGCATGCGGACGGTGCTCGTCCAGCCGTCGACGGGGGCCGAGCGCCCCGGCCCGGCCCCGACCGACGAGGACCGCGCCTGGCTGGACCGCTGGTGGCCCCTGCACGAGCCCGGCGACCGCGCCGAGATCGGCCACCCGCGCTGCGCCGCCTGGGCGTCGGTGATCGGACGCCTCTCCGGCGGCCTCGCCCTGGCCGTCGACTACTCCCACTCCCGCGGCTCCCGCCCCGTGTACGGGACGCTGACCGGCTACCGGGACGGGCTCACCGTCCCCGCCGTCCCGGACGGCTCCTGCGACGTCACCGCCCATGTGGCCCTGGACGCCTGTAGCACGGCCGGAGAACGCGCCGGGGCCACGTCCACCCTCCTGACCACCCAGCGGAAGGCCCTGCGCGCCCTCGGCCTCACCGGCGTCCGCCCGGCCCTGTCCCTGGCCCACCAGGACCCCCGCGCCTACGTCTCCGCCCTCTGCCACGCAGGCGAAGACGCCGAACTGACCGACCCCTCAGGCCTGGGCGGCTTCGGCTGGCTGGCCCAGACAGTGAACATCCCGATCCCCACCGCCCTAACCCGGGGTCAGCGTTCTACGTAGAGGGCTTCTAGGCCGCGTAGGACGAAGCCGGGCTTCCATTTCGGCTCGGTGGAGAGGCGTAGGTCGGGTGCTGCGCGGAGGACGGCCGCGAACGACTCCGCGAGTTCGATGCGGGCTAGCGGTGCGCCCAGGCAGTAGTGGATGCCGAGGCCGAACGTGATGTGCGGGTTCGGCTCGCGCGACAGGTCGAGACGGTCGGGCTCGGCGAACACCTCCGGGTCACGGTTGGCTGACGCGAACTGCAAGGCCACCTCAGCTCCACGGGGAATGTCGACTCCGCCGACAGTGATGTCCTCCAGCACCCAGCGCTCGAACATCGGCGCTGGGGTGTCATAGCGGAGCAGTTCCTCAACGGCCGTGGGGACGAGTGAAGCATCGGCCCGGAGCCGTGCGAGTTCCTCGGGATTGCGGAACAGCGCCCACCAGCTATTGCCGGTCGCGTTGACGGTGGCCTCGTGGCCCGCGTTCAGGAGCAGGACGCAGGTACCGATCAGCTCGTCCTCGGTGAGCCGGTCGCCGTCGTCCATCACCTGGGCCAGAGCGCTGATGAGGTCGTCGCGCGGCTCGTTCCGCCGCGTGCGGGCGAGGTCGCGCAGGTAGTCGGAGAACTCCAGGGCGGCGCGGACGGCGGTGTGCTGCACCTCCTCTGGCGGGTTGAGCTCGTACATGCCGCAGATGTCGGCGGACCACGGGCGCAGCAGACGCCGCTCCTCCACCGGCACGCCGAGCATCTCGGCGATCACGTTCACCGGCAGCGGCTCGGCGACCTCGGCGAGCAGGTCGCCGCCGCCCTTGTCCGCGAGCGCCCCGGCCAGCTCTCCGGCGAGCCGCTGGATCGTCGGCCGCAGCTCCTCCACCATGCGGACCGTGAACGCCTTGGACACCAGGCGTCGCAAGCGCGTGTGGTCGGGCGGCTCGACGTCCAGCATCCCGGCGCGGATCAGGTCCCAGAAAGGCTTGAGGAAGTCCGCCTCCGGCTCCTGGCCGAACTCCTCATGGCTCGCGATGTGGAGATACGTCCGTCCGAGGCGCCGGTCCCGCAGCAGGGCGTTCACGTCCTCGTACCGGCTGATCACCCACTGCCCGGTGGCCTCGTGGAAGAACACGGGCCGCTCGGTGCGGAGCCGCTCGAACACCGGATACGGATCTGCGACGAAGTCAGGAGACCAGGGGTCATAGACCAACTCGCTCATGTCTCGACGATATTCGCATCCGGCGAATCAGCCCACCGTCCAACACCTCCCTACCATTTCCAGTGGACAGCCCACGAATATGACGTGCACAGATGGGCTGTGGACGCAGTCGGGGTTGTCTGGGCGGTCGGCCCGCCTCCCCCCAGCGGCGGGCCGACCTGAATCCATGGTGATCGGGCGTGAGGCCGTCCGGAAGTAGAACGTGATTCTGTGGATAACCCGTCAGCGGGCCCAGCGGGTCGGGTCTCCGCCTCCGGCCCGGCGGGCGGCCTGGGCGCGGCGGGCCGTCGACTCGACGATGGCGCGCGCCTCGCCCAGCTCGCGGTCGGTGGCCGTGACCTGTACGGGCCCGGGAGGCGCGTCGACATGGACGGTGGCCAGCCCGAGAAGGCGCTGGAGAGGGTTCGCGGTGAGGCGGACGCTCTGCGCGCGCGCGTGGGCGATCACGTCGGTGCGTCGGCACGGCCAGCCGTGGCGGGTCACGAACACGACATCGTCGGTGCCGGCACCGTCCGCACGGTCGATCGCCACGGCCCTGGACGAGGCAGGCACCAGAGGGACCGCGTCGACCTGCGTTCCAGGAAACACCTGCGAGACAAGGTGCATCGCGACGTGACGAGGTGCGACCGGCAACAAGGTCGAGGACAGGGCCTGCCGCTCACCCGCGTAGCCGGCGACCGTGACCTCGACCCGGGCCCAGCCCAGGCTCCGCCAGACCGAGGGCTCGATGATGCTGACGGCCTGGACGCGCCCCGGCGGCAGCGTCTGCATCCGGGTCTCAAGAAGGCCGTACCGCAGGCGTATCCCGTCCGGTGACATGGCGACCGTGAAGTTGGCGTACATCACCAGGGGGGCGATCACAGCGCGGATGAGCCCGAGCAGGACAGGAATGGTGACGGCCAGGATGCCGCCCTCTGCGTACATCACCAGGAACAGCACGGAGGCGAAGAAGAGCAGAACCGTGCCGAGGACGGGCAGACGCAGGATGAGGGATGCGAGCAGACTTCCGAACGGGACACGCCAGATATGCCGCTCTGGCGCCTCGGGGGTGTGACCGGGAAGCCCGGCGGCACGGGCCAGGAGTTCGGCGCGCAGTTGTTGGGCGGAGTGTCGTCCCAGATAGCGGAGCGCGATCTCGCTGCGTTCACCGCCCGCCAACTCCACTCGCACCTCTGCCAGGGCGAAGACGCGCGTCACGAGCGGACGGACGAGATCGATGGCCTGTATGCGCGACAGCGGGATCCGGCGCTTGTTCTTGCGGAGCAGACCGGTCTCGACAACGAGATCGTCACCGTCGATACGGAACCGCAGAGCGAGCCACGTCCAAAGACCCGTCCCCACTGCAACGAACCCCACCGGGACGGTCACGATGACAAATCGGCCAATCACCTCTGGAGTGAGCGCCAGGGTGATGCCGTCCTCTGTCTGGGTCAGCAGCAAAGGAAAGCCGAGCAGGACGAAGTAGATGATGAGGAAGATGAACGCGCGCAGTGGGGCCGTCGCCCAGTGCAGCCTGTGCGTGCCCTCAGAGAACCGGACCGGCGGACGGTAACCCGCATACGGACGCTGAGGCGGCCCGTAGGGCGGGCCCAACTGCTGGCCAGGCTGAGGTCCATGCTGAGGTCCATAAGGAGGGCGCGGGCCATAGGGCGGCCCAGGACGACCATACGGTCCAGGCGGGCCGGGCGGTCCTGGCCGCCCGTACGGACCAGGCGGCCCATATGGGCCAGGTGGGCCGTAGGGGCCGTTAGGGCCGTTCATAGTCCCATGCTCCGCTCCTCGCCCTTCTGGGCGAGGCGGTCGCGCAACTGGGCGGCTTCCAAGGCCCGCAGTCCGGGAATGGTGGCGTCCGTCGCCGCGGCCGCCGTGTGCATCCGGACGGTGGCGACGCCCATCCAACGCTCCAGCAGTCCCGCTGTGACGTCCACGAACTGCATCCGCCCGTAGGGGACGACGATGAGCCGCTTCACCAGGACCCCATGAGTCACCATGAGGTCGTCCGCACGTTCGGCGTATCCGTAGGCACGGCGGTCAAGCTCGGCCACCACCCATGTGAGGACGGCGCCCAGCACAACGGCAGCGACCCACATGGCGGCTGGAACCACGCCGCCGTTCCGCCACACGATGAACCCGCCCACACCCCCGATCGGCACCGCCCACAGCACAGCGGTGAGCAGCCTGTGCCAGGCATGCCGGCTGGAGATGCGCGACCACTGCAGACCACCGCCTGCCGCGAACGCCTGGTCCGCCTGATAGCCAGGGGTCCCGGAAGGATTCGGGTGAGACGGGTAATGCGCCGGCACCTGACCCTGCCCGGCCGCCTGACCGGACGCGCCCTGACCGGACGGACCTGGCGGTCGACCGCCCTGGCCCGGCTGCCCGGACGGCAGGGGCGGATGCGCCGCGTCCTGGGCTGCAGGGTCGGCGGCGGGCTCGTAGGGCGGTTCGCCGTGGCTCGGATTCATCGGGCCATAGTCAACCGGAAAACGAGTACCGCTCGCCATGCGACGATGAGGCGGTGACCCGAGTGGCAAAGACGCGACCATGACGACCGAACGCATCGTCGGTATCGGTGCGGGCGCCAAGGAGCTCGCCACCGAGGACATGACCCTGAACATCGGCCCCCAGCATCCGTCCACGCACGGTGTCCTCCGGCTGAGGCTGACCCTGGACGGCGAACGCATCTCGGCGGCCGAACCCATCATCGGCTACATGCATAGGGGCGCGGAGAAGCTTTTCGAAGTCCGTGACTTCCGCCAGATCATCGTGCTGGCCAACCGGCACGACTGGCTGTCGGCGTTCTCCAGTGAGCTCGGCGTGGTCCTCGCCGTCGAACGGATGCTCGGCATGGAAGTCCCCGTGCGCGCCGTATGGACGAGGACGCTTCTGGCAGAGCTGAACCGCGTCCTCAACCACCTGATGTTCCTCGGCTCGTACCCACTGGAGGTCGGGGCCATCACACCCATCTTCTACGCCTTCCGTGAGCGGGAGGCGTTGCAGCGGGTGATGGAGGAGGTATCCGGTGGACGGATGCATTACATGTTCAACCGGGTCGGCGGGCTGAAAGAGGAGCTCCCCGCCGGTTGGACGGCGCGCGCGCGGAGCACTGTCTCCGAGGTGCGTGCCCGCATGAGCGACATCGACGACCTCATCATGGGCAACGAAATCTTCCGCGCCCGGACGAGAGGCGTCGGCGTCCTGACACGAGAGCAAATTCTTCAGTACGGCGTGTCCGGCCCCATAGCGCGCGCGTCCGGCGTTGACTTCGACCTCCGCCGGGACGAGCCGTACCTCGCCTACGGCGACCTCGACGTCCGCGTGGTCACCCGGACGGAAGGCGACTGCCTGGCCCGGTTCGAGTGCCTCCTCGACCAGGTGCACGCGTCACTGGACCTCGCCGACGCCTGCCTCGACCGGTTGGCCGAGCTCCCTCCGGGCCCCATCAACCAACGGCTTCCGAAGGTTTTGAAGGTCCCGGAGGGCCACACCTATGCCTGGACGGAGAACCCCCTCGGCATCAACGGCTACTACCTCGTGTCGCACGGTGAGAAGACGCCGTGGCGCATGAAACTGCGGTCCGCGTCGTTCAACAACATCCAGGTCCTGACGGAACTGCTGCCGGGCAACCTGGTCGCCGACATGATCGCGATCCTCGGTTCGATGTTCTTCGTCGTGGGCGACATCGACAAGTAACCGTCCGAGCGGAGATGACTCAGGCGCGCGAGACGCCGTGGTCGCGCCGTTCCTCGTCCGGGTCCTTGGGCACGCGGCAGGCGTACTCCAGGAAGAACGCGGCGGCGACCAGGACGGCGGCGGCGAGGAACGTGCCGCCGCTGACGAAGAAGTCGTGGCGGGGGGTCGGCTTGTCGAGCGATGCGACGAGGCTGGCGGCGAACCCCGCGAACACACCGGCGATGACCGCGGCGGCATGGGCGCTGGCCTTGCCGAGGGCGGCGAGCCTGGCGACCGCCATCGGGTCCAGGGGCTTGGGCGCCGGCTTGCGGGTCGGGTCCTGTCCGCGCCCCCTGTCGGGCTTGCGGCGGATACGGCGCAGGACGTTCCACCCGGTGAAACCCTCACCGAGGGCCAGCAGCAGCAGCGTCGGGACGGCCGTCCACGGGAGCGGCGGCAGCGACACGTAAGCGGAACGCATCACCGCCCAGGTGATCACCGTGATGACGACCACGAGGGCGATGAGGAAGAGCGGGCGGGACGGTTTCATGCAGGCTGCTGGAGGGCCAGGTCCTCCCGGCGGCGGCAGGCCGAAGGCCCGCCCTCGGCCTGCTTGGCCTGGGCGAGGTCGCCGACGCGGCCATGTCCGGGGAGGAGCACGTCCGGCTCGATGTCGGCCCACGGCACGAGAACGAACGCACGCTCGTGCGCGCGCGGGTGCGGGAGCGTCAGATCGGGGTCGTCGGACGAGATGTCACCGAAAACGACGATGTCGATGTCGAGCGTGCGCGGCCCCCAGCGGACCTGGCGTTCCCGCCGCATCGACGTCTCGATGTTCAGTACTCGCTCCAGCAGGTTCTCCGGTGGGAGCCGGGTGTCCGCCACGAGCACGATGTTGAGGAAGTCTCCCTGCTCGGGGATCGTCTCGCCGGGCGGCGCGTAGGGGGCGGTCTCGTAGACCGGGGAGAACGCCACGTAGTTCAGTCCGGGTGCGTCGAACAGCGCGTCCACCGCCTCCTGGATGTTGTCCAGGCGGTCTCCTAGATTGCTGCCGATCGAGAACACGACCCGGTGCTCGACCAGCATGTGGCCGCCGGTGGCGGTGCGGTCGGGCATGCGGTCGGACGCTGTCATGGGCGACTCCTCCTGATCTTCACGGCCACGTCCGTGAAGGGGTGCGGGACCGGGGCGCTCGGCTTGTGGACGGTGATCTCGACCTCCGTCACCGCCCTGTCTTCCAGACATATCTTCGCCAGCCGGTCGGCCAGCGTTTCGAGGAGATCGACGGGCTCCCCCTCCACGACGGCGACCAGCCGACTGGCGAGCGTTCCGTAGTCGACGGTACGGGACAGGTCGTCCGCGGCGGCGGCGGGGCGGGTGTCGAGTCCGAGGACGGCGTCGACGACGAACTCCTGCCCCAGCTCACGTTCGGCGGGCAGGACGCCGTGCCGTCCGCGCGCGCGCAGACCGCGCAGCTCGATGTGATCGAGAGTCATTCTTCCTCTGCATCCACGACGTTGAGGACGGGGGATCCGTGGTGGAGCAGCAGCCGCCATTCCCCGTCCGCCCGTACGAACACGTTCGTGGCCACGATGCTTCCTCCCGCGAGGAATCCGGCCTCGGTGTCCTCGTCGGCGGTGAGGATGTTCTCCTTGCAGGTGACCACGGCGTGATCGCCGTAGACGTCTGTCTCGATGTCGGTCAGCACGAACTGGATGTACGTCGTGTTGGCCATGATGAGGGCCCAGGAACGGAGCACCTCTTCGCGTCCGCGCAGCATCGTCCAGCCTGGGTGCACGCAGGAGACGCCTCGCGCGTACTCGCCGTCGGCCCACACGTCGGACATGCGGTCGAAGTCACCGGCCTCGAACGCGGCATAGAACTCGGCGTGGACCTCGTCCACGTCTGCACGGTTCACGGCACGGCTCATGGACGGCGGCTCCCGTCGTCGGCGCGGCCGCCGGCCGCGGTCTGTCCTGGGCTCTGTTCGTCGGCGGGAGGAGCGTCCGCGGAGGGACGCGCCGCACGGAACGCGGCCGCCACCCGAACGGCGTCCGCGTTGGGTCGGACGCGGTGGACCCGCACGCACCACGCCCCCGCCGCCGCGATCAGGGCCGTGACCGCCACGGTGGCGTCGTCGCATTCGAGGAAGGGACGCCGCGTACCGTCCGGCTCGGCGAGCAGCCTCGTGAGGAAGTTCTTGCGGGAGGCTCCCACCAGGACGGGATACCCGGCGCCGGTGAACGCGTCCAGATGGGCCAGCAGCGACCAGTTGTGCCCCGCCGTGGGGCTCTTGGCGAAGCCCAGCCCTGGGTCGAGCACGATCATCGAGGGGTCGACACCCTCGTTCACAACCGCGTCGACCCTGCGGAGCAGTTCGTCGCGTACCTCGCCCACCACGTCCGCGTAGATGGTGCGGGTCTGCATGTCGTGGCTGTGACCGCGCCAGTGCATCACGACGTACGGGACGCCCGCTGTGCCGACTACCCGCGGCATCTCGGGGTCGGCCAGCCCGCCGCTGACGTCGTTCACCAGCCTGGCCCCCGCGCTGAGGGCGGCTTCGGCGACGTCGGCGCGCATGGTGTCGACGCTGACCGGAACGTTCTCAGCGGTGAGCGCTTCTATCACCGGGATGACCCGGCGCAGTTCCTCGTCCTGCGACACACGCTGTGCCCCAGGCCGCGTGGACTCGCCGCCCACGTCGACGATGTCGGCGCCCTCCGCGACGAGGTCGAGCCCATGGCGGACGGCCTTCTCCGGGTCGAACCAGGCCCCGCCGTCCGAGAACGAATCGGGGGTCACGTTGACCACGCCCATGACGAGGCAACGCCCTGGCGCGGGCAGCCCCGGAACGACGGCACCGGTCATGACTCAACCCTAAGCCTTGAACCGATCCCGGCGCGGCGGCGGCCTCCGCGGCCGGCCCCACCCGCCACCCGGCTCCCGGAGGCCCCTGCCGACCCGGCTCCACAACGGCGGAACGGGCCTCAGCTCGACGCTGAGGCCCGTTCGCACGGCCGACGACCCCGAGTCGGGGTCAACGCTCAGTAACGGCCCAGAATCAAGCTCATCGCCTCGGACCGCGTCTCGGCATGATCGCGGAAGTCGCCGCGCACCGCGGACGTCACGGTCTTCGCGCCGGGCTTCCGCACGCCGCGCATGGTCATGCACAGATGCTCGGCCTCGATCACCACGATCGCGCCGCGCGGTTCCAGCACGCTCATCATCGCGTCGGCCACCTGGCTCGTCAGCCGCTCCTGGACCTGCGGGCGACGCGCGTACACGTCCACCAGCCTGGCCAGCTTGGAAAGGCCGGTGATCTGCCCCTTCTTGTTCGGGGTGTAGCCGACGTGGGCCACCCCATGGAAGGGCACCAAATGGTGCTCGCAGACGGAGTACACCTCGATGTCCTTCACCAGGACCATTTCCTCATGGTCGGCGTCGAACACCGTCGTGAGCGCGTCCTCCGGCCTCTGCCGCAGTCCCGCGAACTGTTCGGCGTACGCACGCGCGACCCTGGCGGGGGTGTCACGGAGACCGTCACGGTCGGGGTCCTCCCCGATGCCGATCAGGATCTCGCGGACCGCCTTCTCGATGCGGGCGTGGTCGAACCCCGGAGGCTCCTCCAGGATCCGCGCCTCGCCCTCGACGAACGCACGGCCCGCGTCCTGCGCGGCCTGCTCCGCCGTCCACCTGTCCTGCGCGGCGCCGGACGAGCCGCCCGAGGACGAACCCTCGTCCTCGGACCGCTCGTGCGCCGACGCCTCGTCCTGCTGTTCTGCCAACGCGGTCAGCTTTCGCCCTGGGCCGGATCGGCCGCCTCTGAGGTGACCCCGCCCTGGCCGTTGTTCTTGGTCAGGTCGGTGACGTCCTGCGGGCCGAGCAGGGCCAGCTCCTTGGGCGTCAGCACCGGCGGACGGTCGGACGGCAGGCGCTTGCCGTAACCCGTGTAGGAGTTCTGGTGCGGCCGCTTCTGGATCGGTGCAAAGATCCGGAGGACCTGCTCCTTGGAGAGGGTCTCCTTCTCCATCAGGTTGACGACCAGCTCGTCCAGGACGTCCCGGTACTCCACCAGGATCTCCCAGGCCGTGTCGTGCGCGGCCTCGATGTACCGGCGGACCTCGTCGTCGATCGCGGACGCGATGTCCTCCGAGTAGTCACGCTCGTGGCCCATGTCACGACCGAGGAAGACCTCGCCCTGACCGGTGCCGAACTTACGAGCGCCGAGACGTTCGCTCATGCCGTACTCGGTCACCATGTTGCGGGCGATCGAGCTGGCCTTCTCGATGTCGTTGGCGGCACCCGTGGTCGGCTCGTGGAACACGAGCTCCTCGGCGGTGCGCCCACCGAGCAGCATGGCCAGCTGGTCGGTCATCTCCGAACGGGTGGTGAGGAACTTGTCCTCCATGGGGAGGGTCATGGTGTAACCCAGGGCCCGTCCACGCGGCAGGATCGTCACCTTGTGCACGGGGTCGGAGTTCGGAAGAGCGTGCGCCACCAGGGCGTGCCCGCCCTCGTGGTAGGCGATGATCTTCTTTTCCTTCTCCGACATCACCCGGGTCTTGCGCTCCGGCCCCGCCATGACGCGGTCGATGGACTCCTCAAGGGTGTCCATGTCGATCAGCTTGCGGTCGAAGCGCGCGGTGAGCAGCGCGGCCTCGTTGATGACGTTCGCAAGGTCCGCACCGGTGAAGCCCGGGGTGCGGCGGGCGATGACGTCGAGGTCGACGTCCGGCGCGAAGGGCTTGCCACGTCCGTGCACGCGCAGGATGCCCTTGCGGCCCTCCAGGTCGGGACGGTCCACGGTGACCTGACGGTCGAACCGTCCCGGACGGAGCAGCGCCGGGTCGAGGATGTCGGGACGGTTGGTCGCCGCGATCAGGATCACGCCGCCCTTGACGTCGAAACCGTCCATCTCGACCAGCAGCTGGTTCAGCGTCTGCTCGCGCTCGTCGTGCCCACCGCCGAGACCCGCTCCGCGGTGCCGTCCCACGGCGTCGATCTCGTCGATGAAGATGATCGAAGGGGCGTTGGTCTTCGCCTGCTCGAAAAGGTCGCGGACACGGGACGCACCCACACCGACGAACATCTCGACGAAGTCCGAACCGGAGATCGAGTAGAACGGGACGCCCGCCTCACCCGCGACGGCACGGGCCAGCAGGGTCTTACCGGTGCCGGGCGGGCCGTACAGCAGCACGCCCTTGGGGATCTTGGCGCCGATCGACTGGAACTTCGCCGGGTTCTGCAGGAAGTCCTTGATCTCCTCGAGTTCCTCCAGGGCCTCGTCGGCCCCGGCCACGTCGGCGAAGGTGGTCTTCGGGGTGTCCTTGGTGATGAGCTTGGCCTTGGACTTGCCGAAGTTCATCACGCGCGAGCCGCCGCCCTGCATCTGGTTCATGATGAACAGGAAGATGAGCACGATGACGACGATGGGCAGCAGGCTGAACAGCAGGTTCAGGAAGAAGCTCTGCTTCGGCACGTCGACGTTGTAGCCGCCGGACAGCTTGCCCGCGTCGGCCTGCCGCTGCAGTTGCTGCTGCAACTGGAGGCCCTGTCCGTCGACCCAGGACGCCTGCTGCTGCTTGCCGTTGGTGAGCGTCAGCTCGATCCGCTGGTCCTTGTCAATGATCTTGGCGGACTTGACCTGCCCAGCGTTGATCTCCTGGACGACCTTGGAGGTGTCGACCTTCTCGAACGAACGACCGGGATTGACGCCCCACATCACCAGGGCGACCAAGAGGCCGAACAGCAGGATCCACAGCAGCGGCCCGCGAAAGTAGCGCTTCACGTCCATTTATCCGGTAACCCCTCCGGGGCCCGTCCCTCCTGACCAACGTCTGTGTACGATCCTCGTCCGTCCCGGGGGACGGACGCCGGGGCGACCAACAATGCGTCCCGCGAAAGGCCGACGCCCAGGGGCTCCGGTCCCGCCGCGGCGGCTTCCCTCGTATGGCTCCCCGACCCTAGGGCCCGGGACATCGACGGTACACCGCAGGATGCAGAAGACGCAGCCGACGCTGTTCTCCTGCATCCCTTCCATATACCCGTCAACGACCTTTGCAACGATTCGTCACGGTCTCTTGTTCCCTGAGGAGCCCCTCAGGGCCCCTGACCGGGGCCTTAGCGCCCGGTCTCGGTTCGGGTGCCCTCCGCGGCCGTCCGAGGCGTTCACGCACCGTCAGCGCGCTCTGAGCGTCCTTGAGGGCCGCTCTGGGACGGAACCACGTCTCCGGGAACCAGGCTAAGCCCCGCCGCCGCCGTAAACGTGCGGGGCCAGCGTGCCGACGAACGGCAGATTCCGGTACCGCTCCGCATAGTCGAGCCCATAGCCGATGACGAACTCGTTGGGGATGTCGAACCCGACGTACCTGACGTCCACGTCGGCCTTCACGGCCTCCGGCTTGCGCAAGAGCGCACAGATCTCCAGTGAGGCGGGGTTACGCGAGCGCAGATTGCTCACCAGCCACGACAGGGTCAGACCGGAGTCGACGATGTCCTCCACGATCAGGACGTGCCGGTCCAGGATGTCGGTGTCGAGGTCCTTCAGGATGCGGACGACCCCGGACGACTTCGTTCCCGACCCGTAGGACGAGACCGCCATCCAGTCCATCGACGCGGGCGAGTGCAGCGCGCGCGCCAGATCCGCCATGATCATGACGGCGCCCTTGAGGACCCCGACCAGCAGCAGGTCCTTGCCCGCGTAGTCGGCGTCGATCTCCCCGGCGAGCTCCCGCACCTTGGCCTGCAGATCCGCCTCCGGGATCAGCACCTTCGCCAGGTCCGTGCCCAGGTCCTTCTCGTCCACAATCCCACCCTCATCGCTAAGACCTCGCCCGTCCGGTGGGACGGACACCCGCCGCGCGACGTTTTCGCCGTTCGCGCGGCGGCGCCGTGCAGCGGTACGTGTGACGGTTCGCACACGGCGCGAGGTCAAACCGGGCCGAACAGCAGCTTCGCATACCGCCGGACGGCTCGAAGGCCCCCCGGCAGGTCCACGTGCCGCTGGCCGTGCCAGGCCGTGACCAGCCGATCCACTGCATCGACATGGACGGCCGCGAGCGTACCGGGTGGGCTGCCCGCGTCGATCGCCGCCGTCCGCAGTACGCGGGTCCGGACGGCTCTCGGCAGATCAGCGAGCCCCTCCAGGCGGAGGGCGACGGTGTAGCCGTCCTGAGCGGCCTGGAGGTCGGTGTAAGCCCGGACGGCGAGTTCGTCCAGGGCGTCGGCATCGTCCCGCAGCATCCTCGCCGTACGTGCCAGGGCTTGGGCCACTCCTGGGCCCAGAGCCTTTTCGAGTGCGGGCAGAGCTTCATGCCGTACGCGCACGCGCGCGTAGGTCGGATCGATGTTGTGGGGGTCGTCCCAAGGGTCCAACCCCATCGCCTTGCATGCCCGGCGCGTGGTCCCCCGATCGAGTTCCAACAGGGGCCTCAGATAGAGCACACCTTGCTCGCGTCGCCCATCTCGCCCTTCCCCCAAGTCGGTTCTACGGCGGAACGCGGTTGGCATGCCTGAAAGCGACCGTGCTCCAGAACCTCGCGCCAACCCCAACAGGACGGTTTCGGCTTGGTCGTCCAGGGTGTGTCCTAGAAGGACGGCCGCGGCCTCCAGCCGGTCTGCGGTCTGGTCGAGCGCGGTGTAGCGGGCATCGCGGGCGGCGTTCTCCGGCCCGCCCGTGCCGTCGACGGTGACGGCGACCGACCCGGACGGGTCGAGCCCAAGGTCCGCCATCGTCCGGACAACGGCGTCGGCACGTTCGGCAGAGCCTTCCTGGAGACCGTGGTCGATGGTGATCCCACCGGCAACGCGCCCCTGCCTGGGCGCCTCAAAGGCCAGGGCACCCGCGAGTGCCAGGGAATCGGCGCCTCCGCTGCAAGCGACGAGCACCATCGCCTCCGGCGGAAGGTCGGCCAGAGCACGCCGTACCTCGAGACGTACCGTCGCCACTGCCGGATCAGGCCCCATGGGAAACCTCTACCACCGCGCGGCGCTAGACGCCCACGGTGAATACCACGCGCCCTACGCCTGGCTCTTACGCCTGATGGTTCTCAAGCCTGGTTGGCCTCAGGCGGCGCGTCGATGGCCCGCGGACCGATGACCCTGTCGATCCACAGGATCGGTTCCTTGATCTCGTCATGCGTGGGCAGGGCCTCGGGCGACTGCCACACCTGGTTGAAGCCGCTCATGCCGACCTCGGCGACGACCCGGCGGACGAACCGCGACCCCTCCGCGTACTGCTTCATCTTCAGGTCGATGCCGAGCAGACGGCGGATCGACCGGTCGAGCCTGGAGCCGCCGTCACGACGCCCCTGGAAGCGTGACCGGATCTGCTGCACCGATGGCACGACCTCCGGCCCGACGGCGTCCATCACATAGTCGCCGTGCCCTTCGACCAGAGTCATGACCGCGGTGAGACGGTCGAGGATCTCGCGCTGCTCGGGGGTCTGGATCGCATCGATGAGGTTGGCGTCGCCACCACGCACGGCGTCCGCGACAGCTTCCGCCGCGTCCTTGATGCGGTCGAGCATCACTCCTGGGTCGAGGTCGGAAGCGAGCAGGAATTGCGTCATCTGGTCTTGCACGTACTCCCGCAACCATGGAACGCCGGTGAACTGAGCGCGATGCGTCTCCTCGTGCAGGCAAACCCACAGGCGGAAGTCATGCGGATCCACACCGAGTTCTTGCTCGACGTGGACGATGTTGGGGGCGACCAGGGTCAGCCGTCCTGTAGGCGCTCGTCCGGACGGGTCCGGTGGGAGGAAGAGCTCGTACTGCCCCAGGACGCGACTGGCCATGTAGGCGAGGATCGCGCCGACCTGCATGCCGGTGACCCGCGACCCGACGGCCTGGACGACGACGTTGCCGGCACCGCCGAGAGGGCCCGGGCTGCGCCCTTCGGTCATCTGCTCCATGAGCGGTTCGAGCACCACCCGGAAACCGTCCACGTTGGCGCGGATCCAGCCGGGCCGGTCCACGATGGTCGCCGGGTCGGGATCGAGCTCCGAGGCCATGCCGGTGAAGTCGCGCACGTGCCCGTGGGCGAGCTTCGACAGTTCCCGCAGCTCCGCCACGACCGCACGGGCCTCGGCGTGGCTGACCTGCGGCCCCGGCCGGACGAGCCGGGTACCGGCCTGGACCGCCACGTTCCAGTCGATCATTGAGGCGCTCATGTACTCCACCGTACGTTTCGGACGTGGCGCCGGAGCGCCCTGCACAGTCGTTCAACGAACAACTGTTCTGGTTATCTCCCGTACGGCTCGCCCCACACTCCACCCCAAACCCCCATTACCTGGAACCCCAGCCGAACACCGCTACCGACCCCAACGCCCCACCCACCCGGGGGCGGACCATACCCCTCCACCCTCGCCGCCCTCGCCACCCCGCGGAAGCCCAACGCGAACTTGTGGATAACCCGACGTCAGCCGCACCCGCACGCGGCCACCGCGGCCGCCAACTGGTCGAGCTTGCCGGGATCGACCGGCCCCTTCCCGTCCCCCGCCATGAACCCGAACGCGAGCAGCCGCCCATCCGCGTCATAAGCGAGTCCCGCCAACGTGCTGACCCCCGCCAGCGTCCCCGTCTTGGCGCGCACCATCCCCGCACCCGCCCGGCTGGACGGCACCGTGTAGCGAGGAGGACTCAACGTCCCGGAGAACCCCGCGATGGGCAGGCCGGTGATGACCGACCGAAGCTCCGGATGGTCCTCACCCGCAGCAAGCGAAACGATTCGAGCAAGAGCAACCGGCGAGATGCGGTTGCGCGTGGACAACCCGCTGCCGTCATTGACCAGGACCCCCGCTTCCACACCCAGCTTGGCGAGAACCTGTTCGACGGCCTGCGCCGCGTCCGCGAACGAAGCCGGACGGCCCAGCTTCAGCGCCACCTGCCTCGCCACCGCCTCGGCCACATCGTTGTCACTGTGGGTCAGCAAATGCTCCACCAGAGCGGACATCGGCGGTGATTGGACGGCGCCGAGCCTCACCGCGCCCTTCTGCGCGAACGTCTTCCGCCCCGCCTTGGCGCCCACCCCGTTCCTGGAGAGCAGCCGTGCGAACTCCGCCGCGGCAACAGCAGGTGGGTCGGAAACCCGCGTCTTCTTGGACGGATCCGCCGGAGCCGCACGTCCCTCATCGACCGTCAGGGCCGTTACAGGCGCGACCTCACCATCGGGCATGTAATTCGGCTTCCACCCAGCAGCGGTGCGAGGACCCTGGTAGGCGGACGCGTCATAGTCCACGCGCACGCGCCGAACACCGGCCGCCTTCAACGCCGAGGCCGTCTGCCGGGCCAAGTCCAGGAGCGAGGCGTACGGCGGATGGTCGGTGTCAGGGCGTGTGGGGAGGGCCGTCAGGGTAGGATCTCCGCCTCCGACGAGTACGATCCCGCCCCCGGTTCCGCGTACGACCTGCGTGGTGATCCGGTGCTCGGGACCCACCGAGGCAAGCGCCGCCACCGATGTCACCAATTTCGTTGTCGAGGCGGGGGTCGCGGGTGTGTCGGCATGGCGCTCGAACAGAGGCCGCCGGGTCGCCGCGTCGATGACCACCGCATTGATCTTCGTTTCAGGCCCCCCGATCAGCGTCGAGAGCCGTCCGCCCAGGACGGACGCGTTGGGCAGACGGCCGGACGCCAGATCAGCTGCGGCGATCGACGTCGAGGCAGGGGCCCGCACGACGTCACGCACCGCCACGCCAGGCGGCTGCGGGGACAAGTGCCGTTCAGGTGTGAGTTTCACCACTGCAAGCCCAGCGGCGACGGCGAAAACGTTAAGGAGGGACAGCGACAGCACCACAAGGGCGGGGGCCCGTCCACGCACGTGACCGTCCCTCTCCCACTCAGCACTCACCAACGTGCGACATCCTTATATAAGGGAAACACTCGCCTGTGGGGTCGGCCTCGCCCACGGGCTCCCGAAAGACTATGTACTGCACGCGCGCAGGGAGCGGAGGACATCTTGGATTTCGACGTCACCATTGAGATCCCGAAGGGCCAGCGGAACAAGTACGAGGTGGACCACGAGACCGGTCGCATCAGGCTCGACCGCATGCTGTTCACCTCGACGCAGTACCCGGCCGACTACGGGTTCATCGAGAACACCCTCGGTGAGGACGGCGACCCCCTGGACGCACTGGTCCTGCTGCAGGAGCCGACGTTCCCGGGCTGCCTCATCCGCTGCCGCGCGGTCGGCATGTTCCGGATGACCGACGAGGCCGGTGGTGACGACAAGGTCCTGTGCGTCCCCGCGACCGACCCCCGGATGGAGCACCTCCGCGACATCCACCACGTCGCCGAGTTCGACAGGCTGGAGATCCAGCACTTCTTCGAGGTCTACAAGGACCTCGAGCCCGGCAAGTCGGTCGAAGGAGCCAGCTGGGTGGGACGGGTCGAGGCCGAGGTGGAGATCGAACGTTCCCACAAGCGCGCGGCGGACCAGGGCGGCCACTGAGCATCGACCGGGCAGGCCGAACGGTTCCACGTCCTGACCCATCGCGAGGCCACGTCAAGACGAGAGCCGGGAGTCGCGGACGGCGCTGATCCGCTCCCCCGTCCAGCGAAACAGCTCGTGAAGAACCCTTCCGCGGGAAACGCCTGCGGAAGGGTTCTCGTCTTCAGCAGCAGCCACGGGCCGCCTGGAGCGCGCCAGAGCGGGGAGCCAGGCGGACACTAGCGCCGGCTTGCTCTCACCCAGAAGGACGGGTCGCCCCGATCAAGTCGCTTCGGTGGATGCTGGAAACACGCACCCGCGCGCCCGTGTAGGGCGCTTCGACCATACGGCCGTCACCGACGTAAATGCCCACATGGTGGATGGTGCTGAGATCGGACGGCTCCCTGGCGAAAAACACGAGATCTCCTGGACGCAACGCATCGATAAGGATGTGCGGTCCCGATGTCCATTGGGTACCGGTCCAGTGGTCCAGGTACACCCCGGCCTTGCCCCATGCATACATCGCCAGACCGGAACAATCGAAGCCTTGCGTTTCGGCTCCCAGTGCCACCCCGTAACTTGGACCAGCCACGGTGCCTCCACCCCATGAATACGGGGTTCCCAGCCACTTCAACGCGGCCCGCGCAGCAATGGCCCCACGCCCGGCGGACATGGCCAGCCCAGGTCGTACTGAATTGGTGAGAGCGGCACGGGCCTTGCGTGCCTCCGCCTTCTCCAGTGCCCGTTCCCGCGCACGCTTGACTCGCGCCGCATGCGCCTGAGCCTTACCAAGACGACGCTCCAGCCGCCGCTTCTCCGCTTCGATTCGGTGTACGGAAGCCTGTTGCCTGGCCACCGCTTCCTGCGCGACACGTTTGGCCTCATCCGCACGGTTCGTCGCAGCCGCCTGCTCTTGGAAAGCCGTCTGTGCCTGGTGCCGGAACAGATCAGCGACGGTCTTCGCCGCCTCGACGCGTTCGACCATGGCAGTGCGTCTCTTGGCAAGCATCTCGACCATTCCCGCGCGGTCCATGAAGCCTTGGGGGCCGCCATGGCCGACGAGCGCGGACGACATCTGGTCGTATCCGGTGTTGTCGCGGTAGATCTGCGCGGCGAAAGATGCCAGTTCGGCCTGGGTCTCCCCTAGTCTCCTGTTCGCCTCGGCCGATCGCGCCAGCGTCTCCCCGTAGACCTGTTGGGAATGCTGCAGTTTGAGTTGTTCACCGTGGTATCGCTCTATGGCGACCTCAGCGGCGACGGCGAGCCGGTCGAGTTCGCCGTCCGCCCGCGCAAGCTCGACCTTGGTCCGGCCGACTTCGGCGGCTTTTTCTCTGACCTCGCGTTCGCTTCGTTCAACGTCGCGCGCGCTTGGGCCGGGCTTGGCGGTAGTACGCGCGGTTGCGGCCGGGACCAAGAGGCTCATTCCCATCGTCAGGCCGGTGGTAAAGGCGACCAGCCGCAGCGCCGCACCGCTGGATGGGGATCGGGACGCATGGCGGGTCTCGACTGTGCCTGATGCCATGATCACGTCCTGCCCTCACCCTGGGCTGCTTAGCGCAAACGATCACCTACGAAGAGTAGTTCTCTCTGGCAAGGGCAGATACTGCCGCCACTCCGTCAGGGGCTTGGCATCGGGCCCGTCGTGGGAGAAATGGTCGCGGGCGATGACCCGGTAGACGGTGACGGGCCTGATTTGTCGCTGGACGGTTGCGGTTCAGGCGACGGTCCTCCAGAAGACGACGGTGGCCTGGACGGTGCAGGCGTTTTGCTCGGGCGCCTGGTAACCGGCGGTGTGGTCGGGTTTCCTGGCCCAGTTCCGGTTGGCTTCGGTGAGGGCGTGGGTTTCGAGCCTGGGGAATCGGGTCGCCAGGTGACGTTCACCCTGCTACCGCCTGGCCGGAACGTGATGGTGCCACTCCCACGGGACTTCGACCGTCGGTCGACGTACACGCGCACCGTCGCCCTCTGGCCCGCCCCAAGGTTTCCTGACGATGGATATACGCGAACGGGTCCGCGGCTCGTCGCACGCCACGCCAGCGGTCTGCGGTATGCCTGGAGTTCTATTGAGCCTGACGTACTCCCCGCCAAGTCCAGGAAGAACGGCGACACCACGAGCTGGCCCTCGGCGGGAGAACCGGACGGCGCGTTCACCAGGACCGGTTCTTTCGAAGGTGGCTGCAATACGGTCGGTGGTACGGCCGGTGCCTGCGCCCCTAACGGGAGTGTCGCGGACACGGAAGCGCCATCGATGCCGACCGGAAGCTCTCCAGACTCCCCCTGTCCCGAACTGGAGTGCTGGGAGGGACCAGAGGCTCCACTAAGACGTGGCTCGACGACGGTGTCCGAACTCTGTCGTTCCGGATCGAGGAACCCGTGCATGGACGCGAACCCCCCACCGAGCAGCAGCGCCACCACCGCCAACACCAGAAAGACACGTGTTGCCTGGGCTCGAAGCCCTGCCGCCTGGGGAACGTCCTCTGCGGCCTGGGCCTGTGCCTGCACTGCCGGGAGGGAATTCGCCCTACGCAAACGGGGAAACCTGACCCGTCGCTCGGGATGTGGTGTCCGCGGTGGTTCAGGCGCCTCTGTGGATTGGACGGGGAACCCGTCCGAGGTGAACTCGGTGACCCTCTTGGAGACGAGGAGCCTGTAGTCGATGAATTCAGGGTCCAGGAAGCAGCCCGTCACCCGTAGCCGCAATTCTGGCGGGAGCTCGGGATCAGGCAGCAATCCGTACACCTTGGTGGCTGAGACGGAGCGGGGACGCAACGCTCCGCAAACGGCACAATCTTGGGTGTGCTCCAGCAGCCGCCCGTTCGCTTCATGGATGAATTCGCCACGCCGCTCCCGGAGCATCCCAACCCGCTCGGCGCAATCGTAGGGGCCGTGATGCGCGAGTATCTCGGCGGTCAGGGCGCTTTCCAGTTCGCCGTGCGCGAGGTCGAGCGCTGATTGCGCGTCCGCGAGCGGCACACCGAAAACCGTGGCCAGATCTGGGACGGACAACTGGTGCCTTACGCGCAACTCCAGAATCTCCCGGGAGAGCGGACTCAGGGCCAGCACCGCCTGCCAAGCCATGATGCGTTGGTCGACGTCGTCCTGGTCGTGGCTGGCCACCGACACGTCCGGCGCCTGGTCCGTGGACGACGGTCTGCGTGCGCATTCCAGTCTTGCGATCGCGTAGAGCCAAGGCCCGAAGCGATCAGGGTCTCGCAACTCGCCGATATACGCCTCGGCGACGATGAACGCATCGCGCAACGCATCCTGGGCCGCGTCCCTGGAACGCAACTGGAACCAGCAGTATGCGTAGAGCCGATCGGCATGCGCGTCGTACACGGCGGCAGGGGCGCCGGGCTCACGCTCAAGCAGCGCCTCTACCAGGTCATGGTCGTTCATGCCACCGAACGTAAAGGTTACGAGCGTTGTCTAGTGGCCAATCCGACACATCAATCTCAGGTGTCGGGGGCCATTCTCATACTTCGCCGATACTTATCCAAGTAATCACAGAAGAGGAGTTCATGAGGATTTGACGCATATCTACTAGATGGATCGCTTGAAAATACTCCTGTGTGCAGTAGACCCGCTCGCGTCATCCGCGTCGCATGGACGACCGCGATCGGATACTCCGCGCGTCGACGGGACTTGATCTTGAGTCGAAGTTGACACTGTCATCGTGACAGTGTCATCATTGCGGCATGGACGTCGTCTGGACGATCAGCGAGCTGGCGGAGAGCGCCGCCGCGGCCCTCGCCGCGGACGGGTCCGCGCAGGTCAGTGGTCGGGTGCGCGACCTGCCCAACGAACGGCTGATCCGCTGGTACACCACGATCGGTCTGGTCGACCCGCCGCTCGGCCGCCGCGGGCGCACCGCCCTGTACGGCCCACGCCACCTCCTGCAGCTCGTCGCGGTGAAGCGCCGCCAGGCCGCCGGCCGCTCGATCGCCGAGATCCAGCTCGAACTCGCCGCCGCCACCGACGCGACCCTCGAACGCATCGCGGGGCTCACCTCCGCCGAAGGTCGACCCGACGCACTCCCACCCAGCCCGGCACTACCGGACGGACAACGAGCGCACGCGACTCACGCGGATACCCCGGCGCCCCCTCTCTCCGACAACAGCGAACCGCCACCCGACGACCCCGCGAACACTCCGCCGACCGATTCGCACACTCCAGGGACTCCCGCCCCGGCGCAGCCCCCAGCCGGGGCGGCGAGCGGAGCGACCCGGAGCGGCTTCTGGAAGAACCGTCCCGACCTGGCGTATGAGCGGGCCATCGCGGCCACCGACGACCTTGACAGGCCACGACCCCCGGTCGTCCAGGGTGTTCGGCTTGCGTCCGGCCTCACCCTTCTCCTGGACGTCCCCTCACTGAGCAACGACGACCTGGCCGCCATCGAGCACGCCGCTCGCCCGCTGCTCGACGAACTACACCGACGAGGCCTCCTCACCGACGGGGAGAGCCTCGCCCCGAGCCCCGCGTTCATGCCCGTCGATCCCTCCCGGAGGTCCACGTGACCGTGCGCATACTGCCGCTGCCCGACACCGCGTCGCCGGAGCCCGATCGCGGCCTGGGCGCGCTCACCACCGACAGGGGCAACCTGCCGCTCGACTCTGTCGACGTACACGCCTCCATCACCGGACTGGCCGCCGGAATCGAAGTCGTCCAGGGATTCCGCAACCCGTTCGACATGCCGCTGGAGGCCACCTACGTCTTCCCGCTGCCCGACCGCGCCGCCGTGACCGGGCTGCGCATGGAGGCCGCCGACCGTGTCATCGAGGGGACGCTGAAGGAGCGCGGCCAGGCCCGGCAGGACTACGACGCCGCCGTCGCCGCAGGGCAGCGCGCCGCGATCGCGGAAGAGGACCGTCCGGACGTCTTCACCATGCGGGTGGGCAACATCCTGCCGGGTGAACGCGTGACGATCAGGCTGGCGCTCGACCAGCCGCTGCCGCACGAGTCGGCCTCCAGCGCGACGTTCCGTTTCCCGTTGGTCGTCGCGCCTCGCTACATTCCCGGCGCACCACTGGACGGTGAGCGCGCGGGTTCCGGCACCGCCGACGACACGGACGCCGTCCCGGACGCCTCCCGTATCAGCCCGCCCGTCCTGCTGCCCGGCTTCCCCAACCCGGTACGGCTGGCCGTCACCGTCGACATCGACCCGGCGGGGCTGCCCCTGACGCAGCTCCGCTCCGCGTTGCACGTCGTGGCCGAGGAACGCGACGGCGAGCGGACCACCGTACGGCTGCGGCCGGGCGAACGCCTCGACCGCGACTTCATCCTCCGCCTCGACTTCGCCCCGCAGGAGAGCGCGGCGCTCTCCCTGGTCCCGGACGGGTCAGGCGAAGAAGGGACGTTCAGCCTGACAGTTCTGCCCTCCGGGGACGTGCGGCCGAATCCCCGTGACGTGGTTCTCGTGCTCGACCGGTCCGGCAGCATGCACGGCTGGAAGATGATCGCCGCCCGGCGCGCCGCCGCCCGCATCGTCGACACCCTCCGTGCCGAAGACCGGTTCGCCGTCCTGTCCTTCGACAACAGCATCGAAAGGCCGCGCGACCTCGGAACCGGGCTGGCCGAGGGCACCGACCGCAACCGGTTCCGCGCGGTCGAGCACCTGGCGGCGGTGAGTGCGCGGGGCGGCACCGAGATGCTCGCCCCGCTCGACGAGGCATGCCGCTTGCTCGCCGACCCCGCGCGCGACCGCGTGCTCGTCCTCATCACCGATGGGCAGGTCGGCAACGAAGACCAACTCCTCGCTCGGCTGGAACCGCATCTGCACGGCGTGCGCGTCCACACAGTCGGGATCGACCGGGCGGTCAACGCGGGCTTTCTGAACCGCCTCGCCACCATCGGCCACGGGCATTGCGAACTGGTCGAGTCCGAAGACCGCCTCGACGAGGCGATGGAGCACATCCACCATCGCATCGCCGCGCCGCTGGCGACCGGCCTGTCTCTGCACCCCGACGGGCTGGAGATCGTCCCCGGCTCCGTGGCGCCCGCCCGCCTCGGCGCGCTCTTCCCCGGCGTGCCGCTGGTGATCACGGGACGTTTCCGGGGCGCCGCGTCCGGCTCGCTGTCGGTCCGTGGCACCGCGTCCGACGGGACGGCCTGGGAGCAGCACGCGGCCGGAGCCGTCGCCGATCGCTCGGCCGCCACGTCCATCTGGGCGCGCGCGCATCTGCGCGACCTGGAGGACCGCTACACCATCGGCGGTCCCGATGACCTGGAGCAGCGCATCATCGAGACGTCCCTCAGATTCGGCGTGCTGTGCCGCTTCACTGCCTTCGTAGCGGTGGACAGCCGCGTGGTCGCCGAGGGCGGAACCCCGCACCAGGTCGTCCAACCGGTCGAGACACCGAGCGGTTGGGCGGCGCCGGCGCCCGCCGCGCCGAGGATGACGTACGCCGCGTTCTCCGCCGCCCCGGAGGCGGTCATGCCGCCGAGCGCAGCACCACCGCCCGCCATGCCCCCGGCACCCGCCGGCCCGCCCCCGACCGGATACGGCTTCGCGCCGGACACTGCCCGGCCCCGGCGAGGCTCCGCCCGTCCGCTCGCCGAACAAGCCACCGGGTCGGCTCCGTTGCGCCGCACCCGTCCCGTGCCTTCCGAAAAGGGCTTCCAGCAGGAGCTGGCGACCGTGCTCGACCGCCTCCGCCGGGTCCCGGACGCACACGACCGACGCATCCACCACTTGATGGGCGAGCTCCTCCCCATCCTGGAGTCGATCGTCCAACGAATGGAGGCGGAACAGCTCGACACCAGAGCCCTCACCGACCTACGGGACGAGTTGCGCCGTCTGACGCCGGCGTCCGACCAACCCACCGTCGAAGCCCAGTGGGCCCGGGCCCTCCAAATCCTTAGCGACTTCCCCCAAGAGTCGAAACCCCGCCGCCCCTTCTGGAAACGAGGTTCCTAACCGGTCGAAGCCGCGGCAGCTCCGCAACCCATCCAGTTGGAGGTCGTCGGTGGGAACAGGGCGAAAAGAAGTGCGGGGACGCACTGCGAGCAGTGCGTCCCCGCCAGGTCGGTCAGGCGTGCTTCGGACGGTAGTGGCGCAGCAGCGGCACCAGGTTCAGGACGAGGCCGACAACGGCGACGGCGCTGACCAGGTTGACGCCCGGGTGGAACTCGCCGAAGCCGTCACCACCCGCGGCCGTCCCGCCCGCGACCAGGGCCGTGACCAGGGCCAGCACCAGCGCGGCGCCGACCTGGCCCGACGTCTGGACGAGCCCGGACGCGAGCCCCTGCTCGGAGTCGTCGATCCCGTCGGTCGCCTGTCCCATGATCGAGCTGAAGCCGAACGCGAACCCGCCGCCCAGCAGCAGCATCGTCGGCAGGATCGTGAACATGTAGTGCGGCGAGTTCCCGGCCGTGGCCAGGAACCAGCCGTAGCCGAGGGTCAACGACGTCATGGAACTGATGATCAGCGGTGCGGTGCCGTACCGGTCGATCAGACGGCCGACGAACGGGGAGCCGAAGGCCACGAGAAGCCCCGCCGGGAGCAGGCCCATGGCCATCTTCAGCGGCGACCAGTGGAGGACGTCCTGCAGGTAGAGCGTCATCATGAACTGGAAGCTCAGGTACGACCCGAACAGCGCGACGATGCTCAGGTTCGCGCGGACGATCGAGCCCGCCCGCAGGATGCCGAGCCGGATCAGCGGGTGCCGCACCTTGTTCTCGGTGACGAGGAACGCGGCCAGCAGCACGACCGCGAGCAAGGCCGAGCCGACCGTGACCGGGTCGAGCCAGCCCCGGTCGGGGGCCGAGACGACGGTGTAGACCGCGAGCAGCATGCCGCCGGTGAGCGTGACCGCGCCGACGAGGTCATGGCCGCCGTCCGCGGCGGGCTTGTCCCGCGGGATCAAGGCGATGCCCGCGACCAGGGCCATGACGGCAAGAGGCACGGGCGTCAGGAACGTCCAACGCCAGCCGAAGCTCGTCAGCAGCCCGCCGAGGATCAGTCCGGACGAGTAGCCGCTCGCGCCGAAGACCGAGAAGACGGACAGCGCGCGGTTGCGCGCGGGTCCCTCATGGAAGGTGGTGGTCAGGATGGAGAGCGCGGTCGGCGCGGTGAACGCGGCGGCGAGCCCCTTGACGAAACGGGTGGCGATCAGCAACGTGCCGTCGTTCACCAGTCCGCCGACGAGTGACGCGACGGCGAACACGGCCAACGCGGTGAGGAAGACCCTGCGGCGGCCGAGCAGGTCGGCGGTACGGCCACCGAGTAGCAGCAGGCCCCCGTAACCGAGGACGTAGCCGTTAACGATCCACTGCAGCGACGTCGTGGAGAGACCGAGCTCGGTACCGATCGACGGAAGCGCGACGCCCACCATCGAGACGTCGAGTCCGTCGAGGAACAGCACGGCGCAAAGGACGGCGAGGACCCCCCACAGCCGGGGAGTCCAGGTCTGTTCGGCCGACGCGCCGTCGGCGGCCGGCGCACGGACGGCGGAGGCAGGTGAGGTGTCAGTCATAGTCACGTCGAAGGACAGTACATGCACATGCATCCAATGTCCACGCACTAAATGTTCTGGAATCTAATTCAGGTGCATCTAATGTGCATGCATGGTAGGATGCGCCGCATGAAGGCGGAGGCTGCACTGGTCGGCCGGTGGCGCGAGCTGGCGACCTGCTACAACACGGTCGCGTGCGCCCTCGACCGCGCCCTCCAGGAGGCCCACGGGCTCAGCATGAGCGAGTACGAGACGCTCGACCGCCTCGTCGACGGCGACTGTGAGAAGCGCCGCATGCAGGAGATCGCCGCGGCCATGTACCTGAGCCAGAGCGCCCTCTCCCGCACGGTCGCCCGCCTGGAGAAGCACGGCTACGTCCAGCGCGGCCTCTGCGAGAACGACCGCCGCGGAGTCATCGTCGAGATCACCGAGGCCGGCCGCCGCTGCCACGCCGAGGCCCGCGACACCCATCTGAAGATCCTCGCCGAACACCTCGCACCCAGCCCGTCAACGCTGGCGCCCGCATAACCCTGCGGGAACCTCAGCCGGACCGTCCCCCGGCCACGGGCCGGCACCGACGCACCACTCCCCCCGACACGCTCACACGACCGAGCAGACGCCGCGCGCATCGTGATCGACGCGCGGATGCCGCACATGAGCGCCGACGAGCAGTTCCGCTACGGCCTGGAGCGGGTCTTGGACTGCATCGCCGCCGTCCTGCCCACCGGCCCGGCGGCGCTCCGGACGGCAGACCGGTGCGAGAGTCGACAGACCGAACCTCTGCCCCCTGCCGCTGGCCCTTTGACCGTCCACAGCCCCCGTAGGCGCAACGTCCCTGGCCCCAGGCCCTCCCGGATCCTGAACTCCGGGGCGGTGCACGAGTCCAAATGAGCGTCTCGGTGACTCGAGCAATGGGGTCGCAAGGACCGCGTCCGTGAGCCGGCGCGCCAGGTTCCGGCGCCTCCGGCCAGTGCGGGGGCCACGATCACGACACGGCGGCCAGCAAGATCCTTGGATGTATGCGCTCTGCGTCACACATCGGTCTGGCACCTGATGTAGGCGTGTTCCGGACGTACCGCACCATGGACGCGTTCCGAGTCAGAAGTCGTGGGTCGTCGTGTGGCTGCGACGCGACGTTTCGGGCACGCAGCAGCGCGTGATCTGATTTCGTGAGTTGCGTCATCGGGTCTTTGCGTGGTTCATGGACGGATGCCGTTGCGGCGAAGGCAGACGCTCCGGACCACCCGCCAGGCGCGACCCTGCGGCGCGTCCGTCGCGCAAGGAACATGGTTCGACCTGCCCCGAAGCCGTGTCGCCAACGGCCGGTCCAAGACAAGACCCCGGCCAAGGGAGCCAGAGCGGAGGCGTTTGTGGGTTCTCGCGTGTTGCTCCGCCGTTTGCGGGCGGCGGACGAGGAGGAGTTCGTCCATCTCGCCAAGCAGAGCGCGGACCTACACGGGAGATGGGTCAGGACACCCACCGATTCGGAGGGCTTCCGCGACTATCTGGGACGGTTCGCGGACCCCACGGTCGGCGAAGCACTGTTGATCAAGCGGCGCGACACCGGAGCGATTGCTGGCCACGCCACGCTTACCGGCATCGTCCGGGGACCGTACGAACGAGCGGTTCTCGGTTTCGCGGCATTCGCACCGAGTGCGGGACAGGGCTTCATGACAGAGGGAGTCGGGCTGACCGTCTTCTACGCCTTCGACCAGTTGGGCCTGCACCGCGTCGAGGCGGACGTTCAGCCCGGCAACGAGCCGTCCCGGCGACTCGTCCAACGACTCGGATTCCGGCGCGAGGGCTTCTCCCCCGACTTCATCAACATCGGTGGAATCTGGCGCGACCACGAACGCTGGGCGATAACCGCAGACATGACCGCGGACCTCCCCCGCTGCACCTCAAGAATCCTCCCCTGACCTGCCGCCCGATACCCGGCATCCGCGCCACAGAGTCTCGCGGCTAGCCGGTCACAGGACGACAGAGCCCACCGAGATCCGCGCCGACTCCAGGCCGGGCGCCCGGGCTCCTGGCTGGCGTTCCCGTCCACGTCGTGGCCGCCGCTCGGGCACGCTGCCCGGCCATCACGCTCCGCGTTGACGCGGTTCGCGTACTCGCGGCGGGCCTTGGGCTGTGCCGGAATCGCTGCGGTGTTGTCGAGCGGCGGGCAGTGGTCGAGGAGTTGGCGGTGGACCCCTCTGCGTGGTGCTGACCCGCAGGGTACAGCCCTGGCCGCGTCGCACGGTCACGCCCTGGTGGAGCGCGCCGCGCTCGGCGGGCTCCAGTTCGGCCGCGCGTAGGAAGTCCGCGACCTTGCCCGGCGTGTCGAGGACGACCGGCAGTTCCGGAGCTGGGGTGTCCCGGTCGGCGGCTGTGTATTCGGGCATGAGGTCGGCGACGGCGGTACGGATGGCACCGCGGCTGACGTGGTGGTCGCGGGCCAGGGCGGCGCTGGCTACCCGGTCCTGGCCGAGGACGTCGCCCGGCTCTCCCCCTTCGTCCGAGAGCACCTCAACGTGATCGGCAAGTACAACTTCACCCTCCCCGACCTGGGCAAAGGAGGCATCCGCCCCCTGCGCGATCCCGACGCCGACGCCGAGGAACCGGCCGACTGAGCCACCAGTAGCCGGCGCCGCGCCAGGGCAGGCGGTCACGGCGGCATGCCCACGTTCACTGGCGCGCGCAGGACGCCCCCATCCCCGAGAGCGAGAAGATCGGCAGTCACCACAACCGGGCCTGCATGAGGAGGCGGCTGCGGACCGCCGCGATGTGCGGGGCGTGCTCGGTGCCTGCGCGGGCCGCGACGTAGAGGGTGTTGATCGGCGGGATCTCAGGGTCCAGCAGCGCGACGAGTGCGCCGGAGGCGAGTTCCTCGGTGCACAGGTAGCGCGGCAGCACGCTGATCCCCGATCCGGCCACGACGGCGGCCAGCACACCGCGCAGATCGGGCACCACCACGGTGGCGCTGCCCGTCGGGCGGGTGCCGAAGAGGGTGCGCCAGTAGCGCCGGATTACCGGGAGGTCCTCTGCGTAGGAGACCAGGGGGACGCCGCGCAGGCAGCCGGCGCCTTCGCCGGCCAGTCGCTCGCGGTCGATCCGGGCCGCCCAGGAGCGCCCGGCCACCAGGACGAACTCCTCGTCGGTCAGGGGCGCGGCGACAACGGCGCGGCCACGCGGCCGCACCGTGGAGATCACCAGGTCGAACCGCCCGGCGGCAAGCCCCGCCAGCAGTTCGTCGCTCAGGCCCAGGGAGATCCTGAGTCTGAGGCCCTGGTCCACCAGCGGGGCGAGTGCGGGCAGCACGCGCATGGTGGTCAGTTCCGCGGGGCCGGCCAGGTGCAGCGGCTTGGTGAACGGATCGCGTGCCACCAGCCCGCGCTCGGCGACGGCCGCGAGCGCGTCGATGTGCGACGCCACCTCCGCCGCGAGTTCGTCTGCCACGGTGGTGGGCGCCACCCCGCGCGGCAGCCGCTGGAAGAGCTGCGAGCCGAGCTCGGCCTCCAGCGCCCGCAGCTGAGCGGTGACGGTGGGCTGCGACAGGCCTACCAGCCCGGCCGCCGCGGTCAGGGAGCCGGCCCGGTAGACGGCCAGGAACGTCCTGAGCAGCGACAGATCCACAGCGCCCCACCCTTCTCGTACCAGATCGATCAATCAGAATTCCGATAGCACACTGCCCACTCTCTCATTGGTGGCCGATGGATCAGCGACCTAACGTCGATGACGAAAGCAGGCCGGGACGAACCGGGCCTGCCCCACCCGGACCAAGGAGGCGGCCATGTCCCGCACCAACACGATTCTCATCGCGCTGACCAGCCACGATCGTCTCGGTGACACCGGCCGCAGCACCGGCTACTACCTGCCCGAGGCGGCCCACCCCTGGAAGGTGTTCACCGAGGCGGGCTACCACGTCGACCTGGTCTCGATCCGCGGCGGCCAGCCGCCCATGGACGGTGCCGATACCTCCGACCCGGTCCAGCGCGCCTTCCTGGACGACGCGCGCATCGCCGCGCAGCTCGCGGCCACACCGCGTCCGAGCGACGTCGACGCGGCCGGCTACGACGCGATCCTCTACGTCGGCGGACACGGCGCCATGTGGGACTTCCCCGACGACCAGGCCCTGGCCGCTCTCGCCCGTGACATCTACGAGGCCGGCGGAGCCGTCGCGGCTGTGTGCCACGGCCCGGCCGGCCTGGTGAACCTCACCCTCTCGAACGGCGCCTACCTGATCGACGGCAAGAACGTCGCCGCGTTCACCAACGCCGAGGAAGCCGCCGTCGGCCTCATCGACGTGGTGCCCTTCCATCTGCAGACCGCGCTGGAGGAGCGCGGCGCCAAGCACACCGGCGCCGACGACTTCCAGGCCCACGTCGTGGTCGACGGCCGCCTGGTCACCGGCCAGAACCCCGCCTCGGCCACGGGCGTCGGCGAAGCCGTCGTCAAGGTCCTCGCAGCCTAAAGTCAAGCGGAATGTCGTGCTGCTGTGCGAGGTGCCGCAGGGGAAAGAAGGACGCCCCTCCAAGTCGCTGACGATCGACCAGGCCGCCGCAGTCATCAAGGCGGCGGAGAGAACGGCCATGCACGCCTACCTCGTCCTCTCGCTTCTGGTCGGCGCCCGCACCGAGGAACTGCGAGCGCTGACGTGGGCTCACGTAGACCTTGAGGGCCGTCCGGACGACGAGCCGCCGGTGCCGCCGTCCATCCGGGTCTGGCGGTCGGTGCGACAGGGCGGGAAGACGAAGACAAAGAAGTCCCGGCGGACCTTGGCCCTGCCCAAGAGGTGCGTGGAGGCGCTGCGGTTTCACCGCGATCTCCAGGCCGGGCAGCGTGAGAAGGCGGGCACGGCCTGGAAGGAGCACGACCTGGTGTTCGCCTCCGCTGTGGGCACCGAACGCAACGCCAACAACGTGCTGCGGTCCTTCTGGGCGATCTTGAAGAAGACCGCTCTGGAACCCGACGACTGGACGCCGCGGGAGATGCGCCACAGCTTCGTCTCGGTGCTGTCGGACGCGGGCGTGCCCATCGAGGAGATCTCGCGGCTGGCCGGACACAAGAGCACCGAGGTGACCGAGACCGTGTACTGGCACCAGATCCGGCCTGCCCTGCTGGGCGGAGCGGAGGCGATGGACGAGGTGTTTCCGGAACAAGACCGCGACCCTTAGTCACTCAGTTAGCCGCTCACTCGTTAGCAAAAGGCCCCTTCCGTGATCGGAAGGGGCCTTTGAGGTGGAGCCGCCTATCGGAATCGAACCGATGACCTATTCATTACGAGTCTCACGAGCAAGATCCACAAGTGTCCGGAGTCGTCCGCTGACCTGCTGGGCAACGCTCTCGGGGGACGTTTGGGTTCCACTGTCGTCCAGGCCCGTCCGGACCTGCTGTTAGCACTCGCGTTAGCAAGCCTGTGGATTCCGCGCTGACCGTTCCGGGGTGCTCGTTCGCGCGGACGGTGCGTAACCCCGTGACAGACCGTTTCGCGCGAACGTGTGCCCCGGCTCGCGGGGGTCCAGGGGGCGGCGCAGCCCCCTGGTTCGCGCTCGTTCAACCCTTGTCCGCCGCTTTCCTGGGACGGTCGCATCTCCCAATTGCTGGTCGGCGGTAACTGCGGCTGTGCCGGTGTGGTGTGTGTTGGTCGACCGAATTGGGTCAGGGCGGGGTGGTTGCTGCGTTTGGTGTTGCTGATCTTGGTGGCGGGGTGATGCTGGGCGTATGGCGGGTGGGGGTCGGCGGCGGGTGCTCTGGTTCGGGTCGCTGCTTGTGGCGACGGGAGTGGTGGCGGGTGTGGTGCCGTTGCTGCCCGCTTCGTGGCCGCTGGTGGTGCGGGCGTTGTTGGGTGCGGTGGGGGCGATCGCGGGGGCGATCGGGGGGTTTTACGGCGGTGAGTTGATCGCCGCTCGCCGCGGGGGCGTGGAGGATGCCCGGGCGGTGGTGGCGGAGCTTGAGAGGCGCCGCAGGGAGTTGGTCGGTACGCGCGAGTTGGCGTCGTCTGATCAGCGGAGTGTGGCGGGGTTGCTGCGGCCCGAGCGCGCGGTGGTCGATTTTGTGGGGCGTGTGGCCGAGTTGGAGCGGTTGCGGGCGTGGTGTGGTGATGCGGCGGCGTGTCCGGTGTGGTTGGTGACTGGGCGGGGCGGGGTGGGCAAGACGCGCTTGGGCATGCAGTTGGCCGAGTCGCTGCCGTTTGGGGAGTGGGAGTGTCAGCCGGTCAAGCCGGGTGATGAGGTCGCGGCGGTGAAGGCGGCCGGTCGGGTGGGGCAGCGGGTGTTGTTGCTGGTGGATTATGCCGAGACCCGTCCCGGTTTGGCGGCGATGTTGACCGAGGTGGCGGCGTGTGAGGCGGCGGGGGATGCGGGTGGGTTGCGGGTGTTGCTGCTGGCCCGGCAGGCGGGTGAGTGGTGGACGTCGCTGGACACCGAGTCGGACGCGACACGTGATTTGGCGGCGCGGACGCCGGTGCTGGAGTTGGCGGCGGCGCTGGATGACCGGTGTGATGACGTTCAGGTGATCGAGGAGGCGTTGCCGTTCTATGCGGCGGCGCGGGGACGCCCGGTCCCGCGGGTGAGGTTCACCGTGGACTCGTCGGGGTCGTCGGGGTCGTCTGGGTCGTCGGAGCGGTTGCCGGTGTTGGTGTTGCATGCGGCGGCGTTGGTGGCGGTGCTGGATGACGAGTTGGGGATGTCGGGGGGGCGGGCGGCGGCCGATCTTGGGGTGTTGGATCGGCTGTTGGGTCATGAGCGCCGGTTGTGGGACAAGGCCGCGCAGCGGGCCGGGTTGTCGGTGCGGTTGTCGGTGTTGGAGCAGGTTGTTGCGGTGGGGGTGCTGGTGCTGGATCCGCAGGAGGCGGGTGAGTCGTCGCTGCGGGCGGTAGTCCGGCGGGTCCCTGATCTGGCGGCTGTCGATGAGGAGCGGGTGGGGGCGTTGGTGGGGTGGTTGCGGCAGTTGTACCCCGAGCAGGGTGGGCGGGTGGAGTTGCTGCGGCCGGATCTGCTGGCGGAGCGGCATGCCGTCGATCAGTTGGTCGCGCATGAGCTGTTGCGCCGCGCCTGCTTCTCCGGTTTGGCGGGGGCTGAGGCGGTGCGGGCGTTGACGGTGTTGACGCGGGCGTGTGCGCATCATGAACGCGCTGCTGGGCTGGTCGAGGAGGTGTTGCGGCAGGATCTTGCGGGGTTGGCGGATGCGGCGATCGTGGTCGCGGTGCAGACCGGTACCCGGCTGGGTGACCTGTTGGCGGGTGTGCTGGAGGACGTTCCCGCCAGCATCGATGATCTCCGACGCATAGCGAAGGAGATTCCTTATCCCACGGTGGCGTTGGCAGCCGCGGACGCGGTCGCCACCCGGCGGGTGCGGGAACTGCTACCCGCTGATGCCGATCCGGCGGACGTTGCCACCTGGAGCACACGGTTGGCGGTGGTTCTCGCCCAACTGGGGCGGCGGGAGGAGGCACTGGAGGCCATCACCGAAGCCGTCCAGATCCGCCGACAACTGGCCCAGGCACGACCCGACGCCTTCCTGCCCGACCTCGCCGCGTCGCTGAACAACCAATCCGGCCGCCTGTCGGGCCTGGGGCGGCGCGAGGAGGCATTGGAGGCCGTCACCGAAGCCGTCCAGATCCGCCGACAACTGGCCCAGGCACGACCCGACGCCTTCCTGCCCGACCTCGCCGCGGCGCTGAACAACCAATCCAACCACCTGTCGGACCTGGGGCGGCGCGAGGAGGCACTGGAGGCCATCACCAAAGCCGTCACCGCCTACCGCACCCTGGCCCAAGCACGACCCGACGCCTTCCTGCCCAACCTCGCCGCGGCGCTGAACAACCAATCCAATTGCCTGTCGGACCTGGGGCAGCGCGAGGAGGCACTGGAGGCCATCACCAAAGCCGTCCAGATCCGCCGACAACTGGCCCAGGCACGACCCGACGCCTTCCTGCCCAACCTCGCCGCGGCGCTGAACAACCAATCCGGTTGCCTGTCGGACCTGGGGCAGCGCGAGGAGGCACTGGAGGCCATCACCAAAGCCGTCACCGCCTACCGCACCCTGGCCCAAGCACGACCCGACGCCTTCCTGCCCAACCTCGCCGCGGCGCTGAACAACCAATCCAACCGCCTGTCGGACCTGGGGCGGCGCGAGGAGGCACTGGAGGCCATCACCAAAGCCGTCACCGCCTACCGCACCCTGGCCCAAGCACGACCCGACGCCTTCCTGCCCGACCTCGCCGCGGCGCTGAACAACCAATCCGGCCGCCTGTCGGACCTGGGGCAGCGCGAGGAGGCACTGGAGGCCATCACCGAAGCCGTCCAGATCCGCCGACAACTGGCCCAAGCACGACCCGACGTCTTCCTGCCCAACCTCGCCGCGTCGCTGAACAACCAATCCAGTTGCCTGTCGGACCTGGGGCAGCGCGAGGAGGCACTGGAGGCCATCACCAAAGCCGTCACCGCCTACCGCACCCTGGCCCAAGCACGACCCGACGCCTTCCTGCCCGACCTCGCCATGTCGCTGAACAACCAATCCAACCGCCTGTCGGACCTGGGGCAGCGCGAGGAGGCACTGGAGGCCATCACCGAAGCCGTCCAGATCCGCCGACAACTGGCCCAAGCACGACCCGACGCCTTCCTGCCCGACCTCGCCGCGTCGCTGAACAACCAATCCAATTGCCTGTCGGACCTGGGGCGGCGCGAGGAGGCACTGGAGGCCATCACCGAAGCCGTCCAGATCCGCCGACAACTGGCCCAAGCACGACCCGACGCCTTCCTGCCCGACCTCGCCTCGTCGCTGAACAACCAATCCGTCTGCCTTGGGCAACTGAGACGGCAGATAGAAGCATTGGGCACCATCGCTGAGGCGTTGCAAATCCGTCAACGTCTGGCCAGAGCACGCCCGAGCGTGCACCAAGCCGAGCTCGACCAGTCCCAACGGATCAAGGCATGGCTAGAGAACATGTCGAATTGATGAACGGGTTGCCCTCGCAACCGCGGCCGGGCGACGCGGCGCGGCGGGACCGGACCGAAGAGGCCGCACGCCCGCCGCGCCGGGGCGGGCGGCCGCTGGCGGCCGCGGAGCGGGCGCCCTTGAAGACGTAAAGAAAGTTCTCATCCGGGGATGGGGCGCTTCGGAGGGGCTGGCGCTTCGGTTGTCCGGCCGCCCGGCTTCCTCCTGTCTTTCTGGCTGTTCAGACGTCTAGGCGTTCGGCGGCGTCGAGCAGGTATCGGGGCAGTTTGGAGCGGGCGTCCAGGATCTCGATGCCGATGACGCGCCCCTCGGCGTCGAAGTCGAGATTGATCACCCCGTCGACGTCGACGGGGTCGCAGGCGTACATGTGCGCCGACTTCGTCCCGGCCTGGGTGGGGTCGAGGAGGTAGATGTAAGCGGCGTTGGCCTGCTGGTCGTAGGTGACTTTGACTTCTGCCATGGGCTCCTTTACTGAGCGGCCCTCACGTTGAGGAGGGCTCGCATGGTCTCGGCTGGGGTCGCGCAGCGGAAACCGGTGTCGTCGTCGAGCATGTCCGCTGATGCGTCGTTGAACGTGGACGGTGCGCAGCGTAGGAAGGGGCTCGTGAACGCGCTCCCTTTCAGCTCGTAGCGGCCGGGCTCGGACTCGGTCGAACACCAGTCCCAAGTGTTGCCGCACATGTCGTAGACGCCGTACGGGCTGACGCCGCTTGCGTAGCAGTCAACGGGGGTGGTGCTGCGTTTTCCGCCCTCTCGGCAGTTGACCTTCGCGGGGGTCCGCTGGCTTCCCCAAGGATAGATTTCGCCTCGTGTTCCTCTGGCTGCTTTTTCCCATTGCTGGGCAGTGGGCAGGGCTTTGGCGGACCATTGGGCGTATGCGTGGGCGTCGTGCCTTGTGACGAACACGACGGGGTGGTTGTCGAGTCCCTCGGGGATTTGGCCGTTCTCCCAGTGCTGCGGCGGCTTGTGGTCGGTCGCGGCGATGAACCGGGCGTAGTCGGCGTTTGTGGTGGGGAACACGTCGATGTAGAACGCCGGGAGGTAGACGGGTTCGCTGTTCTCGCCTGCGAAGTAAACGCCTGCGGGAACCAGCGTCATCAACTTTCCGTCGATGGGGTGTCTGGCCTGGTCTTCGTCGCCGACGGGCACGTCGGGCTCTTGCTCGGGGCTTGGTGACTGCTCTGAGGACACGCCCGGATCTTGGGCAGACGTGGCCGGGCTCGTCAAGCCGATCATCTCGCTGAAGCGTGCTTGCACGTCTGGGCTACACGCGGCCAGGACGGTATCAAGTCCTTGCTGGTTGATGGGGCGGGGGGTGACGTTCCCCTTTTCCCACCTGACGATTATTCGTTCGCTTACGCCGAGTTCAGCGGCGAATTCGACTTGGCTTACGCGCTTGGCTTCCCGTAGGGCGCGTGCTTCCTTACCGGTCCACCGTGAGACTGTCGGGGCCATGTGATGCTCTCCGTAGCGGGGTGGTTCTCAGATGGCTTCGGCGGGAATCTCTTCGTATTCCTTGCGAAGAGTCTCCAGAATCGGATGCACGTCCGGGAATTCCACATCGTTGATGGCCGTGATTGCCCGCACACCAATAGCTGTGTTGGTCGCGAACGCGGCCTCCATTCGGGGGAGGTCGGAGAGGTTGACGGGCCCCAGGGACGTCGCTTCGTGCACCTGGTGGAGTAGGCGCATGGTCACACCCTGGAGCACTTCGGCGTTAGGCCAGATGACTTGCTGGCCGTCGAAGAACCCGATGTTCCACGTTGCGCCCTCGGAGATGAACAGGTCCGGGTCCGTGAAAACGCAATCGTCGAATCCGTCGAGCTGGGCGTTACGGCGGTGCCATAGGGCACCGAACAGGCCGACGTGCTTCTGTTCGGGTAGCTCGCGCACGTAGGGGACCGATTGGACCCGGATCGGGGCCATCGGCCATGCCCCGGACGGACGGGTCGTGACGAGGATCTTCGGCTCGGCTTGGGCTCCGGGGTGGCCGAGTTCGAGGTCGGGGTCGTAGATCGTCACGCGCACGACGAACGCGCCGTCTTGTCCGGCGGTGGCCTGTCTGACGTACTCGCGGACCTGTTGGCGGTCCAGCTCGTGATCGAAGAGGACTCGGCAGTCTCGGACAAGACGCTCTATGTGGTGCGAAAAGCCTCTGATGTGCTGGTCTTCCATGCGCATTGACGTGAAATGACCGTAGTTCACCAGAGCTAGTGCTTTGAGCTCATCCGGGGTGACAGGTACGCCGTTGAGTTCAGCCATAGGGCCCAGTGTGTCAGTAGGTATGGACTGCTCACAGGGTGCGGTGCAGGACAAGTTCAGTGCTGCGTCGGTGGCAGGACATGGGAACGGCGTGATCAACACGACACCGTAGTTGGCATGAGCGGTCGTGTGCGTTCGGGAGACAAGGTGGTGCGGCTCGCTATGTCGCGTCCCCGCAGCAATGACACAGAGCGGGCCGGTGGGTTGAGCGAAGAAGAGTGTCGGATCCTTCTCGCGAAACTCGCGGAGATCACTGCTGAACTCGACGAACTCCACGCACGGGCGCGACAGATCACGACTCGGGTTCACGGGGCCAGTGCCGCCACCCCCGCTCACGAGTCCGGCGCTGCCTGAGACGAACGACTCCACATGAGGACATGCGATGGAAACGCGTGCGCAGACTGAAGACCCGGCGCTCCGCCAGCTCCGGGAAGAGTTCACCGGTCACCGGATCTGGCGGGCTCGGCGATCGGACGGGAGTCCCAGCGATTGGGTGGCGACGCTGCGCGACCCGGCTGCCGGGGTCGACGCGACGGTGATCTGCCGGGACTCGGAGGAGTTGCGTGTGGCGCTGGTGCACGAGCGGCAGCGGGCGGCGGGGCGTTCGGTCGTGAAGAGGGCTTGGTGATGGTGGTGTGGACTCCCCCACTGTCACCGCATGGGGCCGCCTCAGAAGATGGGGCGGTCCCGGGGGAGGCTGAGGCGGCGTGGTGGGTGCTTGTCCCCCCGGCTGCACCCGCTGCGCTGCCTCGGCCCCTCACCGCGCGCCGCCGCCTCAACCGCCTCGGCCGAGCGTTGCGGCGACAGGGCTGGGTCGCCGAACGCCGCTATGCCGAAGCGGTTCCGCTGCTGCGGGTCCACTCCCCGGACATGCCCTTCGTCGGTGAGAGCGTCTGCGTCGTCGCTGGGGACGACGGGTGGTGGTTCCGGTTCAGTACCGGGACGCTGCTCGCGCCCTGCTCGCGAATGGACCTGGCGGTGTGGCAGGTGACGGCGCTGCTGGCCGCCGCGGGGCTTGGCGGCGGGGCCGTCCCACTGGACGAATGACCTGCGATGGACGCCCGGACCGCTGCCGCTGTGGAGGAGGTCGGCCAGCGGTTCGGGGTCTTGTGTTGGGTGGGGCGTCACACCGGTAGCTATTGGGCGTTGGTGCTCGGTAGTGACGGGTGGCGGTTGGTGGAGGCGTTGACGGTTCGGGAGCTGGCCACGGCCATCACGCACCCCGACGGGTGGCCGTGGCCTTGAAGACCGCGCGGCAGGGCGTACGGGAGAGCCAGGGGTCAACTGCCGCGCGGTCTTCGCCATCTTGATCAGGTCCGCGGCGGTGGGTGGAAGGTCCGAGCGCGCTCGACGCTGATCGGCTGTCGGCCATGCGCTCGGGCTAGAGATCCTTGGTTCGTTCGTCCAGGTCGTCGAGCCTGGTGGCCAAGCGCCGGAGCTGTCCGCGGATGTCCTGGAGCTGTGTGAACAGGAGTCGGAACTCCTCGCTTCGCTCTGGTGTGGTCTCGTTGGCGTCTTGGGTGTCTGGGGTGGCGATGACGGTTGCGCCCCTGGCTCCCTGGCGGGTGGTGACCAAGCCCTCTTCGCGGAGGACGGCGATGGCGTTGCTGATGGTCATCCCTGAGACGCCGTGCTGGTGGGCGAGTCTGGCGCCTGGTGGCAGGGTGTCCCCTACGGGGTAGACGCCGGACGCAATGTCGCGGCGCAGTTCGTCGGCGATGCGCACGTACGGTTTGCGTCGGTCTACCGGGCCTTTTGCCATGTCAGTCAGTGTACGCCTGCGCCTAGGTCTCTAGGTACCTGCGAAAAATCTGGGTCTAGCGCTTGACTTCCACACTTACCTAGGTACCTTTGTATCTAGACAACACACTTCAAGCTCTGGAGGGCTTGTGCGCAACATTCCAGTGGACCTGTCGGCGCTGTCGTTCGTGTGCGTGTCCGCGCCGCGTCCCAAGGTCGTCAACCAGGACACGGGGGAGGTGAAGACCGACCGCAACGGCCAGACCGTGTTCACGGTCGGCCTGTCGGCGGCCGATGCGTCGGGGCGGGTGGAGCTGCTCAACGTGGCGGTGGTCGGCGACCAGTCGGTGACGATCGGGGAAGTCGTGACGCCGGTGGGTCTGGTCGCCTTTCCGTGGGAGGCGGTGCTCGGCGGCCAGAAGCGGTTCGGCGTTGCCTTCCGCGCCGACCGCATCGCCCCCGTCTCGGCCGTCTCGTCGTCGGACTCGTCTGCTTCGGCGGACGTGGCCTGAACGGCGGACCGCTGATGACTGATCTGCTCCTGGTGCTCGGGGTCCTGGCCGCTGCGGCGGCCGGACTCTGGGCCTGGCGCCGGTTCCACCCGGTGTCGTTCTGGTACGGCGTCGCCTTCCCGGCGCGTGCGGTGCTGGTGTACCTGACCTGGCATCACGTCGCCTCCGGGTGCAAGCTCACCCGCAACCGGCGGCGGTTCCGCCTCACCCTGGACGCCGTCCCTGTCGTCGGGTCGGCGTCCCGGTCCACCGCGACCGTGGTCCAGCAGCGGCGGCGGGTACGGCGGGTCGACGTCGAACGCGCTCCTCGTCTGGGTGTGCTGCGGCCGACTCGGCTCGGGTGGCGGATGCGGCTTCGGCTGCATGACGGGCAGGTCCCGGCCGACTATGAGAAGGCGGCGGAGGGGATCGCGCACGCCTGGCGGGTGCACTCGGTGCGGGTGGTCGATGTGCGGCCGGGCTATGTGACGTTGTGGGCGACGATGCGTGACCCCCTGGTGGACGTGGTCGCCGAACCCGAAACCGGTGAACTGCTGACCGTGCGTCCCGGCAAGCTGGAGAACGGCCGAGACTGGGTGATCGACTTTCGCACCGTGCCGCACTGGCTCAACGCCGGGGCGACACAGTCGGGCAAGTCCAACCTGGCCAACGCCATCATCAAGGGCCTGGCCCCGCAACCGGTCGCGCTGGTCGGGTTCGACCTCAAGGGCGGGGTCGAGTTCACCCCGTACGCGCCCCGGCTGTCGGCCTTGGCGACCACCCGCAAGGAGTCGGTCGGCCTGCTGGCCGACCTGGTGGACGAGGTCGAAACCCGGATGGCGGTGTGTCGGGCGCACGGGGCTCGGAACGTGTGGACGCTGCCGGAGGCGCTGCGGCCGGTGCCGGTGGTGGTCCTGGTGGACGAGGTCGCCGAACTGTTCCTCATGGCCGACAAGTCCGAGAAAGAGGAGGTGTCCAAGACCGCTACCGCGCTGCTGCGGGTGGCGCAGCTCGGCCGGGCGTTCGCGGTCCACCTGATCGTGTGCGGGCAGCGCATCGGCTCCGACCTCGGCCCCGGCGTCACCGCACTACGCGCGCAACTCTCGGGGCGGGTGTGCCACCGGGTCAACGACCCCGAAACCGCCAACATGACCCTGGGCGACCTGGATCCGGCCGCTTTGGACGCCGCCCGCGCCATCCCCGCCGAGACACCGGGGGTGTGCATCGTCGCCGGACAAGACGGCTCCTGGCACCGCGCCCGCTCGGTCTACGTCCCCGAGCACGACGCCGAACAAGCCGCGCACGACTACGCGCACCTGACCCCGGACTGGGATCGCCTCGTCGGCTCGGTCCCGACCGTCTCCCCGGCCGCATAACCGGGCCGGTCGCTCTCTCGCTTCCTTCTTTCTCCGGCTCGGCGTGAGCCCTGATCGCGCCACGTCCCTATCCGACCCATGCCCGAAACCGTCCCTGGAGGCTGCCCAATGGTCGCCCGCGTCCGTGTCCTTCGTCCTCGTCCCCGTCCTCGGTTCGTCGCCGTCCCGTCCCCGTCCTCGCCGTCCGGCTCGTCGTCTTCGGGCTCGTCCCGGCCGTCCTGTGTGTCGTCGTGGGACGTGTGGCCGGTCGGTGTCGAGTGGGACGAGTTCCGCTCCCTGCACATCGCCCGGTGCCAGCGGTGCGCCGACTCGTTCACCTCGGCCCGTCCCGGCGAGGTCGATTGCTGGGCCGACACCCACCGCTGTGACCCCGAACTGGCCGCACTGCTCGCCCTCGTCACCTCCCGGCGGGCGGCATGACCCGCGGCCTCCTCGGCGCGGTGGCCGACTCCGGGCCGGTCGTGGTGCTGGCAGGGATCGCGGCGGCGGGGTCGTTCACCCACATCCGCGACACCGCCACCGAACACGGTCAACGCGGGTGGATGGCCTGGGCCATCGCGGTCTGCATCGACCTCACCTGCGTGATGGCGGCCGGGGAACGCCAGCGTGACAAGCGCACCGGGCGGGCAACGGGTCGGTTGTCGTGGCCGACGCTCGTCCTGGTCGGCGGCGTCCTGCTCTCGCTGGCCGCCAACCTCGCCCAAGCCGACCCGACCGTGTGGGGCTGGATCACCGCAGGCACTCCGGCGGGCGCGTTCCTGGTCGCCGTCTCCATGCTCGAACGCCGAAAGGCCGACACCGCATCGGCGGTCAACCGGTCGCCGGTCCCGGCTTCCTTCGGCCGTCCGTCCTCGGCGGTGTCGGCGGCTGGCTCGTCCTCGTCGCCGTGGGTGGTGTGGGAGGACGACCGTCCCGCCGCCCCGGTTGTCCGGGACGAACCGGACGACGAGGGGCGGCGGCCCACGGAGGAGCCGGACGGCCAAACCTCCATCCCTGTCCCGGCCGACCTGGCACCCGCCGCTGCGTCCCCGTCCTCGTCCCGGTCCGCCGTGCCCTCCTCGGCGTCCGGACCGGCCGGGCCGCTGGTGGAGTTCGCGCGCCGGGTCGCAGCCGAACACCAGACCGAGCACGGGCGGCCGATCACCCGTGACGCACTCCGCGCCCGCCTCGGGGTGTCCAACCAACTCGCCTCAGACCTGCTCCGCCAGATCCGCACCGACCGAACCCCTAGCGAGACAGCGGCCTGAATCAGGCCAGATCAGGAGATCCGCATGTCTGAACACAACCTCGTCCCCAACGCCTCCGACCGCTCACACCGTGACAACGCGGCTGGGTGGCGGCTGCGCTGCCGTACCTGCGACGTCACCACCGGCGGCCTCACCTGGGTGTCACTGCTCGCACACCGGGGCGGTCCCGCGTGCGCGGCCTGCGGCTCGGACCAGGTGACCGCGCAGGAAGCGGCGACCGGATCGGCCATCGCGTTCCCACGTCCGCCCGCGCCGATCGGCGAGTGGTGGCAGTGCTGCAACTGCGGCGGGACCGGCCTGGACTCCCACGGCGACACCTGCCCGCACTGCACCGGCCTGGGCAACTGCCAATGACCCGCCAGTGATCGAGCGCCCCCGGCGTGGCCGCACAAGCCGCCAAGCACGTACGCGCCACGTCGGGGGCCATCCCCTCAGCCACTCGCAACGGTCAAGGAGACCCCGTCATCGTGCCTCACCCTGTCCTCACACCGCAGGACGCCCGGCAGATGGCCAAGATCATCGACCGGGCGGACTTCGACCGCTGGGCCGCCCGCGCACGCGCCACCGGTGGCTGCTCCCAACCCGTCTACCTCACCGGCACCGTGGAACACGTCCACACCGGTACCGGAGAACTGCTGCACCGCTACACCACCGACCGCGAACCCGACGGCGCGCTCCCGGTGGCGTGCAAGACCCGGCGGGCCTCCCGCTGCCCCGCCTGCGCCGAGACCTACCGCGCCGACACCTACCAACTCATCCGCGCGGGCCTGGCCGGTGGGAAAGGCATCCCCGACAGCGTCTCCGGTCACCCGGCCGCCTTCGTCACCCTCACCGCGCCCTCGTTCGGTCCCGTCCACGCCCGACGAGTCCGCAACGGCGGGCGAGTCGAGCGCTGCCACCCTCGGCGGGACGCCCAGCCGTGCCCGCATGGCGTGGTGCCCTCCTGCGCCGTCCGGCACGGCCAGGACGACCCCCGGCTCGGGGAACCGCTGTGCCCCGACTGCTACGACTACGCCGGGTCGGTGCTGTTCAACGCGCTGGCTCCGGAACTGTGGCGGCGCTTCACGCTGGCCCTGCGGCGCTACCTCGCCAAGTCGGCCGGACTGACGCACAAACAGTTCCGCGAAACCCTGGCCGTCTCGTTCGCCAAAGTGGCCGAATACCAGCGGCGCGGCGTCGTCCACTTCCACGCGGTCATCCGATTCGACGGACCAGACGGACCAGCCACGTCCCCGCCCAACTGGGCCACCGTCCACCTCCTGGACGCCGCAGCCCGGCACGCTGCGGGCGCGGTCTCAGTCAGCACCCCGGCCGCTCCCGGCATGCCCACGCGGTCGCTGTCGTGGGGCGCTCAAGTGGACGTACGAGCCATCACGGCCTCCGGCGCGCTCACCCAACAGGCCGTCGCGGGCTACATCGCCAAATACGCCACCAAGGCCGCCGAATGCGTCGGCACCCTCGACCGGCGGCTTCGCCCCACCGACGACCTGGCCACGCTCCCGCTCACACCGCACGCTCGGCGGCTCATCGGCGAATGCCTGCGCCTGGGTGGCCTGGACGAGTTCGCGGACCTGCGGCTCGTCCAGTGGGCTCACATGCTCGGGTTCCGCGGCCACTTCTCGACCAAGTCCCGCCGCTACTCCACCACCCTCGGCGCACTACGCGCCGCCCGCATCGCCTACGTCCGCGAGCAGTTCCCCGGCTGGCAGCCACCCGACGACCAAGACCCGGAACTGGTCCTCGCTATCGGCGAATGGCGCTTCCACAGCCAGGGCCTCACACGCGGCGAAGCACTCGTCACCGCCGCAATCACCGGAAGACCCATGCCACCCGCTGATCCGTCCGCCGAACCCGCAAGGAGTGCCGCGTGACCAAGCTCCTGCTCACTGTCCCGGAGGCAGCCAAAGCACTAGCCATCTCCCGAAGCAAGCTCTACGAACTCCTCGCCTCCGGCGCCATCCGCTCTATCCGCATCGACGGTTCACGCCGCGTCCCTGTCGACGCCCTCACCGACTACATCAACACCCTCATGGAAGAGGCCGCAGCCTGATGACCAAGACCGCCCTGGCCAACCCTGACGAGCCGCGCAAGCCCAGCAAGAAGAACCCGCCAAAGCTGCGCGACGGCGTCATGAAGCGCGGCAACACCTGGTCCTACGTCATCCGCGTCACCGACCCGGAAACCGGCACCTCAAAGCCCAAGTGGGTCGGCGGATTCCCTGACGAAGACGCAGCCAAAGAAGCCCGCGACGAAGCGCGCGTCAAGGCCCGGCGCGGCGAGTACATCGACCGCAACACCATCACCGTGGGCGAGTACCTCGACCAGTGGATCGAATCGCACGCCGTTGAGATCCGGCCGCGCACGCTCGCCAGCTACCGCACCATGATCCGGCTCTACATCAAGCCGCACATCGGCGGCCTGCGACTCCAAGGAGTACGCCCGGCCCGAATCACGAAGCTCTACCGCGACCTTCTGACCGGCGGCGGCGAGGACGGTAAGGCGCTGGGCATCTCGACCGTCACCCGGACGCACGCGATTCTTCGCAAGGCGTTCGGTGACGCCGTCCTGGTCGACGAACTCATACCGTCCAACCCGGTCGAGCGGGCCAAGCGGCCAAAGGCGGCACTCAACGAACCCGGCTCGGTGTGGACGACTGCGCAGCTCAGCACGTTCCTGGCGGCCGTGCGTCGACACCGTCTGTTCGCCTTCTACCACCTGGCCGCCTACACGGGCGCACGCCGCGGGGAACTGCTCAACCTGCGATGGTCGAGCATCAACCTGGAGGCGAACCAGATCACGATCAGCGGCTCCACGGGCGTCGTCGACGGTGAGCGCATCGAGGGGGCAACCAAGAGCGGACGGTCCCGAGTCGTGAGCATCGATGACGAGACCGTGACCGTTCTCCAGGAACACAGCAAGGCGCAAGCCGCGGACAAGCTTCTCGTCGGCGAGAAATGGCGCGGCGCGAAAGACGGCTACGTGTTCGCGACGGCCTGGGGCGATCCGATCCATCCCGACTCGGTCGGCTGGCTCATGACCAAGACCATTCGCGCCTACAACACACCCAAGGAAGGCCCCCGTCCCGCCGAACCGCTCCCCCACGCCAGGGTTCACGACCTCCGCCACATCCACGCGACCACGCTGCTCCTGGCGGGCGTCCCCGTCCATGTCGTTGCCGCTCGGCTCGGGCACGCTGACCCGGCCATCACTCTCCGCGTCTACGCGCACGTGATCCGGTCGGCCGAGGTGCTCGCGGCGGACGTGTTCGCGCGGGTCATGAACCAAGCGGCGTAGACGTCGCTGTTAGCAAGCCTGTTAGCAAAAAGGCCCATTCCGTGATCGGAAGGGGCCTTTGACGTGGAGCCGCCTATCGGAATCGAACCGATGACCTATTCATTACGAGTGAATCGCTCTGCCGACTGAGCTAAGGCGGCGCGCCGTGCGGACACGGCTGAGGGAAGTCTACCGGGTCCGCGGGGGTGAGTGCGCACCGGTTGTTCAGCGGCAGGTGGTGCCGTCCTTGGGAGGGTCCGCGTCCAGGAGGTACTTGTTGGTGGCTTCGGTGATGCACCGGTTTCCCTGCAGGTAGGCGGTGTGGCCGTCGCCGTCGAAGGTGAGGAGGACGCCGCTGGAGAGTTGGCCGGCGAGGTTCTGAGCCCACTTGTAGGGGGTGGCGGGGTCGCGGATGGTTCCGATGACGACGATGGGAGCGGCGCCCTTAGCGGTGATGGGCTTCGGCTCCTGTTTGGGCTGGACGGGCCAGTAGACGCACGGTAGACCGCCCCAGACGACGAAGGAGCCGAAGCGGGGGGCGACCTTCTGGGCTTCGGTGGCCGACTTGCCGTAGGTGGTGATGTCCGGTGGGTTGGGCTTGTCGACGCAGTTGATGGCCATGTTGGCGTCGGTCTGGTTGCTGTAGCTGCCATCGGACTTGCGTTCGACCATCTCGTCCGCGAGGGCCAGAAGCATGGTGCCGTCGGATTCCTGGGTGGCCTTGGTGAGGGCCTGGCGTAGGACGGGCCAGTACTCCTTGACGTAGAGGGCCCTCGCTATGCCCATGACGGCGAGGGATTCGGTGACCTTTCGTGAGTCTCGGGTGTTCTTGAGGGGTGTCTTGTCCGTCTTGGCGAGGAGGGACGAGACCGTGGCCAGGACGGCGTCGACGGTGTCACCGAATCGGCAGAAGCCTGCCTTGACGCAGTCTTGGGCGAAGGCGCGGAGGGCGGTCTCAAAGCCCTTGGCTTGTTCGACCAGCATCTCGGTTGAGGACAGTGTGGGGTCGACCGCTCCGTCCAGGACGAGGGCGCGGACGTTCCTAGGGAACTGCTCGGCGTAGTACGCCCCGAGGTAGGTGCCGTAGGAGGCGCCGTAGTAGGTGAGTTTCGTGTCGCCCAGGGCGGCGCGTAGGACGTCCATGTCGCGGGCGGCGTTGACCGTGCCCACGTGAGGGAGTTCGGCAGCGGCCCTTGCCTTGCAGTTGTCGGCGAACTCCTTGCCTTCGCCTGCGAGCGCTTGCGTCTCGGTGCGGTTGTCCGGGGACACGTCGGTGGCGAAGAACCTGTCGAGCTGCGGGCCGGTGTTGCAGCGGACGGGGTCGCTTGCGGCGACACCACGCGGGTCGAAGCCGACGATGTCGAAGCGGTGGCGGAGGTCGTTCCCGAAGGCTCGCGCGGCCTGACGGACGAAGCCGACGCCTGTACCACCGGGGCCGCCGGGGTTGGTGAGCAGCGAGCCGATCCGGTTGGACTTGTCCTCGGCCGGGAGTCTGATGACGGAGAGGCCGATCTTCTCGCCGGTCGGTTTGGCGTAGTCCAAGGGGACTTGGACGGTGGCGCACTCGAAACCGCTACCGCAGCTCTTCCAGGACGGTTTCTGTGCGTAGAACGACCCGAGCCCCGTGGGGACACTCGCCGGGGTCGCGGTCTCGTCCGCTTCGCCGTCGTTGCATCCGGTGACGGTCACCAGAGCGAGCATGGTCGTCGCACCAATCAACTTGGCTGCCCGCACCTGGACCCCGTCTCGTCGTAGCGGAACGTGTGCTGCCGCCTACGCTAAGTCGGCATGGCGGCAGAGACTACTTCCTTCCGTACTTGTGTTCAATGCCGTCGAGCAGCCAGTTGAGGCCCTGCTCGAAGTCGTCCTGGATGACGATGCCCCTGTCGAAGAGCGGCTTGAGGTGGGGGAACTCGCCGGTTTCCATGAGGATGCGGACGTACTCCTGCTCTACCAGGCTGGTCTGCGCGCGCTGCATACCGTCCATCCCGGCTTCGCGGACGTGCTGTTCCCGAAGGGTGTACCCCAGCATGTAGTAGTCGACCGTTGTGATGATGGCGAGCATGCTCTCCGGATCGTCGGCGAGCCGGGAGGCGGCCGCGAGGGACTGCTCCGCGTGGCGCAGGCCGTTCGGCCCTACGCGGGGCGCGAGACGGCTCAACTCGAACATCCATGGATGCCTGAGACCGACCTCGCGTTCCCTGCGCGTTATCCGGAGCATCGCCTCGCGCCAGTCGTCCGGCAGTTCGCCTTCGAGGAGAACCTCTTCGGCGACCTGGTCGTACATGAGGTCGAGAATGTCCTGCTTGGCCGCGATGTGGGTGTAAAGGCTCATCGCGCGGACGCCCAACTCGCTCGCGATGCGCCGGATCGACACGGCCTCCAGACCCTCGGCGTCGGCGATGTTGATCGCTGTTTCGATGATCGCCTCGCGCGTCAGCTTCGGGCGACGACCCCCGCGCGGACGCGTCCACACATCGCCTGACCTCGAAACATCTGCCATATCAGAGATCGTAACCGATACGGCGTATGGATACGGTGTACGGATCCCGCGATACGGTGTACGGTGAGACCGATACGCTGTACGGACGAGAGGCTGCCGGATGACCGCCACCGAAGACAAAGCCCCGGCGACCAAGGAGAACATCGACCCCCACCTGCGCAATCTCGCGATCGTCGTGCTGCTCGGCGCGATCATGACCGTCCTCGACAGCACGATCGTGAACGTCGCGGTGACGGCGCTGGGCAAGGATTTCGACACTTCGCTGTCGACCATCCAGTGGGTGGTGACCGGCTACACGCTCGCGCTGTCGATGGCGATCCCGATGACCGGCTGGTCGGTTCAGCGGTTCGGCACCCGGACGATGTGGATGTTCTCGCTCCTGCTGTTCATCACCGGGTCCCTGCTGTGCGGGCTCGCATGGTCACTGCCCTCGCTGGTCGCGTTCCGCGTGTTGCAGGGCCTCGGCGGCGGGATGCTGATGCCCGTCGGGCAGATGATGCTCGTCCGGGAGGCCGGGCCGGGCCGCATGGGACGGGTGATGAGCATCGTCTCGGTGCCCGCGATGCTCGGGCCGGTGCTGGGGCCGCTGCTCGGCGGCGTGATCGTCGACAACCTGAGCTGGCGGTGGATGTTCTTCGTCAACATCCCGTTCTGTGCCGTCGCGCTGCTCGCCGCCCTGCGGATGCTGCCGCGCGACACCGAACGCAGCAAGGACGCCCGGCTGGACGTCCTCGGGATGCTCCTGCTGTCCCCCGGCCTGGCGGCCCTGGTGTACGGGCTGTCCGAGGCGGGGAACGGGGCGAGCCTGTCCGGCGCGCGATTCCTCTGCAGCGTCGTCGGCGGGGGGCTTCTGGTGGTCGCGTTCTTCGTGCACGCGGTACGCAGCGGCGACCGCGCGCTCATCGATCTGCGCCGCGTCAGCACCCGCGCCTTTGCCGGCGCCACGGGCGGATTCTTCCTCTACAGCGGGGCGATCTTCGGCGTGATGATCCTGATCCCGCTGTTCGCCGGAATCGTCCGCGGGGAGTCGGCCCTGGACGCGGGCTGGCTGCTGGCCCCGCTCGGGCTCGGCGCGATGATCACGATGGTGGTGTCGGGACGGCTGGCCGACAAGTTCGGCGGACGCTGGTTCGCGATCGGCGGCGTCCTGCTCGTCCTCGTCGGCACCATGGGGCTCACCACGCTCGACCCCGACACCGGAAGCAAGATGATCATGGCGTCCGTGCTCCTCATCGGACTCGGCCACGGCTTGATCGCTCCCTGCCTGATGGCCCTGTGCTATCAGGGGCTGCCGCGGGAGGCCGTGCCCGCCGCGACGACGGGGGCGAACATCCTGGTGCGGGTGGGCAGCTCGCTGGGCACCGCGGTGGCGGCGATCATCCTGCAGATCGCGATCCGCGGCGAGATCCCGGGCGCGTCCGGGAACCTGGCCGAGGCCGCCGCACAGCACACCACCGAGACGCCGACGCTGCTGACCAACGCCTTCACCGAGACGTTCTGGTGGGTGGCGGGCCTCATCGTCCTCTCCCTCCTCCCGATCTTCGCCATCCCCCGCAGGCCGAAGGAGGTTCCGGTTACGTCCTCCTGATCTGACAGCGGGCACGCGACTACGAATGGAGCGGAGATGGCGCAGAACCCGGCACACCAGCGACTTGCCGAGGCGCGTGCACCCTGATGGCGGCGAATTGGTCGGTGAGGTTTGACGGACTGGATCTCGCTGATTGCCGACGGTTCACGCTGTACGAGGGCGCGGAGTCGAAATAGGGCGAGCGCCGGAACGGTTGCGGTGGCATGAGCACATCGCGGAAGACCAGTGTTCGGATCGAGGAGAGCGGTAAGCGTGTCCGCGCTTATCTCGGCGGTCACCTGGTGGCCGACACCGTTAGGCCGGTGCTCGTCTGGGAGATTCCCTACTACCCGGCGTACTACGTTCCGGCCGAGGATGTGCGGGCCGAACTCGTCGAGGACGGACCGGGCAAGCATTCGCCGAGCCGCGGTGACGCCACTGCCTACACCGTGAAGGTGGACGGCACGGAGAGGCCGGGCGCCGCGCTTCGGTACACCGACTCGCCCATCGAGGAGCTCCGCGGGCTGGTCCGCCTGGAGTGGGACGCGATGGACGCCTGGTTCGAGGAGGACGAGGAGGTCTTCGTCCACCCACGTGACCCCTACACGCGAGTGGACGTGTTGGCTGCTTCGCGGAACGTCCGGGTTGAGGTGGACGGGGTGACGGTCGCGGAGTCGTCCAGCCCGCGGCTGCTGTTCGAGACGGGGCTCCCCGTCCGCTATTACCTGCCGAAGACGCACGTTCGGATGGATCTGCTCGAACACACCGACACGGTGACGCGCTGCCCGTACAAGGGCACCGCTGAGTATTGGTCGGTGCGCGCTGGCGGCAAGCTCCACGAGGATCTGGCGTGGTCGTACCCGACTCCGCTGGACGAGAGCCGCAAGGTGGCCGGGCTGGTCTGCTTCTACAGCGAGAAGGTCGACATTTTCGTCGACGGAGTCCTGCAATCGCGTCCGACCAGTCCGTTCGCCTAAGCCCCGCTCGCCGCGAACCCGCCAACTCCATCGCGGATTGCCTTACTCACTGACTTGGACGGGTCCGAACGCGAAAAGGGCGAACGTGGAAAGGGGACGGCGTCGCGTAAGGGCGGGCCCACGTAAGGACAGGCCCCGTAAGGGCGGGGTCGCGCAAGAACGAGGACGCGCAAGAACGAGGACGCGCAAGAACGAGGACACGCAAGAACGGGCTCGCGCAAGGACAGGGTCGCGGAAGGACGGGCCCGCGCAAGGACAGGCCCGCGCAAGAACGGGCACGTGGAAGGACGAGGGCGCGCAAGGACGGGCTCACGTAAGGGCGGGGTCGCGCAGAGGACGAGGGCGCGCAGAGGACGAGGGCGCGCAAGGAATGGCGCCGCCGACCCGGCGGCGGACGGCAGGCGGGCGAGGGGGCGACGGCGTCCCGGTGCGTAGCCGTCTGGGCGTTGCGGGACGGTGATCGGTCGATTGTGTTTCGTGCTGCCTCCTGGCTCCCCTGGTCTCTTTCCCCGCCTTCTGAATTGATCGTCATCAATTGACCGGCATCCGGCAGCCAGGTGCTCTGCTCACCGATGGGTGGGGAGTGCCCGCAGGCCGGGGGAGGGTCTGGGGCTCTCCAGACGCGCGTCGCTGGCGTGGTCGTTCGGCCGACTGTTCTGCTCATTGCTGGTCGGTAAGCATCTGGGATCGGGGCGGGCATGGCCGGTGGTCCTCCGGAACGTGCGCCGTTGGCGATAAGGGTCCGGCCGAGGCTCGGCCTACCCAATTCGAGGAGCGCCCGTGGACGGAGCGCCCGTGGACGGAGCGCCCGTGGACGGAGCGCCCGTGGACGGAGCGCCCGTGGACGGAGCGTCCGGGACGGGGGCCCGGGACGGGGGCCCGGGGACGGGGGCCCGGGGACGGGGGAAGGGGGCTGACTGATCTGTGGAACGTGCGTCGGTGGGGGTGGTCGTTCGGCTGGGTGTTCGGCTCGTCGGCGGGCGGTGGGTGGGTTTGGTTGGTGGCGTTGCGGGGGTTGGTTGTCGAGGGTCTAGACGCGGTCGGTTGGAGGGCTGCTCGGGGGTGGGTGGGAGGGTGATCGTTTTGTGGAGGAGGTCGTTCGGGCGGGAGGTGAGGTGTTGGTGGCGGGGGCGTTGGGGAAAAGGGGTCTTTGCGGTGTTGTGATGCCGGTCGCTTTTGGCGTTCGGGGGTTGAGCGGGTTCCTACGCTTCCGTAAGTTACGCAAACGTAGGTTGGGCTCCATCCGGGAGGCATCGTGGGTGCGGCATCGCGGCGTGCGGGGCGGTTCGGCGGCGGGTCGCGGCGGGTCGCGGCGGTCGCGCGGCGGCTCACCACGCCGCTCCTGCCGGAGGACTATCTCGGGCTGGTCAACCCGCTGTGGTCGGCGGACGAGTTGCGCGGACGGGTCGAAGCCGTCCGGCACGAGGCGCCCGGCGCGGCCACGCTGGTGATCAAGCCGGGGCGGGCCTGGCGAGGGCATCGGCCGGGGCAGTGGGTCAAGGTCGGCGTGGACGTCGGCGGCGTGCGGCACTGGCGGACGTTCTCGCTGTCGTCCCCGCCGCGCCGGGACGGGCGCATCACGATCACGGTCAAGGCGGCGCCGGACGGGAGGGTCTCCGCGCATCTCGTCCGGAATGTCCAGCCGGGGACGATCCTGCGGCTCGCGGCGGCGGAGGGCGACTTCGTGCTGCCCGAGTCCGTCCCGCGAAAGCTGCTGTTCGTGACGGCGGGCAGCGGGATCACGCCGGTCATGGCCATCCTGCGGCACCTTCGCGGGACGAAGGACGCGGTGCTCGTCCACTCCGACCGGAGGGCGGGCGATGTCATTTTCGGGTCCGAGCTGCGGGGGATGGACGGGCTGCGCCTGCATGAGCGGCACACGGAGGCGGACGGGCGGATCAAGCCGTCCGACCTGGCGCTGATCTGCCCTGACTGGGCGGAACGGGAGGCGTGGGCCTGCGGTCCCGGCGACATGCTGGACGATCTCACCGCGCACTGGCGGGCCGCGGGAGTCGAGGACAAGCTGCGCGTCGAGCGGTTCCAGACGGTCCTGGACGGCGGGGCGGGCGGCGAGGGCGGGCGCGTCCGGTTCGCCCGGAGCGGTGTCGAGGTCGACGCCGACGGCGCGACTCCGCTCCTGGTCGCCGGGGAGGAGGCCGGGGCGCTGCTGCCGAGCGGCTGCCGGATGGGCATCTGCTACTCCTGCGTCGGGCGGCTGTGCTCGGGCAAGGTCCGCGACCTGCGCACCGGCGAGGTGCACGGCGAGGAGGGCGAGATCGTGCAGACGTGCATCTCGGCCGCCGCCGGTCCTGTGGAAATCGAACTCTGAAGGAGGACGGACGGACATGACGACCACCACGGCCCATCTCACGGCCGCCGACTACGACGCCATCGCCCGCGAGCTGGACGCCCTCCGCGACGAGATCACCGCCGACCTCGGCGAGCGCGACTCCGCCTACATCCACCGGGTGATCCGCTGGCAGCGCGGGCTGGAGGCGGGCGGCCGGGCGCTGCTGATGGCGTCGTCGGTGCCGCCCGCCTGGGTCGCCGGGACGACCGCGCTGACCCTCGCGAAGGTCCTGGAGAACATGGAGATCGGGCACAACGTCATGCACGGCCAGTGGGACTGGATGCGTGACCCGAAAATCCATTCCACGACCTGGGAGTGGGACAACGTGTCCCCCGCCGCGCAGTGGAAGCACACGCACAATTTCGTCCACCACACGTTCACCAACATCCTCGGCAAGGACCGGGACATCGGCTACGGGCTGCTGCGCATCGCGCCCGAGCAGGAATGGCGCCGCATCCACCTCGCCCAGCCGATCCTGAACGTGCTGCTGGCGATGTTCTTCGAGTACGGCGTGGCGATGCACGACATGGAGGTCGAGGAGGTCCAGGACGGCACGCACGACCCTGCGGTGACGAAGGAGAAGGTCCGCGCGATCGGACGCAAGATTCGCCGCCAATGGGGCAAGGACTATCTCGCGTTCCCGCTGCTGAGCGGTCCGCAGTTCTTCTCGACGCTAGCGGCGAACTTCACCGCGAACGTCGCCAGGAACGTGTGGGCGCACACGGTCATCTTCTGCGGGCATTTCCCCGGCGACATCGAGTTGTTCGAGGAGGAGCGGCTGGAGGGCGAGACGAAGGGCGAATGGTACGTCCGGCAGCTTCTCGGCTCGGGGAACATCACGGGCGGGAGCCTGTTTCATCTGATGACCGGCAATCTCAGCCACCAGATCGAGCACCATCTGTTCCCCGACATCCCGAGCAACCGCTACGCCGAGATCGCGCCGCGCGTCCGGGCGCTGTGCGCGAAGTACGACCTTCCTTACCACACGGGGTCGCTGTCGAAGCAGGTCGCGAGCACGTGGAAGAAGATCTTCCAGTACTCGGTGCCTCCCCGGGCCGCGCGGGCACGCGGGCGTAAAGGGAAGGCGCGGCCTCAGCCGAGGGCCTGGGCGACCGGCAGGTAAAGGCGGGACGGGTCCCCGGAGACGGGCTCCCCGTATTCCATCACCGTGGTCGTGAAAGCGGGACGCAGGCCGCGCGCTTCGGCCCAGTCGACCAGTTCCGGATGGCGGTGGTCGATGTCGAGCCGGGTCAGGCCGTCCGGCGGGACGACCTCCTCGATGAGCGCGATCGCGGTTTCGGCGTCGTGGGCGATGACCGGGCCGATGACGGCCTGGTCGCCGTTCCGCCATACGCCTCCGAAACCCTTGATCCCGGGGCCGTCCCGGACGACGCGGAACGATTCGCAGAACGCCGGAAGGCCATTCAGCATCAGCGAGCGGTCGGCGCCGAAGACCTCCGCGTCCAGGGCATGGATGGCGGGCATGTCGGCGTCCTCAACCGGGACGGACACGCCGCTTCCGGCGAGGCTCCCGGCCTCTCCCGTATAGGTCGTGCAAAGGCCGACAGAGCGGAATCCGAGGCGTTCGTAGAGAGGTCGTCCATAGTCGGTGGCGGTCAGGCAGAGGCTCGCCGTCCCGGCGTTGTCCATGGCGTGGCGCATCATCCGGCCGCCGAGCCCCTGCCGTTCATGGCGTTCGGCGACGAGCACCATGCTTATGGCGGCGACGTCCTTGCCGTACGGCGTGGACACGACCGTCCCCGCGAGCTCCCCACCCACGTCGTCTACGCCGTAGACGTCGCCCACGGAGAACAGGAACCGCCATTTGCGGTCCTCGGGCCCCCAGTTACGGCCGATGGCGAGCCGCTGGCAGGCGGCCAGATCGTCGAGTCCGAGCAGCCGCACGGGCCGGTTCGACACCGGTGAGATCATGCCCGGGACGCTAGGTCACCCGCGTCCCGGCGCACAACCGAATTCAGTAGACCTCGACTCCGAAGGCGTTCAGCACATCGGTGACCGGCTTGTAGAAGGACGATCCGCCCGAAGCGCAGCCGCCCTGGCCGCCGATTCCGATGCCGAGGGCCATGTCGCCGTTGAAGTAGGGCGCACCCGGATTGTCGCCGGGTTCGGTGCAGATGGACGTCGAAGCCAATCCCGTGATCGTCCCTTCGGGCGTGTTCACGGTGATGTTGAGCGCTTTCACGGTGCCGCAGCGCCTGCCGGTGGTGGAGCCGCTGGTGCAGACCGTCTGCCCGACGGTGGCGCGGCCCGACCGGGCGATGTCCTGCGACCCTGGGAAAAGGTGGACGCTGCCCGGCCTTTCCACGTGCGGCTCGGTGTAGCGGGCGAGTCCGACGAGGCCGTTCACGGCGACGACCGTGCCGAGCTCGATGGTCAGGCCCGGGTCGGCGTAGAGGTTCAGCCCCTGCTTCGCGCAGCCGCCCGCGGTCAGGAAGGAGTAGGCGCCGCTCTTGCGCACGTTGAAGGCCAGCGTGCAGCGGACGCCGCCGGGCGCGAAGATCGCGTCACCGCCCTCGGGACCGGCCGGAGCGGGAGCGGTCCCGGACGCTGCGGACGCGGACGCTGCGGACGCGGACGCTGCGGACGCGGACGCTGCGGACGCGGCGGGGGCGAGAGTGACGAGAACGCCGGCGGCGAGCGCGGCGATAGGGAATTTCACAGGGCCTCCTGCGGGGATCAGACGCCCAGGACACGGGTTTATCCGGAAGAGTGCGGAATTCCAGCGACCCCGGCAAGGGGACGAAAGTGCCAAGATCAACCGCGCCCGTATATCAAGTTCACGACGAGGGACGCGAAAAGCCCGGTCAGCCCTCGTCCGGGTTGTACGTCGCGTCGTGCTGCCTGCGCGGCGAGCAGACCGACGCGGACGGGCAGGAGCAGCGTCCGCCGCCGTTCAGCCGGACGGTCACCGTGTCCGCCGGGACGTTCCGTCCGATCACCTGGCCCGAGCCGTTCGGCGTCTCCACGCGGGAGCCGAGCGACGGCATCCTTTCGTGCGCCTTCACGTAAAGCGGGTGCTCGTATTTCAGGCAGCACATCAGCCGCCCGCACGCCCCGGCGATCCGCAGCGGATTGACGGGCAGATCCTGGTCTTTCGCCATTCGGACGGAGACGGGCTCGAAATCCTTGAGGAAGGTGGCGCAGCAGAGGTCGCGCCCGCACGGGCCGATGCCGCCCTGGAGGCGGGCCTCGTCGCGCGGGCCGACCTGGCGCAGCTCGACCCGCGCCTTGATGCCCCGGGCGAGGTCGCGGACGAGGGCGCGGAAGTCCACCCGGTGCGGCGCCGTGAAGTAGATCTTGAAGACGTTGTCGGCGTCCAGGAAGTCGACGCCGATGACCTTCATGGGCAGGTCGTGCCTGCGGATCAGGCGCTTGGCGACGGAGCGCCCCTCGGCGCGGCGGCGGCGGTTGGCCTCGTCGCGGGCGAGGTGCTCGTCGGTGGCGGGTCCGGCGCATTCCGGCAGGTCGCCGATGTCGTCCGACACCCACTGCGGCGCCCACACGCATTCGGCGACCTCCGGCCCGGAGTCGGTGGGGACGAGCACCTTGTCGCCGACGCTCGGGCTGTGCGGACCGGGGTCGAGGTAGTAGAGCCGGCCGTAACGGGTGAAGCTCACTGCCATCACCATGCCCACGGTTTCGCTCCGTTCGCCCGGTTCCGTGCGTCCCACTTTAGGACGTCCGCGCCCGTCCCTAACCGGGGCATCCGGTCCGAAAAAAGACGATCATCAGGCGAGCATCCGCCAGCCGACCCGTCACCAGGCGAGCATCCGCCAGCGACCCGTCACCAGGCGGCGTCGGCGAGGTCCTTGCCGGGGACGGGCCGCGCGTCCTGGACGTAGAGGTCGCCCGCCGAGGCCAGCACGCCCTTCCCGGTGTGGGCGGGATGCAGGCCGGTCAGGGCGCCGTCCACCTTCTGCCGCCACAGCACCTTGCCGGGCCTGCCGGTCAGGCTGTACGTCTGCAGGGAGAGCTGCGAATCCTGGACGAAGCCCGCGATGAATCCTCGTCCGTCCCGGCTGAGGACCGCCGTGGAGGGGCCCTTCGGGAGGGTCAGGACGACCTTGCTGACCTTGAGGTCGCCCCCGGCGCCGCGCAGGTCGAGCGCCCGCACCTGATGGCCGGTTCCGCTCGAACCACCGGCGGGGGTCCACACGAACGAGAGCGTCGTCCCGGCCCAGGAGAGGGCGCTGAGCCGTCCCGGCGCGCGGGTCGTCCACGCCTTGCGGGCGCCGGACCCGGCGGACACGACGGTCACGCTGCCGCGCGCCTTCCGGTAGGTGACGTAGGCGACGCGGTCGCCGTCCGGGCTGACGGCGAGGTCCGACCAGGCGGTGGACGCGCCCGCGACGGCGGCCTTCGGAAGGTCCTTGAGGTCTTTCGGGCGTCCGTCCGCGTCGAGGTGGAGGCGGTGGAACGCGACCTTGCCCGCGGCGTAGGACGCGACGACGTACGAGCCGTCCTTCGCGGCGGCGACGCGGTGGAAGCGGCGACCTTGCGGCGCGGCGACGGGGAGCCCGACGTCGGCGCCGGTGCGGACGTCCCGGACGATCAGCGCCGTCCCGGTCGCGGCGACCCCGACCACGAACCGCGGCTCGGTCTTGCGCGCCTGCGCGGCGGGCTTCGCCTCGTGCTCCTCCTCGGCGGAGCGCTGGTGGCGGTGCACCACGTCGAGCCCGCCCGCGACGAAGAGCGCCAGCGCCGCGGCCGCGCCGAGCGGGACGGCGCCCCGCAGCGAGCCGACACCGAGACGCGTCCCGGGGGATGGGTCATCGTGCTTGCCTTCCATGGGATCGCCCCGCACCTGCCTCTCTCGAGAGTTCGCCCGTCGTTTCTATCTCATCTACCTAGCGACATACAGCCATCAATGCGGAGTTATCGCGTCGCAACGAAGCCGCGCCGCCGACGCGCCGCCCGCGCACGCAGCCGCGCGCCGCCCGTCAGCCGAGCGCCGCGCGGGCGGCCTCGGCCAGAGTGGCACCATACGTCGTGCCGAACAGCACCACATGCACAAGCAGCGGATGCAGCTGGTGCAGCGGGACGCGCGCGCGCCACCCGTCGGCGAGCGGCGCCGCCTCGTCGTAGGCGGCGAGAATTCGGTCGAGCTGCGGCGTGCCGAACAGCGCCATCATCGCGAGGTCGGTCTCGCGGTGGCCGCCGTGCGCCGCCGGGTCGATGAGGAGCGCGCGGTCGCCCGTCCACTGGACGTTCCCCGACCACAGGTCGCCGTGGATGCGGCTCGGCGGCTCCGGCGGCCCGGCGAGCGTCCCGATGTCCTCGATGACCCGCTCGACCAGCCGGATCTCGCCGGACGACAGGTGCCGGGCGCCGTCCCGCAGGTACGGTTCGAGCCGCCGCTCCGCGTACCAGGCGGGCCAGTCACGACCTTCGGAGAGGGTGTTGTCGAGGGGCAGGTCGGCGATGAAGCCGTCCCACGGCGCGCCGTACTCGGCGGGACGGCGGCCGGTGTGCAGGGCGGCCAGCTCGCGTCCAAACCGCTCCGCGGCGGACGGCGTCGGCGACGCGGGCTCAAGCCACGGCAGCACGAGCATGTGCTCGTCGGCGGCGACCACGTCCGGGACGGGCGCGTCCGGCCCCGCCTCCCCCAGCCAGCGCAGCCCGGCGACCTCCGCCGCGAACACCCCGGCCTGGTCGGACGCGGCCTTCACGAACACCTCGCGCCCGTCGGCGAGGGACGCGCGGTGCAGCGTCCACGCGTGGCTGGAGCCGAGGCCGCGCAGGTCCTCGACGTCGGCGCCGAGGAGCCGCGCGAGCCGGGCGGGCACTCAGTCCTCCTTGAGCGCCGCGCGGATCTCCTCAAGGAGGCCCGGCATCGCCGCCTCCACCTGCTCCAGGACGAGGTCGAAGCCCGCGTCGTCGCCGTAATACGGGTCGGGGACGTCGAGGTCGGGGCCCGCGTCCGGGTCGAACTCGCGCAGCAGGCGGATCTTGCCGCGCGCCTCCTCGCCCGGGGCCATGGCGCGGAGGGCGTTGAGGTGCCCCTCGTCCAGGGCGACGATCAGGTCGTAGCGGTCGAACCAGCCCGGTTCGAACTGCCGGGCGATGTGCGCCGACCGGTAGCCCGCCCGGCGCAGGGTCTCGACCGTCCGCTCGTCGGCGCCGTCGCCGACGTGCCAGGAGCCGGTGCCCGAGCTGTCGACCTCGGCGTCCAGGCCCTCCTCCGCCACGTGGTGGCGCAGGACCCACTCGGCCATCGGGGAGCGGCAGATGTTGCCCGTGCAGACGAACGTGACTCGGTACGGCATTCCTCCATCATGCCCGAGTCCCCCGGCATGAAGGTCGGGCGTTCACGCCGGGCGGTCCAGGACGACGGCCTCCACGCCGGGGACACCGGTCATCGCCGCCTTCACGGCCTTCGCGGCCCCGCCGTCCTCGACCCGGGCCTGGAAGGAGTCCGGGATGTCCTGCGGGCGGACGCTGCCGATCAGGTCCTTGTCGTCGGCGAACTTCCGCTTGAAGTCAGCCCACGCCTGGTCCTGCGACAGGTATACGACCGAACGCACCTTGGGCATGCTCTGCAGTCGCTTCCTGATCGCGTCCTTCTGGAGGTCGGTCGCGGCTCCCTGCCCGCATTTCGCGGGATCGGACGATTTCACGCACAGGAACACGTTCACCTGGCGTCCGGCGCCGCCCTTCGCGTCGTCCTTTCCCATCGTCCGGTCGAACACCAGGTAGGTGCCCGCCGTCATTCCGACGACGGAAAGAACGAAGGCCGTGAACAGCGCCACCAGCACCAGGGGCCGCGGCGACCGCCGTCCTGGCGCGTCGGGTCCGTCCTCGCGGGGCTCGGTCACCGGGGCTCCCTCCGATCCGCGATGTTCCGGGGCGTCGCCATGGTCGCACGGAACGTGGTGACCCCTCCCGAAAAGAACGACCCCCGGCCGGGAAGCCGGGGGCCGTTGCGAAAGACGGTCAGTGGCGAATGGCGTTCAGCGCGTCCACGATGCCGTTGCCGAAGAACCCGTTCTGGCCCTTCGAGCCTTCACAGGTCTGGGTCGACGTGTGCTTGACCCACTTGCCGTCCTGCTGCGTGTACCAGACGTACTCGAACGTCCGCGGGTCCGGGCAGTCCTTGGCGGTCGCGGTGCCGCGCAGGATGCCCTCGACGGCGCGCGGGTCGAGGGTGAGGCCGCCGTTGCGGCGGTCCCGGTGCCCGTACCGGCTGACGATGAGGGCCGCGACGCCGACCGCGTGCGGCGACGCCATCGACGTCCCCTGGATCGACTGGTAGTAGGCGCACTCGTCGCCCTTGCAGCTGCGGATGATGTTCGGCGTCTTCGGCGTCCCGTCGGCGTTCAGCTCGCCGCGGGCCTTCGCCAGCCGCTCGGGGTAGGCGGCCCAGATCCCGGCGCGGTCGTCCGGACGCTGGTCGGTCGTGTCGACCTTGTCGCCGCCGGGCGCGGCCACCGCCACGTACCCGTTGCCGTAGCTGCTGTAGTACGACTTGCGGGTGCTCGGGCCGGTAGCCGAGATCGGGATGACGTGCTCGCCCTCGGTCGGCATCGACACGCAGCTCGCCGGGACGGTCCGCTCGTACGGCTTCTCGCCCGGCTCGGACGCGAAGTCGGGGCTCGTGGTGTCCACGTTGGTCTTCGTGTAGTCGACCTGCTCGTTGCCCGCGGCGGAGATCAGCGTGACGTTCCGCTCGTGCGCGAAGTCCAGCGCCCGCTGGACGGCCGTGATGATGGTGCGCTGTTCGAGCTGGTCCTCGGGCTTGTCCGCCGGGTTGTCGGCGCAGTTGTAGAGCCAGGGGTCCACGTAGTACGACATGTTGACGACGTCGATGCCGTTCTTCGCCGCGTACGTGAGGCCGTCGACGGTCGGCTGGAGGAAGAAGTAGCCGGAGTCCTGCCCGACGCGGATGTTGACGATCGAGACGTTCGGCGCGACGCCCGCCATACCGAGCCCGTTGCGCGGCGAGGCGATCGTGGACGCGACGTGCGTGCCGTGGTCGTTGTCGTCCCAGTCGTTGGGGTCGACGCACGACTTGAACTCGCACGGCCCGTCGACCTCGGCGCCGTTCGCGTCGGTCGGGATGTCGGTCGTGAAATTGCGGCTGAGTTCGCGGTTGAAATTCGGCGCGATGTCGGGGTGGTCACCGTCCACGCCGGTGTCGAGGACGCCGACGAGCACGCGCTTGTCGCCGGGCTCCTTCTTGTACGAGCCGTCCGCCGTCGCGTGGATCTGCTTCATGTCCCACTGCAGATCGGCGAGCGGCTCCTTGTTCTTTGACGGCTTTCCGGCCAGGGCCGCCCTGGTCTTGGTGCCGACGGTCCGCTCGACGTCCGCGGCCTTCTTCTTCGGCGTCTTCGGGGCCTCGCCGATGACGCGGTTGCGCGCGGCGCCGTCCAGCGCCCGCTCGCGCATCGCGGCGCGGACGAACCCGGGGTTGCCGGAACGGACGGTGGCGACGCCCACGTCGGTGTTCTCGCGGACGATCGAACCCCCGGCCGACCGCACCGCGCGGTGCGCCGCGTCCGGGGAGACGCCCTCCTTGTAGAGGACGACGTACTCCGAAACCTCACCCTTCGCCTGCGTTGGGTTCGGAGCCGCTGACGCTGGGAACGCGAGCGCCGTCACCGTCGTGACGGCGCACGCCGCGGAAATCAAGGCTCGCCGCAAAGCAGACCTCCTGGCCGTTGGGGAGCAGACCCGAGAAATGGGGACCAAGCCAGGCGAAGGTACGCGAGTTCCCGTTGAGAGATGCGAACGGTTATGTAACGAAAAGGGAGATCTCGTGTAAGCCGGGGTTCCGGACGTCCGTCCGGCATGCGAAGGCCCGCCCGGCAGCGGTCCAACCGCGCGCGGCGCGGGGCGCGGCTCAGCCGGTGCGGAGGGCGAGGGTGAGCGCCTCGACCGCCAGCAGCGGGTTGACGTTCGCCTCCAGCCGCTCCCGGCACGCCATGATCGCGTCGAGGCGGCGGAGCGTGTCCTCCGGACGCCCGTTCCGCGCCGCCGTCCGCAGCTCGGGGCCGAGGTCGACGTTCACCAGCTCGCTGCCCGCGCCGAGCTGCAACGTCAGGACGTCCCGGTAATAGGACGCGAGGTCGAGCAGCGTCCGGTCGAGCGAGTCGCGCTTCAACCGGGTCGCCCGGGACTTCTGCCGGTCGGCGAGCTCCTTCAGGGCGCCCGCCGTCCCGCGCGGCATGCGGCCCTTCTCGCTCTCGCCGAGCGCCTTGCGCAGCGCCGTCGTCTCGGCGTCGTCCAGCTCGGTGGTCTGCGCCGCCGCCTCCGCCTCGGCGGCCTTCACGATCGCCTCCGCCGCCGCGACCGCCGGGCCCACCGACGTCAGCCGGCGCGGCACCGCCATGACGGCCTCGTACCTGCCGCGCGCCTCCGGGTCCGTCGCGAGGCGGCGCGCCTGGCCGACGTCGCCCTGCGCCATCCGCGCCGCCGACTCCGCCGCGTCAGGGGCGACGCCCACCCGCTGGACGAGCATGTCCGCGACGGCCCGGACGGGCGGCGTCCGCAGCGTCACCACCCGGCAGCGCGACTTGATCGTCACGAGCAGGTCGTCGGGGGACGGGGTGCAGAGCAGCCAGAGCGTCCGCGGCGGGGGCTCCTCGATCGCCTTCAGCAGGACGTTCGCGGCCGGTTCCGTCGCGCGGTGCGCGTCCTCGAACAGGGCGATCTGCCAGCGTCCGCCGCTCGGCGCCGAGGACGCGCGCAGCACCAGCTTCCGCGCCTCCGCCGCGCCGTACGACAGCCCCGCCGGGCGGATCAGCTCGACGTCGGCGTGCGTGCCCTGGAGCACCTGGTGGCAGGACGGGCAGTGCCCGCAGCCCCGCGGCGTCTCCTCGCACTGGAGCGCCGCCGCGAACGCGCGGGCGGCGGTGGAGCGGCCCACGCCGGGCGGGCCGGTGAACAGCCAGGCGTGCGCGAGACCGCCCTCGCCCGCCGCGGCCGCCGACAACTGCGCGATGACCGGCTCCTGGCCCACGAGGTCGTCCCACACGCTCATGGTTCAAAGGCTAGCCGGGCCGGGGCCCGGACCGTTCAGTACTCGGTGATGACCGGGAAGGTGCCGGTGACGTCCTCGGCGCCCGCGGGCACCGGGTCGGGGAGGATCTCCCGGATGCGGTACTGGATCTCGCGGCTCAGCTCGTTCTGCGGACGGCTCGCGTCCAGGATCAGGTAGCGGTCGGGGTCGGCCTCGGCGAGCGCGCGGAACCCGGCGCGGACGCGCTCGTGGAAGTCCTGCGACTCGGACTCGATCCGGTCGGCGGGCGCGGACAGCCGCCCGAGCCCGGCCTGCGGCGGGATCTCCAGCAGGACGGTCAGGTCCGGGACGAGCCCGCCCGTCGCCCAGGCGTTCACGCGGGCGATGTCCTCGACGCGCTGCTGCCGGCCGAAGCCCTGGTAGGCGAGGGACGAGTCGACGTACCGGTCGCTCACCACGATGGCGCCGCGGTCCATCGCGGGCCGGATCACGTTCGCGACGTGGTCGGCGCGGTCGGCCGCGTACAGCAGGCTCTCGGCCCGGTCGGACAGCCCGGTCGTGTCGCGGTCGAGCAGCATCGCGCGCAGCCGCATCCCGATCTTGGTGGCGCCGGGCTCGTGCGTCGTGACGACGTCGTAGCCGTGGTCGCGCAGCCAGATCGCCGCCAGCCGCGCCTGCGTGGTCTTGCCCGCGCCCTCGCCGCCCTCGAACGCGATGAACACGCCGCGCTCGCGCCGGACGGGCCGCTCCGCCGCCGGGGCCTGCTCCGGCGGCGTGTAGATCTCGCCGCGCAGCGCGGCGCGCAGGTCGGGGACGAGCGGGATGCCGCGCCGGTCGTCCAGCCGCCGGAACCCGACCAGCCCGGCGAGCAGCGCGAGCACGGCCGCGATCAGCATCGCGGCGCCCGTCCCGTCGAAGTCGTACACCGAGTCGCCGACGTCGAGCCGGTGCGACCCGACCGCGCCCGCGACCAGCGAGACGGCCGCGAACGCGACCGCCGCGGTCACGACGGCGACCGACCGCAGGTAGCCGGCCGGACGGGTGTCCTCGGGCGCGTCGGGATCGGTGAGCGCGATGCTCCCGGTCGCCCACGCGGCCCCCGCGAACACGCCGAGGAACCCGGTCGTGAACACGGCGACGACGAGGTTCTGCACGAGCGCGATCACGACCAGCGCGACCGCGGCCGCGATCACCGCGAGGCCGAGCAGCCTCCGGCGGCTGAACGGGACGAGCACGCGCGGCCCGAGGAACACCCCGGACCCGAGCCCGATCGCCAGCCCGGCGAGGACGCTGCCGTACCCGGCGTCGCCTCCGCCCAGCTCGCCGGTGTGCACGCGGGCGACCCCGACGACCGCGCCCGCCGTGAGCGACGCGGCGGTCACCGCGAGCCCGACGCCGCGCGCGGCGGCCGTCCCCGGCCCCTGGAAGATCGCCTTCACCGGCGCGACGGCGCGGACCTGCTCGGACGCCGGGATCTCGCGGACCAGCGCCACGGCGGCGGCCGAGGCGACGAACACGGCGGCCGTCACGTAGAGGGCGAGGTCGGCGCGCGAGCCGCGGCCGAGCGTCCCGTTGGCGATCAGCGCGAGGACGGCGAACAGCAGCGCCGCGACCGGGGCCGGGGCGACGAGGACGCGGTTCGCCGTGCGGTGCGCGCCGGGGCGCAGCTCGTCGTCCGGGACCAGGGCGGGCAGGGACGCGCGGGCGGCGGGCGCCCACAGCAGGCCCGCGCAGGAGACCAGGAACGCGGCGGCGAACGTCCACGGCAGCGTCCCCACCAGCGGGACGGTCAGCACGACCACGAACCGCACCACGTCCGCGACGATCAGCATCAGCCGCCGGTCGACGCGGGCGGCGAGCGCGCCGCCGACCGGGGCGAGCAGCACCGCGGGCAGCACCAGCAGCACCAGCACGCCGCCGACCGCCCGGACCTGGACGGCGGCCGTGTCGTCGCGGGTCAGCAGCGCGGCCATCGCGGTCAGCGCCGGAACGGCGAGCCACAGCCCGAGCCCGGACAGCGCCAGCGCCGACCGCAGCCGCCGGAACGGCCCGATCGAGGAAAGCGGCGAGACTCCCGGCGGCGGTGACGCCGCGGGGTGCGGCCGGGATGCGCCCGTTCTGGTCATGTCGGTCAGGGTATCGGCGTGGATGTCCCTAGGAGCCGGACTTTGCGGAGGTTCGACGGCGCGTTGTCGTCTTCTTCTTCGTGCCGCCCGCGGCCACCTTCTCGCGCCGTTCCGCGAGCAGTTCCGCGGCGCGCTGGATGGTGATCGACTCGACCTCGTCGCCCTTGCGCAGGGAGGCGTTGGTCTCCCCGTCCGTCACGTAGGGGCCGAACCGTCCCTCCTTCACCACGACCGGCTTCTCACTGGACGGGTCGTTGCCGAGCTCGCGCAGCGGCGCCGCGGCGGCGGCCCGGCGGCCGCGCTGCTTCGGCTGCGCCAGCAGCTCCTTCGCCTGCTCCAGCGTGACCGTGAACAGCTCGTCCTCGGACGAGAGCGAACGGCTGTCGGTGCCCCGCTTGATGTACGGGCCGAAGCGCCCGTTCTGGGCGGTGACCGGCTCGCCGTCGATCTCGCCGAGCGTGCGCGGCAGCGACAGCAGCTTCAGCGCGTCGTCCAGCGTGATCGTGTCGAGCGACATCGACTTGAACAGCGAACCGGTGCGCGGCTTCGGCGCGTCGGCCTTCTTCGTGCGCCGCTTCTTCTCGCCCTCGGCCGGAGGCGCCTGCTCGGGCAGGATCTCGGTGACGTACGGGCCGAACCGCCCCGACTTCGCGACGATCGTGTGCCCGGTCTCCGGGTCGGTGCCGAGCTCCCGGTCGCCGGACGGCTGCGCCATCAGCTCCTCGGCCTTCTCGGCCGTCAGCTCGTCGGGCGCGATGTCGTCCGGGATGTTGACGCGCTCGCCGTCGCGGTCGAGGTAGGACCCGTACCGGCCGACCCGGACGACGATGTCGGAGCCCTTGATCGGGAACGAGCTGACGCCCTTGGCGTCGATGTCGCCGATGTCGCCGACCAGCTCCTTCAAGCCCTCTTCGCCGTTGTCGCCGAAGTAGAACCGGGTCAGCCAGCGGACGCGCTCGGCCTCGCCGCGGGCGATCTCGTCGAGACCGTCCTCCATGTGGGCGGTGAAGTCGTAGTCGACCAGGTTGCCGAAGTGCTGCTCCAGCAGGTTCACCACGGCGAACGCCAGGAACGACGGGACGAGCGCCGTGCCCTTCTTGAACACGTACTCGCGGGCGATGATCGTCCCGATGATCGAGGCGTAGGTGGACGGCCGCCCGATCTCCCGCTCCTCCAGCTCCTTGACCAGGCTGGCCTCGGTGTAGCGGGCGGGCGGACGGGTCGAGTGGCCCTCGGCGTCCACGGTGTTCGCGGTCAGCGGGTCGCCCTCGGCCAGGTTCGGGAGGCGGCGCTCCTGGTCGTCCCGGTCGGTGGACGGGTCGTCCGCGCTCTCGACGTACGCCTTCAGGAACCCGTAGAAGGTGATCGTCTTTCCGGTCGCGCCGAACTCGGCCCGCTCGTTCTGCGTGGAGTTCCCGGCGACGCGGATCGACACCGACTGGCCCAGCGCGTCCTTCATCTGGGACGCGATCGTCCGCTTCCAGATCAGCTCGTACAGCCGGAACTGGTCGCCGGACAGGCCCGTCTCCCCCGGCGTGCGGAACGTGTCGCCCGCCGGGCGGATCGCCTCGTGCGCCTCCTGCGCGTTCTTCACCTTCGACGCGTACACGCGCGGCTTGTCCGGGACGTACTCGCCGCCGAACAGCGCCGCCGCCTGCCGCCGCGCCGCCGTGATCGCCGTCTCCGACAGCGTGATCGAGTCGGTTCGCATGTAGGTGATGAAGCCGTTCTCGTACAGCTTCTGCGCCACCGACATCGTGTACTTCGCGGAGAAGTTCAGCTTGCGGGACGCCTCCTGCTGGAGGGTCGTCGTCCGGAACGGGGGGTACGGGCGGCGCGTGTACGGCTTCCGCTCGACCGTCGTGACCTCGTAGGGACGGTCGCGCAGCCGCTCGGCCAGGGCGCGCGCGGCGGGCTCGTCCAGGTGGAGGGCGTCACGGGTCTTGAGCGTCCCGTCGGACGCGAAGTCGCGGCCCTGCGCGACGCGCTTGCCGTCGACCGAGACCAGCCCGGCCTTGAAGACCTTGGGCTCGTCGTCCTTGCCCGTGTCGAACTGGGCCGCGATATCCCAGTAGTGGGCCGGGACGAACGCGATCCGCTCCCGCTCCCGCTCGACCACCAGCCGCGTCGCCACCGACTGCACCCGGCCCGCCGACAGCTTCGGCATGACCTTCTTCCACAGGACGGGGCTGACCTCGTACCCGTAGAGGCGGTCCAGGACGCGGCGCGTCTCCTGCGCGTCGACGAGCGGCATGTTCAGCTCGCGCGGGTTCGCGGCGGCGCGCTGGATCGCGTCCTTGGTGATCTCGTTGAAGACCATCCGGTGGACGGGGACCTTCGGCTTCAGCACCTCCTGGAGGTGCCAGGCGATCGCCTCGCCCTCCCGGTCCTCGTCCGTCGCGAGGTAGAGTTCGTCGGCCTCGGCGAGCAGCTTCTTGAGCTTCTGGACCTGCTGACGCTTGTCGGAGTTGACGACGTAGAGCGGCTCGAACTCGCGCTCCACGTTGACGCCCAGCTTCGCCCACGACTCGCCCTTGTACTTGGCCGGCACCTCCGAGGCGCTCCCCGGGAGATCCCGGATATGGCCGATACTGGACTCCACGATGTAGCCACGGCCCAGGTACCCCGCGATCGTCTTCGCCTTCGCGGGCGACTCGACGATCACCAGGCGGGTACCGGCTCCGTTGCCCCGGCCACGATCCGCGGTGCCGTTCTTGGCTGGCACAGTCGCTCCAACCTCGCTGTCTCGGTCCTCTTGAACAGGCTCTTTCTTACCGGCTTCGTACAACGTCCCGGGACGGCGCGTTCATGCCCGCCGGGCGTCTCCGTCCACCTCACCGCCCCAGGAGGCGGACGGGATTCTCACCGCCGCGCGCCTCAGACAGGATGACATGCCGCCGGAGGCCGCGCGGACCGGGTCGCCACCGTACGGTGCCGGACACGCGGTAGACCAGTAATAATGGTCGCAATGGCGGAGTACACCTACCTCGTCCTGTCCCTGCCCCGCGGCACCTCGCGTGACACCGCCCGGCAGATCCTGACCGAGCACGCAGAGCGCGGCGGCTGGGAAATCGACCGTTTGCGCCTCTACCCGGACGGCCGCCGCCGTATTCAACTCCGCCGCAAGGTCATCCGCGTCGTCCGCACGTTCTGACCGTTCCCGGCAGTCCGCCGGGAGTGTAGCACTACGTACGGTCACTTCGGCGAAGCCGTGCGGGTGGACGTCCTGACCCTCGTGAACGTCAACGCCGGAAGGGCGAGCCGCATTCCGGACGGTCTCGGGCCTGGGCGCCGCGCGACTCCTCTCCGTGACCGGTGGTGATCGTGACGGTCGGTGGGGGCCGGTGTGTCGGGCTGGGCCTCGGCTCCGAGGACGCGCCGCCGCGGTAGCACGAATCTCCCACCGAAGTGACGCCCCTACCTGCCGAGACGTGTGATGACGCAGAAAGGAGCGAGCCACCGAAAGGTAATCGGGCTCGCTCCACCGAGAGGCATGCGCCCCGGAGGCGCGCTCCGGGTGAGGACGCCCGCCAACGGAGCGTGGTTATGCCCCTTGAGGCAAGGTGCTTGTCGCGAAATGGCTACGCCGGGCGGGTTGTGGCGAGGCGTACGTGTCCGGGCGCTCGTAGTGGGGCCTCATGGCCGGTACTTGTGGCCGGGCGCTTGGGGCGGGGGGCTTGGGGGCTAGGTGGCCGCCGGGAGGTGGGGTGGGCCGCTCGGAAGGAAGGGCTCCGCCTGGAGGGGGGTGGCGATGGGCCTTGGTCTTCCGGCGGCCGCCTGCCTCCCGGCGGCCCCGGTACCGCGGCGCGCGGGGCGCGCCGCGGTTCCGTCCTACTGGTGGGCGGACCTACTGGTGGGCGGACGCCGTCCGGTGCGCGGGAGTCCGCCGGACCAGCGTCAGCACACCGGCCATGAACGAGACCACCCCGGCGGCGGCCACCGTCCAGCTCGACCCGTGCCGCTCCTTGGTCGGCTGCACCGCCGCGACCTTCTTGATCGGCCCGATCTCGGCCGTGCCCGGGACGACGGACGTCGCGGGCAGCGTCTCAGCGCTCGGCGCGCCCGGGACGTGGCGCGTCGCGGACAGCAGGGGCCCGGGGTTCGTCCCCTTCGGCTGCGCGCCGTCCTGGACGTGCCCCTTGGGCAGACCCGCCTGGTTCAGCCCGCCGTTCTTCGGCAGGGCGCCGTTCGGCAGGGCGGCCTTCTTGGAAAGCGTGTCCAGCTTCGGCAGGCCGCTCGCCGCCTGCCGGGCACCGGTGCCGCCCACGTTGGACAGCTCCTTCGGCAGGATCCCGTTGGCGATCAGGCCGCCCGGCTTCGGCTGGCCGCCCGTCCCGGGCGTGCCGCCGGAGATCCGCGCCTCCCTGCCCTCGCCCGCCTTCGAGAGGCCGCCCACCGCCTCCGCCAGCGCGTCCTTCTGCACCAGGACGCCGTTCATGGTCAGGGCGCCGTTCTCCGGCAGCAGGTCCGCCGTTCCCCGCGGCGCCTGGGTGCCGAGCAGGGAGACGGTGTCGATCAGGTCGGGGTTCTGCAGCGAGCCGTCCAGGACGCCGGACGTCCGGCGGTACGGGTTGTCGTACGGGTCCTGGTAGGGGTCGTCCGCGCACACCGGGGTCGCCGCGCCGACGACCGCCGCCGCGTTCCCGCACACGTCAACGGGGGCCGTGGTCGGCGCGCCGCCCTGGTTTCCCGCGAGGACGCCGTCCACCCCGGACGTGTGCTGGTCGCCGCCGTGCCCGCCGTGGACGTGGGTGCCGCCCTTGCAGAGCGCGGCGGCCTGCCCGATGATCGCGGCGGCGTTGCCGCACACCTCCGCCGGGGCGTCGACCGGCGTGTTTCCCTGGTTTCCGGAGAGGACGCCGAAGGTGCCGTCGGTGGTCTGCCCGCCGGACCCGCCGGACCCGCCGGACCCGCCGGACCCGCCGGACCCGCCGGTCCCGCCGCCGCCCGTGGACGCGCCGCCGTGGCAGGCCGCGACCGCGTTGCCGACCGCGTTGCCGCAGACGTCCGCGGGCACGCTGATCGGCGCGTCGACCTGGTTTCCGGACCCGACGCCGAACACGCCGGATGTCGACTGCCCCGACCCGGCGCCGCCGCCCTTGACGGTGGACCCGCCCTTGCAGCCCGCGCCCGCCACGCCGACGACCGCCGCCGCGTTGCCGCACACGTCGACGGGGACGGACACCGGCGCGTTCACCTGGTTGCCCGAGGCGACGCCGCCCGTCCCGTCGGTCTTCTGGCCCCCGCCGGCACCGCCGCCGCCCTTGACGGTGGACCCGCCCTGGCAGCCCGCGACCGCGATGCCGATCACGGCGACGCCGTTGCCGCAGACGTTCACCGGCGCGGCGACGGGCGCGTTGACCTGGTTTCCGGAGCCGACGCCGAAGGTGCCGGCCGTCTGCTGCCCGGTGCCTCCGCCGCCGTTCTGGCGGACCTTCGCACCGCCGCCGGACCCGGCGATCGACTTTCCGATGACGGCGACGCCGTTGCCGCTGACGTCGACCGGCGCGGAGATCGGCGCGTTCACCTGGTTGCCGCCGAGGACGCTCCCGGTGCCGTCGGTGGTGTCGGCGAAGGCGTTCGCCGGGAGGGTGCTGACGCCGAGGACGACGACGCCCGCGGCGACCACGGCGGCCCGGGACGTGCTTTTAGCCCACGTTCGCATGATGCTCCGTTCAATGGTTGGGGGTTGAGACGAGGTCTCGTGATTCGTGAGGGGGTGACGTGCCGCGCGGAGCGCACGACACGTCCCGGACCTGGCCCCTCAAGGCACGCGGGGGCGGGTCCGGAGACTGTGACCGGTGCTCAGTCGGGCGCGAAGGTCGGCTCGTCCGCGGCGGTGCGGACGGCCGGGGGAAGCGCGCTGAGCGCACGCGGGACCGAGGCCCGCGGCGGAGCCGGCGTCCATGCGAGGACGTCCGGGAGGCCCGCGACCGCACCGGACGCGGCGGAGTTGCCGATCGCGGAGTGGTCGTCGGGCGGGGTGGGCGCGGCGGGCGCCCGCATCGGCGCCGGGCGATGCCGGACGACCTGGTTCGCCGCGTGTCCGCCGGCGGCCGGAGCCGCCTGGACGATCTTCGCGGCGCGATGCCGGGTCAAGGGCGATGCCGGGGCGGAATGGCCCGCGGGCACGGCCTTGCCCTCATGCGCGTTCGCTACGAAACGCGGAGTCTCCGGAGCCCCCGAAATTGCTGGAATTTCCAAGGGGGCCGGAGGCGGCGCGAGCGTCACCGGTTCCCGCTGCTCGACCGGTGCCTTCTCCGACACCTCCCGCACGACGTGCCCCACCGGGCGCGGCGCGGTCTGAACCGCGGAGCCCAGGACGGGCGTCCCCGCGACGACCTGCGACGGGACCGCGGGCAGCTCGTCGGCGTGGGCCGCCGCCGACTGCGCGGCGCAGCCGAGCAGCCAGCCGGCGACCGCCAACCCGGCCAGGACGAGGATCCGGCGGACGGCGCGACGCGCGAGGACGGAGACCGCCCCCGACACCACCGCGCCGCCTGCCACCGAAGAACCCCCGTCGCGACCAGATCGTCCGCAAGAAATGAACACTTTTCGCCTGGGCCGTGCGTGTGGGACCACCCAGGACGAAAAGCGTTCAGTGTGACGATAGCACTACGGAGTGCAATGGCGCGCCAGATTCAAGACCGATCAAGAAATGCGTCAAGGACCCGGACGCCGAAGTGCAGCCCGTCCACCGGAACGCGCTCGTCGATTCCATGGAACATTCCGGAAAAGTCCAACTCTGGGGGGAGCTTCAGCGGCGCGAAGCCGTAGCAGCGCATTCCGAGCCGCGCGAACGCCTTGGCGTCCGTCCCGCCGCTCAGGCAGTACGGCACCGGCAGCGCGCCCGCGTCCTCCGAGATCAGAGCGGCCTCCATGGCGGCGACGAGCGCGCCCTCGTACTCCGCCTCCAGCGCGTGGTCGTGATGGACGAAATCCCGCTCGACGTCCGGACCGAGAAGTTCGTCCACGGTCGCGAAGAACTCCGACTCGTGCCCGGGAAGAAAGCGTCCGTCCACCTGCGCCGTCGCCGACTGCGGAATGACGTTCGTCTTGTACCCGGCGTCCAACCGCGTCGGATTGAGCGTGTTCCGGAGCGTCGCGCCGATCATCCGCGCCAGCGGACCGATCTCCGAAAGGCACTTTTCCGGATTATCCGGGTCGAATTCCACGCCGTACGCCAGGCACGCCCGCTCCAGGAACGCCCGCACCGTCTTCGTCAACCGCAGCGGGAACTCGTGCGACCCGAGCCGCGCGACCGCCGCCGCCACGGCCGTCACCGCGTTGTCCGGATGCACCATCGACCCGTGCCCGGCCGTCCCCTTGGCGGTCAGGTTCATCCACGCGATGCCCTTCTCCGCCGTCTCGATCAGGTACATCCGCCGGTCGCCGGGCACCGTCAGGCTGAACCCGCCGACCTCGCCCACCGCCTCCGTGCACCCCTCGAACAGCTCCGGATGCTCCTTGACCAGCCACCCCGAGCCCCACTTGCCCCCGGCCTCCTCGTCCGCCAGGAAGGCGAGCACCACGTCCCGCGGCGGCTTGCGCCCCTCCCGCAGCCGCTGCCGGACGACCGCGAGGATCATCGCGTCCATGTCCTTCATGTCGACGGCCCCGCGCCCCCAGACGCACCCGTCCGCGATCTCGCCCCCGAACGGGTCGCGCGACCAGTCCTCCCGGCGCGCCGGCACGACGTCGAGATGCCCGTGCAGAAGCAGCGCGTCCCGTCCCGGATCCTCCCCCTCGATCCGCGCGACGAGACTGGCCCGCCCCGGATGAGACTCGAAGATCCGCGACTCCAGCCCGACCTCGTCCAACTTCTCGGCGACGTACTCCGCCGCCGCCCGTTCCCCCGGCCCCGAATGATCCCCGGGATTGCTCGTGTCGATCCGGATCAGCTCCTGGCAGAGCCGGACGACCTCGTCCTCAGCGGTCGGCCCCTGGGCCACAGTCATCACCTCGTGTAGTCGCGTACCGTCCCATGGTGCCCCGGCGATCGACTTCGCCGCGACTCGCCACCTTTGGTATGGTGAACCCCGCCGCAGCCACACTGCGGCCTGCAACCGGTCCGGGTGGCGGAATAGGCAGACGCGCTAGCTTGAGGTGCTAGTGCCCTTCACGGGGCATGGGGGTTCAAGTCCCCCCTCGGACACACAAGATCATGTATAGCTCCGCAAAACTATACAGGATTCTACCAAGACTCAGCTCCGAGGCGCCTCTCACGAGCTGGGTCTTTTGCTTGCAGGGCAAATGTCACCGCTGCCCAGCATTAAGCTCCCTGCAAAAGCATTCACCATCCTGTATCAATTCGTTCTCGGCTCATAGCAGGCGGATGGCGATCTCCCCTTGGTCACCGTGAACGGTGAGGACCTGGAGGCGATGGTCGTACCTCAATGTGAGCCCCAAGTCCCGACACATCGCCACCTGGCCCGCCGCATCCCTGGGAATGTCAGCGTCTTCGCAAGAGCGACGTGACGCCGATTCAGTCTTGAAGCGAATCAGGAGTGCAGCCAGGTGCGGCACGATCTTGTCTTCGCGGACGAAGACGCTGCGCGGCACGCCCGTCCCGGTAGCGCGGAGGTGGTGGCAGCGGTAGTTGGCGCGCCCGTTGTTCCAAGCGCCCTCCATCCGCCGACCACACAGCGCACACCGCAACAGCCCACGGAGGAGGTACGTCCGGTGCGCTTGGCGCAGTGCGCGGGTGCGCTGGGCATGATCGAAGTCGTCCACGCTCACGATCGCCGGATGTGCCCGCCGCTGTGAGGACACCCACGCCTCGTGCGGGTTCCACCGCATCACCGTGCGGGTGCCCAACCCGACATTGTGGGGGTCGATGAGCACCTCGGCCTTGGATTGCTTGTTCCACACCTCGAACCCGGTGTAGCGCGGATTCCGCAGCAACGCCAGCACGGTCCCCACCGTCCAGCCCGCTCCGCCCCGATGCCGGTTACGAGCAGGATCATGCGCCGAGGGACACGGAACACCCTCAGCGTCCAACACCCGGGCGATACGCCGCGCGCCGTACCCCGCAAGACGCAGAGCGAAAATCTGCTCCACGATCGGCGCTGCCCGCGGGTCGAGCTCCAGCCGATGGCTCCGTGCCCCCAAGGCCGCCGTCGCCGGGTTGGGATGCGGGCCCGCATCAGCCAGCCGGTACCCATAAGGTGGCCGACCGCCCAGGAAACGTCCCTCGAACTCGGCCTGAGCCGACATCGCCGCCCGGACCCGGACCTGGATGCGCCGCCGCTCGGCCTTGGACATGCCCGCATACACCGACATGATCAAACAGTGCGCCTCGGAGTCTGGATCGATCGCGCCCCCGACCTCCGGAACCCACAGCCCCACTTGGAAGTGGACGAACAGCGGAAAGATCAACCCGAACTGATTGTCATAGAAGACCCGCTGCGGCTCCCCGACCACAACGGCATCAAAACCACGATCGGGATCCTCAAGCGCCTCCAGCAACCGCCCCGACTCCGGCCGCCGCTGCCACGCCACCGCCCGGGACTGCCCCACATCGAAGAACTCCGCCACGATCCGCCCACGGTCGGCAACCAGCCGCTCAGCACGCGACAACTGCCACCGCCGCGACTCCACCGGATCCTGAAGATCCTCCGTCGACACCCGCCCCAGAAACGCAAACCTGACCATCACTGCCTCCCAACCCCGCGCACCACCCCCCTCACCGCATACCTCCAGCATGCAACTCACCATCGCCCAGGCCACAACCGAGAGCGAGCGACGCCATCACCAGACAACATCCTGCTCAACACCATCCCCCACCGGCTGCGCGTCTCTGGTAGCTTGCGACCTCGACATGCGGCAAGTGGCGCGCTGCAGTACGCCGTACTCGGGGGTGTGGGACTGCAGCAGGCCAAGTCTTCGGGATGGCGTCGGGCAGCCAGCATTTTGTCGGCTCGGTCGAACTGGCGGTCGCGATAGTGCCGGTGGCCGCCTGGGCACGGGCCTGATAGAGGTGCGCCACGGCCTGCAGTGCCGGGAGCGCTGCCGGTCTGATCGGAACGGTATGTGTCTTGCACGAGCCGGGCGGCTGGTTATTCGTCGGTTGCGGCCTCGGGGTCATCCTCCGGCTCGTCGACGAGCGGCAGGATGTACTCCTCCGCCAGGCGAGCGAGGTGCAACGGGAGCGGATTGCGCAGGTCCTGGTCATATTCGGGTGGCTGACGCAGATGGTGCGCGACAAGGGCCAGCGTCTCGGGATCGTCGCCGTCGGCCTGATGACAGCCCAGCATGGCCAGTTCCACAAGATCTGGAATCCACGCCTGCATGTCCGCGTTCGGGCCGACCTTACGAATGCCCTTGGGTGTCTTGAAATTGCCCGGTTTCGCCGTAGTGCTCCAGAAGACTCTCCCGGTTCCGTCTTCGCTCGTCCATAGATGTACGGCCAGCCCGTTCGCCTGGTCGGGTTTGGCCACGGCCCACCACTGCGCGGTCTCACCGCGATTGTCATTTCCGGTGCGGACGCGCAGCAGTCGGACACCGGGGTGGAGCGGACGGGGCGGCGCGTGGCCCAGCCGGATCTTGTCGCGCTCGACGACGCCGTCCTGCATCCAGGGCCAGAACGTGCGGATGTTCTGCGCGTTGGCCATGAGCATTATCTGGTCATGCCGCAGCGACCGGTAAACGACCTGGAGCCATTCCTGGACGGCGCGCCGCTGCTCGTCCCGGCGGTTCCCACTGTCCGGTCCGACCTCGGCGGCCCGTTCCGCTAGGACGTCCGTCCGCTGCGTGAGGTTGAGCAGCGCGCTGGGATAAGGAATCCAGCCGCCGGCGCCACCGTCGGCGTCCGGGCACCAACCCTCGATGTGCGCCAGTCCAGGGTCGGCCGGGTCGGGCGTCACGCGGACGGCCAGGGGCGCGATCCCCTCCCAGCCGGTACGGCTGCGGCGGGTGCGACGGACCACCCAGACCGCCCCGTACGACAGTCCGGCGGGGAGAGCACCATGACGCACGTCCGGAATGGGCAGGAGCCGGGCGCCGAGCTGGCGGAGGCCGTCGTTCCACGCGTGCTTCGCGCGGTGCTCGATGTTCTTCACCGAGTCGTGGTACCGCTCCTTGATCGGGGCCTCGACGAACTGGCTGAGCACGCCCGCGTGCGCAAAGCCGAGCCGCAACGCGAACTTGGGGTCATGATGAGCGCTGCTGAAGGTCTTGCGGCGGTCGAGTTCCACCAAGGCAAGGGAGGGGTCCGGGCCGGGCTCGTCCGCACGCAGGAACGCGGCGGCCTCGTCACGGCGGGCGGCGTTCGCGGTGCGCTGAGCCTCGGCGCTGCGCTCTTCGCCTTCGGGAATCGGCAGGTCACCGGCCAGGCCGTCGGTCAACTTCAGGCAGCGGAGCCGGACGGTCAGTTCGGGCGTCGCCCATTCGACGACCGCGGCCGAGCCAGGGCGCGCCTCCTCGAATTCCTCGGCGGTGGGACGCCTCTCCGGTTCGCCCAGGCCCAGCTGCTCGGCGAGCGCGCGCACGGCGGTGTCCCGCATGTGCTCGCTCTGCCACAGCAGCCGTGCTTCCAGAAGCTGCAGGCCGGGCTCGGGACGGCTGTTGCGCAGGCAGGACATCGCGTAGGCGGCTACGACACGGGAACGCGTCGCATCCAGTTTCGGTTTGCGGGTGCGGCCGTTGCGGGGGGTCGGCGCGCCAAGCGTGGTCGCCCTCCGGGCCGGCATGACGCGTAGTTCAGGCGGGAGGGCCTTCTCGGCCCACGACATGAGCTCCGAACGCTCGTCCGGCATCAGGCCGGGCCGGACGGGGTGCCGGCCCATGGCCGTCCGGTGGACGACCGCGGCGCGCATCCCGTCGGTCAGCCACAGTTCCGGGTCGGTGAGGATGGCGTCGGGGTCCGGGAACGGCTCGCTGAGCGAGATGCCGCGCAGCAGCCCCGCCGGACCGCCCGCCACCCAGCCGTCCGTCCACTCCCCGGTTTCGTGGTCCCTGTGGCGGTGCAGCTTGGCGATCGCGAACCGCTCGGCCAGCGGCGCGCCCGCCAGCCAGGGCACCTTCGGGCGGAGCAGGACGGTCGTCTTTGTGCCGTAGGGGACGCGGAGGCGCCCGGTCTTCGTGGACGTAAAGGTCGCCCAGCGCCGGACGCCCGTGTGCAGATGGAATCGGGGCAGCGGGTCGAACGGTTCGGTCTGCATGGTGATGCGCAGATAGATCGAGTACCAGGAGGCAGGGTCTCTCTTCTCGAACGGGAGCGGCTGGGACACCAGGAGCGCTCCGCGCTCGGCCCCGCCGGGGATCGGCCTGAGCTCCAACCGGCCGGTCTCGGATTCGAACGGCTCGAGCGCCGTGATCCGCCGGGCGATCCAATCGGCGGCGAGGGTGGGCTGATGGTGCAGGAGGGCGGCGGTTCCGCCGCCTGTCTCCGGGCAGCGGAGCAGCTCCAGTTCCACTGCCTCCCATGGCGGCGGGTCTGCGTCCAGGGCACCGCGCACCTCGCGCAGCAGCGCCCGGTGCTCGGGGTCGGTGGCCGCGCTGGGGCACAGGTCGGCCAGCCATGCGTTCTGGAGCGTCTTGAACGCAGTGTCTGACAATTCCTCGCCGTCCTCCGGGACGAGCAACCAGTACGGGGCGGCGTCCGGGTCGCGGTAGTCCCTGGGCAGGACGATCAGTCCGGGTGCGAGGGCCTGCAATGCCTGGTCCATGCGCCGGGTGGGGACGCGCTGGGCGGAATCACCGCGCGCGGCCTGGAACATCGGCAGGGGTGAGACCGGCCAATGCTCCGGAAAGCGCAGCGCCCGGTACCGAACCGGGACGGACGCGTCCCGGCCGATGGGCAGCCACGCGGCGGGTCGAATGGTGTTGGACATCGAACTCCTTCGGGATCAGGTGCGGTGGGTGAGGGTGCTGAGCGCTTCGTAGAGCGGCCGGTAGAGCAGTTCGACCAACGCCGGGTCGGCCGGGTCGTCGAAAAGCGCGGGATCGGTATCTGCGCTGAAGTAGGGGGCGAGCACCTCGTGGAGACCCGCCAGGAGCCCGTCTGGTGCGGTCACCTCGGGCACGCGGGTCGTCTCTTCGCCGGGGGTGAGCGCGCGGGCGGCGCCCATCGCGAAGCGCGCGTCCACGAAGACCACTCGGGCCGGGACCCCGCCCCGCACGAGCCGCCCGATCACCTGCCAGATGGTGACGAGCTGGTCCCAGGCGAAGGACCGTTTCTCCCACGGCGACAGGCGGGAGTAGACATAACGGCGGGACAGCAGGCGCCGCCATTCACGACGCGCCTCGTTCCGGAAATCCTGGAAAGCCGCGTCCAGATCGGCCGCCTTGGTTACGAGCTCGGTGAAGGTGGCGGGCCCGTCCCGGTCGTCGTCGCGCGGCAGGTCACGGGTGAACCGGACCACCCAGTCGTTGATGGCGTGCACGGCCAGGGTCAGATCGTCCGGACGCGGGTGCGGGCGGGCCAGGAACATCGCGACGCCGAAAGCCGCGTTCCGCTCGGCGTTCAGGATGTTGTGGCCGCGTTCCACCGCCATCAGCGGGGCGACGAGGACCTCCGCGTACGGATCTTCGGCGAAGGTCGCCAGGTCGCCCCGGCGCAGCGCGGTGAGCGGAGTGCCGTCCCCCGCGACCCGGCGGACGAGCCCAAGATCGGCGTCGTCGGCGGCCAGCACGCGGACACGGTCGTACCAGCGCTCCGACTCGCGTAGCGTCTCCGCGACGCTCACCGCCTCCCGGTAGCTGCCGACCAGCAGGATCGCGCGGCGCCGCATCGGATCCTCGACCATGCGCAGTTCCTGTTCGAGCGGGCTTTCCGAGCCGTCCCGGCCACGCCGTCCGAGGCGTCTGGCCATGGCCCTGGCCGCTGCCGGACGGTCATTGGGGGCGATCCCGGACAGGGTCATCGGGCGGCGCCGCTCTCCGTCGTCGTGGTAGAAGAACCTGGTCGCGAACCTCGTGCGGCGCACCGCTTCCATGGCCTCGTCAGGTGGCATCAGCACTGCCTGTACCGGGGCGGTCACATGAGCCCGGGTCGATTTGCCCGCCCAGCTCGTACCGGACATGAGCACCACATGCGGGCCTTTCCGGCCACCGGCGACGGCGGCTCCGAGCCGATCCAGCGTCAGTAGCAGCTCGCGGCCCACACCCGCGTGGCGGAAGAAGCGCAGGGTGCCGCTCTGCCGTCCGTCGGCGTCCCGTTCCCGGTCGTCGGGCAGGTACTGGTAGCCGAGGACGTTCCCCATGGGCGCTTCGGGGACGATCGGCGCGTAGTCCTGGGGCGGGCGGCGCGCCAGGTCGTTGCCCGTGGCGTCCAAGTTGAGCGCGGCCTCCACCTGCGGCCACAGAAACGTCAGCCGGTTCAGCCGCTGGCTCAGCACCGACAGCAACGCCATGAACTCCAGGCGGCGGCAGTTGGACTCCATCCAGCGCTCGTCGCCGACGGGGGCCGGAGTGCCGTCCAGCAGGTCCGCCAAGAGGGCCCTCGTGCGGGCGCGGGTCCGGCCCGCCGACAGAGTGTGCAGCAGGTCGGCGGTAAGATCCACCAGGGCGACGACGCGGGGGTCGCGGGGCTCCTCGCCGCCGCCCAGCGGGTCGTCCCGGAAGGTCTCGAAGATGGCGGTGAGCGCGCGGCGGAGAGTGTCCAGGAGAGCGAGCCCGTCTTGGCCGGCCTCGTCGTCCTCGTCTTCTTCGTCCTCGTAGGCCGCGAACAGGTCGCGCTCGTCGGGCGGGCCCTCGTCGTCGGGCTCGGCGCGGTCGCGCAACCAGTCGTTGAGCAGCTTGTCCTGGAGGGTCCACGGGCTGAAGTAGTCGATGTCGACCCACCCGCGAAGTTCCTCGTCCGAGATGAGGATCTTGTAGAGCCGGTCGGTGGCGCCGCCGACCACCGAGAGCGCGGCGTTCCACTGCTCGACCTCGCGGTCGGCCAGCGGCAGCCGGCCCTGCCGCGACAGCTCCTCGATCTTGTGCGCCTGCAGCTGGTCGAGCCACGAGTCGGGGCCGGGCAGGACGAGCGTGGCCGACGGCGCGAACACCTGGTCGAGGTTCATCTGGACGGCGTCCGCCTCGTCGACGAACACCAGGTCGCTCATGGAACAGGCGAGCTCGGCGTGACGCAGCCGTTCCTCGTTGAGGTGCCGCGGAACCTCGCTCAGAACGAGGCTCGCGGGGTTGGCGATCCAAACCAGCGCATCCACCAGGTCGCGGGCCGCGCCGTGCCGGGGACACGCGCTCCACAGCGGGCATCCGCGCCGTTGGCCCAGCGCATCGCCGTCCCGGCTCTGGTAGAGGGACGTGCACGGAGCATCGGCGTACCGCAGTGGCTGGAACGCCTCGGTGCCGCGCAATGCGTCGATCACGCAGACGGTGCTGAGCAGGTCGAACCCGGGCTCGTCGTGGTGGTCGAGCAGCGTTCTCCCGCCCTGGGCGGCGAGCCTGCGGTGCAGCCGCTGGGCGTGGTTCTCCCTGGTACTCGATCCGAAGATCGGTGCCGCCGGAATTCCCAGAATCCGGAAGAGCTCCGCCAGCCGGAGCTGCTCGGCGACGTCGCCCACGACCAGCGTGGTACGGAGCGGTTCGGGGAGCCGCGCCGCCCAGACGGCCGTGACCTTCATGAACGTGCTTTTGCCCGCCCCGACCATTCCCGCCAGGTGGGTCAGGCCGTCGAAAACGAAGGCGCCGGTCTCGACGAAGCGGCGACCGTCGGCATCCCGCACGGCGAAGCGCACGGAATCCATGCGGGCCTCCCAGCCACCGGGGCGTTCGGCCTCTTCCTCCTGTTCCCTCTGGTCCATCCATCGGGCGGTCGCGAGCAATTCGCCGCGGGTCACCGTTCGCGGCGAACCGTCGCCTCTCCGTCCGGCCGCGAGGTCATGCCCGGCGGCGGGGTCGGGACGCGGATACTCGGGCAGCAATACCCCCGTCCGGCGCCGCCGCTCGAAGAACGAAGCCGCGCCGGGCTCTGCGAGCGGGAGCCGTTTCCGCTGGTAGGACGGCTCCGCGGAGAGCGTGGCCGCGTACACTGTGAACCGGTCGACGGCGACCGTGGGACGCAGCCTTTTGGCCGGGCCCTCCAGTGGGACGTCATAGGCGCGGAGCCGATCCGGAAGCCGCCGGTAGACATCGAGCTGTTCCAGCCAGGTACGGCGTTGCCGCGTCGTCCACAGAAGGTGACGGGCACAGCGGATCGCGATCTCCTGGCGTTCTGTCAACGGCTCCCTGGTGTGGACCAGCCGGTAGCCGCTCCACAACGCGTAGGCGCTCTTGGCGGGCTCCTCCGGGGCGACAATCTCCATCAGGTAGAGCGCCAGTTCGACGCGGCAGAGGAGCGGGGGACGCGCATCGTCCGATGCCCAGACCCGGTTCAGCTCTCGGCTCACCGGGTGGTGCCAGCCGTCCCGATCACGCATCGGTCCTCTTCCTCTCGCGTAGTATCTTCCGGGCCCGGCGGACGAGCGCGTCGTCCACCATGAGGGGAAGGTCGGACGCCGTGTCCGGCCTGTTCCGCTCGAAGGTCGCGACATAGCCGGGCCGGGCTTTGACGCGGGGGGCGGGGACAACCCAGAACGCCTCGTCGTAAGGCGGTTCCGGCTGGATCGGCCGGGCCGCGCGGCCGAGCAGGCCGGGGTGCGCCCAGTCCTTGACGTCGATCGCCCACACGCGCCCATCGGGGAAGGTGACGCGCAGGTCGTAATTGTCGAAGCCGGGCCACAACTCGACGGACAGCCCGAGCTTGGTGAGCCGGTGGGTCAGTCCCATTTCGGCGCGTCCCGGTCCGGTGACGAACTGGCGCAGCGGCCGTTCGAGCTGAAGCAGCTCGCCGGTGTCCTCCGGTCGCAGCCGGCGACCGATCGGCGGTGGGCCGATCCGGCGACACTGATCACGCTCGCACCACCATCCACCGTCGTCCAACGGGGTCAGTAGGGTCAGGCAGCGTTCGCAGGTGGCGTACGCGCCATCGTTGAGGTAGGCGGGCGGGACCTCGCGGTAGATCTCCTGGATCAGTTCCCGGGCGGGAGCGAGCACCAGGTCGTTCACCACCTGAAGACCCGCCTGCTCGGTCAGGACGGGCTGCTCGACGAGAAGCCGACGGAATCCGGAATAACCGTCCGGCTCGCCCAGCCCGCGGAACATGTCCATCGCCCTCCGGATGACCTGGCGGTCACGGTGCTCGACGGCCACGTCGCGGGCGCGGTCGGCCCATTCGTGGCACAGCTCGGTGGGACGGGCGGACCGGGCGTCGAGCAGCCGGTCGTCCGGCTCCACCACGCCCGGCGGCAGGCGCAGCGGCCAGTCGACCACAGGCGCCATGGCCCAGTCGATCAGCTCGGGGAGGCTGCAGGGCGGGCGAGCTTGGCGGCGCAGGCAGAGCAGGACCGTCCGGTTCAGCACGCGCTGTGCCTCGTCCGGATAGGGCATGGTGAAGGTGTCCAGGTCGCCGATCTTCTCCAGCTCGACCAGGGCGGTGGCCAGGCTCCTGAGCAGGACCGCGTCCTCGGTGTCCCAGTCCTTGATGGGGATCATCAGGTCTCACCCTTCTCGGGCCCCTCGGGGCACCAGCGGGCGACCTCGCAATCCACGCAGACCCGGCCGGGGGCGGGAACGTAGGTTTCGTCCACCGCCCATTCCTTGGCGAGGGACGACACCACCTCGCGGGCCTGGTCGATCGTGGGCGGGTCGAACGGGTCGATTTCCTCGATGCTCACGCCGTCCCCGCGCAGCACCTCCAACTCGACACGGGAACGGGCGCGGCCACCGCCACCCGGCAGGCCCGCCGCCATCAACAGCACCGCCAGAGCCAGTTGCGGATACGTCTCCAGGAGAGGCCGTCCCTCCCAGACCCCGCGGGACAGGGCCTTGGTCTCGCGCCAGATCCAGCCGCCGTGTTCGGTGTGCAGGAGATCGGGGTCGGCGATCACGACGACGTCCAAGGCGGCGTCATAGGCCGTGATCCTGGGCTGCACCAGGACACGCTCGCCCGGAGGCAGTCCGGCGAGCGGGCACACGGCACGGTGCCGGTCGAGCATCCGGCGGGCATTGGCCGCCTCCTCCGGCTCCAAGTCCGGGAAATCGACGTCCACGGGCAGGTCACGGCATCCGCGCGGGCCCGCCGCGCGATGCCGTTCGTTCAGCAGGTCGTCGACGGCCCGCCCACGCCTGATCGCCGGGCTCTCGGGGCGGGCCTCCCTGGTGTACAGCACCCTCGTCATGTGGAAGCGCGCTGGGCACGCGCCGTAGACGCGCAGGTCGGTGGCCGAGACGCTGCGGCGCTTGCGGGGTCTGGCCGGACCGGGCACGCCGAGCAGGTCCGGTACGCGCGGCGGCTGTTCACAGCCGAGCAGGGCGGCGCAGCCCTTGCAGTCCGACCCCGGCGTCAGATCGGTGGCCGCCAGAAGCCGTCCGACCGCGGGGACGACAAGAGCGCGGTGGCGGCGTTCGATCTCTTCGGCATTCCAATCGGCGAGGACGCGGAACTCGCCGTCGCCACAGCCGACGCCGATGATTCGGACGCGTTCGGGGCACTGCCTCGGCCGCGCCGTCCGCACGGGTTCGTAGGGGCTTGCGAACGCGCTGACCGCCGGCACTCCCCAGTGGACCGCTCCGGCGATGGCTGCGATCTCCTCGGTGGAGCGATCCTCCTTGACTGAGTTCACACTCGGAAGCCAGATCTCCCTGACACTGCCATCGGCGGTGGCGTACCGTCGGCCCCAGGCGGTGCGCTCGTAACGGTCGGCGCCTCGTCGGTCCGGTCCGGGAAGTTCGTTGACCACCACCCACTCATGCGCGACGGGCAGGGTCGGTGGGTCCCCGGCTTCCGCCCGTTCCCGGGCCCACCGGGAGCGGGCGTCCAGGTAGGCGCGGACAGCGTCCCTCGTCCAGGCGACGTGGAGCGGATGACACCTCCGGAAGGGGTGCGTCGAACGCAAAGCCCGTTGAAGCTCAGTGTTCCGGTGTTCGACCAAGTCGAGAACGTCCATCACCGGGCCGAGGGCGAAGTCCTTGAACGGGCGCCCGGTCGACGGCGGAGGATCCTGGGACAACAGGGGCCTGGCCGCGATCGCGGAGCCCCGCGGGCAGGACCGTGGATCGCCGCGCAGCAGACGTGGGCCGATACGGACGACCCGGATGTCGCCGCTCGTGCGCGGCGGATGCGGAACGCTCACTGCCCCTCCTCGAGTGTTGCTGTGAACTAAGTTTATGCACAAATTCAGGTCGAGCTGTGCGCTTGTCGATAATGTGGGACCGCAGGCGTACACGAGGAGGTTGCGCATGGAGACGGGGGAGGTCCTCGAGGGCGGCTATCGCGTGCTCGAGGCGCTCCGCAAGGCCGGGATGGGGGAACTGTGGCTCGCGGAGGACGCCACCGGAACCCGGGTCGCGGTCAAGACGATGCGAGCCTCGGACTGGGTGCACCGCACCTCGTCGTCGGTGGAGGCACGGGAAGCCTTGCACCGGCTGAGGGGGCGATTCGCCCGGGAGCGCCGGCTACTGGAAGAACTCCACTGGCCCGCGATCCCGCGGCTGCTCCATCACGGCGTGGGCCGCGACGGCATCCCGTACATGGTCATGGAGTACATCGCGGGAATCCCGCTGGACACCTGGCTGGAGAAGCACACCGTCACCGACGCCGCCGCGGCGTCGATCCTCGTCCCGCTAATGGAAGCGCTGGCCTACGCCCACGGCCACCGCGTCGTGCATCGCGACGTCAAACCGGCCAACATGATCATCGACGAGGGCGGGCAAGTGCATCTCATCGACTTCGGCATCGCCTTCGTGACCGACCCGGAGGCCACTCGGTACACCTACCCGGGCCTCACTCCCGGCAGCGCCGGATACAAGGCACCCGAACTCATCCATGGAGAAGAGACACCCGTCCCGGCAGCGGACGTCTATAGCGCCGGATGCGTGGCTTACCTGTTGTTCGCCGGGGAGCTTCCATACAGCGGTCCGAGCAATGGCGCACAGGACAGTCAACACCTGCACGCCCCTGTCCCGCGGCTCCGGTCCCATGTTCCACACGTCCCGGAAGACGTTGACGAGACCGTGTTCCGGATGATGCAGAAGAAGCCCTCCGACCGCCCGCCGATTCCGGAGATCGTCGAGGTATTCCGCCGCCACCTGCCCGGTCCCGACAGCCCGGTGCCGGACCCCGCCTTCACTCCGGACCCGACCGCCCCTCACCGGAACCCGGCCAGGCGGCTCCCTGCCGCGCCCACCCCGCCGCGTCGTTCCCGCCGGGGTGGGCGGCCGGGCGAGGACCGGCCGAACCGGGCCGAGTTCGCCCGCCTCCTCACCGCAGCCGGTGAGGAAATAGCGAACGGCGAGGCGGGACCGGGCATCGCCGGGCTGACCGCATCCCTGGCACGGGCGTCCGATGCCTGGGGCCGCATTGATGAGGGCGTCGCCCTGGCCAGGCTGCGGCTGGCCGACATGGACGTGCTCCGAGGGGACTGCTCCCTGGCGGCCACCCGATATCGGGAGGTGGAACGCGACCTTCGCAGGGAGACCTCAGCCGATGCGCGCGGACTCGTCGTCGAGGCTCAGGCAGGCATCGCCGAATGCCACCTCGGAGAGGACGAACCAGAGAAGGCTCTCGCCATGTGGAAGACGGCGGCTTGTGCGGCGCGCGCGGACCCCGCCATCTGGCGGCGCGTCCGCGAACGTCTGGGAAGGGTCGCGGACGAGCTCGAGGAGAGGAAGGCGCTCCCCGACGACTCGAAATTGGATGTGTAAGCTCTGTCAACGCACTAATTCACAGAGCGGCGGAGGAAAAATGGCAGGAACCGGCGATACGGAGGTCTCGGTGAACCTCGCCGAGATCGCACGGATCGCGGGCGTCGGCCGCGCCGCCGTAAGCAACTGGCGGCGCCGCCACGCCAGCTTCCCCTCCCCCGTCGGCGGCAACGACCGGAGCCCTCAATTCTCGCTGCCCGACGTCGAGAGCTGGCTTCTGGAGAACGGCAAGATCAGTGCAGGTGCCGGGGCCAAGCAAGGGCTGTGGCCTCGCTTCGAGCTGCTCGGCGACCGGGATGCCATGGGCCGGGTGATCGCCGCGCTGGGATACCGGCTGGCCATGGAGCTCCCAGGCAGGTTCCCGGAAGTCGATCTGAACCCCCCGGAGCGCGAGCTGCTCGACGCCTCCGTGGTGCTGGCCCGTCGCGGCGGCGAGCGGGAAGTCTTCGACTTCCTTGTGGAACGCTGGCTCGGAGCGCACATCCGACAACTCTCCGCCACCCCGGAGAAACTCAGCGAACTGTTCATCGAAATCGCCGACCTGTACGTGGACGTCCCGGTCCGCACCGTCCTCGATCCGGCCTGCGGAACCGGAGCACTGCTCTTGGCGGCGGCCCGCCGGTGGGCCCCGGCATTGATGATCGGTCAGGACGTCGACGCCGTAGCGGCGGCCGTCACGGCCGCCCGGCTCCGGTTCTCCGACAGCGACCAGCCCTCCTCCGTGGAGGTCACCGTCGGCGACTCGATCCGCGACGGCGTTCCCGGAGGCGCGGACGTCATCGTGTGCAGCCCCCCCACGAACGAACGCGACTGGGCACGGGCAGAGCCGGCCACCGATCCGCGCTGGATCTATGGGCTACCGCCCCGATCCGAGTCGGAACTCGCGTGGATCCAAGTCATCCTCGGGGCGCTACGGCCTGGAGGGACGGGCGTAGTGCTGCTGCCGCCGGCGGTCGGAATGCGCAGGGCGGGACGACGCATCCGTAGGGAAATGGTGCGCAGCGGAGCGATCCGATCGATCATCGCGCTACCGGTCGGCGCCGCCCCTCCGCACGGCGTGGGACTCCACGTCTGGCTTGTCCGACGTCCGGGCGATGAACTGCCACCCGCCGATGACGTACTCATGATTGACACCGCCGATTGCCGCCTACCGCTGTCGAACGGACGATATGAGGTCGACTGGAACGCCGTCTGCGAGCGCGTCACCTCAGGTGTGCGCGACGGCAAAGGCCCCGGAGTGCGGGCAGTGCCGGTCATGGATCTGCTCGACGAACAAGTCGACCTCTCCCCCGCGCGGTATGTGCCGCCGACCGACATCGCCGTCGACAGCGACCTCCGAAGAGAGTGGATCGCGTTCAACTCTAGCCTGGACCGGATCGTGGAACTGAGCCGGACGCTCTCGACTATATCTGTCGTCGCCAACGGTGCACCGGCCAATGTCACGGTCGCCGAACTCCACCGCGCGGGTGCCGTCTCCATGCTGCATGGCCGCGCGGTTTCTGAAGATTTGCTGCACCGTGGAGAGCGTCCACCATCCGGTGTTCGTGTTCTCATGCTTGCGGACCTGCTGCCCGGAAGTGGCCCCGGACAGTGGATTGAACACGCCGACTTGGAAGGGCTGAAGAATACGGGCGATATCACGGTCACAGAACCACAGGACGTCGTGGTCGTGGGCGCCACTCGGGCCTTTGACGCGTGGGTCGAGATGTCCGCTCCGGTGGTGCTCGGACCGCAACTGACAGCCCTACGCCCGACGGTCGGACAGCTCGACCCCTGGTATCTGGCCGGGAGCCTGCGTACGTCCGCCAACCTACGCCGCGCCGGAGGCCACGCCTCCACGACATCACGCGTCGACCTCGGCCGGTTGGAGATACGCCGCCTGCCACCGCAGGAGCAGCAGGAACTGGGGGATGTCTTCCGTCGGCTCATGACGTTTGAGATCTCCCTCGCGGAGTTCTCAACCGTCGGCAGCAACCTGGGCCGTACGCTCAGCGACTTGCTCGCCGCTGGGCGGCTCACTCCTCACTGACACTCGTCACCACACTGGCATCCATGAAACAGACATCGGGGCAGCCACCGCGGTGGCACCAGCACTCACCCGGGCACGACAGCTCCACGCGGTGAACTGCACCATCGGCTTACCGGTCACGCGCAGCAGGCACCTGTGCAGCGGGCTGGAGACACCGACCAAACCCTCAACCGCATGAAGAGCCCCGCCATAGACATAAACGATCAACCCGCTGCGACCGCCTTCCGCCCGTCACGCCAAGATGTCTTCACCAACCCGCGATTCTGCAGCGCATAGACGGTTTATCGTCAGAACAACTAACCGACATTCAGCTGACGCGACCCCATGCGTAAGCTGGTCGACCATGATGGACATGCGAAGCAAGATTCTCTTCTGCAGTAGTGTCGAACTTCTCATCATACTGCCCGCACTTACAGGCTATGTGATGTGGCTGATTCAGCGATGGATTTCAAAGTCACTTCGCGCCCTCACTCTCAACGATTGGCTCAACGCGGTACTATATCCCAGCGTCGGAACGATCGCTGGCGCCGTGGCCGGAGCAGGATTTTCTGAAGGAATCGACAGCCATGGTCGAGCAGGACTCGGATTGGTCGTCGGCGCGCTTGTCGGAACAGTGCTCATCGCCAGCGCAGGTACAGCGATCATCCGCACATTGGCAATCCGAACCGCGGTCGAGCCGTTCAGTCGAATCGCATGGGAACGAGATCTATCTGAGCTCGACCAAAAGCGCCAGCTTTCACTAGAGGATCGAAAATGGTTCGTGGAACGCTCGGCACTACTCCATCAAGAAGGGGCCAAACAGAGCGAGCGAGCCGACGGGATGAACTTCGGCACTTACTGGAGGGCTCGTCCCCGGAAAGCACGCCTTGCAGCCCTAGGCATGCCTCTGGTTGGGATAGCGGCATCTATTGCTGGCACGACCTGGATTAAGCCCTCACTGGTTTGGGGTGTTGTTTGGCTAGTGATAACTCTCCCACTCGGAGGATCAATGCTCACCGCTCTTCGATTCGACTATGCAATACGTCGCAACTCGCTCGAGTTGAGCGGGCGAGAGCTTCAAGATGCGGCCCGCTTGATCGATAAGCGACTTGAACTCATCCCAGTGGAGCATCGCCCCTCGTTCGGAAGGCGTCTCCGTCAGCTACTCATGTAACAGAGTAGCCAAGAGAATCAGCAGCTCAAGGTCCGGATCCGGGAGTTGGAGACCGAGCGCGACATTCTGCGGAAAGGCCGCGAAGTTTTTCGCGGGCGAGACGAACTGGTGAACCGCTTCCAGTTTCGTTGAAGAGCACCACCACACCTTCGGGGTGAAGCGGTTGTGCCGGGTACTGCAGATCGCCCGCTCCAGCTTCTACCGGTGGTGCAACGCCGCCGCCACACCGCCGGCCGGCCAGCGGGCCGACGCGGACCTGGCCGCCCGGATCCGGCGCATCCACGCCGACCACGACAGGACCTATGGGTCGCCGCGGATCACCGCCGAGCTGCGCCAGGAGGGCATCCAGGTCAATCACAAGCAGGTCGAGCGGGTGATGCGCGCGTTCGGAATCGGCGGGCTGCGGCTGCGCCGCGAGGTCCGCGCCACGGTGCCTGACCCGGACGCCACGGCGGTGCCGACCATCTCAAATGGGACTTCACCGCCCCAGCCCTCGGCCGGCGCCACGTCGGGAACATCACCTACATGCCGACCGCCGACGGGTCGTTCCTTTACCTGCCCACCGTGCTGGATCTGGGATCACGTCGGCTGGCGGGCTGGTCGATCGCCGACCACATGCGCACCGACCGGTGGTCGACGCGCTGGACGCGGCGGCCCGCACCCCGGGCGGGCGCCTGGATGGCGTGGTCTTCCACAGCGACAACGGCGCCCAGTACTGCAGCAAGGACTTCGAGCGGGCCTGCCACCGGCTCGGGGTCACCCGGCCCCGCGGCACGGTCGGGGACAAGTGCCGACAACGCCGCCGCCGGGCCCTTCAACGCCACCCTCAAACACGAAACCCTGCGAGGAGCCCACCACTGGCCCGACACCCGCACCGCCCGCCAGGCCGTGTTCCGATGGATCACGCGCTACAACACCCGCCGCCGGCACTCGGCCCTCGGCCACCTCTCACCGATCAACTACGAGGAACCCACAGGTAGCCTGACCGCTGCCGCCTGAAACCGGTGTCCACAGTTCGGGGGAAGTCCCCAGGTCGCAGGAGCGGCCGCCGCTCACGCCAGCCTCTCGATCCAGTTACTCAGATCACGTGGCCGTGGAACACAGGCCCCGCCATCCTGAGATGGCCAGATGCAAACCCCCAGCGTGTGCGGCGAAGCGCCTACGCGGTCAGACCTGGCCGATACAGGCGACCCACGCCCGTTGTCTGATCACAAGATGTGTTACCCAGCCCGGCGTCAAACGGCAGGTAAGTGCCCACGTCAACGGTATCGCGAGGGTGCGCGACTCAAGATCAGTACGAAGCTGAGACGAAACCCCACTGTTCGCGCGGCCGACGCAACGGGACTAGATGAGATACAGCCTCGGGGCCATATACGGTCACTGCTGGCAACTAGTACAAAACTCCTGGAGGCATCTTCTAAACTCGCACCATCGATGGGGAGGGACGGGCGTTGGCGCTGACGGATCTGAGCTTGCAGCGCAGCTACCGGTCAGGGCGGGATACCTTGCTCGACGACTTCTACGTGCCATGCCTACAGGAGTCGGTCAAGTACGATCGTGCGGTCGGCTACTTTTCCAGCACCCTCTATCAGGTGGTTGGCCTAGCCTTCTCGGACTTCGTCCGACGCGGCGGACACATGCGCTTGATCTGTTCTCCAGCACTGTCACCTGAGGACTTCGCGGCCATGAAGGAAGCCGACGAAGCTGGGCGCCGCGCCCAGGAAACAGTGCGCGAAGATCTTGAGCGGCTGTTGAATCACCCGGAGGCGGTGCCCGCGACCAAGCTGCTCGCCACACTGATCGTCAGCGACATCATAGAAGTACGAATCGCGTTCGCTGATCAACCAGATGGCTTGTTCCACGACAAGCTGGGCATCTTCGAAGACCCCAAGGGTAGACGTGTCACGTTCACCGGCAGCGCCAACGAGACCTGGCGCGCCTGGGGCTACAACCACGAGTCCTTCGACGCATTCTGCAGCTGGAAGAACGAGCCCGATCTGCTGCGGACCCGCGACCACGCCGACTCCTTCCGCGAGATCTGGCGCGGGCATGAACCGGGTATCCGCGTCGCCCACCTCGAAGAGGTGACGCTCGCCCAGCTAGTCACGGTGGCCGATGAGGACCTCGAACATGCAATCGAAGCCGTCCGCTCGTACCAGGGAACAAGGCTGAGGCAAGGGCAGCAGCGCGCCCTGATGGAACACCAGCAGCTCGTGCTTGACGATTGGGAAGGACACAACCACCGCGGCGTCGTCAACTTCGCGACGGGTGCCGGAAAGACACTCACGGCAATCGAGGGAGTGAAGCGTTGGACGGATGCCGGCGGTGCAGCGGTCGTACTTGTCCCTGGCAGAGACCTGCACACACAGTGGATCCGTGAGGTCGAGAACGAGCTGAACGGTGTTCAAATCCTACCCGCTGGCGCAGGCGCACCCAAATCTGACTGGGTTCAGTTACTCCCGCTCTTCACCGCCCCGGGCAACTCGCCGCACTCACGACGCATTGTGATCACCACCAATCACACCTTCGCGAGCGACGATTTCCAGCGCCGTCTCAAGGCGGGTGACCACCTTCTCATCGTGGCCGATGAAATGCATCGTGCCGGTAGCAAGAAGGTGCTGCCCGCCTTGGAGCAGACGAGATGCGGTGCAACCCTGGGGCTGAGCGCCACTTTCCGCCGCCAGTTCGATGAAGAGGGCACCAACCGGCTACTCGAATTCTTCGGTCCTGTTTTATCGCCTGTGATAGGCCTAGCTGAGGCACTCATGCTCGGCCTGCTCGTGCCATACGACTATCGCCTGCATGAGGTGACGCTCGACGACGACGAGATGAAGGAGTACGAGCAGCTCACGAAACGCATCGGCCAGCTCGCCAGCCGAGGCCAGTCGGTCAATGACGTCGACTCGCCACTCCAGATGCTGCTTATCCGAAGGGCACGTGTGCTTAAACAGGCTCGTCGGAAGATTCCCGTGGCGGCCGAAATACTTCGGAATGAGTACAGGCTGGGTGACCGATGGCTCGTTTACTGCGACGATCTCCCTCAGCTAAAGACACTGACCCAAGAGTGCCTCGCGGCCGATCTGCCTGCATTGGAGTTCTATGCAGACATGCCGAGCAATCGCGATGCGGTCATTCGGAGCCTCGCAGAGTATGGGGGAATTGTGATTGCAATCCGCTGCCTCGACGAGGGCATCGACATCCCGGTGACCGATCACGCCTTGATTCTGGCTAGCTCGACCGTTGAACGCGAATATATTCAACGCCGCGGCCGTGTACTCCGCCGAGCGCACACCACGGGCAAGGTCAGCGCTGAGGTGCATGATCTCATGTTGGTCGATCCTCTTGGTGGTGCTCTCACCAAGAGTGAGGCCCTCCGGGCCCTTGAGTTTGTTCGTCTCGCCCGTAACCCCGCGGCCCGGGAACGACTTAAGGCGATTGTGTCTCTGAGTAAGGATCCAATCGAGCTCCCCGATCTCATTGAGGACGATGAAAGCGACTGAAGATGGTTGATGTGACAAACGATCCGGAGCGGCATGGTCGAGAAGGAGCCCTGGCTGCATTGAAAGAAGCCGCGCAAGATCCCGCCATGCAGAAGCAGCATGGTCCTGCCGCCGAGTCGTTTGAGCCTGAAGACTACGAGCATCTCATCGCGCTCGCATGGCGGTACCAGTTCGATGATGACCGCTCGAAATTTAAGCGCGAGCTACGCGAGCTTCAGGAGCATGTCAGTAATCGGATCCTAGCCCGACTGGAGTTGAATGGATGAGCCTGCAATTCGAAAGCCTCAGTCTAAAGAACTTCGGGCCCTATCGCGAGATCGACTCTCTGCAGCTTCAGACTAACCCAGAGTCGCCAATCGTCCTCATCCACGGCGAAAATACTCTCGGGAAGACCAGTCTGTTCCGCGCTCTACGGTGGTGCCTCTATGGAGCGCCCCAGGCAGGCAAGAAAGCCTCAGAGTCTGTGCGTGAGCTCAACGAATACATGAACAGACCTGCGCTGGCAGACGGCGAGACCGACATGCAGGTGGCCATCAAGTTCACTGCGAACGGACAGCAGTTCAACCTGACACGGACCGCCAGGTTTGCAGGCGGTGCTGGTCCCAGCGTGTCGGCAGATTTGCGCATTGACTCGCAGGTGGTTCAGAATGCCTCCATAGATGTAGAAATCGGCCGCCAGTTGCACCCTCAGATCTCTGAGTTCTTCTTGTTCGATGGCGAGCTGCTACGCGACTTCTATGATCGCCTAAACTCCGACCGCGAGCGCGATCTCCTGAAGCAGAGCATTGAGAGCGTACTCGGCATCCCGGCACTTCAGCGCGCAGCGATCGACATCGGGGTGATGACTTCCGACGTTTTGCAGCGGCAAGCTAAGGCGATGAAGAACAAGAAAGAAGCCGAATCCACCCAGCAGCGACTCCTCAAGCTGATGTCCCGACAGGAGAGCCTTGACAAGGACCGTGCAGAAATAGAAAAGGCACGACGCAAGGCACGGTCCGATCTCGAAAACGTCAACGAGCGGATCGCTTCGGTCGAGGAATTGAAGGCAGACGCTCGTGAGATGGAGATGCTAGAAACCCTAATTAAGGATAGCGAAGCCGAGCGTCAGCGACTAAGCGAAGAGATGCGTACGCTGCTCGCAAGAGGCTGGCTAGCTCCAGCTAGCGCTAAACTATCGGCGGCATTGACGCGCGTCAAAGCACAGAATGATGCAGCACAGCAGACGCAGGGTGAGATTGGGACTGCACGCGATCGAGTGGACTTTCTCGAAAAGCAAATCCAGGGTGGTACTTGTCCCACGTGCCACCAGGAATTGCCGCGTCCTGATGCAGCAACGCAACAGGAACTGACCAATGTGAAAGCTGAACTTCAGCGACTGGTTGATGAGGCCAGCACTGGTCCCGACTTGCAGCGCGAGCGCCGACTCGGTGCTCTCATCGATACTGTCACGATCACTACCTATCAAGACAAGCAGGACCAGTTGAACAAGGTGCTAACGGCACTGTATGACCGTAACCGACGCCTTAGTACCGTCAAAGATCGCCTAAAGGACAACGACGCTGCAAGAATCCGTCAGCTGGGCAACGAACAGGAGCGTCTGGAACAAGCAATCGCACGCTACTCGGACCAGCTGCGAAAATTCGATGTGGATCAGGAAAAGATCAACTCCGACCAGAAACGTCTCGCTGGCGTTCTACGTAGGCTGAGCGGGGCGCAGCCCACACTGGCAGCCGAGGCATTCTTCTTCGAGTACATTCAGGATTTGATCGACCGTACCATCGGTCGATACAGGGAACGAACGAGAGCTGAGGTCGAGCAGGCTGCAACTGCTATGTTTATGAAGCTCATCCGCGATCCTGAGGGCTATGACGGGATTCAGATTGGGCACGATTACCGAGTGGACCTTGTGGGCAAGCACGGGCCAGCCATGAAGACAAGCGAGGGCGGTCGCCAGCTCATCGCACTGTCGCTTATAGGCGCGCTCAAGCAGGCGGCGGTGCGCGGAGGGCCGGTCGTGCTGGACAGCCCGTTGGCCCGGCTCGATTTGGAACACCGCGAAAACGTCCTCTTGCGTTGGGTACCGGAGCTCGGCACTCAAGCGATTCTGCTGGTGCAGTCTGGCGAACTCACGGAGCAACAGGCCCAGAACATCATGGGCAGCCGTGTTGGTCAGGCATATCGCATTCTTCGGCCCAACAACGATCCCGAAGAGGCCACCATCGAGAGGACGCGATAGGCGATGGCCCAGGAAGACAAGCAGCAGATCGGGCTTACACCCGAGGCTAACGAGGCGATCACGAAGATAGCAGCAGAATACTTTGGCGGCAGCCAGCAAGATGCCTATCGATTCGCCATCTCATATGCCATCGGGGCCAACCTTGACATCGCCGACGCGCCCCAGAGCGGCTACGTTACAAAGTACAGCGCCCTCGGTACTCTGGAAAGCGGTAGCAGCCTACGCGACTTGCTCGAACTGCTAAAGGTCGGCGATCCAGCACGTCCCTTTGCTACCGCAGAGAAACTGGCGGAACTGGGCGTGCGTGATATCACCCGCCGACTGGATGGCAACGAGACAATGGCAGACATCCTGAGCAGCACTACTCAAGTTTAATCGTCGAGCAGATTACTGTCCACGAACTGCCTTGCTACGTCGCAAGCAATCAAGCGCGCGAACTCGCCCTCATGCACACGATCACCGAGCAAAAGTGATCTCTCGCCCATCTGCTGCCAGGTGATGACGAGTTCCTCAATTTGTGACCGCAATAGCTGCTACGTAAGCTAACTCACACCGCGTGATCCCGTTGCTCACGCGTCGCAAGAGGACAAGCCCAACTGCTGGTCTCGGACGCCATGTTCTCGGAGCGGCAAACAGGAGCCGGCAACAGCCGGATAGCAATACTGGTCCTGCATGCCTATTCTTCAAGGCCCGGGCCTGCGTTATTGCTAAGCCTTGCCTTCACGCGCAGATGCGCAGCGTCAGGACCGCCATCCTTATAGGGCTCATCCCAGTCGATGACATCTGACCGCACCCAGGGGCGCCCATTCTGATGGGCCAGCACGAGAACGCAATCCCGATTGGTTGCCTGCCCCTTCGTATCCCCCCAGATACGACTCACCTTTTTCTCGACGGGCAGATAATCGTCGATCAGACTGAGAAGGCGAAGACCCGTCTTTTCGCCAATGTCATCCCAAACCTTCTTAGCTAGTGGTATTGGTTCCTTGCCTGGATCGGCAACATCGCCAATCACCAGGGCCGCGACTCCATCCTGCTTGAGGACACGCCGGATACCTCGCAAGGTCCGCAGAAGGAAATCCTGGTAAGACTTGTAGGTATGCCTATGGTCAAGTGCAGCGTCGAGTTCTACGCGTCCCTTGCCACGCTCACGCCCTACTTCTTCTACGCCAAGAAGCCATAGCCGTATCCAATTGGCAGTTCCATAGTTCACAACCTGAAGATACGGCGGAGACGTCACAAGAAGATCTACGCTGCCAGAGGGGATCTGGCGACCTCCCATGACCTTGGAGGCGTCACTAGCGAAGACCTGCCCATCAAACCCGTCAATTGCATCTAGATATAGACGAGATATCTTATCGCGCAAGCGTTCGAATACATCCTGATCCGGAGGAACTAGCCGCTTTTCCTCGATAAATTTCGCCACATATGTTGGCGACATACTGAAAGTATTCGGCATGCTGATGCTTAGGTACTGAGAAGTTCCATCCCTTCGATGCGAACCATGCATGATCCCCGCCAAAGAGCCAGCGATCATCGCCATTTCAGGTGACCAGTTAGCCATTTTTCGACTGTGGAGCTGATTACGAATATAGCAAATCTGACGCAATGTATTATCGTTGTAGAGCATCTTGATGTCCGGGGAAACATCTGGCTCTTCATGAGTCGTACTCCTGTACCGCTTCTCGAGGTCATCCAGGTACTTGTTGATAGCCGTCCAAGAAGGTGGACTCGCTTTGGCCAGGGAGAGCACATAGGCGAGTGGGCTCAAGTCATTGCTTATTGTCCGTCTCCCTTCAACCCGAGCTTGCAGCGGAACGGTTCCCCGACCGCTGAAGGGATCGAAGACGACATCGCCAGGACGAGAGTATTGCTGGATGAAGTGGTGGACAAGCTTGGCCGGAAACATCCCATGGTACGAGCACATGGTATGCATTGAATGACCCCAGCGAGGACTCACGACATGCCAAAGTGGCCCTTCAGTGGTAGTACCACCGTCGATTGAATCCCGCTCGGGGACCTCGAAGAAGGCGTCTTCTGTCCAATCTGCAGCTTCTGTACTCATTGGAGATACTCTCGGAGTGAATCGGCGGCAAGTTGCAAGACGGGCTCATTTGACTCTCTCTTAACCCGGGAAAGATGACGCATAGTCGCCACTACCTTTTGTCTCGATTCCTTTTTAATGCTTGCGTCTGACTGTTGCGGTGCCTCAAAGAGCTGCTGAGTTGTAGATCGGCGCAGACCTAGGTCCCTCTTAACGGAACGTAGGTCCTCGTCCTCACGATAGTATTGTGGCTCCAGGTCGCTGGTGGCCGCCTCGACAGAATATATGGTAAACCGCAGTCCATCGCCCCTCCGAGCAGCCGCGATACGCTCTTTTAGCCAGCTTTCTATTTCCTCTCCCTCGCCACAAAGACGCTCCTTCAGTACGTATTCCAGTCCCTTGCCTGTAAGTCGGAGCCATGCGTAGGGATTTGATGGAGGAAGCACCCCCACATCCATAAGCTCGACGATCTTAGCGAACAGTCCACCTCGCTGCATGAGCCGCCAGAGACCTGTGTAATTGCGCAGAGTCGTCGGCGAGACGCCTATATAGCGCGCAATATCAGCTTTTTTGACAGCTTCCGCTTGGTGTAGATGTTCAACCAGCATCGCCAATTGGCTTGGCAGGAGATCCTGATAAATGTCAGACTGATATCGAACTTCGAACCGGCTTTCGTACTCCGTTACATATGCGGGTATTGTATTGAAGCGCTCTGCATCCAGCTCCCGAATGGAAGAAATAGCTTGGATACGCATTGTTCCATCGACTACCAGGTATTTCCCGTCGAGCAATGGAGCGACCTTAATGGGCTCCGCCAAGCCAATCTCTTCGATTGAGGCCCTGAGGCGATCCCGAAATTGCTTGGAGGTGCTAGATCGGCTCAGTTCTTCGCTAAGTATCAACTCGGATGGGTGTAGTTTGATTAGCTTCATCGCGTGACCGCCTGAGGTTGTGAGTCATCGCTAAAGCTCATTGGAAGCGCCGCAGCCAACTCTCCCAGCCGCTCAGAAATTGAGCCAGATGGCAATTTACTGAGCGTGTCACATGCCCACACCAACAGCTGCAGACGCTGCTTGCGGTGACTGCTGCCGAGTTGCACTAGTTCGCGCCAGCCGAGCGCTTCGAATAGAGCCTCCACCTCTTTCGTCCGGAGCGAGTACTTTGCCAAGGCGGCAACTGCGTCACTGCGCTCGGCGGTCCCGACGTAGCGAGCGATTACTGCGTGCAGTGTGAGGTTGAGGTTTCCTTGCTTTAGTGCAGCCATCTCGCTGCTATTAGCGCCGTCGAGTTGAGCTTCAAGGCGCCGGACAGTAGCAGTAGAGACACCAAAGCGCTTAGCTACGTCAGCGCTCTCCTCCCCGTCCCGGCGGGCTCGGGCGATCAGGAGTGCGCGATCAATGGGGCGCATCCTTAGACGAGCAACGTTTTCAACGAGGAACTGCTGAACCTTCTCGTTCTCAGCAAAAGAGTCATCGACAACGATTGCAGGGACCTTTTCGATGCCCAGGAGTCGACAGGCGAGAGTCCGCCCCTGTCCCTTGATCAGTAGGTAGTCCCCGGAATCGTCGGGGGCGACACGTACGGTTATGGGAGTCAGCACGCCAAATTGCCTGATCGAATAGCACAGTTCGCGATGCCCCTCGCGGTCCCGTTTTCGACCGAGGCCCTCTTCTGGACGAATCTTTGCGACGGGGATCTCTTGGACGCTTGAGAGTGCGTCCTTCTCGCTGACCGACCCTCTGTGAGGATCCTCCGGGGCACCTGGCTCGCTATCATAGTTCAAGGTGGGGGGCTCTGTCGACACGTCCATCACCTCGCTTAACTTACACGTCCATCATCTCGGACGCCCCAGGGACACGGATCCTTGACCGAAACCTCTGGAGCTTCGATTGGTGGGAGCTCCGCAGCGCCCAACCGGTGCTCAAGACGCGGCCTTGGCGCTGCTCTGGCTGTTGGCGAGCAGAAATTCATCTATGTACGCAACGGTGCCTGATACTTCTGCGGCTGGTCGCGCTTTGCCCGTCGGTCTTCCACGGTTCACGATCCCGGCCTGTAGAGCGCAGCGTGCGATGCCTGGAACTAGGGCTGGTAGTTCGTCAGGAAGCTGTTGTTGGTTGGGTGTGATGGCCGTCTGCGCATCATCGACGGTTTGAGTAGCTCGATAGGAGACGGCTGAGCGGTTTGGCGCGGGTGTAAGGGCCCCTCGGAGTCCAGTTCGTGTCCGGGAAGCTGATAGAACAACAGAGCGGGTTTCCTCGACCGTGTCATTGCGGGTTGATCGGGAAGCAGAGTCACACAGCGAATGCTTCGCCGGCGGCAAGTGCGCCTGTGCCAGCGCGGGCTTGCTGGTAACTGCGTTCGCCCAGGTCGGGTAATGGTTTCGCCCTTGGCGCTCCGGCGGGGGACTGTTACAGAGGCCGATCTGGAGGATCAGCCAGGATGGCGCGCAAAGGGCGGATGTTGGGCGTGACGACCCTGCGCATGTCCCCGTACGCGTACCTGGGCCGTGGCGAGCCGACCACGAAAGCGATCGCTGCGGCGTCGACCGGATCCGCTTCCCCCTCGGCAGATAGGCCGGCGCCACGTCGAGGACCTCGTTGACGAGAGGCCGCGCCTGCCAGCAACTCGCGTAAGCGGTCTGCGTGGGCAGGCTCAGGCGCGTACGGTACCGGGACGTCCGGGCGGTCGCGGCGCGGATGCCAGGCACGGCGCCAGTCGCCCGGCATGACCAGAGTGCTCTCGTCGGAACCCCTAAATCGATCACGAGGCCCCACGCTAGAAGAGATCACCGACAAAGACGGCGTGTTCTCCCAGCCGAGGCGCTCGGACCAGACCAACGGCCATGAGGCGCGCTCACGCGGTGGCGCCTGGGCTATCTGGTCACGGAGGCGAGATCAGTGACGGCGGTCGATCATGGGATCCGCAGCTACCGGATCTAGGGACTTCCCCCGAACTGTGGACACCGGTTTCAGGCGGCAGCGGTCAGGCTACCTTTGGTTTTCTCGTAGTTGATCGGTGAGAGGTGGCCGAGTGCCGGCGGCGGGTGTTGTAGCGCGTGATCCATCGGGCTGGGTGAGCGGATCAAGCGCAAGCGGGTGGAGCGGCTCATGCGCGTGGCTGGGCTGCAGGGCGTCTACCGGCGCCGGGGCCGCCGCAACCTGGCGAACCAGGCGACCGAGGAGGACCTGGTGCAGCGCCGGTTCAACGTTGCCGGGCCGGACCGGCTGTGGCTGACCGATACAACCGAGCATCCCACCGGAGGCGGGAAACTGTACTGTGCGGCGGTCATGGACGCCTATTCTCGACGGATCATCGGCTGGTCGATTGGCGACCGCCAGGACACCGATCTCGTCGTTCATGCGCTGGCGCAACTGGAGACCGAAAACGAGATCCTTAAGCGGGCGGCGGCGTACTTCGGCCGGGAGAACGTCCTCCCAAAGTAATCTATCCGCTGGTCCGTGAACTCGCTGCCGACTTCATCCGGCCGTGGCGCGGCGGAACCGGGAGAGCGGCTCCAACATCCTGCATTCCGACCACGGGACGCAATACACATCGTGGGCGTTCGGGAAGCGGCTGCGGGACGCGGGGTTGCTCGGATCAATGGGCACGGTCGGTGATTGCACCGGGCGATTCGGTGCGCCTATGGAGTGACTGCGAGATCGAGACGGCCGGTTGCTCCGGCCTGTTTTACCAGTCGCCCCCAACGTTCGCGGCGCCCGAAACGCTCCTCGATCGTCTTTCCCGAAGGAAGTTCCCCCGCCGCTGTGCGGTGAGCCAACGCCCACTGCCATGCTTGGCGTTGCAGCCCCGAGACCGGCCGACCGCGTCGCGGATGAGCCCGTTTCGCTTCTCCGGGATCCTCACCACCTGAGACCTCGTATGCATTCCGTATGAAGCTCGCGGCGCCGCTCGTCTGAGCGTCGTAGGGGCCGTCCGGCGGATTCCCTTGGCTCATAAGAGCGTCGTATGAAGCATCCTCTTCCTTCGTCAGGCTCGCATGAGACCAATATGAGGCATCCGCCTTCTCTGCCGCTCGGTGCGGGGACCTATATGAGACGGCCGAGCTCTCTCGCTGCGAACCATTCCTGACCTGGCGCATCAAGAGCTCATACGCACCGATCAGGGCACAGCTCGGCCAGGCGGCAATTGACCGGCCGACCACAGAAGGCTCGGCGACGGCGCCGTTGGCCGCCAGGCTTGCGGCGCTGCCCAGCACCAGCAGCGTCCACGGCAGCAGCCCGCTGCGACGGCCCTGCCGCGAGTCGACCAGCAGCGACATTGAGGCCACCGCGATTATCCCGTCCACGCTGATCGGCAGCAGCGCGGCCGTCCAGGAACCCTCTTCGTATCGGAACACCAGGTGGTACATGTGCCGGTAGCTGATTACGGCGGCGATGCCCGCCAGGATGATGACACTTAGGGTGGACGTCCCTCGGATCACTTTGTCCGCAACAGAAGGCTTGGCGTTCAGCATGGCTGCTCAGCCTTCCGTCCCGTTGACCAGGGCGTTTGGGTTGAGAGGCACATGTCCGAGTGGTAGAATTATGGTGGGAGAATGGTTCGCGTCCGACCTCGGACACCCAGTTTTTGGATATGAACAGCTATTTCCGGGCATTCTCGAGCGCCTCTCGGTGCCTGGTTTGCACCTGAGGGTCGGTCTTTCGCCTCTTGGTCACTCCCTTTCCCATCGTTCGGCCGCTCGCCGGTTCGCCGCAGGCGCTCATGGGGAACGCGCTGAGCCGATCATCGTGAGCGGGCCGGGATGGGGCGTGGTTCCGGTGGTCAGCCGGTCGGCTGGTCCGCGGTGGCCAGCCAGCCGAGCCGCTCGGACATGTTCCGGGCGCAGGTGACGACGGCGCGTACGTGGTCGGAGTCGTCGGTCGCGCGCCACAGGATCGACCAGGGATAGAAGGAGGCGGGTTCGATGAGCGGGCGCCAGATCGTCCCGGGGAGCGCGGAGATGCAGGACGAGGGCACGCAGTAGAGGCAGCGGCCCTGGGCGACCAGGGTGGACGCGGCGTGGACGCTGTCGACGGTGCCCTGGTGCACCGCCGGGGTGAAGCCGGCGGCCCGGCACATCTCGACGGTGAACTGGTTGAACTCCGGGGCCTTCATCTCCTCGGCCAGCAGCAGCGGCTCACGGGCGAGGGCCTCGACCGGCACCGCGTCCAGTTCGGCGAACCGGTGCCCGCGAGGGACCAGGACGCCGAGACGGTCCCGGCGGAACAGGTGCGAGGCGATCCCGCTCGGCGCCAGGGCGGCGCGGCCGATGCCGACGTCGAGGCGTCCGTCGAGGAGTTGCTGATATTGCTCGGGGACGCCGGCCTCCACCTGGTGGATGACCAGGTCGGGATAGAGCGCCTGAGCCTCGTGCAGGATCTGCGGCATTGAGTCGTAGCTGGCGTCGATGATTCCCACCCGCAGCGCCGGGGAGGTGCCCTGGGCGGTCCGGGCGACCTGGGCGGCGCGCTCCACGTGGGCCAGGATCTGCCGCGCCTCGACCAGGAAGGCCGCGCCCGCCGGGGTCAGGGCGACGTAGTGGGTGGTGCGCTCCAGCAGTCGCACGCCCAGTTCCCGTTCCAGTCGTTGTATCTGCTGGCTGAGCGCCGACTGGACGATGTGCTCGCGGGCCGCCGCGCGGCCGAAGTTGAGCTCCTCGGAAACGGCGACGAAGTAGCGGAGCTGGCGCAGTTCCACATCTCCTGCCTTCTGAGCTGGAACAGCGAGACCTGCCCGCCGAGCCTACCGCGCGGCGCGGCCCTCTAAAGGGGTTCGCTGACCCAGTGCCAGACGCCGCCCTCGTGCCGTGCGCGGACGAGTTGCCCGCCGCTGGAATCGGCGAGCTCGGCGACCGCCCGGATCAGCTGACGGTGGAAGTCATCGGGCGGCCGGGTGTCGGACGAGCCTTCCAGGAGGGGCACACTGACCTTGGCGTCATCGCGGAGCTGCGCGGTCAACCGCCCGGTGTCGTCCAGGCGGAGCATCACGATCGCATCGGCGCGAACGATGTCGTGGCCGCCGCTGGCCTCGACCCAGACCTCGGTCACCGTCCCGCTCATGGACCTCATCTCCTCGACTCCAACAGCCCGCCACCACCCAACATAAACGGTTCGACATCGCGTCCGTCAAAATCGCTCGCCCTAAATCGCGGGCACGGCTGCTTGGTGCACCTCATCCACGCTTAATGCGTGCGGAGTTCCACTCACTGTCCACTGTTTCACGCGCTCGGCGGCGCATAGGGGTCGCCGCTTCGGCCGGTTCGGAAGACCACCCCGGCAGTCACCGAATTCATCGCGTGACCCAGGACCGGCGAAAGGTGCTCGATGACCATGAAGGATGACTACCTCGGGCTGCTGAAGGGGCTCGCCGGCGGCATGGCCGTCGCGCTGGCCCTCGTCTGCACGCTCATCGCGGCGGCCGCCCTCATCGTCTCCTGACGGTCTGCCCCGCCTCTCTTCCCCCACCCGGCCTGATCGCGGTCATGCGGCGAGTCCGGCGTGGACATCCGGGGCGGGGTGGACGGTGAGGACGCGGTCGAGCCCGGTGACGCGGAGCAGCTCGGCGACCTGCGGGCCGGGGGCGGCGAGGAGAACGGCGATGCCGAGACCGGCGGCGCGGCGGCGGATGCCGACCAGCACGGCCAGCCCGGCCGCGTCGGCGGACGCCACCTCGCCCAGGTCGAGGATCAGCAGGCGCCCGCTGCGTCGCAAGGCGCCGAGCAGGTGCGCGCGCAGCGCTGGAGCCGCGGCGCCGTCGACGGTGCCCGACAACGCGATGATCGTGTGGCCGGGGCGCGGGTGGGCGGGCATCCCGACTTCGTCGGGGACCCGGACGGGGCTTGCGGCAGCGGATGCGGCGGTGGGCGTGGTCATGGTGATCTCCGATCGTGAGCGGGCGCGAGTGCCGGTCCGGGCCGTCCGGCGGGTGGTGGAGTGAGGGCGGCTGGCAGGCCGGGGACGCCGAGGTGGTCGTGCGGGTGGATCGCCAGATCCATCGATGCCTCGGCTCTCGGCGGAGCGGCCGGGACGGTGAACAGGTCGACGCGCCGGCCGCCGGCCTGGATCGCGGTAAGCAGCCCGGAGGGACCCCCTCTGCGGGGGCGGGCCGGTGTGACGGATCACCCCCGCAGAGGGGGATTTCGTCGTTTGCCGGATACTTTTATCCTACCCGAATAATTGCCAATATGCGAGGAAAAAGAAATAGTTCCCAGGTGATTTATCTTCAAATCGGGACCGGTCGCCTGCGGAGCGCGAGAAACCCGCCTCCATTTCTGCTGATTTCCGCTCGACGCGACGGGTTATCAGCGCGAGTGATGGCGTGTGCGTGGATCGGCTGTGTCCATCCTCGCGTCATTGCGCTTGGCTGATACGCGGCCGGTCCAACTGCCTGGGGAAACTGGGCCGGACGCTCCAGGGCCCGTCCGCTCCTCCCCGGGCCGGACGGCCCTGGAGGCGTCCCCCCGCTCCGGCCCCGGCCATGTGTGGGTCGCCCGCGGCAAGACGCTGGTCAAGCACTGCCCGGCGATCGGCACCGACGAGCACCTCGCCGTGCCGCCGCTGCGACGCCCGCCGTCCGTGTTCGCCGACGCCGCCCGCTCGGTCCGCTGCGGCGCGCCGGACGGATCGCCTCACCGCGGTCAGAGCCGGGAGTGCGGGTAGGCGGGTGAACGGTGCTGGAAGGACAGGATGTCGGGGTTCTGGACGACGCCGTCGCGGATCTCGACGGCCCGCTCGACGATCTCGCCGGTCCGCGGGTCCGGAGGGCCGTCGAGGACCGTCCGCAGATGCGGCAGCAGCGCCTCGCTGATCTCCCATGTCGCCGAGTCCCACAGGTAGGACGGGCTGTGGTCCACGCCGTAGTGACGGACATTGCGGCCGACCGTGTACATGGGGTCGTCGAACGAGGTCGGGCGGGCCCACTCGAAGCCCATGCCGGCGTCGCAGGACACGTCGATGACAAGGGTGTCCGAGGGGAAGAGCGGAAGATCGCCGTCGGTGGCGAACATGAGCGGGTCGCCGGGGTCCTGGAGGACGCAGTTGACGACGATGTCGTGCCGGGCGAGGAAGGCGGCGGCCGGGACCAGGCCGTCGTCGGTGAGGACGCGGGTGAGGGCCGGGTCGTCCGGGTCGCGGTCGAAGTGGACGATCCGGGCGGAGTGGATCGGCGAGGCGACCGCGCTCACACCCCGCTGCGTCAGGACGTGGACGTCATGGACGCCGTGCGCGTTCAGGGCCGTGACCGCGCCGCGCCCGGTAGCGCCGAAGCTGATGACGGCGGCGCGCCGCCGCCGTCCGTAGGCGCCGGTGGCTCCGGTCAGGGCGAGGGCGTGCAGCACCGAGCAGTACCCGGCGAGTTCGTTGTTCTTGTGGAAGACGTGCAGGGCGAACCCACCGTCGGACGTCCAGTGGTTCATCGCCTCGAACGCGATGAGCGTCAGCCGCCCGTCGATGGCGAGCTGGGTGATCTCCGGGTCCTGGACGCAGTGCGGCCATCCCCACAGGGTCTGACCTGGATGGAACCGCTTGAGGTCAGCGGGTTGCGGTTTGAGCATCAGGACGACGTCGCAGCGAGCGATGAGCTCGTCGCGGGACAGCAGCCCGGCGACCTGCGGCGCGAGCCGCTCGTCCGGGACGCCGAACCGTTCGCCGTAGCCGCGTTCGAGATAGACGCGCGAGCGGAGCGCGGGGTCGAGCCGGTCGAGGTGCAGCGGGTGGATCGGCTGTCGGCGCTCGTTCTCCTTGCCCGACCGCGCGGTGACTCCGAGCGTCGGGCCGGTCGGCGTTCCGCCGCCGTTCAATTGGCGGTCAGGACATGGGGACGGCGGGACAAGGAAGCGTCCCCTCCGGCGTGGCTTCGGGCGGACATGGAGTCTCCGATCGTCGGCCGGTGGAAGTCCGGACCGTCCCGTCTGGCGGGCCGGTCAGCGTCGCCGCCATCAGGGGCCTCATCGCCGGGTGCCCGCAGTGTACGCGCGCGTCGCCGGTCTCCGCGCGGCCCGACGGCGCTCGGCGGCGCCCGCCGTCCCGCCGATCAGCCATCGTGATGAGCCGTTCACCGATCGCCTGTGTCCCCGGAGAGGTCGCCGGGCTTGGCTGGAGGGTGGCCGGTCACTGCTGGAGACCGCGCTGATCCGCTGGGGCCGTCCGATGCGCGGTGAGCAGTCCCTCGCAGCGCCGGACGGCCCTGGTCGTCGGCCGCCCCACCCTGGGAGGACGCTCTGAACGCCGATCACGCCATCGACGACTCCCGCGCCGGGCGTGCGCCGTCCGCCGACGCCGCCACCGACATGGCGCCACCGGTACGACGGCGCCGCCGCGCTCGCCGCCGTCCCGCCCGCCGGGAGACCTGAGCCGTGGCCACGAAAGCCACACATCCGAGGGGAGACCTCATGACCGGCATCAACGACGACCTTGGGGCCCGTGACACGGCGGGTCGCGGCGCACCGCCCGGCGGTCTCCCCGTCCCCGCGCCGGAGGAGGTGCGAGCCGCGCGGATCTACCTGACCTCTCGCCACGCCACCGGCCTGGACGAGCTGCTCTGGGAGGAGAGGAAGCGTCCGATGCCCGACGGCGCCGCCGTCAACGCGGTCATCGCCGCGTCCGGCCGTGCCCGGCGGGGCGTCGGCGATGCCCCGTCCCCGATGGACGTGGCGGCGGCGCTGGTCCTGCTGAGCGCGCTCCGCTCGAACCTGGACCTGGCCGAGGCACGGCTCCTCGACACCGCCCGAGTCACCGGCCTCGGCATTGAGCAGCTCGCCGCCGTACTCGGCGTCAGCGTGGCGGAAGCCGAGGAACGTCGCGGTCGGCTGGAACCACTTCTGGACGAGTGCGCCGCCCTGCCGTCCACCGCCCTGCCGTCCACCGCCTGGCCGGCGAAGTCCAAGGCCGCGGATCAGCCGACGGGTCAGACTTCGCGCCCGTGGACGTAGCACCATCTCCACGTGGATCCGGACTCCAGGGCGCCGACGACGGGGTGGTCGGTCTCTTCGTAGTGCGCTCGGCTGTGCTGGTTGGGCGAGTCGTCCGAGCACGCCACCCAGCCGCAGTTGAGGCAGACCCGAAGCATCGTCCACGTGGCGCCGAGTGCTTGACAGCCCGGGCATCGGTCCGATCGCGGAGTCACCGGCGCCAGCCCGTCGAGGTGCTCGCAACGCGGCGCCCTTCCGTTCGGGCTGACCGGGTAGAGGGACATGATCTGGAGGCGCCTGTCGCGGTCAGTGCCCATCGCAGGCTCTCCTCTCCCTCGTCCTCCCCGCACTGCCGAGTCAAGCGCCGCCGACGCCGTCCGGAAACCGCCAAGTCGAGCGGACCTCATCACCCGCGCCCATAACACCCGCGCAAGGGGCCGAAGCCTCCGGCCGCCGAACTGCCGGGACTGATCCTGGCCCTTCAGGACCAGGCCCCGTCCGACGACCGAAAGCCCATCACCCACGTGATGCTGCGCGCGTCCGACTGGGACGACCACCCCCGCCAGTTGCACGTCGACAACCCCGACGACCCCCAGGGGATCCCGCTCGGCTGGTTCGACGGCCTGCCCGCCGGACTGCTCACCGCGATCCACGCCGACGGCCACCGCATCGACCTGCTCACCGTCCCGCCCACCACCGGCCACGCGGCGGCCCGGGCGGCCCTGGAACCGGCCGCTCGGCGTCCAGTGGCGCACACGGTGGGACGGCGAGGCCCGCGCCGCGACCGTGGCCGTCAGGCGGGGATGCGCAGGGCCAGAAGCGCGATGTCGTCCTCGCCGCCCGGCTCCACTCGCTCCAAGAGCTTGTCGCACAGCTCCGGCAAGGGGAGCTGGGCCAAGTGGGCCCCGTGGCGGCGGAGGCTGGTGAGACGGTCGGACAGGTCGGAGTCGCGGGTCTCGACGAGGCCGTCGGTATAGAGCAGGAGGGTCGAGGACGGCGGCAGGACGCACGTCCCGTCGGGACGGGTCCCGGCGAGGTCGGGGGTGCCTAGCAGGACCCCGTGCTCGTCCAGGAAACGCGTGTCGCCGTCGTGGTCGATCAGCAGGGGCGGGGGATGGCCGGCGTTGCACCAGTGCAGGCGCCATCGCCCGGCCGGGTCTTCCTCGACGCGGGCGAACACGGCGGTGGCGAGCTCGGCCTCGCTGACGGCGGCCATGACGCCGTCCAGGCGCGCCAGCACGGCGCTGGGCGGCTCGGCCAGGTCCCAGGCCAGGGCTCTGAGCATGTTGCGGACCTCGGCCATGCGGGCGGCCGCGCGCAGGTCGTGGCCCACGATGTCCCCGATGACGAGTCCGGTGCCGCCGTCGGGCAACGCGAACGCGTCGTACCAGTCACCGCCGACCCAGCTGACCTGCGTCGCCGGCACATACCTGGCCTCCAGCCGCAGCTCGCCGGGTTGCGGCAGCGGCGTGAGCAGGTTGCGCTGCATCGCCTCGGCCGTGTTGCGCTGCTCGGCGTACAGGCGGGCGTTGGCCAGCACCAGACCGGTGCGACGCGCGACGTCCTCCACGACGAGCCGGTCGTCCGGCCCGTAGACCTGCCCGGGACGGGAGTAGCCCAGCGTCAACGCGCCGTAGGTCTCCCCCCGGGCCGCCAGCGGGGCGATGATCGCATTCTGGGCGCCCATGGCCTGGAACAGCTCGTACTGGGCGGCGCCCAGCGGTTCGTCGGAACGCACCTCGGCCTTACCGCTGACGATGACCGCGGCGCCGCCGCGCAGCACCTGGGCCAGCGGGCCGCGCGGTATCCGCGGGAGGGGCGGAAGCGGCCCCTCGAGCGCGGCGACGTCGGCGGACGAGAGTTCGTGGTGCGTCGCGGCCACCCGCTCCACGCGGCCGCCGGGAACCAGCAGGTCGACCTCGGCCCAGTCTCCCAGCGCGGGCACCACGAGCCGGACCAGCCGCCGCAGCAGCTCCTCCTCGTTCAACGTGGACAGCAGCACCGTCGTGATCTCCGCGACCAGCCTCAACCGGGAGTTGGCCCCCTGCACCTGCGCCATCCGGTCGCGCCGCTCGCGCTCGACCGCGACCCGGTCGGCGGCGTCCTGGAAGACGACGACCAGCCCGGCCGGTTCGGTCGCGGGCCGGTCACCGGTGTAGATCGGCGCGGACGACCAGGAGCACATCACGGTCCGACCGTCGCGATGGGCCAACCTCTGGCCGTCTCCGTGGTCGGGGACACTGGTGCGCAGCACGTGCAGCAGACGGCAGTCCCGTTCCGGCGGGACATGCCCGTCGGCGTCCCGGTGCAGGAGCCCGTGCATCGGTCTTCCGAGCACCTCGTCGCGGGTATAGCCGAGGAGCTGCTGCGCGCGCGGGTTCCACGCCGTGATCCGGCCGGAATCGTCGGTGGCGAGAACCCCGGAGTTCATCGCCTCCACGAGGCGCTCAAGAGTCGCGCCCGGCCGATCGTCCACCTGCCCGGCCATCCCCCACCCCCTGAATCGGACATCAAGCTTCTTCCCTTCCCTACCCCCCGAACCCGTCGGCGCAGGTCGTCCCTCAGGAAGGTGAGGTGGCCGACGGGTCCTACCGGCCCGAGGGCCGCCTGCCCGCAGGGCGGCAGGGTCCGGCCGGGCCGAGTGACGGTACGGGTGAGGTCGGTGCGGGCTTCGGCGCGACTCGCCACCGGTCACAGGCGAGATCGCCGGCAGGGGGAGGCGGGCAGGCGCCGGACGGCTCAGGGCATACGGGCGGGAATGCCGCAGGAGGCCAGGATCTCCTGCGGCATCGTGTCACCGATCTCGGCCGCGCATCTGGCCAGGGCGTCCTCCGCCGACGCCGGCGACGCTCCGGGCGGGATGACGAGAAGCAACATCGGGGCGGCGCGGCCGCAGGTGAGCGCGACCATGTGGTCGAGGTGGGCCAGCCAGCCCACTCTGACCTCGCGTCCCAGCGCGGTGACGCGCAGAGGGATGTCGTCCCAGTCGTTGAAGTCGATGGTCACACGGGCGGACACGCCCGGCGGGACGGTCAGGGCGGTCAGCAGTTCGGTGAGTTCTGCGGTGGTGTCGCGGGATCGCGGCCACCAGCCGCCGTTCATGACCCCGCGTTCGGCGTCGCCGGGGGCCAGTCGCAGGCGTGACGCGGGCGGTGCCACGATCCCCGACGCAGGGGTCATGGCGATCGGAGAGGCAGGCTGTGCGGTGTCGCGGGCCATGAAGGGCCCCATTCTCGGTCCGTACGAACCGGTTCGTGTGTCGCCGCGACGTCGCCGGCAAGACGGCCCGCGCTCGAAGGGTCCGCGGCACCCGCGAGTCTACGTCACCACAGGTACGCGACCGGACACGTGGACCGGACGTTCTGCGGCCGGACGTCCCGGTGGAATGGCCGCGTTTGCGGGGCCGGCGCGTAGACTCGTCGTGACGAGGGTTTCCTCGATGCGGGCGGCCAAGACCGCGTCCCCTGGTTTCTCGACTCTCGGTCCCTCTCGGGCCAGACAGGTTCGACGCCATGACGCCGCGACGCCATTCCGCCCAGTCGACCAGCGCCGCTCCATTCACCGACAGGGCACCGGCCCGGTCCCGCACGACATGAACGGTAACGGTCCGTCCGCGACCGACTGGGGCCCGCCGAGCGTGGCCCACGGCGCGGACAACGGTCCGCGCGTGGCCGCGTCGTTCAACCTGATGGCAGCGGTCCTGGACGGAATCACCCTGCCCGAGCTGCTGACCCGCGTGGCCGAGCAGGCCCGCGCCATCGCGGGCGTCCCGCTGACGTTCATCGCCCTGCCCGCCGGCCCGATCCTGATCCTGCCCCTGGACACCGGGGACGCCACGCGCGGAGTGCTCGCCGTCCTCGGACGGCCGGGCGCGGAACCGTTCAGCCCTTCCGCCGCTCGACAGCTGCTGCTGTTCGCCGACACTTCCGCCCGCCTGGTCCAACTCACCGAAGACCAACGCGCGTCCCCCCGGCGGCCAAAACCCGCGGGCGAGCGGATCGTCACGCTCCACCCCCCACTGCCGCCCAGGCGAATGTGACACGACCCCACGCACGTGGAGAAACCCTCAGTCCTAGCAGGGCACGCGTCGCCTCGGCCATCTGCGGGGACAGATCATGACGTCCGCGAATGGATCGCCTTTCTGCGCGACCGAGTGTCCTACGCGGCGCAGCCGTACCGCCGGCTCGCCGACGTCTACACGGCCGCAGGCCGGGACGACGACGCCCGCCGCGTCCTCATCGCCCAGCAGGACGACCTGCTGCGCGGCGGGCGCGCGCTGTCGGCGGCGCAGCTTCGTCGACCAGGTGGGGCTGGGGCTCGAACTGGCCGTCCCGCTGGTGAGCACGACGACGCGGACGCGGTGCAACCTCATCGCCGAGTCCGGGAAGGAACAGTTGACCGTGGCCGCCGGATGGCCGCTGCAATTCCTCGGATGGGCTTTCGCGACGCTGTTCGTCGCGGGCTATACGAAGCTGGTTCGCCGCGCTTGATGCGGGGTGGTGGCGCGCGTTCGTAAAGAGCGTGCGCATCATCAATGCACTGGAGCCTGGGCAGGCTGCTGCGTCCGTCGGTCCACGCTATGTGTAGACGGTGCCGATTAGCGATACCCGCCATTCGCCGTCGACCAAGGCCGCCTCCACGTATATCTCCCAACCCGTTTTGACCAGGTCGCTGATCTCACGCGGGACGGGAATCTCGATGACGCGGTCTTCGGAGTGGTCGGCGAAGTGGATCAGGCCGGGTTCGACCGCGCGGACGAACAGGACGTCCTCGACGGTGTCCTCGACCTCTGCCTCGTCGATCTCGGGTTCGGTGTCACGCAGGTCGTTCCATGCGCGCCGGAGTTCCTCGGCGGCCGGCAGGTCGGTCGCGGCCTCGTCGGCGGCCTCCAGCATGTGCTCCAGGTCCGGCGCCGTGATGGCGTAGTCGCGGGCGGCGAGCCACTGTCCGAGCCTGCGCACCGCGGGCCCGGTCGCCCGGAGAACCCGCCGGGTCGTGATGACCTTGCGCGCCATGAAATAGCCGAGGAACTCGCCGATGTTCTCGGGGATCTTCTCCGGACCGAACGTCCGGCAGAACGCTCCGCCGTCGCGGTGCTGGTCGTAGGCGTCGTCGAACCGGCGACGTTCGTCGCCGTCCAGGTCCTGGTAGCCGTAGTTGTTCAGGCTGGCGCGCAGCAGGCTGACGACTTCTTCGTAATCGGTGAAGGTGCGCGTCGAAAGGTGTTTTTTCTGCTCGGCGAGAAACTTCTCCAGCGCTTGCTCGATGGTGTCCTGTCGCGGGTCCTCGATCCGCTCCCGCACTGCCTTCTGGTTGTGCCTGGTCAATTCCGGGGCACGGACGTGGTCACCGCGTTCCGGTGGCTCGGCGTCCGGGGCCCGGATCACGTTGTGGCGGTCAGACCGGGAGGCGACCCGGCTCAGCGCCTCGGAACTCGCCTCGGCCGGTTCGTCGGCCGTCCGCTCGACGAGCCGGTTCGCCAGGGCCAGGAATTCCCGCCTTGCCTTCCGGGGGTCGTCGCCCTGAAGAAGGTCCTGAATCAGCTCATCCAGGGGCCAGGACACGAGCACGCCGTAGCGTGTGAAATACAGCGCGACGTTTCGGATGCGGTAGGCGTCGGTGGTGTCGAACCAGGCGGAGGCCAGGAGCCGCCAGATCCACCGGCGCGCACGGCTCGGCTTGTTGACCGCGATCACCGAACTGACATCGATCAGCGTGGTGCCGCGCTGGCCCCCGACAAGGATGTCGTTGTCGGCCCAATACGAACCGAACACCGGACTGGCGATTCCCCAGGGCTGGCCGACCGGCGGATTCCCTGCCAAGCGCCGTATCTTGGCCAGGGCTCCGGAGTCGTCCAGCCGCCGCATCAGTTCGACCTGTTCGAGAACCGCGTTTTCATCAGCGAAGGCGTGCAATTCTTCAACGGTCGGGGTCCGGCCGGTGAACAGCCGGTAGAACGGCTCGTCGGCGGGGTCGTTGCGGAAGACGTAACCGAGACTCGCAACCAGGGAACACACCCGCGCCAGCCCTTGCTCCGCCCCGATCCGCCCGAGCGGCGCATGCGCGCGAAGGTAGCCGCGCATCCGGTCGAATAACTCACTCAGCATCGGTTCGCCGGAAGAGTAGGGGAACCTGGCGTACGATGCCGTCCCGTCCGTCCCCGCGTACTTTCCGACGCCGTGCTCATCCGCCAGATCAAGCCACCCGGTGAGCGTGGGCCGCATATCCAGGGCCCTGCGACGCTCGTCCTCTCCCAGCCGGGCATGGGACGGATACAAGGCGGCCTGGCGGTGCGCCCATTCCGGGCGCACCAAGCCGACCCGGACGAGCCCGTAGAGCGCCGAGTAGGGTGGCGCATGCTGCACGAACATCGCGAGCCGGACCGCGAACGCCCGGTCGACACGGTTCCAGTGCCGCCGGTCGACCGGTGCCGCGGGCCGTACCGGCGGCAGCCCCTTCGTCTCTGCCGCCAACCGGCGCACGACCTCGTCTGATCCGGGCAAGCGGTCGGCGCACCACTCACCGAGTTCGCCGTGGTACACATGCGAGATAAGCGACACTCCATGACCTTAGCCGTGAGTGAGCGATCACGGAATGCGGCTGAACCATTCCGGCGCGGCCGACCAATGCCATCATCTCGGCGCGGAGCCCGGTGCGTCAGACTCCCCATCCGGCATCGAAGAACTCCGCTGCCCAAGCGTCAGCGGGATCCAGCGCGCCGTTGCGCGAGCCGGTCTGGTCACGTTCGCGACCTTTGGTCAGCGGCATCGCATGCCGCCGGAGACCGGACGCCTTGACATCGGCATCCCGGTCACCGCGCTGACCTTCGGCGCACTGTTGACGTCGGGCGTCCTCGCGGGCATCGCCGGTGTGATCCTCACGGCCCGGAACCGCTCGCGGGCGCTGGCCGGGGTGACCGGGCTCAGGATTGGGGGGCTGGGCGCTTGCCGCTCCAGGCGGCGTGGAGCAGGCGCGTCACGCCGTCGCGGGTGACGGGCGCGGGGTTCGCGTACGGGGCGTTCAGGACCTGCTCGCGGACGGGGTCGATGTCGCCTTCGGACATGCCGATCTCGCGCAGCGACCGGGGGGCGTCCAGGGAGGCCGCCAGATCCCAGAGGCGGCCGGCGGGGTCGCCGGAGTCCAGGGCCCGTGCCAGGGCCGCGGTCGCTTCGGGGGCGGCGGGCTGGTTGTAGGCGAGCGCGTGCGGCAGGACCACGGTGTGGGTCGCGGCGTGCGGGAGGTCGAGCGTCCCGCCGAGGGCGTGGCAGAGCTTGTGGTGAAGGGACATGGTCGTGGCGCCCAGGGCGGCGCCGCACAGCCAGGACGCGTACAGGGCCGTGGTGCGGGCGCCTATGTCGCGGCCGTCGGCGAACACGCCCGGGAGCGCCTCGGTCATCGCGCGGACGCCCTCCTCAGCCATCAGCGAGACGACCGGGGAGCGGTCCGGGGCGTACAGCGCCTCGACCGCGTGGGCGACGGCGTTGAATCCGCTGGTCACCGACATGGCGACGGGGAGTCCGAGGGTGAGGTCGGGGTCGTACAGGACGCTCGCGGGCAGCACCCGCGGGTCCGTGCCGGTCCGCTTGCGGCCGTTCTCGGTGAGGCCCCACACGGTGGTCATCTCCGAGCCCGCGTAGGTCGTCGGGACGGCGATCACCGGCAGGTCGTGCTCCAGCGCGATGGCCTTGCCCAGCCCGACGGCCGATCCGCCGCCGACGGCGACGCAGGCGTCGGCGCCGAGTTCGGCGGCGCGGGCGCGGGCGCGCCGTGCCACTTCGATCGGGACGTGCATCCGCGCTTCGGCGAGCACCCCCGCCGAGCGCTCGCCCAGCGCGTCCGCGATGGCCTCCCCGGTCGCGCGCTGCTCGGGCGAGCAGAGCACGAGGGCGCGGCGCGCGCCCAGCCGGGCGACCTCCTCGGGGAGGGACGCCACGGCGCCGGACCCGAAGCGCACGCGCATCGGGAGCGCGTCGTAGGAGAAGGAGGTCTGGACCATGGTCACGCTTCCGGGTCGGCGGCGTCGGATTCGGTGGCGGGTTCGGTGCTGGTGTCGGATTCGGTGGCGGGACGCAGGACGACGTCGAAGTTCACCGTCCGGAACGGGTTGGGCAGGCCGGCCGCGGCCGCGCGGTCCGGGTCGTCGACCTCGGGGAACTCGCGCACCAGGCTGGGCTTGACCCCGAACACGGCGTCGGAGTCGATGTAGGGCGTCCCGGCGACGAACAGGTGGGTGGTCACGGTGCGGTAGCCGGGGGCGGACACCTCGAAGTGGATGTGCGCGGGCCGGTTCGGATGCCGGGACGTCGCCTCCAGCAGCCGTCCGACCGGGCCGTCCTGCGGGATCGGGTAGTGGCGGGGGACGATCGAGCGGAACCAGAACCGCCCCTCGTCGTCCGCGGTGAACAGCCCGCGCAGGTTCAGGTCCGGCTGGACGCCGGGTTGCTGCACGTCGTAGAAGCCCTCGTCGTTGGCCTGCCACACGTCGACCGCCGCGTTCGGGACGGGCCGCCCGTCCGGGCCCGCCACGCTCCCGGTGACCAGGCACGGGACGCCCTTCCCGTCCTCGGCGATGTCGGCGCCCAGTTCCCGGGGCGGGGAGGCGACCATGTGGAACGGTCCCTCGACCGTCGACTCGGTCAGCCCGCCGCCCGCCCGGTTGTTGATGGTCTCGACCAGCATCGAGGCGCCGAGGACGTCGGAGAGCAGGATGAACTCCTGCCGGGTGCTCGTGCACGCCTGCCCGGTCGCGGTGAGGAACTCGATCGCCGCCGCCCACTCTCGCTCGGTGAGCTCGACGTCCTTAACGAAGTCGTGCAGGTGCCGCACGAGCGAGGTGAGGATCCGCCGCAGGCGCGGGTCGGGCGTCCCGGCGAAGCTCGCGGCGACCACGTCGGCGGACCGTTCCTCGCTGAACAGTTGGGCCGGGTCCGGTGGAGTGTGCGAATCCATCATCGTGTTCCGTGTTCTCGTCGGTCACGTGCCGCGCAGGGCTCGTTGCGGGGCGGCGTGGATGAGTTCGTAGTCGCGTCCGATCGCGCCGGTCGTCTGGAGGAGGAGGGGCAGCAGGCCGTCGATCAGCTCGCGGTGGCCGACCTCGGCGGCGATCGCCGTGACGTTGACCGCGGCGACCGTCCGGCCGTCGCCGTCGCGCAGGGGGGCGGCGACGGAGCGGATCCCGGGCGCCACCTCGCCGTCGGTCGAGGCCCAGCCGCGGGCGCGCACCTCCCGCAGCTCGGCCTCGATCTCGTCGATCGGCTTGGTCCGGTGGGGTTTGATCGGGGATCGCGTCTCCGCGCGCAGTGCCGTGTGCAGGGCGGCGGGTTCCAGGGACGCGAGGAGGACCTTGCCGAGCGCGGTGCTGGCGGCGGGGAGGCGCATGCCCACCTTGACGTTGACGGCCACGACCTTGGGGACCTCGACGCGGGCGGTGTAGACGATGTCCGAGCCGTCCAGCTCTGCCACGGAGGCGGCCTGGCCGGTCTGCTTCACGAGGTCGCGCAGGTGAGGGAGCGCGACGTCCCACAGGCCGGTGGACAGCGTGTAGGCCACTCCCAGCTCCAGCACCCGCGGGGTGAGGACGACCCCCTCGGGCGTGGTGCGCGCGTACCCGAGGTGTTCGAGCGTGCGCACGATCCGGCGGGCGGTCGGCCGGGCCAGCCCGGTCGCGGCCGCGATCTCGGTGAGGGACATCGGCACCCGGTGCGAGCCGAAGCATCTGATCACGTCGAGACCGCGGGCCAGGGCCTCGATGAAGTCCGGGCCGGCGTCGTCGCGCGGCATGTGGCTCCCTTCGCCGGTGGCCGATCGCCACTCGCCAGTCGTGTCCGACCAAGAGTACGGGGCTCGACCGCTCTTCGGTCAAGTGCCCGCCCGCTTGCCTTCTCCTTTGTTCGCGTCATCCTCGCAGGAGAAGTAAGGGGTGCAATGGATGAACTCTTCTCTTGACAGCGGTGGTCGCGCATCTCATGCTGCTGGGACGCAGCAGGATTGACCGACTAGCGGTCACTTTACCGTCTAGCGGTCACTTCAGTGGAGGCAGCACATGTCGAACAGCGCCACGTCCGCCGATGTCGTCGTCATCGGCGGCGGACCCGCCGGCCTGACGGTCGCCGCAGAGGCGGCGCGCGCCGGGGCCCGGGTCGTCGTGTTGGAGCGCCGCACGGAGGACACCCACTCACGGGCCGGAGTGATCCAGCCGCGCGTGCTGGAGCTGTTCGACGTCCGCGGTCTCATGGACCGGTTCCGCGCCGCGGCCGAGCGGTGGCGGCCCGACTTCGAGGTACCGCGCTACATCTACGCGGGCCTGATCGGGCTGCGTTATGACCAGCTCGACAGCAAGTTCCCCTACGCGCTGATCCTGCCGCAGATGACCACCGAGCACCTGCTGGCGGAATGGGCCGTGGAACAGGGCGCCGACCTGCGCCGCGGCGTCACCTACCTCCGCCACGCCCAGACCGCCGGAGGGGTCACGGTCACCGCCGCCAGCCCTACGGGCGACGTCGAGTACAGCGCGCACTACCTGGTGGGGGCCGACGGCGCGCGCAGCTCCGTCCGCGAGGCGACCGGTATCCCGTTCGAGGGCCACCCGACACGAATGACCGCCGTCGCCGTCGACGCCGACCTGCCGTTCCCTTGGCACGCGTCGATGCAGATGAAACGCAACGAGCACGGCTGGGTGCTCGCCTACCCCTTCGGCCAAGGCATCACCCGGTTCATCATCGTCGCCGAGCACCGGCGGAACGTTCCCAAGCACGAGCCGGTCACCATGGACGAGGTCCGGGAGTCCCTGCGCCTGATCTTCGGGGACGACTTCGGGGTGACCTCGGCGAAATGGCTGTCGCGCTACGGCGACGCGCACCGGATGGTCCCCGAGTTCCGGCGCGGCCGGGTGCTGCTCGCCGGGGAGGCGACCCGCGTCCACTATCCCGCCAGCGGCATCGGGATGAACTACTGCATCCAGGACGCCTTCAACCTCGGCTGGAAGCTCGGCTGGGTCACGACCGGCCGCGCCCCCGACGCGCTGCTCGACAGCTACCACGAGGAGCGGCACCCGGTGCTCAAGGCACTGATGGACGATGTCGCCGCGCAATGCGGGCTGCATTTCGACTTCTCCCACGCGGGGCTGGCCCTCAAGGATTTCGTCGAGCGGGAGCTCGTGCCGATTCCGGAGGTGAACGCGATCCTCCGCGACCGGCTGAGCGGCTTCGGCACCTCCTACCACCGCGACTCCGACCCGCATCCCGCGGACGGCACCCGGGTGAGCGACTTCCCCGTCGACTCTGCCGACTCGTCCTACACCCGGGTCGCCCAGGACGCCGCCTTCGTTCTGGCCGACGCCGCCGACCCCGCGTGCGGCCCTCGGACGCTGCCCGACGTGATCACCACGGTGACGGCCCCGGCCGCCGCGCTGGCGGAGCGGTTCGGCGGCGCCGCGGCGGTGCTGATCCGTCCGGACGCCTACGTGGCCCGCGCCTGGTCGGCGCGGCCCACCGACGAGCAGGTCACCGCCGCCTACCGGACCGCGACACGGCAGGAGGCGGGCGAACCGGTACAGGCGGACGACCTGGTGCGGGCAGGGCGGGCGGACGAGCCGGTGCGGGCGGGCGCGGAAGCCGCCGGGCAGCCCGAACACGCGTGAGACAGGGAGTGGACATGACCGACCGCGCGCCACGGCGCATCCTCATCGAGAACGGCTGGGTCGTCACCGGCGACCCGGCGCTCGGCACGCTCACCGGCTGCGACGTCCTGATCCAGGACGGCCGGATCACCGCCGTCGGCCCGGGCCTGCCCGGCGACGGCGCCGAGGTGATCGACGCCCGCGACATGATCGCCCTGCCCGGGCTCGTCGACGCCCACAAACACACCTGGCAGTCCGCCGTCCGGCACCGGTGCGCCGAGCTCGACCTGCGGACCTACTTCGGAGAGATGTTCGGCGGGCTCGGGCCGCTGTACCGCCCCGAGGACGTGTACGCCGGCAACCTGCTCGGCGCCCTGTCCGCCCTCGACGCGGGCACCACCACGCTCATGGACTGGTCGCACGTCCAGAACTCGCCCGAGCACAGCGACCAGGCCGTCGCGGCGCTGCGCGACAGCGGGGTCCGCGCGGTGTTCGGGCACGGCTGGCCGCTGGTCGACCTTCCGGCGTGGATCGCCGGGAGCGAACGGCCGCACACCGGCGATGTCCGGCGCGTCCGCCGCGAGCTGCTGCCGGACGACGACGCGCTGGTCACGCTGCACCTGGCCGGGCGGGGCCCAGAGCTGTCCACGCTCGATGCCACCCGCGCCGACCTGGCCATGGCTCGCGACCTGGGGATACGCACGTCCATCCACATGGGCTGCGGGCCCGAGTACGGCGCGATGGCCGCGATCGCGCAACTGGAGCGCGCCGGGCTGCTCGGCCCGGACCTGAGCTTCGTGCATTGCAGCGAGTCCGCCGACGACGAGTTCGCCATGATGGCCGACCACGGCGCGGCGGTCGTGCTCGCGCCGCACCACGAGCAGGCCCTCCCGGGCATCGGCCACACCCCGATCGACCGCGTGCGGGCCTTCGGGATCACGGCCGGGCTGAGCACCGACACCGAGACCGCCGGGGCCGCCGACCTGTTCACCCAGATGCGGGCGGGGCTGGCCGCGCACCGCAGCCAGCTCGCCGAGGGACGCACCCGGTTCGCCGACAAGCTCGACCCGTTCAGTGTCGCCGAGGTCTTCGCGATGGCCACCCAGGGCGGGGCCGACGCGCTCGGGCTCGGCGACCGGATCGGCAGCCTCAGCCCCGGGAAGCGCGCCGACATCGTCCTCGTCCGCGCGACCGACCCCAACCTCTTCCCGGTCTCCGACCCGGTGGCCGCGCTGGTCTGCTCGGCGCACCCGGGGAACGTCGACACCGTCCTGGTCGACGGCGTCGTCCGCAAGCGGGCCGGTTCGCTCGTCGGCGCGGGAGCGGGCTCCATCGACCGCGCGAGGGAACTCGCGCTGGCCTCCCACCGCCGCCTCCTCGGCGGCTGACACCACATCCGAACAACCACCACTCCCCCGAAAGGTCACCATGACGCTCGACCCCGACGTTGCCGGGTTCCTGTCCGCCCTCCGCTCCGCCGGCGCCCCGCCCGGCTTCTCCGGGACGCCCGGCGAGATGCGCGAGCGCATGCGGAACGCGATCGAAGGCAACTGGGATCCCGCGAAGTTCGCCCCGGTGGAGAGCGTTGACGACGTCACCGTGGACGGGCTGCGCCTCAAGGTCGTCCGGCCTCTCTCCGGCGGGCCGGTTCCCACCGTCGTCTACTTCCACCCCGGCGGCTTCGTCATGGGCAGCGCCCACCTGATGCAGGACGTCGCCCGGCGGCTCGCGCACGACCTGGGCGCCTGGGTGGTCTCCGTCGACTACCGGCTCGCGCCCGAGCACCCGTTCCCGGCCGCGGTCGAGGACGCGATGACCGCGTTGCGCTGGGTGGCCGACCATGTCGGCGACCTCGGCGGCGACCCGGCGCGCGTCGGCCTCGCCGGGGAGAGCTCGGGCGCCAACCTCGCGGCGGTCACGGCACGGCGCGCCCGCGACGCGGGCATCCCCGTGGCGGGCCAGCTGCTGGCCTCGCCGGTGACGAACTTCGCGGCCCGCTACCCGTCCGTCGCCGAGAACGCCGACGGCTACTTCCTGACCCGCGACGACCTTGCCGTCATCAGAAGGCTCTACTTCGGCGACGATGACGCCCGCGCCGCGGACCCGCTCGTCTCGCCCGCCCTGGCGCCCGACCTGGCCGGCGTCGCCCCGGCGGTCATCGGGGTGGCGGGGTACGACCCGCTGCGCGATGACGGCACCGTCTACGCGGCCCGGCTCCTGGAGGCGGGCGTGCCCACCGCCCTGCGCGTCTACCCGGGCCTCATCCATCCGTTCTTCGGCATGCCCGGCCTGTCCCCGGCCGCCGACGCCGCCGTGTCCGAACTGACCGGCCTGCTCGGCGGACTGCTCGGCGGCGCACGGGACGGCGCGCCCGCCGCGACGGAGGAGAAGGCGTGACCACTACTCCCGTCAACGACGAGCCGCTGGCCGGAATCCGCGCGAAGCGGGCTCGACCTCGGCTTCCCTGAGAACGGCTGAACTGATCGTCCTGAAACGGCGGGTCCCCGGCGTCCGTCACGCCGGGGACCCGCCGCCGTCAGGACAGGGCGGCCTCGCCGCTCGCCTCGCGCGCTTTCCGGGCGGACGTCCCCTTGCCCATGCGGGGCGCGGTCTCGCGGATCAGCAGCGCCACCACCGCCAGCAGGATCGGCGCCGCGGCGTACAGCAGCAGCGCGCTCTTCAGGCTGTGGGTCGCGTCGGCGAGCGCGCCGCCGAGCTGCGGGCCGAGCGCCCCGCCGAGAGTCTCGCCCACGGCGATCTGCAGGGCGAACGCCGTGGCCATCAGCTCGCGGGGCACCGACTCGCCGGGCACCACGTAGGTGATCAGCGTGAGCGATCCGCCCGCCATCAGGCCGACGGCCAGCGACGCCAGGAGCAGGGGCACCGAGTGCGCGAACAGGACGAAGAACAGCGGCACGAGCCCGCTGCAGATCGCCGCCGCGAACAGGGCCGGTCTGCGCCCGACGCGGTCCGACACGGCGGGGGCGACGACGCTGCCGAGCGCGATGACGCAGCCGTACACGGTGAGCACGAGCGTCGCGGTGCTCCGGGAGAGCCCCTCCTCGTGCAGGTAGGTGGGCGCGAACGCGCCGAAGCCGATGTTCGTGCCGAGGCAGACGGTCGTGCCGACGAGCGCCAGCGGGACGTTGCGGTTGGCCAGGACGAGGCGGAAGTCCCGGGCCTTGACGCGGGGGGCGCCGGCGGCGGCCGCGCGGTCCTCGCGCATGAAGAGCGCCACGAGGAGCGCCACGACGATGCCGGGGACGGCGACGAGCGGGAAGGCGAGCCGCCAGTTCAGCGCCGTGGCGAGCCCGATCATGATGCTCGGCGCCAGCGCGCTGCCGATGAGCAGCGTCCCGGCGATGACGACGCCCATGTTCCGGCCGCGCCGGTCCGGCGATGACGCGCGGGCGACCGCGCCCTGGATCAGGGGCAGCGCGGGGCCCTCGCAGAAGCCGATGACCGCGCGGAGCAGCAGCATCGTCCCGTAGTCCTGCGCCAGGCCGACCAGGCCGACCGCGGTGGAGAACAGGACCAGGCTCGCGACGATCATCCATTTGGTCCGGCCGCCGAGGCGGTCGGACACGACGGCGAAGATCAGGCTGGAGACCGCCCATGCCACGGCGGTGATCGAGACCAGCGAGCCGAGCTCGCTGTGGTTCAGATGAAGGTCGTCGCCGATCTGCGGGAAGAGGAAGGTGATGCCGAAGCGGTCGAGGAACACGATCCCGGCGGCGAAGAACATGATGAGGACGAGCGTGTTCTGCCGGTTCGCGTCCTCAGCACCCGGATCAGGGCGGCGGAAGAAACTGGTGACGGGCATGGATGACTCCCCATGAGTGGGTTCGGATGTTTCTTGAGCGCGTAAAGACACACGGGGGCACTCTGGTGGGGAGCTTGAAATACGGCGGCCTACCGCCCGGCCCTTATCGGACGAGTCCCTCGGAAAGCGTTTCGGCGTCGGTGATGCGCTGCGCCGCGCGCGGGAAAAGGTCGAGCGCCCGGGCCCTGACGCCGCCTTCCTCTTCAAGTGACAATGCGCCACATTGAAGAAGGCTTGAGCGGTTCGATTCGGCGGACGACTCGGTCGTGCAGGGCGCGCCCCAGTCGCTGCCGTAGACGATGTGGCCCGCTCCTACAGTCGCCATCGCCGGTAGGAGGGAATGCGCGAAAGCCGTCGCGGCCGTGTCGGCGTAGAGGGAGGACGTCTGCTCGTCGATTTCCTGGGCGGTCACTCCCTGCGGGACCCAGGATTCGTTTCCGAGCAGCCGGAGCCGCCCGGTCAGTGCGGGGAACGCTCCGCCGCAGTGAGCGATCACGAAGGTGATGCCCGGGTGGCGCGCGAACGTCTTCCGGAAGACCATGTCGAAGACCGTCCGGGCGGTGTCGAAGGCCACTTCGTACAGCGGGGCCGGGTGGTCGAGGGTGGGCGGCAGGCGAGCGTCGGGGTGGACGAACACCACCGCTCCCCAGTCGTCGAGCAGTTCCCACAATGGAGTGAGGGAGTCGTCGCCCAGGTGTACGCCGTTGTATTTCGTCGTCACGGCGAATCCGTCGGCGTCGAGTTCCTCGCGTGCCCGTACGGCCTCGTCCAGGGCCGCCGAAGGGTCGTCTGTGGGGAGGGCGGCCAGTAGGCCGAATCGCGACGGGTGGTCCGCCACGAGGGACGCCCCGTAGTCGTTCGACGCACGGAGCTCTGCCAAGCGGCCGGGGATGTTGCTCAACATCTGCATGGCGGTACCGGACGCGTCCATGTACGCCAGGGTGCGTTCCAGAGACCACTCGTGGGGTTCGCGGAAATAGATGCCCTTACCCAGCATGGACTGCCAGGCCCGTCGGCGTTCTTCCTCCGTGCTCGGCGGCGTGAAGTGCGCGTGGACGTCGACGTATCGACCCGCGAGCCCGCCATTGATCTGCGCCATGCCTAGTCCTCGAACAGGCGCAGGCCGTTCTCGATCTCCGAGAGCGGGCTCTGCTCCAGGTAGGGCGCGAGGGCTTTCCGGGCGTCGGCCGGTGACATGAGCGCGGAATGCTCCACCTCGTCCACGCGCCAACTGCCGGTGTCGTCGTAGATGAACTCGCCCACGAGCCGCCCGTCGCGGTAGGGCCAGGTGGCGGCGAACCGGTGCGAGATCTGGTAGGTGCCGTCCGGGTCGGCGCCCTCGCCGGCGAGCGCGGCGGCGTCGCCCCGGACGACCTGGGCGAAGACGGCCTCGATGAAGATCCCGTAGTCCGACACGGCGACCTCCTCCTCCAGCGCGCCGAAGACGTTCATGCCGCCGCCGACGATCTCGGAGTAGAACTTCCGGACCTCCGCCATGCCGTCGCAGACCAGCGTCTTCCCGCGTTCGGTGAGCCGGTAGACCGGATGGTCGACGACCATCGCGGGGATGAGGATGTCCTCCCAGAATCCGGACACCTCCAAAAGCGCGTGCCGGCGGTAGTTCTTCAGCATGTGCCGATGCTTCGGATCATCGACCGCCGCGAGCGCCGCATCGACGCCCGCCGTGATGCCCCGTACATCGAAAACGTTCATACCGTCGCTCCTTGGAAGGCCGATAATTGTCGAGTCCGGTCCGTTTCGTGCAGCTTAGAATCGGTTTGCCTTCTACCGCTTCTGTTGGTCCGTTGAATGGACGGCGATACTAACTCCGCTTGATCGAAACCGGCCTCTCGCGCGCCGATCAAAAACCGTGAGACCGAGTTTCATGCCGACCGCGGGAAGTACGTCGCGGCCGGGTGCCGGTGCCCGGCAGTCTCAGGCGGGCGTCCGACCGACCACCAGGCGAATGTCCATTCAACGAACACACCGGGCAGCCGGTCAGCCCGCGGTGGTCTCGGCGGCCATCGCCAGATCCGGGTCGTACTCGTAGATCCAGCCGTTGGCGACCAGCGGATCGTCCTCGGTGAACGACGCGTCGCGGGCACGCTGCTCGGGCCCGTCGGGAAGGTGGTTGACGTCCGAGCGCGCATGGCTCACCGCCTGCAGGCGCGTCGTGCGCGGAAGGCGCAGGGCCTCGTATCGGCGCAGCGCCCGGGCGGGGTCGGCGAGCCCTTCGGCGAGGCAGCGGGACAGGACCGCGGCGTCCTCGATCGCCTGCGCGGCTCCCTGCGCGAAGAACGGGAACATCGGGTGCGCGGCGTCGCCGAGCAGCGTCACCGGCCCGCGGCTCCATCGCGGAAGCGGCGCGCGGTCGAGCAGCGCCCACCGGCCCGGCGTCCCCGCCGCGCGGATGAGGTCGACGAGCCTCGGGTCCCATCCGTCGAACTCGAGGAGGAACTCCTCGATCGTCGCCCGCGCCGTCCACGACTCCGCCAGGTCCTCACCCGCCGGGGCGAAGGCCACGAGGTTCACGAACCTTCCCGCGGAGACGGGGTAGTGCACCAGATGATGGTTCGGACCGATCCACAACGTCTGCGCGCGCCGCCGGGCGAACGACGGCGCACGGTCGCCCGGGACCAGGGCGCGGAACGCGCACAGGCCCGAGAAAGCGGCCGGGCGCGGTCCGGCGATGGCGTCCCGCACCACCGAGTGGACGCCGTCCGCCCCGATGACGATGTCCGCCTCGACGACCTCGCCATCCGCGAACCCCAACGACGGGCGTTCCCCCCGCAGGTCAATCGCGGTACAGCGCTTGCCGAGCCGGACCGATTCCGCCGGCACGGCGCTCCTGATGGCGTCCAGCAGTTCGGCGCGATGCACCGTGTAGGTGTGCTCGCCGTAGAGCCGCTCGCAGTCCGTCGCGAGGTCTTCGGCGGACAGGACCGTCCCGTCCTGCCAGCGGCGGAACTCCCACCCGACGTCCAGCTGGACGGCGCCGCGCAGCAGAGGCTCCAGGACGCCGAGCCGGCGCAGGAGCCGGGCGGCGTTGGGGGCCACCACGAGCCCGGCGCCGACCTCCTTCAGCGCCGGCGCCTGCTCGTACACGGTGCTGCGAAGACCCGCCCGGCCGAGGAAGGCGGCGGCCGCGAGGCCGCCGATCCCGCCGCCGAGGATCGCGATCTTCGGTGTCTCGATGTTCGCCCCGAGCATCTCAGTCTTCGACCCCGCAGCCGTTTCTCCCGCATCCGGATTGACAGCGCCATGCTGCACGGTCGGCCGGGCCGAAAGCGTGCGGCTGGTCATCCTATGAACATCGTCCGCTACCATCCCGGGCAGATGAAAGGGGGCCGGTATGCCTCGGACCAGTGAGCCCGGCCGGAGCGTGAGTTCACGGCTCCTGGAGGTCCTGTTCGCCTTCCAGCCCGATCAGAGCACGCTCAGCCTCGCCGAACTGGTGCGGAAGACGGGCCTGCCGCACGCGACCGTCCGCCGGCTCGCCATGGAACTCACCGACGCCGGCGCGTTGAACCGGCAGCACGACGGCCGCTTCACGATCGGCCTGCGGCTGTGGCGGCTCGGCACGCTGGCCCCGCTCACCGAGTCGCTGCGCTCCAAGGCCCAGCCCTTCATGGAAGATCTTTACACGGCACTCCACCAGCACGTGCAACTGGCGGTCCTGGAGGGGACCGAGGCCGTCATCATCGAACGGCTGTCCGCCCCGCGGGCGCAGCACCTCGTCTCCCATGTGGGAGGCCGACTTCCGCTGCACTGCTCGGGCGTCGGAAAGGTGCTCCTCGCGCACGGCGGCGCCGACCAGATCGACAGGGTCCTGGCCGGCAGGCCGCACCGGTACACGCCCCAGACCACCACCGATCCGGCCGTCCTCAGAAGCGAGCTCGCCGAATGCCGCCGCACCGGCTACGCGACCGTCCGGAGCGAACTCACCGACGGCGCCGACTCGATCGCCACCCGGATCGTGGACGGTGAAGGCCGCGTCGTCGCGGCGATGTCCGTGGTGGTGCGCAGCGGCTCGGTACAGCACCAAGCGGTGCTCCCGTCGCTGATCGCGGGCGGCCTCGGCGTCTCCCGCATGCTCGGATGGCGCCCCGGAATCAAGATCCGCGACACCTGAATCAGCGTCCGGCGCGCACGCCGGGACGTCCGGGCGCGCCGTCGTGGCGACCGCCGCGCCCCTGGGCGTCCGCGTCAGAAGAACCAGGACGCTGGTTGGTGGCCGCGTCCGGTGAAGTCGCCGAAGCGGCCGCCGAGGAAGGCCAGGGGTGGGCCGTCCCGGTCGCAGGTTCGTTCCACGGCGCCGAACACCACGACGTGGTCGCCGGCCGCGACACTGCGGTCGACGGTGCATTCGAGGTGCGCGAGCGCGTCCGGGACGACCGGGACGTCGTGCTCGCCGTAGGTCAGCGGCAGGCCGGCGAAGTGGTCCTCGCCCCGTCCGGCGAACCGCAGCGCGATGGGTTCCTGGCGGGCGGCGAGGATCGAGACGGCGAAGCGTCCGGACTCGGCGACCGCTACGGCGGTGCGGGCGCGGGTGTTGAAGCAGACCAGCAGGATCGGTGGTTCCAGGGAGACCGAGGTCAGCGAGTTGAGGGTCATCCCGTGCGGGTCGCCGCGCCCGTCCAGTGCGGTGATGACGGCGACCCCGGTGGCGAAGCGGCCCATCACGCGGCGCATCGTCGCCGGGTCTACGACACGGCCCATGGGGCCTGCGGTTGCGGACATGGCAGTGCCTTTCGATAGGCGCTCATCGGACGCGGTAGCGGACCTCGAAGGTGAGGCATCCGTCGTCGCTGCGCCACGGCCCGTGCTCCATGCCGGGCGGGCGGCAGGCGTACATGCCGGGGGTGAACGTCTCCCCGAGCCGCAGGTCGGTGATCGATCCTTCGAGGATGTAGACCTCCTCCCAGAAGTCGTGCGCCTGGACGCCGTTGGGGGTGGTGTCGGTGCCGGGTTCGAAGCGCAGCATCCGGGTCGCGACGCCGGACGCGGCGTCCGCGGCGAGGATGCGCTCGGTGAGCCGCGGGACGTCCCCCTCGCAAGGGGTGAAACCGATCTTGTCGGCGGGGAAGAACTCGTGTTCGGGTTTGGCCATGGTGGTCTCCAGGCGGTCAGGCGGCGGAGGTGCCGGTCTTGCCGGTGCCGGTGTAGCCGGTGTCGGTGTAGCCGGCCAGGAAGGCGTCGACGTCCGCGATGGCCTGGCCGTAGCCGAAGTTGCGGTAGGCGTAGCCCTTCGCGACGAACGGGGCGCCGGCGTAGAACATCTCGTACTGGTGGTGGCGGCCCGCGAACTCCGATCCGATCGCGTCCCAGACGAGCTTGAACAGCTTCACCCGTTCGACGGCCTCGACCCCGGGCGACTGGACGTAGCGGTCGATGTCGGCGCGGGTCGCGGGGTTGTGCAGGTCGGCGACGCTGGACGGCAGTTGCAGCACTCCCCCGCCCGCGAGGTCGCGCAGGATCGCCAGGACGCGCGGGTACAGCTCGGCTTGCAGGCCCATCGCGCCGTAGACGGCGCGGGCGTCCGGCCGCCACATGCCGTTCCCGTCGGGCGCGGCGCGGTACTCGGCGGCGAGGACGGCGGACTCGACCAGTGACGCCAGCCCGGCCAGTTCGCCGAGCTTCTCCTGGACGCCGGGGATCCGGCCGACGCCGTTGACGTCGGCGATCTTCCCGGCGAGCCCGGCGATGAAGCGCAGTTTCACGGTGAACCGGATCTGGGCCTGCCAGTTGCCGAGGACGTGCGCGCCGGTGGTGAAGAACTGGCGGCGCAGGCCGTCCACGTCCCGGTCGACGAACACCCGCTCCCAGGGCACGAACACGTCGTCCAGGACGACGAGCGCGTCGGTCTCGTCGTAGCGCGTGGACAGCGGGTAGTCGTAGGGGCCGCCGGTGGTCGCGTACGGGCGGCGGCAGTACAGCTTCAGCCCGTCCGCCGAGACCGGGACGGTGAAGCCGACGGCGAAGTCGCGGTCGTCCGGGGTGAGCGGCTTGATGCAGGAGATGAAGATCTCGTCGGCGACGGTCGCGCCGGTGGCGAGCATCTGCGCGCCGCGCACCACGATGCCGTCCGGGCGTTCCTCGACGACGCCGGCCTGGACGAAGTCGCCCTCCCACGCGTGCGCGGTCGTCGCCCGCGACACCTGCGGCGGGATGATCGCGTACGAGACGTACAGGTTCTCGTCCAGGAGCCGCCGGTGGTAGCCGGTCACGCTCGCCGACAGGTCGCGCCGTTCGGTGGTGAACGACTCGGGGGACGAGGCGAACGCCGCGAGGAACGATCCGACGTGGTCGGGGCTGCGGCCGACCCAGCCGTGGGTGTGCCGCGCCCACGTCTCGATCGCGTGCCGCCGCGCGGCCAGGTCGTCGCGGCTGCGCGGGATCGTGAACACCAGGTTCGCCTCCGCGCCGGTCTCCGGCGCGTGGCGGGTCATCTTGTTGGCCGGGTCGGCGGCGAGGTCGAACAGCTCGGCCATCGTCGCGGCGATCGGCGCGAACGCGGGATGGTCGGTCACGTCCGCGACGCGCTCGCCGTCCAGGTAGATCTCGCGGGCGTCCTTCAACGCGGTGAGGTACTCGGCTCCCGTGCGCATCACTGAGCCCTCCGTTCTGTCTTGTAGTCGCAGGTCAGGGTGGTGCCGTCGACGGTGAGGGAGAGGCGCCAGCGGCGGCCGGGGACGAACCCGCCGTCGAGCAGCGGCAGCGTCCCGGCGAAGACGACCAGGTCGCCGTCCAGGTCGCCGAGCTCGGCGGCGAGCCGAGCCAGCAGGTCGGTGGGGGTGCGCAGGTCGGCGAGGGTGCCGGACTGGTACGGCCGGCCGTCGACGCTGCTTTCGACGCGGACGCGGTCCCACGCGTCGTCCTCGGGCAGTTCCACGAACCGGTCGCCGACGGGTTTCGGGCAGGCGGCCTTCGCGGCGGCGACGTCGGCGCGTTCGATGTCGCGGTCGGTGTGGTCGGAGCCGACGCCGAGGTAGTGCCGTCCGGCGCGGCGCACGAGGACCGGCTCCACCTCCCCCGACGTGTTGCCGCCGCGCACCGTGATCGCGGGGCCGCGGGTCAGCAGACCCGGATCGAGCGGGTAGAACGCCGGGACGGACGGGGGTTCCGGGACGCCGATCGCGGCGAGCTCCTCGATGTGGGCACGGGTCGCGGCCCCGTCGCGTCCGGTGTAGCCGGCGACGATCAAGTGCGAGGGCGAGCAGCGCAGTTCGTCCGCGCCGACCCGCAGCGTCAGCTCGCTCACCGGCCGACCTCCGCGGCCTCGGCCTGGACGCGCACGGACGCGCGGCGGTCGCGCAGGACGGGGAACTCCTCCCGCGTTCGCGTCACCACATCCGGGTCGACGACCCAGCGGAGGATCTCTTCGGTGTCGCCCGCTTCCGCGAGGACGGTCCCCCACGGGTCGACCACGCGGGACGCCCCGCCGAGCGGCACGTCCTCCTGCACGCCCGCCGCGTTGCAGGCCAGGATCAGCATCTGCTGCTCGACGGCGCGGGCCTCGGTGAACAGCCGCCAGTGGCCCCGGCGCCGTGCGGGCCACGCGGCCGGCACCGCCGCCGTCTCGGCGCCGGCGTCGACCAGCGCCCGCCAGATCTCGGGAAAGCGCAGGTCGTAGCAGGTGGTGGCGCCCATCGTCCCGAGCGGGGAGGCGACCGTGCCGACCGTGTCGCCGGGCGTGAGCAGTTCGGCCTCCCGGGACCGGTACCCGAACACATGGATCTTCCGGTAGGTGTGGACGACCGTCCCGGCCGGGTCGATCAGCACGGCGGTGTTGTGCAGGCGTCCTTCGGGCGTCCGCTCCAGGACGCTGCCGAGGTGCAGGAAGCAGCCCAGGTCACGGGCCCACTCCCGCCCCGCGGCGACGGTGTCGCCGTCCAGCGGCTCGGCCAGCTCGGCGTACCGGTCGAACGCGAAGTAGCCGGAGAGCCACAGCTCCGGGAGGAGCACCAGCTCCGCGCCGCGGGCGTCCGCCACCATCCGCCCGACGCGCTCTCTGCGCCGCGCGGGCGGCTCCGTCCCGGGGCTCTCGACCTGGACGAGCGCGACGCGGGTCATCGGCCGTCCCAGTTCGCGACCGAGGGGAGGCGCAGGACGGTGAGCGTCGAGTCCAGGTGGGCGGCGAGGGCCTGCCCGGCCCGCAGCGGGTCGCCGGACCGGATCGCCTCGACGATCGCGCCGTGCTCGGCGAGCACGACCCGCGCCCGGTCCTCGGCCGCCGCGATCGCCCGCAGGCCCATCCGCACCTGCCGGTCGCGCAGCGACTCGTAGAACTCGGCCAGCACCGGGTTCCCGGCCGTCCGGACGATCGCGCGGTGGAACGCCCGGTCGCACTCGATGAACCCGACGGGGTCGTCCAGCAGCCCCTCCTGGCGGTCGACCAGCTCGGCCAGCTCGGGCGCCAGTTCCTCGGCCAGCGGCGCGGCGCGCCGCACGCACCAGTCCTCGACCAGCTCGCGGGCCTGCATGACGGCCTCGATCTCGGCGTCCGACACCGGCGGGACGAAGGCGCCCTTCTTCGGCATGATCTTCAGGAAGCCCTCGGTCTCCAGCCGGAGCAGGGCCTCCCGCACCGGGGTGCGGGACGTCCCGGTCGCCTCGCACACCTCCGCTTCGGTCAGGAACGTCCCCTCCTGCCGCGGCAGCGACCCGATATGGCGCTTCAGCCACCGGTACGTGGCGTCCTGCGCGCTCTCCTTGCGGCGGCCCTGTTGTGTGCGACTCATAGTCCTAATGTATACAACACGTCGACATGGAGGCAAGGCAAACTTTCCGCAGCTCACAGGAGTCACAAGGTCTCCGGAAGGCGGCTCTCTGGGGCGGTCTCCGACGGAGGCGCGCTGAGTGGGAGCAGCACGGTGCTCTCCGGCAGGAGCGTCGCTTCGATCGGGACGTCGCACTCGTCGCTTCTGGTGAGCGTGACGCCCAGCCGCAGCCGTTCTCCGGGCGACAGTTGGAGGTGGATCGGGTAGATCTCGACCACGAGCCGCACCGGTTCGCCGTCCGGCACGGGTTCGGCCGCCTCGTGCGGATGCCAGGGCAGGACGATCTCGCCGCCGGGCGCGTGCTCACTGCGATCCTCGTCGAGCGCGCGGTGCGAGGCGCGGAGCCGACCTTCGGTCAGTTGCCGGACGCCGCCGTCGGCCCTCACGACCGACAGTCGCGCGTTGAGGTCGAAGTCGGAGCAGCCCTCGGCGGCCAGCACCGCGTGCAGCGCCACCGGTCCGAGCAGGCGCACCGGCTCCCGGCAGGGCTCGGAGTCGAACGTGGCGGCCTCTCCCCACAGCCGCCAGCCGGAGTTCGTCGAGACGTCCACCATCAGGTGAACCTCAGTGGGAGGCGGGGGCGGCACGCTGGTGATCGACGGCAGGATCGGTATCGCGGTCGGCTCGCCGACGGGCGTCCATCGCCACCAGTCGATATCGGAGGTGGCGGGCCATCCTCCGCGCGGGTGGAATTCGTCCGCTCCCACGCACCACAGGACGGCGTTGTCGTCGGGCGTGCAAGGGTTCTCCCCGATGTCGCGCAGCCAGTAGCCGAGCCATCGCGACAACTCCAGCCGCCGTTCCTCGGTGAGGAACGGTTCATGGCTCCACGGGCCGATCTGCAGGCGCTTCGGACCGGACAGCGACCGGAAGGCGCGGACGGTCCCCGCCAGGAAATAGTCGAACCAGCCGGTTCCGAAGAAGGCGGGAACGCGGATTGCGGCAAGGTCCGCCGAACTGGCCCGGAAGAGGTCGCCGTCGAACTCGGCGCCGACGATGTCCTGGTAGAACGCTCGCAGGATGTCCGCCCGTGCTTCGGGTCGCTGGCTGTTCAGGAACACGCCCGCGCCCCAGGCGGTGTGCGAGGGGATTCCGCCGCGTTTCCACATGTCGCGGTAGGTGTCGGCGGGCGCCACCCACGGCGCGATGCAGCGGAGTCCTCGGGGTTCGCGTTGCGCGATCAGCAGTTGGTTCAGTCCCGAGTAGGAGCCTCCGACCAGGGCGGTCCGTCCGGTGCAGAAATCGGCGGCGGCGATCCATTCCAGGAGTTCCACGCCATCGTCGATCTCACGCGGCGACAGGACGCCGCTGTAGGCCCCGGTGGAGCCGCCGAAGCCGCGGACATCCGCCACGAGCACCTCGTAGCCTTCGGCGATGGGGCGGGCGAGCAATTCCATGTGCATCGCCGATTCCTTGCGATACGGGGTGATCACCACGACCACCGGGGCCGGTGCGCCGGTCGACGACGGATAGCGGAGCACCGAAAGGCGCGCTCCGTCGCTCATCTCTACGGTGAGCAGCAGCGGTCGGGGAATCTGGCGCGAATGCGCGGTCTCCGTCAACGCGAATCCTCACCTTCGATCAATGGCGGGTCCTCTCCCATAGGGGCCTCTCCCATAGGGGCTTCTCCCGCAGGGGCCTCGGCCAATTTCTCGGCGAAGAACGCCACCGCCTGCGCGACCAGGGGCTCGACGTCGGCGCCGAGGAAGCAGTGGTCCGCGCCGGGGACGATCGTGAGGCGGCTGTCCGCGCCGCCCTCGTCGAGCGCGCGGTGCAGCTGCTCGCTCTGCCCGACCGGGACCACCCGGTCCGCGGCCCCGTGCGCCAGCAGCAGCGGCGGCGCTCCGGCGTGCGCGTAGGTCACCGGACTGGCGGCCCGGGCGGCGCTCGGCGCCGCGGGGACCGGCGCGCCCAGCAGCAGGCTCTCGGGGGAGTCGGCGGCGTCGTGGTCGATGACCGCGTCCGGCCCGGACTGCTCCCGCATCGTGCGGAAGTCGCTCGGCGCGTACCAGATGACTCCGGCCTGCACGGCCGCGCCGCCGACCGACGCTTCCTCCTCGGCGCCGTGCGAGGCTCCGTCGTCGTCGCCGGTGAACGGGGCGTCCGGTGCGAGGCAGGCCAGGGCCGCCAGATGGCCGCCCGCCGATTCGCCCCAGACGCCGAAGCGCGCCGCGTCGATCCCGAGTTCGCCGGAATGGCGGCGCAGCCAGCGGATCGCCGCGCGGACGTCCAGTATCTGGGCCGGGAACCTCGCCTCCCCGCTGAAGCGGTAGCTCGCGTGCGCGACGGCGAAACCGGCGTCGAGCAGGTGCTCGTCGAGGCGGGCCGCCCGGAGCGGCGGGGGCATCTCCCGGTGCGTGCCGCCGAGGTAGGCGCCGCCGTGGATCCAGACGACGAGCGGGACCGGCTCGGCGCCGACCGGACGCAGCAGGTCGAGCGTCAGGTCGCGGTAGCCGGGGACGCGCGCCACCACGGCGTCCGCGTACAGGTCGTGCGGCGGCGCCGCGCCGGTGATCCGCCGGGGACGCGGCGGCGGGCCCGGTTCGCTCGGCGGCAGGCCCGGCTCACCCGGCGGGGGCCCTGGCACGGGTGCGCCGGTCATGCGCGGGTCCTGGTCGGAAGGTCGCGCGGGTCCCGGCCGGTCTCCAGGCTCCAAGTGCTGTCGATGTGCATGGTCGCTCTCGTTTCCGGGGTGTAGGGCTCCCAGGGCGGTATGTCGGCATGCCCGGGTTCGCCGTTGCGCGCGAAGGACGTCCACGCCGAGGCCATGCGCGTGGAGACGTCGCGACGGTCGTCACGGTCGCCCGCGAGCGGTGACAGTTCCGCGTTGTGGAAGACGAACGGCAGGTCGAGGCTATGCGTCGCGCCGAGCAGCCCGCCGAGGATCGGCGTCTGGTAGGCGAACTCGTAGCAGTAGACGGTCCGGCTCGCGGCCAGCCGCGAAGCGAGGTCGATCGCGGCCGGCGCGAAGGTCGTGTCGGTGACGATCCGGGCCAGGCGCAGCCGCGCCGGTTCCGGACCGACCCGGTCCTGGTAGGCGGTGGCGAGGGCGTCGGCGCCGACGTCGAACCGGCCCTCCGTCCAAGCGCGCAGTTGGGAGCCGGAGAACGTCGCGTACTCCGGCGCGTTGCACAGGATGAGCGAGGCGTCGTGGCTGGTGTGGCCGACGAGGACGGGAACGCCCGCGTCGTCCGGAGCGGGCGATGGGTCGAGGTGGGGCGCGAAGGACGCCTGGGCCGCGTCCAGGAGGTCCTGGTCGAGGGTGAAGCCGCCCATGACGTCCCCGGTGAGGGCCCGTTGGAGTTCGAGGAGCGACCCGGTGTCCCAGGTGGCCAGCTCGCGGGCCCGGGACGGGCTCAGCCCGGAGAGGCGCACGGCCTTCGCGGCGAGGTCGCGGGCGGCGTCGGCGGACGTCGCCAGCGGGCCCGGCGAGCTCTGGATGATCGCCTTGTGGAACAGCCCGGACGCGGACGGCATCGACATCAGGGTGCGTACCTTGTCGCCGCCGCCCGACTGGCCGAACACGGTGACGTTTCCGGGGTCGCCGCCGAAGCCGTCGATGTTGTCGCGTACCCATTCGAGGGCGAGCACGAGGTCGAGCAGCCCGGCGATCCCGGCGTGCTCGAACTCCGCGCCGAGGAGCGCGTCCAGGGCCAGGTAGCCGAAGATCCCGAGCCGGTGGTTGACGGTGACCACGACGACGTCGCCGAGCCGGGCGAGGCGGTCGCCGAGGAACATCGACTCCGATCCGGCGCCGTGCTGGTAGCCGCCGCCGTGGAGCCAGACCATGACCGGCCGCCGTCCCGGCGGCGCCGCCTCCGGCGTCCAGACGTTGAGGACCAGGCAGTCCTCGCCCATCGGGACGCCTTCGAGCGCCGAGCCGGTCCGCGGGTAGAGGTAGTCGATCGCCTCGACCCACGAGCCGGTCGCCGCCAGCCGGATGTCGTTCTGCGGCGCGGCGCGGCCGAAGGACGTCGCGTCGCGGACGCCGGGCCAGGGCTTCGCCGGTTCCGGCGGCCGGAACCGCGCCGGGCCGCCGGTGGGCGCGCCGTACGGGACGCCGAGGAACGACGCGACGCCGCGGTGCCGGACGCCGCCGACCTTCCCGGAGGTGGTGTCGGCTATGACTCGCTGCTGCATGAAGGGGCTTTCTCGTGCGGGATGGCCTGCGCGGCCCTGGGAATCGCGGCGATGAGCCGCTTGGTGTACTCCGCGCGGGGATGGTCGTACACCGACCGGGTGGGGCCGGACTCGACGACGGAGCCGCGGTACAGGACGACCAGGTCGTCCGCGAGGTACCGGACGACGCCGAGGTCGTGCGAGATGAACAGGTAGGCGACGCCGAGGTCGGCCTTGAGCTCGTTGAACAGGTTGAGGATCTGCGCCTGCAGGGAGAGGTCGAGGGCGCTCACCGGCTCGTCGCAGACGATCAGCCGCGGCCGCATGACGAGCGCGCGGGCGATCGCGACGCGCTGCCGCTGGCCGCCGGAGAACTCCGCCGGGTAGCGGTCCGCCGCCGCGACCGGAAGGCCGACGCGCTCCAGCGCTTCGAGCACCCGGTCCCGGACGGCGCGCGTGCCGATGCTCCGCTGGACGCGCAGCGGTTCGCCGAGCGTCCGGCCGATCGGCTTGACCGGGTTCAGCGAGCCGTACGGGTCCTGGAACACGACCTGGATCTGGCCGCTCAACTCCCGGCGTTCGCGCCGTCCGGCCCGGGTGATGTCGCGGCCGTCGAAGGTGATCGAGCCGCCGTCCACCGGGACCAGGCCGAGGATCGCCTTGCCGAGCGTCGATTTCCCGGAGCCGGACTCCCCGACGAGGCCGACGGTGCGTCCGTGCCCGGCGGTGAGCGAGACGCCGTCCAGCGCGGTGACCGGCCCGCCGCGCCGGCGCGGGTAGCGGACGGTGAGGCCGTCGATCGACAGCAGCGGTTCGGTCATGGCCTGGCCCCGATCACGTCCGTGGGCAGCGCGCGCACGCAGCGGCTGCGGTGGTCGCCCGTCCCCGCCACGGCGATCGGGTGCGCGGTGCACTCGTCGGTCGCGTACGGGCAGCGCGCGGCGAAGTGGCAGCCGGGCGGCCATTCGCCCGGCGCGGGGACGCCGCCCGGCATGACATGAAGCGGCACGCCCGGAGTGCCGAGCTGCGGGTTCGCCGCCAGCAGCCCTTCGCTGTAGGGGTGCTGCGGCGCCGCGACGATCGTCGCGGTCGGTCCTGACTCGACGACCTGTCCCGCGTACATGACGAGGGTCCGCTCGCAGAGTTCGCCGACCGTGCCCCAGTCATGGCTGATCAGCAGGATCGCCATCCCCGTCTCCCGCTGGAGCGTGCGCAGCAGCCGGAGGATCTCCGCCTGGACGGTGACGTCGAGCGCGGTGGTGGGCTCGTCGGCGATCAGCAGCCGGGGACCGCCCGCGAGCGCGAGCGCGATGGCGACGCGCTGCGCCATCCCGCCGGACAGCTGGTGCGGGTACGTCTTCGCGACGCGCTCCGGGTCGGGCAGCCGGACCCGGCCGAGCAGTTCGACGGCCCGCCGCCGGGCTTCGCCCCGTCCGGCGCCGGTATGGACGCGGACGGCCTCGGCGAGGTGCCCGCCCACGGTGAACAGCGGGTCCAGGGCCGCCATCGGCTCCTGCGAGACGAACGCGATCGTCGAGCCGCGCAGCCCGGCGCGTTCGCGGCGGCCCATGGCGGTGGCGTCGGCGCCGTCGACCCGGATCGAGCCGCCGGTGACGTGCGCGCCGTCCGGCAGCAGGCCGAGGACCGCGCGTCCGGTCATCGTCTTGCCGCAGCCCGACTCGCCGACGATGCCCAGCGTCTCGCCGGCCCGCAGGTCGAACGACACGCCGTCGACCACCGGCGCCGGGCGCCCGCCGGGTCCGGGGACGGCGACGGTCAGGCCCTCGACGCGCAGCAGGATCGGCGGGCCGTCCGCCGGTGCGGCCCCGCCCGGTCGCCGGTCGCGCTCGCGTCCCGCCGCGGCGGGCCGGAGTGATCGGGCGCGGGCGGCCGGGCGGGCCCATCCCTCCGCCGTCGCGTCGCGGACGCCGTCGCCGAGCAGCACCAGCGCGATCACCGTGCCCGCGACGACCGCGCCGGTCGGGACGAGCATCCAGTTCTGCTGGTTCATCGCCGCGGAGGCGTCGGCGACCATGCCGCCCCAGCTGGCCTCCGGCAGGTGCACGCCCAGCCCGAGGAAGTTCAGCCCGGTCTCGGTGAGCAGCGCGGTCGCGGCGACGAGCGACAGGTTGACGAGGACGGGACCGGTGACGCGCGGCAGCACGTGCCGCAGCGCGATGGCGAGCCGACCGAACCCGTACACGCGGGCGGCGGCGACGTACGGCTCCCCCGCCACGGTCAGCGCGGCGGCGCGGACGACGCGGACGAGCCCCGGCGCGGTGAGCACGCCGAGCGCGGCCATCGCTGCGGCGAGTTCCTGGTCGAAGGTGGCCAGCACCATCAGCAGCACAACGATCGCCGGAATGGACATGAGCAGGTCGACCAGCGGCGACACGATCCGGTCCGCGCCGCCCGACAGCGCCGCCGACAGCCCGACCGGGATCGCGATGACGGCCGCGACCAGGACGGTCACGAGCACGCCGAGCAACGCCGGACGCGCCCCGAACATCAGGCGGGAGGCGATGTCGCGTCCCAGCGAGTCCGTGCCGAGCCAGTGGTCGGCCGTCGGCGTCGCGAGGACGCGGGCGAGGTCGGCCTCCTGCGGCCCGTACGGCGCGAAGACCGGCGCGAAGACCGCGAGCACGACGACGGCGGCCAGGTAGAGCAGCGCGCCCACCGCGAGCGGATGACGCAGCAGCCGCCGCGCCAGGCCGGGACGCCCGGACGGGGCGGTCATGACGCCCGCACCCGCGGGTCGATCAGCGCGTACGCGATGTCGGTCAGGAGGTTGGCCGCGACGACCAGCAGCGTGAAATACACGGCGACACCTTGAATCACTGGAATGTCCTTGGAACCGGTCGCGCTGACCGCGAGGCCGCCCAGCCCGGGGAGCCCGAAGACCTGCTCGATCACGACCGAGCCGCCGAGCGCGCCGACCAGCAGGATGCTCGACATCGTGCAGATCGGGATGGCCGCGCCCCGCAGCGCGTGCTTGAACACGACGCGCCGTTCGGGGACGCCGTTCGCCCGCAGATTGTCGATGTGGGGACGGCCGAGGACGTCGAGCATCGCCTCTCTCGTCTGCTTGGCGATCGCCGTGACCCCGCCCAGGGCGAGCGCGCTGACCGGGAGGAGCAGCGATCGCGCCCACCCGTCCGGCGAGTCCGCGAACTTGACGTATCCGGTGGCCGGGAGGAGCCCGAGCCGGACGCTCAGCAGCGAGATCAGCAGCAGGCCGAGCCAGAAGCTCGGGACCGCGAGGCCGCCGACGCTGAGCAGGTCGACCAGGCGTCCGGCCAGCGAGCCCGCCCTGCTCGCGGCGACGCCGAGGACGACGCCGAGCACGGTGGCAAGGACGGTCGCGCCGAGCACGAGGGAGAGCGTCACGGGCAGCCTCGTGGCCAGCGCGGTCGTGACCGGCTCCCTGTTCGTCAGCGAGGTGCCGAGCGAGCCGTGGAAGACGCCGTCGAGCCAATGCCAGTACTGCGCCCAGACCGGCTCGTCGAGGTCGAGTTGCTTCCGCAGCCGCAGGACGTCCTCCTGTGTCGCCTGGAGTCCCGCCAGCTGGCTCGCGGCGTCTCCGGGAATCAGCGACTGGAGGACGAAGACCACGACCGACACCACGAACAACAACGGCACGGACAGCAGGACTCTGCGCATCAGAATGCGTTTCATCGGGCATTCCCTCCTTCAGCGAAGGCGCGTCGCGAAGGTCAGTTCTCGGCCGCGGTGAAGAACACCGGGTTCGGGTCGAGGGCCCGCGGCGCGGTCGTGACGCCCTGGAGTCCGGGCCGGGCGACCGTGACCTTGTCGATGCTCGCGAACGGAACGAACCACGCCTGTTCGACCAGCGCCTTCTGCAGCCGCTTGTAGATCGCCGGACGCGACCCGTCGTCCGCGGCCGCTCCCTCGCGCATCAGCTTGGTGATGTCGGGATGGGTGTTGGCGAACGGGTTGAAAAGGCTGCCGGTGTTGAGCAACTGGTCGGCCACCAAATACATCGGCAGTCCGCCGTACTCGAACATCTGGGCCTGGTATTTCTTGCCGGTGAGCCCGCTCGTGTAGGCGCTGATGCTGACCGGGACGTCGATCTTCGCCTTGACGCCGATCTTCGCCCAGTAACCGGCGACGGCCTGGGCCGCGTCCGTCTCGCCGGGCTGGAGGTTGTAGGCCGCCATGACCAGCGAGAATCCGTTCGGATATCCCGCCTCCTTGAGGAGGCTCTTCGCCTTGGCGGGATCGTAGGGGTAATGGCCGTTCAGGGACGGGTCGTATCCGTCCGCCTCGGGCAGGAGGATCTGGTCGCTCGGGGTGGCGTACTTTCCGAAAAGCGCCTTCGCCAGCGCCTTCCGGTCGACGGCGTAGTTCAGCGCCTGCCGGACGCGGACGTCGCCGAGCGCCTTGACCTGCGTCCCGCCGCGGTCGAGGAGCTGGATGTGGCCGAACAGGTACGGCCAGGTGCTGACGTTGAAACCCGCCCGTTTCGCGGCGTCCGCGCCCTTGGTGTCGCTGATCATGTAGTCGACCTGCCCGGTGCGCATGGCGCCGAGGGCGGCGTTGGAGTCGGGGATGACCTTGACGACGACCTTCTTCCAGTTGATCGCCGCGCGGTTCCAGTAGTTCGGGTTCGGGGTGAACACGTACGTCTGGTTGGTGACGCTTCCGCCGGTGTCGAGCACGTACTGACCGGCTCCGGCGGTCGAGGTGCCGAGTTTGTTCGGGTCCTTGAGCCCGAGCGGGCTGATCACGTCGCCGATCGCGAAACCCTGGGTGAGGATGTAGGGCAGCTCGGGATTCGCCGATTTCAGCTCGATGCGCAGGCTGAGCGGTCCGGTGACGGCGACCTTCTCGAAGTTCTGGACGCGGGACGCGCCCAGACCTCCCGCCTTGGCGAAATAGGCGAAGTAGTCCGCCACCCCTTGCGCGGTCAGGCTCGATCCGTCGGCGAACTTCACGTCCGGGCGCAGCGTCAGCTCGAACACCCTGTTGCCGGAGCCGACGAACTTCCACGCGGTCGCCAGCCCGGGAGCGAGGCTTCCGTCGGCCTTGAGGTAGATCAGCGGGTCGTACGCCAGTTCCACCGGGATGATCAGTGGGTCGCCGTTTCCCGCCAGCGCGGGGTTCAGGCTCTGCGGCGGGGCCGCGACCGCGATGGTCAGCGTCTCGGGATTCTGCCGCGCGGGCGTTCCCGCGGCTCCGCGGCCCGCGCCTCCGCAGGCGGTCGCCAGCGCGGCCACGAGCAGCGCGCCGCCCAGAAGGCCCGCCGGGCGCAGGGCGGCCGGGCGGTCACGGCGTGGCGCCGCACATCGGTGGGTTTTCGGTGTACCGACCACGATCTCTCCATATTTTGAAGGCAGTCGATGAGTTGCTGTGCGCACATGACCAGGGCAAATACACCTGGCAGCGCTGGAAACTCACTGTTCGCACACCGTATGGCGCGTGCGGCGGAAACCGCAAGCTCTAAATGGATAAAGAGTTTGAACTAGGAAATCACTTCAAAGATTGAAGACAAAGGTCGACGCCGTCAAAGGCGTACCGCGCCGCCCCGCGCGCGATGGCATGGCCGCCCAGTTCGGCCAGGACGACGCTCCCGCGCCAGTTGCGCGGGCTCGCCATCCTCCGCATCCCGCGGCTGACCGGATCCAGCAGCGCGGGACCGGCGGCCGCCAGCTCACCGCCCAGGACGAAGCACTCGGGCGCGAGCACCGCGACGACGTTCGCCAGCCCGGTGACGATGTCCTGCGCCGCGTCCGTGACGATCCGGGCGCAGCCGGGGTCGCCCGAGCGGGCCAGCTCGGCGAGCCGGCCGAGCGTGAGGTCGTCTCCGTGGAGGTCGGCGACATGGCTCAGCAGCGCCTCGCCGCCGACCTTCGTCTCCAGGCAGCCGCGGTTCCCGCAGAGGCAGAGCCTGCCGCTCGTGTCGGTGGACGAGTGCCCGAGCTCCCCGATCCCGCCCGACCCGCCGCGGTACAGCAGCCCGCCGAGCAGCATCGCGCCACCGACCCCCGAGCTCAGATGCAGGTAGAGCACGTCCCGGCAGCCGCGCGCGGCGCCCCACCGCACCTCGGCCAGCAGGGCGGCGTCGCAGTCGTTGATCAGCCGGACGGGAAGGCCGGTCTCCTCCTCCAGCTCGCCTGTCACGTCGGCGCCGTACCAGGACGGATCGAACGCCGGCAGATGCCCGCCGAACCCCTGCGGGACGGTGTCCGAGACGGGATCGATGGACACGCACAGCGCCAGCCCCACACCGGCGAGCGGTCGCGACGCCACCCCGTCCACGGCGCGCACGGCCTCGATCAGCTCCACGATCGTCGCCCGCTCTTCGCCGTAGGGGGACTCCGGGACCCGCGGGCGCGACCGTTCGACCAGGACCGTGCCCTCGTGGTCGACCGCCGCCGCGGTGATCGCCTCGCGCGCGACCGTGACCGCCAGCGCCAGCTCCCCGGCGGCCGCGTCCAGCTCCACCAGGTTCACGCTCCGGCCGTTCCGCCGTCCCTTCGAGAGTTTGACCCGATCGTCCTCGACGAGTACACGGACGAGATTCGAGACGGTGGCCTCCGACAGCCCCGTCGCCCTCGCAAGCTCGGACTGCGACAACGTACCGCCCTGCCGCAGTGCGGAAACGACCTTCTCCAGGTTCGTACGCCGCAGCTCGGCGAGCGCCCCGCCAGATGGCACCATGCCGCAAACCCCTCACTCATGTCCCCAAACTTTGAACCGACAGCGTAGCGCCGGTGCCCCTGGGGACGTGCGCCCGGAGAACCCGCGCAGCCACTCCTGCGGCATTCGACGAACGCTAATCGTTCGGCAGGTAGTGGGCGCGGCCCTCGTCGTCCATTCCGACCGAGCCCTTGGGGACGACGCAGAACTCGTTTCCCTCGGGATCGGCCATGACGAGGAAGCCGCCGGAGTCGTACTCGGTCAGCCGCCGTCCGCCCAGCGCCTCCGCCCTGGCCTGCTCGGCCGCCGGGTCCTCCGACTCCAGATCCAGGTGGAGCCGGTTCTTCCCGGACTTGGAGGCGTCGGTGTGCTGGAATCCCACGCCCAGCCCGTTCCTGCGTTCGAGCCAGACGTACGGTCCGGTTCGCCCGACGACCGGCCGGTCGAGCACCTCGCTCCAGAAGGCCGCCAGCCGCTCCGGATCAGCGGAGTCGACGATCACGCAGTTGATGTCCATGTCCACCAACCTGCCAGCAAGATCTCCGAACGGCGATGACGTGGCCGATCCGTAGGACCTGTACGGAAGCTGCCCTCTTGGCGGGGGTGTCTCAGAGCGCGACGAAGGTCAGGCCGCGCTGTTTGAGGGCGGGCAGGACGGTGCGCAGTGCCGTGACGGTCTGGGAGCGGTCGCCGCCACCGTCGTGGCACAGCAGGATGTCGCCCGGCTTGGCCGTTTCGAGGTCGGCGGTGATGCGGGGCACTCCGGGACGGGCCCAGTCGCGCGGGTCGACTCCCCAGCCGACGCAGATCATCTCCAGCGAGGTCGCGATGTCCACGACCTGCCGCGACCAGGCGCCGCCCGGGGCGCGGAAGAACCGCGGGGCCGCCGAGGCGGCCTGGGCGATCCGGTCGTGGGCCTCGGCGATCTCCTGCCGGATGCGCGGCTCGGGTAACGCCGGGAGGTTGAGCGGGTGGTTGAGGGTGTGGTCGGCGATCTGGTGCCCCGCCGCGATGATCCGCTGGACGACCCGCGTGTTCTCCGGCACCTGCGACCCGATCATGTTGAAGGTCGCGGGCACGTCGTGCTCGGCGAGGACGTCCAGGATCTTGGGCGTCCAGTACGGGTGCGGCCCGTCGTCGATGGTCAGGGCCACCGCGTTCGGCGGGGCGGCCGGAGTCAGGTCGTGCAGGGAGCGGACCGGATTGGTGACCGCTTTCAGCTTCCCGGCGGGCGCGAACCCTGGATCGGGCGGCGGGGACGGCGTCCGTCTCGCCCCTGCCGCGTGCGCCGGCCGATGCCCTCCGTGGCGCAACAGTTCGGGGGTCGCCCCGGCCGCGACTCCTGCCGTGGCGGCGGCGAGCATGGTGAGCACCTGACGACGGTCCATAGCGGTGTCCTTATCGTCCGAGGGGCGCTGCCGTGTAGGACTGCCCAAAATCCCGACGGGTTTGCCGCTCCGCTCTGAATCGCCCCATGAGCAGGACCGCGACCGGGGGCGCGTCCTCAGCGCGCTGCCACCGGTTGGGACGGCGGGTTGGGTGCGGGTTGGCGGCGCCGGTGGCGGGTGGCCATCGCGTTCCATGCCGTGGTCGCGGCCAGGGACGAGGCGAACAGGGTTCCGGTGACGAGTGTGATGGCGCCGCCCGCGGCGACGTCGTAGTGGGTGGAGATCTGCACGCCGATCAGTCCGCTGGCCGCGCCCGCGGCCGCGGCGATGGCGGTCATGGCCGGGATGCTGTGGGTCCACAGGCGGGCGACGGCGGCCGGGCCGACCAGGACGGCCACGGACAGGATCGCGCCGGCGGCGGGCACGGCCACGACGATGACCGCCTCGACCGTCAGCAGCAGCGCCAGGTCGGTCAGGGCCGGGCGGTAGCCGGCGGCGGCGTATCCGCCGGGGTCGAAGGCGCGGAAGGCGAGCTGCCTGCCCGCGCCGAGGAGGAGGGCGGCGACGATGGCGCCGACCGCGGTCACGGCGATCAGGTCGCCGGTTCCGACGGTGAGGATCTGCCCGACGGTGTAGGCGGTCAGGTCTTTGGAGAAGCCGTCGCGCGCCGACAGCAGGACGACGCCGAGCGCGAACCCGGCCGACAGCATGATCCCGATCGCGGTGCTCATGGCCTGCGCCGGCCGCCGGGACAGGGCCAGCACCCCCAGCACGACCAGCACGCCGAACAGGCCGCCGCCCGCGTACAGGTCGATGCCCGCGACCGCGGCCAGGACGACGCCAGGAAAGGTCGCGTGTGTCATGGCCAGAGTGAAGAACGGCAGTCGGCGCAGCACGATCTGCACGCTGATCAATCCCCCGACCACGCCGAGGAGGACGGCTTCGAGGAGCGCCCGGTCGACCGCCGTCATGCCGCGCTCCCCGGCACGGCCCGGCGGACGCGCAGCCGCCGCCGGATCGTCCCCGCGGCGAGGGCGCCCGCGTAGCAGGCGACGAGGACGAGCACGACGGTGCCGCCGGAGGCGAGCCGCAGCCCGTGGTGGACCGAGGCGTCGTAGCTGATCGCCAGGCCCGTCCACCCGGCCAGCGCGCCGAGGACGGCGGCGAGCGGCACGATCAGCGCGAGCCGGTCCGACATCGCCCGGGCCGCGGCGGCGGGCACGATCAGCAGCGCGATGACCAGGACCGTCCCGACCGCCCGGACCGAGGCGACCACGACCAGGGCGACGATGGTGTTGGTGACCAGGTCCAGCATGCCGATCCGGTACCCGGCGGCCTGGGCGCCGTCCGGGTCGAACGCGCGGGCGATCAGCGGTCGCCGCAGCAGCGCCAGCGCGGCGATGACCAGGACGGTGACCGCCAGGGTCTGCGCCAACTGCTGCCCGGTGACGGTGAGGACCCGGCCGAACAGGAAGGCGGTCAGATCTGCGGTGTAGCCCGACTGCCGGGAGACCAGCACGACCCCGGCGGCGAAGAAGGTGGTCAGCAGGACCGCCAGGGCGGTGTCCTCGGTGACGGCGCGGTGCCGGGTGAGCAGGGTGAGCAGCGCGGCGGTCGCGGCGCCCGCGGCCAGCGCGCCCCAGAAGACGCCGCCGTCCCCGCTGAGCAGGTGGCCGATGACGACGCCGGGGAAGACCGTGTGGGTCAGCGCGTCGGTGATGAACGCAAGGCGGCGCAGCAGGATCAGCACGCCGACGGTCCCGGCCAGCGCGCCAAGGATCATCATCACGGCCAGCGCCCGGCCCATGAACGGGAACGTGAACGGTTCGACGAAGAACTGGTACATGGTCGCCGCCTACGAGTGGGCGACGATGACACGGTCGCCGCGCAGTTCGAGCGCGTGCCCGCCGTAGGCGGCGCGCAGCCGGTCGGGGGTGAGCGTGGCGCGGGTGGGCCCGAAGCCGAACTGCCGGCGGTTGACCAGGCACACCCCCTCGCACGCCAGGTGGGCCAGCGCCAGGTCGTGGGTGGCGACGACCACGGCCGCGCCCTGCTTCTTCAGCGCGGCGATCGCGTCCAGCAGCGCCTGCTCGCTGACGACGTCGACGCCGTTGAACGGCTCGTCCAGCAGCAGCAGGCGGGGTTCGGCGGCGATCGCGCGGGCCAGCAGGACGCGCTGGCGCTGCCCGCCCGACAGCGTCCCGAACCGGTGCCGGGCGCGGTCGGCCAGGCCGACCTGCTCCAGGGCGCGGTGGGCGGCCCGCTTGTCGGCGGCCTTGGGGCGGCGCAGCCAGCCGATCCGCCGGTAGCGCCCCATCAGGACCACCTGGCCGACCGAGATCGGGAACTCGGGGTCGAGCGTGTCGGCCTGCGGGACGTAGGCGACGTCGCGGCGCGCCTGGGCGGGCGAGGCGTCCAGCACGGTGATCCGTCCCGCGGCCAGCGGCACCAGGCCGAGGACGGCCTTGATGAGGGTCGACTTGCCGGCGCCGTTGGGGCCGATCAGCGCGACGGCCTCACCCGGCGCGACCCCGCCGTCGATCCCCTCCAGAGCCAGGGCCGGGCCGTAGGCGACGCTGACCTCCTCCAGCCGCAGTGCTTCCGCTTTTTCCTGAGTGCCCATCCTCAGCCCCTGAGCGCCGTGACGATGGTGGTGGTGTTGTGCCGCTCCATCTCCAGGTACGTGGCGCCCGCCGAGCCCGCCGGGCCGAGCGTGTCCCCGTACAGGGAGTCCTCCCCCGCCTCGACCTTGACTCCGGCCTCGCGGCCGATGGCCTCGGCGGTCTTGGGCGGCAGCGAGGACTCGGAGAAGACCGCCTTGACGCCGGTCGACCTGATCTTGGCGACCAGCGAGTTGAGCTGCTTGCCCGACAGCTCGGCCGAGGTGTCGAAGCTCGGGATGATCGAGCCGACGAACGTCAGGCGGTAGCGGTCGACGTAGTACCCGAACGCGTCGTGGTTGGTGACCAGCTTGCGCTGGTCGGCGGGCAGCGAGTCAATCTGGCCTGCGATCCAGGCGTCGAGTTGCCTGAGCTTGCCGGTGTAGGTCCGCAGGTTCGTCTCGTAGGCCGCCTTGTCGCCGGGATCCTCGGCCTCGAACGCGGCGGCGATGTCGCGGCTCATGATCTCGACGTTCCTGGGGTTGTGCCAGATGTGCGGGTCGCCGTCCGCCTCTTCCTCCCCGCCGCCCTTGCGGATCGCCACGCCCTTGCTGGTGTCGACCACCGGGCCGTCGAAGCCGGCGGACTCGATCGTCTGGTCCAGCCACTTCTCCAGGCCGACGCCGCCCTTCACCACCAGGTCGGCGTCGGCGATGGCCCGGATGTCGGCCGGGGACGGCTCGTAGTCGTGCGGGTCCACGTTGGGCTTGAGGATCTGGGTGACCGTGACCTTGTCACCGCCGATGTTGCGGGCGAAGTCGGCCACTTGGGTGGTCGTGGCGACCACCTTCACCTTCTTCGCGCCGCTGCCGCCGCCGTTGTCGGCGGAGCTGGAACCGCCGCAGGCGGTTCCAGCGACCAGCACGCCGGCCAGCACGCCGGCCAGGACCACCGGCGGGGCAGGCCCGAGGGCTCGGATGCGCAATGTGTCCCCCCGCAGGTTGATCCAAAATGAAAACCGATCCCATATTCGTCTTGTCGGAAATGATTGTCAATACCGATAAATGCTCATACGGGCTTGGCGGCCGCCGCCCGCGGGGCCGGAGCGATGATCCAACCGGTTGGTACCATGTGAAAAAGTGAAGATCGGACCGTCAATCGGCCGGAGCAGCTCCCATGACTTCACATGCTTTCCGCCACCCGACACGACAGGCCGACCCCGCGTTCCGAGGAGGGACGCGGGTGCGCGGCACGCAGCAGGCCGCCGCCCTCTCCCGGGTGCTGGCGGACCTGTCCGAGTTCCGCAGCGCCAAGGACATCCACGGTGAGCTGCGACGCCGCGGTGAGGGCATCGGGCTGACCACGGTCTACCGCCATCTCCAGGTGCTGAGCCAGGACGGCGTGGTCGACGCGCTCCGCGACGAATCCGGCGAGACCCTCTACCGGCGCTGCCGGACCAGCACCCACCACCACCACGTGACCTGCCGCTCGTGCGGGCACAGCGTCGAGGTGGAAGGCCCCGCGATCGAACGCTGGGCCGAGCGCGTCGCCGCCGAGGCGGACTTCACCGCCATCAACCACACCGTGGAGATCTTCGGCCTGTGCCGCGACTGCGCGTCTGCATAGCCGGCCTCGTCGGCCAGTCTCCAGGGGGCCCGAGACCCGCGTCGCCGCCCGCGTCGGCATCCGGCTGGCCGGGGACGGAACCGGGTCATGGCGCGGCGGGCCGATCGTCGCGGTTGACCGCGCGCAGCAGGCGGCGGATGGCCGACAGGTCCCCGACGACGGCGACGCTGCCGTCGGCGCACGCGGATTCGAGGGCGGACGGGTCGTTCAGCAGGGCGCTGAGCGTCTTGGGGTCCGCCCGGAGCGAGGCGTCCGCCGTCGTCGCCTCCCCGGCCCGCACCCGAAGCCGCCCCTCGGCCAGCCGCACCGTCCAGACCCGTCCTCCGAGATCCAGACGGCACACCGTGGGCGGCGCCGCGGGATCAGGCCGGGCGGCGTCCTCCATGAAGATCAGCACGGAGCTGGCGCTGAGCGCGGCCGGTTCGGGCGGCTGCGGCGCGTCGACCCCCCACTCGCCCAGGCCCCGCACGATCGGCTCCAGCTTCCGGCCCCAGTCGGTCAGCCGGTATGCCGTCGAGCCCTCCGTCTCCGCCGGTCCTTGGCGGATCACTCCGTTCTTCTCCAGTTCCCGGAGCCGGTCGGCGAGCACGTTCGAGCTGACGTGGGGCAGAGCGTGCCGCAGCTCCGAGAACCGTCGCGGCGTCAGGAGCAGCTCGCGGACGATCAGCAGGGCCCACCGCTCCCCGACGACGTCGAGGGCCCGCGCGATCCCGCAGGAGTCCCGGTAGCTGCGGCTGGTCGGCATGGTCGCCCTCCTCTTCCGGTTCGATCCTAAACTACTGCCGAGCCTAGTTGTTTTTAACAATCGACTGTGGTTCTCTTTTCCTGCGAGCGGCGCGCCGGACCGGGCGACGGCCGCGAGGAGACGAGGGGGAACACGTGAGCGGGTCGCTACTCAAGGACAAGAACGCCGTGATCTACGGAGGCGGCGGAGCCATCGGCGGCGCCGTCGCCCGGGTCTTCGCCCGGGAGGGCGCGCGGGTCTTCATCGCCGGACGCACTCAGGCGAGGCTCGACGCCGTGGCGCGCGACATCGCCGCGGAAGGCGGGACCGTCGAGACCGCGCAGGTCGACGTCCTCGACCTGGGGGCGGTCGAGAAGCACGCCGCCGCGGTCGCGGCAACGGCCGGCGGCATCGACGTCGCCCTCAACGCCGTCAGCGTCATGCACGACCAGGGGACACCGCTGGCGGACCTGTCGCCGGACGTGTTCATGCGGCCGATCGACGGATTCCTGCGGGCGCTGTTCAACACCAGCAAGGCCGTGGCGCCGCACATGGGCCGCGGGCGTCCCGGCGTCATCCTGACCTTGTCGGAGCCGGGCGCCAAGCTGGCCATCGGCGGCATCCTGGGGCACGCGGTGAGCGCGGCCGGCAAGGAGGCGTTCACCCGGGTCCTGGCCGCGGAGCTGGCGCCCGAGGGCATCCGGGTCATCGGCATACGTCCGCACGCCGTCGTCGACGCTCCGGCGGCGGGTTCCTACACCAAGGACCTCTTCAAGCCGCCCGCGGAAGCGGCCGGGCAGTCGGTGCAGGAGTTCCTGGAGAGCGGACTGGCGCAGGGCACGCTGCTGAAGCGGCTGCCCGCCCTGTCCGAGATCGCGGAGACCGCGGCGTTCCTGGCCTCGGACCGAGCCGGCGTCGTGACCGGGACGATCGTCAACCTGTCCGGCGGCGCCCTCGTCGACTGACCCCGCCGAGCCACGGTCCGGGAAACCCGTCGAAGCGGAGGGGACATGAGCAGCCGACAGACCACGCTTAGCCCGACCAAGGCGAACCTCGCCCTGGCCACACTGTTCTTGGGAATGTTCGTCCTGGGCAGCGGCGAGCTGCTCGTGGTCGGCGTGCTGGACCGGATCGCCGCCGACTTCCACGTGACCATTCCCGCCACCGGCACCCTGGTGACCGTGTACGCGCTGGGCCTGGCCATCGGCGGCCCGATCCTGACCGCGCTGACCATGAGGATGGACAAGAAGACCGTCCTCTGCGGCGCGAGCGCCCTGTTCATCGTGTGCAACCTGGTCGCGGCGCTGACCCATCTCTACGGACTGTTCCTCGTGCTGCGCTTCCTCATCGGCGCGTTGCAGGGCCTGTTCATCGCCGGTGCGTTCATGGCGGCCGTGGCGGTCGTCCCGGTGGAGCGCATCGGCAAGGCGATCGGGATCGTCATCTCCGGTGTCGCGATGGCGGGTGCGCTCGGCGTGCCCCTCGGCACGCTGGTCGGCCAGACCCTCGGCTGGCGCGGATCGTTCCTGGCGATCGCGGCGGGCGCCGTGCCGGTGCTGGTCGGCGCGGCGGCGCTGATCCCGGCCGTGCCGCCCGCCGGCGCCGGCGTCGCCCACCAGGCCAGGCACGCGTTCGCCCCCAGGGTCCTCGCCGTGCTGTTCCTCAACTTCACCGTGTTCTCGGCGATCTTCGCGACGCTGACCTACCTCGTGCCGTTCCTGCAGGACGTCACCGGCGTCACGGGCGCGACGCTGAGCGTGTTCCTCCTGGCCTACGGCGCGGCCACGGCCGCGGGCTCGTTCGGCGGCGGCAGGTTCGCCGACCGGAACGCCGGGCGCACCCTGATCGTCGGATCCGCCGGCATCGCGGCCTGCCTGCTCGCGCTGTACCTCGTCGGACCGGTCGCGTGGCTCGTCGCGGTCGCGCTGCTCGCCCTGGGCCTCTGCTTCTACGGCATCGTGCCCTCGCTCCAGGTCCGGGTCATCGCCCTGGCCGGCCCCGGCGGCCAGCTCGCGCAGTCGCTGCCGGTCTCCGCGGCCAACCTCGGCATCGCCTTCGGGGCGTTCTGCGGCGGCATCGCGATCGACGAGCGCGGCGCGTCGGCCCCTGTGCTCACCGGTCTGCTCTTCGCCGTGGTCACGATCCCGGTCGCCTGGCTGACCGGCCTCCTGAAGCCGCCGGCGGACGCCCGCTCACCGCATGAAACCAGCACGCCGGTCCCCCAGGGGGTGGACACCTCTTGACAGGGGGACGGGAAGCGGCCTCACTGGCAACAAACCTTTCAATTCCCCCCGCCGCTGAAAGGGCCCGCTCCCGATGAACCCCATCAAGCGTCCGCGCGCGCGATCGCGCTCCAAGCAGCTCCTGGTCGTCCTCTCCTCGCTGGTGCTGTCGGTCGGCGGCGCGGGGCCGGCGGTGCACGCGAGCGTGCGCCCGACGGCCGCCGCCGCCCAGGTCGCGAGCATGCAGGACGTGGTCCCGGTGCCCGTCAAGGTCGAGCCCGCCACGGGCGCCGACCACACGATCACCAGCGACACCGCGATCTACACCCAGACCGGTTCGGCCGGGGTGGGCGACTACCTCGCCGCGCTCCTGCGCCGATCGACCGGCTACCCGCTGCCGGTCAAGACCGCGCCCGGCACGCCCGCCGACGGCATCTCGCTGCTGCTCACCGGCGCTGACCCGTCCGTGGGCGACCAGGGCTACCAGCTGGACGTCACGACGGCCGCCGTGGTGGTCCGGGCGAACAAGCCCGCCGGTCTGTTCGCGGGCGTGCAGACGCTGCGGCAGCTCCTCCCGGCGGCGGTCGAGAGCACCAGCACGCAACCGGGGCCGTGGGTGATCCCCGGCGGCCGGATCGTCGACTACCCACGGTTCGCCTACCGCGGCTCCCACCTCGACGTCGCCCGCCACTTCTTCACCGTCGACGAGGTCAAGCGGTACGTGGACGAGATCTCCCTGTACAAGGTCAACTACCTGCACCTGCACCTGACCGACGACCAGGGCTGGCGGATACAGATCAACAGCTGGCCCCGGCTGGCGACGTACGGCGGCGAACTCGAAGTCGGCGGCACCCCGGGCGGCTACTACACCCAGGACCAGTACCGCGACATCGTCGCGTACGCGCAGAGCCGCGGCATCACCGTCGTCCCCGAGATCGACATGCCCGGCCACACCAACGCGGCCCTGGCCTCCTACGCGGAACTCAACTGCAACAACACCGCGCCGCCGCGCCGCACCGACATCGAGGTCGGCTACAGCTCGCTGTGCATCAGCAAGGACGTCACCTACAAGTTCGTCGCCGACGTCATCCGCGAGGTCGCGGCGCTCACGCCCGGCCCCTACCTCCACATCGGCGGCGACGAGGCCAGCGCCACTCCCCAGCAGGACTACATCACCTTCCTCAACAAGGTGCTGCCGCTCGTCCAGCAGCAGGGGAAGATCGCGATGGGCTGGCACGACATCGTGAACGCCACCCCGCCCACCTCGGCCGTCCCGCAGTACTGGGGGACGGAGACGTCGCACGGGGGCGTCCAGGCGGCGGCGAAGCGCGGCAACAAGATCCTCATGTCCCCCGCCAACAAGTCCTACCTCGACATGAAGTACAACTCCAGCACGCGCCTCGGGCTGAGCTGGGCGGGCTTCATCGAGGTCCAGACCGCCTACGAGTGGAACCCCGGATCGCACCTGTCCGGCGTGACCGAGTCGCAGGTGTTCGGCGTCGAGGCGCCGCTGTGGTCGGAGACCCTGCTGAACATCGACGACATAGAGTTCATGGCGTTCCCCCGGCTGCCCGCCATCGCCGAACTCGGCTGGTCACCGCAGTCCACCCACAACTGGAACGCCTTCCGCCAGCGGCTGGCCGCGCAGGGCCCGCGCTGGCAGGTGATGGGCGTCGACTTCTACCGATCGAGCCAGGTCCCCTGGAAGACCGACAACCCGGGCCCTCCGGGGAAGTGCTCCGAATCCGCGTGGGACCCCTCGGCGACCTACACCGGCGGCCAGAAGGTGTCCTACAACGACCACACCTGGACCGCCAGATGGTGGACCCACGGCGACACCCCCGGCAACAACTCCCAAGACGTCTGGACCGACAACGGCCCCTGCTGACCCCCGAACATTAGGACCTGCGAAATCCCTGTGATTTCTATGAGCTGAGCCGACGGGTCGCGAATAGCGCCTCGCGAAGTACTCCAACTCCAGGGGCCGGGACGACGGCTGTCAGGTATTGACTTCACTTGATGATCCAGTCAAGATCATCTGTGCTGATCAACCATTGCCCCTCGTGGAGAACACGCGATGTTATCAGGCGGCGTCCTGGCAGTTGTCACAGCAGCTCTCGCCACGGCGATCGGGGTCCAAAGTCCGGCGGCGGCGTTCCCTTCGCCGCCGCCGGCTTCGGACGCGCGGCTCGCCCCGGCCACATCTGAGCAGGTCCGGTCGGCCGAGACGCTCGAACCCTTACACCGTTTGGCCGACGCGGCCCTCGCCACCGGCGAGCGGGATTTCGACCGCTACTACGCAGGAACGCGGCTCCAGCCCGGCATCGGCAAGGTGGAGGTATTCCTCACCGACCCCGCCAAGGGCCCGCGTTTCCTGACCGCCCTCCGCAAGCGGGACCCGGGAGCGGATACAAGCCGCCTGGTCATCGGGCCCGCCAAGTACACCGAACGGTATCTCACCGCAAAATCCAACCTGATAATGGCGCGGGCCCGCGCGGGAAAGCTGCCTTTCACAGTGAACTCCACCTTCCTACCCCCCGATGGAAGCGGACTCACCGTCGAGGTGCCCGACCCCGAGGGGGCCCGGCGGGCCCTCGCCGCCGATGCGGCCTCCGCGGACACCGGGACATTCGACGGGGCCGTCACCGTCGTCCACGGTGAGCGCATGGAGGCCCTCGGCGGACGCGTGGACTTCGCATCGCTGGCCGGCGCCGGCCTCAACATCGAGAACAACGCCGGCTACGCCTGCACCAGCGGCCTCCCCTTCTACGACAAGGCCGTCCACGCTTACTACGTCCTCACCGCGTTCCATTGCTATGAACTCCTGGAGTCGGTGGGCACACCGACTCATCCCGGACTCGGTCAGGTCACTGGGATCAGCAAACCCGCCGACGCATCCATGATCAAGGTCGTCGCCGGCGGCTCCCCCGAAGCGGTCGCGTTCGAGAACGGGCTCGACGACGCGGACGGCGGTATCAGCGGGAAAGGGATCACAGCCGTCGGCAACACGGCGGCGGGCGCTCTGGTCTGCCACAACGGCTTCATCTCGTTCCAGAACGGAAAGGGCGCTCCGTGTGACTGGGAGGTGAAAGGCAAAACGCAGTGGAACCTCACCGCGCACGGCATCACCTACACCGCGAAAGGGATGCGGGCCGAGCCGAAGTCGGCGGCCGCCGTCGCCTACCACGGCGACAGCGGGGCGGCCGTCTACACCCTCAACGGCCGCTACGCGGTGAAAGGGGTCGGCATGCTGTCGGCCGGCGGCGGCTGTGACACCGGTTCATGCAAGGTCATGGCATTCGTGAATGTGAATGACATCTCCGCCGCGTTCCGAAGCCTCTCGCCCATGATCTATGACAAGGCTCCCATGAACGACTGAGCCACCACGGTCGACGGACCATGCCGGCGCGGGGGGAATCCTTCAGCGCGGCCCGCTCAAGGCCATGGACGCCCGGAACAGCAGCGGACGAGGAGCTTGATCAACTTTCTGCGGGTCGACCCGAGAATTCGCCTGGAGGTTCGCTGAGACCACCGCCATCACCCGATAGCCTGCCCGCTCGCCCCACAACTGCTTCCACCTGGTTCCCGCGCAGGGAACGCCCTGCGGATACACCCTGAGACGCGCGGGCTGCGCCGGCCCTACCGTTCGGACCACGAGCGAAAGCGGCACGAGCATCTCGTCCTGCCCGGCTACGACACGCCCGGCTCGATCGGTGACGATCACGCGAAGCGTTGAAAGCCCCACCTTCACCACCCGCTTGGACGACACCAGCGCCTCTACCGCCGGTCGGCCGTCATCGCCGCGTTGGACCGGGCCGAGGCTCAGCGACAGGTCGGCGCGCTCGGGACGGACGGGTCCCGGCGCCCTACGGCCGCAGGTGAACGAACCGTCCACCGGAGGCAGGGGCACGGCCCCCGAGGTCGTGCCTAACCGCGAGCCTTCGTCCCTCCACAGCGCTACCGTGCAGAATCCGCCGGTGACGAGCACGACGAGTAGGAGCGGGACGAACGAGTGACGAGCTCCTCGCCGACGAGAAACGGGATCCAAGCCATGGTTCGGATCTGGGCGCATCTACGCATTCTCCCCGACCGTCCCGCAGCCGTCCGCCCTTCGCCCGAACTCGATCATGGTCGGCGACTGGGCCGCAGCGCGGTCCGCGCTGCGGCGACCTACCGCGCGGGGGTTTTGAGGGGCACCGGGAGGCGGGTGCGTAGTTCGTCGGCGGTGATTCCGAAGGACTCGCGGAGTGAGGCGCCGTCTGGGCCTACGTCGATCACGGCTACGTCTGTGTAGATGCGGCTTACGCAGGCCACGCCGGTCAACGGGTAGGTGCATTCGGGGACGAGTTTTGATCGGCCCTGTTTGTCGAAGAGGGTCATCATCACGAAGACCTGCTTGGCTCCGATGGCCAGGTCCATCGCGCCGCCCACGGCGGGGATCGCGTCGGGGGCGCCGGTGCTCCAGTTCGCCAGGTCGCCGGTGGCCGACACCTGGAAGGCGCCCAGGACGCAGACGTCGAGGTGGCCGCCGCGCATCATCGCGAAGGAGTCCGCGTGGTGGAAGTACGAGGTGCCGGGGAGCTCGGTCACCGGGACCTTGCCGGCGTTGGTGAGGTCCGGGTCGATCTGGTCGCCGGTCGCGGCGGGGCCCATGTTGAGCATGCCGTTCTCGGTGTGCAGGACGATGCCGGAGCCTGCCGGGAGGTGGTCGGCGACCTTGGTCGGGCGGCCGATGCCGAGGTTGACGTAGGAGCCCGCCGGGATGTCGCGGGCGACGACCGCGGCGAGCTGGTCCGGGGTCAGGGACATGGTCAGCGCGCTCCTTGGACGGTGTAGCGGCGTTCTTCGACACGCACCACGCGGTCGACGTAGATGCCCGGCGTGACGACCGCCTCCGGGTCCAGGTTCCCGGCCGGGACGACCTCGCCCACCTGGACGATCGTGGTGGCCGCCGCGGTCGCCATGACGGGGCCGAAGTTCCGGGCGGTCTTGCGGTAGACGAGGTTGCCCATCGTGTCGGCGCGGTGGGCGCTGATCAGCGCCACGTCGCCCCTGATCGGGTACTCCAGGAGGTGGACGCGCCCGTCGATGGTCCGGGTCTCCCTGCCCTCGGCGAGCGGCGTGCCGACGGCGGTCGGGCAGTAGAAGGCGCCGATGCCCGCGCCGGCGGCCCGCATCCGCTCGGCGAGGTTGCCCTGCGGGACGATCTCCAGCTCGATCCGCCCGGCCCGGTACAGCTCGTCGAAGACGTAGGAGTCGCTCTGCCGCGGGAACGAGCAGATCACCTTGCGGACCCGTCCGGCCTTGAGCAGCGCGGCCAGCCCGACGTCGCCGTTGCCGGCGTTGTTGGACACGATGGTGAGGTCCGTCGCGCCCTGCCGGATCAGCCCGTCGATGAGGTCGAACGGCATGCCGGCGAAGCCGAAGCCGCCGACCAGGACGGTGCTGCCGTCCTCGACCCCCCGGACGGCCTCGTCGATGGTCTCCAGGATCTCGGTGCGGCTCACGCGCGTGCCTCCGTGTTGTCCAGAGCCGTGTTCTCCAGGACGGTCGCCAGGCCCTGCCCGACGCCGATGCAGATGGCGGCGACGCCCCAGCGCTCGCCGCGCTCGCGGAGCACCTTCGCGAGCGTGCCGAGGACGCGGGCGCCGCTGGCCCCGAGCGGGTGGCCGATCGCGATCGCGCCGCCCCGGGTGTTGACGATCTCCGGGTCGACGCCCCAGGCGTCGACGCAGACGAGCGACTGCACGGCGAACGCCTCGTTGAGCTCCACCGCGCCGACCTGGTCCCAGCCGATCCCGGCGCGGGCGAGGGCGCGGTTCGCCGCCTCGACGGGGGCGTAGCCGAAGTCCTGCGGGTCGAGCGCGAAGGCGCCCCGTCCGGCGACGCGGGCGAGCGGTTCGAGGCCGAGCGGGTCGGCGGCGGCGGCCGAGCCGAGCAGCAGGGCGGACGCGCCGTCGCTCAGCGGCGAGGCGTTCCCGGCGGTGATGGTGCCGTCCGGGCGGAAGCTCGGCTTGAGCGCGGCGAGCTTCTCCGGCGACGTGTCGGCGCGGACGCCCTCGTCGCGCTTCAATTCCCCGGTCGGGACGACCAGGTCGTCGTAGAAGCCGTCGTCCCAGGCGGACGCGGCGAGGCGGTGCGAGCGCAGCGCGAACGCGTCCTGGCGCTCCCGGGTGACGCCGTACTTCTCCTGGAGCAGCTCGTTGGCCTCGCCCAGGGAGACGGTCCACTCCTTCGGCATGCGCGGGTTCACCAGCCGCCAGCCGAGCGTCGTCGAGACGGCGGTGACGTCGGCGGCGGGGAACGCCTTGCGCGGCTTCGGCAGCACCCACGGCGCGCGGGTCATCGACTCGACCCCGCCCGCGATCACCACGTCGGCGTCGCCCGTCTCGATCGTCCGGGACGCGATCATCGCCGCGTCGAGGCTCGACCCGCACAGCCGGTTGACGGTCGAGCCGGGGACGCTGGTCGGCAGCCCGGCGAGCAGCGCGGCCATCCTGCCGACGTTGCGGTTCTCCTCGCCCGCGCCGTTCGCGTTGCCCCAGACGACCTCGTCGATCGCGGCCCGGTCGAGGCGGGGCACCCGCTCCAGCAGCGCGGTGATCACGCCCGCCGCGAGGTCGTCCGGCCGGACGTCCGCGAGGGCGCCGTTGAACCGTCCGAATGGCGTCCGGACGGCCGAGTACAGGTAGGTGCTCATGCGATCGAGGTTAGGTGACCTGCCTTGATACAGTGAAGTATCAATATTCGCTCTAATTGAGACGTCCACGATATGGATCTGCGTCACCTGCGGTACTTCGTCGCGGTCGCCGAGGAGCTCCACTTCGGACGCGCCGCCGAACGCCTCAACATGGCCCAGCCGCCTCTTTCGCAGGCGATCCGCAGGCTTGAGGCCGACCTCGGCGTGGAACTGCTCCAGCGCAGCACCCGGCGCGTCGCCCTCACCGACGCGGGCCGCGGCTACCTCGCGCGGGCCCGGAAGATCCTCGGCGAGGTCGACGACGCGGCGCACGAGGCCCGCCGCGTCGCGGCCGGGGCCGTCGGGCACCTCACGATCGGCTGCGTCGGCACCGCGACCTACAGCCTGCTGCCCGCCCTCTCGCGCGGCCTGTCGACGGAGCTGTCCGGCGTCGACTTCTCGTTTCGCGGCGAGATGCTGGTGCCCGACCAGGTCGCCGCGCTGCGCACGGGCGGAATCGACCTCGCCCTGCTCCGGCCGCCGATCACCGACGCGTCGCTCACCGTCCTGCCGCTGCGCCGCGACCGGCTCGTCGTCGCGGCGCCCGCCGACCACCCGCTCGCCGCCCGGCGCCGGATCGCAATCGGCGATCTCGCGGACACCGACCTCATTGTGCATTCGGCGGACCGCCGGTCGGTGATGTACGACGTGGTCCTGGGGCTCTTCCGCGACGCCGCCGTCGAGCCGCGGATCCGGCACGAGGTCGGCGAGACGTCCACCCTCGTCACGCTCGTCGCCGGTGGGCTCGGCGTCGCCGTCGTCCCGGAACCCGTGACCGCCCTGGCCCTCGACGGCGTCGTCTTCCGCCCGCTGGCGCGGCCCGCCGTCACGGTCGACCTGGCGATCGCGCACCGGACCGACCGCACCGAGCCCCACCTGGTCAGGGCCGTCTCGGTCGTCCGGCGGATCGTCAGCAGTGATCGGAGTCGATCGCCAACTCGGTGACAGCGCGGGCCCACGGCGGGGCGTTAGGAGACGGCGGCGCTGGCCAGTAGGTGGAGGGCGTCGGAGGAGGCGGCGTCGGACGGGGTGTAGATCTCCAGGCGGTGGTCGGGGCTGTCGGGCTGGAGCCACACCTGGTAGTCGACGTCGACCCGGCCGACGGTGGGGTGGCTCAGCAGCATCGGGCCCGTGGTGCAGTCGGCGACGTCGCCCCGCGCCCACAGGCGGGAGAACTCGCGGCTGCCCATGGCGAGTTCGCCGATCAGCTCGGCCAGGGCGGCGTCGTCGGGGTAGCGGCCCGCGGTGAGGCGGAGGTAGCCGACGTGGACGCGGGCCAGCTCGTCCCAGTTGCGGAGCGAGTCGCGGGAGAGCGGGTCCAGGAAGAACATCCGGGGGATCGACGGCCGCCGGTCCGGGTCGGCGGGCGCGTCGAAGCCGACGTGGGCGGCGTGCAGGGCGTGGCCGGTGCGGTTCCAGGCCAGCACGTCGCCGCGGCGGCCGAGGACGACGGCGGGCGCCGACTCGCGCAGGGACGACAGCAGCGCCAGGACGCGCGGGTGCGGGTGCTCGGGCTCGGGGCGGACGAGGCGCGGCGCGGCCGTCCGGCGGGCGAGGTTGCGCAGGTGGGCGGACTCGGCCGGGCCCAGGCGCAGGACGCCCGCCAGCGCGTCGAGGACCTGGTCCGAGGCGAGCCCGGCCTGGTCCTGCTCCAGCCGCGTGTAGTAGCCGGCGCTCACCCCGGCGAGGTGGGCCAGCTCCTCGCGGCGCAGACCCGGCACGCGGCGGGTGGCGCCGTAGGTGCGCAGGCCCACGTCGGACGGGGTGACGCGGTCGCGCCGCGACCTGAGGTAGGCGCCGAGGCTTTCGAGCTGCATGGCATCGAGCGTAAGCGGCGCGGACCTCGCGTGAGCAGGGCCGAAGGTATCCCTGCCAGGTGTACCCCCGGCTGGGATCTGGCTGGTCGGCGGGCTCCGGCGGAGGGTCGTGGCCATGGACGGAACACACTCTCCCGGAACGCGGGCCTGGCTCGGCCTGCTGGTGATCCTCGGTCCCGTGCTGCTGGTGGCCATGGACGGCTCGGTGCTGTTCCTGGCCATGCCGCGCATCTCCGAGGCGCTGTCGCCGTCCGCCGACCAGTCGCTGTGGATCCTGGACGTGTACGGCTTCGCGGTCGGGTCGCTGCTCATCGCCTTCGGGAACCTCGGCGACCGGTACGGCAGGTTGCGGCTGTTGCTGATCGGCACGGCCGCGTTCGGGGCCGGTTCGCTGGGCGCCGCGTTCGCGCCCGGTCCGGAGCTGCTGATCGCCTTCCGCGCGCTGATGGGCGTCGCGGGCGCGACGCTGCTGCCGTCCGCGCTGGCCGTGCTCAGCGAACTGTTCGCCGATCCCCGGCGGCGGGCGCGGGCGATCGGGATCTTCGCGGCGGCCTTCGCCGCCGGGTTCGCGATCGGGCCGATCGTCGGCGGGCAGTTGCTGAGCCGTTTCTGGTGGGGCTCGGTCTTCCTAATCAACCTTCCCGTCGTGCTCGTCTTCCTGGTGCTGGCCCCGGTGCTGCTCGGTGAGGTGCGCTCCGGCGGGACGGGCCGCGTCGACGTCCCGAGCGTGCTGCTGTCGGCCGCCGGGATCATGCTGGGCGTCTACGCGGTCAAGCGCCTGGCGGCGGAGGGCCCGGATTTGGCCGTGGCGCTGACCGGTCCCGCCGGGGTCGTCCTGGTGACGGCGTTCGTGCGGCGCCAGTTCCGGCTGCCGCGGCCGCTGGTCGACGTCCGGCTCTTCCGCGACCGGGTGTTCCCGATCGCGGTCGCGACCGGGCTGCTGCCGCTGGCGGCGTGGTCGGCGACGGCGTACCTCGGCGGGGTCTACCTGCAGTCGGTGCTCGGGCTCAGCGCTTTCGAGGCGGCGCTGACCGCCGTCCCGGGCGCGGTCGTCCTGACCGTCACGTCCATCGCGACCCCGGCGGCGGTCGCCAGGACCGGTACCCGGGCGGCGCTGCTGACCAGCCACTTCACGATCGCCGGTGGACTGCTCCTGCTGCTGCCCACGGGCGTCTCCGGCGGGATCGGCTGGTACGCGGCGTCCACCGTCGTCGCGGGCGTGGGCTACGGGATCTCCTTCGCCGTCGTCGCCGACACGGCCGTCGCCGCCGCGCCGCCGGAGCGGGCCGGGGCCGCCGGGGCGATCGCCGAGACCAGCAACGAGATCGGCAACGCCCTGGGCATCGCGCTGCTCGGCTCGCTGGCCACGCTCGTCTTCCGGCTCCAGGGCCCGGACCTGGCCGCCACCCTCCCGGAGACCCTGGACCTGCCCGGCCTCGGCACGGCGGCCGAGGCCGACGCGAAGGGCGCCTTCACCACCGGGCTGCACGTCGCCGCCGTCGTCGCGGCCGTGCTGCACGCCGCTCTGGGCACCGTCACCCTGCGCCGCGTCCCGCGCCCCGCCCCCGACGCCCCGCGAATGGACCATCCCGAGCCTCCTGGATTGGACCTGTCGGACGGGCCATTGCGGCAGGCAAGGTGAGGTCCATGGACACGACGACCTCACCCGCCGCCCCCGAGAGCGGATACGTGCACGGATACTCCGGACGGGAGGCCCGGCGGCTCGGCGACCAGGCCGACGCGCTGGCCGCGCTGCTGCACGACGGCACGTCCTTCCCGGCGGGGGGCCGGGTGCTGGAGGTCGGGTGCGGGGTGGGCGCGCAGACGGTGCACCTGGTGTCACGCTCCCCCGGCGCGCGGTTGACCGCCGTGGACGTGTCCGCCGCGTCGCTCGACCAGGCCCGCGCCCGCGTCGCCGAGACCCATCCGGGCGCGTCCGTGGACTTCGTCCGCGCCGACCTGCACGACCTGCCCTTCGCCGACGGGACGTTCGACCACCTGTTCGTGTGTTTCGTCCTGGAGCACCTGTCCGACCCGCGGGCCGCGCTCGCCGGGCTGCGGCGCGTGCTGCGCCCCGGCGGGACCCTCACCGTGATCGAGGGCGATCACGGCTCGGCGTTCCTGCACCCCGACAGCGCCCACGCCCGCGCCGTGATCGGCCACCTGGTCGCGTTGCAGTCGGCGGCGGGCGGCGACGCGCTGATCGGACGGCGGCTCCACCCGCTGCTGACCGCCGCCGGATACGACGGGGTGCGCGCCGCGCCGCGCACGGTGTACGCCGACGGGTCCCGTCCGGCGCTCGCGCGGGCGTTCACCCTGGACACCTTCACCGCGATGGTCGAGGCCGTCCGCGACGACGCCGTCGCCGCGGGCCTGTCCACGCCCGCCGGCTTCGACCGCGGCGTCGCCGACCTCCGCCGCGCCGCCGCCGAAGACGGCACCTTCCACTACGTCTTCTTCAAGGCCGTCGCCACAGCGGGCAGCGCGGGGACGTAGGTCCGAGTGCCGCCGCCTCAGCGAATCTCGTCCCAGCGAATCCCGCCTCAGCGAGTCTCGTCCCACATGGCGCGGGTCATTTCGTATTCGACTTCGCCCAGGTGCGCGTCCGGCAGCGGCTCGTCGAACTCCGGGTGATACGTGCGCACGTAGCGCATGCCGATGGCGCGCATCACGCCGATGGATCCGGCGTTGGCGGCCATGGTCTGGGCGATCACGCGGCTCTGGCCGACCGTGTCGAAGGCGTGCCGCAGGAGGACGCGGGACGCCTCGCTGGCGAAGCCCTTCCGCCAGTACCGGCGGACGAGGCGGTATCCCAGGTCTGAGACGGTGGGGTCGTCGGGCTGATCGGGGCCATGCGCCGGGGGCAGCATCATTAGCCCGATGAACTCGCCGTCCGCCTCTTGTTCCGGTGGCGGTGCTCCTGGCTCGCCGCTACCGGAGGCGAAGGCTATCCAGAGGCCCAGGCCGTCCACCTTGCTTGCCAGAGTCATCCGCCGCTCGTGGGCGGCGACCACCTCGTTCCTGGTCGACGCCCGGCTGGAGAGATAGCGGAGCACCTCGGGGTCGGAGTCGAGCCGAATCTCCAGGTCAAGGTGCCGGTCGGCGAGCGGGACCAGCAGGAGGCGGTCGGTGCGCAAGATCGGTTGAGGCACGCGGCAACCGTCGCACACCGATAACGACGAAGCGATCCGATTTTCCGCCGGATCTGGCGTCGGGTCATGCCGGTGCGGCTCACTGGTAGTCGGCCAGGCCGTCCGCGAGTTCCTCTTCGTCGCCGTCGCGGTGCGCGTAGAGGGCTTGCTGCAGGGCGAATGTGCCGCGGATCGCGGCGATGCGGGCAGGGAGTCCCTCGTTCGGCCAGTCGCCCAAGGCGAGCACCCGTTCCAGGAGTTCGGGGCCGTAACCGGCGCCGATGGCCGCGAGGTCTTCGGCCGGGTCGCCGACTGCGACGTCGTCCCAGTCGAGCACTCCGGAAAGGCGCGGCAGCCCGTTCGTCCACTCCCAGAGGACGTTTTCGGCGCCGAGGTCGCCATGCACCACTGCTTGAGTGAGGCGGGGAAGGCCGTCGAGTGCCGTGAGTTCCCGTTCGGCTCGCAGTCGCCCGCTGTCGGACATGAGCTGGAACAAGTCCGCGCGCACGTCCTCCGCGAAGAGGCACCACCGGTCTTCTTCTTCCCAAGGGAGAACGGCCCGTGCCTTTTCGTCGGCGCCGGCGCGGGCCAGATCGGACAGCAGCGTGGCGTACTGCTCCGCGACGGCGTCGAATACTTGGGCGTTATTGAGAGCGTCCCTCTCCAGCGGTTCTCCGGGAATGCGAGTGAGTACCAGGAACGGTTCCTCATCGGTGTCGTTGACGCCGGAGCGTTGCAGTGGCTCGGGCGTCCGGAAGTCGAGGTCGAGGTCGGCGAGTGCGTGCAGGGCGGCCACCCGCTGGGGAAGGCGGGCGGCCGCCGCCTCGGTGCGCGGCAGGCACACGACGCGGTCTGAGCCGATGACCACAATGTGGAATTGCCCTTCGCGTACCGCGAGGTCGTCCGGGTCGTCGTCGGGCAGCAGACGGCTCAGCAGAGCGCGATGCGTCGCACGGATGCTCACGAGAGTGTCCCCGGTTCCTTCGGGGAGTAGCAGCCGTTCTATCGGCCCGGGTGGGTGCCTACTCCCAGTTGCATGAGGTCCTGGCCGACGATGAGTTTGCCCGAGTAGCCGCGCTGCGCGGCACGCCAGCGGTTGATGGGGTTGTTCATCGGGACGAGGTGGGTCAGGACGAGGTTACGCGCCCTGGCCTTCTGGGCCACGTCGCGTCCCACCTGCTCGATGGTGGTGTGCGAGGCGAGCAGGTGCTGGCGTGCGGGTTCCCGGATCTCGGGCGGGAGGGTGGCCGCCAGTTCGTCGACGTACTTCGGGTCGATCACCTCGTGCACCAGGTAGTCGACGTCTCGGGCCAGGTCGATCAGGTTCTCCGAGGGGGCGGTGTCGCCGGAGATGACGACCGATCCGTCCGGGGTGTCGAACCGGTACGCGAACGCCGGGGCGGTCGGACGGTGGTCGACGAGCGTCGCGGTCACCGTGACGTCGCCGTCCCGCCAGACGGGGATGCGGGTCCCGGCGGGGAGCCGCGGCGGGATTCCGGCCGCGTCCACGGTCCAGTACTTCGAGATGTCGATGTCGTGGGTCTCGAAGAGCTTGTTGGGATCGGTCATGTTCGCGTCGCGGATGCGGTCCTCGAAGTCCGCGGCGAACGCCTGCCGGAGGTAGCCCGTCATGGCCGAGATCCCGGAGATCGGACCGCCCGGGTTCACCGGTCCCGGCGCGGGGCGCTCGGGCGGGAACGTCCGGGGCGGGACCGGCCGGTCGCCCGGTCCGAAGACGCGGAATGGTTCGCCGGGGCGTCCCTGCCGCAGGTTGACGTGGGCGGTGGCGTGCAGCGCGGGCCACTCGACCGTGTGGTCGGAGTGCATGTGCGTGAAGAAGATCCCGCGTACGTTGGCGCGCCCCGCCGGACCGTCGAGCAGGCCGGAGCGGTAGAGCTGGACCGCCGCTCCATGGCCGAGGTCGACGACATAGATGTTGTCCCCGTAGACGACGGCGGTGGAGATGCCCATCCGGTCGCCGCTGAGAACGATCGGCCCGCCGCCGGTGCCGAGGAGCACGAGGCGGGTTCGATTTCGCGGCTTGGGACGTGGTGCGGCCTCCGCGCTGGGCATGCCCGCCGCCATGGCGAGCCCGCCGCCGAGCAGGGCGGTCCCGATCCCGCCGAGCACGCCTCGCCGCGACGGTCCGGCCGGTGGGGCGCTCGACGCGACGGCCTGGTTGAGAAGCTCGCACATGGGTTCTCCTTCTGGAGCGGCAGCGATCCGCTCGTTTGTGAGGTGGGGGTCCGTGCGTTGGGAAGGGCAGCAGCGATCGCGGGAATGTACCGACCGTTCGGTACGAACGTGACCACCCTCATATGGCCGTCCGGCGAGCGTCCACGGCTTTCCGCAGTGCAGAAGGACACCGGCCCGGCCCTCGGAGCGCCTCCTCGGCGGGCGCGGCCCTGGTTGACAGCCACATTGGGGCGCTGTTCTACTATCCAGAGTGTGACTCTGCACTACAGAGAAACTCGGCGAGACGTCGGGGTGGGAGACGAGGCTCGTGGGGAGACGTCGCGGATGATCGATCAAGCGGGTGTCCTGGGTAGCGTGCGGCGGGGCATGATCCCGGCGCACATCTACAACGATGAGCACGTCTTCGCGCTGGAGAGGGAACGCGTGTTCGGCAGGGCGTGGACGTTCGTCGCCCACGAGTCGGAGATCCCGAGCGCCGGGGACTACGTCGTCCGCCGCGTCCTCGACGACTCGTTCATCGTGGTCCGGGACGAGAAGGGCGAGATTTACGCGCACTTCAACATGTGCCTGCACCGCGGCATGCAGGTCTGCCGGGCCGAGATGGGCAACGCCTCGCATTTCCGCTGCCCGTACCACGGCTGGTCCTACCGGAACGACGGACGGATCGTCGGCCTGCCGTTCCACCAGGACGCCTACGGCGGCGAGGCGGGCTTCAGGCGCAAGAGCCAGCGGCTCCTGCGCGCCCCGAACATCGGCTCCCACAACGGCATGATCTTCATCAGCCTGGCCGACGACGCTCCGCCGCTGCGGGACTATCTCGGCGATTTCGCGTTCTACCTCGACTACTACACCAAGCAGAGTCCGAGCGGGATCGAGATGCGCGGTCCGCAGCGCTGGCGGGTCAAGGCGAACTGGAAGATCGGCGCGGAGAATTTCGCGGGCGACATGTACCACACGCCGCAGACCCACACGAGCGTGGTGGAGATCGGCCTTTTCCGGGAGCCGAAGGCGGAGAAGCGCCGGGACGGCGCCACCTACTGGGCCGGGAACGGCGGCGGCACGACGTACAAACTGCCGCCCGGCGACCTGGACGAGCGGCTCCGCTACGTCGGCTATCCCGACGAGATGATCACGCGGATGAAGCGGGAATGGTCGCGGGAGCAGTGCGACGTCATCGGCCGGGACGGGTTCATGATCTCGGCGGCCACGGTGTTCCCGAACCTGAGCTTCGTGCACAACTGGCCGCGGGTCGAGGACTCCGAGGACGTCGTCCCGTTCATCTCCGTCCGGCAGTGGCAGCCGATCAGCCACGACGAGACCGAGATCCTGTCCTGGTTCGCCGTGGACGCCGAGGCCCCGGAGGAGTTCAAGCGCCTCTCCTACAAGGCGTACCTGATGTGCTTCGGCAGCACGGGAATGTTCGAGCAGGACGACGTCGAGAACTGGGTCTCGTTGACCAACACGGCCGCCGGATCAATGGCCCGGCGGCTGATGCTGAACAGCCGGATGGGCCTGCTGGAGGACGGCACCGAGGTCTCCCCCGCCCTGCCTCCCGAGCGGTTCAGCGGACCGGGCATCGCCCGCACGGGATACAGCGAGCACAATCAGCGGGAACTGCTCCTCCGCTGGGCGGACCACATGGAACGGCCGATGCCGAAGGCGGCCGGTGTCGAGGTCGGCGTGAACGGTCAGCGGGCGGAGGCCGGGAAGTGACCGGCGACCAGAGCACCCATTCGACACGGTCGATCCTCGGCGGCCACGCTCCACGGGAGCAGCGCACCGGCTCGACGCTGCCTTTCGGCGACGAACGGCATCTGCTCGCGCACCAATGGCTTGTCGACGAGGCTTACCTGCTGGACGAGCAGGCGTACACACAATGGCTTGAATTGCTGACCGAGGACATCCACTATCTGATGCCCGTAAGGGTCACGACCGCCTTGGGAACGGGATTCGACACCGCCCCCGGCGCCGCCCACTTCGATGAGAACAAGTACTCCCTTTCGCGGCGCGTCGCCCGTTTCCTGACCGAGCACGCCTGGACGGAGGACCCGCCGTCCAGGCTGCGCCACCACGTCACCAACGTGCGCACGTTCGCGACCGGCGACGACGACCACCTCGTCGTCGACTCCGGGGTGCTGCTGTTCCGCAGCCGCGGCGACGTCCGCGAACCGGCCCTGGTCTCGGCCGGGCGCGAGGACCTGCTGCGCCGCGAGGCGGGCGGCTGGCGGCTCGCGCGGCGCACCATCCTGGTGGACGAGTCGGTGATCCGCATGCAGAACCTTGCGATCTTCCTATGACGATCGGCTGGGAGGGCGAGCAGGAGGACGCCGACAGCGCGGCACGGGCCGAGCGCGAGCGGCAGAAGCTCCTGGAGCACGCCCGGGGCGAGCCGCTCGTCCTGGGCAACGAGTTCTCCGAGATCAGGATCACCAAGGTCGAGACGCGGAACGGCGCCCGGCTGCTGGTGGAGTCCCCGCGCTCGGGCCAGTGGATCGCGCTGTGCCCGCTGGAGCTGGAGGCGCTGACCTGGCAGCAGACCGCGACGTTCTCCGAGATGATCGGCCACCCGTTCGGTTCGCTCGTAGAAGACGAATCCTCCACCGAGGACGACGCATGACGGGCTGGCTGGACGGGCGGCGGGCGCTCATCGTCGGCGCGGGCTCGGGCATCGGGCGCGCGGTGCTCGACGCGTTCCGCGCGGAGGGCGCGTCCGCCGCCGTCCTGGAACGGGACGAGGCCAAGGCCGGGGCGATCGCCGAGGCGCTCCCCGGCGTGCCGGTCACGGTCGGCGACGCGACGACGCGGGCGGCGAACGACGAGGCCGTCGCGACGGCGGTCGCCGCGTTCGGCGGCCTGGACGTCCTGGTCAACTGCGTCGGCGTGTTCGACTTCTACCGCGGCCTCGAAGACCTGGACGCCGACATCCTCGACGAGGCGTTCGCGGAGATGTTCTCGACCAACGTCAAGAGCCACCTGCACTCGGTGAAGGCGGCGCTGCCCGCGCTGCGCCGGTCGCGCGGCTCGATCGTGCTGACCGAGTCGACGTCCGCGTACTACCCGGGACGGGGCGGCGTGCTGTACGTGTCGTCCAAGTTCGCGGTGCGCGGGCTGGTGACGGCGCTGGCGCACGAGCTGGCGCCGGACGTCCGCGTCAACGGCGTCGCGCCCGGCGGCACCCTCAACACCGACCTGCGGGGAATCCCCAGCCTCGGCCAGCAGGCCCGGCGCCTCGACGACACTCCCGGCCGGGCGGCGGAACTGGCCGCGCGCACCCCGCTGGGCGTCGCGCTGAGGGGCGAGGACCACGCCTGGAGCTACGTGTTCCTCGCGTCGTCCCGGTCCCGGGGGATCACCGGCGACGTCGTGCATCCGGACGGCGGCATCGCCGCCAAATCCTGATGCCGCCAAATCCTGATGCCGCCCAACGCAATGACGAAGAGGAGTCGCCATGCCCATCCTGCGGGCTGACAAGGGCGCCTGCCAGGGCTACGCGAACTGCGTCGTGGCCGCCCCGGACGTCTACGACATCGACGACGACGGCGTCGTCGTCCTGCTGAAGGAGCGCGTCCCCGAGGAGGACCGGCAGCGGGTCGAAGAGGCCGCCCGGAGCTGCCCGGTCTCGGCACTGACCGTCGAGGACGAATGAGCCGCACCGCCGTCGTGGTCGGCTCGTCGGTGGCGGGCGTCCGCACCGCCCAGGCGCTGACGGCGGGCGGGTTCGACGGCCGCGTCCTCGTCATCGGCGCCGAGGACACCGAGCCCTACGACAAGCCGCCGCTCTCGAAGCACTTCCTCACCGGCGCCTGGGCGGCCGGGAGGCTGTCCCTCCTGAACGGCGGGCCCTCGGACGAGCGGATCGAGCTGCGCCTCGGAGCCGCCGCCGAACACCTCGACGTCGCGGACAAGCAGGTCAGCCTCGCCGACGGCACCCGCGTCCCTTATGACGTGTGCGTGATCGCGACCGGGGCGTCCGCCCGGCCCTCGCCGTGGGCGGCGCGCGACGGCGTCCACGTGCTGCGGACCCTCGGGGACGGCGCCGCGCTGCGCCGGGACCTGCTGCGCGGCGGCGAGGTCGTCGTGGTCGGCGGCGGGTTCGTCGGCGCCGAGGTGGCCGCCGCCGCGCGCGGGCTCGCCTGCCGGGTCACGATCGTCGATCCGCTCCTCGATCCGATGGCGCGGGTCCTCGGCCCGGCGGTCGGGCCCCTGCTCACCGGCATCCACGAACGCCACGGCGTGCGAACCCGCTTCGGCGCCGGAGTCGTCGCGATCGAAGGGACGAGCGGCGACCTCCGCGTGTTCCTCGACGACGGCACCGTCCTGCCCGCCGCGACCGTCGTGGTCGGCATCGGCGCCGTCCCCAACGACGGATGGCTGCGCTCCTCCGGCTTGGACGTCGCGAACGGCGTGCTCTGCGACGAGTACTGCCGCGCGCTGGGAACGCGGGACGTGTTCGCGGCCGGTGACGTGGCCCGATGGCCGCACCCGCGCCACACCGACCACGTCCGCGTGGAGCACTGGACGAACGCCGTCGAGCAGGCCGCGTGCGTGGCCCGGAACATCGTCCAGCCGGACGAGCCGGTCCCCTACCGGCCGGTGGAGTACGTGTGGAGCGACCAGTACGACTGGAAGATCCAGATCGTCGGGAGCCCGGCGCGGACGACCGGCCACACCGTGATCGGGGACCTCACCGGCGACAGGCCGCGCGCCGCCGTCGCCTCCACCGACGCCGCCGGACGCCTCGCCGCCGCCGTCACCCTCAACTGGCCGCGAGCACTCGTCACGTGCCGACGCCTCCTGGCCGCCGATGCCGACTTCACCGAGGCGCTCGCCGAACTGGACCGGCTGGCCGACGCCCGACCCGCAGGAAGGCGACCATGACCGAAGCCGAACCCTTCGCCGAACTCCGAGGCCAGATCGCGGACGCCTGCCGGGTGCTGGCCGTCCGGGGCCTGTCCGACGGGATCCTCGGCCACATCAGCCTGCGCACCGGCCCCGACCGGCTCCTCGTCCGCTGCCGCGGGCCGCGGGAGCGCGGCCTCACGCACACGACCCCCGCCGACATCCGCCTGGTGGACCTCGATGGCGCGCCGGGTGCGGAAGGCGAACTCGACGGAGGCTGGTCGCCGCCGAACGAACTTCCCCTCCACACCGAGGTGCTGCGGCGGCGTCCCGACGTGCAGGCGGTCGTCCACGCGCACCCGCCCGCCGTCGTGGCCGCCGACCTGGCCGGGCTCGCGATCCGTCCCATCGTCGGCGCGTTCGACATCCCCGGCGCGCGGCTCGCGCAGGCCGGGGTGCCCGTGTATCCGCGCGGCGTGCTGGTCCGCGACCGGCGGCTCGCCGGGGAGATGGTCGCCGCGCTCGGCGACAGGCCCGTGGTGCTGCTGCGCGGGCACGGGATCACGAGCACCGGCGCGACGGTGCCCGAGGCCGTGCTCCGCGCGATCTCGGTCGACACCATCGCGCGGATGTCGCTCACGGTCGCGAGCGCGGGCGGGACGCTACGCGACCTGCCGGACCGCGACCTCGCCGAACTGCCCGATCTCGGCGGGGCGTTCAACGAGGCCACGGCCTGGCGGCACGAGCTCAGCCGCCTTCGGTGAGCGCGTCGCGGAGGCCGTGGAAGACCGCGAGCACCTCCCGGCCGTTCAGGGTCTCCTCGTGCCCGGACGCCTTCAGCCGCACCCGCTCGCCGAGGTCGTGGACGATGAACCCGCCGTCGAACTCGTTGTGCCCGAGGTGCATCTCGTAGGCGCACAGGGCACGCACTCCGCGCATGAACGAGTCGCGCGGGGTGCGCAGCGAGCCGCCGCCGGGCCAGGAGATCTCGACCTCCGTGTCGTGGATCTCGAAGGCGAAGCCGCCGGCCTTCCGGCTCGTGTCCGGCGTGACCGGGTTCTTGCCCAGGTCGTCCCAGAACGGGTTGTGCGGCATGAGCTCCAGGGTGATGCGGCGCCTGCCGTCGCCGGAGTACGTCCGGTGCGCGACCTCCTGGGGCAGCCGCAGCAGGTCACCGGCCCTGCCCACGTAGTGGCCGTACCGCTGGTCGCCCTCGGTGTCCTTGAACTCGACCCGGACGCTGCCGTACGCGATGTAGAGGTACTGCGCGCCGTCGAGGTTGGTGTTCCAGAACGGCAGGAAGTCCGCGGCGCCGGTCGACTCCCAGATCCGGACGGGCCCCATCGCGCCCAGCTCGGCGGGAACGTGCGTCGGACGGTCCGCCGCCCCGCCGAACGTCAACACGTTGACGATGTCGAACAGCTCGTGCCTGCCAGTGATGTGCGACTCGCCAGGCTCGACCTTGAGATCGGCGAAATCCGGGTGCAGTTCGGTCATGCTCTCTCCTTGTGGGGGGACGACCCCCACGCCCCCCGGTTCGCTTCGCTCATGCGCGTAGGCCCTTCTCCTCGATCCAGCCGACCAGCGTGTCGGCGACGTGCGCGATCAGGTCCGGCTGTCCTTGCAGGTAGTGGTTGCCGCCCTCTACCGGCACGAGCCGCCGGTCGTCATGCGGGATCGCGTCGTACATCGACCGGGCGTGGCTCGGGAAGCACACCTGGTCGGCGGTGCCGTACATGACGAGCGTCGGGACGTGCGTCCGCGCGATGTGCCGCGGGCCGTCGCAGTTGGAGTCGTCCACGCTCCACTGGCTGAGCCACGAGCGGAGGCTCGTGTGGTGGCCGAGCGTCGCGGGCAGCAGGTTGGACGTCACCGCCGGACCCCACAGCGTGCCCGGCGTGCGGTCGGACGCGTCGAGCGCCGTGTCCAGGAACCGCGGGTCGGCGACCGTGCCGTGCACCAGGAACGGCAGGTCGCGCAGGCCGTCGTCGCGCTTGTCCAGCACGGCGAGCTGCTCGCGCACCCACGCCGTGATCCGGCGGCTGCGGGCGAGCTGCGCGGCCCGGTACCGCTCGACGAACTCCGCGCTGTACGGCGGGCCGTTGCGCGGATCGAACATGTCCAGCTCGGGATCGCGCTTGAGCGGGTCGTGCTCGTCCACGATCGCCGGGTCCAGCCATTCGGTGTAGACGATGGCGCGGCCCGGGTGGGCCATCAGCGACACGAGGCCGTCCACCGGCGGTAGGTCGGCCTTCGTCAGGTCGGGCGGGTCCCCGGCAGGCGTCGCGCGGACGGTCGGGGACTCGGCCTGGCTCTGGTAGAACGCGGTGAGCCCGCCGCCGCCCGAGTTCCCGATCAGGACGACCTTCTCGTAGCCGCGCTCGCGCAGGAACCCGATCGCCGCCCCGACGTCGAGCACGCAGTTCTCCATGATGAGCGCGCTGTCGTTGCCGATGTAGCGGGTGTTCAGGCCGACCGCGTCCACGCCGCGCTCGGCCAGCGGGCCCAGCAGGTAGTGGCCGAGGAAGTTCGAGCTGGGGTGCACCACGACGACGGCCGTCCGGGACGGCTCCGCCGCGCGGTGCAGCGACCCCCACACCTTCCCCGCCATCCGGGCCACCCCGGAGTAGATGTCGATGCCGGCGCCCGCCGCCATCGGGATCCCGAGCAGCTCGATCACCAGTCACGCACCTTTCGTTTCGTATGTGTGGTCATGCGATGAGGCGGCCGCCGTCGACCACGATCGTCTGGCCGGTCATGAAGCGTGACTCGTCCCCGGCCAGGTAGAGGACGGCCTCCGCGATGTCCTTCGGCTCGCCCGCGTACCCGAGGAGCAGCCTGTCGGTGAGGAAGTCGAGCCGCTCCTGGTCGCGGAAGACCGGGTCGGTGGCGGGCGTCCTGGTCAGTCCGGGGGCCACCGCGTTGCAGCGGATGCCCTCCTTGCCGTAGTCGAACGCGATCGACCTGGTCAGCGCGATGACACCGCCCTTGGCCGCCATGTAGGCGGCGAAGCTCGGGGTCGCCACGAGACCGGCCGTCGACGCCGTGTTGACGATCACGCCGCCGCCCGCCGCGACCATGTGCGGGATCGCGTACTTGCAGCCGAGGAAGACGCTCTTCAACGTGGTGTCGATCGTCCGGTCCCACTCCGGGAGGGTCGTGTCGGCGACCGTGCGGCCGAGCGGCGCCCAGTAGGCGTTGTTGTGCAGGACGTGCGGCCCGCCGTACGCCTCGGCCGCGCCGTCCACCATGGCCTGGACGGCGTCCGGGTCGGTCACGTCGGTCCGGCAGGCGCGGGCGGCGCCGCCGTCCGCCGTGATCGCCTCGACGGTCCGCCGCGCGCCCTCCTCGTCGATGTCGGCGACGGTCACCAGCGCGCCCTCGCGCGCGAACCGGACGGCCGTCTCCCGGCCGATGCCGGACGCGGCCCCGGTGACGATGACGGACCTCTCCTCGAAACGACGGCGAGACGGCACGGTGGTTTCCCTTCTATTCGGCGGAGCCAAGGTAGCCGCGGAGCAGCGACGGGTCCTCCGCCAGGTCGGCGGCGGGGCCGGACGCGGTGACGCGCCCGGCGGTGAGCACGTAGCCGCGGTCGGCCACGGCGAGCCCCTGGGCGACGTTCTGCTCGACCAGCAGCACGGTCTGGCCGTCGGCGGCGAGCGCGCGGATCATCGCGAACACCTCCCGGACGAGCAGCGGCGACAGTCCGAGGGACGGCTCGTCCAGCAGGAGGAGCTTCGGCTTCGCCATCAGCGCCCGGCCGATCACGAGCATCTGCTGCTCGCCGCCGGAGAGGGTGCCCGCCTTCTGCGCCCGGCGGTCCTTGAGGCGGGGGAAGCGGTCGAAGACCTCGTCCAGCGACGCCCGGACCTCCGCGCGGTCGCGGCGGGTGAACGCCCCGACGCGGAGGTTCTCCTCCACGGTCAGGCGGGGCAGGGCGCGCCGCCCCTCCGGCACGTGCGCCATGCCCGCCCGCACCAGCAGATCGCTGCGCAGGCCGGTGACGTCCCGCCCGTCGAGGACGACGCTGCCGGACCACGGCCGGATCATCCCGGACACGGCGCGCAGCACCGTGCTCTTGCCCGCGCCGTTCGGCCCGAGCACCGCGACCAGCTCGCCGCGCCGCACCTCGACGCTCACGTCCGCGACCCCGGTGACGCGGCCGTACCCGGCGCGCAGCCCCGCGATCCGCAGGAGTTCTTCCGGTTCAGGTGCCAAGGTAGGCCGTCCTTACCTCATCGCTGGCCAGGACCTGTCCGGGCGGTCCGTCGGTCAGCCTGCGGCCGAAGTTGAGCACGGTGACGTGGTCGCAGATGTTCGAGATGACGTCCATGTCGTGCTCCACCACGACGACGGTCAGCCCCTCGTCCCGCAGCTCCCGGATCCGCGGGACGAGGGACCGCCGGTCCTCGGCGGTCATGCCGCTCGCGGGCTCGTCGAGCAGCAGCACCTTCGGCCGGGCCGCGAGGGCCCGCGCCATTTCGAGTTGTTTCTGCAGGCCGTAGGGCAGCTCGGCGGCCCGGCGGCCCCGGTAGTCGGCCAGCCCGAACAGTTCGAGGGACCGTTCGGCCTCCGCGCGCAGCCGCCGGTCGCCGCCGGTCCGGAGCGGCCACAGCGACCGCGCCCCGGTGACGGCCCGGCTGTGCTGCCCGAGGAGCACGTTCTCCAGGACGGTCAGCCCGCCGAACAGCCGGATGTTCTGGAACGTCCGGACGATCCCGAGCGGCACCCGCCGCTGCGGGGTGAGGCGGGTGACGTCCCGCCCGCCGAGCACGACCCGTCCCTCGTCCGCCCGGACGTAGCCGGAGACGACGTTGAGCAGGGTCGTCTTGCCCGCCCCGTTCGGTCCGACGACGCCGTGCACCGACCCACCGGCCACCTCAAGGTCGACCGCACCGAGCGCCTCCACGCCCTGGAAATGCTTGGTCACCGCGGACACCCGCAGCAGCGGCTCAGCCAACGGACTCACGCTCCCGTCGCGGGACGAGCCGCGGCAGCCGGACGCCGCCGGCGCCGCCGCGGCCGATCAGCCCCTGCGGGCGCACGATCATCAGCGCCACGAACAGCAGGCCGTAGACGATCTCGTACCACTCGTTCAGCCAGTCGAAGTAGATCGGCAGCAGGCTCAGCGCGATGGCCCCGATGGCCGCGCCCCAGAAGTACTCGACCCCGCCGAGCACGCAGTAGAGGATGATCAGCAGTGCCTGGTGCGGGCCGAACAGCTCCGGGGTGATGACCATGAGCTGGTGCGCGGACAGTGCCCCGGCGACGCCCGTCACCGCGGCGGACGTGGCGAACGCGCCCACCGCGATGCGCGTGATGCGCAGCCCGGACGCCATCGCGGCCCGCTCGTCCTCCCGGATCGCCTTGTGCGCGAGGCCGAGCCGGGACCGGCTCAGCAGCACGAGGTAGCCGACGGCGAGCAGCACGCAGCCGAGCACGAGCGGCACCGTCGTCCCGGTCATGCCGAGCATGCCGCTGGCGCCGCCGACGTAGTCCCACTGCGAGATCAGCAGGTTGATCAGCTGGGAGAAGACGAACGTGATGATGGCGAGGTAGAGCAGCGAGAGCCGCAGCGCCATCCAGCCGATCAGCGCGCCCGCGACGGCCGCCGTGACGCCCGCCGCGACCATGGCGACCGGGAGCGGCCAGGAGAAGTTCACGGTCAGGATCGACGCGGTGTACGCGCCGATCGCCATGAAGGCCGTGTGGCCGAACGAGTACTTGCCGGTCGAGACCGCGATCCAGTAGCCGAGGGCCAGCAGGACGTTGATGCCGACGGTGAGGATGACCGCCTCGTTGAAGCTGGACATCAGACCCTCTCCAACACGCCGGCGTTGCGTCCGAACAGCCCCTGCGGCCGTACCAGCAGCACGATGCCGACGAGGACGAACACGATCAGGTCGCGGAGCGTCGCCGACAGGTAGGCGACGGTCAGCGTCTGGATCAGCCCGATGAGCAGGGCCGCGAGCACGCCGCCCGAGACGCTGCCGAGCCCGCCCACCACGATGATCATCAGTGCGGTGAGCGTGGTGGTGAACCCGTCGAACGGGCTGACCGAGTGGTAGGCGAGCCCGGTCAGCAGGCCCGCCGCCCCGGCGAGGACGCCGGACAGCGCGAACGTCAGCAGGATGACCCGCTGCACCGGGACGCCGAGCAGGCCCGCGGCGGTCGCGTCGTCCGACACGGCGCGGATCGCCGTCCCCCACGGCGTGCGTTCGAGGAACACGTACAGCCCGACCGTCAGCAGCGTGGCGAGCAGCAGGATCACGAGCTGCGCGCCGGACACCGTGAAGGCGCCGAGGTCGAGCCGGACGCCGGACAGCACGTCCGGGACCGTGCGCTGGTGGCTGCCGAACGCCTTGGTGACGGCGGCGGTCAGCACCAGCCCGCAGCCGAGGCTGCTGAGGATCGACGCCGTCGGGAAGTCCGCGGAAACGAACCGGAACGACAGGTAGTACACCGCCACCGCCACGCCCCCGCCGATCAGGGTGGCGGCGGCGAAGCTCACCAGGAAGGGCGCCGGCGTCTCGGTCATGATGAGCGCGCCGAGGACGGCGCTCAGCATCGCCGTCTCGCCGAGGGCGAAGTTCAGCCGGTCCATCGCGCCGACGACGAGGTTGAAGCCCAGGGCGACCAGGCAAAAGGTCGCCCCGAGCAACAGACCGTTGAACAGTTGCTGTGCGAGCATGCGGTCAGCCGGCGCTCTTGTCGATCACGAACTTGCCGTCCTTGACGACCGCCTGGAGCTGCGGCCGCTGCGCGATGCCCTCCTTGAACGTGGTGGCGTCGGCCATGCCCTGGTAGTTCTGCATGGCGTTGAGGGCCTCCTGGATCGCGACCCGGCCCTTCTCGGTGTCGCCCGCCTTCACGCCCTTCTCCTCGATCGCCTTGGCGATCATGTGGACGGCGTCGAAGGCGTAGGCGAAGTTGAGCGGGATGTCGGCCTGGCCGGTGGCCGTCTGCGCCGCCTCCAGCAGCGGCTTCGCCGCGGGCGTCTCGCTGTGCGGGTCGAACTGGGCGGCGGCGAGCGTGCCCTCGGTGTCCTTCCCGCCCGCCGCGACGTAGGCGGCGCCGCCGGACTGGAGCGAGCCGGTGCCGAGCAGCGTGAAGGTCTGGCGCTGGCTGCGCGCCTCCCGCGCGATGCGGCCCGCGTCGTCCGGACCGGCGGCGAGGGCCAGCACGTCCGGCTTCGCGGCGGCGAGCGAGGTCACCTGCGAGGCGAAGCTGGAGTCGCCGCTCTTGAACGTCACGGCCTTGACGATCTCGACGCCGTTGCCGCCGAAGACCTTGCGGAACAGGTCGGCCTGCGCCTTCGTCGTGGCGTTGGCCTCGTCGCTGATGATCGCGGCGCGCTTCAGCTTCCTACTCTGGATGATCTTGGTGAGCACGGGTGTGCTGTTGTCGGCGTCCGGCTGGGCGATCGTGAAGCCGTACGGGCGGGCGTTCTGCAGGACGCCGGGACGCGCCGCGCCGGGGCTCACGATCGGCACCTTGAGCTTGTTGGCGGCCGTGCAGGCGACCTCGCAGCCCGCGCTGTCGACCGGCCCGACGATCGCGAGGACCTTCTGCTTCGCGGCCAGCTCGGGGATGAGCGTCGCGGTGGCGGTCGGCTTGTTCTGGCTGTCGACCTTGACCAGCTCCAGCTTGGCGCCGCCGACGCCGCCCGCGTCGTTCAGCAGCTTCACGGCGTACTCGGCGCCCGCCACCATCGTCTTCGCGTTGCTGGCGAACGGGCCCGCGGAACTGGTGACGAGGCCGATCTTGAGGGTCGTGGACCCGCCGCCGGAGTCGGAGCCCTCGCCGCCGCAGGCCGCCAGGGCCAGCGCGGCGACGGTCAGCCCGACCGCGACGCGACCGGCGGTGCCGGTTGTGATCATCGTGGGATCCCTTCATCTGGCGAGCGTGCGAAGCGCCTGCTGAGCACGGTCTCGGCGGCCAGGTTCTCTTTTCTCCAGAATTGGTTTCTGGAGAATAGCGAGTGCGGATGCGTCCGTAAAGACCTTCGCGGGGCCTTCCTGGCGGATGTTCGCGCTGGTCGGACCGCATGTGGACGGCATGCGGGCGCGCCGGGGCCGCGGCGCCGCGCGGACGCCGCGAAGGGGAGCGGGGCGGGCCGGGCCGCCGTCAGCCGTGGGCCCAGCCGCCGTCGACGTTCACGACCTGCCCGGTGATGAAGTCCGAGGCCGGGGAGCACAGGAACGCCACCGCGCCGCAGAGGTCGTCCGGGACGCCGACCACGGGCAGGCACTGCTCGGCCTTCATGCGCTCGCGCAGCGCCGTCGCCGCCTGCGGGGTGTGCACCGTCTTCCTCGTCTCGACCGGGATGTAGCCGGGCGCGATGGCGTTCACGCGGATCCCGTCCGGGCCCAGCTCGCGCGCGAGCGCGCGGGTCAGGCCGACCACCCCGGCCTTGGCGGCGACGTACGGCGCGAGCCCGACCGGCAGGCCCTTCGACACCATGGTCGAGCTGACGTTCACGATCTTGCCGTGCCCGGCGGCGCGCATGTGCGGGACGACCGCCCGCGCGCACAGCCACTGCCCGGTCAGGTTCACGTCGAGGACCCGCGTCCAGTCGGCGCGGTCGAACGAGTCGAAGGGCGCGGACGGCAGCAGCGCGCCGCCCGCGTTGTTGACCAGGGCGTCAATCCGTCCCCAGCGTTCGACCACCGCGCCGACGAACGCGCCGACCCGCTCCTCGTCGGTGACGTCGGCCTCGTGCGCGCTCACCCTGTCGGCGCCGACGTCGGCGGCGATGGCCTCGGCGGCGGCCCGCGCCGCGTCGCCCGCGACGTCCACGACGGCGACGCGGTTGCCCGCCCGCGCCAGCCGGGCCGCGTACGCCCGGCCGAGCCCCTGCCCGCCGCCGGTGACGATCGCCACCCGCTCGGCCGCGACCCGCTCGGCCGCCGTCACCGGTCCGCCCGCCCGCGGATCTGGCCGAGCGCGACGTCCGCCCGCGCGGCGAGCAGGTCGTCGGTCAGCGAGCCGAGCGGATGGTCGATGACGGTCAGCGGCAGCTCGGGGACGCCCGCCGCCCGCGCCGCGATCCGCGCCGTGGTGACCATCTCCGTGGTGCACACGACGTAGGCCGGGACGCCCCGGCGTTCGAGCGCGATCGCGTCCCGCACCGTGCACGAGCAGCACCCGGCGCAGTCGCCGACCCCGGTCACCACCACGTCGCACTGCGCGGCGAGATCGTCGAGCGTCTCGTCGGACGCGACGCGCCCGATGCTGGGCTTGCGCGCCCACGCCGCGTCGAGGGCGCCGTCCTCGCGCAGCCGCGCGGACAGCAGGGTGAGGAAGCGGTCGCTGTTCGGCTTGCCGTTGTCGAGGTACCCGACCGCGAGCCCGGCCAGCGTCGCCGGACGGGGCAGCGCCCCGGCCGCCTCGCGCGGAACGTCAGCGGTCGGATCGAGGACGACGAGTCCCCCTGTCACGACGTCTGTCATGACGGCTCCCTCCTGGGTATCTGGCACCTCTCGGCCTCCTGCGGGGAGAGCCCCTCGGTGACGGGGGCGGACTCGTGGCCGCCGACCCAGTACGGGACGACCGCCGAGTAGCCGTAGGCGTCGCCCCCGGCGACGGTGATCAGGATGTCCTCGGGGCGGCGGACGACCGTGCGCTCCTCGTCGTCGCCCGGTGCGGCGGCGGCCGGCAGGCGGCCCGCGCGGCGGAGCGCTCCGACGCTGCGTCTGGCCCGCCGGAACAGCTCCTCGCGGACGTCCGCCCTCGTCATCCCGGCGCGCTGGATGATCTCGGCGTGCCGGGGGCCGACCACCACGACGAAGCTCCCGCCGGTGTAGTGGCATGGCAGCATCGCGTCGGCGATCGTGGCGAGGATCGGGCCGGGCTCGCCCGCCCAGTCGTTGCGCGCGTTGACCGGCGCCTCGCCGGCGAACACCGTCACGGCGCTCTGGTCGGCGGGCACGCCCCGGTCGGCGTGCAGCGGCGGCCACCCGGCCGCGTGCGGGAAGGTCGTGCTCTCGCCGATGCAGTAGGCGTACTTGCCGGGATGCCCGAAGGTGGACTTGTCCAGGACGCCGGGCACGCCGCCGCACAAGTTCTGCAGGATGAGCCGGACGGCCCGGCCGATCGTGGCGTTGGCGTGGTGGCCGGGCCCGAACAGGCTGAACGACGTGTTGACGTTCAGCTGGTCCACCACCGGCCCGCTGATGACCAGGAGCGGCGCGGTCGCGCCGCTGACCGTGGTGCTGTGCAGGTTGAACGGCTCGCGGGTGAGGGCGCGGACGGTCGCGACCAGCACCGACATGTACTCCTCGCGGCAGCCCGCGGCGACCGCGTTGACCGCGATCTTCTCCAGGGTGAGCGCGGCGCCCTGCTCGGGCAGCCGTCCGATCACCTGGCCGGCCGGGATGCCGGACGCCTCGACGAACCGCTCGACCCGCTCCGGCGTGGGCGGGACGACGGGCAGCCCGTCGCCCCAGCCGTTCCGGATGAACAGGTCCTGCGCCGCGTCGGCGTCGGCCACCGCGTGCCGGGTGGACGCGAGCGTCATGCGCGGGCCGGGCCGTGCTCGTCCTGCCAGGCGCGCACCGCCTTCTCCGCGGCCGCCGCGTCGTCGTCGTTCAGCGGACGGTTCTGGTACGTCAGCTCCAGGCGCACGCCGTTGGGGTCGAAGAAGTAGATCGACGACCAGATGCCCTCGTGATCGACCACGCCCTTGACCTCGACGCCGGCCTCGACCAGCCGGTCGCGGGCGGCCTCCACCTCTTCCAGGCTGTCCAGCGAGAGCGCGATGTGCGGCGCCCAGCGCGGCAGCGGCGAGTCGTGGTGGTCGGCGTCGAGCCCCTCGATCTCGAAGAAGGCGATGCACGAGCCGTCGCCCATCTCGAAGAACGTGTGCAGGAAGGTCGTCGGCTCGCCGGTGCTGCCCACGCTGTCGTCCATGGCGTAGCCGACCAGCCGGAAGCCGAGCAGCTCGGTGTAGAAGCGCTTGGTCGCCGCGGTGTCACGGGTCACGTACGCGACGTGGTTGAGGCCCCGAGGTCGGTCGAATCCAGTCATGGCTGGCCTCTCTGATCAGCGAGGGTACCGGTTGATTTCTTCAATGCAGAATGCTTTTCTGGTCATCGGATGTCAACCCCCGACCTGCCAGAAGGAGACCGCGTGGGCATCGAGCTGGACCCGCTGGGCACGCTGACGATCACGATCGAGCGGCACACGAAGCTCCCGTCGACCCCGGCGGGCGGGCGGCTGATCGGCGAGGCCGCCGACTGCCGGTGGGAGGGGGACCGGGTCCGGGCGAGCCAGCTCGGACGCAGCGCCAGCGACTGGGTGCGCGTCCACGCGGACGACTCGGTCAGCGTGGACGCCCGGATCCTGCTGCGCACCGACGACGGCGCCGTCATCGCCATGACCTACCGGGGGAAGGCCGACAGGCCGCCCGCGGACGGCGGCGTCATCTTCACCGCGCCGACCTTCGAGACCGACGACGAGCGGTACGGGTGGCTGAACAGGGTCCAGGCGGTGGGCCTCGGCCGCCGGACCGGCAGCACGCTCGTCTACGAGCTGTACGCGCTGACCGCCGGACCCTGAGCCTCGACCGCGGCTCCCGGGCGGTCGGCGCGGCACTCCGCGCCGCCCGTGCCAGAGCGATAATGGAGAGTCCCGATCGGGACGTCGCCAGACGCGCTCACGACCGCGCTCCACGACAACCGCCAGAAAGGCACCAATGCCCGATCACGCCGCCGGTCCGGACGCGGATCCGCCCGCCGAGCCGGAGCACTCCGCTCCGCCGCAGTACCCGATCGAGTCGGTCGACAACGCCCTCCGGCTGCTCTGGCTGATCGGCGAGCGCGGCTCCCTGCGCCTGACCGACGCCGGGGACTACCTCGGCGTCGCCTCGTCGACCGCGCACCGGCTCCTCGCGATGCTCCAGTACCGCGGTTTCGTCCGGCAGAACCGGCAGTCCCGGATGTACGAGCCGGGGCCGTCCCTCGACAAGATCGCCTTCTCCCTGCTGGGCCGGCTCGACGTGCGCGAACGCGCGCGTCCGGTGCTGGAGCGGCTCAACGCGGAATTGCAGGAGACCGTCCACCTCGGGACCCTCGAAGGGCAGATGGTCCGCTTCATCGACTCGATCGAGAGCCCGCGGGCCGTCCGCGTGGGGTCCCGGCTCGGCCGGTCGATGCTCGCGCACTGCACGTCGACCGGGAAGGCCATGCTCGCCCAGTTGTCGGACGACGACCTGGTCGCGCTGTACCCCGAGCCCAAGCTCGAACAGACGACCCCCGCGTCGATCGACTCCCGCGACGCCCTGCTCGACGCGCTCAAGGACGTCCGCCGCAAGGGCTACGCGACCAGCAAGGAGGAGAGCGAGGAGGGCGTGATGTCGGTGGCCGTCGCCCTGCCGCGCTCCAACCACTCCCCGCTGGCGCTCAACATCTCCGTTCCCGCCAGCCGTATGAACGTCCCCACCCGCCGCAAGATCGTCGCCGCCCTCGCGGACGCGGTGCGGGAGATCGACGAACTGATCATTTAGCTCGGGAAAGGCGGCCGCATGAGCCTCGGCCTGTCCATCGCGTCCAACAGCGCCCTGCCGCACGCGGAGCTGGGGGAGCTGGCCCGCACCGCCGAGGACGCCGGATACGACGCGGTGTTCGTCGCCGAGGTCAACGGCGACGCCCTAGCCCTCTGCCAGCCGCTCATCGCGGCGACCGGGACGGTCGCCGTCGGCACCGCGATCGCCAACGCCGCGCTGCGCCCGCCCGTGCTCGCCGCCAGGACGGCCGTCCACCTGGACGACATGTCCGGCGGCCGTTTCCGGCTCGGCCTCGGCCTCGCGAACGCGGCGCGGAACGCCCAGCTCGGCCTGCCGCCGCTGCCGCCGCTCCAGATGATCGAGGAGTACGTGGCGGTGCTCCGCGCGGCGCTGGCCGGTGAGCCGGGCTTCGACGGCGCCGTCTTCCGGACCGGGCGGGTGCTGTTCGACCGTCCGCCGCACCGCGCCGACCTGCCCATCCACCTGGCCGCGCTCGGCCCGCGCATGTTGCGGCTGGCGGGCCGCGTGGCGGACGGCGTGATCCTCAACCTCATGTCGCCGGACCGGGCCGCCGAGGCGGCGGCGATCGTCCGCGAGTCCGCCCTGGAGGCGGGGCGCGACCCGGCGGACGTCGAGATCTCGTGCGTCGTGCACACCTGCCTGTCGGACGACGCGGAGGCCGCGGCGCGCGGGGCGCGGGCCGTCGTCCCGCGCTACGCGCTGCATCCCGCCGCGCCGAGCCTGTTCGGGGACCCGCTCGACGCCGTCCGGGAGCGGGTCGGCGCGGGCGACCTGGCCGGTGCGGTGCGGCACGTCCCGCAGCACGTCGCGGACCTGTTCGTCGCCCACGGCGACCCGGCCGCGTGCCGCGCCCGGATCGAGGAGTACCGGAAGGCCGGAGTCGACATGCCCGTCGTGTACCCGATCCCGGTCGACGGGGCGTGGCCCTACGCGGACGTGATCAGCCGCCTGTCCCCGGCTACGGGGATTCCGCGCGAGGGGCGGCCGGGCGCCGCCTGAGGTGGCGGACGACGACGAGGACGGTGATCGCGGCGGCCGCCGTCCAGACGACGGCCTGCCCCACGGTCTGGATCACCTCGTTCCGGCCGGGCGGGAGGACGACCATCTGCACGGACGCGCCGACCGGCACGATCAGCCTCGCGACGAGACCGGCCGCTCCGCGACGTCCGGCGCAGCCGCCGACCGCGCCGAGGGGAAGGCCGAAGACGATGCTGGTCACCCACCAGACGAGCGCCTCGGACTGGTATCAGGGATAGGGGACGTCGACGGGAAGGGTGTCCGCGATCGCGTAGGCGGCGGTGGCCGCGAGCAGGGCCACCGCACCGGCGACGGCGGCGTGGACCAGCGACGCGCGACGGCGTGTGACCAGCCATCCCGTGCCGACCGCCAGCCCCGCCCAGGCCCAGCCGGAGTCGAGCAGGACGGTGAGGATCTCCATGGGCGACCACCCGCTGGTCGTGGCGGCCCGGCTTTCGAGGTCCGCGTTGTCGGTCGCGAGCGCGTTGACCAGGGAGGTCAGCGCGCCGAACGCCGCTCCGACGATCAGCGCGCTCGCCAGCGCCTTCAGGGTGACGGCCAAGGAACGGCTTTCATGATCACCGGTCACGGTTGCGATCATACGCACAGGAATGCCGCCCGCCGGGGCGAAATGAGCGGTGGCCGACTTGTGATCTTGATTTGGTGATCTTGGAGCCGGGCGCGGCGTCCTCTGGAGTGAGCAGCTCTGGGAGGCAAGTTCGGTGAAGCAGACCGCCACGGCGATCTCGGCGCGGATCAGCGCGCCCAACCCCGTCCCGGCGGGCGGCACGGTCACCGTCCGGGGAGGACTGGTGCGCGCCGGGACCGGCGGGCCGGTGTCCCTCGGAACGGGTGAGGACGTCAACGCCTGGATCATCCCGTTCGAGGGCGGCGACTCCAAGTACCTCGGGAGAGTCGAGAAGCTCGGCGACGACGGATCGTTCGAGTTCTCCTTCACGGCGTCCCCGGGCGAGCTGCTCGTCCTCACGACGTCGGGACGGCTCCTGTCGAACGGCGCGGCCGTGAAGGGCGCCACCGTGGACGTCGAGTTCTCCGCGAACGGCACGTCCGGGTGGGCGCGCGTCGGCCAGGGGACGACCGACTCCGCCGGGGCGTTCTCGGTCGGCGCGCCCGCCGTGCGCGACGGCGAAGATCTACTTCCGGCGGGCCGGGGCGTCTTCGTGGACGCTGGCCGGGACGGCGCGCAGCGCCTCCGACGGCGTGTTCCGCAAGTCCTTCACCGCCAAGCTGGACGGCACGTGGCGCGCCGTCTACGCGGGCAGCGCCACCTACATGCCCGTCACCAGCGCTGAGGACTACGTGGACGTCCGCTGATTCTCACCGGAGGTCACTGAAGGGGAATGTCGTGGCCGGGGCCGCGCTCGTCGTCGGGGCGCGGCCCGAACCATCGGCGGTCTGCCTCGGATATCCGCACGTCGTTGATGCTGGCTTCACGGCGGCTCATGAGCCCGTTCTCGGCGAACTCCCACAATTCATTGCCGTAGCTGCGCCACCACTGGCCGTCCGCGTCATGCCACTCGTACTGGAACCGGACGGCCATTCGGTGGCCGCGGAAACCCCACAGGCTTTTGCGTAGGACGTAGTCCTGCTCACGCTCCCATTTCGCCGTCAGGAATTCCACGATCTCGTCCCGTCCCGTGACGAAGGTGTCGCGGTTCCGCCAAACGGAGTCGGGCGTGTAGGCGAGGCTGACCCGCTGCGGGTCCCGCGTGTTCCAGGCGTCCTCGGCGGCCTGCACCTTCTGCAGGGCCGACTCCTCGTCGAACGGCGGGAACGGCAGACGTGACTCGGTCATGGACGGACCCCTCTAACGGGCAAGATGCACTGCAACCGTTAGAACGGTAGGTGTGCGGCTCGCCCCCTGTCAAACGGATAAATCAGGAAGTGTCCGTTAGAACGCCGTAGACTGGCGGGATGCCCACCTCGCCCCCGCTGCTGGGACAGGCGCTGCCGGTCGAGCTGATGAACACGGTCTTCGCCGACCGGCACGGCGTGCACGACGCGCTGACCAGCGTGGAGAGCGCCCGCCGCTGGCTCGCCGCGCTGGCCCCGCGCCTGGACGCGCCCCTCGCCGGCAGCGCCGGCCGGCTGACCGAGGACGGGCTGGCACGGCTCCGGCGTCTGCGCGACGCGCTGCGCCGACTCGCGGCGGAGCTGACGGACGACCCGCGCGCGCCGGCCGCGTCCGCGATCGGGGAACTGGAGACGGCCGTCCGGACGGTCAACGAGCACGTGGGCTCGGCGCGGGCCACGCCGATCCTCGAACTGGCCGAGGGCGGCGGCGTCATCGAGGATTTCCGGGTGACCGGCCCGCCGGGCGAGCTGTTCGCCAGCGCGATGGCGGCCGAAGCCGTCCATTTCTTCGGCCGGTGGCGGGACCTCGAATTGCGCGCCTGTCTCGCCCCGGGTTGCGTTCTGTACTTCATCAAGAACCATCCGCGCCGGGAATGGTGCTCGACGGCCTGCGGCAACCGCGCCCGCGCCGCACGCCATTACGCCCGCCACGGCAAACCGCCCAGCACGGGATAGGCCGCATCCCGTGCTGGGCGGTCGCTTTCCGTCGCTATTCGGTGGGGGTGAGCAGGACGGGGTAGCGCGTGCCGGTGCCGTTCGCGGTCTTGGTGGCGAGGCCGACGATGTCGCCGTGGTTGTTGATTCCGGTGGCCGTGAGGATGTGGAAGCCGCTGCCCGCCGGGATGAGCGTGCTCAGGTCGGTGGCGGCGCCGTTCTGGTAGACGAATCCGGTGGCGACGGCTTGGCCGACGATCGTGCCGTCGTCGTTGACGGCGTTGGCGACGGTGTCCCCGCGTCCGGTGCCCGGGACGTTGAGGTCGGTCACGTTACCGCCGCTGAATACGACGGCATGGGAAAGGCCGAGTTCCTTGCCGGTCGTGACGGTGGACTGGCCGACCGCCACACCGGCGGAATTGACGGCCCTGGCCTCCGCGTAGGTGCCGCCGGGCAGGATTCCCAGGCTCCGGATCTCGCCGCCCACCCACTCGACGGCGGGAATGGTGGCCTTGTCGGCGGCGATGGCCGCCCCCACGACCACACCGTTGTTGTTGACCCCGTTCGCGCGGGTCTCCGTACCGCCGGGCAATGGCGGAAGCTGGGTGATCGTCGTTCCGTTCACCGTCCAGGCGCGGGTGTGGCCGTCCGCCTGGAGGGTCTTGCCGACGATCAGGCCGCTGTCGTTGACGCCGGTGGCCCTGACGTCGAAGAACGACTTGTTCGGATCGACGCCGAGGTCCACGCCGGTCGCACCGGGCCCGTCCCATCGGGTCGGACGGTGGACGTTCAAGACCGGCCCGGTGGTGGGGGTCAGATAGGTGTCCCCAACGGTGACGCCGTTGTTGTTGACGGCGAGTGGTTCGGTGTATTGCCGCGTGTTTCCCGGGTCGCTCGGCGTAGACAGGAATTGCGGCGTGCTCGTCCCGGCCTTGATGATGAACGCCTGCCCGTTCTGCGCGCCCGGCTGCTGCCCGATGCCGATGATGTCGCCCCGGTCGTTGATGCCGGTGTAGCGCTGCGCCGCCGCCGGGCCGACCGTCAGCGTGTAATGCGGCGCTGCCGCACGCGCGGGGGCCACCAGGCCCGTCCCGGCGATGCCGAGCGCGGCCGTTCCGGCAATGGCGGCCGCCCGGAACCTGAACGTCTTGCGAGTCATCAGCCACCTCTTGATCACGGCCGCCAGTCCGGCCGCCCGATGAAATGAGAGGACGTCAGCGCCTCCCCCATTGAGATAGGCGACCGGGTTTCACCGCATCGGCGGCAGGCCGGTTCAGCCGCGTGGGGCGTACATGATGACCGCGACGCCCACAAGGCAGATCAGGGCGCCCGCGACGTCCCAGCGGTCGGGACGGAACCCGTCCGCGACCATGCCCCAAGCGAGCGAGCCCGCGACGAAGACGCCGCCGTAGGCGGCCAGGATCCGGCCGAAGTGGGCGTCGGGCTGGAGGGTGGCCACGAACCCGTAGAGCCCGAGCGCGATGATGCCCGCGCCGACCCAGACCCATCCGCGATGCTCGCGGACGCCCTGCCACACCAGCCAGGCGCCCCCGATCTCAGCGAACGCGGCCAGAACGAACAGGGCGATGGACCTGGCGACGTCCGTCATGAGCGCGGCCCCTTCACGGTCAGCATCCGCCCGCGTTGGTGGTCGCCAGATCGGCGAAGGGCAGGGGGCAGCTCTCCTCGGCGGCGCAGGCGACCAGGTCGTCGCATCCGGCGTCCAGGGCTTGGCGCAGCGTGTCCGCGATGACCTGGAGGTCGGTGATTCTGGCTTCTACCTCGGCGAGCTTGGCGCGGGCGCTCTCCCGCAGCCCGGCATCCGCACGCCTTCGCCCGCGCCCGTGTTGGTGGGTTCCCGCCTCCAGCAGTTCGGCGACCTCTTCCAAGGTGAAGCCCAGCCGCTGCGCGGTCTTGATCACGCGGAGCAGCGTCACGGCCTCGGCCGGGTACAGGCGGTGGCCGCCCGGCGTCCGCTCCGGCTCGTGCAGGAGGCCGCGCCGCTCGTAGTAGCGGAGCGTCTGCTGGTTGACTCCAGCGGCGGCGGCGACCTGTCCGCTGCGCAACCGGCCGTCCGCGCCGCCCTCGACGGTGGTCACGGCCGCCCGCCGGACGCGCTCAATTCGCCGGCGCGGGCGGCCAGCGCGTCCAGGACCTCGGTGTGCCGCTCGTCGGCTCCGGCCTGGAGGACCAGCGCGCCTCCGGCGGCGGTCAGGGTGAAGGTGAAGAACGAGCAGCATCCGGTCTCGCGGGCCGCCAGCTCGGCGGCCCGTCCGGCCACCTCCGGGTCGGGGCGCAGCACCAGCCGCACCCGGCCCGGCCCGGCGGCCTCGACGGCGGTCACCGCCTCGGCGAACAGCGCGTCGAACTCGGCCACCCGCAGCGGACGCTCGACAGTCGGCAGCGTGCACGCCCCCGGAACCCATCCGTGATCGTCCTGCCCGGCCGGTACTGGTGGTAGTTCCATGTCTCGAAGGTAAGCCCGTACCTCGGTACCGGATGCAACCCCCTACGCGAAAAGCCCTGGCAGTCGCGTCACGACTCACCCGGCGCCCCGCCAGGGTGGACGCGGCCGCGCATCGCCCTCGCCATCGAGTTCATCCCCGGATCGGCGAAGAAGTCGGATCGCCTGCCCATCACGGTATTCATGGGATTCCTTTCGCTCGAAGGACTCCCATCGTCAGCGCGATCCCCGGTCATGTCCCTAGGGCCAACCCCCAAGTACCGTTCCGCGCATTTCCTGAGCTCGACGGACGAAATCGCGCGGAAGGCGATCTATGGCGAGATCAAGCTACCGTGCGGGCTTGGCGGGTATATGGCACTGTGCTGTTCATGTCGTTCCCCTGGACGAACTTCATCACGGCCGGATCGACGCTTCTCGGTGCGTTCGGGGGTGCTTCGCTCACCGCCCTCACGGCCAGCCGGGCGGACGGGCGGAGGCACGCTCACGAGCGTCACCTGAGCCGGATGCGAGAGCGCACGGACGCTTACTCCCATTACTTGGATATCGCCTATACCGACGCCCGTTTCCTGGCACTCTCGGCCATCCGATTCTCGCACGGCATTCCGGCGGGAGACGAGGCGGTCCGGATGATCAATGAGGCCAACGAACTGGTCACAGCGTTCAACCAGGCGCACGCGCGGGTTGAGATCGTCGGCTCGGAGGAGGCCATTGCGGCCGCGAACGAGGTCTCCGAGTTGTGCCGGAGAATCAGCGACCAACTACGGGACGCGTTCCTCGCGGGCGTCCCCACGAGCCCCGCGCCCCCGGCGGAACAGGAGCCGCTGAATCGCGCCATCGACGCCTTCGCCGCCCACTGCCGCCGTGAACTCCGCCCGGACTGATCGAGCGAATCGACGCGATCATTACGTGCGTCAGCGCCTCGCCCTGCCCCGGCCCGTCGATGGCGAGGACGGTGCCCGCGCGGTGGCAGTCGCTCGCCCGCAGCCAACTGTCCCGGTCCGACACCGTGTGGCCTCCGGCCGCCTCCCGCTCCGCCCGCCGCTCAAGATCGCCTGGCCAGGGTGGTGAAGCGGTCGTGCCAACTGTCCACGCCCAGGCAGAGTCTAGGGTCTGCGGGCTTCGGCGTAAGCGTCGGTGAGCAGGGCGAGAACGTCCTGGGTCAACGCGCTGGTGATGTAGTTGTTCTGCCGGATCTCACCGGGAAGGCGTTGATCCAGGCGGGCCAGCGTCAACGGCGCTTCGGCCTCGATGACCGAACGCTGCGGGCTGACATAGGCGCCGCCGTCGTTCCAGATGGTGACCAGTCCGCGATTCTGGCCCGGAAGCCGCGGATTGAGCACCCACCGCCCCTTGCCGACCGTCGTGTAAAGGACGGCCAGGCCCTCGCTCTCAAGGTGTTTCGCCCAGTCGAGCAGCCGCCGCAGCAGTTCCCGGTGCGCGGGATCGGCTGCGGCGACGCTTTCGGCGAACGCCTGCGCGCCCGGCGCCGGTTTGGCCTCCTTACGGGCGGACGTCACCTCCGGCGGCGCCGTCACACGCTGCGGCTCGACCAATTGCGGCACCAATACCCGAGCGCCCTGGATGGTGTACGCGGCGACGGTCACCACGTCGATGTCGAGACGGTCATTGGTGACGGCCTGCAAATAGCCGGTGAGTTCGATGAGGTCGGCGGGCGCGGCGTCCAGGACGACCACGCACCGGAACCGCCCGTCGTCCAACGCCTGCCCCATCCGGGCATTGAACGACTCGGTATCGACCGACCCGTCGCCGACCTCGGCAGCGACGGCCTCGCCCACCGAGGCATAACCGCGTCCAGCCAGATGCGGGCGCAAAAGCTGGTCGAAATCCGCGGCGGACAGCCCGAACAGATAGGAGGCGTATCCGAGCGTCTGCGTGAACACCTGCCTACGGTCGGTGTTGGACGCGAGTTTCACCTCGATGACCACCGGACGCGCGGTCTCGGCCTCCACCGCGATCAGGTCGGCGTAGCCGCTGCCCAATTGCACTTCCCGTCCCAGCATGACGAGGGTCGGCTGGCCGGGAAGCGGGAGCATCGCCGCGCCTCGTTCGATGCTGTCGTGCAGGATCTGCTCCCGCTTGAACGGCTCGGGCCGCAGGGCCACCAGGCCGTCCTCCGTCTCCTGCCAGATCCCCGCCATCGTTGCCCTTCCCGTGGTCCGCGACGCCCAACGTGCATCAAAGCAGTGGGTGGGGTGTTTTCGCTGGTGTCCGCGGGTTTTGTGAACATTCACGGTGGGATCACGCCGCGTCAACTATGGGCCGTGGTGATCGTTCTAGCGTCGTGGGGCTGATCAGGAGATATGGAGGTTCCGATGTCCGTGCGCCATGCGCTGACGAGACTGACCTGCGTGTCCGCTCTGGCCCTCGCCGGGACGGTGGCCGCGCCGGTCGCCGCGTTCGCGGCGGCAGGGCCCGGGGTGCCGCCGCAGAAGACCCATTTCGACCTCCAAGCCCACCGTGGCGGGCTCGGGCTCACCACCGAGGAATCGCTGGAGGGTTTCGGGAAGGCGATGCGCCTGGGCGTCACCACCCTGGAGTTGGACACGCACGTCACCAAGGACAGGAAAGTGGTCGTCAACCACGACCGCCAGATAAGCGCGCAGAAATGCCGCGACACCGGGCCGGTCACGCCCGGTGACCCGATGTATCCGTATGTCGGGAAGTACATCAAGGACCTGACGCTGGCGCAGATCAAGACCATGGACTGCGGTTACCAGCAACTGCCCGGTTTCCCCGAGCAGGAGGTCGTCCGCGGTTTCCGGATGGTCGAACTCAAGGACGTTCTGGACCTCGTCAAGCGGTACCGCGCGAAGCAGGTCAAGCTCAATATCGAGACCAAGGTCGAGGCGGGCGCGCCCGAGCAGACCGCGCCGCGCGAGCTGTTCGTCCGGCGGGTATTCGAGGAGATCCGCGCGTCCGGCATCGAACGCCAGGTCACCATCCAGTCGTTCGACTGGGGCGCGTTGAAGTACATGCACCGGCTCGCGCCGCGCTGGCCGCTGGTGGCGCTGACGAACTACGACTTCCTCCAGATCGGAAAGCCCGGCGCCTCGCCGTGGCTCGGCGGTCTCGACGCCGACGACTTCGGCGGCGACTTCGTGCGGACGGCCGCCGAGATTCCGGGCGTCACGGCGCTCTCCCCCAATTACGGCTTCCCGCAGAACGGGAAGATCGGCGACCCGGGATTCCGCTTCTACCCCGACCGGGCCATGGTGTCCGAGGCGCACCGGAGGGGCCTGAAGGTCATTCCCTGGACGTGCGACGACCCCGCCACCGTCAAGGCCCTCATGGACCTCGGCGTGGACGGCATCATCACCGACTACCCGGACCGCGTCCGCCAGATCATGGCCGAGCGCGGGATGCGGCTGCCGAAGTCGTACAAGCCCCGATCGAGGTGAGGGCGGGGTGTCGCCGGGCAGACTGGCACGCATGGATCTGACTGTGAACCTGCCCGGCGGCACCGCGTTGCCGTCGATCGGTTTCGGGACGTGGCAACTGAACTCCGAGGCCGCGTACGAATCGGTGCGCGCGGCGCTGGAAATCGGTTACCGGCACATCGACACGGCGACGCTCTACAGGAACGAGGCGGACGTCGGCAGAGCCGTGAAGGACAGCGGCCTCGACCGGGAGCAGGTCTTCGTCACCACGAAACTGCGCCCGCAGGACGCGCGGCACGCCCGCCGCACCCTGGAGTCGAGCCTTCGGCTGCTCGACACCGAATACGTCGACCTCTGGCTGATCCACTGGCCGACCGCGCAGGACGAACTCGTCCCGACCTGGCGGGAACTGCTGGCGGCGAAGGACGCCGGGCTCGTCCGCAACGTGGGAGTGAGCAACTACAGCCCCGCGCTCATCGACCGGTTGACCGAGGAGACCGGACGGCAACCGGCGGTCAACCAGATCCCGTGGAGCCCGGCGCAGCACGATCCGGCGCTGCTGGACGAGCACCGCCGCCGGGGAATCGCCGTCGAGGGCTACAGCGGCCTGAAGAACACTGATCTGCGCGATCCGGCCATCGCCGGAGTCGCCCAGCGGTACGGGGTCTCTCCCGCACAGGTCGTCCTCCGCTGGCATTTGGAACACGACATCGTGATCCTGCCCCGGTCGTCGCGCCGGGAGCACATCGCCGCGAATTTCGACCTCGAAGGGTTCAGCCTCGCGAAGGAGGACGTCGCCGCGATCGACTCCCTCTCCCGGACCGGCTGACGCCATTCAGCGCGCTAACGCGCCTTTCGGCTCTCGCGCTTCCCGCCCGCCCGTGCCCCACCAGCGTCGGGGGCGAGGAGGGTCCATATTTCGGCGAGGCAGCGGAGGTGGTCGTCGTCGAGCCGGTCGAAGAAGAGTTCCCGTAGGTCGTTGTGGTGCTGGCGGCGGGCCCTGCGGATCAGCTTCCGGCCGTCGGCGGTCAGGCTCGCGTCGAAGCCGCGGCCGTCGACGGCCGACCGCCGCCGCTCGATCAGCCCGCGGTTCTGGAGGCGGTCGGCGAGGCGGGTGAACCCGCCGGTCGACATGAGGCGGCGCTGCGCGAGGTCGGACATGCGCATGCCGTCCGGACCCGCCTCGTAGAGCAGGGACAGCACGCTGTACTCGGCCATGCTCACGTTCAGCGGCGCGAGCCCCGCCTCCAGCGTGCGCCACAGCCGATCGTGCGCCAGCAGGAGTCCATTGGCTGGTTATGGGCGTACCAGGGCCTTGAGGGCGGTGCGTTCGTTCATCGCGCGGAAACCCTCCGAGATGTCGTCCAGGGGAACGGTCAGGTCGAATACGTCGCCCGGTGTGATCGTCCCGTCCAGCACTTCGGACAGCAGTTCCGGAATGTACTGCCGGGCCGGGGCCACGCCGCCGGTAATGGTGATGTTGCGCATGAAGACGTCGAAGTCGAGGCGCGCCTGCGCGTACTGCGGGACGCCGACGCGGCTGATCGTCCCGCCGTCGCGGACGCCGCCGAGCGCCGTCTCGAACGCCTCCCCGTTGCCGACGCATTCCAGCACGTGGGGCGCGCCGTCGCCGCCGGTCAGCTCGCGGAGGGCGGCGACCGCCTCCGCGCCCCGGGCGGGGACGACGTCGGTCGCGCCGAAGCGGCGGCCGAGGTCGGTGCGGGCGTCGTGGCGGCCGAGCAGCACGATCCGCTCCGCGCCGAGCCGCGCCGCCGACAGCACCGCGCACAGCCCGACCGCGCCGTCCCCGATCACGGCCACGGTGGAGCCCTTGCCGACCCCGGCGGTGAACGCGGCGTGGTGACCGGTCGGCAGCACGTCCGACAGGGCCATGATCGACGGGACCAGCGCGTCGTCGGGGCCGACCGGCAGTCTGATCAGGGTGCCGTCCGCCTGCGGGACGCGGGCCGCCTCGCCCTGCCCGCCGTCCAGGCCGTTCACCGCCCACCGGCCGCCGTTGCGGCAGGAGCCGTGCAGGCCGTCCCGGCAGAACTCGCAGGTGTTGTCCGCCCAGAGGAACGGGACGAGCACGACGTCGCCGCGCTTCACCCCCCGGACGTCGGCGCCGGTGTCCTCGACGACGCCCATGAACTCGTGGCCGATGCGCAGGCCCTCCTCGACCGGGTCCATGCCGCGGTACCGGTGCAGGTCGCTGCCGCAGACGCAGGCGCGGGTCACCCGGACGACCGCGTCCGTCGGCTCCACGATGGCGGGATCGGGGACGTCCTCCACGCGGACGTCGCCCCGGCCGTAGATGAGGGTGGCTCGCATGTGGTGATCACTCCTTCGGACCGACGATCGTGGCGTCGATCAGTTCGCGTACCGGACGGCGGTCGAGGTCGAGCACGACCGCGATGAACCGCTCCAGCCGTCCGGCCGGGAGCGGCAGTTCGGCGGACATGGCGCGCAGCCGGTCGGCGGCCTCCGCGCGGCCCCAGTTGAAGGTGCTCGCGTCGGGGACGAACTCGCTGGTCAGCGTCCCGTTCGAGCGGGTGCGGACGGTGATGCGGCAGCCGCCGGGCAGGCGCGCGTCGGAGGCGACCGTGACGCGCCGGGTGAGATCCGCCAGGGCGGGGTCGTCGAAGGCGTACAGGTCGTCCAGGTCGATCCCGCCTTTCCGGAGTGCGACCGCGAGGCAGTACGGCAGGCTCATCAGCGTCCCGCCGACGTCGTGGAACGGGCCGTGGGCGTCGATGCCAGGGTAGGCGGCGTCGTCCGGCGGCAGTTCCACGGTGATGGTCTCCACGTCGTCCGCGCTGATGCCCTCCATTCCGGTCAGGACGGTGACCGGAATCTGATTGATCGCGCACACCGGATACGGCTTGTAGGTGACGCGGCGGATCCGCCATTCACCGTCCAATTCCGGGAGTTCCTCGCCGGGGTCGGCGCCGGCGAAGGCGCGGAAATGGCCGGCGGCGCCGTCGAGCGCGTCCGGCGCCCCGGTCGCGCCCCGCGCCGCGAGCAGCGCGGCGACCATTCCGTTCCGGCTCGCCGCGCCCACCTGGTAACGCCATTCCTGGGTGCCCGCGACCCATGTCTGATTGGTGCCGCCACCGAACGCGGCGGCGAGGCCCAGCGCGGACACGGTCTGCCCGGCCGTCAGCCCGAGCAGCCGCGCCGACGCGGCGGCCGCGGCGAACGGCCCGTAGACGCTGGACGCCCGGAACCCGCGCGCCGTGGAGCGTGCCGCGTGGCGCTCGGCGATCGCGGACGCCGCCTCGTACCCGGCGATCATCGCGGTGAGGACGTCGCGGCCGGACGCGTCCGCCCGGTCCGCGAGGGCGAGGAGCGCGGGCAGGGTCGTCGCGCCGAGGTGGGTGGACACGGCGACCTGCGTGTCGTCCTGCGTCCGCGCGTGCACGAGCGCGCCCGTGGCCAGCGCGAACGCCTCGACCGTCACCGGCGTCCCGTCGATCGGGAGGCGGGCGCCGCACGCCGGGTCGCAGCCGCCGTGCTCCTTCGCGAAGGCGTAGCCGGTCGCGGCGAGGCGGTGCCCGGCGAGCCCGACGCCGAGGTCGTGCAGCAGCGTGACCTTGGCCTTCTCCACGACGTCGGGCGGGACGGCGGCGAGGTCGAGCCCGGCGGTGAACCCTGCCACCCGCTCGGTGAGCGTGCCGGCTCCGGCGGTCGTCATGGCGCGCCACCGCCGTCCGGGTCGATCCGGGCGATGACCTGGCCGACGACGACGTCCGCGTCCTGCGGGACGAGGACCTCGACGACCGTCCCGCCGACCGGGGAGACGATCTCGGCGGTCGCCTTGTCGGTCTCCATCTCTGCGATCGGCTCGTCCTCGGCGACGCGGTCGCCGACGCCCTTCAGCCATTGGACGATCGTCGCCTCGTCCATGGTCGCGCCCCATTTCGGCACCACGACGTCCGTCATGCACGGGTCCTTTCGATCGTGTCGAGCGCCGCCGCCACCACGTCCGCGGCCTGCGGGTAGTAGGCGCGCTCCAGGTCCGGCGCGAACGGCACGGGCGCGAACGGCGGGCGGACCTGCGCGGCCGGGGCGCGCAGGTCGGCGAACCCCTCGGTGGCCGCGATCCGGACGACCTCCGAGCCGACGCTGCACGGGCCCTGCGCGTCCTGAACGACGACGATCCGCCCCGTTTTGTGCAGCGAGCGGAGGATCAGCGCCTCGTCGAGCGGGCTCAGCGTGCGCAGGTCGAGCACCTCGGCGTCGACGCCCCGCTCGGCGAGCGAACCGGCGGCGTCGAGCGCGGCGGGGACGGTGTCGCCCCAGCACACGAGCGTCACGTCCGTGCCGGGACGACGGATCAGCCCGGCGCCGATCGGCACCGTGTGGTCGGGGTCGTCGGGGACGTCGCCGCGCCGCGTCCACAGGCTCAGGCTCTCGATCACGACGACCGGGTCGTCGTCCCGGATCGCGGCCTTGAGCAGGCCCTTCGCGTCGGACGGCGTGCCGCCCCACACCACCTTCAGGCCGGGGACGGCGGCGAGCCAGCCCTCCAGGCTCTGCGAGTGCTGCGGGCCCGAGCCGCGGTGGCCGCCGCAGAGCGTCCGGATCGTGAGCGGCACCGCGAAGGCGCCGTCCGACATGTAGGACATCTTGGCGGCCTGGTTGACGAGCTGGTCCATGGCGAGCGTGATGAAGTCGAAGTACATGACCTCCGCGACCGGGCGCAGCCCGGCCATCGCGGCGCCGACCGCCATTCCGGTGAACGTCGACTCGCTGATCGGGGTGTCGCGGACGCGCCATTCCCCGAACCGCTCGCGCAGCCCGCGCGTCGCGGCGAACGGGCCGCCGGGCGCGCCGACGTCCTCGCCGAAGAGGTGGACGGTCCCGTCCCTTTCCAATTCCTCGTGCAGCGCCGAATTGACCGCCTGCCAGTACTTCACCGTGCTCATCCCGGGACACCTCCGCGGACCGGACGGACCGGACGCCGGTAGACGTGCGCGGTGACCGAATCGGCCGCCGCGAGGGGCTCCGCCTCGGCGGCGGCGACGGCGTCCGCCATCTCCTTGCGGGCCTCCACATCGATATCCGTGGCCGTCCGCACGGATTCCGCGAGCCGTTTCAGCGGGTCGGCCGCCTTCCATTCGGCGACCTCGGCGGCGTCGCGGTAGCGCTGCGGGTCGCCCTCGAAATGGCCGTGCCAGCGGTAGGTCTCGCATTCCAGCAGGGTCGGCCCGCCGCCCCGGCGTGCCCGCTCGACCGCCTCACCTGCGGCATCGCGGACGGCGAACACGTCGTTGCCGTCCACGCGGGCGCTCGGGACTCCATAGGGGGCGGCGTGGTCGGCGACGTGTTTCGCGGCCAGGTGCACCGACACCGGAGTCAACTCGACATAGCGGTTGTTCTCGCAGACGAAGACCATCGGCAACTGCCACAGAGCGGCGAGGTTCAGCGATTCGTGGAAGACGCCTTGGGCGACCGCGCCCTCGCCGAAGAACGCGACGGCGACGCCGTTCCGGCCCTGCCGGGCGGCGGCGAACGCGCCGCCGAGCGCGATCGGAATGCCCGCCCCGACGATCGCGTTCGCGCCCAGGATTCCGGCGGACGGGTCGGCGATGTGCATCGAGCCCGACCGTCCGCCGCAGTATCCGGACGCGCGGCCGAGCAGTTCCGCCATCATCGCCTTCGGCTCGCCGCCTTTGGCGAGGCAATGGCCGTGGCCGCGGTGGGTGGTGGTGATGTGGTCGTCACGGCGGAGGACGTCGCAAACGCCCGCGGCCACCGCCTCCTGGCCAATGGAAACGTGGAGTGTGCCGGGCAGTTTGCCGGTCGCCATGAGCTTGGACGCGGCGATCTCGAACTGCCGGATCCGCGCCATCGTCCGGTAGAGCCGCTGCGCCGTGTCCGGCGCCCGTGTGGCCACGGTCATCGTCGGCCGTCCTCTCCGTCGCTCTCGGGCGACCGTCTCGGGAGCTCCAGCACGGCGGCGCCTGGGGCGCAGAGCACGCCGTCCGCGTTGCGTTCCTCCAGGGCGCATTCGACGATTCCGGCGCCGGAGCCGTCCACGCGGCAGCCGGTCACCACGCCGGTGCAGGTGAGGGTGTCGCCGGGGACGGCGATGCCGCGGTTGCGCCAGCCGAACCGGCGGAGCCGCGCCCCCGGCCCCGCCCAGTCGAGCGCCGCCCGCAGCAGGAAGCAGCCGTGCAGATGGGACTGGACGAGCACGTCCGGATATCCCTCGTGCTCGGCATAGCGGACGTCGTAATGGATGCGGTGCGCGTTCCACGTCGCCGCGCTGAAACGGAACAACTGCGTGGGCGTGGGCCGGACGGTCAACGGCTCCAGTTTCGTGCCGGGAGACACGTCCTCGAAGAACCTCATGTGTCCGCCTCCGGTCGTGCGATGAAGTTCTCCCGGCTGGTGAGGAGGGGCGTTCCCGAGTCGTCCCGGAATTCGCGGAGGATGGTGACGATGAGGAATGGCCCCGAACGGCCTTCCTTGAGGGTCACGTTCTCAACGGACGTCTCGCGCACGAGGCGGACGCCGTCGTGGACGGGGGCGTGCACCTCGATGTCCTGACCTGCGCCCATGAGCCGGAGCCCGCCCAGCGGGAGCCCGGCCGCGTCGCCGGTCGCGGCGCCGTCCGGACGCAGTTCGTCATCCGAGTCTCCGGCGCCCCAGCCGAGGACGCTGCTCAGGAACAATGGCGGCGCGATGGCGGCGGGATATCCGGCGGCCCGCGCGGCGTCGTCGTCGAAGTAGACCGGGTCGGTCTCTCCGGCGGCGACCGCGAAACGCTGGAACTCCGTCGCCGAGATCCGGCCGAGGCTTTCGCGGGAGACCGTCCCGACCCTTTCGCGGACGCGCTCGCACACGTCGTCGAGCGCGCTCATCCCGCGTCCTCCTGAGAAAGGCGCCGCCTGAGCAGTTTCTTCTCCACCTTCCCGATCGACGTCTTCGGCAGTTCCGGGACGACGTGGATGCGCGTCGGCACCTTGAAGCCCGCGAGCCGCGCCCGGCAGTGCCCGGCGATGTCGTCCCGCGTCGGCGACGAACCCGGAGCCGGGACGACGAACGCCACGACCTCCTCGTCCCGCACCGGATCGCGCCCGGCGACGACCGCCGCCTCCGCGATTCCCGGATGGGCCAGCAGCGCGAACTCCACCTCGCTCGCGGAGACGTTCTCGCCCGCGCGCTTGATGACGTCCTTCTTCCGGTCGAAGAAATAGACGTAGCCCTTTTCGTCGAGATAGCCGTTGTCGCCGGTGTGGAGCCAGCCGTCCCGCATGACGGCGGCGGTGGCGTCCGGGTCTTTGAAATAGCCCTTCATCAGCGTCCGGCCGGGGACGCCCGAGACGAGGATCTCGCCGACCTCGCCCCGCGGGACGTCGCGCCCGTCCTCGTCCACGATCCGGATCCGGCGGTCGTAGTTGGGCAGGCCGATCGACGGCCAGCGGCGGTCGCCGAACACCGGGGACATCGTGACGACCGTCCCGCCCTCCGACAGCCCGTAGCCGTTGATCAGCTCGACGCCGAACCGGCGCTCGAACTCGTCCTTCTCCCGGTCGGTGACATTGATCGCGTAGATGACCCGGCGCAGGTCGTGCGCGGTGTCGTCCGGCGATGGCGGCTGCGCGAGCAGCGTCCTGACCTGCATGGCGACCAGGCTGACGGAGGTCGCGCGGTGGTGCCGCAGCCGCGCCCAGAACCCGCTGGCGTGGTACTCCTCCAGCAGGACGGCCGCGCCGCCCACGGTCAGCGCCGCCAGCACGGTGATCTCCTGCGCGTTGATGTGGAACAGCGGCAGCGCGGTCAGCAGCCGGTCGCCGCCGTCGAGCGCGGCGCCGCGCGACACCCGCTCGCCGCCCCACAGGCAGTTCGCGTGCGTGATCATCACGGCCTTCGGCCGGGCCGTGGTGCCCGAGGTGAAGAGCATTTCGACGACGTCCTCGGAATGGACGCCGACGGGCCCCGCCGCCGCGCCGCCCGCCACGTCTTCAAAGGAAACGAACCCTTCCGGGATCTCGTCGCCACCCCGCGCCAGAATCCGGTGGACGACCTTCCCGGCGTCCTTCAACACGTCCGCGAACATTGGAAGATGGCCAGGCTCGGTGAGAACGCCCACCGCCTCCGAATGCTCGATGAGGTAACGGACCTCGGCCGCCGAATTCGCGACGTTGGACGGCACCATCACCGCCCCGAGCCAGGCCAGCCCGAACCACGCGAACACGAATTCGGCGCAGTTCCGGAGCTGGAACACGACCGCGTCGCCCCGGCCGATCCCGAGGGCGGCGAAGCCCCCGGCCGCGCGGCGGACGGCGTCGAGCGTCTCCCGGTAGGTGTACTCGGTGACGGCGCCCGTCCGGTCCTCGACGACGAGGCACGGCCGGTCCGGATGCCGCTCGCACCGCTCGACCAGCAGGTCGGCGAGGGTGCGGTTCCCGATCAGGTCCACGACGGCTCCCCCGCGCTCAGTCCCGCGAGGACAGGCCGAGCATGTTCCGGGCGATCATCCAGCGGTGGATCTCGGACGACCCGTGCCCGATCCGCCACACCCGCACCTGCCGGAAGAAGCTCTGGATCGGCAGCTCCTTGCTGTACCCGAGGCCGCCGAAGATCTGGAGGCAGCGGTCGGTGACGCGCTGCGCCATCTCCGTCGCGTACAGCTTCGCCATGAACGCCTCGTTGCGGATCGGCTTCCCCTCGTCCGCCATCCACGCGGCCCGGTAGACGAGGAAGCGAGCCGCCTCCAGCTCGACCGCCGAGTCCGCGAGCATCCACTGCACCGCCTGCCGCGTCGCGATCGGCTTGCCCCAGGTCACGCGCTGCTTCGCCCACTCGACCGCCATGTCCAGGCAGCGCTGGGCGATGCCGAGCTGGTAGGCGGCGATCCGCAGCCGGCCGTGCGTGAGCTGGTCGGACGCCAGCTCCCAGCCGCCGCCGACCGGGCCGAGCCGCGCGGAGTCCGGGACGACGCAGTCGGTGAACGACAGCTCGTACGGCTCCCAGTCGTCCCCCATGGTCGGGATCGGACGGGACGCCTCGAACCCGGGCGTGCCCATGTCGACCAGGAAGCACGTGATGCCGCGCCCGCCCGCGCCGGGGTCGGTGCTGGCGAACAGGATGCAGAAGTCGGCCCGGTCCACCTCGGAGATGAAGATCTTCGTCCCGTTGATCACCCAGTCGGCGCCGCTGCGCACCGCCGTCGTGGTGATGCGCGCGAAGTCGGAGCCGGTGCCGGGCTCGGTGAAGGCGTAGCAGCTCCGCCGCTCGCCCGCGATCACCGGGTAGAGGTAGCGCTTCTTCTGCTCGTCGTCCCCCCGGTAGAGGACGGGCTCCGGGCTGCCGCCGAAGTCGAACATCGCCGGATGCTTGTACAGCTCCTCGGCGACCAGGCAGGCGGCGAGCGTGCCCATTCCCTGGCCGCCGTACTCCTCGGGGACGTCCAGGGCCCAGAGCCCCTGGTCCCTCGCCTTCTCCTGGAGGTCGCGGCGTTCCTGCGGGGAGAGCCTGCCCTCGGCGAGGAACCGCTGCTCGAGCGGCATCAGCTCGCGTTCGCGGAACCGGCGTACCGAGTCGATGAACATCTCCAGCTCGGCCGGGATGCTGAAGTCCATGCGCCGTCACACCCTTCACTCGACCGACCAGTCGGTCGGCTTCGACTTTCGCACGCTCCCGGTCGAGCGTCAAGGGGCGGCCGCCACGTGATCAATGCGCGCTGAGCACTCTCCGCGCGTTATGCCAAGACGGTATTGAAATGGGTTCGACCGCCCGCTCTTTCGCATGGAACAACGGCCTGTTAAGGGTTGTCAATCCCCGCCTGGACGGGGCTTGACGGCCCTGCGGGGCGGTGTTACTTTGAGGCTCCCGACCGGTCGGTCGGGAGCTGATGACACCAGCTCTGAGCTGCCCATTCTTCCGGTCCGTGATCGCGTAACACATCCCTCCGAGTCCGGCGAGAAACCTGGTTCGACCATTTCTCGCTGCCGTCCATGACGGAATAGATATCCCACCGCTGATTCTCAGGAGGACGGATGGCCGGCGATCTCAACAATGCGCCGACGGCGGCCGAACTCGTCGCCGCGTACGCCGCCGGGACCCTTTCCCCGGTGGAGGCGACCGCCGCGGCGCTCGCCGCGATCCAGGACCGCGACGCGGACTACAACGCCTTCGTCCTGGTCGATCCGGAGCGCGCCCTCGCCGACGCCCGCGCGGCCGAGAGCCGCTGGCGCGCCGGGACGCCCGCCGGCCCGCTCGACGGCGTGCCGATGTCGATCAAGGACCTGTTCCTCACCCGCGGCTGGCCGACGCTGCGCGGCTCCGGCCGCGTCGACCCCGCGCAGCCCTGGGACGTCGACAGCCCCGTCGCCGCCCGGCTCCGCGAGGGCGGCCTCGTGCCGGTCGGGAAGACCAGCACGCCCGAGATGGGGTGGAAGGGCGTGTGCGACAACCCGCTGACCGGGGTGACGCGCAACCCGTGGGACACGTCCCGCACGTCCGGCGGGTCGAGCGGCGGCAGCGCGGTCGCCGTCGCGGCGGGCATGGGCCCGCTGTCGGTCGGCACGGACGGCGGCGGCTCGATCCGCATCCCGGCCGCGTTCTGCGGCGTCGTCGGGTTCAAGCCGACGCACGGCCGGGTCTCGCAGTACCCGCTCAGCGCGCTCGCGGTGCTGGCGCACGCGGGGCCGATGGCGCGGACCGTCCAGGACGCGGCGCTCCTGCTGGACGCCCTCGCGCCGCCCGACCACCGCGACCCGTACGCGCTCGCCCCGCACGGCGGCCCCTACGCGCAGGCGCTCGACCTGGACGTTCGCGGTGTGACCGCGGCCTTCTCCGCCGACTTCGGGTACGTGGACGTCCACCCCGAGGTCGCCGCCGCCGTCGCCTCCGCCGTGGCCGCCCTGGAAGGCGAGGGCGTGCGCGTCGAGGCCGCCGACCCAGGCTTCCCCGACCCGCTGCCCGCGTTCAACGTGCTGTGGTGCACCGGCGCGGCGAAGTGGCGGGACGCGCTCGGCACGCTCGACGGCGTCGATCCCGGCCTGTGCGCCGTGATCGAGCGGGGCCTCGGCTACTCGGCGGGCGACTACCTGGCGGCGGAGGCGGAGCGGCTCGCGCTGAGCGTCCGGATGGGCGAGTTCCACACCCGGCACGACGTGCTGATCACGCCGACCGTCCCGATCCCGGCGTTCGAGGCGGGGCACGACGTGCCGCCGGGCAGCGACCTGTCCGACTGGGCCGAGTGGACGCCGTTCACGTACCCGTTCAACATGACGCACCAGCCGGCGATCAGCGTCCCGGTCGGGTTCACGTCGGACGGCCTGCCGGTCGGCCTCCAGATCGTGGGGCCGCGCCATTCGGAGCCGCTCGTCCTGGCCATGGCCCACGCGGTCGAACGGACCCGTCCGGCTGGGGCGCGTGTCTCCGTCCTGCCGAAGCGGACCGCCGCGGCCCAGTGACCGGACGGGCTAGCGCAGGGGCTCGATGAAGGCGGCGAGGTCGTCGAGGGCGCGGAGCGCGTCCGGTTCCGGGACGGTCGGCAGCGCCAGCCCGATGCGCTCCACGCCCGCGTCGGCCAGCGCCGCGACCGCGCCGGCGTCGGGCTCCAGGCCGCAGAGCGTGATCGGGACGTCCGGCCGCCCCTGGTCGGCGAGCAGCGCGGACACGCGGCGGATCTCCTCCGGCGGCGTCGCGGCGCGCGGCAGCCAGCCGTCCCCGTACCGGACGAGCCGGTCCAGCGCGGCGGGGCTCTCGCCGCCGATGTAGATCGGCGGATGCGGCTCGCGCACCGGCTTAGGCCACAGGTGGATCGGGTCGAAGTCGACGTGGTCGCCGTGGAACTCCGGCTCGTCCTCGGTCCAGATGGCCTTGATCGCGGCGAGCTGCTCGTTGAGCCGGGCGCCGCGCGTGCGGGGGTCGATGCCGTGGTTGCGCATCTCCTCCCGGTTCCAGCCGACGCCGACGCCGAGGAGGGCGCGGCCGCCGGAGATCACGTCGAGGGTCGCGACCTCCTTGGCGGTGTGGATCGTGTCCCGCTGCGGGATCAGCGCGATCGCCGTGCCCAGCAGCAGGGTGGAGCTCGCCACGGCCGCGGCGGCGAGCGCGGGGAACGGGGCGAGGGTGCGGTAATAGGCGTCCGGCAGTTCGGCGCGGCCCTGCCAGAGGGTCTCTCGCTTCACCGGAATATGCGAGTGCTCGGCGATGAAGAGGGAGTCGAAACCGCGTTCCTCCGCCGCCCCGGCCAATACGTCGGGTCGGATGCTCGTCGCGGTCAATAGCGTGTAGATGCCGAACTTCATGCGCTCACCGGCCTTGTCGTCGTCATCTCCGAATTCTCCGGAACCGAACCGGATTCGCCCCGATGTGAGATCACCGATTTCGTCCGGTCGGCTCCTGGGAGCCTAGGCGGACGAACCTCGCGCGGCAACATTGGAAAGGCCCCGGGAATCGGGCGATGAAGGGTTGACACCTCCCCGCTGAACTGGGATCGTACTCTCACGACCGACCGGTCGGTCGTGAGAGAGAAGAGGGGACGTCCGCCCCGCTCACAAGGCGGGTGCCGACCGCGCGTCCGGAACGGCGGCCGCGCTCACGGCACCGGTGGACCGGTCCCCGCGAAGGACGCGAGCCGAAGTCGAGGTCGCCGCCGCCGATGCCGTCGCGGACGAACCTCAAAGCGCTGCCCGGGGGCGTCAGCGCGGACCTGAGCCGAGGCGGGAAATCATTCGGCCGGGCCTTTCCGAGTCCCGGATGACGACGTTTTCCACGCCATGCGGCGCGTGGTCGTGCGACCGTCGAAACGGCGGTCCGCCACACCGTGGGAAAGGAAACGCGGATGGTCTCCGAAAAGGCAGCCGCGAAGGGCGGGCTCAGCAAGGGCACCGCGAAGATCGCCGCCGCAGCGCTGGCGGCGTCCAGCATCGAGAACTACGACTTCTTCATCTACGGGACCGCCGCCGCGCTGGTCTTCCCCGACCTGTTCTTCCCCGGGCAGAGCCCGCTCGCCGGGGCGCTGCTGTCCTTCTCGACGTTCGCGGTCGGGTTCGTCGCGCGGCCGCTCGGCGCGGTGATCTTCGGGCATCTCGGGGACGTCCACGGGCGGAAGCGGTCCCTCGTCATGGTGCTGCTGACGATGGGCCTCGGCACGACGCTCATCGGCGTCCTGCCCACCTACGACGACATCGGCCCGGCCGCGCCGCTCCTGCTCGTGCTGCTGCGGCTCGTCCAGGGGATCGCGCTCGGCGGCCAGACCGGCGGGGTGATCCTGCTCGCGATGGAGAACGCGCCGCCGCACCGGCGCGGCTTCATGTCCAGCTTCGCGCTCGCGGGCGGGCCCGCCGGGATCCTCGTCGGCAACCTCGCCTTCCTGCTCACCGACCTCGTCACCACGTCGGACGGGTTCGACTCGTGGGGCTGGCGGCTGCCGTTCCTCGCGAGCATCGCCCTCCTCGGGCTGACCGTCTACATCCAGATGCGGATCGAGGAGACGAAGGCGTTCAAGCGCCTCCAGGCGGACGCCGCGCCCGCCGACCGGCCCGTGAAGGCGGTCACGGCGGGACGTTCGCCCGTGCTGGAGGCGCTGAGCCGGTACCCGCGGAAGATCGTCCTCATCGGCGGCGCCTACGTCGGCATCAACGTCACCTACTACCTGTTCATGACGTTCGCCGTCGCCTACGGGACGAACGACGACATCCTCGACATGCCGAAGAGCCGGATCCTGCTGGGCGTGCTGGTCGGGGCCGCCGTCCAGCTCGTGATGCTGCCCGTCGCGGGCGCGCTGTCGGACCGGATCGGCCGCCGGACGATGATGATCGCCGGTTCGCTGCTGCTCGGCGTGTGGGCGTTCGCGTTCTGGCCGCTGCTGAACACCGAGTCGCCCGCCGTCATCGCGTTCGCGTTCATCGTCGGGCTGGGGCTGATGCACACCACGATGTACGCGCCGCAGGGCGCGTTCTTCGCCGAGACGTTCCCGACCGCGACGCGCTACTCGGCGATGTCGCTCAGCATCCAGGTGGCGTCGGTGGTCGGCGGGGCGCTCGCGCCGCTCATCGCGACGTCCCTGTACGCCTGGACGGGGACGTGGCTGGCCATCGCCGCCTACATGGCCGGGGTGTGCCTGATCACCGTCGTGTCGGTGCTGCTCCTGCCGGAGACCTACCGGAACGACACCGAGTCGCCGGCGCTGGAGCCGACCCAGAAGGACACACCGCCGACGCCCGGACCGGGCGACGCGGTGCCCACCGCCTGAATCGGGTTCGCGGCCTGGTGCCCTTCCGTCCGCGTCAGGGCATCAGGCCGCGGTAGGCGTAGTCCCAGAAGGCGTCGGCGATCTCGTCATGGGTGAATCGCCCGTCCGAGTGGTACCACTGGTAGGCCCAGTTGCTCATGCCGAATATCGCGAGGCTGAACAGCTTGGTGTCGACCTGCCGGAACACGCCGGCGGCGATGCCGTCCCGGATGACCTCCTCGATCATCGCCTCGTACCGGACGCGCTTCTCGGTCGCGACGGCGAGATCGGCGTCGGGCAGCTCGCGGTGGTTCTCGAAGAAGACCCGGCACTGCCCGCGCCGGGTCGCGATGTTGAGCAGAAAGTCGTGGATCACGCCGCGCAGCAGCTCTTCCGGCGCGACGCCCCGCGCGAGCCGGGCGCGATGCGAAGCGATCAGACCGTCGATCAGCTCTTCGTGCATGTACCACAGCAGTTCCGACTTGCTGCGGAAGTAGTGGTACAGAGTCGGCTTTCCGATTCCGACCGCGGCGGCGATGTCGTCCATGGAGGCGCCGGAGTACCCCATTTTCTCGAACAGGTCGGCGGCGGTCTGGATGATCTCCGCCCGCCGCTCGTCCTTTGACATCTGCCGCCGCCTCGACCGGCGCGCCGATTCAGCTTCCGACATCCGCGTACACTCCGCTCACTGGAAATTATCAAGGGGTCGGCCGACCTTGTGAGCCGGAGCGGAACTCCCCCATGATCGCTTAGCCCCTGGAGTATACCAGGATGCCCACAATTACCTCCGCCCAACGCTCCCATCCCGACCGAAAAAGACACCGCGGCGGAGCAGCCGAATACGAAGCGAGCTAACCACCCGCCGAACGATTCCGCAGCGCACTTTCTGGCTCGGCACGGGGCTTGGATCGGGCACACATTCGGGCGTCCACTCCCACCTTTCCGATGGCGCGAGCATCAGAATGGTCGTCATGGCGGGCGACTTTGAACTGGGTGTCGACGGGGAGGCCGCCACCATGGCTGGGCGAGTTGCGCGGTGGGTGAATCTCGGGTTTTTTCGCTTCTCTTGCTGGGGTTCGGTTCCTCCGCTGTCGGGACGACCGTCGAAGGGCGTCCCGCCGCGTTGGCGTTGTGGCCCGTCGCCGTCGTGCTCGCGGTCGTCTGGTTCCATTCCTGGCGCTACTACCTGCCGCAACGCGCCCGCCTGCGGGGAGATGGCGGCTCGTGGGCGGATCGTCAGGATTGGTCGCATCGCCGCCGACCGGGCTGACGGGTGCGCCGGGGACGGTGACATACCTGGTCAGGGGGTGGGCAGAAGTGATCGGTGACGTCGGCGCGAGCCCCGGGGCCCTGGCGGCGTGCGCTGAGCGGCCGGTCCGGCGGGGACGGCCGGACCCGCGTCGTCGTGCTGCTCGCCTGCGTGCTCGCGCTCAACGCGGCCGACACCGGAGTGATCGGCGCGATCGTCCATGAGCTGCGGCATTCGCTGCACATCGGCAACACGAAGGTGGGAGTGCTCACCGCGGCTCCGGCGGCGGTCGGCGCGGTCGCGACGCTCCCGGTCGGGTATCTGACGGACCGGGTGCCCCGGGTGCCGCTGCTCGCCGGGAGCGTGGTGCTGTGGAGCCTCGCGATGATCGTCGGCGGGGTGGCCACCTCGTTCGAGTGGCTGCTGTGCTCCCGGATCGCGCTCGGCGCGGTCACCGCCACCGCCGGTCCGACGGTCGCGTCCCTGATCGGCGACTTCTTCCCGACGGCGGAGCGGGCCGGGATGTACGGGCGTGTCCTCGCGGGCGAGCTGGTCGGGGTCGGGTTCGGGCTGCTCGCCGGCGGCAACATCGCCGCCGCGCTGAGCTGGCGGGTCTCGTTCTGGTTCGTCGCGCTGCTCGGGCTGGCGCTGGCGGCGGGGCTGTGGTGGGGGCTGGCGGAGCCGGCGCGCGGCGCGCAGGGCGGCGGCGGCGCTCGCGGGCCCGCGGCGGAGCCCGCGCAGAAGCAGGTGGCGCGGCGGAACGTCCGGCCGCGGCGGGAGAACGTCCTGCGCGTCGACCCGGCGCGGATGACGCTCGCCCAGGCCGCCGTGCACGTCCTGCGGATCCGGACGAACGTGATCATCATCGTGGCGTCCGCGCTCGGGTACTTCTTCTTCGCCGGGCTCCGGACGTTCGCGCTGGTGTTCGTCCAGGAGCGGTACGGGATCGGGCGGGGCGAGCTGTCCGCGTTCCTCCCGGTGATCGGCGCGGCGGCGATGGGCGGCGTGCTCGTCGGCGGGCGGCTCGCGGACCGGCTCGTCCGCCGCGGCCGGGTCACCGCGCGGGTGACCGTCCCCGCCGTGGCGTTCACGGCGTCGGCGGCGCTGTTCCTGCCCGCCCTGTTCACCCGCGACGCGCTGGTCGCGCTGCCGCTGTTCACGCTGGCCGCGGCCGCGCTCGCCGCCGCGAACCCGCCGCTCGACGCGGTGCGGCTGGACGTCGTCCACTTCCGGCTGTGGGGGCGCGCGGAGAGCATCCGGACGATCGTCAGGATGACCGCCGAGGCGATCGCGCCGGTCCTGTTCGGCTGGACGTCCGGCCTGCTCGACACCGGCGGCGGGACGGCGGTCGGCCTGAACCGCGTGTTCCTGCTGGCCCTGCTGCCGCTGCTCGCGAACGGCCTGCTGCTGGCGCGGGCGCGCCGCGACTACCCGCGCGACGTGGCGTCCGCGCTGGAGTCCGAACGCCGCTACCCGGCGAATCCCTAGAGGTCGTCGTCGTCCGGTGGGGCGGGCTCGTTCAGGGCGCGGTAGCGGTCGAGGATGCGTTCCAGCTCGCGCCGGTCGCGCTTGGTCGGACGGCCCGCGCCGCGGTCCCGGCGGCCGACCGGGACGAGCGCCTCCGGCGGCGGCGGGGGCGGGCTCTTGTCGATCAGGCATTCCTGCGCGACGGGCGCGCCGACCCGCTTCCGAACGATCTTCTGCACGACGACGATCCGCTCGCGCCCGCCGTGCCGGAGCCGGACCTCGTCGCCCGGCTTCACCGTCGTGGACGGCTTCGCGCGCTCGTCGTTCACCCGCACATGGCCCGCGCGGCACGCGGTCGTCGCCATCGAGCGGGTCTTCAGCAGGCGGACGGACCAGATCCACAGATCGACCCGCACCGACCCCTCGTCGCCCATGCGACCCATGATGGCACCGGCCGCTGACAACCGAACCTCGACGGACTCCGGCCCGATCAACGGCATCGGTTGGCGACATCCGGTTCCCGGCGGGCCTCGGCCCGGTCAACGGCATCGGTTGGTGACAACCGGTTCCCGGCGGGCCTCGGCCCGGTCAACGGCATTGGTTCGCGACAACCGGTTCCCGGCGAGGTCAGCGGCGGGTGCCGGTCTTCAGGCCGTAGCCGTAGGGGAAGAGGGGGCGGTAGTTCCGGTCGCCGATGTTGATGGGCTCCTGGTCCTCGGTGCGCGGCCACGAGACCGGGAGGCGGCCGGTGAACGGGCGGTCGCCGAACAGGACGTCCGCGACGCCCGCGCCCTCGCTGCCCGGCAGCCAGGACATGACGAACGCGTCGGCCTTCGCGAGCCGGTCGGTGACGATCTGCGGGCGTCCCGCCACGTCCAGCACGATGCACGTCCTGAGCGCGCCGCAGACCGTGTCGATGTTCGCCTTGTCGGCGTCGGACAGGTTCAGGGTGTGGCCGTTGCCGACGTCGCCGACACCTTCCGCGTACGGCTTCTCGCCGACCACGACGACGCCGACGTCGCTGCCGGACGTGGGCGCCGAGGCGTCCGCGCTGTAGGTGACGTTGGACGAGTGCCGCCTGATGCCGTCCAGGATCGTCGTGCCGGGGATGATCCGGCCGGACGAACCCTGCCAGGTGACCGTCCAGCCGCCCGCCTGGTTGCCGATGTCGTCGGCATCGGCGCCCGCGACATAGATTCGCACGTTGCGTTTCAGCGGCAGCGCGTTCGCGGAGTTCTTCAGCAGGACTTGCGACTCGGCGACGGCCCGGCGGGCGACCGCGCGGTGCCCGGGCGAGCCGATCGTCCCGGCGAGGCGGCGGTCGGTGTAGGGGTGCTCGAACAGGCCCAGCTCGAACTTCGCCGTGAGGATGCGGGCGACGGCGTCGTCGATCCGGGACGTGGCGACCCGTCCGGCCCTGACCTCGCCCAGTAGCGTCTCCACGAACTGGGGCGCGCTGAAGGGCTCCATGAACATGTCCATGCCGGCGTTGACGGCCGTCCGGACCTGGGTGGCGTAGTCGCCGGGAAGCTGGTGAACGGCCTCCCAGTCGCTGATGAGGAAACCGTCGAACCCGATCCTTCCCTTGAGGACGTCGGTCAGCAGTTCCTTGTGCGCGCTCATCTTCACGGGGTTGCCGACGCCGTCCTCCGTCCAGTCGACGCTGGAGAACGACGGCATGATGCTGCCGACCCGGTACTTCCGCACCGCCGTCACGTACGGGGCCAGGTCGATCCGGTCGAACGTGCGGCGGTCGGTGACCGTGACGCCCTGGTCGATCGTGTACGTCCCGGTCTTGGACGATCCGAACACCGTGTCCCCGTCACCCGCGAAGTGCTTCGCCGTCGCGAGGACGCGCTCCGGGCCCGCCATGTCGCGCCTGTTGCGTCCCTGGAAGCCCTGGAAGCCCTCGATTCCGGTCTCCATGTCGATGACGAGCCGCGGGTCCTCGCCGAAGCTCTCGTAGGCGCGTCCCCAGCGCAGGTCGCGGACGACGCACACGCACGGCGCGAACACCCACTGCGGGCCGGTCGCCCGCGTCTCGACCGCCGTGATCTGCCCCTCTCGCCGGACGAGGTCGGGGTCGCGGGTGGCGCCCATCGCGAGGTTGTGCGGGAAGACGGTCGCGCCGACCAGGTTGTTGTGGCCGTGCACCGAGTCCACCCCGTAGAGCAGCGGGATCTTGAGGCGGGTGGCGAGGGCCTTGGACTGGTAGGCGTCCACCATGTCCGCCCAGCCCTTCGGCGTGTTCTCGGCGGGCGCCGACCCGCCGCCGGACAGCACCGACCCGAGGCCGAGCGTCGTGATCCCGTCGCGGTCGCCGTCGACGGCGGAGCGCTCGGCCTGCGCCATCTGCCCGGCCTTCTCCTCCAGGGTCATGCGGCCGAGGAGGTCCTGGACCCGCTTCGGCACCGGCAGGCCCGCGTCCAGGTACGGGACGGGGGCGGCCGACGCGGGACGCGCCGCGGCGACCGGCGGGAGCGCGGCGACGGTGGCCAGCGCGACCAGTGATCGCCCGATCCGGGTGGCGGCGGCGGTGGTGGTGCGCGGGTGTCGCAAGTCGTCCCTCCCGGGTGTGGTTCCGAGCGCGCTCGGCTTGGAACCTCCCCCGACTGGGCCGCGCGCATGCGGCACGCCCGCGACCAGGCCGCCGACCGGTCACGGGCGACGCACGAAACAGACGCACGAAAGAGACGGCGCACGAAACAGACGGCGCATAGGACGGGCGCCCGGCGGGCCGGCGGGTGAGTACGACCGGCCGGGCGCTCCGTCATCCAGGATGGCGCGGGTTGCCCCGGATCGGACGGGATCAGCGGTTCGGGCCGCCGCGCCCGCCCTCCGGGCCTCGGTCCCGGCCGGGCTCCCGGTCCGGGAAGGCGTCGTCGCGGGTGACCTCGATGCGCTCGCGGCGCAGCTCGCCGCGGATCGTCTGCTCGTCCTGCACCTGCTCGGTGTGCAGCCGGACGCGCTCGACCGGCACCGTCTCCTTCGCGATCACCGGACGCTCCTCGTAGAGGATGAAGTCCAGGTCGTCCGAGGTGATGGACACCTCGGGGGCGGGCCTGCCGTCCTTGATCGGCTCCCGGTCGACCTTCAGCTCGTCGTGCGTGACGGGGACGGTCCGCTCGACCGTCTCGGTCTCGATCCACTTGCGGACGTGCACGTGCCCCGCCTCGTGGCGCTCGGTGCCGACGCGGAGCCGCTCCTCCGACCGGGTGATCTCGGTCATCGGGGTCTCCGCGCCCGTGCGCGGCGACTGGGCGGGCATCCCCTTGCCGCCCCGGTCCCGCTCGGGGTGGACGGCCATCCCGGCGGCGCCCGGCCGCGGGGAGCCGCGCGTCCCGGCGAACTCGTCCGTGCCGGACGTCCGCTCGGTGCCCGTGCCGGTGCCCGGACCGGTGCCGGTGCCGCCGCCCGCGCCCTCGGACACCCGGCCCTCGGGCGCGAGGCCCTGGGACGTCCGGCTCTCGGACTCGGCCGTCCGGCGCTCCCCGGTCCGCTCCCCCGTGCCGCCGCCCTCCGCCTCGCCGGACCGCGCGCCGCCCGGCGGGCGGACGCCGTAGTGCCGGTAGAGGTCGACGATCTGGGCGTGCGACAGGTGCTCGTCCGCGTCGACGTTCGGGGCGCCCTTGATGGTCTCCCTGTCGTACGGGACCTGCAGCATGTCCTTCGCCTTGCGCGACCCGGACAACGGCACGAAGCTCTCCCGCATCCCGAACCATCCGGTGTGCACGGTGACCCACTCCGGCGCGCCGGAGTCGTCGTTCAGGTACACCTGCTTGATCGTGCCGACCTTCGTCCCGTTGGTGTCGGTCACGCCCATGCCCATCAGTTCCCGCACCTGTGTCTGCGTCTGCACGTTGAACACCTCTGCTTCCGTAACGCTGCCGGACTGCGGGGGGTGGGGAGGCGGCGCCCGCCGCTCGGTAGCCGTGTTGATCCCGAGTTGCCGGATTACTCCCTGCTTTTCCTGACCTGCCGGAGATAAACGTGTTTACCAGATTATGGAGAATGATTTGCCAAGGACTTACAGCGTGTCCACCGGGCTACCTCGCAGCGTTTCGCGCCACAGATTCCCAGTGCCGCATTTATGCGAATGCCGCCATTCCCAAGATGGTGATCATTTTAGTCGGCGGCGGTTTCCCTTTCCCCGGCCCGGCGGAAGAGTCCGAAGGGACGTTGCCACACATCGGAGAACTGGTATGCACGCACTCTCACGCGCGGCGCTGGCGGTGGCGCTGCCGGCGGCCGCCGCGCTCGCCGGTCCGGTGACCGCCGCCGCGCCCGCCGCCGGGGCGGGCCGCGCGCCCGCCTGGTGCAGGCCCGGCGGGACGCTCAACGCCCGCGCGATGCCGCAGCGGGTCCGCATCTCCGACTGCGACCTGCGCGGCCGGACGGTCCGCGGCGCGAACGGGCTCACCGCCGTCGTCCCCGCCGACGGGACCTCGCTCATCGCGCACGCGCTGCGCACCGGCGGCGGAACCGAGCTGCGCGTGGCCGTCGACGCCCGGGCCCGCGAGGTCACGATCATCAGCCGGGGCGGACGGGTGCCGGAGGGCAGGCCGCGCGCGTCCCGCGCCCCGCTCGACCCGTGCCAGGACACCACCTACCGCGCCGAGCCCGCCCGGTGGCCGAAGGGTACGACCGTCGAATGGCGCTACCGCGCGGGGGCGACCGGCCAGCGCCGCGACGCCGTCGCGCGGGGCGTCGCCAACATGGCGGGCGCGAACACCGACTGCACGGCCGGACGCCGGTTCGCGCCGTCGCCGGACGTCCGCCAGCGGTACGCCGGGGAGTCGTCCGCCGGGCCGAACATCACCGCCGACGCCACCTGCGGCGTCCGGGACGGGGTGAACACGTTCGGCTGGCGGTCCATGACGGGGGCGGAGAGCGACGTCCTCGCGGCGACGTGCATCTGGTACAGCGGGCCGTCCACCGTCGAGACGGACATGGCGCTCCAGGAACGGGGCAAGCGCTGGTGGACGGGCGGGCCCTGCGTCCCCGGAAGCTACTCGGTCGAGTCGGTCGTGACGCACGAGTCGGGCCACGTCTTCGGCCTCGCCCACGTCGAGGGGCCGGACCACTCCAGGCTGACGATGACGCCCTCGACCGGGTCCTGCGACGACTCCATGTCCACGCTCGGACGGGGCGACTACGAGGGGCTGATCTCCCTCTACGGCGAACGCTGAGCGCCGTCGCAGTCACCGTCACCGCCGCCGTCGCTCAGCGTCCATGCCCTACATGGCGGGTCAGCGCTTGGGCGACGTGCGGTAGAGCTTGCCGACGACGACGAGGCGGTGCCGGTCCGACCCCTTCGGGGTGCAGGTGATCAGCGTGATCCACTGGCCGTGCGGGGCGCTGCGCGCCTTGAACGGCACCGGCTCCAGCGCCCGCCGGTCCATCGGGTCGATGACGCGCTTCGTCCGCGCCCGGTAGGTGTAGGTCGTGCGCCCGTACTTCAGGACGATCCGGTCGCCGCCGCGCATCAGGTCGAGGCGGTTGAACGGGTGGCGCCACGTCGTCCGGTGGCCGAGCAGGACGGTGTTGCCGTCGCGTCCCGGCAGGCCCGTCCAGGGGTAGTGCCCGGGGCCGAGCTGCAGCACCCGCTGGCTGACGCCCTCCCAGACGCCCATCCTGAGGCCCATCCGCGGGATCCAGATCTTCCCGATCAGCGCTCCCCGCTTCGGCTGCGCGGCACGTCCCGCCGCGACGGCCGCCGCCGGGCTCGCCGCCGACCCGGCCCGCGCCTGCGGGACGCCCACCAGGGACACGCTGCAGCACGCGGCGACTCCCGCCGCGAGCAGGGACTTCCGGTCAAGCATGCTTCATCTCCATCGGTCAGGGGGCCGGCAGGATTGGCCGCGCGGGCCGCGCGGGCCGCGCGGGCCGTTAAGGCCGCGAAGGGAAGGGGGCGGCACGTCTGCCGCCCCCTCTCCGCTGTCGCACCGGCGGAGGATCGTCATCCGCCGCCGGTCTGTCGCCCGGTCAGCGCGTCACCGGGGTGCCGAGCTCCACCGGCACGGCGTTCTTCGAGGGCAGCTTCGGGCCGAGCTCGCCGGGCTTGACGTTCACGCCCGGGAGCCGGACGGCCCGCTTCAGCGAGTTCACGAACCGCTGCACCCCGCTGAGCTGCTCACCCGACCTCGGACGGGTCACGGTCCGCGTGGTCGCCATCCGCGCGTTGGTCGCGGGCCGGGCGTTGCTCGCCGAAGGCACGATGGTCGCCGCGCGGCCGTCGCCGGACCCGAGGCTCGCCTTGCTGCGCTGGAGCATCGACTTGCCCCGCTCCATCTCGGCCTTGCCCTTCTCCATCGCCGCCCCGCCGCGCAGGTTCGAGGGCAGCTTCTTGTGCTTGGCCGCGGGACGGTGCTTCGACGGCTTCCACGGCTTCGGCTTGTGCGGCTTGTGCGGCTTGTGGTGGTGCTTCGGCTTCTCGCCGGGCTTCTCGCCGACGGTCGCGCCGCCCTTGCACTGCGCCAGCGCGAGGCCGATGACCGCGACGGCGTTGCCGCACACGTTCACCGGAATGCTGATCGGCGCGAACACCTGGTTGCCGCCCAGCACGCTGAAGTTGCCCGACGTCTTCAACTTCGGGTCGCCCGCACGGCGCTGGACGGACGCGCCGCCCTTGCACTTCGCGGCGGCCAGGCCGACGACGGCGACGGCGTTGCCGCACACGTTCACCGGGACGCTGATCGGCGCGTACACCTGGTTGCCGCCCAGGATGCTGAAGTTCCCGGACGTCTGCAGGCCCTTGCCGCCGCCCTTGCCGCCGCCCCAGCGGGCGGCGTCGTCGGCGCCGGTGGCCGTCCGGTAGCCGGACGCCTCCCGCCAGCCGTGGTGGTGCTTCTTCTTGCCGGACGTGACGCTCGCCCCGCCCTTGCAGTGCGCCTTCGCCAGACCGATGATCGCGACCGCGTTGCCGCAGACGTCGATCGGGATGCTGATCGGGATCACGACCTGGTTGCCGCCCAGCACGCTGAAGTTGCCGGACGTCTTCAGGCCGCCGCCCCCGCCGCCGCCGTGCCGGGCGTTGGAGACGTGGGCGCCGCCCTTCGACTTGCCCTGCGCCGCGCCGACCGCGCCGACGGCGTTCCCGCTGGCGTCGACGGGAACGGAGATCGGGGCGTGCACCTGGTTGCCGCCGGCGACGCTGAAGTCGCCGGATGTCGTGTCCGCCGTCGCGGGCAGCCCGGAGCCGAACGCGGCTCCGACCGCGACGGCGCCCGCGGCCACGAGCGCGGCGCGGCCGATGTTGCTTGTCCTCATGCGCATTGTTGCTCCTGTCTTGTCGCGCGATTTCGGTGAATCTGTGGTGATCGCTGCGCGGCGACCGTCCGGGTGGACCCCGTCGGGTGGGCGCAGCCGCGCCGGCCGGACACGGCCGTCGCGTCGAGGAAAGATCGTTGGATCGGGACGGAGGGACTGGACGGAGGGGCCGGGGACGCGCGGGCGCGGCGCGGCCGGGCATGGGCGGCCGGACGGGCGCGGGACGTCCGCGAGAAGGGGTGCTAGTCAGGGACGACGGAGGGTCCGCCCGGCGCGGACACGTCGGTCAGCGCCGTCCGGTGGAACGTGCTCTGGTCGGCGGCGGGCGGCGCGGCCGGGCGGCGGGCGCTGCGCAGGTCGGCGACCGGGATGAGCTGGTGGCCGCCGGCCGGGGCGTTGCCCGGGTCCTCGGGGCCGGGCGCCGGGACGGGCGCGTGCCCGCCGCCGCCGCAGTCGTGGTGGCGCGCGCAGCCGCCCGCGCGGCGGTCCGGCCGCGTGCCGGGCCTCGCTCCGGTCGCGGCGGCGTGCGCGGCCCGCGCGGCGGTGTCACCGGCCCGCGCGCGCTTGGCGTGCTCGTGCGTCACGGCGTCGGCTTCGGTCGTGCCGTCGCCGCCGTTCGCCCGCTCGTGGACGGGGGGCAGGAGCCGCTCGTCCAGAACGGGGCGCGGGTTCGTGATCCTGGCGGCGAGGCCGCTCACGATCGGCGCGTGCCGGACGTCCAGGTTTCCCAGCTCGGGGAGGCCCGCCGCCGCGACCAGCCTGCGCAGGTGGCGGACGGCGCGGTCCTTGGCGTCGAACGCGCCGCGTCCCCAGGCCAGCAGGTACGCGACCGGGTGCTCCCCGATCTCCTGGACGTTCCTCGGCACGGCGGAAACACCGTCCGCCACGGCCCCCCGCAGCCCCTGCCCCGCACGCCCGAGCCCGCCAAGCGCGGACGGCCGCACCACGGACGCTCCGTGTGCGGGCGCCTGAACCGCGGACCCTCGAACGGCGGGCGTCCGAACCATGGGCGCCTGGCCCGCGGACCCACGAGAGTCGGGGGCTCGAACCCCGGGCACCTGAACGGCGGGAGCCCGCGGCGCGGGCGGCCGAACCGTGGACGCTCGAAGCTTGGGCGTCCGAACTCCCGGCGCGTGAAGCGCAGGCGTCCGGACTCCGGATGCGTGGAGCCTGGGCGCCCGAACTCTGGGCGCGTGGAGTGCGGGCGTCCGGACTCCGGATGCGTGGAGCTTGGACGTCCGAACCCCGGGTGTGTGGAGCGCGGGTGTCCCGAGTGCGGGTCCGTGGAGCCTGGGCGTCCGCACTCCGGATGCGTGGAGTGCGGGCGTCCGGACTCCGAGGGTTCGTACTCCGGGTGCCCCTAGGGCGGGTGTGTGGAGTGCGGGGGCCCGTAGGTGTCCGAGCGGGGTGTCGTCGGGGCCGTGCTGGCGTCCGGTGTTCGGACGGTGCTCGGTGGCCGAGGCGGAGGAGCCGTTCAGTGTGGCGAGGGCCATCCAGCCCGCGAAGGCGAGGCCCGCGATGGCGGCGAGCCGGACGAGAACGGTGCCGAGGGCATGCGGAAACCGACCCTCGGGGCGGTTCGCCCCGCATTGGATCGGTGCCGGTTCCACGTCCGTTTCTCTCCTTTTCCGCCGCCTTTTCCGCTGGCGGTACCGAGTCAGCGGCACGAAGGTAGCACCACCCCACGCACGATCGAGGAGCCATTGTTCGACCGCCCGGCATGTCGCCGGATCATTTACCTCCGCATTAATTTCGCTTTGGCGGCACCCGGTTTTCCGGCGGCATGATGACCGCTTTACCGGAATTCGAGGATTTCGCCGTGAACGCGGCCCCCGGCCGCACTCGACGCCCCAGGCCCACCCCCGCGCACCCGCCGTTCACGCCGGGTTCAGAGGAAGGATGGCGGACGGTATCGAGTGCGATACATTCGGTGCACGCCCTGCGGCGCCTGCGCCCCCGCCCGAGGAGCCCGCGATGCCCGACCCCGCGTCCGCGATCATGCGCCTGCGCCCGCCGCGCCGCCGTGGCGCGCCCCGTCGCGAGGCCCGCAGGTTCGTCCGCCGCAGCGAGCTCCAGGTGCTCGTGCTGCCGAACGTCCCCGCAGCTCAGACGCCCCGTTCCGGGCGCGCCCGCACCACCGCCTGGACGCTCTACGCGCGCTGGCGCTGGGCCGTCGCGACCGCGGGCGCCGAGCGCGCGAAACGCCGCGCCCGGCCGCCCTGGCGCTAGCCCGCCGGAGCACCCGGCGGGCGGCGCCGCGAAGCACCGCCCGCCGGAGGAAGATCCTTCACCGGGTGGAGGCGTCCGTCTCCAGGGACGTGTCCGGCTCCACGACGGCGCCGCCCGCGGGGGCCCGCATCGGCGGCGTCCGCCGGACGATGTGGTGCGAGATCCGCCGCGCCGCGAACCCGGACCCGTGCACGAACCGCATGACCGGCCCGAACGTGGGCGCGGCGGCGAGCCCCGCGAAGTACAGGCCCGGCACCGACGACTCGAAGTCGCGGCTGAGCACCGGCGCCCGGAACCGGGTCGTCACCTCGGCGCGCAGCTCCGGCGACAGCAGGTCGAGCCGGTCGACGTCCGGGACGAACCCGGTGGCGGCGATGACGTGCTCGGCCTCGGTGACGCGGCGGCCGCCGGTCCGGTCGATGGTGGTGAGCGCGACGCCGCCGCCGTCCTCGGCGACCTTCGCGAGGTAGCGGCCGGTCGAGACGCGGACGCGGTCGTCCAGCCGGTCGCGCAGCCACCACGCGCCCGCGGGCGGCAGCGTCTCCCGGACGATCTTCTGCCGGGTCCGCTCCGGCAGGTAGCGGACGAGCCCGGGACGCTCCGCCCACAGCCACGTCCGGTAGCCGGTGCCGAGCCCGGAGCGGGGGCCGCCGAGCATCCGCGCCCGCGGCGAGCGGTGCTCCTCCGGCACCGTGTTCCAGTCGAGCTCACGGCGCCGCGTGAGGAGGTGCGGGTACGCGCCCGCGTCCGCGAGCAGCACGGCCGTCTCTATCGCGGACTGGCCGGCGCCGATCACCGCGACCTCCTTCCCCGCGAACAGGCCGAGGTCGCGGTGCCGGCTGCTGTGCGAGACGAGCCAGGACGGCAGGCCCGCCAGCTCGTCCGGGATGTGCGCGAACGGCCCGACCCCGACGGCGACGACGACCGCGCGGGTCGCGATCGTCTCGCCGGTGGACAGCGTCACGACGTACCCGCCGGGGCCGCCGCGCTCGACGTTCACGACCTGCGCGTCCTCGGTGCCCGGGATCGCGACGGAGGCGAACCAGCGGCCGTAGGCCACGAAGGTGTCGAGGGGGATCGGGCGCCCGAGCCGCCAGTCCGGATGGCGGTCGGTGAAGCGCATGCCCGAGTGCGGCGCGCCGAGGCTGGACGCGAACGGCTCGGACTTGAGATGCATGCCCTCCGGCATGTTCTCCGCCCAGAACCGCATCGGCTGCCCGATGATCCGCACGTCGAGCCCGAGGTTCTGCAGGTGGGCCGCCGCCGACAGGCCGTAGGGCCCGGCGCCGGCGATCACGACGTCGCCAACCGAGTCGATCATGTTCGTTCCCCCCGTTGTGTTCGCGGTGTCACCTGGTGCGGAGCCGCCGGACCGCGCGGAGCACGCTGCGTCCTCCCATGGCGAGGAAGGGCGGCAGGTCGTCCCCGGCGAACCAGGCGAACTCGTCGGCCTCGCGCAACGGGCGGAGGGTCGCCGCGCGCAGCAGGGGCCGTCCGGCGGACCGTCGCAGAAAGTGGTTCTCCACGAGCAGGTTCCGGCCGAAAGCCGGGCGCGCGTCCGGGACGCGGCGACCCGACTGGTCGAGGTGGAGGGCGCGGACGAGGTCGAGCCCGTTCCGGTCGGCGAACAACCGGAACTGGGCCCCGATCCGCGGGTTGAAGTCGAGCAGGTGGTAGCCGCCGTCGCCGGGGTCGAGGCGGAAGTCGAGGTCGACGAGGCCGCGGCAGCCGAGCAGCCGGACGATCCGCACCGCGAGCCGCTCCAGCTCGGGGTTCGCGACCCATTCGCCGTGGACGGTGTGGCCCGCGTGGGCCGGGAGGGCGAGGTGCTTGCGGCCCGTCCCGCCGAAGAGGCAGCCGAGGTCGTCGTCGAAGTAGCCCTGGAAGAACCAGTCGCCGCCGCCCGGCGGGATGCGCCGCTGGAGGACCAGCGGGCCCGCGCCGCCGCCGGGGCCGCCGTCGCGGGACGCGGCGAACAGCCGGTGCGCCTCGTCCCGCGCGTGAACGAGCGTGGTGCTGCGCAGGCCGGGCCCGAGCCGCCACGGCCGCGCGAACTTGACGATCAGCGGCAGCCCGAGGTCGCGGACGGCGGCGTCGACGTCGCGGGCGGACGCGGGCGTGCGGCTCGGCGGGCAGCGCAGGCCGTGCGCCGCGCACGCCTCCAGCAGCAGCGACTTGTCGGCGACGCGGCGCGGGACGTCCGGGTCCTGGACGGGGAAGGCGAAGCGGCGGGCCAGCGCGTCGGCGTGCTCGGCGACGAAGATCGCCCCGGCGTCGTCCATCGGGACGAGCAGCGGCCGCCCGCCGATCCGCGCGGCGATCGTCCGCAGGTGGCCGAGCAGCGCGGCCGGGCGCGCGGCGGGCGGCGCCCACGGCTCGCCGCCGCGCAGGTAGCGGGACCGGGACGACGGGTTTCCGCGCCCCTCCAGGATCGCGTGCACCGGCACCCCGGCGCGTCCGAGGCTGCGGATGACGCCGAGCGTCCCGTGGTGGAAGACGTTCGGGTCGGTGCGCAGCAGCAGGACGGGCAGGCCGGGATCGAGCCGCGGCGCCGCCGGGACCCGCGTGTCGGCGACCATGCGCTCAGCGGGCCCGTTCCACCGGACTATGGCACAAGGCGACCCTCCAAAAAACGTAAAATTTGACCTGTAAGTGAGCGGCTGATTAGTTCGCGGACGAACGTCCAATGGCACACTATACGCATGGCAGCAGCCGATATCCACACGCCAGGGCGGCCTTTCGGACGGCGCCGTGAAATGCCCTTTTCGCACCGTTCACCCCTGCCCATTCTGACCGCGGCGGCGCTGGTGTTCGCGCTTTGCGGAGCGCCGCCGGGGGCGGCCGCCGAAAAGGGCCGTGACCGGCTGGCGGTGGAATCGCCGAAATACGTTCCGCTGGGCGCGTTCCTCGGTTCCGGCGCGGAGGGCGTCGCCCGGGTCGAGCAGTTCCGGCAATGGCTCGGCGCGCCGGTGACGGTGGGCCGCACGTACCTGCCCGGGAACGACTGGCGGTACATCGAGGGGCCGGAGCAGATGATCGCGCCGTGGGCCCGGTGGAAGGCCGCCGACCCGCGGCGGATGCTGGTGGTGAACGTCCCGATGATGGCCCCGAACGAGACCCGCGCGCCCGTCCCGGTGCTGGCCTCGCTGCTGCGGCGCGGCGCGGCGGGCGCCTTCGACGTCCATTACCGGACGCTCGCGCAGCGCCTCGCCGCCTACCGCGCCGGTGACTCGGTCATCGTCCTCGGCTGGGAGATGAACGGGCAGCAGTACGCGGGCCGCTGCGAGCCCGACCCGGCCGCGTGGCGCGCGTATTGGCGGCGCATCGTGACGGTCATGCGCGGCGTGCGCGGCGCGCGTTTCCGTTTCGATTTCGCGCCCGCCAGGGGCCGCGACGTCATCCCGTGGACGAACTGCTATCCGGGCGACGACGTCGTCGACATCATCGGCACCGACACCTACGACCAGCCGAGCGGGGAGACGTTCACGGATTTCGTCAACGAGCCGTACGGGCTGCGCGCGCAGGCCGATTTCGCGACCGCGCACCGCAAGCCCATCTCGTTCCCCGAATGGGGGCTCTTCCGCAACAACGACAATCCCGCTTTCATCCGCGGGATGCACAGCTGGATGATGTCGCATAATGTCGCTTATCAGTCGATCAGCGACTACTGTCCGCACGGCGTGTGGGCGTGCCGCCGCAATCCGGCCTCGACGGCGGCCTACCGCGAGCTGTTCGGCGCCGGACCGGCCGCCGCCCCGGTCTCCAAGGCGCCCCCGTCCGGAGCGCCCGCGTCCAGCAAGTCGCAATCCAGCAAGTCGCAGTCCAGCAAGTCGCCGTCCAAGGCGACGCCGTCGAAGAAGCGGTCGTCCAAGCACCGCTCGCCGAAGCAGGGGTCGTCCGAACATCGGTCGCACGGCCGGTGGTCGCGGAGGGCGGCGACCTCGCGGGTGACCGAGGCGAGCAGCGCCAGCGTCCGGCCGAGGTCGTAGCCGGCGGAGGCGGCGGCCGCCGCCTCGCCCTCCCGCTCGGCGACGGCCGGGCGCAGCAGCCGGTGCGCGACCGCCGCCGCGAGCGCGCCGGGATCGTCCGCCGGCACCAGCGCGCCCACCCCCGGACGGACGACCTCCGCGATGCCGGGCACGTCCGACCCGACGAGCGGCCGCCCGACCGCGAGGGCCTCCAGCGCGATCAGCGACAGCCCCTCCCACCGGGACGGCAGCACGACGACGTCCGACGCGGACAGCCAGTCGGCGGGCTCCCGCGAGGCCGGGGCGAACAGCACGCCGCCCGCCGCCGGGGCACGGCGCAGCCGGTCGAGGTCGGCGCCGTCCCCGACGATGGCGAGCCGCGCGGTCGGGCACCGCGCGACGACGGCGGGCCACGCCGCGACCAGGACGTCCTGCCCCTTCTGCCGGGTGAGGCGGCCGACGCAGACGGCGAGCGGCGCGGTGGCGGGCAGCCCGAGCCGGGTCCGCGCGACCAGCCGGGCGGCGGCGTCGGCGGGCCGGAACAGCCGCCGGTCAACGCCGTTGCGGACGATTCGGAACGGCCCGCGCACCCCCGCCCGCACACCCTCGCGCAACTCGCCGAGGCCGACGCAGACGAGCGCGTCGCTCCACCGCGCGGCGACCCGCTCCCACCACCGGCTGAGCGCGTCCTGCGCGCCGGTCGCGGCGAGCCACGACCAGCCGTGCGGCTGGAAGATCGTCGGCGTGCCGCGCGGGCGGCCGGGCAGCCGCCCGGCGAGGCCCGCCTTGGAGGAGTGCAGGTGGACGACGTCCGGCTCGAAGCCCTTCACCAGGCGGCGGAGGCTGAGCGACTCCAGCAGGATGCGCGGCCCGGGGGCGCGTCCGGCCTTCCAGCTGAACCAGGGCACGCCCGCGGCGGCGCAGCGCGCGGGCAGGTCCCCGCCGGGCGGGCAGGCGACGGCGACCTCCCAGCCGCGCGCCCGCTGCTCGCGGACCGCCTGCCCGATGTAGACGGCGACGCCGCCCGCGTTCGGCTGGCTGACGTGCAACACCCGAACCGGCGTGTCCCCGTCCTCAACCACGAGCCCCCCAAGCGAAACAACGAGGCCCCAAAGCGAAACAAGCGGAACAGGCGGACGGGGTCATGGCCGCAGCTCCGCGTCGGCCGGGCCCGTGATCAGGACGCGGGGCACGGTGCGGCGCCGCGTCGGGCGGCGGCCGCTCAGCGCGGCGGCGCTCAGCCCGGCGAGCAGCACGCCGGACGCGGTGCCGGCGCCGATGCCGAGCACCGGGTTCGGCGAGGCGGGCGCGCCGGGCGGCGCGGCGCGGCTCATCGGCGCGACCCGGACGCCCGTCTCGGCGCGGTGCGCCGCCCCGTAGCGGACGAGCGCGTCCGCGGCGGCGTTGGCGAACGCGGCGGCGGCGCGGGACGTCGGCGCGCTGCCGGTCAGCTCGATCAGCGGCGTGTCCGGCGAGGTGGACGCCCGGACGTGGTCGCGCGGCGACCCGCCCGCCCCCTTCGGCAGCGGCAGCGCCGAGTACCCGAGGGTCTCCGGCAGCGGCGCGAGCCGTCCGAACGTCTGGGCGAAGTTCACCGCGGCCGGGCCGTCCGTCCGCGCGTCGTTCACGACCAGCACGTAGGCGTTGGCCGTGTAGGTGGCGGGGGTGAGCAGCACGTACCCGAGCCCGCCGAGGAACCCGGCGACGACGAACGCGAGCGACGGCCCGAACCGCCGCAGCGCCGCCGCGAGCAGCGCGCGCCCGACGCCGGGCACGGGGACCGCCGCGCGCCCCCGCCCCTTCCTCACCCGCCCGCGGCTCGCCCGCCTCCGGTAGATGTCATGTGACGGCATCCTGCGCCTCCTCTCGTTTCGGAACGCCCGCGCGGCCAGGGGTTTCCGGGAGGAGGTAGAGCCGGGCGAGCCGCGCGGCCTGCTCGGCGATGTCGTAGCGGGCGACGGCGGGCGGCACCCGCGTCCGGTCCCGGGGCGCGCGGGCCTCGCGGTCCAGCTCGGCGGCCCAGCGCGCGGCGTCCGGGGGCAGCCGGCGGGCGGCGGCGGGCGCCTCGCCGGGCGGGAGGTCGTCGAGCGCGGGGCAGGTCGTGTACCGGACGGGCAGCCCGGCGGCGAGCGCCTCCAGCACGCCGAGCCCGAACGTCTCCTGGACGGACGGCGCCGCGAACACGTCCATCGCGGCGAGCGCGCCCGCGACGTCCGAGGTGCCCCCGGCGAAGACGACCCGCCCGGCGGCGCCGAGGTCGCGGGCCCGGCGCTCCAGCGCGGCCCGCTCGGGGCCCGCGCCGACGAGCAGCAGCCGGACGCCGTCCAGCGCCGCGACCGCCTCGATCAGCAGGTCGAACCGCTTGGTGGGGACGAGCCGTCCGACCGCGCCGACGACCGGCTCGGTCAGCCCGATGCCGAGCCGCCGCCGGGTCGCGGTGCGCCGCCCCGGATGGAACGCGAACGCGGCGGCGTCCACGCCGTTCGGGATCACGGTGATCCGGCCGGGCGGCACGCCCCAGCCGCGCAGCCGCGCCGCGACCGTCGGGGACACGGCGACCGTCGCCGAGCCGAGCCGCTCCGTCGCCCGGTACAGCGTCCGGACGCCGCGCGTCACGGCGCGCCCCTCGATGTGGCCGTCGCCGAGGGAGTGCTCGGTCGCGATGATCGCGGACGTGCCGGCGAGGCGGGCGGCGACGCGCCCGTACACGCACGCCCGGTACAGGTGGGTGTGGACGACGTCGTACCGTCCCCGCCGGATCAGCCGGACGAGCCGGGGCAGCGCGGCGAGGTCCCGGTTGCCGCGCATGCCGATCTCGTGCACGGGGACGCCGGTCCGGCGGATCTCGGCGCCGAGCGTGCCCGTCCGGGTGAGGGTCGCGACCTCGCAGTCCACGGGCAGGTGCCGCAGCAGCAGCGCGAGCTGGCGTTCCGCGCCGCCGTGCTCCAGCCCGGTGATGACGTGCAGGACTCGGGTCACACGCGGCTCCGGCGGCGCAGCTCATGCCGGACGATCTTGGCCCGCAGCCGCACCGGCCCGTCCCGGTCGCCGACGTAGGTGCGGGGCAGCGCGTGCCGTCCCGGCTCGTCCGGGGAGATGTCGCAGGCGTAGTCGTACCCGGCGGCGCGGACCGCCTCGACCTCGCGGGCGGTCGCGTGCCCGTACGGGTAGGCGAACCCGGTGACCGGGCCTTCGACGAGGTCCTCCAGGACGGCGCGGCTCTCCTCCAGTTCCTCGCGCAGCTCGGTGTCGTCCGCGCCGGGGAGGGAGACGTGGTGGCGGCCGTGCGAGGCGATCTCCATGCCCGCGTCGGCGGCGGTGCGGATCTGGTCGGCGGTCATCAGCGGTTTGCGCGGGCCGTCGTCCCAGGCGTTGTAGGCGCCGATGCGCCCGGACACGACGAACACCGTCGCGCCGAACCCGTACCGCAGCAGCGCCGGGACGGCCCGCGTCACGAAGTCGGCGTAGCCGTCGTCGAAGGTCAGCCCGACGAGGCCGCGGGCGCGTCCGGCGGCGTGCGCGTCGAGCAGCTCGCCCGTGCCGACGCCGCGCAGGCCGCGCGCCCGCAGCCACGCCATCTGCCGCGCGAACCGCGCGGGCGAGACGGTGACGAGGTGCGGGTCCTCATCGAAGTGGTCGACCGAGTGGTACATCAGCACCAGCGGCACCGGTCTGATCACTTCCGGCGGCCGCGCCGGCGCGGTCACTCGGGTCGGTTCGGTCGGACGGCTCACTGGTCTCCCCCGATTCGGTGCGGTGCCTGGCGGCGGTCCATGAGGCGACGAGTCCGGGCCCCACGAGGACGAGCAGGACGGCGAACACTGCGGTGGTCACCAGCCCGCCGGCGGCGAGCTGGACGATCCCGGCCGGGACGGTCGCGGCGACGGCGAGCCCCGCCGCGCAGGCCCCGGCGGCGGCGAGCGCGAGCCGGGACACGTCGGCGGCGACCCGGCGCAGCGAGATCGGCGCGACGCGCGCGCGCAGCCCGAACAGCAGCAGGACGGCGGCGAGCGTGATCCCGGCGGCGTTCCCGGCGGCGAGCGCGAGCGTCCCGAAGGACGCGGCGAACGCGGCCCCGATCGCCGCCGTCGCCGCGAGGCCGAGCAGCAGCACGGCGGCGGGCCGCCAGGTCGGCCGCCGCCCCGCGAAGAACGCCCGCGCCGCGAGCCCGACCGCCGTCTGCCCCCACAGCCCGAGCGCGTAGACGCGCATGATCGACGCCGTGCCCCGCGTGTCGGCCGCCGTGAACTCGCCGTGCTCGAACAGCACCCGCGTCACGGTCGGCGCGAACGCGACGAGGAACGCGGTCGCGGCGAGCACCATCGCGCTCGCGATGGCGAGGTCCCGCTGGATGCGGCGGGCGACCTCGCGGACGTTGCCCTCCGCGGAGGCGCGGGCGAGCTTCGGGAACGTCACCGTCACGACCAGCAGCGAGATCACCATCGGGACCTGCGCGACCTTCTGCGCGTAGTTCAGGTGCGAGATCGACCCGGCGGCCAGCTCGGAGCCGAGGAACCGCTCGACGAACACCTGCGCCTGCCGGGTCACCGTGTACACGACGATCGGCGCGACGGCCGCGAGCCCGAGCCGCGTCTCGAGGTCGCCGGACCGCGGGACCGCGGGCGGCAGCCGGTCGGGCGCGCGGAGGCAGCGGACGAACGCGGGCGCCTGCACCGCCACCATCAGGACGCTCCCGAACGCGATCCCCACCGCCGCGCTCGTCACGCCGATCGTCCCGGACAGCGCGGCGATCAGCAGGAGGATGCCGATGTTGTTGACGATGTAGATCGCGGCGGGCGGCCCGAACCGGTGGTGGGCGCGCAGCGTGGCGCTCATGAACCCGGCGATGCCGAGCGTGACGACGGTGACCGCCGTGAGCCGCACGCACTGGACGCCGGGCCCGAACTCGGTGAGGCCGGGGGCGAGGAGCCGCATCACTAGGGGCGCGCCCACGATCAGCGTGACCGTCACCGCGGACAGGCCGGCGACCAGCCGCGGCAGGGTCGAGGCGACGAGCGGGCGCGGGCCCTCCCCGCGCGCGAGGAGCCGGGTCATGACGGGGATCATGAGGAGCGCCATGGCGTCCTCGATGAGCAGCGGCGTGACGGTCTCGGGGATCGTCCAGGCGACGAGGAAGGCGTCGGTCCTGCCGCTCGCGCCGAACAGGTGCGCCATCGTCAGGTCGCGGACGAAGCCGAGCCCGTTCCCGGCGGTGATCAGCGCGCCGGACAGCGCGGCGGCCCGTCCCACCGAGCCCGCGCGCGTCATGCCCGCACCTCCCGGGAGTGCCGCGGCCTTCCGAAGTCGCGCACGTTCCCGAGGGAGCGGGACGCGACGACGCCGAGCACGACGGCGGTGAGCGCGCAGGTCGGCCCGCCGAGGTCCGCGTACAGGAAGTTGACCAGCAGGAACGTGAGCAGCGCGACGCCCGCGAGCCAGAACGGGTCGCGGACGCGGCGGCGCGCCCACAGCCCGGCGGCGAGCGCGGCGGCCAACGCGGCGAGCCCCGCGAACCCGAACACGCCCTGCTCGGACAGGAACAGCAGGTACTCGTTGTGCGGCGACAGCAGCGGCTGCCGCGCGTACCCGTGGACGGGGTCGGACGTCTCGCTCCCCGACGACAGCTCGATCCCCGCGTACGCGTCGCGGTAGGCGGGGAAGTTCTTCACGCCGACGCCGGTCCCGGGATGGTCCTCCCAGATCCGCAGGGCGGCCGACCACAGGTGGTAGCGGTCGTCCACGGAGCGGTCCGGGGCGCCGACCGTCCCGGCGAGGGACCGCGACCGGTCGACGACGGCCTGCGCGCCGCCGCCCGCGCCCGCGACCGTCACGACCAGCAGCGCCGCGCAGCAGGCCAGGACCTTCGCGGCCGTCCACCGGTCGAACACGACGAGGACCAGGACGGCGGCGGCGCCGAGCGCGACCCAGGTGCCCCGGCTGAGCGAGAAGGCGAGCGCGGCGCCGAGCACGCCGAGCCCGGCGAGCGCGCCGAGGACGGCGGCGACGCCGCGTCCCGGCGCGGCCAGCGCGAGCGCGGTCAGCACGAGGAACGCGATGCCGACGACGACGGACATGGCCATCACGTCGGCCGCGCCGAAGGTGCCGACCGCGCGGATGTTCCGTCCGCTCATGGCGGCGCCGTGCTCGGTGAGCGCCTGCCAGATCCCGAACGCGGCCTCCGCGAGCCCGAGCCCGAGGACCGACCCGCACACGATCGCGAAGTCGCGGCGGTCCCGGACGAGCACGACCACGGCCAGCGGGACGAGCACGAAGATCTGCGCGTCCCGGACGAACCCCGGCAGGCTGGACGCGGTGTCCGCCGAGCACACGGTGCTGATCCCGAGCCCGGCGACCAGCGGCCCGAACGCGGGCAGCGCCCGGCGCGGCAGCTCGGCCCGCCCGGTGACCAGCAGGAACGCGGCGACCGCGACCAGGCAGGCGGTGGCGGCGTCGGCGGGAGTGACCTGGGTGCCGGAGCCGACCGCCCGCGTCCCGGCGGGGATCGCGACGCTCGCCACGGTCGCGGCGACGAGCCAGCTCGGCCGCCGCGGCAGCGCCGGGAGTCGGACGGGCAGCGCCGCGACGGCCGTCATCCGGCGTCCCGGACGATCAGCGCGCGCACGGTGAGCAGCAGGATCCGCAGGTCCCCGGCGAACGTCCAGTGGTCGATGTAGTGGTTGTCGAGGCGGGCGCGCAGCTCGATCGAGGTGTCCCCGCGGAACCCGTGGACCTGCGCCCAGCCCGTGATCCCCACCGGGACGCGGTGCCGCAGCACGTAGCCCGGGCAGGTGCGGGAGAACTGCTCCACGAAGTGCGGGCGCTCCGGGCGCGGCCCGACCAGGCTCATGTCGCCCCGGACGACGTTCCACAGCTGCGGCAGCTCGTCCAGGGAGCTGGCGCGCAGGAAGCGGCCGACGCGGCCGGTGCGGTCGGCGCCGGTGACCGTCCAGCGGGTGTCGGACTCGCGCTCCTCGACGTGCTTCAACGTCCGGAACTTCAGCAGGACGAACTCCTCCCCGCCGAGTCCGACGCGGCGCTGCCGGAACAGCACGCCGGGCCCGTCCTCCAACCGCACGGCGGCGGCGCACACGGCGAGCACCGGCAGCGCGAGGACGAGGAGCGCCAGGCCGACGACGATGTCGAGCAGCCGTTTCGCGCGTCGCGCGGCGGGTTCGCGGAGCCCCCAGGTGACCCGCGCGCACGGCAGCCCGGCGAAGGACTCGCGCCGCGCCGCCGCCACCGGGACGACGTCCCACGGCGGCCGGACGAGCAGCGTCTCGCACGGCAGCCCGAACGACATGCGCAGCACGGCGGCGAGGTGCTCGGCGCGCAGGTCCTCGGCGACGACGACGAGCGTGTCGACGCCGTGCCCCTCGACCAGCGCGGGCAGGTCGGACAGCTCGCCGAGCACGGGCGCGGCCGGAGCCTCCGCCTGCTGGTCGGCGGGCGGGTCGGTGGCGAGCTGCCCGACCGCCGCGAGCCCGAACTCGCCGTGGTCGCGCAGGACGGACACGAGGTGCGCCGCGGTCCGGCCGGTCCCGACGATCAGCGCGGCGCGGGACCGGGTGCGGCGGCACCGGTACGTCCGGACGGAGGCGTTCGCGAACGCGCGGGCGGCGAGCGACGTCGTCCCGGCGAGCGCGGTGATCAGCAGCGCGGCGCCGTACCCGCCGTCCAGCAGGATCGCCGCGAACCCGCCGACGAGCAGGATCCGGGCGAGCAGCGGCGGCGCGTCGTCGAAGAGGGAGGGGCTGCGGCGCGTCCGGTAGAGCCCGCCCGCGGCGTTGCACGCGACGGCCGCGACGCCCGCCGTGCCGGGGACGACGCCGCCCGGCCGCGCGACCGCGACCGCGACGGCCATGGCCCAGCCGTCCGCCACGGCGAGGCACACCGGGACGAGGACGGCGAGGAGCCGCGCGCCGCCGGCGGCGCGGCGGTACGGGACGGCGGGGGCGAGGACGGCCGCGCCCTGGCCGAGGTCCGCCAGGGCCGCATCCGGGTCGACGGACGGACTCAACCCCTGGGCTCTCATCGTGGTCCCTTCACAGACAAGAACTCACCGGAAGGTGACTGTGCGGCGCCGTCACGGGCGGCCAGGATCAGGATCGCAGCGCGCCACGTCCCGGCCCGCCGCTTTTAACCGCCCCCGCCGCATTCTTGAAGAGAAGATCGAAAGTGGTTCTGACCTGCGTTGACATCCCAACGAACCCGCATCGCGACGGCAAAGCGGAAGCCCTGTCACAATGAACGGCGGAAGATCCTGGAACCGGCCGCGAGCGGTGAACCTTCGCGGGACCATGGACGTCACAAGCATCGGAGGCCGTGATCCGACCGTCCCGCCCTCCGCGGTGGGCCGGGCGGCGCCCGGGCCCTTCCGTGAGCGATCTTGTAGCCGGTGCGCGGACCGGCGGGCAGATGAGGGAGAGCGGTGCGAGGTAAGGCCATGGTGCTGGCCCTGGTCCTGGGGTTGGCGACGGCATGCGGCGGGGGCTCGGAGACCGGCGGCGGCGGGACGACCGCGAAGGGCGGCGAGGACGGCTCCCCCAAAGTGATGATCACCCCCGCGGACGGCAGCGGAAAGGCCCGTCCGGACCAGGGCGTCACGGTCACCGCGTCCGGCGGGACGCTCGGCCAGGTGTCGGTGAAGCTGAAGGGCGTCGAGGTGCCGGGCACCCTGTCCGCCGACAAGACGCGCTGGCGCTCGCAGTGGACGCTGCGGCCCGGGGCGAGCTACCAGGTGTCGGCGACGGCGACGTCCACGAAGGGCAAGTCGACGACGGCGACGAGCGCGTTCCGCGCCAGCCGCGCCACCGCCGCGACCCGCGTCAACAACGTCGTGCCGAGCGAGAACGAGACGGTCGGCACCGGGATGCCGGTGTTCGTCCAGTTCAACAAGGCCGTGCCGGAGAAGGCCAAGGCCGCGATCGAGCGCAGCATCGAGATCTCGTCGTCCACCCCGACCGAGGGCGCGTGGCGCTGGCTGTCCGCCGGGGAGTCGTTCAACGGCCTCCCGTCGATCGTCTTCCGGCCGAAGCACCCGTGGAAGCCGCGGCAGAGGGTCAGCGTGACCGTCCACTACGCCGGGCTGAAGATCGGCGACGACGTCTACGGCGACCGCGACGTCACCCGGAGCTTCCGGATCGGCGACTCGCACACCGTCAACATCAATTCGAGGACGCACCGCGCCGTCGTGAAGAAGAACGGCCGCGTCATCCGGACGTGGGGCGTCAGCCTCGGCACCGGCGGCGACGTCCAGGGGGACGGCGTCGACCACCTGCTCACCACCAGCGGCATCCACCTCACGATGGACCACGTCCGCCTGGAGCGCATGCGCCCGCCCGGCAAGAAGAAGGGCGACCCCGGCTGGTACGACGAGAAGGTCCCGTGGGCGACCCGCATCTCCAACAGCGGCGAGTACATCCACCAGAACATGGACGACCCGTCCTGCCTGGGCAACCGCAATTGCAGTCACGGCTGCGTCCGCTCCCCCGCGAACGACGCGCAGTGGTTCTTCCACTGGTCCTACCGGGGCGACCTCGTCACCATCACCGGCACCAAGCGCACCCTCGCCTGGACGAACGGCTGGGGCCTCTGGCAACTCCCCTTCAACACCTGGACCAAGGGCAGCGCCCTGGGCAACCCGATAACCACCGCCACCCTCCGCTGACCCTCACCGTCCGGGTGACGGGCTGGAAAACCGTCACCCGGACGCCCTTCCACTACCAGGTGGACGGGAACATCCGGTGCTTCAATAACAGGTCGATCTGCTCGGCCGCCGCGTTGGCGTCCCCGCACGGAGACAGATAGCCGGAACGCCCCTTCCTCACATCGTGAAAGGCCCAGACGCCACCGGGCGCGGCCCACACCCCGACAACCACCCCGACGTCCTCAGCGACCCCACTCGCATAAACCCACAGCATCGGCTTGGGGAATTCGCGCCCGTAAAGCTTCACGCACCGCCACCCGCGCGCTTTGACCGCGAGCGCCAGCACATCCAGATACCGGACGGCCCGCCGCCTCCGCCAGCGCCTCAGCACGAGATCTCCGCCCAGACCCATTTCCCCACCGGCCGCGTCATCGTGACCCCGTAGCCGGACGCCAGCGCCCGCACGATCTGGAGCCCGCGCCCGCCCTCCTCATGCCCCGGCTCCAAAGCACAAGGGTCAGGCCGCACGTCGTCGACCTCCACGACGGGCCGCAGCACCGGCAGATGCCCCGACGAATCCCACACCGCCACGACGACGCACCCGCCGTCCCGCCTGAACCGGACCCTGATCTCTTCGCCGGGCGTGCTCTCGACCGCATTGGCGACCAATTCCCCGACGATCAGCAGAACATCATCGACGACCCTCGAAAGCCCCCATTCAAAAAGCCGCCCCTCCACCGACACCCGCACCCGCCGCGACACAGTCCGAGCAGCCAAACAAGAAATGTCCAACTCGCCCACCTGCGCAACTTTCGCTCCCATTTCACCCGCCCTCCTTCCCTTCCGTTTCGGGGACAAGAGTGGCCGCGGCGAGTTAATTTCGGAAGGTTCGTGAAGCAGATGCATCACCGGAGGAACGCCGATGAGTCGCGCCGACGCGCTCCGCCCCGACTTCTCCCTCTGGCACCTCATAGCCGTTGAGCTGCGCAGACAGCGTCAGATCCGGAAGATCTCCGGAGCCGCCCTCGCCATCATGCTCGACTGTGATCGCTCAACTGTTGCACGGTACGAATCGGGCGATGTCCAACTGCCCATCGCGCGCGCCAGGATCCTGGACCGCGAATGGGGCCTGCTGGGCTTCTTCGAGAACCTCGTCAAACACGCCAAAAACGCCCAAGACCTCGACTGGTGGGAGACGTTCAAGGAATACGAGCGGCGAGCGAACCTCGTCAAGACCTACGAGCCCTCACTGATCCCCGGCCTCCTCCAACGCGAGAACTACGCCCGCGCCGTCTTCGAGATAGGCCGCCGGACGGACGTGGACGAGGCAGTGGCGGAACGCCTCGCTCGTCAGGAGATCCTCACTCGCAAGGACCCGTGCAAGCTCATGGCCATCTTGGACACGGCAGCCGTTCTCCGCGCCTTCGGAGACGCGGACGTCATGCGCGACCAGCTCGGCTACCTCCTTGAGATCTCCGAGCGTCCGAACGTCTTCCTTCGCGTGACTTCCGATCGCCTGGTCGGCTACGACTGCATCGGCGGCGGATTCACCGTCCTTCAGACGCCTACGGGAGACCTGGGCTTCGCCACCTATGGATCGACGGGCCACATCTCGCTCGACCCCCTCGACGTCCAGGATCAGGCGATAAGGTATGACCAAATCGGCATGTCTTCACTGACCGTCGAGGCAACCCGAGCCTTTCTCCGTAAGACACTGGAATCGATATCATGATCAGTAACTGGCGTAAATCGAGTCACTCGGAAGCACACGGCAACTGCGTCGAACTGGCCGCCCTCCCCAACGCCGTCGCCTTCCGCGACAGCAAGGCCCCCCACACCGGCCATCTCGCTCTCACCCAGGAAGCATTCACCGCCCTCCTCAGCCAAGCGAAGCTGGACAGACTGAACCCCCGCTGAAGCACTGAGGAGACCTCGTGCAGTCACTCGCGTGGCGCAAGAGCAGCCGAAGCACCCAGGGCACATCCGAACAGTGCGTCGAACTCGCACAACTCCCCGATGGCATCGGCCTTCGCGACAGCAAGGCCCCCGACGCCGGGAACCTCGTCCTTACGCGACAGGCGTTCGCTGACCTCGTCCAGCAGGTGAAACACCGCTGACGTCCTCCCGCTAGTGCAGCCCCGCAGAAGTCCTTGTGGGTCGTGGGCAGTGCTGTGATCACGCGGTGTAATCGGCGAGGTGGATGATGGCGGCGGTGTCGAATGCCTCAGTGGGGTGGCCGGTGTCCCGGCCGGTGGTGAGCTGGCTGGGGACGTAGGTTTCGGTGGCCGGGTCGTATATCGCGAATCCCCATTCTTCGTCGTCGCCGAGGTATTCGATCCGGCAGAGTTTGATCTGCTCGTTCATGCCGGGGAGGAAGCCGTCCCAGGCGATCAGGTAGCCGAACGATCCGCGCCAGGTGATGGTCACCTCTTCCAGCCTCGGCCTGTGCTGGGTGCCATGGTGATTGACGATGTATGCGATGCGCTCTTTGAGGCGTTCGGGCGGGACGGGCATGTTCACAGTGTCTCCGACGGGTGCGCGTTGTCAGGCTGCGCCGTGACCGGCGAACGCCGCCAGGTGTTGGACCTCGCCGTTCCTGATGACCGTGATGCGCCTGCGGCCGGGAAGGTCCACGAACGGGCACCCGGACGACCCCGACCGCAGCGAGGTGCCATCGAGCCACAGCAGTTTGCCGGAGTCGAGCCAAGGGGCCAGTTCGAAGTCGTAGCTGGCGACCCTTGGCATGTCCCAGTCCCAGCCGCCCCCGCCGGACTCCCGGTACTTCGGGTACGTGTTCGTGCCCCACAGGTTCACCAGCCGGACGCCTTCCGGCCGTGGCCCGAAGTAGCTGACGGCCCACCCGGTGTGCCTGCCGACCGGCACCTCGGCGATCACCGCCCGCACACCGGGGCCGCCCAAGACACGCGGCACCACGAACGGCGCCTCCGGACCCGGGACCACGGCGAACGGCGGGTGCTCAACGGGCTCCGCCAACCGCATCGCACCCGTCATGGCGAGCCAGTCGGCGGGCCGCGTGGACGACGGGCGGCGAACGGGCGACTCGTAATCCCAGAACAGGCCGTCAAGGCCGAACACGTCGATCGGCCAGGTCACCGGCGCGCCGGTGGCAGGGGAACAGGCCACGGTCACGTCGGGCAGCAGCGCGCGGTACCGGCGGTTGACCTCCCGGACGCGGTTGAGGTCCGGCGACTTCTGGTCCGCCAGACGCGCGCTCGCTGCCAGCAGGCGGGCGCGCTCGGCGGGAACCTCGTCCGGTTCCCATCGCGCGACCGCACCGTCCATCACGCCGAATCTCCCCTCCCTGCCGCCCATCCTCGCAAGTACTCCGCGGGCGTCGGGCTGGGCTACTGCTGCCGACAGCCGTCCGCGCCCAGGAAGCCGTTCCACACGAAGGCCGTGCGGCAGCGATAGGTGCCCGCGGCCGAGCCGAACCGGATCAGGACCGTTAATCCCTGGCCGTCGCAGAGGTTCGCGGAGAGATGGTAGCCGTCCTGAGTGGCGGTGCGGTTGCCGGAGAAGCACGTGACGTCCGGTACGGCAGCCGCATGTGAGGGCGGCATGGAAAGCAGCGGTCCCGCGAGTGTCGCCGCAGCGGCGGCGATGGTGAGTCGTCCGGTGAGATGCATGATGCGTCCTTCACGTCTGGGGGGTTCTCACATGTTCAGCCCCCTAGTACCCCGGCCTCACGGGACAATCGCGTCAGAGTAGGGGTTGCCAGAGCCAGGCAGGAGTTTTGCGGACTTCTTTGTAGGTGACGGTCGTCGGACGGTAGGCGCGCTGGTCGCCCGGGGTGGCTTCGGTGAAGAGGGCGTCCGAGATGATTGCGGCTAGGTCGGTATCGGTGGCGGCCACCGTTTTCCGCAGTGCTTGAGCTTCCAGGAGACGGAATAGTAAGAGAGTGGCGGGGCCGGTTACACCGTAGTCGTCGAAATGCACGGGGCCGCAATGCAGAGCGACGCGCATGCGAAGACGAGGGCCGGGTCCCCGGTTCCCATGGCGGAGCAGGATGTTCAATCGGTGCAGCATCGGGTCGAGATATCGCTCGGCCGGAGTGATGAGGGGCGCCACGATCAGCACGCCGTCGCCCCGGTCCTCCCGGTAACAATCGGTCCATGGGAGCCCGGCCATGGAGAGGGTCTGTTCGAGGGACCAGTACATGCGGTGCCGCACCTTCGCCTGGGCGGGCGTGTCAGGGTAATGCGTGCCGAATGCGACCACGTCTGTGGCGAGCAGAATGCACGGAACCATGGGCAATATCGATCGGCCGTCCAGATATTGTGAGAGTTTCACACGTTCTCCCCGCTCGCGGCGCCCGGCGCGGGGGAGGTTCGCCCCCTTCGCAGGCTTGGTCTTCTGTGAGTCACGATGGCCGCTGATACGCCGCTTCGCTGCCGTTTGGCCGGAGTCCGGACATCTCCGGATGGATCTCGATCAAGCACCGGTGTACGGCGGCACGGCCGACCGGACTATTTCCGCTTTGTCGATGAATGTCCCCTCAACTCCGGCGGACCGGACGGTGGAAATGGGACGTGATGCGGCTTTGGCGCTACGATGCCGATCAGCGTTACGCAGCTCGCGAGATTGGACCACCAGGATGGCCGCCGCCGGCAGAGATCGAATAGTCCAGGAGTTCGCCGCCGAAATGGCGCTCGCGATGTATCGCGCCGGGGCGAGCCTCCAGGAGATCGAGAGCATGTCCGGCAAGATCAAAATGCGGGTGGGCGACTTCAAGTTCGTCACGCTGTGCAGCTCGACCATCCATGACCAGCTGCACAGCGGCAAGCGCAAGCGGCTGCCCCGCTGGGAGTGGGTCGCCTCGCTGATCACCACGCTGCGCGTGCTGGCGGCCGGGCGCGAGCGGAACCCCGAGAACATCGGCACCCTCGCCGAATGGAAGCTCAAATACGACGCGGCGCAGGCTCGGTACCGGGCCTGCGGAGCGACCGTGGACGACGCCGCGCCGCCGAGCCGCGCCGACGCCGCGCTGGCCGAGCACCTGGCCGCCTCCCTCGCCATTCACGGTGCGGACGGCGGCGCTTTACGCGGGACGGCCTCGTCGGCGCCGGTCGAAGACCCGGAGGAAACATGGCGGGCGGGACTTCTTGAGCTGGCCATGCGCACCTACGCCGGACGCTGGTGGCCCGATCGGTACACCGACGTCATATCCGATTCGTTCGCTCCCTATCTGAGCCTGGAACCGGCCGCCCGCGTCATCCAGGGCTACGAAACGCAGTTCATACACGGTCTTCTGCAATGCCCCGAGTACGCCGAGGCGGTCATCCGACTGGAACACGGGGACGCGCCCGCCGACCAGATCAAACGGCGCCTCGAATTGCGAATGCTCCGGCAGAAGATTCTGTACCGGCCGAATCCGCCGAACCTGTGGGTGGTGCTGGACGAGACGACGCTGCGCCGCGAATACGGAGGCCCGCGAGTGCTCCGTGCGCAGATCCGGCATCTCATCACGATGATCGAATTGCCGAACGTCACCGTGCAGGTTCTGACCTTCGACAAGGACGGCGGTTGCCTCCCTTCCGAGGGGCCGGTGGCCGTCCTGCGGTTCCTTGAGTCCCATGTGCGGGATGTGGTCTTCCGTGAGAGTTCTTCCGGCGGAAGCTACCCGACCGATGAGGCAATCATCGACTATTGGGTCGTGGCGCTGGATCGGCTTTCCGTCCGAGCCCAGCAACCCCATGCGACTCGGGAGATACTGGAACGGCGGCTCAGGGAGATCTGATCTCGCCCGCGGGGTTGCCCGACTGTGGCAGGCTTGATTTCCTTTGCTTGGGACGAGGCCCGGCGGCAACCGATCTCGGCCCGGAGATCCAGTCTTCCGGAGGGGACCCCATGACCGGCGACGAGCAATTCTGGGACGAGGCGGAAAAGGACCTCACCGCAGGGATCGACACGTCCGTGCCGCACTCGGCGCGCATCTGGAACTACTGGATGGGCGGCAAGGACAACTACCCGGTCGACCAGGAGGCGGGCGACCAGTTCGCCGCCATCTATCCCGGGATCGTGGACATGGCCCGCACCTCCCGGTATTTCATCGCGCGCATGGTCCGGTTCCTCGCCGAGGATTTGCGGATGCGGCAGTTCCTTGACATCGGAACCGGCCTGCCGAGCCACGACAACACCCACGAGGTGGCGCACCGCGCCGCCGCCGACGCGCGCGTTGTCTACGTCGACAACGACCCGCTGGTGCTCGTCCACGCCCGCGCGCTCCTCACCGGCGCCCACGGCGAGGCGACCGACTACATCGACGCCGATCTGCGCGATCCGACGGCGATCCTGGAGAAGGCGCGCACAAAACTCGACTTCCAGCAGCCGATAGCGCTGATGCTCATGGGCGTCCTCGGCCACCTGCCCATCGAGGACGACGACCGCTACGCGCTCGGGATCGTCGAGGAGTTGAAGGAGGCACTCCCGCCAGGGAGCTATCTGGCGCTTTACGATGGAACCAATACCAGCATGGCTTATGTAGAGGCGATCCGGCTTTACAACGAGGGCGGCTCGCTTCCCTATTACCTGCGCAGCCCCGAACAGCTCGACCGGTACTTCGAGGGATTCGAGCGACTCGAACCCGGGCTGGTGCAGATCCAGCGCTGGAGACCCGACACCCCGCCACTGGCCGAGGACCCCGAGATCGACGCCTGGGGCGGCCTCGCCCGCAAACCCTGACCGGGAACCTTCATAAGGCGATCGCGGCCCATACCCATTTTCCCGTCGGTTCGGTCTTTCTCACCCCGCAGTCGGACGCCAGCGCACGCACGATGTGAAGCCCGCGCCCCCCGTCCGCCCGACCCGGCTCCAAGGCGCACGGGTCGGGCAGGACGTCGTCCAGCGTCATCTCCACCACCGGCCGCAGCACCGGCAGCTCGGCGGACGAGTCCCACACCGCGAATTCGACCACCGTCACCGCTCGCCGGAATCGGACGTGGATATCCCGGTCCGGCGTGCTCTGTACCGCATTGGCGACCAATTCGTCCGCGATGAGGAGAACGTCGTCCACGATCTCGCGCATCCTCCATTCGAGAAGGCGGAACCGCAGCAGCGACCGCACCCGTGCGGGGACCGCGAGCGATGCCGGAAATATCGCGTCCAATCCCCCGGCGGTCCCGGCGGGTGAATCCGCCGGGTACCCGGTCATCCCGCCCACCGAAAACGCGCCGAACCGGCTGCGAACGCCCTTTCTCCACCCGCGCTCAACGGCGTGACCAGTGTGCCCCCGTGCACTTTCGGCATGGACCGGAACCGCCTTCCCTCAAGGGCTCGTCCGGCGCGGGATCGCCGGAGACCGTACTGTTCCCGAGCCATTGAGCATTCGCTACCCGCCCGGACACGTGAACACCGTTCTCAGGACGTCTGGGACGCTCTCGGGATACGGTCGCAGACGTCCCGTCCGTCCCCCGCAAGAGGCGGAGTAGGTATGCCCAACGAGTCGCTTCGGCAGGCGATGGCGAATGCGAGACTGACGGAGAAGGATCTCGCCGAAGCCTGTCAAGTGGACGCGAAGACGGTGGCGCGGTGGATGGCCGACGAAGCTCGCACGCCACACCCGCGGCACCGCTGGGCAGCCTCGGACGCCTTGGGAGTTGATGAGGGCATGTTGTGGCCTGACGCCATCCGCAAGAACGTGAAGACGGGACCCGACCGCGAGGTCATCGCGGTGTATCCGTACCGCTCCGCCTGCCCCAAGACGGTGTGGCGCCGCCTCATCAGCGAGGCGAACAAGGAACTGACCTTCGCGGGCTACACGAACTACTTCCTGTGGCTGGAGAACCCGAACCTCCGGGGCGTCCTCCGCCGGAAGGCCGAGGTGGGCTGCCGGGTCCGCTTCCTGCTCGGCGACCCGGACAGCGACGTCACCCGCCGCCGCGAGGCGGTCGAGGGCGTCCCCCTCACCGTCGGCACCCGCATCCGCATCACCATCGACGAACTCTCCAAGATCGCCGACGTGCCGGGCATCGAGGCCCGCTACGGCGACGACCACATCGCCATGAGCGTCTTCGTCTTCGACGACGAGATGCTGGTGACCCCGCACCTCGCGCACCTCGTCGGCCACGACTCCCCGATGCTGCACATCCAGCGCCAGCAGGAGGACGGCCTCTACGACCGCTTCGCCTACCACGTCGCCGAACTCTGGAACGGCGGCCGGACGATCACCGACCTCGTCCCCCGCTGAGTCCCCCGCTGAGTCCCCGCTGACAACGCTGGCCAGAGGCGGCAGGCTCCGCCGCCCGATTCGCCTGGCGCCGAAACAGGGGATCATCGTCCTCGGCCGGGTCGCGCCGTTCGGCATCGGCGCCGTGATCGGCGGCGGCGCGAACGCCGCGATGGCCGCGCTGACCGTGAAGGCCGGGCGCCGCGCGTTCGGCCCGCCCCCGGAGTCCTGGCCGGGCGAGACGCCCGGCGCCGACTGAGAGAAGCCGACTGAGAGAAGAGGAGTGGGGCTCCCGGGAGCGGGCCGGGAGCCCCACGTGTGGTTTCGCGTGTTACTTGAGGGTCAGGCCCTGGCCCTGGAGAACGACGTCCAGCGGCTGGAAGAACGACTGGAAGTTGCCGCCGCAGCCCCCCGTCGTGCCGCCGGACGTGATGCCGATCGCGGTGCTGCCGCTCTGCAGCGAGCCGCCGCTGTCGCCCGGCTGGACGCAGGCGTTGGTCTCGATCAGGCCGGAGACCGAGCCCTCCTGGTAGTTCACGGTGCGGTCGTAGCCGACGATCGTCCCGGACGTGGTGCCGGTCGTGGAGCCCTTCTTGATGATCTGCGTTCCGGCGGCGGGACGGCCGACGTCCGTGAGGTTGTCGTTGGAGACCTGGAGCGAACTGTTCGTAACTCGGATCGTTCCGTAGTCGTTGCCGGGGAACCGGCTCGCCGCGACGGTGCCGACCTGCTCGCCGCCGGACGTCGTCCAGGACGAGCCGATGTTCGTGCAGTGCCCGGCGGTGACGACGTAGTCACCGCTGCCGGTGCCGATCGCCGAGACCGAGCAGCGCGAACCCCCGGTCAGGATGGCCTCGCCGGGTCCGAGCGTCAGCCGCGGCGCCGCCGCGACCTGCTTGATCTTGACGGTGTCGCCCAGCGCCCGCGCCTTCTTCACGAACGCGGCGGTCGCGGCTCCGTCCGCGCCCTTCGGGACGTTGACGACGACCGAGTTGGAGTAGACGTCGACGCCCCAGGACAGGCCCTTCGTCCCGGCGCCGCCCGCGAGGCGGTCGAGCTTGGACTTGGCCGCGGCGAGCGGCCCGCCGCCGTGCGCGACGGTCCGCGGCGTGGCTCCGGCGGCCTTGACCTGCTGCGCGGCGGCCGCGCTGGTGACGTTGACGACGAGGTTCCCGGCGCGGTCGATGTACGAGCCGGCCTGCTGCGCGCCGAGCTTGCTCGTGAGCCGGTCGGACAGCGCGGTCAGCGCCTTCGGGGACGGCTTGGCGGGCGCGGCGGCGGGTTGCGCGGGTTGCGCGGCGGTGGCTGGAACGGTCCCGAATACGGGCGGCGCGACCAGGGCGGCGGCGGTCAGGATCGGGGGGAGCGCGCGTTTGAGGTGCACACCTCGGTTCACTTCGTCCACCTTTCGCCACCGGCAGTGTTGGGAGCGCCGGCGGCAGCTCGGGGGGATTGGCGGTGGCACGCGCCTGGTGGTGTCGGCGTCGTGCTGAGTAGCCAAGCTAGTGCGAAGAGCTACCTGCAACCAGTTTCAAGTCATAACTGAAATTTCAGAGTGACCTGAATGCGCCAATGCACGAGCCGTCCGGACACAGCAATGTGGGGCTCCCGGCCGAGGGGAGCCCCACACGAATTCCGCTAGCCCTGCTTGAGGGTGAGGTTCTGCGACTTCAGCGCGTCGTCCAGCGGCTGGAAGTACGACTCGAAACCGGAGCCCGAGCACGAGCTGGTCGCGATGCCCGAGGTGATCCCGATGGCGGTGCTGCCGCCCTGGAGCGAGCCGCCGCTGTCGCCCGGCTGGGCGCAGGCGCTGGTCGAGATCAGGCCCGTGACGTCGCCCTCCTGGTAGTTGACCGTCACGTCGTACGCCTTGATGGACCCGGACGTCGTCCCGGTCGTGGAGCCCTTCTTCTGGATCTGGCTGCCGACCGGCGGGCGGCCCACCGTCGTCAGGTTGGCGTTGGTCACCTGCACCTGGCCGGAGCTGCGGATGAACCCGTAGTCGTGGCCGGGGAAGGTGCCCGCGATGGTGGTGCCCACCTGCTGGCCGCCGGACGTCGTCCAGGACCGGCCGATGTTCGTGCAGTGCCCGGCGGTGACGACGACGTCGCCGCTGCCGCTGCCGATCGCGGACACCGAGCAGCGCGAGCCGCCGGTCAGGATCGCGTCGCCGGGGCCGAGCGTCACGCGCGGCGCTCCGTCCACGCGCTTGATCTGGACGGCGTCGCCCAGCGCCCGCGCGCGCTTGATCAGCGCCTTCGTCGCGGCGTCGTTGTCACTCTGCGGGACGCGCACGACGACCGCGTTGGAGACGACGTCCACGTTCCAGACCATGCCGACCGCGCCGGGCGTCCCGGCGAACTTGTCCAGCTTGGCCTTGACGGCGTTGAGCGGCTTGAGGCCGTGCTTGACGACGCGGGCGATCGCGCCGGCGTCCGTGACCTGCTTGGCGGCGGCCTTGCTCGTCACGTTCACGACGAGGTTTCCGGCGGCGTCGACGTAGGTGCCCGCCTGCCGGTCGCCGAGCCTGCTCGTGAGCTGGTCCGCGAGGGCGGTCTGCGCGTGCATGTAGGGCGTGGCGGGTCGCGCGGGCTGGACGGCGGCCGTCGCGGGAACGGCGCCCAGCGCGGGGAGCGATACCAGCGCGGCGCCCAGCAACGGGACGACGCGTTTGAGGTGCGCACCACGATTCACTTTTGTCCACCTTTCGCCACCGACTACCTGGGAGCGTCGGCGGCAGCTCGGGGGTTGGCGGGGGTTACGGGACCTGGTGGGGAGGTGCCGTGTGGGAGCAACGTACTTCGATCACCTGGCGGTAACCAGATTTCAGGGCGTGGTCAAAATTTCAGCGTCCGACGAATGCGCGCCTTTGGACGGGTCCCGTCCGCGCCGACGGAGGAAGCCGCGACCTGGCCTTTCACAGCGCGGCGGAGGCTCCGCCGCGTAGAAACCGCGATTTGCGGGCGCGTTTCGGCGTCGCTTACCGCTGCCGAAGAGCGCGCCGATCCGCGCGGCCGGGGCGCCGGGCGGCGGCGAGCGGCGGGCGCGAATCCGGTCACCGCGAGTGGCGATGCGAAACGGGGCGTCGTCGGCGAGGGACGCTCCTCACACCAAAACGGCATGGCTCCCGCCATTCCGCTTGACGCGCTCCATTCCAGGAAGCATGCCGTTTTACTAGGATGCCTCCGTGCATGGAGATCAAGACGGCCTGGAAGGACGGCCCGCCGCCGTCGCGGGGGGCGCCGACATCGTGACGGCGCCGCTCCAGCCGCCGGTCGACGAGGCCCCTGCCACCGATGACGTCGGCGCGGCGATCGCGCCGGGCCCGGCAGTCGCGCCGGTTCCGCCGAGCGCGGCGGTTCCGCCGGTCGCGCCGAGCGCGGCGGTCGCGCCGGTCGTGCTGGAGCGGTCCGAGGCGGAGGTCCGCGCGTTCGCCGCCGACGTCACCCGGCTCGCCGGGCTGGTCGGCGAGCTGACCACGGCGGCGTCCGCGCTCGGCAAGCGGCTGGACGACGAGGTCCGCGGCGTCCTGGACAACGCGGAGAAGGCGCTCGCCGACGCGCGCGGCGCGCGGCAGCGGGCGGGCGAGGCCGACGACCGGACGCGCGACGCCGAGGCGCGCGCGGAGGCGGCCTTGCAGGAGGCCGCCGACGCGCGGGAGGAGCTCGCCAAGGGCCTCGCCGCCGCGAAGGCCAGCGTCACGGCCGCGCAGGAGAGCGAGGCCAACGCCTGGAAGGAAGCGGGCGCCCACCAGCAGGCCCGCGCCACGTCCGCGAACGAGGCCGCGCACGCGGACGGGCTCCGCAAGCGCGCCGAGGCTGCGTGGAGCACCGAGCACCAGGGCCGCGTGGACGCCGAGCGGGAGCGCGACGAGCTGGCGACGAAGTTCGCCGCCGAGCAGTCCGCGCTCGCCACGGCGCGCGCCGAGCTGACCGAGGCGCGTTCCGAACTGTCGGACGCGCGCGCCAAGCTGGAGGCGGCCGCGGAGAGCGAGCGGCAGTTGCGCGCCGAGCTGTCCGCCGCGAGGGGTGAGATCGCCGGGTTGACGGTCGAGCGCGACTCCGTCGCGTCCCGGGCCGCCGAGCTGGCGACCCGCGCCGACCGCGCCGAGCAGCGGGCCGACAGCGCGGAGGCGCGCGCCGACCGGGCCGACCTGCGGGCCGACACCGCCGAGATCCGCATCGACCGGGACGCCGCCACCGTCCGCGCCTTGCAGGACACCCTGCGCGCCGCCCTCGACCTGCCCGCCGTCGAAGACCTGGAGGACGGCCGCGGCGTTCAGGTCGGCGACGTCGCGGTCACCGCCAAGCTCGGCGGGCTGATCGGCGTCGACCAGGTCCCCGAGGTCATGGACGGGGAGCTGGCCGGACGGTTCGCGCGCGCGATCCTGGCCGTCCGCGTCCACCAGGCGACGCGCCGCCTCGGGGAGGAGGACGAGGTCGAGGCCGAGGCGGAGGCGGAGCCCGCGTCCGAGGAGTGAGCCGAGAACTGTCGGACGTGAGTGGCACGATCCTGCCGTGAGTTCGCGCGGTGGGGGGCCGCACGGGGCAGGGGGTGGCCGACGTATGCGGGATCAGATCCAGGACGTGCTCGACCGGCTCGTGGAATCGGGCGCGGAGACGGGCATCCAGGTAGCCGTCTTCCGGGACGGCGAGCAGGTGGTCGACGCGGTCGCCGGGGTGGCCGACGCGGAGACGCGGCGTCCGATGCTGCCGGACACGCCGGTATATGGGTCGTCGGCCGGTAAGGCGATGACGGCGACGGTCGTCCATGTGCTGGCCGAGCGGGGCGTGCTGGCTTACGACGACCCGATCGTGAAGTACTGGCCCGAGTTCGGCGCGCATGGGAAAGGGAAGACGACCGTCCGGCATGCGCTGACGCATTCGACGGGCGTGCCCGGCCTTCCCGAGGACATCACGCCAGAGGATCTGTGCGACTGGCAGAAGATGTGCGCGGCCATCGAGGACGCGCGTCCCTGGTGGGAGGCGGGCGAGAAGGCCGGGTACCACAGTCAGTCGTTCGGCTACATCCTCGGCGAGGTGGTGCGCCGGGCGACCGGCCGCCCGATCTCGGACGTCCTGCGCGACGAGGTCGCCCGCCCTCTCGGCATCGAGGACGAGTTGTATTTCGGCGTCCCCGAGAAGGCGCTGCCGAGGGTCGCACGGCTGGACGACCCGTCCGGCACGAGCGAACTGCCCGCCGAACTGATCGCGTCGATGCCGATGTTCAAGGTCGTCAACGGCTCCACGGCGGGCCCGCTGAGAGCGATGCCAAGCGCCGGGTTCGGGAACCGTCCCGACGTCCTGACGGCCGACATTCCGGCGGGCGGGACGATGTCCGGGCGGGCGGTGGCGCGCATGATGGCCGCGCTCATGGACGAGGTGGACGGCGTCCGGCTCGTCTCGCCGGAGCGGTTCCGCGAACTGTCGGCGGTCGCCCGCGACGACCACGACGAGGTCTTCGGCGGCCCGGCGGCACGCGCCCTCGGCTTCCTCGTCGGCGCCCCGTGGCCCGCCAAGGGCCGCACGGTGATCGGCTGGGGCGGCAGCGGCGGAAACGGCGTCTTCGCCGACCTCGCATCCCGCACGGTCATCGCCATCTCCAAGAACCGCTTCACCGCAGGCGACTTTTCCACCGCAAAAAAGATCAGCACACCCATCACCTAACCGCCGCCACGCACTCGTTGCCTGGGCGCGCATTCGGTCTAAGCGCAAGCTCAGTCCGCGCGCAGATGGGGCTCAGAGTTCTCTGGGCGCCGAGGTGTCCGGCGGGGTGGATCAGCAGGAAAGGGGGTCGAGGCTCACAGAGAACTCTCAGGCGTGCCCAGAGGACGCTCATTCCGGTCGGCGAGGCTGCCCGGCATGACGACGATCGAGGTACGCGGCCTGACCAAGCGGTACGGGCCGGAGACGGTGGTGGACGACCTCTCGTTCACCGTGGAGCCCGGCACCGTGACCGGTTTCCTCGGCCCGAACGGCGCGGGGAAATCGACCACGATGCGCATGATCCTGGGCCTGACCACGCCCACACGCGGGACGGTGCGCGTGGGCGGACGGGAATACGCACGCCTTCCGGTGCCGCTCACCGAGGTGGGCGCGCTACTCGACGCCGGGGCCATGCATCCGGGCCGCCGCGCGGACGACCATCTGCTCGCCATCGCGCAGAGCAACGGCATCCCGCGCACCCGCGTGGGACAAGTCCTCGGGCTGGTCGGCCTGGAGAAGGTGGCGCGGAAGCGGGCCGGGGGCTTCTCGCTCGGCATGCGGCAGCGGCTCGGCATCGCCGCCGCGCTGCTCGGCGACCCCCGGGTGCTGATCTTCGACGAGCCGGTGAACGGGCTCGACCCGGAGGGCATCCGCTGGATCCGCGGCTTCATGCGCGGCCTCGCCGCCGAGGGGCGCTCCGTGCTGTGCTCCAGCCACCTGATGAGCGAGATGGCGCTCACCGCCGACCACCTCGTCGTCATCGGCAAGGGCAGGCTCATCGCGGACACCGGCATGAGCGAGTTCACCCGCGCGAACGGCGAGGGCACGGTGCTCGTCCGCGCCGAGCCGACCGGCGACCTGGCCCGCCACCTCACCGTCGCGGGCGGCGCCGTCCGGCAGGGTCCGGACAAGGCGCTGATCGTCTCCGGCATGGACTCGGCCGAGATCGGACGCCTCGCCGCCTACCACGGCGTCGCACTGTCCGAACTGACCCCGCAGGCCCCCTCCCTGGAGGACGTCTTCATGGCCATGACCCGCGACAGCGTCGAATACCAGGGCGCGGCATGACCGCGGCGAAGCGAGGACCACGCCGCGCCCGACTCCGGCGGTCTGGCGGTCGCGCCCCGGAAGAGCAGGACGGCATGACCCCAGCGGAGCATGGCTCAAGCCGCCTCCGGCTCAGGCAGGCTGAGGGGCGTCCCGCGGGCGGCATGACGGTTGGGGTTTCGCATGGACGGGCCTCTGTGCGGTTCAGTGATCTGGTTCGCTCCGAGTGGACGAAGTTCCGCAGCCTCCGGTCCATGTGGTGGTCGCTGGCGGTCATGGTGGCGTTCAGCGTCACGATCACGCTGCTCGTGGGGAGCGACACCGGCGGCGAGTACCACGCCATGAGCGCGGCCGAGAAGCGGACCTGGGACCCGACCGGCGCCTCGCTGAACAGCTTCTTCGCCGGGCAGCTCGCGATCAGCGTGCTGGGCATCCTGGTCGTCACGTCCGAGTACGCGACCGGAATGATCCGCACGTCGCTGGCCGCGATGCCGCGCCGCGGGCGGCTGCTCGCCGCGAAGACGCTGGTGTTCGCGGTGATCGCGCTGGTGGCTGGGCAGGTCACCGCGTTCGCGACGTTCCTCGCGGGCCAGGCCGTGATCGGGCACCAGAAGGGCGTGCCGACCGCGACCCTCGGCGACCACGGCGTCCTGCCGGCGGTCCTCGGCACCGGCCTCTACCTCGCCGCGATCGGGTTGCTCGCGGTGGCGGTCGGGACGCTGATGCGGGCGACGGCGGGCGGACTCGCCCTCCAGGTCGGGATCACGCTGCTGGTCCCGGCGTTCGGCGGGCTCCTCCCGTCCTGGATCCGGAAGGCGTTCGCGTTCTGGCCGTCGCTCGGCGGCCCCGAGGTGCGGAACGTCCACCCCGACCCGGCGTATCCGCACGCGTGGATGAACCTCTCCGGGATGACCGCTGGCATCGCGATCCTGCTGGTCGCGGCGTTCGCCGTGTTCCGTCGCCGCGAGGTCTGACCGATGCCCGGGTGCCGCCGCGGAGCGTCCCTATTCTGGCCGGTATGGACGAGGCGGGCCGGGGTGTGACGGCCGAACGGCTGCTGGTGGTGGACGACGAGGCCACGGTCCGCGAACTGCTCTCCGCGGCACTGCGTTTCGCGGGTTTCGCGGTGGCGTCCGCGGCGACCGGAGCGGAGGCGGTCGCCGCGGCCGAGTCCACGCCGCCCGACCTGGTGCTGCTCGACATCATGCTGCCCGACATGGATGGTTTCGAGGTGGTCCGGCGGCTCCGCGCGGCGGGCCCGGTGCCGGTGCTGTTCCTCACCGCCCGCGACCGGCAGTCCGACAAGGTGACAGGACTGTCCCTCGGCGCGGATGACTACGTGACGAAACCGTTCGACCTGGAGGAGCTGATCGCCCGGATCCGCGCGATCCTGCGCCGCACCGCGGGCCAGGCCGTCGTGGTCCTCAGCGTCGGTGACCTGGAGCTGGACGCCGAGGGACACCAGGTGACGCGGGCGGGACGTCCCGTCCGCATCTCCCCCACCGAGTTCCGCCTGTTGCGCTACCTGATGGAGAACGCGGGACGGGTGGTGAGCAAGACGCAGATCCTCGACCAGGTGTGGCGGTACGACTTCGGCGGCGACGCCAGCATCGTCGACACCTACATCTCCTATCTGCGGCGGAAGGTCGACACCGTGGAGCCGAAGCTCATCCACACCGTCCACGGCGTGGGTTACGTGATGCGCGGGCCGCGGCGATGATCCGGCGGCTGTCGCTGCGCGTTCGGTTGTTGCTGCTCACCGCCGGTCTGTTGCTCGCCGGGCTGGTGCTGCTCACCGCCGTCCTGTCCAACCGGTTGCAGGCCAACCTGCTCGGCCGGATGGACGGCCAGCTGCGCTCGCTCGCCACGATCGTCGCGCTCGCCCCGAGCGGCGACAAGCTCGGCACACCCAGGTCACCCGAAGTGCTCGGCCCCGCGCTGGAACTGCTCGGCACCCCCTACCTCGCACTGCTGGACGAGAACGGCACGGTCGTCGACGGCATCCACGCGCCGCGCGAGGGAAGCCGGGCGCTGCCGCCGCCGTCCGAGTTGCACCGCGTTCGGGCGGACGGCTCACCCGTCACGCTGGAGGCGGGCGACGGCTCGCAGCGCTGGCGCGCCATCGGGCTGCCGCGCCGCGACGCGGGCGGCCCGGTGATCGCCGCCGCGTCGCTGGCCGACGTCGACGCCACGGTCGGCAACGTCCGGACCTCGGGCCTCGTCGGCGGGACGGTCCTGCTGACCCTGCTGACCGTGGCGGGCTGGTTCGCGCTCGGCGGCGGCCTGCGCCCGCTGCGGAAGGTCGAGCACACCGCGGCGGCGATCGCCGAGGGCGACCTCACCCGGCGGGTGCCCGAGCTGGCCGCGTCCGGCACCGAGGTCGGACGCCTCGCCCGCTCCCTCAACACGATGCTCGGCCAGTTGGAGCGGGCGTTCGCCGACCGGGCGGCGTCCGAGGCGCGGATGCGGAACTTCGTCTCGGACGTCAGCCACGAACTCCGCACCCCGCTGTTCGGCATCAAGGGGTCGACGGAGCTGTACCAGATGGGCGGCTCGGACGCCGACGCCACGATCCGCCGCATCGACCGCGAGGCCGCGCGACTGACCGTCCTGACCGAGGACCTGCTGTTCCTCGCCCAACTCGACCAGGCCCCCGAATCGCAACTCGACCCGGCCCCCATGGATTTGCGCACCCTGGCCAACGACGCCCGCCACGACCTCAGGTCCCTGGACCCGGCACGCCCGGTCGAACTCACCGGCCCGGACGGCGGACCACCCGGCCCGGCCCCGGTGAACGGCGACGAGGCGCGCCTCCGCCAGGTGGTCACGAACCTGGTGGGAAACGCGGTCGCCCATACTCCGTCCGGCACACCGGTCAGAATCGGCGTGGGAGTGACGGGCGACCGCGCCATTCTCGAAGTGGCCGACGAGGGCCCGGGAATCGGCGCGGAACAGGCGAGCCGCGTATTCGACCGCTTCTACCGCGCCGACCGTTCCCGAGACCGCTCCGCCGGAGCCAACGCGGGCCTGGGCCTGGCCATAGCCCGCTCCCTGGCCCGCGCCCACGGCGGCGACATAGAACTGGAAACGTCCCTGGGCGAAGGCGCCCGCTTCCGCCTGACCCTCCCGGCCCAAGACCGCTGACCACCTCCGAGGTGATAGAGAACTGCGGGGAGAGCGGAAGGGGTTCGGCATGCGGTGGAAGGTTCATTCCGAGGAGTCGATCTTCAGTGATCCTTGGCTGGAGATCCGGCTGGCGGAGGTGGAGATCACTCGGGGACGGCGGTTGCAGCACCGGGTGATCCGGTCGCGGGGCGCGAGTGCGGGCGCGGTCGTCGTCGACGCTGAACGGCAGGTGCTGCTGGAATGGCGGCATCGGTTCATCACCGACGCCTGGGGATACGAGATCCCGATCGGCGGCGTTGAGGAGGGCGAGACCCCGGCCGAGGCCGCCGCTCGGGAAGTGGAAGAGGAGACGGGCTGGCGGCCGGGCGCGATGCGGCCGTTCACCGTCGTCCATCCGACGCCCGGCATCAGCGATTCGTGTCACAACATCTTCTGGGCGGACGGCGCCACCCGGATAGGCGAGCCCGCCGACGACTGGGAGTCCGAGCGCATCGAATGGGTGCCGCTCGCCGACATACACGGCCTGGTCGAGGCCGGGAAGATCGTCAGCGGGACGAGCATGGCGGCCCTCCTCCTCGCCGCCCGCTAAGGGGTCGGAGCACCCCCCGAAGTTTGGGGATACGCCTTAGGTCGCCGGTCAGTGACGCTTGGGTGCACACCGCAACAGCAGAAACGACAACGGCGGGGGCACCAATGAACGATGCTTCAAGCGATCCCGGCGACGAGGCCGCTGTGAAAGGGACCAATGGCGGCCGGTTCTTTCCCGGACCCGACCGGCCGGCCGAGGCGGTGGAATTCGCGCGGCGGCAGGCCGGGACCGTCCGGTCGGAGCCCGTGCTCGCGGTGCACCGTGCGGCCGCCGCGTCCTGGCTCAGCGAGAACGCCGACGAATTCCGGGACGACCCCGGGGCGCTCATCGACGCGGTCATCGCGCGGGCGGTGGCCCGTCCCGACCAGAAGACACTGCTGGAAACGCACGCGCTGCTGACCGAACTGGGCCGCGACGCGGAGCTCTCGGCACTGATCAGCGAGCGCCTGACCAACGACGTCATGCAGCGGGTGTTCCGACTCAGCAGTGCAGGCCACCGCGCCGAGGAGGGCTGATCGATGTCCGTTCAGGCGACGACCATTCTCTACAAAGGCCGCGACCAGACCGGCGAAACCAAGTACGGCTATCTCGCTCAGAGCGACCGGTACGGCCACGAGAACAGCCACGACCTCCAGGACACCGGTTTCTACGAGCAGATCCAGTCCGTGAAACTGTTCGACTCGTCGGTGCAGGACGTCTGCCAACTGTTCTTCACGGGCGACCAGTACGACAACGTGTACCAGTCGTGGTACGCGCTCAAGGGAAGAGGTCTCCTGAACATCACGGGAAACTGGGGCCCCGTTCGGAGTTACATGCTGGTCGCCACGTCCCGGGACGGGGAGAACGAGCTCAGGCTGAGCTACCGCGACCTGTTCTTCCAGCAATGGATCAACATGATCGACGAGATGAAGGGCGACTCCATTCGCCGGGACGTCGACCCCGTTCTCACGTGGGAGATGTTCCCCACCGATCCGAGGTACCAATCGCTCGACCCGAAACTGACCTACCTCAAGGTCCACCAGGACCTCATGGCGCTCGTCCCGTCGCCGTACACCGACTACCACATCTGGATGGAGTACTGGATCTACCTTTATCCCAGCGGCACGGGCGTGCGCGCTCACGTCCCGCAGTACGGGTGGTACGTCGACGGCGGCGCCCTGCACGACAACGTCCGCGACCGGTTCGTTTGGCGAGTGCGCGACGGAGCCGCGACGCTGGAGAACAAGGTCAACGAGAAGCTCGCGCAATTCGACGGAATCGCTCCGAACGGCGTCCACGACGTGTACTACCTGCCGGGCAGGGTCCTCAAGCCGCCGACACACACCGGTTTCACCGACGGCAATGTCACCACCAGCGACATCACCATTATCGCGACCGCGCAGTAGCCGTTTCCGGATAGGCCGCGGCGGTCACGCCGCGGCCGCCGCGTTGGACGGGACGAGAGTCCGGCGGTCACTTCTTCTTGAGCGCGGCGAGGCCGCGGCCGGCCAGCACTTTCGTCCCCGGTCCGGCGGCGGCGCCCGGCCCCGGCAGCACCTTCACGCTGTCGGCGGTCACCGGTTTCTCGCATGACGAGCAGGCGACCTGCGGCGTGAATTCGGCGCCGCAGTCGCGGTGCAGCAGGCGCGCCGGCGGGCCGCCTTCCGGCGTCGCCCATTTGTCGCCCCAGGCCATGAGCGCCATCAATACCGGGACGAGTTCGCGGCCCGCTTCGGTGAGGTGGTATTCGTGGCGCGGCGGCCGTTCCCGATAGGCCCGGCGCTCCACGATTCCGTCCGCGACCAGGGTCTCCAGGCGGCGGGTGAGCAGGTTGCGGGAGATGCCGAGGTTCTCCGCGATGTCGTCGAACCGGCGCAGGCCGAGGTAGAGGTCCCGGACGATCAGCGGCGTCCACCACTCGCCGACGCGCTCCAGGGTCTGCCCGATCGAGCAGTGCATCTCAGCGAAGCTGGTCCGTTGCATGCCTCCAGTGTAGTGGGTTGATTGATTGAACTCACTGTTGTACGTTCCAGGAAGGGGAGAGTTCAATGAGAGGACTGACTCGTGCCGTTCGTGGAGCTGTTCGTTCGTAAGGGCTCGCTCGACCAGGCCCGCCGCGAGGAGATCGGGGGCCGGCTGGTCGCGGAGGTGATGGTCGCCGAGGGCGCTCCGGACACCGAGGCCGCCAGGTCGATCTCGTGGCTCGTGGTGAACGAGGTCGACGCCTGGTTCGTGGGCGGGAAGCAGGTGACCGCCGACGAGAAGCCGAAATACGTGGTGCGGGTCGGAGTGCCCGCCGGATCGATGAACGACGAAAAGCGCCGCGACATCGTGCAGCGCGTCACCAAGGTGCTCGCGGATTCCGACGACGATCCGGGACGTTTCGCCGAAGCGACCAGCGCCTGGGTGCACATTAACGAGGTTCCCGAAGGCAATTGGGGCGCCCGCGGGGAGATCGTGCGTTTCGAGGACATCGTCGAATACGTGGTCGCCGGTTAGAGCCGCGGCGGGGGTGTCGTCAGGTACACCCCCGGCTCGGGCCTTGGGCCCAGTGCCGTCCGCGCCGTCCGCCGGAATGGTTGGTCACGTCAGCGACCGACCATTCCGAGGAGGACCCATGGCGCGCACGCTCGCCACTTCCGCCGTCATCGCAGGGACGGCCCTCGCCGTCGCCCTCGTTCCCGCTACCAGCGCGAACGCGGGCGGCGGCGGCGGTCATCCGGACCGGAAAGTGCAACAGGCCGCCGACCGGCTGGTCGCGGACGGCGCGCCCGGCGTGATCGTGATGACCCGCCGGAGCGGCCGCGTGGCGCACGTGACCTCGGGCGTCTCCGACAAGGCCACCGGCGCGCCGATGGACCACCGGCTGCTGTTCCGCATCGCCAGCGTCACGAAGACGTTCACCTCGACGGTCGTCCTGCAACTCGCCGCCGAAGGCCGCCTTTCGCTGGACGACACGGTCGAGAAATGGCTGCCGGGCGTCGTCGACGCCAACGGCAACGACGGGTCGAGAATCACCGTCCGGCAGTTGCTCGCGCAGACCAGCGGCCTGAACGAATACGTCAGGGACCCGCGTATCACGGGCGACCCCGGCCGCGTCTGGCAGCCCGCCGAACTGGTCGCCATCGCGCTGGAGAAGCCGCCCGTCCATGACCCTGGGAAGGGCTGGAACTACGCGAACACCAACTACACCCTCGCCGGGATGATTATCGAGAAGGTCACGGGGCGTCCCGTCGGCACCGAATTCCAGCGCCGCCTGTTCACGCCGCTGCGGTTGCGGCACACGTCCTATCCGGGCGGGTCCACCGCATTTCCCGGGCCCTACGTCCACGGCTACTACCACGACTACGGGGACGTCAGCACGCTGGTCAACCCGTCCAGCGGAGGCACCGCCGGAGCCCTCATCTCCACCGTCGACGACGTGGCGAAATTCCACCGCGCCCTGTTCACCGGACGGCTGCTGCCCGCCGCTCAGATGCGGGAAATGCGGACGGTCCGCCCGGTGAACGACGACGGCGTCATCGAGGACTACGGGCTCGGCGTCGCCCGCATCAAATTCTCCTGCGGATACGGATGGGGCCATGACGGCGGCTTCCCCGGCTACCGCACCTGGACGTACACGAGCGCGGACGGCCGCCGCCAGGCCATCATCACCTACAACGCGTCCGACCTGGAGAACGGCGCGAAATTCCGCGGTGACCTGACCCGGACGGCGGAAGCGGCATTCTGCGGCTGAATTCCCGCTCTAATCCCGAGGCGGCGCCTGCACCTTCCCGATTCCGAGGGTGCTCTGCGCGGGCAGCAGTCCGGTCTCCAGAACCTTGACCAGGATCGGCATGATGAGCTCCGCCAGCCGGGCGGTCTTCGCCGGGCCGAGCGCCCGCCACGGCTCGTAGGCGAGGTCGTCGGTGCTCCGCTCGACGGATTCGCGCAGCTCACGCCCGCGATCGGTGGCGGTCCCGTCGGCGGCCACGAGCCCCCGGGACGCGAGCCGGTCGCGGGCGGCGGACCATTCGGCGTCCGTCCACCCGCGGCTCGCGAACGTCTCGACGGACGCGGCGCCGACCGCGGCGAACGACACGAGCGCCTCGACCGGGTCGAGCCCGTGGGTGAGGAGCGCGGCCACGTGCCCGTCCCCGCGCTGCTCGCGCAGGATGCCGATCGCGTGCCAGAGGACGAGGTGCGGCGCGTCCGGCCAGGTCAGGTCGGCGTTCGCGGCGGCGAGCGGACGTCCGGCGGTGCTCGCGGCCTCGGCGGCGGCGCGCGCCAGCTCGGCGGCCTCCGCGAGTGCGGGGTCGGCGACGCCGTCGCCGAGGACCGTCCGGTACATCCGGTCGACGGCGCGGAGGCGGGCCTCCAGCACCCGATCCGGCGCGGCGACCGCCCAGGCCGCCGGGACGTGCTCGGCCACCGTCCGCGGGCTGAAACTGTAGAACGCGGCCGTGACCAGCGCGGACCCGGCGGCCCCGAGCGGCGCGGCGCGCCAGGCGAAATAGCTCGGCCAGCGGGTGTTTACCTTGTAGCCGAGGGCCTCCGCCTCGGCGAACACCTCGGGCGAGTACCAGAACAGAGCGTGCACGGGTTCGAGCTGATGCCACATCCGCCGCGCCAGCGCGGGATCGTCCGCCATCGCCGGACTCCTTCCAATCTTGACAGTGACAAGACTAGCTTGCCATGCCCGGAAAGGCGACGGTCCCGCCGGGTCCCCTCCCGAGGCCCTCGCAGTAGGCTGGCCGATCATGGCGGTGCCCGGAGGTCTGCGCGAACGCAAGAAGGAGGCGACCCGCCGCGCCCTGCACGCGGCCGCGATGCGCCTCACCGCCGAGCACGGCCTGGACGACGTCACCGTCGAGGCCATCGCCGACGCCGCGGGCGTTTCCCGCCGGACGTTCTCCAACTATTTCGGCGGCAAAGAGGAAGCACTTCTCTATGGCGCGGAACGACGAATGTCCGCCCTTCTCGCGGCATTCGAGTCGCGCCCTTCCTGCGAATCCTCCTGGACGGCCCTCCGCGCCGCCCTGAGCGCATTGCAAGAACGGCCGGAAGAGCCCGACCCGCAATGGGCGGCGCAGGCCCGGCTGGCCAGCGATCACCCGTCCGTCCTGGCCCGCCTGCTCCGCCAGTACGCCGAATTCGAACGGCACCTGGCCGACCTCATCGCCGCCCGCTCGAACCTCCCTCCGGGCGACGTCCGCTCCCGCGTCATGGCCGGCGCCTTCATGACGGCCGTCCGCATAGCCGCGTCGACCGGCATAGAAGAACGCCCCCTCCGCCCCCTGACCGAACTGGCCGAAGAAACACTCACCGAAATGTCCCGCCCCTTCACCTGACCGGCGAGGGCTGCCATTTCCTCAACCGGCCAGTTGGTCGCCGAGGGGGGTGCGGTGGTAGAGGACTCGGCGGCCTTGGCGGGTGCGGGTTACCAGGCCCGTGGTGTGCAGGACGCGTAGGTGCTGGGATACGGCGCTGGGTGTGACCCTCAGGTGGTGGGCTAGTTCGACTGTTGCCAGTGGCTCGTCCAAGAGGCGGAGCAGGTTGGCCTTCGGGACGCCGATCAGGGCGGCGAGGGCGGTTGGGGCGGGGGTGGGCGGCGGGGTCCATAGGGTCGCGACCGCGCGGCAGGGGTAGGCGAGCAGGGGTGGCTCGTCGGGGCTGACGGGTGGCGCGGGGCGGTGCGCGAAGACTGATGGGATCAAGAGCAGGCCCCGGCCGGACGACGCGACGCGGTGTTCGGCGATCGTCTTGTCGATCGTGAGCACTCCGTCCCGCCAGCGCAGGTCGGGGTGCATGTCGGAGAAGAGCAGGCGGGCGCCGCCCATGGCGAGGCGCCGGGCGCGGTAGGTCATGTCCGCCTCCATCACCAGGCGCATCCGCGGCCAGACCGGTTCGAGGGCCAGCCGCCAGTACCGGCGCAGGGCCGCGCGGATCTCGTCGCCGAGCCGGAGCACGGCCGCGTCGTCACCGGCGGCGGCGCGCAGCGGCTCGGGCAGCGGGCCCGGCGCATGCGCGGCGGCCAGGTCGCGGCGCACCACCTCGGGGCGGACGCGGCGGACGACGGCCAGCTCGTCCTCGAACGCCGGGGCGAACGCCGTCGGCGGCGGCGTCAGGAAGTCGGGCAGGGCGAGGCGCCGTCCGATCAGGGACATCAGCAGGGTCGTGTCGAGCGCGCCGAGCCGTCCCAGCACCGAGCGGCGCCACGGCAGATGCAACGCCGAAAGCCCGGGATCGCGCAGGACCCGCAGGCTGAGGACGGCCTCCTGCAACGGCGAGACGGTGAACCGGGCGTCGGCGAGGTCCTCGACGCCGAGCACGAAGCTGATCATTAAGCCGCACGCTACCTTCATCGACAGCGGGCCGCCGCCCCCCGTGGACTGTCGGCATGACAGATGAAGCGCCTGGCACGGGCCGTCCCGTGCTGCCGTACGGAATGCAGGCCCAGCTCGATTCGTCCTCGTACATGGGGGTGCCCACGTTCGGGTTGCGGCCGCATCTGACCGAGCCCGCGCAGCTCGACGAATGGGCCCCCGACGTCGCGGTGATCGGGGCGCCCTGGGACGACAACACCACCAACCGTCCCGGCGCCAGGTTCGGGCCGCGCGCGCTGCGCGCGAACGCCTACGACGCGGGCAGCTACCACCTCGACCTGGAGATCGAGATCTTCGACCACCTGTGCGTGGTCGACTACGGCGACGCGATCGTCTCGCCGGGCATGTGGGAGCCGTCCCGCGAGGCGATCCACCAGCGGGTGCTGGACGTCGCGAGCCGCGGGATCGTCCCCGTGGTGATCGGCGGCGACCACTCGGTGACGTGGCCGAGCGGGACGGCCGTCGCCGACCACCACGGCCACGGCAGGATCGGAATGGTCCATTTCGATGCGCACGCCGACACGGCGGACATCCTGCGCGGCAACCTCGCCAGCCACGGGACGCCGATGCGGCGGCTGATCGAGTCGGGGGCGATCGCGGGGCGGGACTTCGTGCAGGTGGGGCTGCGCGGCTACTGGCCCCCGCCCGACGTGCAGGAATGGATGCGCGAGCAGGGCATGCGGCATCACCCGATGCAGGAGATCTGGGAGCGCGGCATCCAGGACGTGATGGACGACGCCATCGAAGAGGCGAGCGACGGGACCGACGGGATCTACCTGTCGATCGACATCGACGTGCTCGATCCCGGTTTCGCGCCGGGCACCGGGACGCCCGAACCCGGCGGGCTCGCCCCGGCCGACCTGCTCCGGGCCGTCCGCCAGGTCGCATTGCGGACGAACGTGGTGGCCATGGACGTCACCGAGGTCTGCCCGCCCTACGACCACGCGGACCTGACCGTCAACAACGCCCACCGCCTGATCTGGGAGACCCTCGCCGGACTCGCCTGCAAGAAGCGCTCCGCTGGTTGAAATCAGGGACGGGGGATGTTTCGGAGGTTGCTCCGGGCCAGGTCCAGCATTTTCCTTACGCCACCGGTCAGAACGGTTTTGCCTGCCGCCAGAGCGAAGCCCCGTACCTGTTGCGGAGTGATGTGCGGGGGCATTGAGAGGGCGTTCGGGTCGGTCACGACGTCCAGCAGGTACGGGCCGGGAGCGGACAGGGCGCGTTCCATCACCGAGCGCACGTCGGTCGGGTTCTCCACGCGGGACGACTCAATCCCCATCGCCTCGGCGATCGCGGCGAAGTTGACCGCCTCATGGTCGGTTTCGTAGGACGGGAACCCGTCCACCAGCATTTCCAGTTTCACCATGCCGAGCGAAGCGTTGTTGAAAACGATGATCTTCACGGGGACTCGGTGCAGTTTCACCGTGAGGAGTTCGCCGAGCAGCATGCCGAGGCCGCCGTCGCCGGAGACGGAGATGACCTGGCGGCCCGGCGCGCCGTACTGGGCGCCGATCGCGTGCGGGAGGGCGTTCGCCATGGAGCCGTGGACGAACGAGCCCATCACGCGGCGGCGCCCGTTCGGCGTGATGTAGCGGGCGACCCAGACGTTGCACATTCCGGTGTCGACGGTGAATATCGCGTCGTCGGCGGCGAGGTCGTCCAGGACGCTTGCGACGTATTCGGGGTGGATCGGGATGTGCTTCTCGATGTCCCGCGTATAGGCGGAGACGACGTTCTCCAGCGCGCGGGCGTGCCGGTGCAGCATGTCGTCCAGGTATGACTGGTCCTGTTTCTGCTGGACCTTGTCGAGCACCAGCCGCAGTGTTTCGCCGATGTCGCCGTGCACGGCCAGGTCCAGCGGCGTGCGACGGCCCAGCCTCGACGGGTCGTCATCGATCTGAATGGTGTTCCTGCCCGGCAGGAACTGGTCGTACGGGAAATCCGTGCCGAGGAGCAGGACCAGGTCGGCCGCCTGCATGGCCTCGTAGCACGCGCCGTAGCCGAGCAGTCCGCTCATGCCGACGTCGTACGGATTGTCGTACTGGATCCATTCCTTGCCGCGCAGCGCGTGCCCCACCGGCGACAGCAGTTTGTGCGCGAGTTCCATCACCGCGGAATGCGCGTCCTGGACGCCGGAGCCGCAGAACAGCATCACCTTGCGCGCCCGGTTCAGCGCCCCGGCGAGCTGCTCCACCTGGTCGGACGGCGGCCGCACGATCCCCTTCCGGACCAGGAAGTCATGCTCCCCGGTGGGCGCCACGGCGTCCTGGCTGGCCGTGTCGCCGGGCAGCGTCAGGACGGCGACTCCGCCGAGCCCCACCGCGTGCTGGATCGCGGTCCGCAGAATGCGCGGCATCTGCGCCGGAGTGCCGATCGCCTCGCAATAATGGCTGCAATCGACGAAAAGGCGTTCGGGATGCGTCTCCTGGAAATAGCCGCTGCCGATCTGCGTGCTCGGGATCTGCGACGCCAGCGCCAGCACCGGCGCGCCCGACCGGTGCGCGTCGTAGAGGCCCTGGATCAGGTGCGTGTTCCCGGGGCCGCAGCTCCCGGCGCAGACGGCGAGCCGCCCGGTGGTCTGCGCCTCGGCCGCCGCCGCGAACGCGCCCGCCTCCTCGTTGCGGACGTGCACCCACTCGATGCCGCCGGTCCGGCGGACGGCGTCCACGATCGGGTTGAGGCTGTCCCCCACCACCCCGTAGACGCGCCGGACGCCCGCCTGCCGCAACACCTCGATGAACTGGTCGGCGACGGTCGCCATCGTGCCCCCCGAACCATCGTCCCTGCCGAACCATCGTCCCCGCCGAACCCCCTCGGCTGCCCCGCACCGGGACGATGCCCGATGATCGACCGCTGACACCCGCGCCCCACCCGGGTTAAATAGTCAAACCATGTACCACCCGAGGAGGCCCGCGATGACCGCCCCAACGGACGACGAGCTCGACTTCTGGTCGTTCGTCGACCTGGCCGGACGCAGGCTCGCCGGGGAGTTCGGCTTCCCGCACCGGCTCGCGACCCGGCTGCTGCTGACCCTCAACCGGGCCTCGGCGATCGTGACCTACGACCTGGAGTCCACGGTGCACCGGCCGCGCGGGCACTCGTGGTCGGCGTTCCGGCTGCTGTTCGTCACCTGGCTCGCCGGGCCGCTGGAGCCGGGCCGCGCCGCGACGCTCGCCGGGATGAGCCGCGCCGCCGTCTCGAACCTCGCGAAGACGCTGGTCGCGGACGAGATGCTGACCCGCGCCCCGGGCGGGCGCGACGGCCGCTCCGTCCTGCTGTCGCTGACCCCGCGCGGCGAGCGGGCGATGCTCGACATCTTCGCCGACCAGCACGAACGCGAGCGGCAGTGGGCGGACGTCCTGACCGAGACCGAGCAGCGGATGCTCATCATGCTGCTCGACAAGCTCATCGAGGGGCGGCACGAGTTCGACGTCCGCGAACGAAGCTGACCCGCTCCCACCGCCCACCCAGCCCGAACCGCCCTCTGGTTAGGGCCTTCCCTGGACGGAAGAACAGTCGTAGTGTCGACACCAAAGTAGTTAATGCGTTAATCATCGGAGGCGATGGACCATGGCCCACTACCGCCGGGTCGGCCACGTGCCGCCGAAACGCCACACCCAGCACAGGGACGGCGAGGGGCGGCTCTACTTCGAGGAACTGATGGGCGAGGAGGGCTTCTCGTCCGATTCGTCGCTGCTCTACCACCGGGAGATCCCGTCCGCGATCGTCGACTCGCAGGCGTGGGACGTCCCGGACGTGACGACGACGCCGAATCATCCACTCCGGCCCCGTCACCTCAAGCTGCACGAACTGTTCCCCAAGGAGACTTGGGACGAGACAGATGTCGTCACCGGCCGCCGGGTCATCCTCGCCAACAACGATGTCCGTATCTCGTACGTGGTGTCCGCCAAGGAGTCGCCGCTCTACCGGAACGCGACCGGCGACGAGATCGTGTACGTCGAGTCAGGCACGGCCACGGTCGAGACCGTCTTCGGGACGATCGAAGCGAAGCAAGGCGACTACGTCGTCATCCCGACGTCCACCACGCACCGCTGGCTGCCCACCGGCGACGAGCCGCTGCGCGCCTACGCGATCGAGGCGACCGGACACATCGCGCCGCCCAAGCGCTACCTGTCCCGCTACGGGCAGTTCTTGGAGAACGCCCCCTACTGTGAGCGCGACCTCCACGGACCGGACGAGCCGCTCCAGTCAGACGAGACCGATGTCGACGTCCTGGTCAAGCACCGTGGTTCACGCGGCGTCACCGGAACCCGGATGACCTACGCGCGGCACCCGTTCGACGTCGTCGGCTGGGACGGCTGCCTGTACCCGTTCACGTTCAGCGTCCACGACTTCGAGCCCATCACCGGGCGCGTGCACCAACCGCCGCCCGTGCACCAGGTGTTCGAGGGGCACAACTTCGTGGTGTGCAACTTCGTCCCACGCAAGGTGGACTACCACCCGCTGTCCATTCCGGTGCCCTACTACCACTCCAATGTCGACTCCGACGAAATCATGTTCTACTGCGGCGGCAACTACGAGGCGCGAAAAGGCTCCGGCATAGGTCAGGGGTCCGTTTCCGTCCATCCCGGTGGGCTCGCCCACGGGCCGCAGCCCGGCGCGTACGAACGCAGCATCGGCGCCGAGTTCTTCGACGAACTGGCCGTCATGGTGGACACGTTCCATCCGCTCGAACTGGGTGAGGGCGGGCTCGCCTCCGAGGACGAGGCGTACGCCTGGACGTGGGCGAGGCGGCAGAAGTGAACGTTCCCGCTTTCGCCGTCGGCCTGTGCGATGACGCGGCCGTGTTCCCACCCGGTCTCGCTCCGCTCGCCGACGCCGTCCCCGCCCACCGCGCGCACCGCGCCGCCCCCTACGCCGCGATCGTCGGCCCGCTCGTCCTCCCGGCGAGCGCCCTCGACGACCTGTACCCGCTGCTGCACGGCGACCCGCTGGACGTGTCGCTCACCGCGCCCGGCGGCCCGTGCGAGGCGGCGAAGGCCCTCGCGGCCGCCGCCGAGCTGCCGGTGGACGTCCGCGGCCTGGAGGTCGCCGTCCCCGCCGGAATGGAGGCGGACGAGTTCTTCCGCCTGCTCGGCGACGTCGAGGCCCCGCTCTTCGTCGAGGTGCCGCGGGACGACCGCCGCCCGTCGATCATCGCCGCCGTCGCCGCGCTCGGGCACCGCGCGAAGTTCCGCACCGGCGGCGTGAAGGCCCACCTGTACCCCGGCCCGGACGAGCTGGCCGCCGCGATCAAGGCGGCGGTGGACGCGGGCGTCCCGTTCAAGGCGACGGCCGGGCTGCACCACCCCGTCCGCAACACCGACCCGGAGACCGGCTTCCACCAGCACGGATTCCTCAACCTGCTGCTCGCGACCGACGCGGCGATCATCGGTCGGCCGAGCGGCGACCTCGCCGCGATCCTCGCCGACCGCGACGCGCGGGCCGTGGCGTCCCGCGTCGCCGCGCTCGGCGACGACCGGACGGCCGCCGTCCGCGCCCGCTTCCTGTCGTTCGGCACGTGCAGCATCACCGACCCCCTGACCGAACTCGCGGACCTGGGACTCATCGCGTCCGCCCTCCAGGAGACCGCCTGATGACCCGAATAGCGATCCCGGAGGACTCCCTCTTCGGACTCGCCAACCTCCCCTACGGCGTGTTCTCCGCGCCGGGCGCCGCCGTCCCGCGCGTGGGCGTCCGCGTAGGGGACTCCGTTGTCGACCTCACCGTCCTGGACGACGTGTTCGCCGCGCCGTCCCTCAACCCCTTCATGGAACAGGGCCACACCCGGTGGGTGGAGGTGCGCGAACAGGTACTCGACCTCGTCTCGGACGACGTACCCGACGCGGCCGTCCACCCGGTGGACGCGGTTGCCCTGCACATGCCGTTCGAGGTAGCCGACTACGTCGACTTCTATGCGTCCGAGCACCACGCATCGAACCTTGGACGATTGTTCCGTCCCGACTCCGAGCCGCTGATGCCGAACTGGAAGCACCTCCCGGTCGGTTACCACGGGCGTGCCGGGACGGTCGTCCCGTCCGGGACGGACATCGTCCGCCCGAGCGGGCAGCGCAAGGCACCGTCCGACACCGCGCCCACGTTCGGGCCCAGCCGCCGTCTCGACATCGAGGCGGAGGTCGGGTTCGTCGTCGGCACCGGTTCGACTTTCGGCACCCCGGTCAGCGCGGACGACTTCGACGAGCGTGTTTTCGGTGTCGTGCTCGTCAACGACTGGTCGGCCCGTGACATCCAGGCGTGGGAGTACGTGCCGCTTGGGCCGTTCCTAGGGAAGAGCTTCGCGACGTCCGTGTCCCCTTGGGTCGTTCCCCTGCTCGCCTTGGAAGCGGCCCGTGTCGCGACCCCGCCGCAGGACCCGGAGCCGCTTCCGTACCTGCGCGAGAAGAACCCGTGGGGGCTCGACCTGGAACTGACCGTTTCCTGGAACGGGCAGGTCGTCTCCCGTCCGCCCTACAGGGAGATGTACTGGTCGCCTGCGCAGATGCTGGCGCACATGACGGTGAACGGCGCCACGTCCCGTACCGGCGACCTGTTCGCGTCCGGGACGGTCTCCGGCCCCGCCAAGGACCAGCGCGGCGCGTTCATCGAACTCACCTGGGGCGGCAAGGAGCCCATCGAGGTCAACGGCCAGCAGCGCACGTTCCTGGAGGACGGCGACGAGGTCGCCATCGGCGCGACGGCGCCCGGCCCGTCCGGAGCCCGTATCGGGTTCGGCGAGGTCACGGGCCGCGTCCTCCCGGCCCGCTGACCGCGGTGACGAAGCGGCGGGGTCGGACGCTGGACCCCGCCGCCCGCCGGTGCGTGACCGGGGCTGCGCTAGGTTCGGGGAAATGGACGCAGTAAAGCCCGCATTCCGGACCGCGACCGCCTCGGACGTGCCCGCCCTCGTCGCCCTCGTCGAGTCCGCGTACCGGGGCGACTCCAGCCGCGCCGGGTGGACCACCGAGGCCGACCTCCTGGACGGCCAGCGCACCGACCCCGAGATGGTCGCGGCCGCCGTCGCCGCCCCTTCGGGCGTGGTGCTCGTCGCCGAGGCGGACGGCGTCCTGAACGCCTGCTGCCAGCTCGAAAGGCGCGAGGACCACGCCTACTTCGGGATGTTCGCCGTCCGTCCCGGCTTGCAGGGCGGCGGCATCGGCAGATCCCTGCTGGCGGAGGCCGAGCGCCTGGCCCGCGACGAGTGGGACGCGACCGAGATGCACATGACGGTGATCAACGCCCGCACGGAACTGATCGCCTGGTACGTCCGCCGCGGCTACATCCGCACAGGCCAACTGTCCCCGTTCCCCTACGGCGACGACCGCTTCGGCCGCCCCAAGCGCGACGACCTGGAATTCGAACTCCTCCTGAAAAAACTGACCTGACCCCCGGGTAAAGCACCACACCCAAATCTGGGTGGTTATTCGCCGGTTGTGGTGTCGGTTAGTTCGCGGACTATGTCCAGGTGGCCTAGGTGGCGGGCGTATTCCTGGAGGACGTGGAAGAGGATCCAGATCAGGGCCGGGTGGTGGTCGGGCGGGTTGAAGGCGCCGCCGGTGCGGGCCGTGTCCTGGAGGTCGGCGGAGGCGACGATCGCTCGGGAGCGGGCGCATTCGTCCAGGAAGAGGGCTTGGAGGCTCTCCAGGGTGTCGGATTCGTCCGCGTGCCAGGCGGACGAGCCGGGGCGTTGCTCGCCCCAGATCTCGTCCACCCGCTCGGCGGCGAAGCCCCAGCGAAACCAGCGGCGTTCCACGAACGCGAGGTGTTTCAGCAGGCCGAGGGGCGTCCAGCCGGACGGGAGCCGGCTGGTGCGCAGGTCGGCGTCGGGCATTCCGTCGAGCTTGCGCAGCAGGGCGGCGCGGTAGTAGTCGAGGTAGCCGAGCAGTAGTTCGCGCGGCGCGGTCAGCGTGTCCGGCGGTTCGGTCGTCATGAGGCGGACCGTAACCGCCGGACGGCGTGGCGGGCGAGTGGATATCGGGTCAGGCGCGGCGGCCGGAGGCGGCTACGGCGCGGGCGAAGGCCGAGGCGCCGTCCGGGACGGGCGCCGGGGCGGCGAAACCGTCGTACTGCCGGTACATGCCGGCGTATTTCTCGACGATGCCCAGGACGAATTCGCCGGTCTCGGGCGAGAGGCGGTACTCCTCGCCGACGGTGGTCGCGACGTCCCAGCCGTGCAGGGCCAGCTCCATGATCATCATGGCGGCGACGTCGGCGGCCGGGGTGCCGTTGACGTCGCCCTCCCACACGGCCGGGTCGGCCCAGGCGGCCACCGCGCGGTCGAGCTGGGCCGCGTACTGCTGCGGCCAGGCGGCGTCGGCGGTGAAGTCGCGCGAGTTCAGCTCGTCGGGGATCTCGGTGCGCAGCGCGCGGTGCTCCAGCCCGTGCCCGGTGTAGAGGACCAGGTGGTTGACCAGTTCGCGGAGGTCGAACTGGGCGCACGGGGTCGGGGCGTCCAGCCGCTCTCGCGGGACGGCGTGGGCGACGCGAGCGGCCTCGGCGGCGCACTCCTTCAGGTGAGCGTGCTGGTCGTTCATGGGTCTCACGCTACGGACGCAACAGGGGCGGCTTCTTGGAGAAACGCGCCAAGTACCCTGGTCAGATGGTCGATTTCGGACGCGGCGTGCTGTACCCGCGCGAGCACGCGACCATCGCGAAGCTCGACCGGCGTCCGCCCGGCCCGGCCCTGGCGGGGTTCGTGGAGTTCTACTGGCATGTCCGGTGGAGCGTCGTGGAGCCGTACGAGACGAAGGTGCTGTCGCATCCGAACGTCCATCTCGTTTTCGAGGAGCCGGGACCGCTGGTGTACGGGGTGGATCGGAGTCTGTTCGTCCGGCGGCTCGAGGGACGCGGGCATGTCCTGGGGGTCAAATTTCGGCCCGGCTGTTTCCGGCCGTTCGCGCCGGGGCCGGTGATCGATCTCGCCGACCGCCGGATTCCCGCCGCCGAGGTTTTCGGCTCGCGGGTGGACGACCTCTCCCGCGCCGTCCTGCGCGGCGACGACCTCGACGCGATGGTGGAAACGGTCGAGGAGTTCCTGCGGGACGGCCTTCCCGAGCCCGATCCCGTCGCCGAGCAGGTGGCGGACATGGTCGCGGCGATCACCGCTGACCCGGCCCTCTTCCGCGTCGACCAGGCGGCGGAGGCGCTGCACGTGTCGGCCCGGACGTTGCAGCGGCTGTTCGCCGAATACGTCGGCGCGAGCCCGAAATGGGTGCTGCGCCGGGCCCGGCTGCACGAGGCCGCGGCCCGCGCCGACCAGGGCGTCCGCCTCGACTGGGCGGCGCTGGCGGACGACCTCGGCTATTTCGACCAGGCCCACCTGACCCGCGACTTCACCGCCACCGTCGGCGTGCCCCCCACCCGATACGCCGACGCCTGATTCGCCGACGCCTGATTCAACGCGGCGGGGCCGGGACGAGCCGGAACGCGATGAAGGCCGGGAGTTCCTCCAGTTTCGCGTGGTCGTCCGGAAAGCGCTCGGCCATTTCCGGGAGGGGCCGGGGCTCCAGCAGTTCGTCGATGAGGAACCCGGCCGACCGGAACTCCGCGCAGATCGCGGTCAGCGGGCGCCGCCACGCCCGGATCGGCCATTCCCGCTCGGGGCTCAGCGACTCCTCCACCGGTTCCTCGGTGAAATAGGAGCCGCCGAGCCGGAGCCAGCCGGTCGTCGGATGCTCGGTCGAAAGGACGACCGCGCCGGACGGCCGCAGAATCCGCCGGAATTCGCGGAGCAGGGCCACCCGGTCGTCGATGTAATGGAGAGCGAGAGCGCACACGACGAGATCGGCCGTGCCGTCCGGCACCCAGTCCAGCGGTTCCGAAAGGTCGTGGACGCGCAGGTCGGCGCGGCCGCCGCAGCGGTCGTCGGCCATCCGGACGAACGTGGGGCTCGCGTCGCAGCCGGTGACGCGCGCGCCGCGTTCCAGCAGCTCGCGGGCGTACAGGCCGGGTCCGCAGGCCGCGTCGAACACGGCGAGCCCGGCGACGTCCCCGGCCAGGCCGAGCACCGCGGGACGGTCGTAGAGGGCGTTGTAGGAGCTGTCCTCGGCGTGGTCGGCGTACTCGTGGGCGAAGCTCTCATACATGCCTCCGATGCTCTCAGAGGCATCAACTGGTTTTGTCAGAGGACCCGTTCTGGATGCGTCAAAACCCGGGCGGGGATTGGCGTGCCCGGCCCGAGGGCGTCAGTCGCCGCGTTGCGCTTTTCGGTGCGCGTCGCGCGATTCGTCGGTGAGCCGGGTGAGCCGGGCGACGTGTTCCTCGTCGCGGGTGAGGTTCTCGCCCGTGGCCGGATCGAAGAGGTGCACCTTCGCCGTGTCGATCCACAGTTCCGACTCGCCGCCCGGCTTGATGGTGCTGGCCGCGTCCAGCGCGACGATGGCCTGTGTGCGGAGCTGGTCGCCGTCCAACTCACGGGACAGGTCGCGGAGTTGCGCGGACAAATCGGCGGGCGCCTCGTACGGGACGTAGGCGTACTGCTCGTTGCCGAGCCATTCGGTCACGTCCACCCGGGCGTGCACGGTGGCGCCTTTCGCCTTCTTCTCCTCGCTGATGAGCGAAGCGTCCTCGAAATGCTCCGGACGGACGCCGACGAGCACCACCTCGCGCCCGCCGAGCGCCGCGGCCTTCCGGTCGTCGCGCAGTTCGAAGCGTCCGAGCGGGGTGTCGAGGGACGCGCCGTCGACCGACGCGGGCAGGAAGTTCATCGACGGCGACCCGATGAACCCGGCGACGAAAAGGTTCACCGGCTCCTCGTACAGCTCGCGCGGGCTCCCGACCTGTTGCAGGACGCCCTTGCGCAGCACCGCGACCCGGTCGCCCAGCGTCATCGCCTCGGTCTGGTCGTGCGTGACGTAAACGGTCGTGACGCCGAGCCGCCGCTGCAAGCGCGAAATCTCGGTGCGCATCTGGCCGCGCAGTTTCGCGTCCAGGTTGGACAGCGGCTCGTCGAACAGAAAGGCGTCCGCCTGCCGGACGATCGCGCGCCCCATCGCGACCCGCTGCCGCTGCCCGCCGGAAAGGTTCGCGGGCTTGCGGTCGAGGTGCTCGGTCAGTTCCAGCAGTTCTGCGGTCTCCTTGACGCGGCGTTGCACCTCGTCGTCCGGCGTCTTGGCGAGCCGCAGCGGAAAGGCGATGTTCTCGAACACTGTGAGGTGCGGATACAGCGCGTAGTTCTGGAACACCATCGACAGGTTCCGCTGCCGGGGCGCGACCTTGTTGACGACCTTTCCGCCGATGAGCATCTCGCCGGACGTGATGTCCTCCAGCCCGACGATCATGCGCAGCAGCGTCGACTTCCCGCAGCCGGACGGGCCGACCAGGATCATGAACTCGCCGTCCCGCACGTCCAGGGACACCTCGTTCACGGCCGGGAACCCGTCGCCGTACCGCTTGACGATCTTCTTCATGGTGATGGCGGCCATGCCAGGCTCCCTTTCAGCCCTTGACGGCGCCGGACGTCAGCCCGGCCACGATGCGGCGCTGGAACGCCAGGACGATGACGACGACCGGAATGGTCACGACGACCGCCGCCGCGCAGATGGCGGTGGTCGGCTGCTCGAACTGCGACGCGCCGGTGAAGAAGGCGAGCGCCGCCGGGACGGGACGCGCCGCGTCCGACGAGGTCAGCGAGATTCCGAAGACGAAGTCGTTCCAGCAGAAGAAGAACGTCAGGATCGCGGCGGTGAACACGCCGGGCGCGGCCAGCGGGACGATCACCTTGCGGAACGCCTGCCAGGTCGTCGCGCCGTCCACCTGCGCGGCCTGCTCCATTTCCCACGGGATCTCGCGGAAGAACGCCGACAGCGTCCAGATCGCGAGCGGCAGCGCGAAGGAGATGTACGGGATGATCAGGCCGGGCCACGTGTCGTAAAGCCCGATGTCGCGCCACAGATTGAACAGCGGGCCGACGAGCGACACCACCGGGAACATCGCGATCGCCAGCGCGAACGACAGGATCAGCTTCTTGCCGGGGAAGTCCAGCCGGGCGATCGCGTACGCGACGAGCGTCGCGAACACGACGCCCACGAACGTCGCTATCAGCGAGATGCCGATCGAATTGATCAGCGCGGACGTGAAGAGGTCGGTCTTGAACACCGTCTCGTAATTCGTCCAGGTCCAGTCGGCGGGGAGGAAGCCCTTCTTGTTGCCCACCTCGCCCGGCTGCTTGAACGACAGCATCACGATCCAGAGGATCGGGAAGACCGTCCAGACGAGGATGAGCAGGGACGCGACACCCCACAGCCATTTGGAACGCGCGCTCTCCATCACTTCTCGCCCTTCACCTGAGAAAGGTCCACGCGGAACCCCCGGATGAACACGACCGCGATCAGCACCACGGACAGGAACAGCAGCACCCCGACGGCGTCCCCGAGCCCGATGGCGGTGCGGGTGATCGTCTGCCGGTAGGTCAGGAACGACAGCGTCTCGGTCTGGTTCTGCCCGGACGTCATCACGAACACGTTGTCGAAAATGCGCCAGGCGTCCAGTGTGCGGAACAGGACCGCGACGAGAATGGCGGCCTTCATGTTCGGAATGGTGACCCGGCGGAGCCGCTGCCAGGCGGTCGCGCCGTCCACCGTCGCCGCCTCGCCGAGGTCGCGCGGCACCTGCGCCAGTCCGGCGAGCAGCAGCAGCGACACGAACGGCGTCGTCTTCCAGATCTCCGACAGGACGATCACGAAGAGCGACGACCAGCGTCCGGCGAACCAGGCGTAGTCGCCGAGCCCGAACCACGAGTTCACGAATCCGGACTGGAGGTCGAACGCGTACCGCCACGCGAAAGCGGAGATGACGGTGACGATCCCGTACGGCAGCAGGATCGCGGTGCGGACGGTGCGCCGCGCGACCAGCGCCCGGTGCATCACCATCGCCAGCGCGAACCCGATCACCAGCTCCACCGCGACGGTGACGAACGTGATCAGGAACGTGGTGAGGACGTCCTGCCAGAACAGCGAGTCGGTCAGCGCGGTCCGATAGTTGCCGAGGCCGACGAACTCGCGGTCGTCCGGCGCGGTGATCCGGTACCGGAACAGCGACAGGTACAGCGCGTTGACCAGCGGATACGCGGTCACGATCAGCATGACCAGCACGGCCGGCGCGGACAGGATCAGCCCGAGCCTGCGTTCGGCGCGGCTCCGGTCGGACAGCTCGGCGCGGCTCCCGCGCCCCCGCCGACCGGCCGCCGGGGCGGTCTCGACTGCGGTCATCGGACGTCCCTTCAGAGCAGCGCCTGGTCGTGCAGGACCTGGCGGATGAACGTCGCGGACCGGCCCGGCGTCGTGGCCGGGTTCACCGACGCGGGCGGGTGCCACCGGCTCTGCACGGCGCCGGAGACGTCCCCGTAGTACGGCGTGATCGGGCGCGGCGCCGCCGCGTTGACGGAGTCCCTGATCAGCCCGGCCATCGGGAACTCCTTCTTGATCTCCGGGTCGTCGTAGACGACCGCGCGGGCCGCCGGGTTACCCGAGTCGATCATGTACCGCTTCATGTTCGGGGTGGACGTGAGGCACTTGACGGCGTCCACGGCGAGCGTGTCCTTGTGTTTCCCGTACGCGCCGATGCCGAGTTCGATCCCGCCGAACGGCGGCTTGCTCGGCTGCCCCGCGCTCACCCGCGGATATCGCGCCCAGCCGAGGTCGGACGGAATGGTCTTCGGAATGACCCCGGACTCGGCGTCGCCCTTCTCGGCCCGCCAGACGTAGCCCCAGTTGACCATGAAGCCGCCGCGCGAGCCGTTCAGCAGGAACCGGACCCGCTCCTCGTCGTCGGTGGACAGGCTCGGGCTCGCCGCCTTCGACCGCGCCAGCTTCGAGACGATCGTCGCGGCCTGCTTCCCGGCCGGGGAGCCGATCTCGATCGCGGCGTCGTCGCCCTTCTGCGCGGCGCCGATGATCTGCCCGCCCGCGGACTCGACGAGGGCGTTGATCCACACCATGTAGCCCTCGTACTTGTTGCCCTGGACGCCGACCGTGGTGCCCGTCCGGACGGCCGCGTCGATCATCTGGTCCCAGGTGAAGCCGGGCGCGGCCGGGTCGACACCGGCCTTCTTCGCGACGGACTTGCGGTACCAGAGGAGCTGCGTGCCCGCCCAGAAGGGCGCCGCGTAGAGGCGTCCGTCCCAGGTCGAGTTCTCCACGGCGGCCGGGAAGACGCCGTCGGTGAACTGTTTCGCCTGTTCCCCGGGGAACGGCCGCAGGAACCCGGCGTTCGCGGCCTCGGCGACGAACACCGGGTCGAGGCTCATGATGTCGATCCCGGAGTCCTTGGCGGCCAGCCGCCGGATGAGCTGCTCACGCTGCTGCGTCGCGTCCTGCGGCAGCACCGAGGTCGAGATCCTGTACCTGCCGCCGGACGCCTTCGAGCAGGCGGCGGCGAGCTTGGCCTGACCGCCGTCGTCCGGGTTGATGTACCAGCTCAGCGTGGGGACACCACCCCCACCGCCGCACGCCACAAGCCCACTCGCCAGCAGAACGAGAGCGGCGGCCACCGGCCCGGGCCCGGCGCGCCGACGCGCGCCCCGCGTGGTTCGCCTGTTCCGCCCGGCCGACTCCACCATCGGACCTCCCGAAAGCGCCACCTCGGGTGCGACGCTCCGGTGGGCCGCATCCGTGGCGGTTCCGATCCCCATCAGATCACCGGTTCGAGTGACTGTCGAGTTCCGGAGAGTGATGGGCAACCATAAACGAACCCGTAGGTGACATCGCTCCCACTCGGACCACCCGCCCCATCCGTCCCGGCAAAGCATCACTCGGAAACCAGGGAGTATCCCGAATCCGTCCGAGTAAACCGCACTGCTCAGGGCGGGAGCGGCTACGGCCGCAGGGAGTTCCAATTATCGCGGGCCACTATTGATCTTGCCGATGGCGTTTTCCGCGATTTGTCGAGCTTATGGATTCAGCCTTTGAATGATCTCGGATCAGACGTGACAGAAATGGCGCGGCGAACACAGAAGAAGGCGCGGAGGGTTCGCGGACCCCGACCGACCCGCGACTCCTCCGCGCCTTCGCCTGTGTGGGCGGTCAGTAGCCTCCGCCGTATCCGCCGCCGCCTCCGCCGGTGCCCATGGCGCGTTTGCCGGCCGGTGTGGTGGCCCACCAGACGCCGCCGACGCCCTGGCCCTTCACGTCACCGGGCTGTCCGTCCTTCGCGTAGTAGTACATGGGCCAGCCGTTGACGGTGAGCTGGCACTTGCCGTCGTCCTTGCGCTCGATGAAGTTGACGAGGCCGCGCGGGACGCCTTCCAGCTTGAGCTTCTTCCAGCCGGTGAAGACGGCCGGGGGCCACGCCTTCTTGCAGGCGCCGAAGCAGTTCGTGGTCGGCGGCTTGTCGGTGTCCTTGTCGAAGCGGTAGAGCGTCCGGCCCTGGCCATCGGTGAGGATCAGGCCGAGCTTCGGGTCCTTCCTGGCTTTGACGATCGTCCAGCCCTTCCAGCGGTTGTCCGTGGCCGGTTTCACCGCGGCGGCCTTCTTGCCGGTGGGGGCGGCGGCGAACCAGGTCCCGCCGACGCCCTGGCCCTTCACGTCGCCGGGCGACTTGTCCTTGGCGAAGCGGTAGAGGGGCCAGCCGCCGAGCGTGACCTGCCACTGGCCGTCCGCCCGCTTCACCTTGCCGACGAGCGACTGCTCGACGCCCTTCACCTGCGTGTCGCCGCCGCCCGCCGTTACCGGCGGCCACGCCTTCGCGCAGGCGGCCGCGCAGGTGGACGCGGGCGGACGGGCCGTGTCGTTGTCGAACCGGTAGAGCGTCATGCCGGTCCCGTCCGTAACGACCTTGCCGAGCTTGGTGATGCTCGCCACCTCAAGCGTCGTGGGTTCGGGCTCGGGAGCGGGCGACTCGGACGGATCGGCGGAAGGGTCCGCCTGCGGCTGGGTCCGCGTGGCCGCGGCGTTCTGGCGCTTGCCTGCGTTCTCCTGCCCGCACGCGGTGAGCACCAGCCCCGACGCGGTCAGGGCGGCCGCGGCGGGTATCGCCCAGCGCGGGAATCTCATCGTGGGTGTCCTCCATGTCGTCTGCGTTCCGGCTCCGGTTCCAGGTCCCGCACGCCGATCGGGTCGAGCCGCCGCACCGCTCTCCCTGATCGAGGAGCAGTACGGTGATCCCCTCGGAACGGGTTCAACCGCCCGGAACCGCCCAGCCCCGGCCGGGGTCAGAGGCATGATCCGTTCCATCGACGCCGGTGGGGCGGCCTCAGAAAGGCGGGCGCAATGGTGGGCATCGGCGACGAGTCGTCCGCGACGAACCCGGTCGCGTTGAGCAAGGAGCCGCCGGAACGCGCGTCGGCCGGGCCCGCCTGGATCGTGGTGCCCGCGCGGATCGTCGCGCTGATCGTGGTGCTGCCGCTGCGGGTCGTCTACGACCTGGTCAGGCTGGTCGCGCGGGGTGTCCGCACCGGACTGCTCAACCCGGTCGGGCGCCTGCTCGGCGCGGTGCTGCGCGGGCTCGGCGCGGTCCTGTCGCTGCTGGTCGTCCGGCCGGTGCGGTGGCTGGCCGTCGTCGTGGTCCTCGGTTTCCTGCGCTGGTCCGGACGCGGCACGGGACGCCTCGCCCGCTGGATCCACCGCGTGCTGCTCGTCCCGATCGGAACGTTCCTGGCACTCGTCGGACGCGGCCTCGGCCGCCTCGCGGGTTTCCTGATTTTCCGGCCGCTCCGGTGGCTGCTGGCCATTACCGGCCGCGGGCTCGGGTTCCTCTTCGCCGGGATCGCGCTCGTGTTCGGTGTGCTCGTCGTCCTGCCCGCGTCGTTCCTGTGGCGGTACGTCCTGCGGCCGGCGCTGCGCGGGCTCGGCGCGTTCGCCCGCGCGCTGGGAGCGGGCATCGGCTGGTCGTGGCGGCAGCTCGGACGGTTCCTCGGCTGGCTGGCCCACGTCCTGATCGTCGTCCCGGCGCGGACGGTCTGGCGGTACCTCCTGTCTCCCGTCCTCGCGGGCGCCAGAGGGGCATGGCGGCTTGCGGCGCGCCTGCTGGGCTGGCTGTGGCGGACGTTCGTCGTCGTCCCCGTGCGGGTCCTGGTCGTCGCACCTGCGCGCTGGGTCGGCACGGCCGTGCTCCGCCCCCTCGGACGCGGCGTCCGCGCGACGTGGCGGGTGACCGTGGGCGACCCCGTCCGCGCCGTGCGCCGCACCATGCGGGACGCGGTCCGCGACGTCCGCCTCCAGCTCCGCCGCACGTTCGGGGAACGCTGACCGCCCGCCCGCGACGGCGGCTGGGATAATTGCGGGACGATGTATCGACTCCTGTTCTCACTGGTCATTACCCGCGTCCCGGCGGAGACCGCCCACCACCTGACGTTGCGCGCGTTGCGCGTGATCCAGTCCGTGCCGGGGGCGGTGCCGCTGCTGCGGCGGCTGCTCGCGCCCCGCGACCCGGGGCTGGCCGTGCGCGCGCTCGGGATCGACTTTCCGTCCCCGCTCGGGCTCGCCGCCGGGTTCGACAAGGACGCCGTCGCCTACGAGGCGCTCGGCGCGTTCGGGTTCGGCCACGTCGAGATCGGGACGGTCACCGGACGCCCGCAGCCCGGCAACCCGCTCCCCCGCCTGTTCCGCCTCGTCCCGGACAGGGCGGTCGTCAACCGGATGGGCTTCAACAACGCCGGTTCGGAGGCCGCCGCGCGGCGGCTGCGCGACCGCCGCCCCGGCACGATCGTCGGCGTCAACATCGGGAAGACGAAGGTCGTCCCGGAGTCCGAGGCCGCCGCCGACTACGTCGCGAGCGCCGAGCGCCTCGCCCCGTACGCCGACTACCTGGTCGTCAACGTCAGCTCCCCCAACACCCCCGGCCTGCGGAACCTCCAGGCCGTGGAGCATCTGCGCCCGCTGCTGACGGCGGTGCGGGAGGCGGCCGACCGGACGTCGGCGCGGCGCGTCCCGCTGCTCGTCAAGATCGCGCCGGACCTCGCCGACGACGACATCGACGCCGTCGCCGACCTCGCCCTCGACCTCGGCCTGGACGGCGTCATCGCCACCAACACCACCATCGGCCGGGACGCCCTGCTCAGCCCGCCCGCGCTGGTCAAGGAGACCGGCGGGCTGTCCGGCGCGCCGCTGAAGGAGCGGTCGCTCGACGTCCTGCGCCGCCTCCGCGCCCGCACCGGCGGACGGCTCACGCTGATCTCGGTAGGCGGCGTCGAGACGGCCGACGACGTGTGGGAGCGGGTCCGGGCGGGCGCGACGCTCGTCCAGGGCTACACCGGCATGCTGTACGGCGGGCCGCTGTGGGCGCACCGCGTCAACCGGGGCCTGTCCCGCCGCCTGCGCGCCAGCGCGTTCCGCACCCTGGACGACGCCCGCCACTGACCGCCTCCGCCGCTGACCAACGCCCCGCCACTGACCAAGCCCTGCCGCTGACCGCGGCCGGGCTCAGTGGAAGAAGCCGTCCGCGATCAGTTCGGGCAGGACGGTGTCGGCGTGTGATCTGACCTCGGCTTCGTCCATGCCGGTGAGCTGGGCGATCGCGGCGAGCAGCGGGTCGAGCGGCAGCGTGCCGTCGCAGACGCCCGCGAGCCCGGCCGCGACCGTCCCGACGTCGGCGGCGCGGCGGAGCCGTCCGGTCTGGCGCAGCACGATGCGCTCCGGGTCCTCGGCGCCGGGCGGGCCGATCTGCTCCTGGACGAGCCCCGGCGCGGCGGCCAGCGGCCGTCCACAGCCTGTGGAAAACTCCGCCGCCGAGGCGAGGCCGTCGAGCACGTCGCCGACGTACCCGCCGACGGGTTGCTCGACCGCGTGCCGCAGCTCCTCCACCCGGACGACCGGACGGTCACTCCGCCGGAGCGTGATCCACCCGAACCCGATCCCCGTGACGCCCTGCCGCTCGAAGTGGTCGAGCCACGCGTCGTACCGGGCGCGGTATTCGGGCGTGCCCGCCTCGCAGGAATCGCGCAGCCACAACTCGGCGTACTCGGCCGGGTCCTGGACGTCCCGCTGGACGATCCAGGCGTCGCACCCGTCTGTCCAGGAGGCGAGGCGCTCGTCCCAGGGGACGCCGTCGACGTGCAGCCAATTGGCCAGGAGCTGGCAGTATCCGCCCTCGCTCAGGTGCGCGGGGGCCGCCGCGACGAGGCGGCGGCAGAACTCGTCGCCCGGCAGGCCGGACTCCCGGTAGGTGAACCGGGGGCCGTCCGACGGCGCGACGACGAACGGCGGATTCGACACGACCAGATCGAACCGGCGGCCCCGGACGGGCTCCAGCAGCGACCCCTCAAGGAACTCCGGACGCGCCCCGTCACCGGACAGCGCGAGGCTCATCGCGGCGAGGTCGAGCGCGCGCGGATTGACGTCCGTGGCGGTGATGCGCGCGCCGGGATTCCGGGCCGCGAGGTGCACCGCCTGGACGCCGCAGCCCGTCCCGACGTCGAGCACGTTATCCACAGCCCTGTGGACAACGAGCCGGGCGAGGTTCGCGGACGCGCCGCCCGCCCCCACCACGTGATCGCCCGCCGGGACGCGCCCGGACCCCGGCCTGATCTTCAGATCGGACACGACGTACCCGGCATGCCCGTCCCCGTCCCCGTCCACCGACTCCAGCGGCTCGACGCGCAGCCGCGCCCGCAGTTCCCCGGCCGACTCCTCCACCAAGCCCGCGTCCAGGAACGCGTCCGCCTTGAGCGATGCCGCGTCCACCGGTATCTGGAGCCAGAACAGGCGCGTCAGCGCCTCCAGGGGCGAACCGCCGCGCGTCGCCCGCAGGGCCGGGACGATCTCGTCCCGCGCGAGCGCGCCGCCCGCGACGGGCCCGAGCAGCTCCCGCACCCCCGCCACGGTGTATCCGGCGTCGGTCAGCAGCTCGCGAACACGAAGAAGAGGATCGGGCACCCGCCCATCCTGCCCGGTCGCCGGGCCCGCCCGCCCGGCGGTCAGCCGAGGTAGGCCGTGAATCCGCCGGCGAGCGACTCGGCGATCCGCTGCCGGAACGACGCGCTGGCGAGCTTGGCCGCGTCCGCCCTGTTCTGCATGTTGCCGCACTCGATGAAGACCTTCGGGACGGTCGACAGGTTCAGCCCGCCGAGGTCGTCCCGCCGGTCGATGGCGTTCTCGCCCAGGTAGTTCGAGTACGGGATGCCGGTGCCCTGGTGGTAGGCGTCGCGCAGCGCCCTGCCGAGCTTCGCCGAGCCCGCGACCATCCCGCTGTTCTTCCCGACCGCGACCGGCTCGATGATGTGGAAGCCGTGCCCGGACGGCGACGCGCCGTCCGCGTGGATCGACACGGCGGCGTCCGCCTTCAGCCGGTTGCCGACCGCGGCGCGCTCGGTGATGCAGGGGCCGACGCCCTTGTCGTCCGGGCGGGTCAGCGTGACCTTGGCGCCCCGCGCGCGCAGCAGCTTCGCGAGGCGGTTGGAGACGTCCCAGGTGAAGGCGTGCTCGGCGTAGCCGTCCCGGGTCTCGGTCCCGGTCGTGTCGCACTCCTTGGTGCCGTTCCCGATCCGGACCTGCTTCCCGATCTCGGACGGATGGGACGCGTTCCCGCCGTTGTGCCCCGGGTCGACGACGATCACCTTCCCGGCCAGCGCGCGGGACCCGCCGGTCCCCTTTTTCCCGTGCGTGCCCGGGGAGCCGGGGGGCGCCGTGGACGCCGCGGGCGGGTCGGCCGCCTCGGCCCCGCCGGCCGGGTCGCCCGACTCGTTGCAGGCGGTCAGGGCGCCGAGGCTCAGCGCGAGACAGGCGACCGCGAGGCCGCCTCGATGGATTCGCACCGGCCGCATCCTCCGTGACGTCGCCGTTACCGACCCTGACAGTCTGCACGCCGCCGGAGGTTCGTCAAACGAAGTCCGCGAAACCGGTCCGCGCCGGTCCCGCGCCGGTCCGCCCCGCAGGGAACGCTCAGCCGAGCGGGTCGTCCTTGCCGAGCAGCGCGGCGAGGGCGCGCGCCTCGTCGGCGTCCAGGCCGAGGACCACGCGCGGACGTCCCCAGGGATGGTCGATCGAGTGGGCCACATAGCTGGCGACGGACTCGGCGACCTCTTCGGCCAGGCCGCGCGCGTGCCGCCATTCCGACCACGCGCGCTCCAATTCGCTCGCCGCGCGCTGCGCGCACGACACCAGTTCCGGATCACGCACGAGCTGACCCCCCTAGTGGACTCTCCCGGTCTCCGTCCGGCGGGGTCCCCGGCCGGGCGGCCTCCCCCCGAGGCCACCCGGATCCGCCCGCCCGGACGGTGGAGTCCCCATTAACCCGCCGGGGGGCCGCCACCGGCCGGGGAATCCGGCAGTCTTGACCGGCCCCTTACCGCGCCCACACCCGTTCGGGGAACTGCCGGGCGGGGACCTGCCGGGCGCGGGCCTGCCGGGCGGGGACGTCCGGGCATGACGGGACGGCACCGGTGACGAAAGCACTGAGACGGGAGCGAACATCGAGGCGGGGGGACGTCACGGCGGCCGGGGGCCGCCCGCTCACAACTCGGGAGCCGGGCCCGTCGTCGAACGCACCACCAGGTGCGGGACGACGAGGTTCTGCCGCGCCGCGCGGGCCGGGTCGCCGATGCGCGCGGTCAGCATCTCGGCGGCCACCCGCCCCATGTCGCGGCGGGGCTGGTCGACACTGGTCAGCGAGATGTGCCGGATGGCGGCGAGATGGGTGTTGTCGTAGCCGACGATCGACAGGTCGACCGGGACGCGCATCTCCAGCTCGTCCGCGGCGGACAGCGCGCCGGTCGCGACCAGGTCGTTCGGCGCGAAGATCGCGGTCGGCCGCCGGTCGCGGCGCAGCAGCGCGCCCGCGGCGCGGTAGCCGCCGTCCTCGGTGAAGTCGCCGGCCTCGACGATGATCTCCTCGGCCAGCCCGTGCCGCCGCATCGCCTTCTCGTATCCGGCGCGGCGGTAACGCGCCGTGGTCGAGCGCGCGCCCTCGATGTGCGCGATGCGGCGATGGCCGAGCTCGACGAGATGGTCGACGGCGAGGCTCGCGCCGAGCTCGTCGTCGTCCACCACGATGTCGACGCCGACCACGTCGCGTTCGCCGACGACCACGACCGGGACGCTCGCCGCCGCCTCCTTCAGCGACTCGGGGACGACGCTCAGCAGCACCAGCCCGTCGACCCGCATCTCCAGGAACGCCTCGACCGCCTCGGCCTCGAACAGCGGGTCCCAGCGGCCGCTGCCGACCAGCATCCGCAGGCCCGCGCCGTGCAGGCTCTCCTGCAACCCGTCGAGGAACTCGGCGAAGAACGGGTTGTGCAGGTCGGCGACGATCGCGCCGATCAACCGGGTGCGCCCTTCGACGAGGCTCCGCGCCACGGCGTTCGGACGGTAGCCGAGTTCCCTGGCGGCCTGGAGGACGGCCTGCCTTCGGCGTTCGCTCACATGGGGCGACCCCCGCATCACCAGTGAGACGAGCGACTTGGAGACGCCGGCACGCTCCGCGACGTTGCGGATGGTCGGCTTCGGCGCGGGCACGGCCCTCCCCTCGTCGCGTGCGGCGGGAGAGGGCTCGCTGCGCGGCCGGGGGACCGCACCCTCGCCCCGCCTGTCGTGCGGGGGATTCGCTTCATCAGCTGACATGGCACTCCGTCCAGGGGGACCTGCAGGACCTGCCGCGACGACACGCGCGGTGGGAGTCTCGCGCGGACCGTCCTCCGCTCGGGAGGAGATGCCATGATGCCGCGCCTTCCCCCCAAACTGCCGCAACAGCGAGTAACGGGCATCCGACAATGGTGGTTCGGGGCTGTGGTGTTCGGGATCACAGGCCCGCCGAATGTTGATCACGAGCCGGTGAAAAGCCCGGTCCGCACGTCGCCGGAGGGTCTCGGGGTCCCCGGCTCGGATACGCTTCCCGGGTGGGTGATCGAGCGGTGGCCGGCAAGGCGCGAGGCCGGCAGAGCGGCGGACGCGCACGTCGCAGGCTCAGCGTCGACGAACGGCGGGACGAGCTGATCGAGGCGGCGCTGCAGCTGTTCAGCACGCGCTCGCCCGAGGACATCTCGATCGACGACGTCGCCGCGGCGGCCGGGGCGTCCCGCGCGCTGGTCTACCACTACTTCGGCGGCAAGTACGAGCTGTACCTCGCCGCGCTCGGCAGCGCCGCGAAACAGCTGTCCGTGCTGCTGGAGCCGCCGACCGAGGGCAAGCCGCTGGACCGGCTGCGCATCTCGCTGAGCCGCTACTTCGACTTCGTGGAGAGCCACGCCGCCGGTTACACCGCGCTGCTGCGCGGCGGGCCCGCCGACCGCTCGGGCGAGGTCGGCGAGATCGTCGACGGCATCCGCCAGTTGCTGCTCGACCGCATCCTCCACTCGCTGGACGTCGTGACCCCGTCGCCCGTCCTGCGCATCACGCTCCGCTCATGGATGGCCGCCGTCGAGACGGCCGGGCTGGACTGGCTGGACAACCGCGATGTGACCCGTCCGCAGCTGGAGGCCCTGCTCGTCGACCACCTGGTGGTCATGTTCCACGCCGCCGGACGGCACGACCCGGGCACGGGCGAACTCTTCGACCGCCTCGCCCACGAGGAGATGGGCTGAGCCCCGGACCCGCCCGCCGCAGGTCACTGTTTGGACGCTTTATCCAATTTTGGACTCCGCGTCGGCCTGCTCAGGCCCTGTCCTCATGTGGACAAAAAGTCACTCGTGTCCCAAATTCCGTGCATGTCAGCGGGGCCATCGGACTCCCCGCAGCGGCTCCCTGACGCGCCGCGACGAGCGCGGCGCGACCACGGTGCGTGAACACTCCCCGGGTGAGCGCGGCGAGCGGCAGCGCGCGAACGATCCAGTGCGAACACGACCGGTGCGAACACGACCAGTGCGAACACGGGCCGCCCTTGGTGCGGGACGCTCTCAAGGCCCGCACCAAGGGCGACGCGAACGTGCACGGCTGCAGCAACGCCTGCGGCAGCCGTCCCCCCACGTCATCGCCGGCCCCGGCCGCCGGTCTCAGCCGGCTCCGGCCGCGGCCGCCGCGCAGAGCACGGCAGCGGTCACTCCGAGCGCTGCTGCGGGATTCCCGCTAGCAGGGCCCGGACCTCCGCCTCGCGGTAGCGGCGGTGCCCGCCGAGCGTACGGATGGACGTGAGCTTCCCCGCCTTCGCCCACCGCGTGACGGTCTTGGGGTCGACGCGGAACATCGTCGCCACCTCCGCCGGCGTCAGCAGGGGCTCGGCCTCTGGCGTACGTGCTGACATGTTTGCGGCCTCTCCTCCGTGGACCGATGACAGCGATCCTGCGATTGATCCTCGCGCGGTCACTGATGTCCCCTATGGCCCGAAAGAGCCACTATGACATCACAACGTGTAACCTTGCCACCACTCAGCGCAACAAGCAAGTTCCTGGCGGTAGTTGCGTGCAAACATCCCCCGGTGTGCGGGGAGCGGCGCGTCTCCGGCGGCGAGTGGGTCACGCTGCGTGATTCTAGCGACACGTATAGTCGTATCGCGCGCGGATTCGGGAAATTTGTTTTAGTTCGCGGCCTCCAGCGCCCGTACGGGGCGCCATCGGGCGAGGAGCCGTTTGTACATCGCGACGGTCAGCTCGACCTCACCGCGCTCCATCCCGGTGAGCGCGACGGTCATCTCGGCGACCGACTCGTCCGCGCTCAGGGCCCGGTCGTCCAGCAGGTGGACGAGCCCTCCGTAGTCGAGCTCCACGAGCGACCTCGGGTGGAACACCTCCAGCCACCGGCCGAGCGTGTCCAGCCGCCCCGCCGACAGGAGGTACACGTCGCCCGTCCCGTCGCCCAGGTTCTCGCGGACCACCGGCAGCGCCGCCGACACCCGCCGCCGCGCCTCGCCCATCGAGGTGACGTAGATGAGGGTACGCGCGGGCGCCGCCGTCGCGGGGCCCTGACCTGGGACGGGCGGTTCGGCGTGTTGCTCGGGCGCCTCGTCCGACCGGCGGTACCCGGTGCCGGGCGTGCCGAGCATCAGGCACCGCTCATCGCGGGTGAACGGGACGAACCAGTCCAGCGGGATGTGCCAGGTGCTCGTCAGGATGTGCGGGCGCAGCGTCCGCCCGGACCGCTTCCACCGCTCGAACTCGGCCGTCGCCCGCTCCGCCGCCGGCGGCGGGACGAACGCGGCCGCGACGTCCGCGGCGTGCATGTCCCGGAACCGCTCGAAGGCCAGCCACGAGCGGAGCCGCGTCTCCCAGGGGCACACGTAGACCATGTCGTCGAGGCGGCGCACGTACGCGTCCCGGCTCTCCCGCTCCGGCACCGCATCGGCCGGTGAGGCGGTCAGCCTGCGCGCCGCGTCGCGGTGCTCGACGCCGAGCGCGTGGATCCGCCGCGGGCGGCGCCTGGAGTCGGCGTAGACCGTCCACAGGGTCCGCGCGGGCTCCGGGAAGGCGGTCACCGGTTCATAAACCCGTAGGTACGCGGCGTACGGAAGCACCATCGCATCGTGACATGAGATTCACCCAAGCGCGCCGCTATCCCGCGTCCTAGGCTGATCTTAGAGACAGAGAGGAGGGCACTACCGTGCCTAATGTCTTCGGGACGCCCCACAAGGGCGCCGAACACGCCACCCAGGGGGGCGACCCCGCTGAAACCCCTGGGACATCGCGTTTCGGGAACCACGAGCAGGTCGTCTTCTGCCAGGACGAGGCCAGCGGCCTGCGCGCCATCATCGCCATCTACTCCACCGCGCTCGGCCCGTCCCTGGGAGGCACCCGCTTCTTCCCCTACGCCTCGGAGGACGAGGCCCTCACGGACGTGCTGAACCTGTCCAGGGGCATGGCGTACAAGACCGCCCTGGCCGGGCTCGATCTTGGCGGGGGCAAGGCCGTCATCATCGGCGACCCGTCCGTCGACAAGAACGAGGCGATGCTGAGGGCGTACGGACGTTTCATCCAGTCCCTGAACGGCCGCTACTACACCGCGTGCGACGTCGGCACGTTCAGCGAGGACATGGACGTCATCGCCCGCGAGTCGACGTACGTGACCGGACGGACGGTCGCGCACGGCGGCGCGGGCGACTCGTCCATCCTCACCGCGTTCGGCGTGTTCCAGGGCATGCGCGCGGCGGCCGAGACGGTTTGGGGCCATCCCACGCTCCGTGGTCGGCGGGTCGGGGTAGAGGGCGTCGGGAAGGTCGGCCACCGCCTGGTGGAGCACCTCGTCAAGGACGGCGCGGACGTCGTCATCTGCGACGTGAGCGAAGCCGCCGTCGAACGGGTCCGCGCCGCGCACCCCGAGGTCGAGGTCGTCGCGGACACCGACGCGATCGTCCGGACCGACCTCGACGTGTACGCGCCCTGCGCGCTCGGAGGATCCCTCAACGACGACACGGTGCCCGCGCTCAAGGCGAAGGTGGTCTGCGGAGCCGCCAACAACCAGCTCGCCCACGCCGGCGTGGAGAAGAGCCTCGCCGACCGTGACGTGCTGTACGCGCCCGACTACGTCGTCAACTCCGGTGGCGTCATCCAGGTCGCGGACGAGATCGGAGGCTTCAACTTCGACCGTGCCAAGGCGCGGGCGACCGGCATCTACGACACCACGCGGAAGATCTTCGCGCTCGCCGACGACGAGGGCGTCCCCCCGGCGGTCGCCGCCGATCGGCTCGCGGAGCGCCGGATGACCGAAGTCGGAAGGCTCCGGACGATCCTCCTCTAACTCCTGGAATCTGAACATTCGCGTGTTCGAACCGCCGAACGGCCGCCGTGGGAACGTCCCCATGGCGGCCTTTGGCACCTACCCGTGACCACCGGATACACTGTTGCCATCAGCAACAAGGGCGCCGCCACGTTCCGTCTATGTACCGAGCCGGGCGCAAAACGGGTACGGTTGTACCCGTGACTGACGCATGGCTCATCAGGCACCGGTTCGTGTGGTACACGCGCGCGTTGATGGGCCCACGAAAGCCCTGACCATCGAGGGGGTCGAGCCAATGGGTCGCGGCCGAGCCAAGGCCAAGCAGGTAAAGGTTGCCCGACAGCTCAAGTACAACAGCGGCAACACGGACCTCGACCGCCTGAAGAGCGAACTGGGAGTCAGCGAGTCTGGCGACGACTCCTACGACGAGCTCGCCGAGAAGTACGCCGACTATGCCGATGACTACGGCACCGAGGACCGCAAAGACGGGCCCTGACTCCCAGGGGGGCGACCCCCTGGAACCCCCGTTACGGACGGTGGGGCGTTTCCCGAGACCGCGTTCGCGGCTCGGGAAACGCCCCACCGTCCGGCGTGTTGGGGGGCCTCCGGCGCTGGGGCGCCTCCGGCCCCCCAACACGGGAAACGTGGCCGGGGTCTCTGACACTCCACTCGGGGCTTGGTGCCGTTCGCGACTCGTCGTGACAGCGGCGGCCGGGTCCTTCGTCCTCGCTGTTGTGATCATCATTGCTGGTCAGTGGCGTTCGCGGCTGAGGGGCGTTGTCGTCGGGCGTTGGTGCCGTGGGCTACCCGTGCGGCCATTGAGGTCCGTGGGGGGCTCAGCGTGGCTCTGAGGGGCGGCCATGGGGGTGTCAGGCGTAGGCCGCCTGCCCTGTGCCGGGGACGATCTCGCCTAGTGGCCATGCGGGGACGCCTCGTGCCGCCAGCAGGCGGAGGGCCGCGTCGGCGGTTTCGGGGGCTACTACGGCGACCATGCCCACGCCGAGGTTGAACGTCTTGTCCATCTCGGGCCAGGGGACGTCGCCGTGCGCCTGCAGGACGCGGAACAGCGCCGGGACCTCCCAGGACGAGCGGTTCAGCACGGCGTCCGCGGTGGGCGGCAGGGAGCGGGCCAGGTTCGCGGCCAGGCCGCCGCCCGTGATGTGGGCGAAGGCGCGCACTCCGCCTTCGTTCACCAGGGCCAGGCAGTCCTGGGCGTAGATGCGCGTCGGGGTGAGCAGCTCCTCGCCCAGCGTCCGGTCCAACTCGCTGGGACGTGAGTCGAGGGTGAGGTCCGTGGTGGCGAGGATGTGGCGGACGAGCGAGTACCCGTTGGAGTGGATGCCGGACGAACCCAGCGCGATGACGGCGTCCCCTGGGCGGACCCGGTCGGGGCCCAGCACGGCGTCCGCTTCGACGACGCCCGTCCCGGCGCCCGCGAGGTCGAACTCGTCGGCCTCCAGCAGGCCGGGGTGCTCGGCGGTCTCGCCGCCGACGAGGGCGCATCCGGCCAGGGCGCAGGCGTCCGCGACACCGCCGACGATGTCGGCGATCCGTTCCGGGACGACCTTGCCGCAGGCGATGTAGTCGGTCATGAACAGCGGTTCGGCCCCGCATACGGCGAGGTCGTCGACGACCATGCCGACCAGGTCGTGCCCGATCGTGTCGTAGACGCCGAGGCGCCGGGCCAGGTCGACCTTGGTCCCGACCCCGTCGGTGGACGTCGCGAGCAAGGGACGCTTGTAGCGCAGGAAGGCGGAGGCGTCGAAGAGGCCCGCGAAGCCGCTGACGTCGTCCACGACCTCGGGACGGCGTGACCGGGCCACCCGGGACTTCATCAGCTCGACGGCGCGTTCGCCCGCCCCGATGTCGACCCCGGCGTCCTCGTAGGACGTCATCGGCCGACCTCCAGCAGGTGCTTGCCGCGGGCGGCCTCTTCCACCGGGATGGGGTAGACGCCGTCGAAGCAGGCCCGGCACAGGTTGTCCTTGGCGATGTGCGAGGCGGAGATGAGCTCGTCCAGGGAGATGTAGCCGAGCGAGTCGGCGCCGATGGAGTCGCGGATCTCCTCCACCGAGAGGTTGCCCGCGATCAGCTCGGCGCGGGTGGCGAAGTCGATGCCGTAGAAGCACGGCCAGGAGACGGGCGGGCTGGAGATCCGGACGTGGACCTCGGCGGCGCCCGCGTCCCGCAGCATGCCGACGATGGCGCGCTGGGTGTTGCCGCGGACGATCGAGTCGTCCACCACGACCAGCCGCTTGCCCTCGATCGCCTCGCGCAGCGGGTTGAGCTTGAGGCGGATGCCGAGCTGGCGGATCGTCTGGGACGGCTGGATGAACGTCCGCCCGACGTAGGAGTTCTTGACCAGGCCCTGCCCGTAGGGGATGCCGGACGCCTCGGCGTAGCCGATCGCGGCCGGGGTGCCCGATTCGGGCGTCGGGATGACCATGTCGGCCTCGACCGGGTGCTCGCGGGCGAGGCGGCGGCCGACCTCCACGCGGGTGGCCTGGACGCTGCGTCCCGCGATGGTCGTGTCGGGACGGGCCAGGTAGACGTACTCGAACAGGCAGCCCTTGGGACGGGCCTCGGCGAACCGCTCCGACCGCACCCCGTCGCCGTCGATCGCGACCATCTCGCCGGGCTCGATCTCGCGGACGAACCGGGCGCCGACGATGTCCAGCCCGGCCGTCTCGGACGCCACGACCCAGCCGCGGTCCTCCAGCGCGCCGAGGACGAGGGGGCGGATGCCCTCCGGGTCGCGGGCGGCGTAGAGCGTTCCCTCGTCCATGAAGACCAGCGAGTACGCGCCGCGGGTGGCGGGCAGGATCTCGCGCGCCGCGGCCAGCGGGCCGCCGTCGCCACTGGTGGCGAGCAGGGCCGTGAGGACCTCGGTGTCGGTCGTCGCGGTCAGCACGCCGGGCGCCAGCCGCCCGGCCAGCTCCGGGGTGTTGATCAGGTTGCCGTTGTGGACGAGCGCCAGCCCGCCCGCGTCCGACGACCGGAACGTGGGCTGCGCGTTCTCCCACGTGGGCGAGCCCGTCGTGGAGTAGCGGCAGTGACCCACCGCGATGTGGCCGCGCAGGGTGTTCAGGACCGACTCGTCGAAGACCTGGGCGACGAGGCCCATGTCCTTGAAGACGACGATGCGGGAGCCGTCGCTGACGGCGATGCCCGCCGACTCCTGCCCCCTGTGTTGCAGGGCGTACAGGCCGTAGTAGGTGAGCTTGCTCACCTCGGCCCTGGACGCCTGGTCCGCTGGGACCCAGACGCCGAACACCCCGCATGCGTCCTGCGGGGGGCGGTCGGAGGGATCGATGTCGTGGCTCAGTCGACCGTCACGGAGAGGCACGCCAGCCAGTCTAGATGCCCGGTTCACCTGCTCCGATCGGTGGCATCTCCTTAACCGACCTTTACGCCTGTGAAGCATGGGCATCACGTAGTGCGGGGGAATCTGGTGACCGACACGTGGAGGGCGCATGACCGAGCGAAGCGGGGACCACGCGTCCTCCGCCTCGGGGGTCCGGGGGGCGTCCCCCAAGGAAGGCAGGGACCGCATGACGTTGCCCGGGTACCAGACGTACTCGCCGCCCGCACCGCCCCGGCGGAGCGCTCTGGCCAGGACCTCGCAGGTGCTCGGAATCACCGGCCTGGCCGGGCTCCTGCTCTGCTTCGCGGGCATGATCCCCGCGCTCGGCGGGCTCGTCCTAGGGGCGGTCTGCCTCGTCCGCCGGGACGCTGACCGCCGTCCCGCGCTGGTGGGCGTCGTCTGCTCGTCCTTGGCCCTCGCGATAGGCGCGGGCGTCCTTTTCTGGCTGTTGAGCAAGGCCGCCCAGTGCGGGGACGAGGCGCGCTACCCGGACGACACGTCCCGGCGAGGCTGCGTCGAACGCGAGTTCCCGTTCGCGAAGGCCGACACCCGCCCGTGAGATCAGGTGAGCGGCTCGCGGTCGAGGGGCAGCGGGAGGTGCTCCGATAGGTCCGCGCGGGCGCCGCTGGCGCGGACGCGGCCGTCCGCCACCGCGTCGGCCCAGGCCAGGCGCCCGGTCGCCAGGTCTATCCATGTGACGGCGTCCATCTCCACCACATTCGGTGGGGTACCACGGGTATGGTGCGGGCCGTCGACGCATTGGACGGCGGCGTAGGGAGGGACCCGGACCTCCACCGAACGGCCGGGCGCCAGCTCGGCGAGCCGGTCGAGCAGGAACCGCACCGCTCCCATCACGACCGGCCTGGACGGTTCGGCGCTCCCCGCCGCGGCCGCGGCGAGGACGGTGTCGAGCGCCGCGCGGCGCAGCGCGGCGGGCTCGTCGGGTCCGCCGTAGGGCGGCAGGCCGAGCGCGGCGCGCCGCTCGTCCAGCACGGCGCGGGTCAGCGGTTTTCGCGGCATCGCCACCGACGCTACCGTGTCGCGTCCGGGCGGCGGCGGTCGGCCGGTGAACACCCGGCCACCGGTGAACACCCGGCGACCGGTGCCGCCGCGCCGCCGCGCAGGCGATAGAAAGGGACCCCGGCGCCGGGCCCGGTGACAGGCCGGGTGAAGGGAACGGGGAGGCCGGGGACGCCGTCCCCGGCGGACACGGAGGTTTCGTCAGATGCCCGAGGCGCTGCCCCTGCAGCCGGGTGACCCGCGAAGACTCGGCCCGTTCGCGGTCACGGGCCGGCTCGGCGTCGGCGAGCAGGGCGCCGTCTTCCTCGGCCGGGACCCGTCCGGCGGCGACGTCGCCGTGAAGGTCCTGCACGTGCGGCTGAGCGGCGAGCCCGCGGCGCGGACGCGGTTCGCGGGCGCGTTCTCCTCCGCCCGCAAGGTGTCCGGCTTCTGTACGGCCGCGATCCTGCACGCCGATGTGGAGGGCGACCGTCCCTACGTGGTCAGCGAGTGGGTGGACGGGCCGTCCCTCCAACAGCTCGTGGACGAGGAGGGCCCGCGCGGTGTCGCGGTCGTCGAACGAGTGGCGGTCGGCACTGCGATCGCCTTGGCGGCAGTCCATCGTGCGGGTGCGGTTCATCACAATCTGAAGCCCGGGAACGTTCTCTTGGGACGGCGCGGTCCGCGCCTCAGCGATTTCGGCATCGCGGGTGCGTTGGAGGCCGTGAACGTCTCTTTCACAGGCCACATCACGGACGACCCCGCCTACAAGGCACCGGAACAGCTCAGCGGCATGGGCATCGGACCGGCGGCGGACGTGTTCGCCTGGGCTTCCACGATCCTGTTCGCCCTCTCTGGCCGACCTCCGTTCGGGGACGGTTCGCCGTCCGAGGTGATGCAGCGGATCGTCTACGACGAGGCCGACCTGTCAGAGGTGCCCGATTCGCTGCGGGACATCATCACCGACGCCCTCGCCAAGGACCCGGCCAATCGTCCGTCCCCGAAGGATCTGCTCCAGCATCTCTTGGACGAGGCCAACCCGCTCTCTGGGCGCATGCCGTCCTCGATGGTTCAGGAGGGGCGTGCGCTCGCCTACGGCACGGTCGCGGAACCGACCGCGCCGCAGCAGGTGCCTCCACCTCCGCCTGTCGTAGGGCCGCCTCCGCCCGCGCAGATGCCGCCGCCCCGGACGCCTCTGGGCGCGCCCGCTCCGGGTGCACCGGCGCACGCCCAGAAGGTTCCCCTCCTTGGGAAGTTGTCGCGGGCGCGCCGTCCCAACGCGGCGTCCCAGCCCCAGCCTCAGCCCATGGCGGAGCAGTCGGCGGCCGACCTCGATCCCGCCGCCTTCGAGGAGACGGCGACGTTCAACGCCTTCGGCGCGGACGAACCGCGCCAGCGCGACCAGAGCGATCAGAGCGACCAGACGGCCCGCTTCGAGCCGCTCGGCGATCCGGGCGCCCCCGACCCGACCGCCACGTTCGACGCGGTCGGCATGGACGATCCCCTAGACACGGCCGATTCGTCCCCGCACCTCATCCCCGGCCTGGGGCACGGGCGCGAGACCGGCGGGGAGCGGCGCCCGTCGCCGGTGGCGTCCCTCGCCCGGATGCGGCGGCCCAGCAGCCACGTCCTCGGCGTCGCGCTCTCCCTGGTCATCGGGGTCGGCGTGGGCATCGCCATCATCGCGCTGGTGCTGTGGCCCCAACTCAAGGCCGATGACGGCAGTTCTCCGCCGGAGAGCACGAACGCGTCGAACAACCGTCCGGTGACCACGATCCCGTCCTCGTTCGCGGGCACCTGGAAAGGGACGCTGGTCAACACCACGCGCAACGTCTCGTTCCCCGTCGTGGTCCGTTTCGAGGCGGGCGGGACGACCGGCACCGCCTTCTACCAGCGGGAAGGGTGCACCGGCACCCTGACGCTGACCAGGGGGACCGAGAGCGCGCTGAAGATGTCGCTGTCCATCGCGAAGCCGTGCACGGCGGGGGTCGTGCAGGTCTCGCGGCAGCCGGACGGCACGCTCCAGTACACGTGGAGCAGGCCCGGCACGTCCCTCGGCTACGGCGGACGCCTGAACCGCGGCTGAATTCCCGATTCGCTCCGGAACGGGCGGTTTCCGGAAGATCCGGGTGTCCACAGGTGGTAATTCGCCCGCTTTAACGTCCTAAATCCGGACAGCTCGGCTAAGGTTCCCTCGATCGAAATCCTCGATCATCTAGCGGGCCCTTCGATGCGGCCCACGGGGGAAGGAGAGGCCTTGCGGACTGTCCACCGAAGGCTGTTGCTGATCGGAGCGGTCGCCGCGTGCGTCGGGGGCGCCGCCGCGTTTCCGGTGCTCGCCTCCGACGGCTCCGCCGCCGTCAAGGTCACGGCCGCGACGGGGAAGCCGGTGCCGGGCCAGTACATCGTCACGCTGAAGGCCGGGGCCTCCCCCGACGCCACGGCGAAGAAGGTCAAGGCCGCCGGGGTGCGGCGGTTCGACGGCGTCCTCAACGGGTTCGCCGCCCGGCTGACGGGCGACCAGCTCGGCAAGCTCCAGCACGACAGCCGCGTCGCGGCGATCGAGCAGGACCAGGTCATCTCGGTCAACACCACGCAGAAGGCGCCGCTGTCCTGGGGCCTCGACCGCATCGACCAGCGGTCCCGGACGCTCTCCAAGAGCTACACGTACAAGTCGACCGGGAGCGGGGTCAACGCGTACGTCATTGACACCGGCCTGGACGTGACCCACCCGAACTTCGGCGGTCGCGCGTCCATCGCGTGGTGGGCGTCCAGCTTCAGCGACGGCGTCGACTGCAACGGCCACGGGACCCACGTCGCTGGGACGATCGGCTCCAAGACCTACGGCGTCGCCAAGAACGTCAACCTGCGGGCGCTGCGCATCCTGGACTGCGACGGCTACGGCTACATGTCCGACATCGTCGAGGCCGCCAACTGGCTGCGCGGCCACGCCGCCAAGCCGGCCGTGGCGAACCTCTCGGTCGGGGGACCGAGCTCGGCGGCGGTGAATACCGCGGTGGCGAACCTCTCCAAGTCCGGTGTCTTCGTGACCGTCGCCGCGGGCAACGACAACAAGGACGCCTGCAAGTTCTCGCCGTCCGGCGCGAGCTGGGTCATGACGGTCGGGGCGACGACCGTCTACGACAACCGCGCCGACTTCTCCAACTGGGGCAAGTGCGTGGACATCAACGCCCCCGGCTACAGCATCCCGTCCACGTGGCCGGGCGGCGGCACGAAGTCGCTTTCCGGGACGTCCATGGCCGCCCCGCACGTGACCGGCGTCGCGGCGCTGTACCTGTCCACCCACAAGACGGCCACGTTCGCGCAAGTGCAGAAATGGCTGAACGACAATTCCACCCACAGCCTGAAGCGGCTGAAGCAGCAGCCGAACCGGCTCGTGTACAAGAGCAGCCTGTGATACCTGTCACGTAAGATGGCCCGGCTCCCAGCGTGGGGGCCGGGCTTCTCGCGCTTCCCGCCGTCCCGCCGGGCCCATGGGTCTAGATTTGGCGAAGCACGGACGGCGAACCAGACGATCGACCGTCCGCGTATCCCCGGCCATGACGAGAGGAGTACACGTGGAGACCCCCGCCTCCGCCCGTCGGCACGTCCGCCAGCGCGCCGCCGTCGCTCTCGTGGCCTTCGCCGCGGCCCTGCCGCTGATCGGCCATGCCACGCCGTCCGCGGGCGCCGCGCCCGCCGCCGCCACGGCCTACGCGGCCGACCCCGGCGACAGCAAGAAGTTCGCCCAGCTGAACCGGCAGATCGAGAAGCTGGACAAGGAGTACGGCGGCGACCTCGCCAAGCTCAAGGACGCCCAGTACGCCGCCCAGCAGGCCCTGGAGAAGTCGAGGGACCTCCAGCGCGACCTCGCCGAGGCCCGCGACCTCGTCGCCCAGATGGCCGCCACCCAGTACATGACGAACGGCGAGGATCCCACCGTCACGTTCGTCACCGACGCCAACCCGAACGACCTGCTGAGCAACGCCACGCTCGTCAGCCATCTGGCGCGCAACAAGGCCGCCCGGGTCGCGCAGATCCAGAAGCTCGTCAACGACCAGCTGCAGGCCCGCAAGGAGGCCCAGCAGAAGATGACGGAGCTGCGGAAGGAGATCCGGGACCTCCTCAGCCGCAAGTCCCGGATCACCCAGCTCGTCAAGCAGTACAAGCCCGAGTCGCCGAGCGTCGGGATGGGCGGCGTCACGCCCCGCATGCTGAAGGTCAAGAACACCATCGACCTCGAAGAGGGGCCGTTCCCCACCATCGGCTGCGTGCGCAGCACCGGCGACCCGCAGGACCACGGCACCGGCCACGCCTGCGACTTCATGGTCACCACCGGCGGGACGATGGCCACCGGCAGCGCCAAGGCCCTCGGCGACCGCACCGCCGACTACGCCATCGCCCACGCCAGCGCCCTCGGCATCAAATACATCATCTGGCGCCAGCGCATCTACGACCTCCGCAGTCCCGGCTGGCGCTCCATGGAGAACCGCGGCGGCGTGACCGCCAACCACTACGACCACGTCCACATTTCCGTCTTCTGACCGGCACCCGCGCTCCGCGCGGCGGCGGATGTGTGGAGTATCTGCCTGGCCTCATTACGTGCGAAAGGGCGCTCCTTTCGGAGCGCCCTTTGCGTTCGGTAGTCCCGCGTGGTGCGGGGTTAGTCGGCGTAGGTGGGGAGGGTGCGTTCGTGGGCCTCGCGTAGTTCGTGCAAGGGGATGCTGAACAGTTCCTGCTGGTCGCCTTCGGGGGTGCGGCCGGTGACGTTGAGGGCGTCGCCGCCGGCGATGCCGATCTGGGTCACCGGGACGCCCGCCGACTCGCACAGGGCCGCGAGGCGCGCCTCCGCGCCCGGCATGACGGCGACCATGGCGCGGGCCACCGACTCGCTGAACAGCGTGACGAACGGGTCGCCGGGCAGCGTGATGCGGGCGCCGAGGCCGCCGCGCAGGCACGACTCGACGAGCGTCTGCGACAGGCCGCCGTCCGACAGGTCGTGGACGGCCGTGACCAGCCCGTCGCGGGCCGCGTTGACCAGCACGGACGCGAGGGCCGCCTCCGCCTTCAGGTCCACCAGCGGCGGCAGGCCGCCCAGGTGGCCGTAGACGACGTGCGCCCATTCCGAGCCGCCGAACTCCTCGCGGGTCTCGCCGAGCAGCGCGATCGTCGCGCCGTCGGTGGTGAGCGACATGTTCACCCGGCGGCGGACGTCGTCGTGGACGCCGAGCACGCCGATGACCGGCGTCGGGTTGATCGGGGCCTCGCCCGTCTGGTTGTAGAAGCTGACGTTGCCGCCCGTGACGGGGATGCCGAGGTACTGGCAGGCGTCCGCCAGGCCCTCGACCGCGCGGGCGAACTGCCACATGACGCCCGGGTCTTCCGGGGAGCCGAAGTTGAGGCAGTTGGTCACGGCCATCGGGCGTGCGCCGGTGGCGGCCACGTTGCGGTACGACTCGGACAGGGCGAGTTGTGCGCCCGCGTACGGGTCGAGCCTGGTGTAGCGGCCGTTTCCGTCCAGTGAGAGGGCGATGCCCAGGCCGGACTCGTCGTCGACCCGCACCACGCCCGCGTTCTCCGGCATGGCCATCACGGTGTTGCCCAGTACGTAGCGGTCGTACTGGGAGGTCACCCACGTCTTGCTCGCGAGGTTCGGCGACCCCGCCAGCCACAGGACGGTCCGGCGCAGCTCGTCGCCGTTGGACGGGCGCGTGAGCCGTCCCGGCGTGTCCGACTGGAGGGCGCCGAGGTCGGGCGGCGGCGCCAGCGGGCGGTTGTAGACCGGGCCCTCGTCGGCGGCCGTGACCGGCGGGATGTCGACGATCGTCTCGCCCCGCCACGTCATCACGAGGCGGCGGGTGTCGGTGACCGTCCCGATCACGGTGGCCGGGATCTCCCAGCGGGCGCAGATCTCCAGGAAGCGGTCGACCTTGCCCGGCTCGACCACCGCCATCATGCGCTCCTGCGACTCGCTCATGAGGATCTCCTCGGGGAGCAGCGTCGCGTCGCGGAGCGGGACGGCGTCGAGGTCGACGTGCATGCCGCCGGTGCCGGCCGCGGCCAGCTCCGTCGTCGCGCAGGACACGCCGGCCGCGCCGAGGTCCTGGATGCCGACGACAAGGTCCTCGCCGAACAGCTCCAGGCAGCACTCGATCAGCAGCTTCTCCATGAACGGGTCGCCCACCTGGACGGACGGCCGCTTCTGGTGCGACTCCTCGTCGAACGTCGCCGACGCCAGGACGGACGCGCCGCCGATCCCGTCCGGCCCGGTCGGGGCGCCGAACAGGATCACCCGGTTGCCGGGGCCGGGGGCCACGGCGCGCTTGATGTCCTCGTGCTTCATCACGCCGACGCACAGCGCGTTCACCAGCGGGTTCTGCGCGTAGCAGGCGTCGAACGCCGTCTCGCCGCCGATGTTGGGCAGGCCGAGCGAGTTGCCGTAGCCGCCCACGCCCGCCACCACGCCGGGCAGGACGCGCTGGGTGTCGGGGGCGTCCGCCGGGCCGAAGCGCAGCGAGTCCATGACCGCGACCGGCCGGGCGCCCATCGAGATGATGTCGCGGACGATCCCGCCGACGCCGGTCGCCGCGCCCTGGTAGGGCTCCACGTAGGACGGGTGGTTGTGCGACTCGACCTTGAAGGTGACCGCCCAGCCCTGGCCGATGTCCACGACACCGGCGTTCTCCCCCATCCCGACCAGCAGCTTGTCGGTCTTCGGGGCCTTGTCGCCGAACTGGCGGAGGTGGACCTTGGAGCTCTTGTAGGAGCAGTGCTCGCTCCACATCACCGAGTAGATCGCCAGCTCGGCGGAGGTGGGACGGCGTCCGAGGATGTTGCGGACGCGCTGGTACTCCTCCTCGTTCATGCCCAGCTCGGCGAACGGCTGCGGACGCTCGGGCGAGGCGGCGGCGATCGCGACCGTGTCCGTCCCCGGGTACACGGCGGGCGCGCGCGTGGGCGTCGGCGCCTCGATCGCGGGCTGCGGGCCGGTGCCGGGTCCGCCGCCGATGGCGGGCTGCGGACCTGTCGCGGTGCGCACGACGTGCTGCGGGCCCGTGCCCTGGCCTAGGGCCGGTTGCGGGCCGGTGCCGTGTCCCTGGCCCTGTCCTTGGCCTTGGCCGACGGCGGGTTGCGGGCCGGTGCCCCGGCCGACCGCGGGCTGCGGGCCGGTTCCGAGCGCGGGCTGCGGGCCTGTCCCGGTGCCGACCGCGGGCTGCGGGCCGGTGCCCCAGCCGACCGCGGGCTGCGGGCCCGTGCCCAAGCCCACCGCCGGTTGAGGTCCAGTGCCATGGCCCACCGCCGGTTGAGGTCCAGTGTGGCCGTGACCGACTGCCGGCTGCGGGCCGGTGCCGGTGCCCACGGCGGGCTGCGGGCCCGTCCCGGAACCGATGGCGGGCTGCGGGCCCGTGCCGGGGCCCTCCTCGCGGACGAGCGGCTGCGGGCCCGTGTTGAGCCCGACGACCGGCTGCGGCCCCGTGTTCGGGCGCACCGGGGGCTGCGGGCCGGTGCCCTGGCCGACGGCGGGCTGCGGGCCGGTGCGCGTGCCGACCGCGGGCTGCGGGCCCGTTCCCGTACCCACCGCGGGCTGCGGGCCCGTCCCGGTCCCCACGGCGGGCTGCGGGCCGGTGCCCGTGCCCACGGCGGGCTGCGGGCCGGTGCCCGTGCCTACCGCAGGCTGCGGCGCGGTGCCCGTGCCGACGGTGGGCTGGGGGCCGGTCGGGCGGCGGGGCGGGTTGTGTTCGTCCAGGTCAGGTGTGGTGAGCGTAGGGTCGGCCTGGTCGGCGGCGGCGGCGCGCTCCTCGGCCAGCGCCCGCGCGAACTCCTGCTCCGGGCTCTGACCGAAACCGGCCGCCGGGGCCGGAGCGGGAGCCGGGACGGCGTTCTGCGCCTGGGCCAGCGCGGCCTGAGCCGCCTCGAGAGCCTCCCGCACGTCCGGGTCGACCGTGATCACCGGCTCCGGGCGGAGCGGCCCCTCCGGGGCGGCGGGGGCCGGGGACGCGGCCGGGGGGACGGCGGGCTCGGGACGCGGCGCGGCCGGGTCGGCGGGCTTCGCCTCCTCCAGCATCGCCTCGAAGGCCTGGGTCACCGACGGGTCGACCGGCTGTAGCTCCGGGTCGTCGGCGTCGGACTTGAGCTCGCCGAGCCACTCCATCGAGGGCTCGTCCGAACCGTCCCGGGTGGCTCGCGGGGAGCCGTGGGATTGCTCACTCATGCGTTGACCAGTCTCTTAACGATCGAAGTGAAGAACCCGAGACCGTCCGTGGACGGACCGGTCAGCGACTCCACGGCGTGCTCCGGGTGGGGCATCAGCCCGACCACGTTGCCCGCCTCGTTGCAGATCCCGGCGATGTCGTCGAGGGAGCCGTTGGGGTTCAGGTCGACGTAGCGCGCGACGATCCGGCCGGAGTCGGCCAGTTCGGCGAGGGTCTCCCGATCGGCGGTGTAGCGGCCGTCGCGGTTCTTGACGGGGATGACGATCTCCTGGCCCTCCCGGTACTCGGTGGTCCAGGCGGTGTCGGCGTTCTCGACGCGGAGCCGCTGGTCGCGGCACACGAAGTGGAGGCCGGCGTTCGGGAGCAGCGCGCCGGGCAGCAGGTGCGACTCGCACAGCACCTGGAAGCCGTTGCAGATGCCGAGGACGGGCAGGCCCGCGTCCGCCGCGGCGGCGAGCTCGGTCATCAGCGGGGCGAACCGGGCGATGGCCCCGGCGCGCAGGTAGTCGCCGTAGGAGAACCCGCCGGGCAGGACGACGGCGTCCACCCCGCGAAGATCGTGGTCGCCGTGCCAGAGGGGGACCGGCTCCGCGCCGGCCACCCGCACTGCGCGTGCGGCGTCCTTGTCGTCGAGAGAACCAGGGAAGGTGATGATCCCGACCCGGGCAGCGTCCATCTCTTCTGTTCCTCCGAAATGAGGGGCGGCCGGGACGGGCGGGTCGTTCCGCCGATCACCCCGATGCGCGTCGTATTTCCCCCCGCGCCCGTACCAATCTACCCGGCGCTGTGCATGAGGCTGCGGTCGAGGCGCCGGACCAGCGCCCCGTCGCGCCAGGTCAGCCGCTTCCGCAGGTGGACCACGGTGCCCCGGTCGGGCGCCGAGTCGATCTCCAGGTCGTCCACCAGCGCCCGCATGATCTTAATGCCGCGACCGGACTCGCTCAACGGGTCGGGGTCGCGCGGGGCGGGCCGCGGGCCGCGCCCCCAGTCGACGATCTTGAGGGTGCAGACGCCGTCGTCGACCTGTCCGGAGACCTCGTAGTCGCCCGTGAGGCGGGCGTGCTGGACGACGTTCGTACACGCCTCGGAGACGGCGACCAGGAGGTCGTCGACGCAGTCGGCGGTGACGCCGAGCCCGCGGAGCGCGTCCCCGACCACCCGCCGGATCACCGGGATGCTCGGCGCCTCGCACGGCAGCGCGAGCGAGAACCTCATTTCCACCCGGACACCTCGTGTCATGCCCCGGAACGACCGTTCCCCCGGTCCCGGAGCGTGCTCGACGACTCGACGCAGCTAACACTTCCCCGGAGCAATCTTCCGTAATCGTTATACTCGCGGGTCGCTCACGGAGGTCTCGGCGGCACGGACGGTGGCCGGGTGCCGCCTGGAACGCGCCAAAGCCGTCCCGCGACCGAACGGCACTCCGCTCCCGGGCCGCCCGCGGGCCCGGTCCCGCTAGAGAACCCGGACCTCGTAGTTCTCGATCACGGGGTTGGCGAGCAGCGTCTCCGCGATCTTGCGGACGCGCTCCAGGGCGGCCTCGTCGGCCTCGCCCTCCAGTTCCACCTCGAACCGCTTGCCCTGCCGGACGGCGACGACGCCGTCGAAGCCCATCTGCGGCAGCTTCCGGGCGATCGCCTGACCTTGCGGATCGAGGATCTCCGGCTTGAGCATGACGTCGACGACGACACGCGCCACGGCCGCCCCCTCACTGATCTGCGCTTTTCGTTACGACTGCTTACGATCCTGAAGCGTACGGCACCATGGCCGGACACGGACCGACCCGCTCCCGCCGAGCACGTCCCGAACACGTCCAACCGCACCCCCCGGAGCCGCCCGATGAACATCGAGGACCTGACCCCGTCGGAGCGCCGCCTCTGGGAGGCGTTCCCGAAGGGCGAATCCGTCGACCTGTCGTCCGGCGACCAGACGTTCGACGACGTCGGCCGGTCGGACTCCTGGGGACGCGACCGGGTGATCAGGGCCGAGGTGCTCGTCGCGCTGCTCGTCGGCGCGGTGGAGTCGGAGCCGGGGCAGGTCGCCGCCGTCCGGCTGGTCGGCGCGCGGATCATCGGGTCGCTGAACCTCGGGCACGCGGACGTGAGCGTCCCGCTGGCGCTCACCGGCTGCTCGTTCGACGAGGCCCCGCACCTGTACTGGGCGAACATGAACAGCGTCCACCTGATGCGGTGCCGGCTGCCGGGGCTGATCGCGTCCGGCACCCGGGTGGACGGCCACCTGTGGCTGGAGGGCAGCCGCATCGCGGGCGGGCTGTGGCTGGACGGCGCGAACATCACCGGCATCCTGAACATGTCGGGCGTCCAGCTGCACAACCCGACCGGGGACGCGCTGCTCGCCGACCGCCTCACCGTCGAGGCGAACGTCTACTGCGACCAGGGGTTCTCCGCCCAGGGCGAGGTGCGGGTGCCGGGCGCCCGGATCGGCGGCCAGCTCATCCTGCGCGGCGCGCGGCTGCACAACGCGTCCGGTCCCGCGCTGTACGCGAGCCGCCTGGACGTCGCGGCCAACGTGTTCTGCGACGGCGGCTTCACGGCGGAGGGCGAGGTGCGGCTGCGCGGCGCGCGGGTCGGCGGCTACCTGTCGTTCGTCGGGGCGAAGCTGTCCGCGCCGCAGCGGACCGCGCTGAATGCCGACGACCTCGCCGTCGAGACCGACGTCTACTGCTCGGACGGGTTCAGCGCGGTCGGCGCCGTCAGCTTCTCCGGCGCCCGCATCACCGGCCAGCTCAGCCTGCGCGGCGCCCGGCTCCAGCACGACGAGGGGACGGCCCTCAGCCTGCAGCGCGTCCAGGCCGAGGAGCTGCTGCTGCGCACCTCCGAGCCGATCCAGGGCACCGCGGACCTCTCCTACGCCCGCATCAACCTGCTGCGCGACGACGCCGCGTCCTGGCCCGCGAAGCTCCAGCTCGACGGCCTCCAGTACGAGACGCTCGACCCGCCGCTCACCGCCCGCGAGCGCCTCGCCTGGCTGCGCCGCGACAACGACGGCTACGCGCCGCAGCCGTACGAGCGGCTCGCCCAGACCTACCGGGCGCTCGGGCTGGACGCGGACGGGCGCTCCGTCCTGCTCGCGAAGGCCCGCGACCGGCGCGCCACGCAGGGCCCCACCCGCAAGGTCGTCGGCTGGTTCCAGGACGTCCTGGTCGGCTACGGCTACCGTCCGTTCCGGGCGGCGAGCTGGCTGATCGGGCTCCTCGCCTTCGGCACGATCGTGTTCTCCGTCCACCGGCCGGACGTCCTCGACGACGGCCACCACCCGCACTTCAACGCGTTCTTCTACACGCTCGACCTGCTCCTGCCGATCGGCAGCCTGGGGCAGGAGGTCGAGTTCGCGCCGAAGGGCGTCTACCAGTGGATCGCGAACTTCATCGTCGCCGCCGGGCTGGTCCTCGGCCTGACGGTCGCCGCCGGCGCCACCCGCGCCCTCTCCCGCGAATGACTCCCCTCACCGGCGCAAGGCCGGCCTAAGCCCGCCCCAAGCCGGATGGTCCAGGCTTGTCTGACGAGCGGCGCGATTTTGCCCAAGGGTGGCATGTGTCACGTCCGCGTCAACGGCGTCCGACCGGGGTAGGGACGGTCACAGGTGGGACTTGCATCGCAGGGTGTGATGTCTGCCACGATGGCATTAGCGGCTTTTGTCCCTTACCGGGGCCTCAAGCCGCGGACATCGGCCGATGCGCGGCGATCCCGCGTGCCGGCCCCGAACGAGGAGTGTCATCGATGACGATCGACTCCGTGCGCGGCGCGCCAGACACCCCCGAGCTCGCCGAGCCCGAGCTCGTCCAGTTGCTCACCCCCGAGGGCGAGCGCGTCGAGCATCCCGACTACCCCCTGGACCTCAGCGCCGAGGAAGTCCGCGACCTGTACCGCGACCTGGTGATCGTCCGCCGCCTCGACCTGGAGTCCGTGGCGCTCACCAGGCAGGGAGAGCTGGGGCTCTGGGCGTCCCTGCTGGGACAGGAGGCGGCGCAGATCGGGTCCGGACGGGCCCTGTCCGAGAACGACATGGTCTTCCCGACCTACCGGGAGCACGGCGTCGCCTGGTGTCGCGGCGTCGACCAGCTGAAGCTCCTCAGCATGTTCCGGGGCGTCACCCACGGCGGATGGGACCCGGCCGACCACAACTTCCACCTCTACACCGTCGTGATCGGCAGCCAGACCCTGCACGCCACCGGGTACGCGATGGGCGTCCAGCGGGACGGAGTGCTCGGCACCCCCTCGGCCGCCGCGACGATCGCCTACTTCGGGGACGGAGCGACCTCGCAGGGCGACGTCAACGAGTCGTTCGTGTTCGCGTCCGTGTTCAACGCGCCGATCGTGTTCTTCTGCCAGAACAACCAGTGGGCCATCTCCGAGCCCCTCGAACGGCAGTCGCGCATCCCCCTCTACCGCCGCGCGCAGGGTTACGGGTTCCCCGGCATCCGCGTGGACGGAAACGACGTGTTCGCCTGCCTCGCCGTCACCCGCAAGGCACTAGAAAACGCCCGGACAGGTCAGGGCCCCACCCTCATCGAAGCGTTCACCTACCGGATGGGCGCCCACACCACCACGGACGACCCCACGCGCTATCGGCTCAAGGCCGAGGAAGAGGCGTGGAAGCTCAAGGACCCGATCGAGCGCGTCAAGGCGTACCTGGTGCGCAACGAGTTCGCGGACGCGGCGTTCTTCCAGAAGATCGAGGACGAGGCCAAGCAGGCGGCGCGCGAGCTGCGCGAGGGCTGCCTCTCCATGCCCGACCCGAAGCCGCTGTCGGCGTTCGAGCACGTCTACGCCGAACCGCACCCCCTGATGACCGAGGAGCAGGAGCAGTTCGCCGCCTACCTGGCGTCGTTCGAGGAGGAGGCGGCGAGATGACGACGCTGACGCTCGGCAAGGCGATGAACGAGGGCCTTCGCAAGGCCATGGAGAACGACCCGAAGGTCCTCGTGATGGGCGAGGACGTCGGGAAGCTCGGCGGCGTCTTCCGCATCACGGACGGCCTCCAGAAGGACTTCGGCGAAGAGCGCGTCATCGACACCCCGCTCGCCGAGTCCGGCATCGTCGGGACGGCGATCGGGCTCGCGCTGCGCGGCTACCGCCCGGTCGTGGAGATCCAGTTCGACGGGTTCGTGTTCCCGGCCGCCGACCAGATCATCACGCAGCTCGCGAAGATGCACATGCGGTCGCTCGGCAAGCTGTCGCTGCCGGTGGTCGTCCGCATCCCGTGCGGCGGCGGGATCGGCGCGGTGGAGCACCACTCGGAGTCGCCGGAGGCGTACTTCACGCACACCGCCGGGCTGCGCGTGGTCGCGTGCTCGAACCCGGTGGACGCCTACTCGATGATCCAGCAGGCCATCGCGTCGCCGGACCCGGTGATCTTCTTCGAGCCGAAGCGCCGGTACTGGGAGAAGGCCGAGGTCGACGTCGAGTCCACGGACTGGACGCCGCTGCACAGCGCCACCGTCGTCCGGCCGGGCGAGCACGTGACGCTCCTCGCGTACGGGCCGTCGGTGAAGACGTGCCTGGAGGCGGCGGGCGCCGCCGCCGAGGAGGGACGCTCGCTGGAGGTCATCGACCTGCGCTCGCTCAACCCCCTCGACATCGGCACGGTGGTCGAGTCCGTCAACCGGACGGGACGCTGCGTCGTCGTCCACGAGGCCCCGGTCTACAACGGGTTCGGCGCCGAGCTGGCCGCGCGGATCACCGAGCGGTGCTTCTACCGGCTGGAGTCGCCGGTGCTGCGCGTCGGCGGGTTCTCCACGCCGTACCCGCCGTCCCGCATCGAGGACCAGTACCTGCCCGACCTCGACCGCATCCTCGACGCGGTCGACCGGACCTTCGCGTGGTGACGCCGGTGAGCCAGCCGAAAGTCTTCAACCTGCCGGACGTGGGCGAGGGCCTGACGGAGGCCGAGATCGTCAAGTGGCACGTCCAGGTGGGCGACACGGTGGAGATCAACCAGACGATCATCGAGATCGAGACGGCCAAGGCGATCGTGGAGCTGCCCTGCCCGTTCGAGGGCGTGGTGACCGAGCTGCACGTCGCCGAGGGCCAGACGGTGGACGTCGGCGCGCCGATCATCTCGGTGGACGCGGAGGGCGGCGCGGCACCCGAGCCCGCACCGCCCGCCGAGTCGGCCCGGCATGAGGAGCGGGTGCCGACCCCGGACGAGCCGGGGATGGTGTCGCCGGAGCAGCCGCCCAAGCGGACGCCCGTGCTCGTCGGGTACGGGGTGAAGGAGGCGGCGACCAAGCGGCGCCCGCGCAAGCCGTCCAACGGAGCGGCCCCCGCCCCGGCGGCATCCGCCCCGGCGGCATCCGCTCCGGCCCCCGCGCCCGCGCCCGCCCCGGCGGCGCCGGTCGTGAAGCCGCCCGCACCTCGTCCACAGCCTGTGGACAACGGCCTGCCGCTGGCGAAGCCGCCCGTCCGGAAGATGGCGAAGGACCTCGGCGTCGACCTCGCCACGATCAAGGGGTCGGGCCCGCAGGGCTCGATCACGCGGGACGACGTCCAGGCCGCGCTGTCCGCGCCTTCCGCGCCCGCCGTCCAGGCGGGGCCGCGCGAGGAGCGGGTGCCGGTCAAGGGCGTGCGCAAGGCGACGGCGGCGGCGATGACCGGGTCGGCGTTCACCGCGCCGCACGTCACCGAGTTCCTCCAGGTCGACGTGACCCGGACGATGGAGACCGTGAGGCGGCTCCGCGAGCTGCCCGAGTTCGCGGACGTGAAGGTGTCCCCGCTGCTGCTGGTCGCGCGGGCGCTGCTCACCGCCGTGGCGCGCAACCCGATGGTCAACTCGTCCTGGGCGGACGGCCCGGACGGCGCGGAGATCGTCGTCAAGCGCTACGTGAACCTGGGGATAGCGGCCGCCACGGAGCGCGGCCTGATCGTCCCGAAGGTGAAGGACGCGCAGGACCTCGACCTCCCCGGCCTCGCCCGCGCGCTGGCCGAGCTGACGGAGAAGGCCCGCGCGGGCAGGGCGACGCCCGCCGACCTGTCCGACGGGACGATCACGATCACCAACGTGGGCGTGTTCGGCGTCGACTCCGGCACCCCGATCCTCACGCCGGGCGAGTCGGCGATCCTGGCGTTCGGCCAGATCAGGGACATGCCGTGGGTGCACGAAGGGGAGCTCGCGATCCGCAAGGTCACCACGCTGTCCCTGTCGTTCGACCACCGCATCGTGGACGGCGAACTCGGCTCGAAGGTGCTCCGCGACGTCGGCGCCATGCTGGAGGACCCGATCCGGATGCTCGCCTGGTCCTGACGACCGCCTGACCCGCGGGGCCGGTCGACCGGCCCCGCGGGTTCCGCGGTCACGAGACGGGGACTTTGTCGAAGTTTCCAAAGGGCCCCGCGTTGAAGGTGACGGACGTGACGTTCCCCGGCGGCGCGGGCAGGTACACGAAGCCCCGGACGGGCTGGTTGACCGCCGTCCGGAAAACGGCGCGCCCAGGGTCGACGTACGCGCCGACGCCGCCCTCCGCCGCGCCCGTCTCCGCGCCGACGCGCACGCCCCGGTACGTCTCCTTCCCGCCCTGGACCTGGATGGAGAACGCCGTGAACGCGCCTCCGGGATAGTCCTTGTTCGGGTAGGAGGCGTCCGGCGGCGTGGTGCCGGGGCCCTCGTTCACGATGTCGAACACGGCGACGACGTAGGGGCCGTCGCGGTAGAAGGGCTTGACGTCGATGCGTCGCTTCGCCGAGCCGAACTGGGCGGAGCGGCTCGCGACGGTCTTCCCGTCCTGCGCGTGGAACGCGGCCGGCGCGCCGGCCGCGGGGCTCGCCGAAGATCCGGTGGACGAGCCCAGCAGGGTCGCGCCGACCGGGAAGGAGATCTCGACGCGGCGGTTGCGGGCGCGGGCCGCGGCGTCGTCCGCACCGCCCTCCCGCGCGACCGGCTGCGCCTCGCCCATCCCCCGCGCGGTGTAGGTGAGGCCGCCGCCGAGCCGCGCCTTCAGCTCCTTCATGACGGCTTCCGCCCGGTCCTTGGACAGCTTCAGGTTCTTCGCGTCGTCGCCCTTGCCGTCCGTGTGCCCCTCGAACGTGAGCGTCCGCGCGCCCTTCGCCTTGACCTGCTGCGCGGTCTCGTCCAGGACGGCCTTCGCCCCGGCGGCGAGCTTGGCCTTGTCGCCCTCGAAGAGCGCGTCGGTGTGCAGCGCGAACGTGACCTGCGAGCCGCTGGCCGTGACGTCCTTGGTCTGGCTCTCGGTGATGTCGTACAGGTCGGCGGGGTTGGCTCCGGTCGCGGGCGGCGACGTCCCGGTTCCGGGCGACGGCGTCCCGCTCGACGAGGACGAAGGTGAGGACGAGGGCGACGAGGTCACCGGCGACGGCGCCCCGGCGAACGCCCGCTCGAACGGCTCGCCGCGCAGCGACGGCCCGTTCGTCGTCGTCCCGCCGTTCGGCGCCCCGGACGGCGGCGTGAACCCGCTCGGCGGCCCGGACCACGTGGGCACCCCGGTCCCGGTCGTCGGCACGCCCGGCCCGGACGGCAGCCCACCGGACGGCGGCCCCGGCGTCCCCGTGGCGGTGGTCACGGGAATGCCGGTGAACTCCCCCGCCGTCCCCGGCGTGAGGACGGTGACCTTCTGCGTCTCCGGCGGCAACGGCGGAAACTCCGCCGCCATGTCCCGCGCCGTCCCCGGCGTGAAGTTCTCGCCGCTGGTCGAGCCGGTCGGCCGGTACAGCCTGCGTCCGACCGGGTCGAGGAGCTGGACGCCGAACGAGACCGACTTCACCGCCGAGTCCAGGGACGTGACGCCGTACCGCAGCACGGTCTTCGTCCCCTGCCGCTCCACGGCCCTGACCTCGAAGCGGGCGTGCAGGCCGTCCGCCGTCCCGAACCAGCCCTCCTTCGCGTAACCGGGGCCGGTGCGCGGGACGGGCGAGCCGTTCGGCCCGGCCGTCGGCGGGTCGCTCGACACCGCCCGGTCGGTGTCGGCACACCCGGCGAGCAGCAGAAGCCCGCTGAGAAAGATGGCGAGGGGCAGGACACGTCGCATCGTTGTTCCGGTCGGGGGGAGGAGGACGAGCGAGGGGACGCGCCCACAGTAGCCACATGCGAGACCCCCCGCCATCGGGGGTCTTGCGCACCCGTCGATCTCCCGGGCGGGGCCGCCCGGGAGATCGACGACCGCGCTAGAAGGACTCCTCCGGGAGGTCCATGACGTCCAGGGTGGTGCCCTCGGTGATGGCGCGCTCGGAGGCCAGGCGCGGCAGGACGGTCTGGCAGAAGAACTGCGCCGCCGCGACCTTGCCCGTGTAGAACGCCTCGTCGGCGTCGGAGACGTCGCCGCCGCCGAGCCGCTCCAGCGCGATCTCGGCCTGGCGGCAGAGCAGCCAGCCGACGATCAGGTCGCCGAGCGCGAGCAGCAGCCGGGACGAGTTGAGCCCGATCCGGTACAGCTCCCTCGGGTCCTCCATCGAGCCGAGCGCCCAGCCGACCATCGGGTCGATGATGCCCTGCACATCGTCCAAGGCCCGGCCGAGCAGGGCCCGCTCGTTCTTCAGCCGACCGTTTCCGGCGTCGGAGTCGGCGAACGCCCTGATCTCCCCAGAGAGCACCTTGAGCGCCTCTCCGTTGTCCCTGAGGATCTTGCGGAAGAACAGGTCCTGGCCCTGGATCGCGGTCGTCCCCTCGTACAGGGTGTCGATCTTGGAGTCGCGGATGTACTGCTCGATCGGGTAGTCCTGCAGGAAGCCGGAGCCGCCGAGGGTCTGCAGCGACTCGGCGCCGAGCAGCGCGTACGCCCGCTCCGAGCCGAAGCCCTTGACGATCGGCAGCAGCAGGTCGTTGACCTTCTCGGCCGTCTCGTCCTTGCGGCTCTCGAACTCGGCGACCTGCACGGCGTCCTGGTAGGTCGCGGCGAGCAGGAGCAGCGCCCGCATGCCCTCCGCGTACGCCTTCTGCGTCATGAGGCTGCGCCGGACGTCCGGGTGGTGCGTGATCGTCACACGCGGGGCGGTCTTGTCGGTCATCCGCGTCATGTCGGCGCCCTGGACGCGCTCCTTCGCGTACTCCAGCGCGTTCAGGTAGCCGGTGGACAGCGTCGCGATCGCCTTGGCGCCCACCATCATCCGCGCGTACTCGATGACGAGGAACATCTGCCTGATGCCCTGGTGGACGTCCCCGACCAGGTACCCGACGGCCGGGTGCTTCTCGCCGAAGGTCAGCTCGCAGGTCGTGGAGACCTTGAGCCCCATCTTCTTCTCGACGTTCGTCACGTACGCGCCGTTGCGCTCGCCCAGCTCGCCGGTCTCCAGGTCGACCAGGTACTTCGGGACGAGGAACATCGACAGCCCCTTCGTCCCCGGACCGGCGCCCTCGGGACGGGCCAGCACCAGGTGGAAGATGTTCTCCGCCATGTCGTGCTCGGCCGACGTGATGAACCGCTTGACGCCCTCGATGTGCCACGTTCCATCGGGCTGCTGGACGGCCCTGGCGCGTCCCGCGCCGACGTCGGAGCCCGCGTCCGGCTCGGTCAGCACCATCGTGGCGCCCCACTGCCGCTCAAGGGCCAGCTCGGCGAACCGCTTCTGCTCCGGCGTCCCGATGCGCCACAGGATCTGCGCGAAGCCGGGACCGGACGCGAACATGTAGACGGCCGGGTTCGCGCCGAGGATCTGCTCTGCGACGGCCCAGGTCAGCGAGCGCGGGGCGCGGCTGCCGCCGAACTCGGGCGCGAGGTCGAGCCGGTACCACTCGGCGTCCATCCACGCCTTGAACGACTTCTTGAAGCCCTCCGGCATCGTCACCTCGCCGGTGGCGGGGTCGTAGACCGGCGGGTGGCGGTCGGCGTCCTCGAAGGAGTCGGCGATGGGGCCCTCGGCCAGCCGGTTCACCTCGTCGAGGACGCTGCGCGCGGTGTCCTCGTCGACCTCCTCGTAGGGGCCCTTGCCCAGGAGGTCCTGGCGCCGGAACACCTCGAAGAGGTTGAACTCGAGGTCTCGGAGGTTGCTCTTGTAGTGCCCCATTTCGAGACTCCGTTCGGTCTTGCGGCGACCGGCGGTCCCGCTACGTACTGGTCGGTAACTCGCTCTCATGCTACCCGCTGGTAACCAGTGGCGGCACCCCCGGATCGAGTTACCGGGTAGTTCACGCACTGTTCACGCATCGTCGCCAGCACCGCACCCGACGCGGCTTGGGACCCTTCCGGTGGGAAGATCGGACGTGCCATTCACCGCGCGACACCCGCGACGCGAAAGGGAGGTGCGCATGGATCAGAGGACGGCCGAGGTCCCGCGACTGACCGTCATCGGGACCGGCTACCTCGGCGCCACACACGCCATCTGCATGGCGGTGCTCGGCTTCGAGGTCCTCGGCGTGGACGTCGACCGGGAGAGGATCGCCCGGCTGGCGTCCGGCGAGGTGCCCTTCTTCGAACCCGGGCTGCCCGAGCTGCTCACCAAGGCGCTCGACTCGGGCAGGCTGCGATTCACCACCTCCTACGAGGAGGTCGGTGAGTTCGGCGACGTCCACTTCGTGTGCGTGGGCACACCGCAGCTCCCCGGCTCGGACGCCGCCGACCTGTCCTACGTCGAGGCGGCGATCGGCTCCCTCGCCCCGCACCTGCGCCGCCGCGCGCTCGTCGTCGGCAAGTCGACCGTCCCGGTCGGGACGGCGCAGCGGCTCACCGGCGTCCTGCACGACCTCGCTCCCGCGGGCACGGACGTCGAGCTGGCCTGGAACCCCGAGTTCCTGCGCGAGGGCTTCGCGGTCGACGACACGATGCGTCCCGACCGGCTGGTGTTCGGCGTCGCGTCCGACTGGGCGGAGGAGCGGCTGCGGGCGGCGTTCAAGCCCGTCCTCGACCTCGGCACCCCCGTGGTCAGGACCGACCTCGCCACCGCCGAGCTGGTCAAGGTCGCCGCGAACTCCTTCCTCGCCACCAAGATCTCCTACATCAACGCGATGGCGGAGGTCTGCGAGGCGGTCGGCGCGGACGTCAAGGACCTCGCCGACTCCCTCGCCCTGGACGACCGCATCGGCGGCAAGTTCCTGAAACCCGGCCTCGGCTTCGGCGGCGGCTGCCTGCCGAAGGACATCCGCGCGTTCGCGCACCGCGCCGAGGAGATCGGCGTCGGCCAGGCGGTGTCGTTCCTGCGCCAGGTGGACGACATCAACCGGCGCCGCCGCGCCCGCACCGTCGACCTCGTCCGCGAGGTCCTCGGCGGCGACCTCGCGGGCCGCCGGATCGCGGTGTGGGGCGCCGCGTTCAAGCCGAACTCCGACGACATCCGCGACGCGCCCGCGCTGGACGTCGCCCGCACCATGCACGGCCTCGGCGGCGACGTCCGCGTCCACGACCCCGTCGCGCTCGACAACGCGCGCCGCGCGGCGCCCGAGCTCACCTACGGCGACAGCGCGTTCGACGTGGCGCGGGACGCCGACGTCGTCGTCCTGCTGACCGAGTGGTCGGACTTCCGCGAGGTGCGTCCGGAGGCGCTGGCGGAGGTCGTCAAGCACAAACGGATCGTGGACGGCCGCCACGCCCTCGACGCCGCGCAGTGGCGCGGTGCGGGCTGGGAGTACCGCGCCCTCGGCCGGTCGTAGGGGAACAGCTCACGGCACAGGGCCGTTGGATCGAATGAGGACCAGGGCGTCCTCCCGGACGAGGTGCGACGTACCCGGCAGGCGAAGACGGCGCGTGACCTGACCGTCTCGCCTTCCGGGAGTACACGATGGCCTGGATCCTCGTCATCACCGCCGGCCTGTTCGAGGTCGCGATGGCCCTGTGCCTCAAGGGCAGCAAGGGCTTCACCGAGCCGCTGCCGTCCGCCGGCTTCGCCGTGTTCGCCGTGACCAGCTTCGGCCTGCTCAGCCTGGCCTTGAAGAACCTCGACGTCGGCACCGCCTACGCCGTGTGGGTCGGGATCGGCGCGGTCGGGACGGCGGCGCTCGGCATGCTCGTCATGGGCGACCAGGTGTCCGCGATGAAGATCGCGGCGCTGGCGCTCATCGTGCTCGGCGTCGTCGGCCTGAACCTCGCGGGCGGCGGGCACTGAAATCCGCGGCCGAAACCCCCGCGCGCGGCCGTCACCGGACGTGGCCATTCGCAGGTCACGCCGGTACTTCGGAACGTACTCTCCCCTAACAGCGTCTATGGGACGAGAGCGCCCCCAACCAGGCATCCGGGGGCGCTCGTACACGGGAGGGACGGACCTTGGTCTTCAAGAAGCTGCGCCAGGCGATGGGCATCGGCGGCCCGTCGATCGAAACGACCCTGCACGACCCCAACACCGCCCCCGGACGGGTGGTGACAGGTGAGATCACCATCATCGGCGGGCAGTTCAACTCCGACATCAAGGCGGTGAACCTCGCCCTCCGGACCAAGGTCGAGGTCGAGTCGGGCGACAACGAGTACACGTCCAACCTGGAGTACTCGAAGATGCCCGTCGCCGGTGGGTTCAGCCTTCAAGAGGGGGCCCGGCACAGCATCCCGTTCCAGTTCCCCATCCCGTGGGAAGCGCCGCTCACGCACATGTACGGGCATCCGCTGCACGGCACCACGGTCGGGCTCGCCACCGAGCTGGAGGTCGCGGGCGCGCTCGACCCGGGCGACCTCGACCCGATCGCCGTCCACCCGCTGCCCGCGCAGGAGCGCATCCTCGCGGCGTTCTCCAACCTCGGGTTCCAGTTCCGCAACGCCGACTGCGAGAAGGGGCGGATCTGGGGCGTCCACCAGGAGCTGCCCTTCTACCAGGAGATCGAGTTCTACCCGCCGGGCCAGTACGCGCGCGGCATCAAGCAGCTCGAAGTGACGTTCGTGTCCTACCCGCAGTCGATGGAGGTCGTGCTGGAGCTCGACAAGCGCGGCGGCGTGTTCACCGAGGGCCACGACGCGTTCAGCCGCTTCACGGTCGACTACGGCACCGTCGACCACACCGACTGGGAACGGCAGCTCGACGGCCTCCTCCGGGACGCCGGACGCCGCCGGGGCTTCTTCTAACCCTTGCCGATCCCCTCCGCGAGCTTGATCGCGGAGGGGATCGCCGCGTAGGAAGGGTGTCCGTGTAGAAAGGTGTCCGTGCCCCAGCCCCCCGGACTGAACCACGCCGAACGGCGGCTCTGGGCCGCCTTCCCCACCGGCGCGAAGGTCGTGCTCGGCGACGACCTCCCGGCCGGGCCGCTCCCCGACCGCATCGTCCGCGCGGAGATCATCACGCAGCTGCTGCTCGGCGCGGGCGAGACGCGGCCGGGCGCGGTCGCGGCCGTCCGGCTGCGCGGCGCGTACGTCACCGGGACGCTGGACGTCTCCGGCGGGAGGGTCGAGCACGAACTGCGCCTTGAGCAGTGCAGGCTCGTCGAGCATCCCGACTTCTCCAACGCCGAGACCAGGCAGCTCCGGTTCGCCGACTGCCGGATGCCCGGCTTCGACGGCGGCGGCCTGCGCGCGGACGGCTACGTCAGCCTGTCCGGGTCGCGGATCGACGGCACCGTCAAGCTGCCGCGGGCGGTGATCGGCGGCGGCCTGCGGATGAACCGGACGACGATCACCGCGCCCGACCCCGAGGCGTGGGCGGTGTTCACCGGCGGGCTCGTCGTCGAGGCGGGCATGTTCGTCCAGGAGGCGACGATCACCGGCGGGATGCGGCTCGTCGGCGGCCGGATGAACGGCGGCCTGTTCATGCAGGGCACGAGCCTGATCAACCCGGGCCGCATCGCGCTCGACGCGCAGAACCTGGTGGTCGAGGACGCCGCCGAGTTCAGCCGCGGCTTCTCCGCGCTCGGCACCGTCCGGCTGCGCAGCGCCCGCTTCAACGGGATCCTGTCGTTCTCCCGGGGCCGCCTCGACTCCGGCGACCCGGGCCGGATGGCGCTGCACGCGAGCCACATCGTGGCCGACGAGCTGCTCCTGCTGCCGGAGGGGAAGATCGAGGGCCGGGTCTCGCTGTCCTACTCCCGGATCAAACTGATCATGGACATCGACACCGCCTGGCCGGACGAGCTGTTCCTGAACGGCCTGACGTACGAGACGCTGCGCAGCGTCGAGGGCGGCGACCGGCTCGACTGGGTGTCCCGCGACCCCGACTTCCACCTCCAGCCGTACGAGCAGCTCGCCGCCTGGTTCCACGGCGCCGGGCACGACGACATGGCCCGCAAGGTGCAGCTCGCGAAGCTGCGCGCCCGGCGCCGCAACCTGAACGCGGTCGGCAAGGCGTGGAACCACGTCCTCGACTGGACGGTCGGGTTCGGCTACCGGCCGTGGCTCGCGTTCGCGTGGTTCGCCGCCCTGGTCGCGCTCGGCACGACGGTGTTCTCGATCGAGAAGCCGCGCGCGGTGAAGCCGCCGGACGAGCTGCCCGCCTTCCACGCCCTGATCTACACGCTCGACCTGCTGATCCCGCTGGACACGTTCGGGCAGCAGTTGTCGTACGACGCGGTCGGCTGGTCGCGCTGGATCGGCTACGGGCTGGTCGCGATCGGCTGGGTGCTCGCGACGGCGCTGATCGCGGGGGCGACGCGGGTGCTGCGCCCGTCGGCCACCGCGGGCTGATCTTCCGGTGGCCGCGAACCCGGGGACCGCCCCCCGCGTCCACACGTATGGCGGACCCGACGAGAATGGACGGTCATGGGCACGTATCTGATCACGGGGGCGACGGGCGGGATCGGGACGGCCGTCGCCGAGCTGCTGCGCGAGCGGGGGCACGACCTCGTCCTCACGGCGCGTTCGGCCGAGCGCCTCGACGCGCTGGCCGCGCGGCTGCGCACCGGCGCGCACGCCGCCACGCAGGTCTTCAACCCGGGGGCCGCGACGGCGCCGCGTCCGACGCCGCGCATCACGACGATCCCGGTCGACCTGACCGAGCCGCTGCGGATCGAGGCGTCCCTCGGGATGGCGGACGTCCCCGCGCGGCTGGACGGCGTCGTCCACGCGGCGGGCATGGTGCATCTCGCGCCCGTCTCCGACCTGGGCGCGGACGAGTGGATCGAGCACCTGTCGGTGAACCTCGTCTCCGTGGCCGAGCTGACGCGGCTGCTGTTGCCCGCGTTGCGCGCCGCCGAAGGGCACGTCGTGTTCGTCAACTCGACGGCCGGGCTGCGCGCCAACCCCGAATGGTCGGCGTACGCGGCGTCGAAGTTCGGGTTGCGGGCGCTGGCCGACTCGCTGCGCGCCGAGGAGCGGTCCCTGCGCGTCACGACCGTCTACCCGGGCCGGACGGCCACCGAGATGCAGCGGAAGGTGCGCGCCGAGGAGGGCCACCCCTACGCCGAGGACGACTTCGCCGCGCCCGCGACCGTGGCGCGCGTGCTGGTGTCCGCGCTGGAGACGCCGCGCGACGCGGTCGTCTCCGAGGTGACGGTCAGGCCGAACTAGGCGCGTCCCGGCTCGGGGAGCGGCGCAGGAACCACGCGCCGAGGACGCCGCCTAGCAGCCCGAACAGGTGGCCCTGCCAGGAGATGCCGGGGTCGCCGGGGATGACGCCGAGAAGCATCGTCCCGTACACGGCGACGACCGCCACGGCGATCGCGATGTCCACGAGGCGGCGCTCGAAGATCCCGCGTCCGACCAGGTAGCCGAAGAAGCCGAAGATCAGGATGCTGGACCCGAGCGTGTTCGCGCTGCTCGTGAACCACACCCCGAGCCCGCCGACGACGATCACGATCAGGCTGGCGACGAGGAACTTCGCGACGCCGCGCACCGCCGCGATGAACCCCAGCACCAGGAACGGGACGGTGTTCGCCATCAGGTGCCCGAACCCGGCGTGCATGAACGGCGCGGTGAAGATGTCGGGCAGGTCGTTGACGTCGCGCGGCTGGATGCCGAACCGGTCGAGCCAGCCGTCGGTCGTGTAGTCGAACGCCTCCAGGACCCACATCAGCGCGGTCACGGTCCCGACCAGCACGGCCGCGGACAGCGCCCGCGTCCCGTGCTTGGCCAGCGACTCGGAACGCCGCCGTTCGGGGGTATAGCTCATGTCAGCCACCGTAAGTCTGGACGACCCTGCCCAGTCAACGCGCGGCCCGTCCGGAAGGTGCCACGGGGCCTATGCGGCGGAGGCGTGCTCCGACTCCGAGGCGTCGCCGCGCACCACGATGACCGGCAGCGGCTTGCGGACCGGCGCGTCGGCCGTGCGGCGCAGGTAGCGGCGCTCCTCCGGGGTCGTCCCGCCCCAGACGCCGTCGGGTTCACCGACCTGGAGGGCCCAGGAGAGGCATTCGGCCTTCACCGGGCAGTTCGCGCAGATCGCCTTGGCGGCGTCCTCCTGCGCCTTGAGCACCGGCGCGGAGTACCCGATCGGGAAGAACAGGTCGGGATCGGCGCCACGGCAGATGGCGTGGTCGCTCCAGTGTTCCTCGTTCTCGTTGCGGTACATCGACATCTCCCTGCGCGGCGACGTGACCACCGGCAGTCGGGTGCGTTGGAAGGTGGTCTCCACTCAGTGTAGTACTACAACTCGTAGTACTACAGGACGTTCGTGAACGTTGCAACTTAGCGTGCGGATAACCTGTCGGGTGTGCAGCGTGATCAAGAAGTGACCTTCCGCGAGGCGACGGTCGCCGACCTGCCGGGGATCGTCCGGCTACTGGCCGACGATCCCCTCGGATCGACCCGCGAAACACCGGGCGACCCGATTCCGGAGGAGTACTTCACCGCGCTCGGCGCCATCCAGAACGACCCGAACAACACCGTCCTGGTCGCCGAGGTCGCCGGAGAGGTCGCGGGCACCCTCCAACTGACCTTCATCCCCGGCCTGACCTACACGGGCGGCGAACGAGCCCAGATCGAGGGGGTCCGCGTGGCCGCCTCCCAGCGCGGCACCGGCATCGGCCAAGACATGATCAACTTCGCCATCGACCGGGCCCGCGCCCGCGGCTGCCGCCTCGTCCAACTGACCACCGACCGCCAACGCCCCGCCGCCATCCGCTTCTACCAAAAACTGGGCTTCCACCCCTCCCACATGGGCATGAAATACCACCTAAACGACGCCTAACCCCACCCGCCGACCAGCAGCCCGCAGGCCGAACACGGAGAACTGAACCGCATGGACGCCTACGCCGTGACCGCCAGCCGCGACGGGAAGTTCTGGATGCTTGAGATCAACGGCCCAGGGCTCAAGCGCCCCGGAGCGACCCAGGTCCGCCGCCTCGATCAGGAACTGGCGATGGCGCGCGATTGGCTCGGAACCCGATTCGCCCTGCTGGACGATTACACAGTCGAGGTCACCATCACTCCGCCCGCCCTTCACAGGGAAGACCACTAGGGCGTTCAGACTGTGTTGGCTAAGCGGGCACGCCCTTAGCGTGCGGGACCAAGGTTCGTCCGCAGGCCGGGCCGGAGGTCACGTCAAGGCAACAGAATTGGGCTGTACCGCCCCTTGGACGCCTCCGGGTGGGGGGACAAACGTTCTGTATGGGTGCGGGTGGGACACCACCGATCCAGGATGCTGCACAACCCTGCGGCCGCCTGGCCGTAGGAGCCGTACGATGAGCAAGAGGTCTGACGGGGAAAGAGGGGATCGACGGTGGCGGCATCGCTCAGTGAAATCGAGATGCGGCTGCGGGCCGTCGAGGCTCGGGTTGGTCGCCACGACGAGGACATGGCCGCGCTAGTGGACACCGGCAGTCAGACTCTCACTCTCGTGAAGGCACTTGCCCAGCACGCAGGTCTGGACGTTGACGTGCTGCTCGCCCAGGCAGAGGAAGACGCCGAGTACTAGCAGTTCAGCGGTGCCTGACTGCAACGGGTAGGGCAACAATGAGCGACCCGTCCCGGACCCGCACGACGGGCTGCCGTGTCCGGTGCTAGGAGTGCCGGGGTACCGGGCTTGCCGAGCCGCCCGCGCCACCGCCCCGCTACGACGCCCGCGGCTACAAGATCCCCCAGGACGGGGAGGAATACGACGAGGCCGTCCACGGGCCGGTGTCGGCGTCCCCGCTCCCTCGGCGTCTGTCTGCCGAGTCTGCTACGGCGGCCGCTCTCCCTGCCCGGCCTGCTCGGCGGGCTAAGAGAACTGGTGCGGGCCTGCGCCCTCGGTTCCGATCATCGAACGCGCGTCCACTGCTTGGGAGGACGGCGAGGTGATGCAGGGGGTTGTCACCTCGCCGTCCCGGACCGCGCCCCTGGTCGCCTCCGCGCAGGCATCCGGGGGTGCGGTGTCTCAGGGGGTGGTGCGCTCGGCCTCGCGGCGGCGGGCGGCCGCGCGCTCGATGATGTTGCCGAGGTAGGCGACGCGTTCGGGGTTCTCGCGCTTGCCGCGGTAGTACTGCGACTCTGGGACGATCTCGTCCATCAGCAGGTTGTAGGCCGCGAGCGCCTCCGCGAGGTTCCGGGCGCGCTCGGGCGAGAGCTTCGCCTCACCCGTCATCGCTCATGACCCTTCGGATCTTCTCGGCGAGTTCTTCGGGGGTGTCCGCGGAGACGTCCGCGACGCCGCTGAGGTCTTCGCGGGTGAGGGGTCCGCGGGTCGCCCACCATTTGCCGATGTCGGTCCGGATGATGGACCACCTCGGGAACTCGTCCTTGAGCCGGGCTCTGGCGTCCTCGGTGTCGTCTGCGGTTGTCGTCATGTAGGCCGTCCTGCTGCGATGCACGGGTGGTGTTTCGATCACTCTCAGTGAATCTGTGGCGGACGGCGCGCGACCAGAGGGAGACTGGCAAGCCAGGGGAAGCACGGTCTTCCCTTCCCCCGGCGAAGGGTGCATCGCAGCATGTCCGCCGCCAAAGTCATCGGCGCACGCCTGCGCAGGCTGCGCGAGGAACCCCGCGATGAGCACGGGCGCGCCCACCGGTCGCGGGAGAAATGGGCGCTCATGCTCCGCAGCGCCGCCGATCCCGCCGCTGACGGTCTGCCCGGCATCAAGAGCCTGGCGAAGATGATCGCCCAGTGGGAGCGCGGCGACCACGTCCCCGGCCCCATCTACCGGCCCCTGTATGCGAAGGTCACGGGGAAGGCCGAGGCGGAGCTGTTCGGCGAAGCGATGAGGAGCAGCGCCCCGGTAGCGCGCCATGATGCCTTGCCCCTGGCGTCGGCCGCCGGTGCCGCGTCGCGCCGGCGGTCCGCGCCCGTCGCCCCGGAACTCGCGGACTACTTCGCCGAGCAGCTCGCGGGGCACTACCGCGCCGACCGCCATCTCGGCCCGTTCCGTCTCATCCCGACCGCTGCCGCGCAGTACGAGCTGCTGTGCGACCTCGCCGCTGGGGCGCAGGCGCCGCTGCGTCGGCGGCTGTGGTCGCTGGCGGCCGGGTTCGCCGCGTTCCTCGGCTGGCTCTACCAGGACGGCGGCGACCTCGACCGGTCCGCGCACTGGCACGACCTCATGCTCGAACGCGCGCACCGGTCTCATGACCCGCAGCTCGTGGCGTTCGCCCTGCACAACAAGGCGATGCTGCTGGCTGACCTCGGGGACGGGCGGGGTGTCCTCGACCTGACCGGCGCCGTCCTCGCCTACTCTCCGGGGCTGATCCCCAAGGTGCGGGTTCTGGCGTTGCAGCAGTCCGCGCACGGCGTCTCCCTCGCCGCCGGGGACGACGACACCGGCGAGGCGGCCGACGAGTGCGCCCGGCTGCTCGATGACGCCGCTGCCCTGGTCGAGCGGGTCGACGACGTGTATCCATGGGGTGGTGCGTGCCGCACGACGCATTACCTCGACGTCCAGCGCGCGACGTACCTGACCCGGCTCGGCCGCGCCGATGAGGCCCTGACGATCTGGGAGCGGATCATGCCTGCGCTCGTCGAGAGCGGGGCCCGCCGCGACGTCGGCGTGTTCAAGGCGCGGCAGGCGCAGGCATACGCATCGCGCCGCGAGCCCGAGCAGGCCGTGACCGTTGCGGGCGAGGTCGTCGCCGTGGCCGAAGAGACTGGCTCGGCGCGGATGCGGCGGGAACTGCGGACGCTCGGCGAGCGCATGAGACCGTGGGCGAGCGAGCGGCCCGGACGGCGCCTCGCCGAGATGCTCGCCGGCATGGGAGGACACGCGTGAGCTTGAGGGCCCCCCTCGACGCCGGTCAGGTCGCCGAACGGCTCGCCGCGACGGGATGGGCCGGGGACACTCGCGAGATCCACCGGGCGTTCGCCGTCGAGTACGACGTCGCGATGCGCATCGTCGCGGACGTCGCCGCCGCCGCGATCGAACTGGAGCACCGTCCGGACGTGGATATCCGCTGGGACCGGCTGCGGTTCTCGATGACGACGCACACCGCCGGGGACGTGGTGACCGAACTCGACTTCAAGACCGCTGAGCGAATCAATCAGATCGCCGCCGCCCACGGAGCCGTACCGGCCTAGCCAGGCCGACCGTTCGGCCGGATGCCCTCGTGCGGCACGCGGGCGAAGGCGGCTACTGGAACTGTGCGGCGAGTGAGCATTGGGTTGTGGCCAGGTGTTTTAGTTCGGCGGTGCACATCATCAGGTTGCGGGTCGGGATGTGTTGAACGTAGTGGTCCAGGTCGGCACCGAGGGCGAATACGTGGACTGGGACTTCGGCGGTGCGGCCGGAGTCCACGGCTTGGCGTAATGCGGCCAGGACGGCCAGGGGGCGGGTCTGGTAGGTGGCTGATACCAGGTGGTTTCCTCGGTCGGCGGCCAGGTAGAACTGGATCAGGTCCTTGGTGCCGACGAACAGCTCGCTTGCTCCGGAGGCGCAGCATTCGGCGGCCGAATGGACGGCGGCCGAGGTCTCGGCTGCCGCCTCGTCCAGCTCACCACCGACCGCCAACGCCCCGCCGCCATCCGCTTCTACCAAAAACTAGGCTTCCACCCCTCCCACATGGGCATGAAGTACCCCCTCACCGACTCCTAGCCCACGCCGATGTGCGGATGCCGCTCCACGCCGATTGCGGCCGCTTGACGGAGGTCTCCGTTGATCGCTAGGGGGCCGATTCCAAGCCTGGCGACCGATGCGCCGATACACCGTGGCATTTCAACCCGACTGTCCGTGACCGTGTTTCGTGTAACCCGGACGCGTACTTCTGGAAGAGGTCTTCTCGTCAGTCAAGGAGGCACGAAGTGTTGCGGAAACTCATCGGCGTTGGCGTGGCGCTTGCCGTGGCTGTCACGGCCACGGCCGGTCCGGCCGGGGCAGCCACTTTCAAAGAAGCGAACTCCAAGGTCCAACCCAGTGTCGATCCCGCCACGGTCGCCGCGGCGATCAAGGCCGCGTACGACGCGTACAAGACCTTCGCCGGTGGCGGCTCATCGGCGGCCGCCACCGCACAGATCATCGCCGCGATCCAGTCCGCCCAACGCGACATCATCAACCACATTGACGCCGTCGCCGCCGCCGACGCGCGCGCCTGCGCGCACAGCGCCGTCATCAACTTCCCCGACTTCGACAATCTGACCACGGACAACAAGCAGAACTTCGCGCTGAACGCGACCTCCTGTATCACCCAGATCAACAGCCTGATGTCCGCGGTCACCAGCGGGGCCGCCCTGGATCAACTCGGCTTCTCGGTCAACGCCGTCGGCCCCATCGCGCTCATGGCACGCAGCAAGGCCGGCCTGCACAACGACACTCTCATCCCGGTTCTCCGCGAGTCCAACCAGAAGATCCGCACCAGCCTGACGCCCAGGTGCTCCCAGCTCTACGACGCCGACTCCCACAAAAAGCTGTGGTTCTGCACGGCCTACAACGGCAATCGAGGCGACAGCATCATTCAGGCCCGCGCACAAGAGGACGCGATGGTGAACACAAGTTGGGAGGTCGCCCAGACCACCCTGACCCAGCTCACGGGCCTGTGAGAGTCGTCTGACCGGCGGTCGGGGCCGGTCGAGGACACGCGGTCCGGCCCCGACCGTCCCATGCGAAGCCCCCGGCGGACGTTCGGCCGAGGGCTCAGGGTGAGCGGGGGACGTCAGGACGGGTCGTGTGCGCCTGACTTGATTTCGGCAGTGAAGGCACTCCATGCGGACGGGGAGAGGGCCAACTTCGGACCGTTCGGGTCCTTGGAGTCACGCACGCCGATCACACGGGCAAGGTCCGCCACCTCGACGCAGTTGCCGCCCTCGTGTCCGCTGTAGCTGCTCTTGCGCCAGCGGATGCATGGCATGCGGTTCATAGAGCCTCCATCGCCGCCTTTATCGCGGCTCGCGACTCCCCGATGGGGAGTGCGTAGCCTCTGAGCGAGTCCCAGCGTACGACGAAGTCTGCGATCTTGTCGGGCGTGCGGATGAGCGTTCCTATTCCTGCTGACTCTGTGTAAGCGATGCTGGTCCCATCACTGAAGCCCAGCATGGTGAAGTCGCCGGTAAGTCCCACGTGGTAGCCCGCACGAAATGGCATAACCTCGATCACCACTCCGGGCTGCTCCGACGCCTTCAGCAAAGCTTCGAGTTGTCCGCGCATGACTTGCGAAGATCCGATCACTCGATGCAGGATCACCTCATCGATGGTCAGCCAGGTCAGTGGCGGATCCTCCCGATGGAAGATCGCCTGGCGCTCCATGCGCTTCGCGACCAGCTCCGGCACACGACTCCCGTGGGCAGTGCCCATCACCGCCGCCGCGTAGTCCTCAGTCTGGAATAGACCGTTGACGAGAAAGCCAGAAAACGCGCGGACAGAGTTGGCCTTCGTCTCGTCCTCCGCGTACTGCGCGAACCCGGGAGGAAGCACGGCCTGAAGCTCGACGTCGTTGATGAGCTTCCAGTGGCGATGGAAGTGGCCATCGGTCTTGAAGAAGGTGTCGAGGTCGTGGGCGCTCTGCTCGGAGACCTTGCGGCCGCTTTCCATCATGCTGATCCACTGCGGGGTGCAGCCGAGGGCGTCGGCCAGCTGCTTGCCCGTCAGCCCGGCTTTATCGCGCATGCGGCGGAGTTCTTCGCCGAAGAAGACACGGGCTCGGTTCTCGGTCATCGGGGAGCCTCCGAGAGTTCACCATGATCTTGGTTGATGTGATCTTTCCCCGGCTTGACGGGAAGTGCCGAAGGTTCACTAGCCGACTTTTACCTTGGCTGTGAGTGTGATTGCAAGCTTTTCGACGGCGGCAATCGAAAATGGGGCTTCTACATGACGGTATCGGCCAATTTCAGGAGAGTGAGGGGAATGCCCTTCATGTCCGGGTGGTTCGGCGAGCGGAGGGACGGCGGATTCGTCGCGCGCCGGGTCGGCGAGCTGAGCGAGTACCAGCGGTCCAACGGCTGCCTGGCCAGCGTGCGGGCTCGGGACGAAGGCGAGCTGTGGCTGCTGTGCGACGCGCAGACCCGGCTGTCCGAGCGGGTCGCGCTCGCCGAGGCCCTGGGGAGGCGGCCGTGAGCGTCCCCGAGCACGAGTCCCCGGCCGTCGAGTCGTACGTCCGGCTCAGGGCGCTGGAAATGCACCTCCGGGCGCACGGGTTCGCGACGCAGATGGTGGCGGGCTCGCTGGTCGTCCGGAACATGACCGCGCGGAGCCTGTGCGGGTCGGCCGGGGTCGCGGGCGATGTGATCGCCTGCCGCCCGCACGAGGACGACGAGGGGCGCTACTGGTTCTTCACCTCCTGGCAGCAGCCGATCGCGGAGTCCGACCGCATCACGGACGCGCTGGTGACGATCAAGGGTTATCTGGGGGCGCCCGCGTGACGTGCGGCGACGACGGGACGTGGCGCACCGACCCGGCCGCCTACCTTGCCGAGCTGCGGCGCGACTTCCCAGGGTTCGGGATCGTCGCTGATCCGTGGCGTCCCATATGGATGGCGGTTCGAGGCGATGTGTTCATCAAGGCGACGGACGGTGTCGTGCTCCGGCAGCGGCTATTGGAACTGTCCGGCGAGTGAGCATCGGGCATTGGCCAGGTGTTGCAGTTCGGCGGTGCACATCATGAGGTTGCGGGTCGGGATGTGCTGGACGTAGTGGTCCAGGTCGGCGCCTAGGGCGAATACATGGACTGGGGCTTCGGCGGCGCGGCCGGATTCTACGGCTTGGCGTAATGCCGCTAGGACGGCCGGGTGGCGGGTCTGGTAGGTGGCCGATACCAGGTGGTTTCCCCGGTCGGCGGCCAGGTAGAACTGGATCAGGTCTTTGGTGCCCACGAACAGTTCGCTTGCTCCGGAGGCGCAGAATTCGGCGGCTGAATGGACGGCGGCCGGGGTCTCGATGAAGACGCCCAGCGGTGTGTCGTATCGCAGGGCGAGGCGGCGGCGGAGGAGCAGGAATTCGTTGCGGTCGTTGATGAAGGGGACGGCGAATCTCACGCGGTCCGCGTCCGGGCCGAGGTGTTTGCCGATGTGGGCGCGGAGCGCGCGGAAAGCGTGTGGGTAATGGCGTTCGTGTAGGAGCCATCGGGCGCCGTGGCGGCCTAGTTCCGGGTTCGGTTCGTCGTCCACGTGGTCACCGGTTGTGATCTTGGCGGCGTCGTCCGAGCGAAGGTCCAGGAGTCTCATGATGAGGCGTTGGCCGGGGAGCAGCTCGTCCACCATCGAGCAGATCTCGGCGGCTATGGCCGCGCCGTAGCGTTCGGCTTCGAGGGTGCCTGCGCGTAGGGCGTCGATGGGGCTCAGACCGGCGGCGAAACAGACGAACTCCTCGCGGACGAAGAACGAGTTCGCCTGGTGGACGCGGGGTTTCAGGGCGTTCGTCGATCGGATGTCGGTGGCGTCGGCGATGACCACGCAGATCGACTCGATGTCGGCTAGGGCGGCGGGCGAGAGGGTTGATGGGTGGGGTGGTGGGTTGGCCTCGCCCAGGACTACTGATCCGCGGTCTAGCAGGACGGTGACCTCGGCGGGAAGGGCGTCCAGATCGGACGGCTCGATCCGGAGGACGGGGATGCCGCGGGAGCGGCAGAGGGACTGCATGTGCCCGGTCCGGCCGCCTCTCGCGCAGATCACGGCGGAAGAGGCGATGATGGCGTCATAGAGTTCGGGGCCGAGCGAGTCGACCACCAGAATGGCGCCTTGAACCGGCTTTCCGGTGCGATTGCAGGGCCCGTGAACGCTTCGCTTGTGCGAATCGACGAGCAATACCCCGGGTACTTCACGAGGGCTGGCGGATGTCCTCATGAGGGAAGGCTCGCAGCGGCGGTGACGGATGCGCACCTTCCCAAATGCCGAGGTGCTTTCCGGCTAATCAGCCTCCTGCGGCTCATCCAGCCCTAGCAGGGAACGGAGGTCTCGCGGCGTCACGGAAAGGTCGTTCAGCCTCGTCGTCGCGGCCGTGTTCACGGCGAACCGCAGCGCACGGTCCGTAACGCGGCCATCGCGAACGGATTGGATGCATTCCTCAAGCCTCGCCGTCCAGGCTTCGCGGTCGCGGCGGCGTCGGGCGGCCATTCGGCGCACATCGAGGCTGATCAGGCGGGGGAACGCGGCGGCATCGACGGTGGAAGTGTCGTCGAAGCAGGATTCGAGGCTTCGTAGGACGGCGGCGGCGACGCCCACCGAATGGTTCTTGATGGCGGCGAGGTTGAACGCGAACGCACCCATCCGGCCATAGCGGACGATCTCGTCGCCCTCACGCGGACAGCCGACCACGGAGATCGGAGCGACCGGGACGCCGCATGGCCCGAGGAGTGCACCGGAGGCGTCCACCTCGATGCCGCGTCCGGTGCGCCGGTGCCGCACCGCGATTCCCTTGCGCAGCAGGTTCTTCCACAAAGGCGAGCCGACCTGCGCGTAGTCGGTCTCGCGGCCGAAGTTCGAGATCACGAGGTCCGCCTCGATCGTCCGCGTCGGCGACGGGCCGGACACCGTCAGCCGCAGGGTGCCGGACGCGGTGCCGACGATTTCGTCCACCTTCCCGGTGGTGCGGACGATCGGTCTTCCGGACTCCAGCGCGGCGTCCACGAAATCGGTGATGTACGCGACGGCATTCACGCGCAGCGTGGCGAGAAGGCTCCCGTACCCGTCGAGCAGCGCGCGGAGGTCGGACGACGGGACGCGCGCCAACGCCTCGGGCAGAAACGGCTCCCAGGATTTGGCGACCCGTTCGGTCACCACGGCACGCGGTACGGCGGGATGTTCGCGGGCGACGATGTCACAAGCCCGCTCCCATTCGCTTTTCACGCGCCGGACGAGTTCGTCCCGCCCCTCGTAGGCGTCGGCGTGCAGCCGTGGCGCGGGCAGGTCGAGTACGTGGTGCCGGTGGTCTGAGGGATAGGTGCGGAGTCTCAGCCCGGACCGCGAGATCATGTGGATCGTCCCGGTGTGGCCGCGACGGAGGAGCAGCGACGCCGAGTCGTACGCGCTCAGCAATGTGCCGACGATGGCGACGACGGCGTCCCGCCGAGTACTGACGATTCGCTCGATGCCGTCCTTGGAATACGGGTGCCGCACGAACGCGGGATGGTCTTTCACACCGGCCGCGAACGGCAGGTCGCGCTCTTCCAGACCCGTCGCCAGGACGACATGGTCGGCGAAGAGCACCGTCCGACCCGAAGAACCCGATAAGAACGAGTTCTCCACGACGACGCCCACCCGGCCGCCGCCGATTTCCAGGTCGACCACTTCGCCGTCGGCTTCGAGGAGCGTCACGCCCTTCGCGGCTTCGCGTGCCGCGTCGGCGAGGCGGGTGGCCAGGTAGTCGGCGTAGATGCGGCGCGGTGCGGGCCCCGACTCGACGAACGTGAAACCGCTCCATTCCGGCGGCCAGCCCGCGCGGTCGGCCTTGTTGTTGGCCCAGTCGAGGAAATCGTCGACGTCCTCGCGGAACATCGACATGCGTCCGGCCTGGATGTTGAAGACATGGTGCCAGTGGTTGCCCGTCCGGTGGTAGGCGACTCCGGCGCTCCGGTATTCGGGCCGCCGCTCGACCACCACCACCCGCAATGGTTCGCGGGCGAACTGTAAGAGGCGGACAGCGGTGGCGGTACCGCCAAGCCCCGCTCCGACGATGACTACGCTCCGTGGTTCCGAGAAGCCCACCGTGGCCACTCCCGCACACGCCGAACGGTCCGCGGACAAAGGATTTCGCCGGTCGAGCGTATCTCGCATCGTCCCGGCCGCCCAGCGGCACCAGTCCCGCGGGCTCAGGGATCGGAGAATTCTTCCGCCAGTTCGCGGTGTTTCGTCGCGGCCTGTCTCGCCTGTGCGGAACTGATGACGGAGCCGGGCATGGCGCCGAGCCGTTCGACCTGGTCCGCGAAACGGAGGTGCTCGCGCCGCGCGTGCTCGCGGCACGCCAGGCAGGTGACGCGGTCCGCGCGCGAAGACGTCATCGCGTACGGCACCCGCTGCCCGCATCCGGTCATGACGACGCGAGGCAGGTCGGCGGCGAGGCCGAACGTCGACGCCATCAGGTCGCGGACCGCAGCGGAATGGCGCACCACGTTCGCCGTGACGTGAATGTGCGGATCGTCCCCACTCGTGGTCATGCGTTCTCCTCGCATCCCGAAGCCGATTCTGCCAGCCGTCCGGAGAGCGGCCCGGGTGGGTATGAAGATCCGGACTACCCCCGTTCGGGGGTGGCGTGGGTCACTCGGGGTGGCCACGATCCTGCTACCGGGTGTCCGTGCGGCTACGAGGAGAGAAAAATGCCCGCAGTCGAGTTCCGGGCGGCGCGCGACTTCCTGCTCGCGCATCGCGACGACTACGCGACCGCGTACGAGAAGTTCCGCTGGCCCGTGCTCACCGGCTTCAACTGGGCGCTGGACTGGTTCGACAAGATCGCCGAGAGCAACGACTCGCCCGCGCTGTGGATCGTCGAGGAGGACGGTTCGGAGGCGCGGTACTCGTTCTCCCAGCTCGCGCGGCGGTCGAACCAGGTGGCGAACCTGCTGCGGCGGTCCGGCGTGCGGCGCGGCGACCGGATCATCCTCATGCTGGGCAACCAGGTCGAGCTGTGGGAGACGGTGCTCGCCGCGATGAAGCTCGGCGCGGTCCTGATCCCGTGCACGCCGCTGCTCGGCCCCGCCGACCTGCGCGACCGGCTAAAACGCGGGAACGCCAAGCACGTGGTGGTCGCGGCGGCCGACACCGGCAAGTTCGACGCCGTCGAGGGCGACTACACGAAGATCGCGGCGGGCGACCCGGTGGACGGCTGGATCCGCTACTCCGACGCCTACGAGGAGGCCGAGCACTTCACGCCCTACGGCCTCACCATGTCGCGGGACACGCTGCTCCTCTATTTCACGTCCGGGACGACCGCGCAGCCCAAGCTCGTGGAGCACACGCACGCGTCCTACCCGGCGGGGCACCTGTCGACCATGTACTGGATCGGGCTCCGCCCAGGCGACGTCCACCTCAACATCTCGTCGCCGGGCTGGGCCAAGCACGCCTGGAGCAACATCTTCGCCCCGTGGGACGCCGAAGCCTGCGTGTTCATCTTCAACTACACGCGCTTCGATCCCGACCGCCTGCTGGACACCCTCGAACGCTGCGGAGTGTCGAGCTTCTGCGCCCCGCCGACCGTCTGGCGAATGCTCATCCAGTCCGATCTGGGACGCCTGGCCAACCCGCCCCGCGAGGTCGTCGCCGCCGGTGAGCCGCTCAACCCGGAAGTGATCGAGCGCGTCAAGGACGCCTGGGGCCGGACGATCCGCGACGGCTTCGGCCAGACCGAGACCACCGTCCAGATCGCGAACACGCCCGGCCAGCCGGTGAAGCCCGGGTCGATGGGACGTCCCGTCCCCGGCTACAAGGTGACGCTGATCGACCCGCTGACCGGCGAGCCCGCCGACGAAGGGGAGATCTGCCTCGACCTGGAGGACCGTCCGCTCGGCCTGATGACCGGCTACCACGGCGACGACGCCCGCACCGACGAGGCCATGGCGGGCGGCTACTACCACACCGGCGACATCGGCTCCCGCGACGCGGACGGCTACATCACCTACGTCGGACGCGCCGACGACGTCTTCAAGGCGTCCGACTACAAGATCTCCCCGTTCGAGCTGGAGAGCGTCCTGATCGAGCACGAGGCGGTCGCGGAGGCGGCCGTGGTGCCGTCGCCCGACCCGGTGCGCGGCGCGCTGCCGAAGGCGTACGTGACGCTCGCCGCCGGATGGGAACCGGACGCCGCTACCGCCAAGGCGATCTTCGAGCACAGCCGGGCGCAGCTCTCCCCGTACAAGCGGATCAGGCTGCTGGAGTTCGGCGAGCTGCCGAAGACCATCTCCGGGAAGATCCGCCGGGTGGAGCTGCGGACGAGCGAGATCGGCAAGCATCCCGCCGGGGACGCCCGTCCCGACGGCGAGTTCCGCGAGGAGGACCTGCGATGACGGCGCTCGCCTACGCGTCCGGCACGGCGACGACGCCGCTGCTCGGCGACACGATCGGCGCGAACCTGGACCGGATCGTCGCCGCCCACTCCGAGCGGGACGCGCTGGTCGAGCGGGCGACCGGCCGCCGCTGGACGTACGAGCAGTTCGCCGACGACGTCGAGGCCGTGGCGCTCGGCCTGCGCGACCTCGGCGTCATCAAGGGCGACCGGGTCGGGATCTGGTCGCCGAACTGCGCGGAGTGGATGCTCGTCCAGTACGCGACGGCGAAGCTCGGCGCGATCCTCGTCAACATCAACCCGGCCTACCGGGTGCACGAGCTGGAGTTCGTGCTGAACCAGGCGGGCGTCCGGACGCTGGTGTCGGCGTCCGCGTTCAAGACGTCCGACTACGCGGCGATGATCGCGGAGGTGCGGCCGAAGTGCGCCGCGCTGCGGGACGTCCTCCTCCTCGGCACCCCGGACTGGGACGCGCTCCTCGAATCCGGCCGGGAGAGCGACCCGGGCGTCCTCGCCGAGATCGGCCGGACGCTCACCGCCGACGACCCGATCAACATCCAGTACACGTCCGGGACGACGGGCTTCCCCAAGGGCGCGACGCTCTCGCACCACAACATCCTGAACAACGGCTACTTCGTCGGCGAACTGTGCGGCTACGACGAAGAGGACCGCATCTGCGTGCCCGTGCCGTTCTACCACTGCTTCGGGATGGTGATGGGGAACCTCGCGTCCACGAGCCACGGCGCGTGCGTCGTGATCCCGGCCCCGGCGTTCGACCCGAAGGCGACGCTGGAGGCGGTCGCGGCGGAGCAGTGCACGTCGCTGTACGGGGTGCCGACGATGTTCATCGCCGTCCTGAACGAGCCGTCGCTGGACGACCTCGACCTGTCCTGCCTCCGCACCGGGATCATGGCCGGGTCGCCGTGCCCGGTCGAGGTGATGAAGCAGGTCATCGACCGGCTCGGGATGAGCGAGGTCGCGATCTGCTACGGGATGACGGAGACGTCCCCGGTGTCGACGCAGACGCGCGCGGGCGACTCGCTCGACCGGCGCGTGTCGACGGTCGGACGGGTGCTGCCGCACCTGGAGGTGAAGGTGATCGACCCGGAGACGGGCGTCACCGTCCCGCGCGGCGTGCCCGGCGAGTTCTGCACGCGCGGCTACTCGGTGATGCTCGGCTACTGGGACGAGCCGGAGAAGACCGCCGAGGCGATCGACGCGGCGCGCTGGATGCACACCGGCGACCTCGCCGTGATGGACGACGAGGGCTACGTCAACATCACCGGCCGCATCAAGGACATGGTGATCCGGGGCGGCGAGAACGTCTATCCGCGCGAGATCGAGGAGTTCCTCTACACCCATCCGGACATCGTGGACGCGCAGGTCATCGGCGTCCCGGACGAGAAGTACGGCGAGGAGCTGATGGCCTGGGTGCGGCTCCGCGAGGGCGTGCCCGGGATGACGGCGGCGGAGCTGCGCGCGTTCTGCGAGGGCAGGCTGGCGCACTTCAAGATCCCCCGCTACCTGCACGTCGTGGACGAGTTCCCGATGACCGTCACCGGGAAGATCCGCAAGGTGCAGATGCGCGCCGAGGCCGTCGACATCCTCGGGCTCACCGACAGGTAGCGTTCACCACCGCACGGCGGAGACGTCCACGGGCCGGGGACGCAGCGCGCGGGTGCGCACGGCCAGCCCGTGCAGCCGTCGCCGCATCTCCCCTACCGGAAGACGCTTGCGGTCGCCATGTCCGGGCAGCAGCCACTCGAAGCTGAGCCGGTCGACCGTCCGGGTCAACGACGCGGCCAGTTCCTCGATGGAGTACCAGGTGACGGTCTCGGCGACCTCGACGTCAGCCGTGGTCCGCGACCAGTAGAAGCTGTCGCCGCTGAAGCAGAACCGGTCGTCCACCACGTAGAGCACGCTGCCCTCGGTGTGCCCGGGAAGCGGATGGACGATGACTCCTTCGGCTATCTCCAGCGGTTCAAGGCCACGAATGACCTGGTCGGCGTCCGGGGCCGCGTCGAGGTCGCCCTCGTGTATCCAGAGCCGGGCCCCGAACCGGTCGGCGAAGCGGCGGCCGTGGGCGGCGTGGTCCCGGTGGGTGAGCAGGACGTCGCTCACCCGGCCCAGCTCCGCGAGCCGGGCCGCCACCGGCTCCGCCCAGCGCGGCGTGTCGATCAGCAGGTTGCCGGTCGGACGGCGCACCAGGTAGGAGTTCGCGCCCGCAGTCTGGCGGGAGTTGTGCCCGCACAGGTAGACGCGGTCGTCCAGCCGCATCGGGAACGGGTCGAGCGCCGGATCCAGCGGCCGCGCCGAGCGGTGGATGGACCGGGTGTGGCAGGCGAACGCCGCCGCGTGCAGCGCGGCGCGCTCTTCGTCGTCGCGCGGCTGCCGCAGTAACACCGAACGACCGTCGCGCTGCCCGATCAGCCCGGGAGCGAGCTGCCGGGCCACGTCGCAGTTGGTGCAGCGTGCGTCGACGAACCATCCGTCGTCCATCAGGGCTCCTTCGTCGCGTGCCGCCCAGGGTGTCCGTACCCCGACGCGCGCGCCGCCACCCGAGGGACGCCCGCTGACCACGCGGCCCCCTTTTCGCCCGCACGACTTTCCGGACGCGGCCCCGGCGGGGCATGCTCTGACCATGGCAGTGCAACCGGGGGACCTGGGAAATTCTCTGTCGGGACGAATACCCGACGACGCGGGCGCCGTCCGGTCGGCGGTGCTGACGCTGCACCGGACGACCGGCCTGCCCGTCGTGTTCGGCGGCGCCGTGTCGTCCGCCGCGCGGGACCGCCTGCGCATCACCGAGCTGGTCGGCAACACCACCGACTCGCTGGACGGGCTCGTCGTCCACAACGGCAACGGGCTCGGCGGCAAGGCCATGGCGATGGGGCGCCCGCTCTGGGTGAGCAACTACCCGTGCTCGGCGTCGATCAGCCACGACTACGACAAGCCGGTCGAACGCGAGGGGCTGCTGTCGATCCTCGCGGTGCCGATCGTCGTCCGCCGCCGGGTGCGCGGCGTCCTGTACGGGGCGCTGCGGGAGCCGCTGTCGCTGGCCGACCGGGTGGTGGGCGCGGCCGTCCAGGCGGCCCGCGACCTCGAACAGGACCTCGCCGTCCGCGACCGCGCCGACGAGACGCTCGCCCGCGCCCGCCCCGCCACGTCGTCCGCCCGCTGGGAGGAGGTGCGCGCCGTCCACGCCGACCTGCGCGCCCTGGCCGACGAGGTCACCGACGAGCCGACCCGCGAACGCCTCCGCCAGGCGTCCCTGCGCCTGGCCGCCGCCGGACTGAACGACGCGCCCGACACGTCCCCGCGCCCGGCCCTCTCCCCCCGCGAGTTGGACGTCCTCTCCTACGTGGCGATCGGCTGCACCAACGCCGAAGCCGCCGCCCACCTGGGCCTCCTCCCAGAGACGGTGAAGAGCTACCTACGCTCCGCCATGCGCAAACTGGACAGTCACACCCGCCTAGAAGCAGTGACCACAGCCCGCCGCACGGGGCTGCTCCCCTGACCGTCGCGGCGGGCGGCGCGGTGTCCCGCGTAGGCGGCGCAGGCGGCGGTCAGGGCCGTGGCGGTGAAGGCGAGCATGACCACGGTGAACGCATGGGCGTGACCACCGGGGACGCCTAGGTAGAGGGCGCCGTAGGCGGCTACGCCGGTGACTCCGGCCAGCTGGAAGTTGGTGTTGATCAGGCCGCTCAGGTCCGCCGCTTGGTGCGGTGGGACGGCCGACGTGAGGCGGACTAGTTGAGGGGCGAAGCCCAGGCCCAGGCCGAGGCCGCCGAAGCCGAGGAGGGCTACCAGCGCCGCTCCGTCCGGGTGCGTCAGGCCGATCGTCAGGTAGACGGACGCTAGGAGGACGTATCCGGCGACCGGTGCCCATGCGGGTAGGCGAGGTGTCAGCGTGCCTGCGATTCCGAACGCGGAGACCCATGACACGAGTACCAGGCCGGAGAACAGGGCGCTCTTGCCTAGGCCCTGTTGGAGGTAGAGGGCCAGGACGAACAGCATCGCGAAGTAGGTTCCGGTCGCTGCGGCCAGGGCGGCGAGCGTCCACGAGACGACCGGGCGCGCGAGGACGGTGAGGTCGAGGAGGGGCGCGGCTACGCGGCGCTGGCGGCGGACGAAGAGGGCGAAGACGGGTGGGCAGGACGCCAGGGACGCCCATGTCCAGACGGGCCAGCCTTCCTCGCGTCCGAACACCAACGGGACTACTGCCAGCAGGACGGCCAGCGACAGCAACACCACGCCGCCTACGTCGAGCTTCGGCTTCGCGCCGCGTGGGTCCAGAGGCAGCAGGCGTAGGCCCGCAATGAACAGGATGAGACCTACCGGCACGTTGACCAGGAAGATCGGGCGCCAGCCGAGTCCGGCCAGATTCGCCGAGACGAGGACGCCGCCGAGCACCTGGCCTGCCACCGCGCCGCCCGACAGGGCGACCGCGAACAGGCCCTGTGCCCGCGCACGGGCACGTCCGGTGAAGTGGAGTTGGATGCCGGACAGTACCTGCGGCACCATCACCGCCCCGGCCGCGCCCTGCGCGAGGCGCGCGGCGATCAGCACGCCGGTGGTCGGGGCCAGCCCGCAGGCGAGCGAAGCGAGGGTGAAACCGGCCAGGCCGAGGAGGAACATCCGGCGATGGCCGCGTGCCGCGCCGAGGCGCGCGCCGGTGACCAGCAGGACGGCGTACGCCAGCGGGTAGCCGGACACGACCAGTTCCAGCGCGCCGCCGGACGGGCGCAGCCCGTCCTGGATGGCGGGCGCCGCGACGTTCACGATCGCGACGTCGACGTTGACCATGAACTGGCCGGCGAGCAGCACCGCCAGCATCCCGGCGGCGGGGGTCTTGGAGATCACGGACGGTGGAACCCCGCCCGCCCCCGGCCGGTTGCACGGCGGTGCGCCCGGGAGGGGACCGCGGGGCCGCGCGGTGTTCCCGGGGATCGGGCCCGGCGACGGGGTCAGCGCGTACGTGCGGCGGCGCGCGTCGTCCAGTACAGATCGGCCCCCGTGGCGCACTGCCTGGACGGAACGCTCACCCCACGCCGGCTGCGCCGGGCCGTGATCGTTCGGCCGTCCCGCCTCGTCCCGGGCGTGGACGTCCGTCCCCTGATATACGCAGAAAACCGTAACATCTCGGCGAACAACATTGTTCATGGATTGCTTCGTAAATGGGTTACCTCGTCGGGCGATGCCCCGTTGGTAGCTTGTGCCTGTGGACTCCGACGGCTACACCTCGCTGCCGCGCGGGCGTCATCACCTCACGCGCGAACAGGTCTCGGCCTCCCAGCGGGAGCGCATGCTCCAGGGCATGACGGACGCGGTCGGGGAGAAGGGATACGCCCGCACCTCGGTCGCCGACGTGCTGAAACGCGCGCACGTGTCCCGCGAGACGTTCTACGAGCACTTCACCGACAAGCAGGCGTGCTTCCTCGCCGCCTACCAGGCCGCCGCCGACCGCATCGTCGGAGTCGTGAACGACGCGCTCGCCGACACCGGCGTGCCCGTGATGGGACGGCTCGAAGCGGCGCTGCGCGGATACCTGCGCGAGCTCGCCGCCGACGGCGGCGCGGCCCGCACGTTCCTCCTGGAGGTGTACGCGGCCGGGCCCGCCGCGGCGGCGCTCCGGTTCCGGGTGCAGCGCGGCTTCGTCGAGCTGATCGCCGGCCTGCTGATCGAGGACGAGCGGTTCCGCGCGCAGCCCGACCCCGAGTTCGCCTGCGGGATGCTGATCGGCGGGATCGCCTCGATGGTGACCGGGAAGGTCGCGCTGGGCGAGCACGCGACGCTGCCGAAGCTGTGCGCGCCGATCCTCGCCCACGTCAGCGCCCTCCTCGATCACTAGCCGTCAGATGAAGGTGCTGAGCAGCGCCGCCGTCGCGAAGCCGACGACGGACAGGATCGTCTCCAGCACCGTCCACGTCTTCAGGGTGTCGCGCACCGACATGTTGAAGTAGCGGGAGATGATCCAGAACCCGCCGTCGTTGACGTGCGACGCGATGATCGACCCGGCCGAGATGGCGATGGCGATCAGCGCGACGTGCGGGTCGGAGTAGTCGTGCGCCTTGACGAGCGGCGCCACGATCCCGCCGGTCGTCACGATCGCGACGGTCGCCGAGCCCTGCGCGAGCCGCAGCCCGCAGGCGATCAGGTAGGCGAGGACGATGACGGGCAGCCCGGCGTCCGACAGCGTGGTGGCGAGCGCCTTGCCGACGCCGGTCGCGGACACGACCGCGCCGAAGAACGCGCCGCCGCCGATGACCAGCAGGATCATGCCGATCGGACGGAGCGACCGCGTGGCGAGCTCGGACAGCTCCGCCGCCGGGACGCCGCGCCGGACGCCGAGCAGGTACATGGCGAGCAGCACGGCGATCGTGAGCGCCACGACCGGGTTGCCGAGGAAGGTGAGGGTGGGCAGCGCCGGGCTGTCCTTCCACCAGACGGTCCCGAACGTGGCGAGCAGGATCAGCACGAGCGGGATCGCGATGATCAGCCCGACCAGGGCGAGGGACGGCTCGCGCTCCTCCTCGTCCTTGTCCTGCGCGACCTCGTCGTCCTCCGGAGCCTCGTGCTTCTCCTTCTCGGTCTCGGCGGTGACGTACTCCTCCGGCACCTCGACGTAGACGCGCTTGCCGATCCACGCGCCCCACGCGACGCCGGAGACGAGGAACGCCGGGATGCCGCAGATCAGGCCGAACACGATCAGCCAGCCGAGCGGGACTTCGAGCAGCCCGGCGGCGGCGACCGGTCCCGGGTGCGGCGGCAGGAAGGCGTGCGTCATCGAGAGCCCGGCGAGCAGCGGCAGCGCGTAGAGGACGAGCGACCGTCCGCCCCGCCGGGCGGTGATGTAGACGAGCGGCGCCAGGACGAAGATGCCCACGTCAAAGAAGACCGGGATGCCGAAGATGAGCCCGGCGAGGCCCATCGCGAGCGGCGCGCCGCGTTCGCCCGCGACGCCCAGCAGGCGGCGGGTCAGGACGTCCGCGCCGCCGGACCGCTCCAGGATCGCGCCGAGGATGGTGCCGAGCCCGACGATCGGCGCGATGTGCCCGAGCAGCCCGCCGAAGCCCTTCTCCAGCACCGACTCCTTGGAGCTGAGCGCGGTGCCGACGATCTCCTCGACGCTGAGCCCGGCGGCGAGCGCGAGGGCGAGACCGGAGACGAGCAGCGCGATGAACGGCTCCAGCTTGACCTTGATGATGAGGAACAGCAGGACCGCGATGGACGCGGCGCAGAGCAGCAGCAGGCCGCCCGTCTCGTGTTGCAGCCAATGGACCATGGGGGTGGGCCCTCTCGGTCGGCGGGGGGTAGGGGGAGTCGAAGGGTCAGCGGGTGGTGCCGTCTGGGGAGCGGCGGAGGGAGCGGCCTGGAAGCGCGCCGGTGCGGCGCCCGTCGGAGACGACGGCGGTCCCGGCGACGAACACGTGCGGGACGCCCTCGGCCTGCCGCTTCGGGTCGTCGAACGTGGCGGCGTCGCGGACGGCCGCCGGGTCGAACAGGACGAGGTCGGCGTGGTATCCGGGCCGGATCAGCCCGCGCCGGTCGAGGCGGAGCCGCCGCGCGGCCCGGCCGGTGAGGTGGGAGACGCACTCTTCGAGCGAGAGGACGCCCAGTTCGCGGACGTAGTGCCCGAGGTAGCGCGGGAACGTCCCCCACGCGCGCGGGTGCGGCTTCGCGGCGGCGAGGAGCCCGTCGCTGCCGCCGGTGTGGCACGGATGCCGCATGATGGCCCGGACGTTCTCCTCATGCCCGACGTGCTGGAGGATGGTGGTGGCGAGGTCGTCCGCGATCAGGCGCTCGCGGTAGACGTCGAACGGCGCGCGGCCCGACGCCTCCGCTAGCTGCGCGATGGTCCGGCCGACGACGGCGGGGTCCGGGGAGCCGGAGATCTCGATCGTGTCCCATTCGGCGGGGACGCCGTGGCAGCCGTCCGAGCCCTCGACCTCCATCGCGTGCTGGATCTCGGCCCGTCCGGCCGGGTCGGCGAGCCGGGCGAGCAGCGCCTCGGGGCCGCCCGCCGACGCCCAGCTCGGCAGCAGCGCGGCGAGCGTCGTGGAACCGGGCAGGTAGGGATAGGTGTCGAGGGTGATGTCGCAGCCCGCGTCGATGGCGTCGTCCAGGAGGCGGAGCAGGTCGGGGGCGCGGCCGCGGTTGACGCCGAAGTTCATGGTGGCGTGCGCGAGGTGCAGCGGGCAGCCGGAGCGCCGCGACAGCTCGACCATCTCGGCGTACGCCTCCAGCGCGCCCGCGCCGTAGGAGCGGTGGTGCGGCGCGTAGAAGCCGTCGAGGGACGCGACGACCCGGCACAGCTCGGTTAACTCGTCGTCGTCCGCGTACATGCCGGGCACGTAGGTGAGGCCGCTCGACATTCCGACCGCGCCGTCGCGCATTCCGTCCGCGACGAGTTCGCGTTGCCGGTCGAGTTCGGCGGGAGTGGGCGGACGGTCGTCCCAGCCCATGGCGAGCATCCGAACCGTCCCTTGCGGGACGAGATAACAGGCGTTGACGGGGACGCCTTCGTCCAGGCGGTCGAGGTATTCGCCGACCGTCCGCCAATTCCAGTCGAAGCCGGGCGGGTCGCCGTTCCATCCGGCGATGGTGCGGCGGATCTCGGCGAGGGTCTTGCCGTCGGCGGGCGCGTAGGAAAGGCCGTCCTGGCCGATGACCTCGGTCGTCACGCCTTGGCCGACCTTGGCGAGATGGTCGGGGTCGGTGAGAAGCGCCAGGTCGGAGTGGGCGTGCATGTCGATGAAGCCGGGCGCCAGGACGAGCCCGTCCGCGTCGAGCGTGGTGGCGCCGGTCAATCCGGGGCCGATCTCGGTGATGCGGCCTTCGTCCATCGCGACGTCGGTCACCTGGCCGGGGGCGCCGGTGCCGTCCACGACGATGGCGCCTCGGATCACCGTGCCGGGCATTTCAGAACCACGTCCTGATGAGGTCGACCACGACCGGGTCTTCCGCGTCGGCGTCGTCCACGACCGGGATGAGCGTCCATTTGTCCATCGCCGTGCACGGGTGCGAGAGCCCGAGTCTGACCACGTCTCCGATTTCCACCGACGAGTCGACGAGGAATGTGTGCTGGTCGTTCATCGCCGTGGACCGCGCGTTCTCCACCGGCCCGGCGCCCTTTCCCTTGACGAACTGCGGCTCGGGCAGCCCCTCGTCGAACGGCAGGTCGCGTTTCCCCGCGTCCAGGAGGGCGAGCGCGGGCTCGGGCTTCGACACGACCCGCGCCCAGCCGTGCATGGCCGACCGCAGCGGCGCGTCGCCCGTCCCGCGCGAGAAGGGCGAGATCTCCCGGTAGAAGCCGTCGTCGTGGACGATGTACGCCCCCGACCGCAGCACCACCTGCCCGCCGGTCGCGCCGAGGACGTCCACGACCTGGTCGAAGAAGGCGCTGCCGCCCGCCGTCACGAACGGCTCGTCCGTCTCGTGGTCGAGGCCGCCGAACAGGTTCGCCATCCGGCGCAGGTAGGCGTCGACGGTGCGGCGCCCGCCGTCGGACGCGTCGTGCGCGAGCGCGCCCTCGTAGCCCGCGAGCCCGGCGAGGCGGAGCGTCTGCGCCTTGCGGACCGCGTCGGCGAGGGCGCGGGCGTCGCCGTCGTCGCGGATGCCGGTCCGCCCGTGCGGCCCGCCCAGCTCGACGCACACGTCCACCGGACGCTGCGCGCGGGCGGCGCGGAGCGCGTCGTCCATCAGCTCGACCGAGCGCGGCGAGTCGACCCACGACACGAACTCGAACTCCGGGTGCTCGTCCAGCTCGGCGCCGAGCCAGGCGAGGCCCGCCGGGTCGAGCAGCGCGTTCGCGAGCATCACCCGGCGGACGCCGAACGCGCGCGCGACGCGGAGCTGCGGCAGGTTCGCGACCGTGATCCCCCACGCGCCCGCGTCGAGCTGCCGCCGCCAGAGCTGCGGGGCCATCGTCGTCTTGCCGTGCGGGGCGAGCGCGACCCCGGCCTCGTCCGTCCAGCGGGCCAGCGCGCCGACGTTGTGGTCGAGCGCGCCCGCGTCGAGCGTCATCAGCGGGGTGCCGAAGTCGGGGAGCGGGACGCGGGCGGCGCGCAGCTCCGCGACCGTCGTCCCGTGCGCGGACACCGGGACCGCCTTGAAGCGCCAGTCGAGCCGCTCGTCGCCGAGCGCGTCGACCGCCGCCCCGTCGATCGCCTCACCGGAACTGGTCGCGACCATCATGACCTCCGATGTTGCACAATGTGCAACGAAAATTGCGCCTTGCGCCGATGTGGTTGTAGCATCGCGGCCGGTGATCGGTCAACGATCCGGGCCCTCCGAAAAGGAGAGGGGGAACGGTGAGCCAGAGCCTCGGCCGCGCCCTCGCCATCCTCGGTGAGCTGGGCGAGGGGCCACGCCGACTCGACGAGCTGGCCGCGAAGATCGGCGTCCACAAGACGACGGTGCTGCGGCTGCTGCGCACCATGCAGGACGAGGGGTTCGTGCACGGCGACGCGAACCACCGCTACCACCTCGGGTCCCGGCTGTTCGCCCTCGCGGGGGCGGCGCTGGAGCAGCGCGGCGTCCGCGACATCGCCGCCCCGCACCTCGCGCGGCTGAACGACGACACGGGCGAGACCGTCCATCTCGGCGTGTACGAGGGCGGAAGCGTCGTCTACCTCGACAAGTACGACTCGCGGCACGCCATCCGCATGTACTCGCGGGTCGGGCTGAGCATGCCGCTGCACGCCACCGCGATCGCCAAGGTCCTGCTCGCCGACCTGCCCGAGCCGCGCCGCCGCCGCGTCGCCGACGGGATCGAGTACACCCGGTTCACCGAGCACACCATCACCAGCCCGGCCGAGCTGCTGGACGAGCTGTCCCGCGTCGCCGCCCAGGGCTACGCGCTCGACGACGCCGAGCACGAGACGTTCATCCGCTGTGTCGCCGCGCCCGTCCGCGACGCGACCGGACGGGTCGTCGCCGCCGTCTCCATCTCCGTGCCCGCCGTCGTCCTCGACCGGGACGGCGTCCTCGCCCTGCTCCCCCGCCTGCTGGAGACCGTCCGCGCCGTCTCCGCCGACTGCGGCCACGCCGAGGGCTAGCGCGACAGGCGTCCGGTCGCGACCAGCTCCAGCGTGATGAGCACCGCGACCGACTCGACGGCGAGCAGCCCGACCAGGACGAGGAGCTGGATCGCGCCCGCCTCCACCGGGTCCGCGCCGCCGAGCAGGACGCCGACGAACGCGCCCGGCAGCGTGACGAGCCCGACCGTCCGGGTCTGGTCGAGGACGGGGAACAGCGCCAGCGCCGCCGCCGGACGGCACAGTTCAAGCGCCGCGTCCCGGGGCGGGAGGCCGAGCGCGAGCCCGCCCTCGTACTCGCCGCGCCGCAGTCTCAGCTCGTCGAGCGCGCGGCGCCCGGTGAGCCCGGTCGCCGACATCGCGCCGCCGATGAAGATGCCCGCGATCGGCAGCACGGACACCGTCCGGTGCGGCACCAGCGTCGTCGCCAGCAGCAGCCCGAGGACGGGCCCGACACCGGCGGCGATCGGCAGCGCCGTCCACCACGCCCGCCCGCGGAACGAACCGGTGACGCGGCGTCCGGACGTGGCCGTCGCGATCACGACCATGCCCGCGATGAACGCCGCCGTCAGGCCCGCGCTGCGCAACACCGCGGCGATGAGCAGCGACACCGCGGTGAGCTGCACGGCCGCCCGCAGCGCGACGACCAGCATGTCCCGGCCGAGGCCGAGCGCGCCGACCCGGACGAGCAGCGCGGCGGCCGACGCGAGCGAGAAAAGCACGATCGCGAGCGCCGGCCCGACCGCCGGACCCGCGCTCACCTGCGCACCTGTCCACCCATTCGCGCCGAAGATCCCATAGCGTGCTCCTACCCCGGAAAACCTCGATAGCGTGGGACTTGTGGAGGTTGACCCGGCCGCCTTGGCGACTCATCTGACCCGCCGCAGGGCGCTCTGGCTGATGGGTGCCGCGGGCCTCACCGCGCTCGGTTCGGACAGCGTCCATCCGCACGGCGGAGCCCGGCGCGTACCGCCCACGGCGGCGACGCCGCGCGCCCGTCCGGTGATCAATCCGTCTCCCACCCCGACTCCGACGCCGACGCCGACCCCGCGGGCCGCCTCCTGGACGCCGGTGAAGCTCACCGCGGCCGAGACGCCGGTGCGCGAGCTGACCGAGCTGTCGCCCCCGCCGCCGCCGAAGTCGATCGCGCTGACCATCGACGACGGCCCGAACCCGACGTGGACGCCGCGCATCCTCGACCTCCTCGCCGAACACGGCGTGCACGCCACGTTCTTCGTCATCGGCGAACAGGTGGAGGAGTACCCGAAGCTCACCCGCCGCATCACCGACGCGGGCCACCAGATCTGCAACCACACCGAGACGCATCCGATCACGATCGCGGGGCTGCCGCGCAAGCGCGTCCGCAAGGAGATCCTCGACGCGCAGAGCCGGATCTCGGACGTCACGGGCGTCGTCCCGCAGTTCTTCCGGTCGCCCGGCGGGGCGTGGTCGAAGACCGTCCTCGAACTCACCGCCGAGCACGGCATGATCCCGATCGACTGGGCCGTCGACCCGCGCGACTGGGCCCGCCCCGGCGTCGCCCACATCCGCCGCGAGCTGCTGAGCGGCAAGGACGGCGACATCCTCCTCTGCCACGACGGCGGCGGCGACCGGTCGCAGACCCACCGGGCGCTGAAGGCCGTCATCCCCAAGCTCAAGGAGCGCGGCCTGACCTTCGTCGCGCTGTAACTCCCAGGGGGGCGACCCCCTGGAACCCCCGTCACTCGCGAGGGGCCGTTTTCCCGAATCGCGTTCGCTCTCGGGAAAACGGCCCCTCGCTCGGCGGGTCGGGCGACCTCCGGCCTTGGCGGCCTCCGGCCGCCCGACCCGTGACCCCGGTGCTGCTGGTTGCGTGGGTCAGTTCTGCGGGACCAGCGTTCGGGGCGCGGGTTCCGGGGGCTGGGGCTCGCCGTGCGAGATTCGGGGTAGCCAGGCCAGCCAGCGCGGCAGGTACCAGTTGGCGCGGCCTAGCAGGGACATCACGGCTGGGAGCAGCACCACCCGGACGACCGTCGCGTCGATGAGCACCGCCACCGCGAGGCCGACGCCGAGCTGCTTGAAGTCCTGCATGGACAGCGTCCCGAAGATCCCGAACGTGGCGATCATGATGACGGCGGCGCTGGTCACCACCCCGGCCGTCGCGCCGACGCCCTCCCGGACGGCGGCCGCCGTGTCGAGCCCGCGGTCGTGGGCCTCGCGGATCCGCGAGACGACGAACACGTGGTAGTCCATCGACAGCCCGAACAGGACGACGAACACGAACAGCGGGATCCACGACTCCAGCGCCCCGGCGGCGGTCGTCCCGACCAGGAAGTCGCCCCAGCCGTGCTGGAACACCGCGACCATGACGCCGTAGGCCGCGCCGACCGACAGCAGGTTCAGCACGATCGCGCTCAGCGCGATGAGCGGCGACCGGAAGAAGACCAGCATCAGCAGGAAGGTGATCCCCATGACGAACAGGAACACCGGCACGATGCTGCTCTTCAACTGCGCGTTGTAGTCGGTCGACCAGGCGAGCTGCCCGGTGACGGGCGCTTCGGCGACCTTCCCGACCGTCTCGGGGACGATCCGCTCCCGCAGCGTCTCCAGCGCGTGCTTGGAGGCCGCGTCGGAGCCCGTCCCGGCGAGCGGGACCTTGACCTCCGCGATGTTCTCCTTCCGGTGGACGGTCACGTCGATCGGCTCGTTCATCTCCCCCGACGCGACGGCCCGCCGCTTGAGCTCGGTGATCGCGGACCTCACGGCGGGCGCGCCGATGTCGGGCGCCTTCACGACGACCAAGGCGGGTTCCGGGTTGCCGGGGAACGCCGCGTTAAGCCGCGTGTAGGTCTGCGCGATCTCCTCGCCGGGCGGGACCTGCTGGTCGAGGCGGAGCTTCTCGGTCTTCATGCCGAGCGCGGGCGCGGCCAGCGCGAGCAGCAGCCCGGCCGCGAGCACCGCCGCGATCCCCGGCCGCGCGAGGACGGGCCTCAGCAGCGTCCCCACCACTCCGGCGCGCCCCTCGCGGCGCCGGCGGGGCAGGCGGACGCGGCCGAAGTCGACCTTGTCGCCGAGCAGGGACAGCAGCGCGGGCAGCACGGTCACCGACCCGAGCATCGCGATCAGCACGACGAGGATCGTCGCGAGCGCGAAACCCTTGAACAGCAGCAGCCCGGACAGGAACATCCCGGACATCGCGACCAGCACGGTGAGGCCGGAGACCAGCACGGACCGTCCGGACGTGGCGGCGGCGATCGCGAGGGCCGTCTCCCGGTCGCGTCCGCGCCGCCTCTCCTCGCGCTCGCGTTGGAGGTAGAAGAGGCAGTAGTCGACGCCGACCGCGAGGCCCATCAGCAGCATCACCGAGTTGGTCGTCTGGTCGACGTGCAGCGCGTGGCTCGCGACCGCGAGCAGCCCGCCCGCCGCGAGGAACGCGGTGAACGCCAGCACGACCGGCAGGACGGCGGCGAGCAGCGCGCCGAACGCCACGAGCAGGATCCCGATGGCGAGCGGCACGGCCGTCATCTCGGCCCGCTTGAAGTCGTCGCCTAGGGCGTTCTCGAACCAGGCGTCGGCGGTCGCCCCGCCGAACTCCCCGATCTTGACGGACGGATTGCCGCGCTGTGTCTGCTTGACGGCCTGTTGGATGGCGGGCAGCGGGTCGGGCGCGCCGTCCGCGACCTTCTTGACCGTGAACTGGACGATCACGTGCCGCCGGTCCTTCGACACGACGTCCGGCCGCAGGTCGGTGACCTTGCCGGTGGCCTTGACGTTCGCCCGGACGTCCGCCGCCGCGCGGGCCAGCTCGGGCGCGCCCGCCGTGGCCGCGGAGATCAGCACGGTCTCCTGGTCGGGATCGTCGATCCCGGCCTCGTCGAGGATCCGCACGGCCTGCGCCGACCGTCCGCTGCCCTGCTCGTGGTCCGCCATCGTGACCTGGCCGGACATCCCGCCGAGCAGGGAGGCGAGGACGACGAGCAGCAGCCAGCCGAGCACGGCCGTCTTTCGGTGCCGCGCGCTCCATCCGCCGAGCGCGGCGGCGAGATTGCGTTTCATGGGGTCCCCTGGAGTCATCGGTGCGGGGTGACACCAATGGACGCTAGGAACGCGGGGACCGCCGCGACATGGCTCTAGACGGCGTCCGGCGGTGTACCTGAGTACACCCCCACTCCGGGACACGGGCACACCGAGCCTGGACGCCGTCCAGAGACCACGCTCGGCCGCGGGTCAGACCCCCGCGACCGAACGAATCCAGGAGCGGTTGGCGGGGACGCTCCCGTAGGTCTGCTCCGCCCGGCCGTCCGCCGTGGACGCGACGCCGACCTGCTTGCCGTCGTAGCGCTCCGGGCCGCCGGAGTCGCCGCTCCACGCATTGCCGGTGATCTTGGTGCTGCACAGCGCCAGGCCGTACCGGTAGTCGCGGCAGGTGGTGGACGTGACCTTGACGTCCGCGCACTTGAGCTGCTCGGACACCGGGCCGTTGGAGCCGGTGTAGCCCCAGCCGCAGATCTGGTTGGTCGAGCCGACCGGCGGGTCCGCGTCGGCGAGTTGGGAGAACGTGGCCTGCTGCGGCGCGGTGAGTTCGATCAGGGCGAGGTCTGCGCCGGGCGCGACCTCGTAGCGCTTGACGGTCGCCGGGGCGGCCTTCGACCGGTAGACGCTGCCGACGCGGACCGAGATGCCGCTGCCGACGCAGTGGGCGGCGGTGAGGACCCAGGTCGGCGCGATGATCGTGCCGGAGCAGGAGAACGATCCACCGCTGCGGTAGATCGACGCTCCCCACGGGGCCTCGGCGTCGGTGACGACGGTGCCGCCGATGATCGGCGCGGACGGGCGGGTCCCGGGCGGGGGCGCGGCGGCGGCGGGGAGGGCCGTCCCGGAAAGCAGGGCGAGCACGGCGCCGGTGACGACGCCGACACGGCGGGGGGCGGGCATGCACAACTCCTTTGTCCGAGCATGCGACCCTCCGAAAATAGAGCAGCGCCCACCCGGCGCGGCGTTTTCAGCGCGCCTCGGCTTTTCGATGTTGATACTTGCCTCCTAGAAGGAGGCCGGTGAATCGCCTTTACGGACGGGAGTGCCGCCCGGCCGGACGATCGAGGCGTTCGGCCGGACGGCACCCGTCATGCGAACCGGTTCAGAGCGGTCGCCTTTCATCCCCCGGCGGGGCGGGGAACGAAATGCGTCAGGCGATCTCCTGCAGCGGAACCAGGGTCTCGCCCGGCTTGTGCGTGCTCATGTCGAACATCGTGAGCGAGGCGAACGTCGGGCCCTTGGCGCAACGGTTGTCGAGCAGGGTCGAGCGGCCCATGAACATGTTGATGGTGCCGTCCATGGTCTTCTCGGCCGGGCAGACGACGTTGAGCTGCACCGCGCCCTCGCCCATGCAGGACGCCGCCACGAAGGGGCCGGCGTCGGCCTTGAGACTGCAGGTGACGGGGGGCTTCGGCTTCTCGTCGCCGGTGGTTCCGGCGAAGGCGGAGCCGGCGCCGCCGTACAGGGCGAGCGCGGCGGCGCTGACGCCGACCAGGGCGAGGGTGTGCTTGCGAATCCTCATGATCGCACTTCCTTGGGAGCGTGGTGGATCACGTACTGCGTCGCCGGCGGGCAATACGCGGACGAGGCGCAGCGGAGCCGCGCCTCGAATGCAGCAACCATCATTGATCGGCGAAGCGGATCCTGGCAATGTCATTAGGCCATAGAACTAAGCTATATCCTGCGACACCATGGAAAATGCGCTGAATTCGCCGGTCGAACCGGCCCCGGACCCCGAATTGGTCATGATCGAATGCGCCGCCGGGAGAGCCCGTAACGGGAGGTGACGGAACGCCCTCCGGGCACTATTCTCGGGAATCTCTCAGGAAGAAGTCTCGCGCCCCGGCGGACTTTCCGTCAATGATGAACAACAACTCGGCATGGATTTCCTTGCGCCGCGCGAGGCCGGGAAAAGGGCGCAGATCGGGTGAACCGCGCAATGGCTCCTCGCGTCCGCGGGCGCGGTTCCTCCTCTTTCCGGCGGCGTCCGGGGTGTAGCTGAGTACACCCCATGTCCGGGTTGCGGGCACACTGTGGCCGTGGCCGCCGGCCGGAAGACTCGTCTTCAGGACGGCACCCGACCTGCGGAGGAACCCGGTGAACGGCGTAACGGTGAGAGAGACCAGGCTGCAGCGGCACGCCAGGGCGCCCTGGCGCGGCCTCGCGCTGTACCTGCTGAGCGTGCCCGCGACGCTCGTCGGCCTGTGGTTCATCACGGTCGTCTCGATGATCACGAGTTTCGTCGGGGTGCTGCTGTTCCCGTCGGCGGCGATGCTGCTGCGCACCCAGCTCGACGCCTACCGCTCCCGGATCAACAAGTGGACGGGCGTCCGCGTCCAGCGCCCCTACCTGCCGGAGCAGGAGACCGAGCCCGGCGTGATGGGGATGATCAAGCGGTTCGTCGGGCTGGCGTCCGACCCGGCGACGTGGCGCGACTACCTGTGGGTGGTCGCGGACCCGGTGGTGGCGCTGTTCACGGCGGCGCTGCCGGGGATGCTCATCCTGTACGGGGTGTGGGGGTACGCGCTCGCCACGTTCGCGGGCGGGCTGATCGGCCACTACGGCGGCAGCGACTGGTACACGTGGATCCACGTCGAGCCCGGCTACGACCGGGACGCCGAGCGCATCGTGTCCACGGTGATCGTCGCGACGGTCTGCATCGTCGTCGGCTACCTCATCGGCCCGAAGATGCTGACCGTGTACGGCCACTGGGGGCGCCTCCTCCTCGGCCCGACGAGGAAGTCGGAGCTGGCGCTGCGCGTCCGGCACCTCCAGGAGTCCCGCTCCGAGGCCGTGGACGCCTCCGCCGCCGAGCTGCGCCGCATCGAGCGCGACCTGCACGACGGCGCGCAGGCCCGGCTCGTCGCGATGGGCATGAGCCTCGGCGCGATCGAGCACCTGCTCGACCGCGACCCGGAGAAGGCGCGGATCCTGCTCGCCGAGACGCGGGCGTCGTCGGCGAAGGCGCTGAGCGAGCTGCGCGACCTCGTCCGCGGCATCCACCCGCCGGTGCTCGCCGACCGCGGCGTCGGCGACGCGGTCAAGGCGCTCGCGCTGGACCACCCGCTGCGTCCCGAGGTGAACGTCGAGCTGCCGGGCCGGCCCGAGCCGCCGGTCGAGTCGGCCGCCTACTTCGCGGTGTCGGAGATCCTCACGAACGCGGCCAAGCACTCCGGCGCGTCCCGCGTGTGGATCGACGTGCGGTACGAGCGCGGCATGCTGCGGATCACCGTCACCGACGACGGGCGCGGCGGCGCGCGGATGGAGGACGGCACCGGCCTGCGCGGAATCGAACGGCGGATCGGTACATTCGACGGCGTCCTCGCCCTCAGCTCGCCGGTGGGCGGCCCGACGATCGTGACGCTGGAGCTGCCGTGCGCGTTGTCCTCGCCGAAGACCTCGCCCTCCTGAGGGAGGGCCTGGTCAGCCTCCTGGAGTCGCACGACTTCGAGATCGCGGCCGCCGTCGACAACGGCCCCTCGCTGCTCAAGGCGCTGGTCGACCACCGTCCGGACGTGGCGGTGGTCGACGTGCGCCTGCCGCCGTCCTTCACCGACGAGGGGCTCCAGGCGGCGCTGGAGGCGCGCCGCCGCGTCCCCGGCCTGCCCGTGCTGGTCCTCTCGCAGTACGTCGAGCAGCTCTACGCGCGGGAGCTGCTCGCGGACGGCAGCGGCGGCATCGGCTACCTGCTGAAGGACCGGGTGTTCGACGCCGCCCAGTTCGTGGACGCGGTCCGCCGGGTCGCCGCGGGCGGCACCGCGATGGACCCGGAGGTCATCTCCCGGCTCGTCGCGAGCAGCACCCGCGACACGCCGCTCGCCCGGCTCACCCCGCGCGAGTCGGAGGTGCTGGAGCTGATGGCGCAGGGCCGCTCGAACGCCGCGATCGCGGAGAAGCTCGTCATCACCGAGCGCGCCGTGACCAAGCACACCGCGAACATCTTCGCCAAGCTCGACCTGCCCGTCACGGGCGACGACAACCGCCGCGTCCTCGCGGTCCTCGCCTACCTGAACCGCTGATCCGGCGTCCGCGTCCGCTCGCCGGGGATCTGGCCGGGGCGCGCCGGGTGAACTAGGTTGCTCGGCGAGATGGCCCTCCCGACCCGGTTCCGGGGGCGTCCCTCAGAAAGGCGGGGCTCGATGGAAGTGGTCCTGGTCCTGCTCTGCCTGGCCATCGCGGGCCGGGAGCTGTATCTGGCGTTCGAGCGCAGGCGGTCGCCGGGCGCGCCGGAGATCGCCGACATCCGCACCCAGCTCCGCGAGCTCAAACGCACCCGCGAGGAGCTGGACGGCGTCCGCGCGGCGCAGCGCGAGGGCCTCGACCGGCTGTCCCGCGAGCAGGACCGCGACCGCGAGGCGCTCGCCGCCGCCGACGTCCGGATCCGGTCGCTGATCGCGCAGATCAACGAGCGGATGGTGCCGGACGTCAACGCCCGCCTGACCCGGCAGCGCGAGGCGGTGGAGGCGCTGTCCGCCGAGGTCGCGGGGCTGCGCGCGCACCTCGCCCGGCGGCTGGACGACGCGGTCGCCGCGTCCCTCGGCGCCGAGCCCGCCGACCTCGTCGGCGGGACGCTGGCCGTCCGGCCCGAGTCCGCGCGGGACGCGCTGACCGGCCCCTACGAGCGGTTCGCGGCACACCACGGGCTGCGCGTCGAGCTGACCGACGGCGACCGCCTCTACCTGTCGGGACGCAGCCCGCGCGCCCTGGAACGCGACTTCATCGAGCTGGTGCGGGCGTTGCGCGGCGAGTTCGCGGAGGACACGTCCGAGGCCCGCGCGCTGCTCGACGGCCTGCGCGACGCCGACCACGGCGGCGCCACGCTCGGGCCGCTGCTCGTCGTCCGGACGCCGGAGTCGCTGGTCTGCGGGGTGCTGCCGCTCGCCGAACTGCTGCGCCCGGACGCCGCCCGGCTGCTCGACGACCCGCCCGCCGCCGCGCGGCGGCTGCGGCGCCTGGACGAGCGCCGCTTCTACGACGTGCCCGCACGCTCCGCGCTCAACGGATAGGGGACGTCCATCTGAAGGCGGGCGCGCGGCGTTCGAGGAACGCGGCGACGCCCTCCTCGACCTCGCCGCTCGCGGCCATCTCGGCCAGCCAGCGCTTCGCCGCGTCCGCGGTCGGGGTTCCGGCGGCGGCCGCGTCCACGATCTCCTTCGTCGCGCGCTGCGTGAGCAGCGACCGGGACGCGAGCGTCGCGGTGAACGCGGCGACCCTCGCGCGCAGCCCCTCGGCGGGGACGACCTCGTCCAGCAGGCCGATCCGCAGGGCGTGCGCGGCGTCGATCAGGTCCGCCGAGTACAGCAGGTACTTCGCCGCGGACGGCCCGAGCAGCCGGACGAGCCGCTCCGTCGCCGCCGCCGGGTACACGATGCCGAGCCGCGCCGGGGTGACGCCGAACCGGGCGCCGTCCGCCGCGAACCGCAGGTCGCAGGCCGCGGCGAGCTGGCAGCCGCCGCCGACGCAGTACCCCTCGATCGCGGCGAGCGTCGGCTTCGGGAACGCGGCGAGCGCCCGCTCGGCGACCGTCGCGAGGTGCGACTCGTCGTCGCGGTGGATGTCGGCCAGCTCGGAGATGTCGGCCCCGGCGCAGAAGTTGCCGCCCGCGCCGGTCAGCACCACCGCCCGGACGCCGGGATCGGCGGCGAGATCGTCCAGGAGGGGCGGGAGCGCCCGCCACATGGCCGCCGACATCGCGTTGCGCTTCGCGGGCCGGTCGATCGTGATCGTGCCGACGCCGTCGGCGGCGTCCACGCGGATGTCCACGCGGCCGATCGTACGGAGCCCTCCTCCCTCTAGGAACCTTGGGGGCCTCCTGGCAGTCTTAAGGGGTCGAGGCACGAAACGATCAGTGGCACGGGCGGACGCGAGCCGGGGGGCACGGCGTCCGCCGACACCGGCCACAGGGGGACCAGCTACATGAAAACAGTCATCGACCTCCGGGAATGCGAAACCGCCCTGGAGTGCTGTACTGTCAAGGCAACGTCTTCGGACTTCCGCGATTCGCGGCGGAGGCGTTTCTTCCCCGCCCCGGGCCATCTGAGCGCCCGGTGACTTCTCCGGTTCGAGACGCGCACGGCGTTTCGGGCCGCCGTCCAAAGGGAGCAGACGTCAGCCCGGTGAACCGAGCTGCATACCTCTCATCCCCCTCGCGTACGCGCCGCGGGAGCAGCCGCCGTACGCAGGACTCGACCCCTGGCCGCGCGGAGCGTTTCGCGGCCTGAGAAGGGACCCGCATGTCCACTTCCACAATCACCACCGAACGCCCGCCCTCGGGCCGTTCCACCACGAACCGTAAGACCCAGGCGCCGCACGGCGTGGCCGCGCAGAACGCGCAGAACGCCGCGCAGAACGCCGGAAAGAGCACCGCGCAGAGCGCCCGCAAGAACAACAACGACCGCCGTCCGGCCGCCGAGGCCCCGGTCGTCCCCTTCCACGGCATCCTCGACGTCCAGGAGAAGCACGCCTTCATCCGCACGTCCGGCTACCACCCGGGGCCGGACGACGTGCACGTCGCCCTCGCCCAGGTGAAGGCCGACGGCCTGCGTCCCGGCGACGCCGTCGCGGGCTTCGCGCGGCCGCCGAGGTCCGCGCGGGAGAAGTTCGGCTCGCTCGCCCGCGTCGAGACCGTGAACGGGCTCCCGCTGGAGGAGGCGGGCGGCCGTCCCGAGTTCGCGAAGCTGACGCCGCTCTTCCCGAACGAGCGGCTGCGCCTCGACACCGGCCCGCTCGCGACCCGCGTCATCGACCTCGTCGCGCCGGTCGGCAAGGGCCAGCGCGGGCTCATCGTGTCGCCGCCGAAGGTCGGCAAGACGATGGTGCTGCAGGCCCTCGCGAACGCGATCGCGGAGAACAACCCTGAGGTGCACCTCATGGTCGTCCTCGTCGACGAGCGGCCCGAGGAGGTCACCGACCTCCAGCGGTCGGTGCGCGGCGAGGTGATCCACTCGACGTTCGACCGTCCCGCGCAGGACCACACGGCCCTCGCCGAGCTGGCCGTGGAGCGGGCCAAGCGGCTCGTCGAGCAGGGCCACGACGTGGTCATGCTGCTCGACTCGATCACCCGGCTCGGCCGCGCCTACAACCTCGCCGCGCCGTCCAGCAGCCGCATCCTCGCGGGCGGCGTCGCGACGACCGCGATCTACCCGCCGAAGAAGTTCTTCGGCGCCGCCCGCAACATCGAGAACGGCGGGTCGCTGACCATCCTCGCGACCGCCCTCGTGGAGACCGGGTCCCGCATGGACGACGTCTTCTTCGAGGAGTACAAGGGCACCGGCAACATGGAGCTGAAGCTCGACCGGGGCCTCGCCGACCGCCGCGTCTTCCCCGCCGTCGACATCGAGGCGTCCGGCACCCGCCGCGACGAGCTGCTCATGTCGCCCGAGGAGCTCGCCCTCTCCTGGCGCCTCCGCCGCGCTCTCCAGGGACTGGAGAAGCAGCAGGCCGTCGAGCAGCTCCTGGAGAAGATGAAGGGCACCTCGTCGAACGCGGAGTTCCTCCTCCGCCTCCAGCAGTCGACCTGACCCGTCCCGCCTTTACGGGGTCACGGCCTTACGGGGTCACGGCCTGTCGGGGTCGAAGGACTTGAGGATTCCGTCGTAGAGACGCTGGCCGGGCGTCCAGCGCCGATCGGGCGCGGAGAAGCAGAACTCGTACCCCGCCGCCCGGCCGCACAGCATGTGCCGCGTGTCGTCCCCGCGGCGGCGCGTCCCGCCGCCGCGCCAGGTGAACTCCCATTCCGCGCCGCCCGCGACGACGTCCGGGACGCCTTCGAGCCGCAGCCTGCGGTACCCGGGGAAGCGGTGCTCCGCCGTCGCCTTCCGCTCCGCCGCGCGCAGGCCGGTCAACGGGTCGCCGGGAGCGGGCGAGATGCGCAGCGCGCGTCCCGTCCCGGCGTCCTTCCACAGGACGGCCGAGCCGTGCCGCTCCGCCCGCCATCCCGCCGGGACGCGCACCGTGTACGCGCCCGCCTCCCGGTACCGGGCGGTCTTGGCCGTGTCGCTCGCGCGGAGCGCGACCGCGTCGCTCTTGCCGATGGACGTCCAGCGCGCGGCCCACGTCCCGGTGCCCGCCGCGAGCGCGGCGAGGACGGCGACGCCCGCCACCGCGCCGGGCCGCAGGCTCCGCGGACGCCGCCGGGCGCGGGCCCGCCGCGAGCCGCACGGCGCGGGCCGGGTTCCGGACGGACGCCCGCCGCGCAGCGTCCACGGCACGCGCGGGCCCCGGACGACGCGGGAGCGCGCCGCGTCCCGCGACACCCACGAGCCGCGCCGCGCCCACGGCACCCTTCGCAGCAGCGTGCGGCGGCGGGCGGGCGGGACGGCAAGCGTGATGCCCGGCTGCGGGAGTTCGCCGACGATCTCGCGCAGGAGGTCGGCGGTCGCCTCGGCGGTCAGCCGGTCCTCCGGCCGCTGCCGCAGCAGCCCCTCGATGACGGGCGTCAGCGGCCCCGCCCGCACGGGACGCGCGTAGTCGCCCAGCAGCACCGCCACCATGGACGCGAGGGCGTGGCAACGTAGGAAGGGCGAGAACCCTTCAACCGCCGTGTAGAGGGTCGCGCCCAGCGACCATAGGTCGGACGCCTCCAGCCCTGGCACTCCGTTCACGCGCTCTGGCGAGAGGTAGGCGGGCGAGCCTTCGATGCCCGCCGGCATGGTGTCGACGGTCTCCCGTCCACCGGACGCGTAGACGGCGAGCCCGAAGTCGGTGAGCAGGACCCGCCCGTCGTCGCACACCAGGACATTGCTGGGCTTGACGTCCCGGTGCACGATCCCGGCGGCGTGGGACGCGCGCAGTACGGACAGGACGGCCGCGCCGATCTCAGCCGTCCGGCGCGGGCCGAGCGGACCGTCCTCGGTGACCAGCCTGTTCAGGGAGCACGACTTCAGGAACTCCATGACGATCCACGGGCGTCCGCCCTCGATGATGAGGTCGTGGACGGCGACCACGCCCGGATGCTTCAGCGCGGCGGTCGCCCGCGCCTCGGACAGCAGCCGCCTGCACATCGCCTTGCGCTCGGCCTCGGTGATGCGCTTCGGGAGGTGGACCTCCTTGACGGCGACGTCCCGGTCGAGCGTCTCGTCGTAGGCGCGCCAGACGGTCCCCATGCCGCCCCGGCCGACGACGGTGAGAAGGCGATAGCGGCGCGCGAGCGGTGCCGGCCGATCCCCGTCCATGCGGAGTCAATCGCCCGGACGCGGTCAGCCCACGCCCCGTCCGCATCCATCATTTCTTGACCGGTGCGGCCGGGGAAAAAGTGGCAGGACGTGGTATAAGCCGCGTCTGGGGGAGACGCGCCCGTTTTATAGGACGCTGCGGGCCCACTTGTAGTCGGACTTCCCGACGGCGGTGCGGCGGACCTCGTCCACCACCGTGATCTGGCGCGGCAGCTTGTATCCGGCGAGCCGGCCGCGGCAGAACTCCGTCAGCGCGTCCAGGGTGACCGTCGCGCCGGGACGCGGCGCGACGACCGCGGCGACGCGCTGCCCGAACCGCTCGTCCTGGACGCCTACGACGACCGCGTCGTACACGTCCGGGTGGTCCTTCAACGCGACCTCGACCTCCTCCGGGTAGACCTTTTCTCCGCCCGTGTTGATGACGAGGGAGCCCCGGCCCAGGAGGACGATCGTGCCGTCCTCCTCCAGGCTGGCGAAGTCGCCGGGAACCGACCAGCGGGTGCCATCGCTTGCGGTGAAGAAGGTCGACGCGGTCTTCTCGGGGTCGTTGTAGTAGCCGATGGGGATGTGTCCCTTGCGGGCGAGCCGTCCGATCTGGCCGGGTGCCACGGGGTTGAGGTCGTCGTCCAGGACGGCGACGTCAGGGTTCATGTCGAACCGGGCCGTCCCCTCCTTGCCGCCCACGGACGGACCGCACGCGCCCGTCTCCGAGGCGCCGTAGTTGTCGAGGAAGACCACATTCGGGAGTCGCTCGCTAAGCGCCTTCTTCGCGCCGTCCGTCAGCGGCGCTCCCCCGGACGCGATCCCCATCAGAGACGACGTGTCGTACTCGCCTTCGGCCAGCGCCCGCGCGACGGGCCACGCCATCGCGTCCCCGACCAGCATCAACACGTTCGCCCTCTCCTCGGCGACGAGCCGCAGCGCCTTCCCCGCGTCGAAAGCGTGGTCGGTGTAGAGGACGACCTTCGACCCGCCGAACAGGCCCATGAACGCGACCCACTGCCCGGCGCCGTGCATGACGGGCGCGCAGTCGAGCACGGCCGTCGCGGGCTGCTCGGCGTTGGCGGCGATCTCCTCCGGGCTGCCGATCGGGTCGCCGAGGACGTTCCCGCCGCCGAGCGCGCCGAAGAAGATGTCCTCGACGCGCCATTCGACGCCCTTGGGATATCCCGTCGTCCCGCCCGTGTACATGATGTAGCGGTCGTCGTTGGAGCGTTCCGGGAAGTCGTCGCCGGGATCGGCCTCCGCGAGCGCCTTCTCGTACTCGACCGCGTCCGGAATCTCGCCATCGGCCCCGTCCTCCAGGACGATCACATGCCGCAGCTTCGCCAGATCACCCCGAATCTCCTGCGCCTTCGCCAAGAGCGAACGCTCCCCGATCAGCGCGACGGAGTCGGAGTCGGCCAGCACGTGCCGCAGCTCCGCCGCCACATACCGGTAGTTCACCGGAACCGGCACGGCCCGGATCTTGAACGCCCCGAGCATCGACTCGATCCACTCGGCCCGGTTGTGAGCGAGTATCGCGACATGCTCTCCCGGCCGCACCCCGGCCGCCGCGAGATGGTGCCCGACCCGGCTCGCACGCTCGTTGAGCTGCCGAAACGTCCGGCGGACGTCCCCCGCGACGAGCGCGGGCCGGTCCGGCCCCGCCGCGGCCAGGAGCTCCAGCAGGTCGGCCGGGTTGTAGCTACGAGCCATGCCACGTCCTCGCGTCTCGGGGGTGGGACTGCCCCGATCCTCGCCCCGGACGGACGGCGACTCAATCCTTGTTGGCATTCCGTCCAATGAGATCGGTCACACCGGTACCGAATCGAGATGCGCCTCATCCGGCCACGCACCCGGTTCTTACACGGCTCTTATCCGGGTACCGGCATGCTTGGCCGTAACGATTCAGTATCAGACGGGGGTAGTGGTGAGCGCAGGCGCTATGGCGTGGACCCCGCCGACGTGGGAGGAGATCGTCAGCCAACACTCGACCAGGGTGTTCCGGCTGGCGTACCGGCTGACCGGCAACCGGCACGACGCCGAGGACCTGACCCAGGACGTCTTCATCCGGGTCTTCCGTTCTCTGTCGTCCTACAGCCCCGGCACGTTCGAAGGCTGGCTCCACCGCATCACCACCAACCTGTTCCTGGATCGGGCCCGGCGCAAGCAGCGGATCCGCTTCGACGCCCTGGGCGACGACGCCGCCGAGCGCCTCCAAGGTCGTGAGCCGACCCCAGCCCAGGCGTACGACGACCGCCACCTCGACGCCGACATCCAGCGCGCCCTGGACGACCTCGCCCCCGAATACCGCGCGGCCGTCGTCCTCTGCGACATCGAGGGCCTCTCCTACGAAGAGATCGCCGCCACCTTGAACGTCAAGCTCGGCACCGTCCGCTCCCGCATCCACCGAGGCCGAGCCCAACTACGCGACGCCTTGGAACACCGCCGCCCCACCGAAGTCCCCGCCTGCACCGACCACTGACCAACGGCCACCGCCAGCGCGGGCAATCACATCAGCCAGCCTCGAACAGGTCTTCCAAGATCAGCCGTGCTCGGTCAGGTACCGGCTCTTCTGGGAAGACGTCGGCGCACAAGGACAAGACGTCCTTCACAGAACCGAGGCGAAGGTGACGGATCAGGAAGCGGATGTCTTCTGCGTCGCGGCGGCGGGCCGCGAGCACTTTCATCGCGAGAAGGTGTTCGGGCGAGGCTGCTGAGACCCGCAGTCCCGGGTGGTCGAAGACGCGCGTGGCAGCGGGATCCCCACCTGGGGCAACGTAGACGCTCGCCTGTTCGTTAAGCCACCACTGCGGCAGGCCAAGTTCTCGGGCGACCGCGCGAACTTCTTCTAGCACGATGCCGTGCGGCTCGAAGACCGCATCGATGTCACGGGTGGAGCGGCGGGCGTCGTAGGCCAGCGCCATCGCCGCGCCGCCGACGACGTAGATGTCGGCGACCACGCCTCGACGCGCCAGGCGATCGCCGAGCGAACGGAGGACGTTCTCAATGGCGGCGCGGTCGAGGAGCGGTTCGGAGTCGCTCACGCGACCTCCAGTTCCTGCGGTGCGATGAACACACCGCGCCGACGGAACGCGGCCGGAGCGTGCACGATGGCGTCAACCCTGGCGGCACGGGTGTTGAAGGGGAACCAGAACCGGTACAGATGGCGGGACTCGGCCCAGGAGGCGGCACCCCGCCCGTCCCGGGACGCCAGATGTTCGGCCAGTGCCGCCAGAAACACGTCCCAGTGTTGATCGCCGGTCGTCGCGGGCTCTTCCGCGAGAAGCCTCAGACGCTCGATCGGCGGCTCATGCTTGAACTCTTCGAGGAACTCGGCGATCAGCCGCCACCGCGTCTCGTCATCTCGACTACCCGCCAGATGAAGAGCCAGGTCGACCAAGGTCATCGGCTGGTATGCCTGGTCAATCCGCATGAGCTGCACCTCCACCCCCGAGTGTACGGCCGGGCCGCGACACTGGCCGGTGGTGCGGCTGGAGGCTGCCCCCAGGTCGGACAGCCTCCAAGGGTCGCGAAGCGGCGGTTACGGCAGGTCGTAGCGTCCGGCCAAGATCTCGGCGTGGAAGGTGCGCCAGGACGCGACGCTGAACGCCAACCTCGGACCTTCCGGATCCTTACTGTCCCGAACGGCCGTCCCACAGCAAGCGCACGTTCCGACCTCGACACATCCCCCGTTATTTCCGCTGCGAGCGCTCTTCCGCCACGCACCGACCTCTACGCAATGGGCGTCGCCTTCTCCGCCGTGGCTACTCGTGCGCCACGAGAGTTCGCTGCTCAGTTCCATTCTTCATACCTCGTTCAAGGTAGGTTCTCGGCTGCTTCCTTGATCAGCGAGCGCGACTCCACCGGTCCAAGGGCACGAGCGCGCAGTTGATCGAACAACGTGGAGTATGTGGCGACCTCGGCTGGCTGCTCCAGGTACAGCCCGTTCGGCCGCAGCTCAAAGTAGACAACGTCCGGGTCAATCGGCTCCGGGAAGCCGAGAACGGTGAAGCCACCAGCGGCAATGGCCGGGTGCGCTCCTGCCGCGAAGGGGAGAACCTGGAGATCCACGCTGTCGCCCCTGGAAGCGGTCACCAGGTGTTGTAGCTGTTCGCGCATCACGGTCGAACCTCCGACGAGTCGCCGGATCGCGTCCTCGTTGACGACGAACCAACTCTTCAACGGATCACCTCCAGCGAGGCGTTCTTGTCGCTTCATGCGCACGGTGACCACTCGTTCGATTTCCTCTTCAGGATAGGTCCGCACCTCTGCCGCGAGTAGTTCCCGGACATAGGCATCCGTCTGAAGAAGACCAGGAATCACGTCCAGGCTGTACTGGCGGAGGGTGTTGGCCTCTTCTTCCAGGCCGGTGTACGCGCTGACGAACTCCGGCAGGTCGTACTTCTGCCACCAGCCCTTGATCCGGCACTGGCGGGCCAGCGTCACCAGTTCGTCGGTCTCACGGTCACCGACGGCGTAGAACCTACAGAGCATGGCGATGTCGGCGGGCTTCGGGTTGTGCGTCGCTGCCTCGATGCGGCTGATCGTCACTGGGCTGATGCCAGCGAACGTCGCCGCCTCCTCACGGGTCTTCTTCGACTGCTTGCGGAGCTGACGCATGATCGCGGCCAAGCGTCGACGGCGGACCGTGGGGCTCGTCCGTCTTGTCGCCATCGTTGCCTCCCGAGAAGTTCGACCGTCGAGTGACCGCGGATTTTTTGAACTAGGTCACACAAAGTGCTTGCCAGCCCACAGACGGTCACGCAGACTCGGAGCGTAGCGACTCATGACGCGCCGTGTTCGGATCTTCTGTGTATTCGGCTGAATACGTCTGCCTTGGACGAGGGGACGCCTGATGGGAATCGTTGGACGGGTGGGCTGGCGTCTCGTGGTCCGGGACCGGTCGTCTGTGCGGCCGCGCCGGATGCACCAGGCCAGGCGTACGTTCGATCTCCCCGTCGATCACGGGGGTTCGGTTTCGCGGTTGGGGCTGGCCAAGGGGTCTCTGCGGCTGCCGACCGAGGTGGGAAGCGTGCCGGTCGGGCGTCAGTGGCTGCGGGACGTCCTCGGGCGGGAGTGCGGTGCCGGGCATCCGGCCATCGACGATGCTCTCCAGGCTTTGTCGGAGATCCTCACGAACGCCGTCCTGCATGGGACGGGCCCGGACGTCCGGGTGGCGTACACGCTGGTCGGCGAGTGGGCCGAGGTCTCCGTTCACAACCGCGTCCGGCCCGGTGAGGTCCAGCCGCGGAGGCGGACGCCCGCCCCGCCTAGCGCTGAGAGCGGTCGCGGGCTGGACCTGGTCGAGGCGTTCAGCGACCAGTGGGGCATCACGGTGCTGCCCGAGGACGAGATCAAGGTCTGGTTCAGGGTGAGGCTGGCATGAACGGCCACCCGCAGCGGGCGCATGCGCGGCATCGGGGTGCGTCCGACCGCTATGCCCTTGGGATCGTGCACGGCGCGCTTGTGGGGATGGGCATCGGGTTCGTCTTGGTCGCCTTGGCCGCGTTTCTGGTGTGAGCAAGGCGAGGGCCCGCGCGTCCGGACGCGCGGGCCCTCCTCCAAGGCTCAGCCGGTGACTGGGAGGTCGCCGGTGATGGGGGTCGGGATCGGGGCCGCTGAGGGCGGGGGCGTCGGCGTGGACGGGGTGCCCGGGTCGGACGGGTCCGAGGGGCCGGACGGCGGCTGGCCCGGCTCACCCGGCTGGGCGCCCTTGCCGCAGGTCGCGGAGGCGATGCTGATCGTCTGGGTCTGGCCCGCGAGGGTCGCGCTGACCTCGATGGCCGTGACGGTCAGCTTGCCGTCCTTGTCGCGGACGTGCCGGTTCAGCGTGACCGTCGCCGAGCCGACGCCGGTCAGGTTCACGGTGACGGCCGTGTTGGGCGCCGCGTCCGCCTTCAGGGTGCGGCCGTTCAGGGTCGCCTTGACCAGGTGCGAGACGCCGTTCCCGTTCTCGCATTTGGCGGTGACCAGGCTCGCGCGCAGGCCGAGCTTCAGCAGCCGGAGGTCGGCGACGGAGGCGCGGGCGTGGCCCGACCAGGCTGCGGCGTTCAGCAGCCGCGCCTCGACGATCGGGTTCGGCGGCAGCTCGACGACGCTCTTGCGGACGGGCCGCTGGGCGTCCGACGTCACGGCCGGGGTCGGCGGGACGGCGACGGGCCCGCCCGCCGAGATCGCGACGGCCGAGCCGGCGCCGCCGGTGGTCGCGGACGCGCCGGGGACGACGGCCGCGAAGGGCAGCGCGAGCGCGCCGGCGACGGCCGCGCACTTCGTGAGTGCCTGCAAACGCACGGTGTTTTCTCCTCTGTGTCGGGGGTGGAGACGGTTCGGGGGGACGTCAGGCCGTGATGACGACGGGCGTGCCGAGCGGCACCTTGGCGAGGCGTTTCAGGGCGTCCGCGGGCACGCGCACGCAGCCGTGCGTGACGGCCTTGCCGAAGACGGCCGTGCTGGGCCAGCCGTGGAACGCGACCGTCCCGGGGCCGCCGCCGAAGGTGTCGAGGGTCGCGGAGTGCGCGCCGACCGGCAGGATCAGCGGGCTGAACGTCGGCTTGGCCGGGGCCAGCGATGCGAGCAGGAACGTCCGTCCGACGGGGGTGGGCGTCTTGGGCGCGCCGACGGCGACGGGCCAGGACCCGGCGGGGCGGCCCGCGTTCAGGAGGGTGAGCTTCCGGTCGCTGATGTCGACCTTGATCGCCTGGCCGCTGCGCGCGGTCTTCAGGCCGGAGTCGGGGATCCAGCCGGTGACGCCGTTCGGGCGGCTCGGCAGCAGCACCCGCTTCCAGCCCGGACGGCTCTCCACGACGGGCACCCACGTGTCGCCCTTGAGCTGGGCGGCGGGCAGCTCGGCGACGGCGGGCGCGCCGGGCTGCGCCGACACCGGGGCCGTCTCGGCGGGGTGGACGACCGTGCCGTCCAGCGCGGCGGACGGAGCCGGGTCGGCGGGCAGGTCCTTGAGGGTCGTGTAGGTGGTGGCCTGGGGCAGCGCACCGCCCGCCGCCGGGGACACCCCGCCCTTGCCGGCGGTCCCGCCCCCGCCGCCGCATCCGGACACGAGCACGGCCGCGACCGCCAGCACGACCGGTATCGCGACTGGTGGTCCGGGCACGCCGCGCGCCGTGGTTTCGTCGCTCACGAAGACTCCCGATGGTCGTGGACGCCGGACGGACGGCCTCCTCGCCGTCCACGCCCGCCCGTCCGTGCGCCTCTGTGCCCGCTGTCTACGCACGAGCCGGGAATCGGGTTGCACGCCCCGGGAACAATCGCGGGTTTGACTTGTGTTTGAACCCTCAACTAACCTTCGACGAGTCGTTGAAGATTCAAGCACCAGCCACACTTGTCGTCCGGTCAGTGCCGTCGACCACCCAGAGGAGTACCCATGAGCATCGCCGCAGTCGCACCCGAACTGACCACCGGGACCTGGAACATCGACCCCGCGCACTCCGAGGTCACCTTCGTCATCCGGCACCTCATGACCAAGGTCCGGGGCACGTTCACCGAGTTCAGCGGGACGGTCCAGATCGCCGACGAGCTGGCCGACTCCACCGCCACGGCGGAGATCAAGGTCGCCTCGATCGACACCCGCAACGCCGACCGCGACGCGCACATCCGCACCGCCGACGTGCTGGACGTCGAGAACCACCCGAACATGACCTTCGCCGCCACGGGCGTCCGCGCCGAGGACGGCGAGTACTACCTCGACGGCGAGCTGACGATCAAGGGGGTCACCCGTCCGGTCTCCCTCGCGGTCGAGTACAACGGCGTCGCCGAGGACCCGTGGGGCGGCACGCGCGCCGGGTTCTCCGCGTCCACGACCATCAACCGCAAGGACTGGGGCGTCGAGTTCAACGTCCCGCTCAAGGGCGACAAGGCCCTGCTGGGCGACAAGGTCGACCTGAACCTGGAGATCCAGGCCGTCCGCGCCTGAGTCCCGCGCCGAGCGCGCGTCGAAAAGGGCCGTCCACACCCTGTGGACGGCCCTTTCGCGTTGCCGTGGTCAGCGGCGGCGGCGGTCGACGGGTTCTGCGGCGAGCGGCAGGCGGAGGGCCAGGCGGGCGCCGCCGCAGGGGGCGTCCTCGATCCGGAGCGTCCCGCCGTGCGCCTGCGCGATCTCGCGGGCGATGGCGAGGCCGAGCCCGGCGCCGCCGGCGCCCCGGCTGCGCGCGGTGTCGAGGCGGGTGAAGCGCTCGAACACGCGCTCCCGGTCGGCGGGCGCGATGCCCGCGCCGTCGTCGCTGACGGTGAGCAGCGCCCGGCCGTTCTCCCTGGTCACCTGGACGGTGATGCGCGAGTCGGCGTACCGCTCGGCGTTGTCGAGCAGGTTGCCGAGCAGCCGGACGAGCTGCATGCGGACGCCGCGCACCAGCACGTCCCGCGTCAGGTCCGTGACGATCTTCATGGTGAAGGCGCGGCGGCGGATCTCCGCGTCGGCCAGCGCGGACAGCTCGATCGGCTCCTGCACGGCCGTCCCGCCGGTGCCGATGCGGGCGAGGAGCAGCAGGTCCGTGACGATCGACTCCAGCCGGTCGGTGTCGCGCAGGGCCGACTCCACGACGGCGCGCAGGTCGTTGTCGTCCGGGTGCATGGAGGCGTCTTCGAGGTTCGCGCGCAGCCCGGCGATCGGGGTGCGCAGCTCGTGGGACGCGTCCGAGGCGAACTGCCGCTGCCGCCCGACGGCCCGCTCCAGCCGGTCGAGCGTCGCGTTGGCGGTGCGGGCCAGTTCGGCGATCTCGTCCTGGCCGGACGGCTCGGGCACGCGCCGGCTGAGGTCGCTCGCGCTGATCTCGGCGAGCTGCGCGCGGATCGCCTCGACCGGGCCGAGGGTGCGGCCGACGATCAACCAGGTGATCCACGCGGAGAGCCCGGAGAGCAGCAGCACGGCCGCGCCGAGAACGCCCTCCAACAGCCCGTTCACCAGGTAGGACGGCACCCGCTCGGACGCGTACACGACCACCGAGTCGGGCGCCGTGGAGACCCTGATCGCCTCGGTGACATAGCAGTCACGACCCGGCCACGTTCCGTTGCATTCGGTGTAGTCGCGGATCCGCAGGTTGCTCGACGGCCAGAGTCTGCTCACCGGGGGTCTGTCCGTTGCGGCGGGTGTCGCGTTCGCCACACGTCCGCCGCGTTCCACGACCTGCACGAGGACGCGGCCGCGCGTGTCGTCCGGGATCTGGCCGTCCAGCGACCCGTCGCGGACGCCGCCGCTGGCCCGCCGTCCCTCGACCTGCGTGCCGCGCAGGAGATCCGCCTTGACGGCCCCGCGCACGGCGATGTCCGCCCCGGCCGCGGTGACGCCGAGCACGAGCGCCGCGAGCACCGCGGCGACGAGCGTGTCCCTGGCCCTGATGGACCGGGGGCGCATGCGCATATGGCCCCTCCCCGCTGGAGTTGCCGCTTCCCGGACGGCGCACACACGCTACCGGCCGGTCACAAATCGGGGAGCCGAAAATCAAGCGCCTGGTTTTCGCCTACCCCCGCTGGGACATCCCGTTTGTGACGGTTCCTCCGAAGCACAGGGACGGACACATGGGCAGGGACGTGGCTTCGGTCACCATCAGCGGCGAGGACCGGCGGCGGTACCGCGACAAGGTGCGCAGGTGCCTCGACGTGCTGGCCCGCATGCTGGGCGAATCCCAGTTCGACTTTGAGCGCCCCCATATCGGCCTTGAGATCGAACTCAACCTGATCGACGAGCTCGGCGACCCGCTGATGCGGAACGCCGACGTGCTCAAGGCGATCGCCGACCCGGCCTGGGCAACGGAGCTCGGCCAGTTCAACCTGGAGATCAACATCCCCCCGCGCGAGCTGGGCGGGGAGGGCACGGGCGAGTTGGAGGCGGAGGTCCGCGACCATCTCGAACACGCCGACGACCGCGCGCGGGAGGTCGGCGGCAGGCTCGCCATGATCGGCGTCCTGCCGACGCTGCGCCGCGCCGACATAGGAGAGGAGGCGCTCTCCGCCAACGCCCGCTACAAGATGCTCAACGACCAGATCTTCGCGGCACGCGGCGAGGAGATGCACATCGCGATCGACGGCCCGGAGCCGTTGCAACTGCACACGGACACCATCATCCCCGAGGCCGCGTGTACGAGCGTCCAGTTCCATCTCCAGGTGAGCCCTGAGCAGTTCGGCGCTTACTGGAACGCGGCCCAGGCCATCGCCGGCGCGCAGGTCGCGATGGGCGCGAACTCCCCGTTCCTGTTCGGGCACCAGCTCTGGCAGGAAACGCGCATCACGTTGTTCGAACAGGCCACCGACACCCGTCCGGAGGAGCTCAAGGCCCAGGGCGTCCGGCCGCGGGTGTGGTTCGGTGAACGCTGGATCACGTCGGTGTTCGACCTGTTCGAGGAGAACACGCGCTACTTCCCCGCGCTCCTGCCTCTCTGCGACGAAGAGGACCCGCGGGCCGTCCTGGACGAGGGCGGCATCCCCGAACTGGGCGAACTGACCCTGCACAACGGCACCATCTACCGCTGGAACCGTCCCATCTACGCCGTCGTCAAGGGTCGTCCCCATCTTCGCGTCGAGAACCGCGTCCTGCCTGCGGGGCCCACCGTCGCGGACGTCGTCGCCAACGGCGCCTTCTACTACGGCGTCGTCCGCATGCTGGCCGAGGACGACCGTCCCGTCTGGTCGCGCATGTCCTTCGCCACCGCCGAGGAGAACCTGCACCGCGCCGCTCGCGACGGCCTCGACGCCACCCTGTACTGGCCCGGCGTGGGCGAGGTCCCGGCCGCCGAGCTGATCCTGCGCAAGCTGCTCCCCCTCGCCCACGAGGGACTCGAACTGTGGGGCGTCGACCCGGCCCGCCGCGACCGCCTGCTCGGCATCGTCGAACGCCGCTGCGTCACCGGCCAGACCGGCGCCGCCTGGCAGATCCGCGCCGTCGAGAACATCGAGAAGTCCTACGGCATCCCACGCCATGACGCCCTCCGCATGATGACCCGCGCCTACGCGGACCGGATGCGGGACAACGCCCCCGTCCATACCTGGACCTTCTAGCCGCAAAAGGAGATCTTCACGAGTCACGCACAACTCCGGCCCTTCACGTCCATGACCTGCTTCTAGAGTTTGGACGTGACTGGGAACGAAACGCGCATTCTCATCGTCGAGGACGAGCCGACGATCGCGCGGGCCGTCGCCGACCGGCTGGCGGCGGAGGGGTTCGCCGTCGAGGTCGCCGGGGACGGCCCCGCGGCCGTCCGGCGCGCCCGCGAGTACGCGCCCCACCTCATCGTCCTGGACGTGATGCTGCCCGGCTTCGACGGCCTGGAGGTCTGCCGCCGCGTGCAGGCGGAACGCCCGGTGCCGGTGCTGATGCTGACCGCGCGGGACGACGAGACCGACGTCCTGGTCGGCCTCGGCGTCGGCGCGGACGACTACGTGACCAAGCCGTTCAGCATGCGCGAGCTCGTGGCGCGGGTGCGGGCGGTGCTGCGGCGGGTGGAGCGTCCCGCGCCGGAGACCGACGGCGCGCTGGTGCGGATGGGCGCGCTGGAGGTCGACCGGCGGGCGCGTCGCGTCGTCATGGACGGCCGCGAGGTGCATCTCACGCCGACGGAGTTCGACCTGCTCGCCTGCCTGCTGCGCAACCGGGGCGCGGTGCTGACGCGGGCCGTCCTGCTCGAACAGGTGTGGGACTGGGCGGACGCCTCCGGAACCCGCGTCGTCGACAGCCACGTGAAGGCCCTGCGCCGCAAACTCGGCCAAGAACTGATCCGCACCGTCCACGGGGTGGGCTACAGCCTGGAGGTCGCGTCGTGACCGGAGCGGAGCGAGGATCACGACGGGACCAGCGGGGGCCTGAGGGTCATCCCCCAGAAAGGTGGGCGTCGTGACGGCTGTCGTTTATCGGGCTTGGGCGCGGTTGCCTCGGCCGTTGGATCCGTTGCGGTCCATCAAGGTGAAGTTCGGCGTCGTGGTCGTGGTGACGGCGTGCGTCGCGGTCCTGATCGTGCTGTGGGGGTATCCGCTCGGGTTCCGGGCGCGGCAGACGATGCCGGTCGGCGTGCTCATCTCGCTGGTCGTGACGCAGCTCCTCGCGCACGGGATGACGGCGCCGCTGCGGGAGATGACGGCGGCGGCGCGGACGATGGCGCGCGGCGACTACAGCCGCCGGGTGCGCGCCACGTCCCGGGACGAGGTCGGCGAGCTGGCGCAGGCGTTCAACCGGATGGCCGCCGACCTCGCCGAGGTCGACCGGCAGCGCCGCGAGTTCGTCGCGAACGTGTCGCACGAGCTGCGCACCCCGATCAGCGCGCTGCGGGCCGTGCTGGAGAACGTCGCGGACGGCGTCACGCCCGCGACGCCGGACGTCCTCGCGTCCGCGCTGGAGCAGACCGAGCGGCTCGGACGGCTCGTCACGCAGCTCCTCGACCTGTCGCGGGTCGAGGCGGGCGCGGCGGTCCTGGACGTGACCGACGTCGACGTCGCCGCGTTCGTCGCGGACGTCACCGCCGAGGCCGCCGCCGGGCATCCGGACGCCCTGTTCGCGTCCGACGTCCCGGCCGGGCTGCGCGCCCGCGCCGACCGCGACCGGCTGCACCAGGTCGTCGCGAACCTGCTGGACAACGCGGCGCGGCACGGCCCGGCGGGACGTCCCGTCACCGTCACCGCGCGGCCGCTCGGCGGGACGGGCGGCCTCGTCATCGACGTCGCCGACGAGGGCCCGGGGATTCCGCCCGAGGAGAGGACGCGGGTGTTCGAGCGGTTCTCGCGGGGGTCGGCGTCCGGTCCGCGGGCGGGAACGCCGGGCGGCGGCACCGGCCTCGGCCTCGCCATCGCTAGCTGGGCGACGGAGCTGCACGGCGGCGACATCACCGTCATGGACACACCGAGCGGATGCCGAATTCGGGTCGTCATTCCTGCGGGGCTTGGCGAACCCGCGTGACGTTGACTATTTCGCCTCGTGCATGAGGAGAAGCGCGTAGGCGGCCAGGGTCGAGTCGTCGGTGATGCGGCCGTCCCGTACGAGGGTCGTGAACTCGTCCCTGGACATCCACTTCTGGCGCATGTCCTGTTCCTCGTGCTCACGGTCGGCCTGGCCCGCCCTCAGGTCGGACGCCACGAAGACGTTGAAGCCTTGGCCGCTCGTCCCGTGTGAGCAGTTCAGATAGCCGAGGTGGGTCAGTTCGCCCGCGCGGAGGCCGGTCTCCTGCGCCAGTTCAAGATGGGCGAGTTCCTCTGGGTCGGCGTCACGCCGACCTGGCAGCGAACCCTGCGGGAAACTCCACGTGCGCTTCCCAATGGGATAGCGGTATTCCTCCACCAGGTGGAACCCGTCGTTCTCGACGGGAATGACGAGAACGAAGTCGGGCTTGTCGACGACCCCATAGATGCCGCGTGAACCGTCCAGGCGCTCGACCTCGTCCTCACGGACGACCATCCACGGGTTCTCGTAGACGACCCTGGTACCGACCTGGCGGACGGCGGGTTTCTCGCCGTCCGTGTCTGGGGCTTCGCTCATTTCTCAGACTCCCGACCCGTAGCGGTAGACGAGTTCGTGCCGGTCGCCGACCACCACCCGGTGGGTGACCTCGACGACGCGGCCGTCCTGGTCGCACGCGCGGCGCCACAGCGTCAGGACGGGCCGGTCGGGGCCGATGTCCAGCGTGCTCTGCTCGTCCGTGCGCGGGAGTCGGCACGTCACCGTCTCCTCGAACGTGATCCGGCGCCCTGCCTCCTCCAGGCGGGAGTAGATCCCACCCGGGCCGGTGTCGACCTGGCGCAGGATGGGGATCTGCTCCACCACGTCCAGGATTACCCAGGTTGTCGCCGTCTGAATGGGCGGTTCGCCCTCCACGCCCTGGACGCGCGCCCGTTCCAGTACGCGCGTCCCTGGGGGGACGTCCAGGCGCTGGGCGAGCCGTTCGTCCGCCTCCACCTCGGTGACGGTCGTCCGGGTGAACGGGACGCGGCCGTCCCGCCGGGCGGACACGTGGAACCCGCGCCAGGCGCCGACCTGCCGGGTGATGTCGGCCGCCGCGCGCCGCACCCGCCGCGCCGTCCGCACCTGGGCGCCCGCGCCGTGCCGCAGCTGGACGAGTTCCTGCTCGGCCAGCATCCGCAGAGCCCGCCGGACGGTCGACCGGTCGGCCCCGTACTCGCGCGCCAGCTCCCGCTCGGACGGCAGCCACGCCCCGGGTTCGAGGTCGCCCTCGACGATGCGTGCCGCCAACGCGTTCGTGATCGCCTGTGCCTTCGTGGGGGGTCGCGGCATTTCGGAACCTGCTCCGGATAGTCCGTTGACCTCACACCGTACAGATCCCACCATTCCTGAAGCCCTCTTGGGTATCTCGTGAGGGCATTGTGGGCGATGCTTGGTCGGCTTATGGTAGACCCACCATAGACCCACCAAGGGAGCCCGCGCGATGTCGGTGATCATGTGCATGCCCGGCTGGCACAACGAGCGCTCGGACGACGGCCTGCGGGCCACCCGGATCACTCCTTTGTCGGATTACCAGCGGTCGAACGGCTGCCTCCAGCAGATAGTCGCGCTTGACGAGGGCGAACTGTGGCTCCTCTGCGACGCCCAGACCCGCCTCGCCGAACGCGTCGCCACCGCCGAACGCCTCCGCCCCCGCCAGTCGTTTCTTCCTCACGCCGCAACATGACGCCTGGACCGGGGCCGAGTTTGTGCTGGGTCGGCGAGGTGTGCGGTATTGGCGAGGTCAGTTGCGGTGGAAGGTGACGACCTCTCCTGAGTCGCCGACCGCCGCGTGCGATGACGGGACGATGCGCTCCCCCGCGTTCTCCGCGAGCAGCGCGCGGGCGCGCAGCACGATCTCCAGGTCGAAGCGCAGATCGGGGTCGAGGAGCTGGTCGCCGAACAGCTCCTCCAGCTGACGGAGCCGGTACCGGACGGTCTGCGGGTGGACGTGCAACCGCATCGCGACCTCGTTGGCGTTGCGTCCCGACTGGAGCCAGGCGAGCAGGGTCTCGGCCAGGCGGTCCTGCTGGCTCGGGCGCAGGTGCGCCAGGGGGGCGAGGCGCAGGTCGGCGAGCGAGGTGATGAGCCCCTCGTCCTGGAAGAGGATCAGCGTCGACATGTGCTCGACGCAGCGGATCACGCCGCTCTGGCCGCCCGGGCCGTCGTCCGCCTCGATGACGCCGCGCTGGACGAGGCACAGCGTCTTGCGCGCCCACTGGATGGAACGTGCCGCCTCCATCAGCGGGACGGTCGGGCCGACGACGGCGAGCGTCCCGGCCAGGGCTCGGTCGACGAGCTTCGCCCGGCCGGGCCCGTCCGGGTCGGGGACGATCAGGCTGGGGGTGCGGCGGGTCAGGTCGGCGAGGACGTCCGGCGGAAACGCGGGCTGGCGGGCGTCCCGGGGCCGGCCGAGCGCGACCGCCGCGACCGTCCGCGGGACGGGCCAGTGCGCGGCGGCGGCGAGGTCGGCGATCGCCTCCCGCGCGGCCGGCGGGTCGGCGAACAGCAGGTCGAGCAGGCGCTTGCGGCGGCGCTGCATCTCGCCCGCGACGGCTGCCCTGGCCTGCGAGTATCCCTCGGCGGCGGCGTGCGCGAGCTCGTCCTGGAACTCCATCAGCACCTCGCCGACGGCGCCGAGCGTCCGCGGGGACACGTGCAGGACGTCCGCGCCCTCGGTGAGCCGCCGCCACGCGACCATGCCGCCGACCCGCATCGCGGTCTGCATGGCGTCGAGGCTGCGCCCCTCACCGGCCTCGCCGCGGCCGATGGCGCGGAAGAAGTCGGCCACCGGCGCGGAGTCGTGGCCGGGATCGGCCACCCGGTCGACGAAGAAGTGGAGCACGCGCTCGACCGCGAGCCGGAGCGTCCCGGAGTAGGAGCCGTCGCCCGGCCGGTCGTACTCGCTGACGCGCGTCTGGATCTCCTGGATCATGTCGTCGGCCACCTCGTCGAGGTGCGGCCGCATGTGGTCCGCCAGGTCTCTCGGCAGATCCGCCCAGGGGCGCCCGTCGGTGGTCGAACTCGCGTCCGCCACAGAACCTCCCAGCTCTCGGTCCCGCTGCGTCGCGCGCCACTCACAGGGGGTAAATGCTTACTTATGTGGTCTGTGTGGGGCAAATCATGACCCGTGACGTGCCCAGGCGCAAAGTTTAGGTCGCCCCGCGACCGACTCCGGCCGGACGCCGCCCTCCGCGAGGGAGCCGCGACGGCGCCGTCGCAGCGTCGTGTCACCGGCGCGGCGGCGGGCGGGTGTTTGGCTGTTGAGCAGGCTTTTGGGGTGTTGGGGGTTTGTTTGGTCGGGCTGGGGCGGGCGGGCTTATATCGCGTGAGCTGGGTAGTTGTCTTGTAGCAGGGGGTTGGTACCCGAGGGCTGGACATGACATGTGCGAGATCGAGGACATCCGGCAGTGGCGTGGGCGTGACGTGGTCGACGAGTCCGGTAGCAAGATCGGTCAGTTGGAGGCCGTCTACGTCGACACCGGGACGGATCGGCCGTCGTTCCTGACCGTGCGGATGGGCCTGCCGACCCGGCAGCGGCTTGTGTTCGTGCCGCTGGACGGGGCGAAGGTGGGGCCGGAGTACGTCCGCGTCGCGTACGGCAAGAAACAGGTCAAGAGCTCGCCGTCGATCGGCACGGACGGCGAGCTCCTCGCCGGTGACGAACAGGCGGTCTTCGATCACTACGAGCTGCCCTATCAGGCCGCCCCGGACGAACGTCGCCTCGCCCGCCGCTGAGGCGGCCGTCGGACGTCGCGACCCGAGCGCTCCGCGGGCATGCGGGTGACGCGCGGCGCCCGGAAGGCGCGACAACGAGGAGGGGATTCCACGTGGCCTTGTTCCTGTTCATCCTGTTGGTGGCGGTCGCCCTCGGAATCGTCGGCGTCGTGGTGAAGGGGATGTTCTACCTGCTCATCATCGGGATCATCGTGTTCCTGATCAACCTCGTCCTGAGCGGAATCCGGATGGGGCACAGGCGCAGTTCCCGTCCAGCACGCTGACTGCTCCCGATCTGAACATTGAAGGCGGCTTGCGGGGCCCTCATCCAGTCCGAGTGGTCAGCGGTCTTCTAGGAGCGGGAGGGTCGGGTCCCAGGTTGTGCCGTTGCGGGCGTCTCGGCGGCGGCGCGCTATGCCGGACAGGGCCTCTAGGACGACTCGGTTCGCCAGTAGGGATGTGATGTCCGCGTGGTCGTAGGGCGGGGAGACTTCGACGACGTCCACGCCTACTACTGGGAGTTCGTAGGTTACGCGGCGGACTGCGTCCAGGAGTTGGCGTCCGGTCAGGCCGCCTGGCTCGGGGGTGCCGGTGCCGGGGGCGTGGCCCGGGTCGCATACGTCGATGTCGACTGAGAGGAAGACTCCGTCGCACTCGTCTACGGCGATCTCGAATGCTTCTGTCAGGCATTCGTCCAGGCCGCGCGCGACGATCTCGCTCATCTCGTATGAGCGCATGCCCTGCTCGGCCATCCAGGACAGCGTTTCCGGGCCCGGCCAGTAGCCGCGCAGGCCGAGTTGCAGGAACCGGTCGCCGCGCAGGGCGCCGGACTCGATCAGGCGGCGCATGGGCTGTCCGTGCCCGACGAGGGATCCGAAGGCGGTGTCGCCGGTGTCGGCGTGCGCGTCGAAATGGACCATCGAGACGCGGCCCCGGCCGATGTGCTGCGCCACCCCGGCGGCGTCCGGCCAGGCGATGGTGTGGTCGCCGCCCAGGATGAGCGGGATCGCCCCGGTTCGGGCGACCGCGTACACCGCCGCCTGGAGATCGCGGACGGAACGTTCCGCGTCGCCGGAGTACATCAGCACGTCCCCGGCATCGTAGACCGTGAGGTCGCCTTGGAGGCCGTCCACGCGGAGGGCGAGGGACGGGCGCGAGCCGTCGTGCGGCAGGTAGCAGCTCTGCCGGATGTACTGCGGGCCGAACCGGGTCCCCGGCCGGTGGGACGTGCCGCCGTCGAACGGGGCGCCCAGGATGACCACGTCGGCGTCCGCGTAGGTGGACGGGTCCGACCAGGTGCAGTGCGGCACCCCGAGGAAGGTGATGGCCGGGCCGTGCTGCGGCACGTACGTCATGCGAGCCCCCGCTCCGATCGACGCCAGGCGTGCTACCTCGATCTATAACACGAGGGGGCGGGCATGCCGGTGCCACGGCGGCCCGATCGCGCGGCGGGGTGCGCGATCGTCCGCCGTGGCGCGGCGTCCCGCGTTCAGCGGCGTCCAGATTCAGCGGGACGATCTCACAAGCGGCACCGGCGTCATTGGCGGACGATCCAATGGTCGTTCGCGCCGGTCCGCTCGAACTTCAGCGACGGGCACAGGTAGTCGCTCGGGTTCGGGTTGGCGGTGGGCTGCCACGGCGAGTCGGACGGGCCCGCCGGCCGCCAGGCGTTGTTCTGCCGGAGCTGGATGGAACTGCTTTCGAACACGACGTTCTTCGCGTCCTTGCAGTAGTAGGCGTTGCCGGTGCTCGTGTCGCGGGTCGCGTAGAACTCGAAGATGTCCCAGCCGTACTTGAGCTCGCTCGTGTCGGTGCCCGACTTGCTGTAGAAGAGCTCCCACGCCTTGGTGTTCTGGTTGTAGAGGTAGGCCGACCAGGCGTTGCTGCCGCCCGTCTTGACGAGCTGGACGCTGTAGGCGGGATGTCCGTTCACGTTCGTGGTATAGGTCGACATGAAGGAAGCGTCCATTTTCACTTCCTTCTTGGGACCATTGCCGCCGCACCAGTCCCAGGCCCATATCTCGTTTCCGACGGTCACCGAGTATACGGTCGTGATCTCCATACAGGACCCGGCGGCCTTGATGGTCGGCGTATAGGTGAAGTCCCCGTTGAAGGACACCTTGTAACTGGTGTCGACGCTCTGCGTCGCCTGCATTCCGTCGTGGCTTCCGGCGGCGGGTTCGACGCCCCAGAAATGGTGGAGCTGCTCGCGGCGCTGCTGTCCCTGCACGCGGGAACGATGCAGTTCGCGGAAACGCTGAACGGCCGGGGCGTTCTTCGTGTTCGGCGTGAAGGCGTGGGCGCCGGCGACGGCGCCGCGCTTCGGGGCGTTCGGGTTGGGCGCGGCGGACGGGGCCGGGGGCGCGGCGGGGGACACGGGCGAGGCGGACGCTCCGGCGGCGGGGGCGAGGATGCCCGCGCCGAGAATGGCGCAGGCGAGCAGGGTTCGGCGCTTCATTACGCGACTCCTTGCGGCATGGACGGGAGCTGTCGGCATGCGCACTGGCCAAAGCCCGGGACGGGGACCCCTCATGCCGCCCCAAGAATCGCGATTTGTTCGTCCTACAGTCAATCAGTCGTTTTTCAATCCGCCTTCTATGCACGTCGAAAGGAACCATACGGCCTGGGCAGGCGAATCCGCGGCGGCCCGCACCGCGTCGAACGAGCCGGGGCGCCGAGCTGAATCAACTCGAACACACCGACGGAAACCATGCGAACACATCGGCTAAGGCCGGGCGCGCGGAGGCCACCAGCCGAAACGCCGCGAACACGCTGGTCGAGGGCACGCGAGCACGCCGAATGCGACCACGCGGACACGCCACCGCGAACGGCGGCCGCCGCGTCGTCCAAAACGGGCTGGTCTTTCAGCGGCGGTAGAGGTTGAGTTTCCGTTCGCCGATGCGCTCCCGGAGCGCCGGGTCGTCCACGCCCTGCCCCTCCGCCGTCGCCCCGCACAGGACGGCGACCTTCCCGACGTGCTGGTTCGTCTGGACGGCGCGGGTCGCGTCGCCCGCCTCGTCCAGCGGGAAGACCTTCGAGAGCGTCGGGTGGACCATGCCGAGGCCGATCAGCCGGTTGACCTCGACGGCCTCGTGGTAGTTGAAGCCGTGCGAGCCGATGATGCTCTTGAGCCGCATCCACAGGAACCGGTTGTCGTACTCGTGCCGGTACCCGGTGGACGATCCGCAGGTCACGACCTTGCCGCCGCGCTTCGCGACGTACACGGACGCCCCGAACGTCTCGCGTCCGAGGTACTCGAAGACGATGCCCGGGTCCTCGCCGGCGAGGCGGCGGATCGCCTCGCCGAGCATCCGTCCGGCCTTCGGGTGGCGCAGTCCCTGGTCGCCGAGGTCCAGGTCGTTGCGGTTGATGACGTGCTCGCAGCCCTGCGACCGGACGATCTCGGCCTTCTCGTCCGACGACACGACGCCGACCGGGATGCCGCCGCCGTTCCTCACGAGCTGCGTCGCGAACGAGCCGAGCCCGCCGGTCGCGCCCCAGATCAGCACGACGTCGCCCTGCTTCATGCGGGCGCCGTGCGGACCGACCAGCATCCGGTAGGCGGTGCCGGCGCACAGCGTGTTCGAGCCCGCCTCCTCCCAGGTCAGGTGGGCGGGCTTGCGGATGAGCTGGTTCGCCTTGACGATGCAGTACTCGCCGAGCGAGCCGAAGTTCGTCTCGAAGCCCCAGGCGAGCTGCGTCTCGCTCATCATGCCGTCGTCGTAGGAGCCGTGGTCCTCCTCGTCGACGTAGGACGGGGACAGCACGACCTTGTCGCCGGGCTTCCAGCTCTTCACGCCGCTGCCGGTGCGGACGACGACGCCCGCGCCGTCCGACCCGAGGACGTGGTACGGCAGGTCGTGCCGCGCGCCGTACCAGCCCTGCCGCCCGAACTTCTCCAGGAACGCGAACGTGGGGACCGGCTCGAAGATCGCCGACCAGACCGTGTTGAAGTTGATCGCGGCGGACATCACCGCGACGACGCACTCGTCCGGCGCGAGCTCCGGCATCTCGACGTCGCCGACGTGCAGCGACCGGCGGACGTCCTTGTCGGCCTGGCCCTCGAAGATCCCGACCTCGTCCTTGCGGGTGAACGCGGCGCGGAACCGGGTCGGCAGCTCGATGTCCCGCAGCTCGGGGCCGGTGGCGCCGTTCCGGACGGCGTCGAGCAGCGCGTCCGAGCCGGCGCTCCGGGGAGCTCCCCCGCCGAAGCGGGGGGTCGCCGCCCCGCGCTGGTCCGAGCTGTTGCGGGTGGTTCGGGGGGCCGCGCCCTCGCATCGGTCCGAGCCGTTCTGGGCCATGGCGTGTCCTCCGTGGTTCGCGGGGTTCGTGGGGCGGGCCCTCAGCGGGCCGGGGTGCGGACGGCGGCGCTCTCCCGCCGTCCGGCGAGCCGGGCCTCCAGGTGCGCGGCGAGCACGCCGACGCCCGGCGGGTCCAGCAGGTTGAGGTGGTGCGCCCCAGGGATCGGGACGATCTCCAGGTCCGCGCAGAACTCGCCGAAACCGTTGGTCCCGTCGAGTACGTAGCGGGCGTCACGGACGGCCCAGGGGGTCTCCTCGGGCGCGTGGTAGAGGACGACGTGGCCGTCGTACGGCCCCGGCCGGTACGCCTCCAGCGATCGGGTGTCCTGGTGGGACGTGAGCTGGTGGGTGAGGGCGGCCGGCGGGATGTGGTCGACCAGGGGGGCGGCGCGCTCCATGACCAGCGCGAACTGCGCCTCCTCCGAGAGCCCGGACAGCTCCTCGTACGTCAGCGAGACGGCCAGGCCGTAGGTCTCGTTGACGTAGTCGGCGAACGCGGAGAAACGGCGGGCGAGGGTGTCGGACTCGTCCGCGACCGGCAGCGGCAGTCCCGCGTCGAACAGCGCGACGAACTCGACCTCGCGCCCGCGCGCCCGCAACTGCCGGGCCGTCTCGTAGGCGAGGACGCCGCCGAACGACCAGCCGCCGAGCCGGAACGCGCCCGCCGGCTGCGCATCCAGGAGAAGCCGGACGTACCGGGTGGCGCGCTCCTCGACGGGCGGCGCGTCCTCGAACCGCTCCAGGCCGTAGACGGGCTGGTCGGCGCCGAGCAGGTCGACGAGCTGCCGGTAGCAGGCCGTGGTGCCGCCCGCCGGGTGCGCGACGAAGATCGGGCGGCGCGTCCCGGACGGTCTCAGCGGACGGACGGTCTGCCGCGCCGCCTCCTCGTCCGCCGCCCTGATGTACTCGGCGACGTTCTCCGCGGTCGGCGTCTCGAACAGCTCGCCCCGGGTGACCTCACCGCCGATCTCGGCCGTGACCAGCGCGACGACCCGGTCGGCCTGGTGGTCGCCGCCGCCGAGGTCGGCGAAGAAGTCGGCGGTGACGCTGACGCGGTCGAGCCCGAGAACGTCCTCGAACACGCGGACGGCGAGCCGTTCGGCCGCGTCGCGCGGCATCACGTACCCGCTCTCGCCGTTCGCCACGGCCACCGGCGCGGCGGCTTCGGCGAGGCCCAGCTCACCGGCCGCCCATTCCTCGAAGGCGTTGACGCTCGCGCCCTGGAGCAGCACGGACGCGGGAACCGTCAGCCCGAGGTCGTGCTCGACGCCGCTCTTGATCCGGACGGCGACCAGCGAGTCGAGCCCGAGGTCGGTGAGCGGGACGGCGGGGTCGAGCCGCTCCGGATCGAACCCGAGGACGGCCGCGATCCGCCGCCTGACCCGCGCCGCGATCATCGCGCGGGCGGTGGCGGGGTCGGCGTCCTTGAGCGCGTCCGCGCCGGGCCAGCCTTCGTCGGCCGCGCCGTCGGCCGTGCTGTCGGCCGCCTCGGTCAGCGCGGCGAAGTAGGGCATGGCGCGGATCTCGGGGAACAGCTCGACCGCCGTCCGCGGGTCGAAGCGCAGCACGCCGGTCGCGGGCCCGCCGTGCGCGAGCAGCGCCTCCAGCGCCTCGGCGCCCTCGTCCGGGCTGATCGAGTCGATGACCGCGACCGGCGTCTCCACCGCCCCGCCGACCCGCGACCAGGTCCCCCAGTTGATCGTCGTTCCGGGACGGCCGTGCGCCCGGCGGAAGGCCATCAGCGCGTCGAGCGCGGCGTTCGCGGCGGCGTAGGCGGCCTGACCGGGCGAGCCGAGCAGCGCGGCGGCGGACGAATGCGTGACGAACCAGTCGAGATCGGCGTCCCAGACGGTCTCGCTGAGCCGCCGCGCGCCCTCGACCTTCGCCGTCCACACCCTGTGGAGATCGTCGCGGCCGAGGTCGGCGATCAGCCGGTCGTCGATCGCTCCGGCGCCGTGCACGACCCCGCACAGCCGCGCGCCGCCCTCCCGCGCGGCCTCGACCAGCCGCTCCGCCGTGCCGGGACGCGCGATGTCCCCGAGGACGACGGCGACGTCCACGCCCTCGTCGCGCAGCCCGGCGATCACCTTCTCGGCGTCGGCGCCGGGCCCGCTCCGCCCGGACAGGACGACGCGCCCCGCCCCGCGCTCCGCGAGCAGCCGCGCCGTGACGAGCCCGATCCCGCCGTACCCGCCGGTGATCACATACGCCCCGCCCCGCCGGACGATCCGCTTCTTCGCGGGCTTTTCGGCCGGGACGCTTCGTGCGAGACGCGCCACGTAGCGGGTGCCGCCGCGCCAGGCGACCTCGCGGGCGGCATCGTCCTGGACGAGTTCGGCCACCAGGTCACCCGGACGATCGACGTCCACATGGGTCGCCCGCTGAACGCTCCGTTCAAAGGCGAGCACGCGGGTCAGGGCGCTGATGAAGCCGTGGCCGGGCTCCCCCGGCTCGCCGTCGCGGACCGGGACGGCTTCGCGGGTCGCGACGTAGAGCCGCGGGCCGTCAGGGAGCGACCGGCTCACCTCCGCGACGGTCAGAACCAGCTCCTCGTCGACCAGGTCGGCCGCCGGAACGACGAGCACACCCTCGACCGGCTGCTGGTCGTCAACGCCTGGGTGCCCGTCAGGAGTGAGCCGATGCCGGACGACCCTCTTCCCGTGCCCCTCCAGCCCGGCCGCGACCGCCTTGGCCAGCGCGTCGTCGTCCTCGGCCAGCACCAGCCAGAGCCCGCCCTCATGGACCGCCCCAGAGGGCGGGAGAGGGATTTCGTCCCAGACGAGTTCGACCAGTTTGTCGGCGAACGGCACGGGGATGTCATGGCGCTCAACACGGCGCAACACGATCCCGGACGCTTCGGCGAGGACCTGGCCGTCCGCCGCCGCCAGCAGAACCGAGCCCGTCATCCCGTCATCGCCCTGGACCAGGGTCGCGTGGACGTGCCCGCCGCGATGCGTCGGCCCGTAGACGCGCAGGGTGCCGATGCTCTCGGCCAGCCACACCCCGCCCGCGACGGCCGCCGCCTCGTCCGACAGGACGGACAGGCACCGGTCGAACACCTCGGGATGCAGCCGGTAGTGGCGGCTCCCTCGGCTGGCGCCCGCGACCTCGGTGGCCGCGCCATGCCCAGACAAGGACAAAGCGTCAAAGCGCTCTTCGCCGACGTCGGCACTCGCGAGGCGCGTCCAAGTTCCCGCCGCCGTGAGCGCGTGGACCTCCACCCGCTGCTCCACCTCGGCGAACGTCGTCGTCACGGTGGTGTGTTCGCCGAGGGCGAGCGGGCGTTCCATCCACAGGCCGTTGACGCGGACGTCCTCGGTACCGAGCGCGACGGCTCCGGCGGCGAGCGCCAGCTCCGCGAACGCCGCGACGGGCAACACGTGCAACCCGTGGACGGTCACGTCGTTCAGCCACGGCTGGACGGCGAGCCCGACGTCCGCGCGCCAGGCGTGCCGGTCCTCGCCGGGGAGTTCGACGTGCGCGCCGAGCAGCGGATGCTCGTCCCGGCCGCGACGGCCCCGCACGGGCAGGTCGACCCAGTGCCGCTCGTGCCGCCACGGCGACGGCGGGACGTCGACGATCCGTCCGTCGCAAGGCCCGGCGACCGCGTGGCCGTGCGCGGCCAGGGCGGCGAGCTGCGCGTGGAAGGTCAGCGTGTCGTCGGTCTCCTGCCCCTTGGGGGCGCGTTTGAGCGTGTGGGTGACGAGCGCGCCCGTCCCCTCCAGGGTCTCCGCGATCGCCGGGGCCAGGATGGGATGCGCGTTGACCTCGATGAACGTCCGGAACCCGTCGTCGGCGGCAGCGGCCACCGCGTCCGCCAGCCGGACGGGATTCCGCAGGTTCGCGACCCAGTACTCGGCGTCGAGCTTCCCGGACGAGGCGCGGGGATCGTCCAGCGCGGTCGTGTACAACGTGATGTCGTCGGCAAGCGGGTCGCCAGGCTCAACGCCGACCCCGGAGAGAAGGTCGCGCAGTTCAGGAAGAAGCGGATCGACCTGGGGCGAATGCCCGGCGCCCTCGGCCTGGACCATGCGGGCGAGCCGCCCCTCGCCCTCGGCGCGCCTCACGATCTCGGCGACCTGCCCCGCGTCCCCGGTGACGACGGTCTGCCGCGGCGACGAGTGGACGGCCGCGTGCACCTCGGGCAAGCCGTCCGCGAGGCGCGCGACCTCGTCCGCGGACGCGCCGAGGACGGCCATCGCGCCGCCGCCGACCAGCCGCGTCAGCAGCCTCGACCGCCGGCAGATGACGCGGACGCCGTCCTCCAGGGTGATCGCTCCGGCGACGACGGCCGCCGCGACCTCGCCCATCGAGTGTCCGATGACCGCGCCCGGCGTCACGCCGTAGGACGTCCACATGCGGGCGAGGCCGATCTGGATCGCGAACAGGACCGGCATGGCGTCCGCCGGGCCGTCCGGTCTGCGGCCCTCTTCGAGCAGCGCCCACAGGTCGGGGCCGCCCTCCGCGGCGAACAGCGGGTCCAGGTCGTCGATGGCCTCGGCGAACGCGGGCTCCTCCTCCAGCAGCCGCCGCGCCATGCCCGCGCGCTGCGCCCCATACCCGGAGAACACCCACGCCGGACGACCCGGAGCCCCCAGCGCCGTACCGCTCACCACACCGGGATGGGGACGCCCCTCGGCCAGTGCGGTCAATCCGTCGATGAGCCCTGCCTCGTCCCTGGCGGCGATGGCGGCGCGAGCCCGTCCACGGCCACCGCGCCTGTGCAGGGTGAGGGCGAGGTCGGCAAGGTCGACGTTCCGACCCGGAAGCCAGCCGGCGAGCAGAGCCGCATGGTCGCGAACACGGTCGTCGCTGGCATCCGACAGGGGGAACACGCGCACGACCGCGGGTTGAACGACCCGATCCTGCGCGGGCGCCTTCTCCAGGACGACATGCGCGTTCGTCCCCCCGAACCCGAACCCGGACACCCCAGCGCGCGCGGGACGACCCCGCTCAGGCCACGGCATCTCGTCCGCGACGACTGCGAGCCCGAGTTCCTCGAACGGGATGTGCGGGTTGGGCTCCTTGTAGTGCGCGCTAGGCGGGATCACCCCGTGATGCAGCGCGAGGACGGTCTTGATGAGCCCCGCCATGCCCGCCGCCGACTCCAGGTGCCCGAGGTTCGACTTGACGGAGCCGAGCAGCAGCGGCGCGCCCGGGTCGCGTCCCGCTCCGAGGACGTCGCCGACCGCCTTCGCCTCGATCGGGTCGCCGAGCAGCGTGCCCGTCCCGTGCGCCTCGACGTAGTCGACCTCGCGCGGGTCGACGCCCGCGCCCGCGTACACGTCCCGGAGCAGGGCGCGCTGCGCGTCGGAGTTCGGCGCGACGAGCCCGTTGGAGCGACCGTCGGAGTTGACGCCGGAGCCGCGGATGACGGCGAGGACGCGGTCGCCGTCGCGCAGCGCGTCCGGCAGCCGCTTCAGCACGACCGCGCCGCAGCCCTCCGCGCGGACCATCCCGTCGGCGGCCGCGTCGAACGCCTTGCAGCGGCCGTCGGACGCCGTCCCGCCCGCGAGGTCGAACGTCCTCGTGACGGTCGGCGAGAGCAGGACGTTCACGCCGCCCGCCAGCGCCACGTCCGCCTCGCCGCCGCGCAGCGCCTGGACGGCGAGGTGCGTGGAGACCAGCGACGACGAGCACGCCGTGTCCACGATCATGCTGGGGCCGCGCAGGTCGAGCAGGTACGACAGCCGGTTCGCGACGATGCCGAGCGCCGCGCCGGTCGCCGTGAACGGTTCGAGGGACGCCAGGTCGGACGCGGTGAACGCGGCGTACTCCGGCGCGGACACGCCGACGAACACGCCGGTGCGGGTGCCGCGCAGCGACGCGGGCGCGATCCCGGCGTGCTCGAACGCCTCCCACGCGACCTCCAGGACGAGCCGCTGCTGCGGGTCCATGACCGCGGCCTCGCGCGGCGTGACGCCGAAGAACCGGGCGTCGAACCCGGCGATGTCGTCGAGGAAGCCGCCGAGCCGCGTCGTGTGCGCGAGCAGGTCGCCGACCTCGGGAGAGCCGTCGTCGAACGGGTCCCAGCGGCCGTCCGGCACCTCGCGGACGGCGTCGCCGCGCCCGGTGAGGAAGCGCCAGAACTCGCCGGGGCCGGTCAGGTCGCGGTCGCCGCCGGGGAAGCGGAGCCCGACCCCGACGACGGCGATCGGCTCGTCGCCCGCCGTCTCCCGGCGCGGCTCGGGGACCGCGGCGGGGCCTCCGGCCAGCGCCACCGACAGCTTGTTGATCGTGGGGTGCTCCCAGACGAGGGTGGCCGGGAGGGCCCGGCCGAGCAACTGCTCCAGCTCGCCCGCGATCGCGACCGCGTCCCGGGAGGCGAGCCCGAACTCCTCCAGCGGACGGTCGGCGTCGACCTCGGCGGCGGGCGTCCTGGAGCGGCGCGCGATCTGCTCGATCAGGTGCCGCCGAACCGCTTCCGCACCGATCCGGGTGTCGTCGGACGGGGTGTCCCGCGCCGCTCCGGAACGATCATTGCTCTGCATGCGGTGGGCTCCCCCAAATGAACCGGGATCGTTCAGCGAAGCGGAGGGACCACTTTGTCCTACGGCGCCGCGCCCACGATGCGCATCCAGCCCACTTTTCTCCCCGGTTCCTTGTCACGGTGATGACAAGACTCCGGCGTGTCCATTGTGGCCTGATGGGACAGTTGAGCCGCTGCGGCCCGGGAGTCAGGGCCGAGTAACGAGATACCAACCAATAGTAACAATAGCGACGACAGGGTATAGGGAGAAGCGGCGGATTTCCCGGCGCCGGCGGGACGCACGCCGCACGCAGAGGTGACCCGGGGCCGATACCGATGGGCGCTGGCGGTGGTGGCCGTCAGCGCATTCATGATCACCATGGACAACACGGTGGTCGCGAACGCCATGCCCACGATCATGAGCGACCTGGACATGTCCAACTCCGCCAAGGACTGGGTCGCCACCAGCTACATCCTCGCCTTCTCCTGCCTGATGATCGCGGGCGGGCGGCTCACCGACGTGTACGGCTGCCGCGCCGTCTTCGTCTCCGGAATGGTCGTCTTCACGGCCGCGTCCGCCGTCTGCGGCCTGGCCCCCGACTCCGCGACGCTGATCCTCGCGCGGGTGACGCAGGGCGCGGGCGCGGCGCTCGCCCTGCCCGCCACGCAGGTCATGGTCACCGTCGGACGCACCGACAAGCAGCGTTCGCTCGGCACGATCGTCTGGGTCGGCGCGGCGTCCAGCGCCATCGCGCTCGGCCCCACGATCGGCGGGCTCATCGTCCAGCAGTGGAGCTGGGGCTGGATCTTCCTGATCAACATCGTGCCGGGCGCGCTGGTCGTGCTGCTCGGCCTCGCCGTCCTCACCGGGACGGGCGAGAACCGGGACGCCCGCGTCGACCTGCCCGGCGTGCTGATCTCCGCGACGATGCTGTTCGCGTTCACCTACGGGCTGGAGTCGGCGAACCGGTACGGCTGGGCCGACCCGTCCGTGCTGAGCGTCTTCGCCCTCGCCGCCGTCGCGCTGGCGTCCTTCGTCCTGGTGGAGAGCTGGGCAGTCGATCCGATGATCGACCTGCGGTTCTTCCGGAACCGGGTGTTCACCGGCGGGCTGGTCTCGCAGATGCTGTACGGCATCGGCTTCAACGGGATGATCTTCTATTCGGCGACGTTCCTGCAGCGTTTCCTCGGGTTCTCGCCGCCCGAGGCCGGGCTGGTCATGCTGCCGCCGGCCATCGCGATCATGGTGATGACGCCCGTCGCGTTCTGGCTGGCGGCGAAGCTCGGGCCGCGTCCGGCCATCGGCGGCGGCCTCGCGCTGATGGCGTTCGGCATGTTCCTGTTCTCCACGATCCAGCGGGGCGACGGGTACGCCGAGCTCATGCCCGGCGTCATGATCGTCGGGGTGGGCGCGGCGATGGGCATGCCGCTCGTCATGTACGTGCTCAAGGCCGTCCCGGAGCACCAGGCCGGGGTGGCGAGCGGCGTCATCAACGTGGTCCGCGAGGCGTCGGGCGCGTTCGGCATCGCGATCGTCGGGCTGCTGATCCACCACGTCCCCGAGCGGGGCGCGTCGCCCGCCGAGCTGGAGACCTTCCGGGACGGGACGGCGGCCGGGCTCGTCCTCGGCGCCGCGCTCGTCCTGGTCGGCGGGCTGGTCAGCGGCCTGACCCTGCCGAGCCGCCGCGGCTGGGCCGGGCCCAGGCACGGCAGGAACGCCCCGATCGTCGCCGACCGCCCGGCGCGGCCCGAGCGTCCGGCGCGGTCCGAGCGCCCGGCGCCGCCGGAGGGGTGGTACGAGCCTTATGTCCCGGACGACGTGCCGGTGGACGTGCCGCGGGTCGAGCCGCGCGGTGATGCCTGGTAGGAGGGCCGTATGAGCAGAGTCGTGATCTTCGCGGCGGGGTCGCGGGGGGACCTCCAGCCCTGCGTCGCGCTCGGCCGGGCCCTGCGGCGGCGCGGGGACGAGGTGCGGCTCGTGGCGAGCGCGCGGTACGCGCCGATGGTGCTCGCGGCCGGGTTGGAATTGGCCGCCTTGACCGCCGATCCGATGGAGATCCTCGAATCGGACGCCGGTCAGGAGTTGCTCGCGGGCGGCCGCAACCCGGTGACGTTCCTGGGTGGATTCCGGCGGATTCTCGGGCCTATGGCCGAGCGGCTCCTGGCCGAGTGTTCGGACGCTTGTAAGGGCGCGGACCTGATTCTCGGGCCCACGCTCGGTTTCCTTCCCCGGCATATCGGCGAACATCTCGGGATTCCGTGGGCGCTGATTCACTTTCAGCCGAGTCGGCCCACGGCGGCGTTTCCGCACCCGTTCGTGCCGCAGGCCCGGATGTTCGGCCCCTGGGCCAATCGGGGCAGTTTCCTTTTGGTCGATCAGATCGCGTGGCAACTGTCGCGGCCGTTCATCAATCCGTGGCGGGACGAGTCGCTGGGGCTGCGTCGGCTGCCCGTGTGGGGCGGCCGGACGGGCGGCGCGCCGGTGCTGGCGTGCTACAGCCCGTCCGTGGTCCCGAGGCCGAAGGACTGGCCGTCCGAGGTGAACCTCACCGGGTACTGGTTCCTCGACGAGCCCGGGTGGGAGCCTCCCGCCGAGCTGGCGGAGTTCCTGGAGGCCGGGCCCGCGCCGGTGTACGTCGGGTTCGGCAGCATGGTGCCCGAGGACCCCGAGATGACCCGGCTGGTCGTCCGGACGGCGCTGCGGCTGGCCGGGGTGCGCGGCATCGTGCACGGCGATCCGGCGACGTCGGACGAGCAGGTGCTGGCCGTCCGCGACGTTCCGCACTCGTGGCTGTTCCCGAGGATGGCGGCCGTCGTCCACCACGGCGGGGCCGGGACGACGGCCGCCGGGCTTCGGGCGGGGACGCCGATCGTGGTGTGCCCGTTCTTCGGCGACCAGCCGTACTGGGGCGAGCGGGTCGCGTCGCTCGGGGCGGGTCCGGCGCCGCTGCCGTTCCGTGCGATGACGGTGCCTCGGCTCGCGGCCAGGATCCGGCGAGCCGTCCAGGATGAGGAGATGGCCGAGCGGGCGGGCGACCTCGGACGGCGCGTCCGGGCCGAGGACGGCGTCGGCCGGGCGTTGGAGATCATCGACTCGCTCCTCGGCTGACTCACTGTTCGTCCGTTTCCTCGCCCCAGCGCCAGCCCGAGCCGTCCGGGTTCGGGACGATCGCCCGCTTGACCTCGTCCTGTGGTGGCGAGGGCTCCGGCGGGCCGTCCGCCCACGGGGTCCAGGGGACGTCGCTGGACGGCTCCGGTGTGGTCGGGGCCTGTTCCCAGTTGAGGGCGTACGCGAGCGGCGGTTCGTCCGGCACCTGCTGAGGGACGGCTGGGACGGGTGCCGGCGCGCTGCGTTCGCGCAGGTCCATCCGCGCGTGCAGACCGGCGAGGAACCCCGGCAGCCACCAGTTCGCGGCGCCCATGAACCGCATGGTCGCCGGGACGAGCAACGAGCGGACGAGCGCGGCGTCCACCACGACGGCGACGAACATCCCGACGCCGATGAGCTTCACGACGGTGATGCCCGCCATGCTGAACGCCGCGATGACCACGAGGAAGAGCAAGGCGGCACTGGTGATGATGCTGCCGGTGTGCTGCATGCCGGACGCGACCGCGGCGCGGTTGTCATGCGTGCGGTCCCATTCCTCGCGGATGCGGCTCAGCAGGAAGACCTCGTAGTCCATGGACAGGCCGAACACCACGGCGAGGATCAGGATCATGCTGGTCGCCTCGACCCCGCCCGTCGGGGTGAAGTCGAGGATTCCCGCCAGGTGCCCGTCCTGGAACCCCCAGACGATCGCGCCGAACGAGGCGCCGATCGACAGGATGTTCATGGCGATCGCCTTCAACGGCAGGAAGAGCGACCCGAAGAACATGAAGAGCAAGACGAACGTGGCCACGCCCACGACGGCCGCCATCTTCGGCAGGGTGCGCATCAGGCTGGACATCAGGTCCATCTGCGCGGCGGTGCTGCCGCCGACGTCGACGTGCATGGGATAGCCGTCCTTGGACAGGCTCATCTTCCGTATCTGGGTGACGAGGTCCTGGGCGCGCTGGTCCATCGGCTCGTATCGGTGCGTGACGGAGATGCGCACCCCGCCGTACGTACCGGAATAGCCCGTGAACTGCGCCTCGGTCACACCGGGTAGGGCGGCCAAGCGCTTCCTGAACTGCTCCAGGTAAGGCGGGATGGGATCGCCCTTACCGGTCGGCCTCCAGTTGCGCGGGATGAGGTCTCCCGAGACGACGACGTCGATGGGTTCCGCGGATCCGTTGGGGAAGTCACGCTTGACCGTCTCCACCACTGCCCGGGTGGGACTGTCCTTGGGGAGGACGCGCGCGTCCACGCTCCCGAACTGGACGTTGAGGAACGGCCCGAACATCACCGCGAGGATGACGAGCACGACGGCGAAGTAGGGCAGCGGATGCTTCATCACGCTGTGCCCTAGTCGGTACCAGAACCCGCTGTCGGGGTCGCGCCGCGCGCGCTTGGCCGAAGGCCGTCGCCAGGGCATGCGTCCGAATTCCACGCGCGGACCCAGGAGTGCCAGCAGCGTGGGCAGGAGAACGGTCGCTCCGAACACGGCGACCATGACGGTGGCGATGCCCGCGAGGCCGATCGTCCTGAGGAACATCTGCGGAAAGAGGAGCAGCCCGCCGAGGGCGGCCGACACGGTGATTCCGCTGACGAAGATGGTGCGTCCCGCAGTGGCCATGGTCGCGGCGAGTGCGTCCTCAGCGGTGGCACCGCGCCCCAGTTCCTCACGGAAGCGGCTGATGACGAACAACGAGTAGTCGATGGCGAGGCCGACACCCATCATCGTGACGACTTCCAAGGCGAAGGACGTCACGTCCGCGGCATAGGTGACGACGTGCAGGACCGCGAGCCCGCCGACCATCGAGAACAGCGCCACGACCATCGGCAACAGCGAGGCGGTCAGCGCGCCGAACAGAACGACGAGCAGGATGAGCAGCGGCAGGGCGGTGATGGCTTCGGCGCGCACGATGTCCGTGACGACCTGCTGCCCGAACTCCTCACCAAGCGGGATGTTGCCGCCGTACTGGACGTGGAGCCCCGGCGCGGCCAGCCGTTCCTTGATGGCGTGGTAGTTCTTGATCTTGCCCGCGCCGTCTTCTTCGCGCAGCTTCACCGCGACGAACGTCGAACGCCGGTCGTGGGACGCGAACGAATGCGCGGCCTTGCCGTCGAACGACCAGTACGAGATGACCTCCTCGACATCGGTCTTCGGCAGCCGCGCGATCGTGCCGGTGACACTCGCCTTGTAGCGCCTGTCGTCCACCGTCATGGTGTCGCTTCTGTAAAGCACCAGGACGTCGGGGTTCGTACTGCCGAAATAGGTGGCGCCGAGCTTGGCGACGAGGGTGGACGAGGCGTCCGGGTCCTCGAAGCCGCCCTCCTTGAACTTGGCGAACACGCCGAGGCCCCACGCCCCGGCGAGCGCCGTCGTGACCAGGATCAGGACGAGGACGGCCCAGCGTCGCCGGTGGATGAGACGCCCCAGCCCCGAAAGCATGTTCCTCCTGTGTCGGCCCGTCCCGTGTCGTTACCGGCGGGACGCGAGACGAGCCTCGGTCGTCGCCAGGCGGCCGTCAAGGTAACGCCGCCTGGTGGCCGCGCGCGCGATCTTCCCGCTGGACGTCCGCGACACGCCGCCCGGTTCGATCAGCACGAACTCGTGCACGCTCATCTCGTGCTCGACGTTGATGGCGCCCCGCACCGACGTCTCCACCTCGTGCACGTCCACCCGTCCGAGGGGGACGCGACGGTTCCGCTCTGCGACGACCACCAGTTGCTCTGTCTCGCTCCCAGGAAGCGCGAACGCGGCGACGTGATCGGACCGGATCGCCGGGTGGGCCTCCTGCACGGTGACTTCGATGTCCTGCGGGTAGTGGTTGCGACCGTCCACGATGATGAGGTCCTTGATGCGGCCGGTCACGTACAGGTCGCCCTCGAAGACGACCCCGTAGTCGCCGGTCTTCATCCAAGGCCCGGACGGCAGGTCCCCAGGCTCGGACAGTTCGCCGCCGAACGTGTCCTGGCTGCGTTCCGAGTTGCGCCAGTAGCCGCGCGCCGTGTTCGGGCCGTGCACCCAGATCTCGCCTACGCCGCCGTCCGGTTGCTCGGTGCGGGTCTCCGGATCGACTATGGCGACGATCTGACCGGACGGGCGTCCGCACGACACCAGCGTGGTGGCCCGCTCCGCGTTCTCGTCGCACAGGTGCAGTTCGCCTTGGGTGAGGGCATCCCGGTCCACCGTGATGGCCTTCGGCGGGACGTCCTCCGCAGCGGCGGTGACGAAAACGGTGGCCTCCGCCAGCCCGTACCCAGGCGCCTGTGCGCCTGGACGCAGCCCGGCCGGCGCGAACGCGTCCGCGAACATCGAAAGCGTGGACGTGCGGATCGGTTCGGCACCGTTCAGGCACGTCGTCAACCCGGACAGGTCGAGTTCCGCGATCCGCTCCGGTCTGGCCTGCGACGCGACGTACTCGTACGCGAAGTTCGGCCCCGCCGTGTAGACGTTCTTGCCCGGACGCCCGGCGATGAGCTCCAGCCACCGCATCGGGTTCATGATGAACGAAACGGGATCGGTGAAGATGGCGTGGTCACCGTGCACCAGCGGCAACGCCATGGTCGCGATAAGCCCCATGTCATGGAACAGGGGCAGCCAGCTCACCAACTCGGGGTTCGGCTTCTCCGGAGCCCAGCCCGCCCAGAGCTGCATGGCGTTCGCCGTCACGTTCCCGTGGGTGATCTCCACCCCGGCGGGACGGCGCGTAGAGCCCGACGTGTACTGCAAGTACGCCAGGTCGTCGAAGGCGACGGGTTCGCTCTCCCACCGTCCGGCCAGGGTGAGGTCGACCTCGTCCGCGAACAGGATTTCCTTGGGCTGCGGGACGTCGTGGTCGGCAAGGAACTTCTCGACGTGCGGCAGCGCGTTCCGTGTCGTGACGATGACGGCGGGCTCCGCGTCGGTGTAGGCCCCGATGAGCCGGTCGGCATGGCCGGGCAGGTCGGGAGAGAACAGCGGCACCGCGACGACGTGCGCGTGCATGGCGCCCAGCATCGCCATCATGTATTCGAGCGTCTGCGGCAGGAGCAGCGCGGCCCGTTCGCCCGGTCCGGTGACCTGCCGCAGGGCGACGGCCATCGCCCGCGCACGCCGGTCCGTCTCGGCCCATGACAACGTGACCTGCACGCCGGACGGGTTCACCGAGTAGTCGACGAAGGTGTAGGCCGGGTCGTCGGGCCTCTCCCGCGACCACCGCGCGACCCGTTCGATCAGCGGGGTGCGGCCGGAGGCTCCGGGGAGGAGTTCGGGAAGCAGCGAGCCCAGTGCCATTGATCATTCTCCCGAGGGGACGGGCCGGCCGGGGTGCGGGCGGGCGCCGGACGGCGAGCGCGGCGCGTCCGCCGGGCGCCCCGGACCGGCGCCCCCGGCGACCGGCGACGCCCGTCAAGCTACCGGATGGTAGCCAGGACGCGGTATTAGCCGCCGGTCACATTCGGCAATGCCCGGTTTGTCACCCCCGTGACAAGAGAATTGCCTTTTCACACCGGGTCCGCGCCGGGTTAGCGCCGGGTCAGCGCCGGGGCGCGCCCGCCGTCACCGACCGTGCCGGAACCGTCCTCAGAGGGAGAAGATCTGCTGCATGATCCCCCTGCGGTGCCGCCCCTGGTACGCCGTCTCGGGGGTGACCTCGTCCGGAAGCTCGGCGAGGTAGCGGCTTTCCGCGTCGATCAACTGCTCCAGCTCGCCCCGGTCGAGAAAGACGCCCTTGCATCCCGGGCATTCCTCGATCACGACCCCGTGCCGTTCGTGGGTGTCGAGCTTTGATTCGCACTTCGGACACCGCAGCGTCGTGTTTGACATACCGGATCCCCTGTCCGTCACGGCAGCGTTTACCGTCAGCCGGTCAGCTTACTGACAGGAGGGCCGATTCGGGGACAATCGTCATCGGATTTCGGCTGGTCCGAAGCCGCGCGCCGCCGTTCCGACCGCCGGCCGATCATGCCCGGAGCGCGGCCGTCAGCCCGCCGCCGGGCCGTCCCCGCCGCCCGGACGGGACGCGGCGCCCATGCGTTCGAGCGCGATCCTGCGTCGCCAGAGCGCCACACAGGCCGCACTCCAGAGCAACGCGACCTCGGCCACGAGGGCCATGCCGATGACGACGGCCCAGTCGGTCTCGTCGTCCTCGTTCGCGCCCACCGGGGACATCAGCGTCAACCGGCTCTCTCCCGCCCCCTCCGCCCGCCGCGGATCGGTCCCCGCCAGCGAGGGCAGGACGACCCCGTTCGGCGGGGGCGCCAGCGACGGCATGGCCGGGAGCGCGGGCGCGGTCGGGGCGGGAGGCGCCTCCGGGATCGACGGCGCGGGCGCCCCCGGGGCCATCTCGTTCCCGTCCGACCCAGCCGCCCCGTAAGGCCACGGGGCGTCGACGCACCCGGTGCGCTTCTTGCACACCTTCACCGTGGGCGTCCCGGAGTTCTTCTCGCCGTGGTGCGCGCGGGTCTTCTTAGGCGACGGCTTCGCGCCTTCGACCACGGGAGGCTCGGGCTGCGTTTCGTCGCCCCAGCCTGGGTCGCGGGTGGGTCGCCCATCGGAACCGGCCTGACCGCGCGGTTTCGGCTCGCCTGCGCTGGACGTGCCCGCGTGGCAGGGCCTCTTTGTCACACCGCTCTTGCACGACTTACCGGGGGACGACGGCTTGTGCGAGGGCGCGGGCTGGCCTGTAGTGCTCGACGGGCTCTGTGAGCTTGGCTTAGCGCCAGTCGACGTCCCGGCCGAACAGGGTGTCTTGCAGGGCTCGCCATGCGGGAAGGAACCGCGCGGCCTCGGCTTGCCGCCGCTCGGCGTTCCCGCGGCGCAGGACCTCTCGCAAGAGGCGGTCGGGGTCGGGCCGGATGCACTCGCCGTTGAACAGGCTTTGTCGCTTGCGCATGCAGACGAAGACGCGGTGTTCCTCGGGCCCGGCGGCCTGACGCCGCCGGACTTGCTCATCTGGCAAGGAGAGTCGTCGACCGGACTGTTCCGGCATGGCTCGCGCTTCGGGCTCTTGTGGCCCATCGGGTTCTTCGGGCTCGTAAGGCTCTTCGGGCCCTGCGTGTTCGGACGGGCGTTCACCGCGCCGGACCCCGTACCGGGGAAACCGACCACCGTGCGGATCGTCCGGCGCGGCGTGTTGGCGGCGCTCCCGATCGCGTAGACGTTGAGCGGCCTGGCCGTTGGTCCCGTGATGGCGGAGTTCGGCACCCGGACGGTTCCCGCCCGCGTGACCTCCGCCCTACCGAGAGCGCCCAGTTCGCATCTCACTTGCTGTCCGTACTGGGCGCATCCGGACGAGTACGCCGTCCACGCCATCGGACGGTCGGCCATCAACTGCAACACCACGCCGCGCGCCGTCCCTCCGTCGGCGCGCAGCCGGACGGTGTACGTCAACGGGTAGCTCGACCCGGACCCGGTGCCACCGGCGGTCGTGATGTCCATGACGAGCCGGACGTCCTGCGGACGGTTCGCCGCGGCCCCGGCGGCAGGACCGGCGAGCGCGAGCGACGGCGCCGTGATGGCGCCACCGGCCGCGATTGCACACCAGCGTGTTCTTCGGCGCGACGTTCGCACCCCGTCCCCCTAGCGTCTGCTCTGTCGTTGTGGCTGCCGGGGGGCGGCGGAAGTGCGCCGTCTACCGACAGTTATAGCCCCCTTACGGCCGCGAGTAACGTCCATCACTCCGTGGAGCCGGTTTCTTTCGCACAGCGAAATCGATCCTCCGTAGAATCGGGTGGATCGGGTGGATCGGGGGGATCGCGAGGAGAGGAGACGCCGGTGGCGGAGGCCGTGCGGTCGCTGGAGCGGGCGTTCGAGCTGCTGGAGCATCTGGCGGACGCGGGCGGCGAGATGGCGCTGTCGGAGCTGACGGAGGTCTCCGGCCTGCCGATGCCGACGATCTACCGGCTGATGCGGACGCTGGTGAACCAGGGCTACGTGCGCCAGGAGCCGTCCAAGCGGTACGCCCTCGGGCCCCGGCTCGTCCGGCTCGGCGAGGGCGCGGGGCGGCTGCTCGGCACGTGGGCGCGTCCGGTGCTGGCCCGGCTCGTGGACGAGGTCGGCGAGACGGCGAACATGGCCGTCCTGGAGGGCGACCGCGCCGTGTACGTGGCGCAGGTGCCGTCCAAGCACTCCATGCGGATGTTCACCGAAGTGGGACGGCGCGTCCAGCCGCACTGCACGGGTGTCGGCAAGGCGCTGCTGTCGCAACTGCCAGAGCAGAAGGTGCGCGAGATCCTCGACCGTACGGGCATGGACGCGCACACCCCGAACACCTTCACCGACCCGGACGCGCTGCTCAAGGAACTGGAACTCATCCGGGAGCAGGGCTACGCGCTGGACGACGAGGAACAGGAGATCGGTGTCCGCTGCGTGGCCGTACCTCTACGCGGTGCACCGGCGCTCACCGCGATATCCGTGTCGGGACCGTCTGGGCGGATGACCCGGGAGGCCGTCCCCAACGTCGTCCCCATCATGCGGGACGCCGCCGCCCGCTTCACCAAGGAACTAAGCCCGCACGGCTAGGACACATCGGCCTAACGCGAAAGGCGAGACCAGTACGCGTACTGGTCTCGCCTTCACTTCGATGGATGGGTCAGTCGATCGGCTCTCCTACGACGACCTTGGGACGTCCACCGCGCTCCCAGGTGACGAAGTCACCGGCGGACTTCACCAACACGGCGAGCATCCAGAGCGCGAGGCCCGTGTCGTCGGCGATGCCCGCGATGGGGATCACGTCGGGGATGGCGTCGATCGGGGAGATGATGTAGACGAGGCCCAGGGCGAGCAGTCCGAGCGTCCCGTGGGACATGCCCTTGTACTGTCCGCGCAGGACCGACTTCACCATGCGGGGTACGGCCCGCACGCGCTCCCAGAGACCGGGAGCGTCCGGTTGCAGGGTCTCGGCGTAGATCTGCCAGGCCTGTCCGGCAGCCGCCGCGCTTCGCTTCCTGTTCACGAGCACTCCTCAACGGAACGTTCATGAGGGCGCGCCCCCGCGGCGCCCACGACTTCTTACGACGCGGCAAGTGCCGGATTTGTTCCGTCGCATCCGGCATGCGGTTGATGTCACAGGCCACCCGCACGACCCGGCACCGGAAAGATCGCGAACACGCCCGGGACGGCATGCACACGAGCATGCGATCTGCGTCACCTCAGGTGAGTTCTTCATCACTCTTCCGGGCGACGTACGGCGATTCCCGGCGTGTTGCCTGGCGTTCACTGCCAGGCTGGGGCAACGCGGGGCCGCGGGGGAGCGCCGCCTCTCCCGGCACGACCGGCATCGCCCGTCGAGCATCGCAGGAGCTGAAGTACCGAATGAGCGGCGACGATCACACGCACCGTCCCGTCCACGGCACCGCCGCGGGCGGCGCCTACGTCGCGCTGCCGCCGACCGCCGTCGACGCGGCGCCGTCCGGCCCGGTCCGGCTGCTCGTGGCCTGGCCCGGATTCGACCCGCCCCGCACGGCGAGCGCGCTGGCCGCGGCGATGCCGATGACCGGCGTGCCGGTGTGGCGCGTCTACCTCGACCTGCCCGGACAGGCGTCCGGGCAGGCGTCCGCCGGGCTCGGTTCCGGCGCGATCCTGGAGACGGCGACCATCGAGGCGTACTGCGCGGCGGTCGAGGGCGCCGCCGAGCGCCTTCCGGACGCCCTCGCGGACGTCCGCCGCCACCTCGCAATCCCGGACGGCCCCGTCGCGCTGGCGGGCTTCAGCGCGGGCGGCGCCGCCGCGCTGCTGGCCGCGGCCCGCGGCGCCGCCCCGGTGACCTCGCTCGCGCTCGTCGCGCCGGTCGTCGCGCCGGCGCGGGCCGCGCGGGCGGTGGAGAAGCGGTCCGGCCGCGACCGGTCCTGGACGGAGCAGGCCGCCGCCCTTGCCGACCGCCTCGACCTCGGCACAGCGGCCGCCGCCCTCGCCGGACGGGAGATCGCGACCCTCCTCATCGGCGGCGCCAAGGACAGGGTCGTCCCCGCGCGGGAGATCACGTCCCTGCGCGACGTGCTGCGCCGCCACGAGACGGGGCCGGTCGAGTCCGCCACGTTCCGGATGGGGCACGCGCTGGCGGCCGAGCCGGGCACGGAGGCGCGCCCGCCGATCACCGAGGCGGTCCGGGTGGACGGCGTCCTCACCGACTGGTTCCGCGACCGCCTCGCTCTCCCGGAGGCGGGCGGGGAGGCGCGTCCGGCGGAGGACGGGCACGGCGCCTGGTCCAGCACCAATCCGGCCGATCCGTCGACCGGCGAGGTCCCTGCGGTCGGATCGGACTCCACTGCGGCGATCAGCGGCGCCGGTCACCCGCACTGACGTCACCCCCGCCCGGCGGGCATGCTCGGACGCCCGCCGGGCGGGGAGGTGACAATAGTGAGTCAGTCGCGCGACAGAACCTGGTACCGGACTGGGATCACGCCCGATCCGGTGCCGCCGACCTTCTGCATCGCGGCCTTGGACAGGTCCAGGCAGCGTCCGCCCGCGTACGGGCCGCGATCGTTGATACGGACGATGACCGACCGCCCGTTGTTCTTGTTGGTCACGCGCACTTTGGTGCCCATCGGCAGCGTCTTGTGCGCGGCGGTCAGCTCGCTGGGGTCGAACGACTCGCCGCTGGCGGTCATCTGCCCCTCCCAGTAATAGGACGCCTGGCACGAGCCGGACCGGACGACCTTGAACTGCTGCTTCTTCTTGGGTGCGGCCAATTCGGCGGCCGTGCTGTCGGGCTCGGTCTTGGCTGGCTTCGTCTTCTTCGGTGCCGGCGACGACGGCGACGGTTCCGGTTCCGGAGACCGCGTCCCGCCCCGGCTCGCCCGGGACGGTTCGCCCCGCGGCGCGTCTCCCAGCGATGTGGGCGGCGCGGCCTGCGCGGCGGCGGCGGAGTTCGCCGGACGGTCGGTCTTGACCAGGGCGAACGCCCCCACCGCGAGAACGGCGGCGGCAGCGCCGGAGACGATCAGTACGGCGCGCAGGCGCGCGCGAAGAAGACGTCGAACAGGGCTACCCACAGAGGAGTCCTTTGATAGGGGACAGGACCCCGGACGCCCGGCAAGTTCGCGGCGTGTTCAGGCGACCTTTCGCGTCCCCGAATCCCCCACCGCCCGCGGGTTCATGGACCCGCCTCCGCGCCGATCATCAAGGCGCTTCCGCTTCATCGCGGTTCAGGCGTCCGGCAGGTGCGGCGGAAGGCATCTTCTGTTAGGCATCTTCACTTCGGTCACTGACGACGCCGCACAAGTCCATGACCGTACGTTGCGTCCCGCGTGAATCAAGCCGCAGAGCCCTGGTTTGTGGGGTTTGTCACCTCACCTTTTGCCCTCCGAAGCTGATCCACTTCGCACAGTGACCATTTTAGTAGATCAACTTTACTGGCCGTATAGGCGTGATCACGGACATATAACAAGCACCTTCCGGCAAGCGAAACGGGGCGTTCCCGGCGACCGTGAAGGCCGGGAACGCCCCGTTTCGGGTGATCGGGTGGAGTGGGTCAGCGGACCCCGGGAAGGCCGCGCACCGTGATCCCGGTGGCGGCGTCCGTCAGGGACAGCGGGCCGCCGTCCGTGTTCCCGGCGCGGCCGTGCGGCTTCAGCACCCCGCCCACGCCGGCGGACTTGGTGACGGCGTTGCCGACCCCGTTGACGACGCCGTTCGCCTGGCCGATGACGTCGCCGTGCCGCGGCTTGCGGCGGGGCCGGGGCCGCGGGTGCGGTCGCGCGATCCGGTCGGCGGACGGGGACAGTGTCGAGCCGAGCCGCACACCGCGGGGGTTCGCGCCGCCGAGCGCGGACGCGGCGTCCGGCACGGGCAGGCTCAGCGGCGACCCGGCGCGGCGCTCGCTCCCCGCGCGGCGCCGACCCGGCAGCGAGGTCACGCCCGGCAGCCCGCCGAGGCGGCTGGCGTTCAGCTTGCCGCCGACCTTGCCCGCGTCCTCGAGCACCGCGTCCGAGACGCGGGTGACCGGGTCGGCCGGGGCGGGCTTGCGGGGCGTCGCCACGCGGCGTCCGGCGGCGATGCAGTGGCCCTGCGGGACCCCCTTCAACGGCCCCTTCGCGGCGGACGGCAGCGAGGTGCGCGGGAGCTGCGCCCCGGTGTGCTTCTTGATGACCTTGCGCGGGCTCAGCGCACAGGGCCGCCCGGACACGGACCCCAGACCCGGCGCGTTGGACGCGGTGCGGAGGCCCGGCGCGTTACGCAGGCCCGGCCCGGCGGATCCGGAGCCCAGGCTCGGCGTGCTGGAGGCGGTGCGGAGGGCGCGGTCGACCGTGCCGGTGACCTGCTGGGCGGTGCGTCCGGCGGGGCCGGTCACCTGGGCGGGGAGCGGGGCGGTGGCGGGCGCGGCGGCGGCCGCGGCGGCGTGGAGCAGCGTGGTGGACGGTCCGGCCGGCGCGGGCGGCGCGGCCTGCGCGACGGCGCCGACCGGGGCGGCGGCGACCGCGGCGACCGCGACGGCGGGTGCGAGGACGGAGACGCTGAGCAGGCTTCTGGCGGGTCGCTTCATTCTTTTCCCCCGGGGTTCGGATTGGTGCGGCAGCGTGCGGTGCGCGCCTGCGCGGCTCTCGTTTCCGGCGCACCGTCGACCGGGGACGCTAGTACAGACCGAAGGCCCGCACCGCCGATTGAAGAAGCGATTGGCAAACGCGGGATAGATCTACTTCAAGGCGCGTCCAGACACCTCGAAGACGACAAGCCGCAAATGGCGGCAATCACCCCGAGACGCGAAACGGGGCACCCCGGAAGGGCGCCCCGGTTTGGACGTCGACCGCCTCGCGAGACGGGCCGGGCGGGACCGGCTAGTCGCCCGTCCCGAGGGTGATGGCCTGGTCGACCTCGTCCTTGCGCGCGGCGAGCTCGGCCGCGTAGCGCTCCTCGTCGACCTTTTCGGCGATCTCCTCGTCCTGCTTCATGAGCGCTTCGAGATCGGCCTTGGCGTTGTCGAGGACGCCCATGTCCGCGTACGCGGCCCGCACCTTGTCGCCCCAGAGTCCCACGTCCCGGACGCACGGGACGATCCGGCTGAACAGCAGCGACTGGTACAGCGAATACATTTCCGAGTTGTCGACGAATTCCATGCACTTCTCGACGGGCATGTCGAGCTGCTCGAAGATCTCGCGTCCCTTGAAACGGTCGCGCATCAGGTAGCAGCCCTCGACGACGAACTCCTCGCGCTCGCGGCGCTCCCTGTCGGTGAGCTCGGCGTAGTAGTCCTTGAGCGCCAGCCGCCCGAACGCGACGTGCCGCGCCTCGTCCTGCATGACGTACGCGAGCAGCTGCTTGACCAGCGGGTTCGTCGACATGTCGCGGTACAGGCCGAACGCGGCGAGGGCGAGGCCCTCGATCAGCACCTGCATGCCGAGGTAGGGCAGGTCCCAGCGGCTGTCCTCGAGCGACTCGGCGAGCAGCTTCGCGAGGTCCTGGTTGACGGGGTAGTACATGCCGATCTTCTCGTGCACGAACTTCGTGTAGAGCTCGACATGCCGCGCCTCGTCCATCGTCTGGGTGGCGGCGTAGAACTTGGAGTCCAGGTCAGGGACGGTCTGGACGATGCGCGCCGACACGTTCAGCGCGCCCTGCTCGCCGTGCAGGAACTGGCTGAACAGCCACGAGCCCTGGTGGCGTCCGAACTCGTCGCGCTCCTTCTGCGACATCTTCTCCCAGATGTCGGAGCCGAAGAGGGGGTTGAAGTTCTCCGGCAGGCCCGCGATGTTGACCGGATCGACCTCAAGGCTCCAGTCGATGCGCTTCTGCGCGTCCCACTGCTTGTCCTTGCCCTTCTGGTACAGGTTCAGCAGCCGGTCGCGTCCGTCGTCGTACTCCCAGGTGAAGCGGGTGTCGCCCGCCATGGGGACGTTCCACGTGTCCGTCGGGACAGGCGTGGAGTAGAGGTCGAAGGAACTCACGGATGACCCTCCTCCGGGCGTGCCGCCGCACGAACGCGACGCGGACGTGCACCGCCCAACGGCTTTACATACCTTCGTAACATGTAAACCCGCGTGCTGGCCAGGCCCATAGCCGCAAGCGCACGAGAACAGCCCGGCACGCGAAGGGGCCGGAGACGGGTCAGCGGGACTGGAGGGCGTCCAGCGCGACGGCCTGCGCGATGACGAGGCGCCGGTCCACGCGGGGGTCGTTGATCTCGACGACGTAGCGGTCGCGGAAGCCGAACCTCTTGTCGACGGAGAAGGCGACCTGGTCGCCCGCGTAGAAGTCGAAGTGGTACGGCCAGGCGAAGGGGAGCGAGTCCACGTACGGGATGAACTGCCAGACGCGGCGCAGCATCGCGACGGCCTTGTTGCGCTCGCTGCCGGTCGTGACGCCGAGGCCGGGCTGCTCCAGGTGCCAGGTGGAGGCGAGCAGGGACTTCTTGAAGTCCTTGCGGAAGACGCCGATGGGCTTGCCGTCCGCGTCGGTGACGTCGTACGCGGACGCGAGGTCGATGCGCTTGCGCGCCTTGAACCCGAGGATCGGACGGGTCTTGGCGTCGTCCGCGTACAGGGTCACCTGCTCCTTGAAGGCGAGGCGCTTCTGCTGCGCGAACGCGAGCAGTTCGCCCTCCTCGCCGCCGGGGGTCTCGGCGTGCACCTCGTACTGGTTCACCATCAGACGCAACCGCTGACGGATCAGCAGCCTGTTCTGCGCCTGGAGCCGTGCGTCGTCCAGCGAACTCACCCGTTCTGTAGCGTTTCGCGGAGTCTGCCACAGAAGTCGGGCGGTGGGTCAGGACTCCTCGATATGGGCGGCGAGGTAGCCGTGGATCAGGCGCTCCGCCTCGGAGACGATCACCGGGTCGCCGTCCGGGTCGCGGCGGAAGGCCATCTTGAGCACGGCGTCGCCCGCCTCCACCGCGATGGCGAGCGCGGTGGCGAGGCCGGGGGTGTCCTGGATGCCGAACGTCTCGACGATCATCCGGCGGAGCCGCCCGGCGACGACCGCGTTGTTGTCGGCGTCGGAGTCGAGCAGGTGGACGTCGGCGACGTCGCCGAACCGCAGCACGCGGAAGCCGGGGACGGTGCGGTGCATCGCGACGAAGATCTCGATGATCGCGCCGACCGTGTCGGACCAGTCGTCGAAGCCGCCGTCGGCCAGCCGCGTCGAGATGCGCTCGCCGAACTCCTCCAGGTTGCGCAGCGCGAGGGCCTGCGCGACGGCGCGCTTGTCGGGGAAGAACTGGTACACCGAGCCGATGGCCACGTCGGCGCGCTGGGCGATGCGCGTCGTGGTGAGGCCGTCGTAGCCGTCCTCGTCGAGGATGTCGGCGCAGGCGTCGAGCATCCGCTGGACGCGTTCGGCACTGCGGCGCTGGGCGGGACGGCGGCGGAGCGGGGTCCGGATCTCGGTCACCCGACCATTGTCACCCGAACGCGACGCCGCCGGGCATGGACGGCGTCACCGCCGCCACCCCGAGGCCACGGGAGTCTTCCGTGCGCACCACCCGAACACCTAATATCCGAAAGTAATTCGCATTTCCGGAGGCTCCGGGGAGGGGACGGCGATGGGTCTGCCGCAGGGGTTCCGCTGGGGCGTCGCGACGGCCGCCTACCAGATCGAGGGCGCGGCCGACGAGGACGGGCGGGGACCGTCCACCTGGGACACCTTCGCCCGGACGCCGGGACGCACCCGCGACGGCCACACCGGCGACGTCGCCTGCGACCACTACCACCGCTGGCCGGAGGACGTCGCGCTGATGGCGGGCCTCGGCGTGGACTCCTACCGGTTCTCGATCGCGTGGCCGCGCGTCCAGCCGCGCGGCAGCGGCCCGGTGAACCCGAAGGGCCTCGACTTCTACGACCGTCTCGTGGACGGCCTGCTCGCGGCGGGGATCGCGCCCGCCGCCACCCTCTACCACTGGGACCTCCCGCAGCCGCTCGAAGACGCAGGCGGCTGGATGGAGCGCGACACCGCCTACCGGTTCGCTGAATTCTCCTACCTCGCCGCCGAGCGCCTCGCGGACCGCGTGGACATGTGGATAACTCTGAACGAGCCCGTGGTCGTCATGGCCTACGGCTACGCGTTCGGCGTCTACGCCCCCGGCCGGACGCTCATGCTGGACGCGCTCCCGACCGCGCACCACCAGCTCCTCGGCCACGGCCTCGCCGTCACCGCGCTGCGCGGCCGGGGCGCCCGCGAGGTCGGCCTGACGAACCACTACTCCCCGGCCTGGGCCGCGTCGCCCGCCGACCGTCCGGCGGCGGACGCCTTCGACGCGTTCATGAACCGGCTGTTCACCGATCCCGTGCTGCTGGGGCGGTATCCGGACATCATGGGCGAGGCGCCGTTCGTCCGCCCGGAGGACCTGGCCGTCATCGCGTCGCCCATCGACTTCCTGGGCGTGAACTACTACCAGCCGACGCGGCTCAAGAACCCGACGGAGGGGCCGCTCCCCTTCGACATCGTGGACATCTCCGAATATCCGGTGACCGGGATGGGATGGCCGATCGTCCCCGACGCCTTCCTGTCGCTGTTGCGCACCCTCGATTCCCGGTACGACCTGCCGCCGCTCTACATCACGGAGAACGGCTGCTCGTTCCCCGACGAGATCGGCCCGGACGGCGCGGTGGACGACTCGTCCCGCATCGCCTTCCTGGACGCCCACATCAACGCCATGCGCAAGGCGATCGGCGAGGGAATCGACATCCGCGGGTATTACACGTGGTCGCTTCTCGACAACTTCGAATGGTCGGAGGGCTACCATCCGCGGTTCGGGCTCGTCCACGTCGACTACGAGACGCAGAAGCGGACGCCGAAGAAGTCCTACGACTGGTACCGCGACCTGATCGCCGCCTCCTAGTTCTGTCCGGCGTTCGCGGCGTCAAGGCCAGAGGCGAATCCGCGGAATGGCGTCCGCCCAGATGGCCGCGCCGCTCCCCGGATAGGCTGCTCTCCTCTCGCCGCCGCCGTGGAGGTCCCGGATGCCCGAACCGCGCCCGCTGCGCCCGAACGACCCGCGCGAGCTCGGCGGGTTCCGGCTGACGGCCCGGATCGGGGAGGGCGCGCAGGGCACCGTGTTCCTCGGCGAGTCGGCCGACGGGCAACGCGTCGCGGCGAAGCTCCTGCACGCCGACATCGGCCGGGACGAGCGCGCCCGCACCCTGTTCGAGCGCGAGCTGGCGGCCGTGCGCCGGGTCGCGCCGTTCTGCACCGCGCGGGTCCTCGCCGCGGACGCCGACGGCGACCTCCCCTACATCGTCAGCGAGTACATCGAGGGGCCGTCGCTGCGCGAGCTGGTCGCCGAGCGCGGCGCGGCGTCCGGCGAGGACCTGGTCAGGCTCGCCATCGGCACCGCGACGGCGCTGGCCGCGATCCACGAGGCGGGCGTCGTCCACCGCGACCTCAAGCCGGCGAACGTGCTGCTCGGCGCGGACGGCCCGAAGGTGATCGACTTCGGCATCGCGCGGCCGCTGGACGCGACGTCCGCGACCATGACCGGCGCGGTCGGGACGCCCGCCTACATGGCGCCCGAGCAGTTCGCCGGGTCGGCGGGCGGCGCGCCGCTGGACATGTTCGCGTGGGGCTGCACGATGGCGTTCGCCGCGAACGGCGTCCCGCCGTTCGGCGCCGACACCGTCCCGGCGATCATGCAGCGGGTGCTGACCGGCGAACCGGACCTCGGCGCGCTCACCGGCGACCTGCGCGGGCTGGTCGCGGCCTGCCTCGCCAAGGACCCGGCGAGCCGTCCGACCGCGGTCCAGGTTTTGCGCGGGCTGCTCGGCGACCGGCTGGACGCCGCCGCGGCCGGGACGGAGCGGAACCTACTCGCGGAGGGCACGTCGGTCGCCGGACGGCGGCCGTCCGCGCCGCCTCCCCCGGCGTTCCCGGCCGGTCCGCCGCCGGTGTACCGGTACCCGACGAATCCGGCGGGCGCGCCGCGACCGGGGCGTGGACGGCACGCGCCGCTGATCGCCGTCGGCGCGTGGGCGGGCGTGCTGGCCGTGGCCGGCGGGGTCGTCGGCGTCGTCCTCTGGAACGACAGGGAGAAGCCCGCGACACCGGCCACCCAGTCGAGCCCCGGCAGCAGGACCGCTCTGGCAGGGCAGTCCAGTCGCAACTGCGTCTACACGCGGGAAAGCCTCGGAGGCGTCAAGGACGTGGGGACGCCCCCATCGCAAGTACCCGCGACCCTGCCTACAAGGGCCACCATCAAGACCAACCGGGGCACGTTGCAAGTGCGACTGGACGCGGCCAAGGCGCCCTGCACCGTGAACTCGCTCGCCTTCCTGGCGGGCAAGAAGTACTACGACGACACGCCCTGCCACAGGCTCACGACCAGTGCCGGTCTGAAGGTTCTCCAGTGCGGCGACCCATCGGGTAGGGGCTCCGGAGGTCCCGGCTACAAGTTCGCCAACGAGAACACCTCGGGAGCGCGCTACACCCGGGGAGTGGTCGCCATGGCCAACGCGGGCCCCGACACCAACGGAAGCCAGTTCTTCATCCTGTACGCGGACGCGACCCTGTCCCCGGACTACACGCCCTTCGGCCAGGTCACGTCCGGCCTGGACATGGTGGACGAGGTCGCCAAGGCAGGGGCGGGCGACGAGAACGGCCCCGGCGACGGCACACCCAAGCGCCCCGTAACCATCACAGAATTCCGAACAACCTGACCCATGGACTGATGGACGAGACGAGCTTCGAGGAACTGGTGGCCGAGGCAGAGGCGGCCCCGGTGGCGGGCTGGGACTTCTCCTGGCTGGACGGCCGCGCGACGGAAGAGCGCCCGCCCTGGGGCTACCAGCGCCTCATGAGCCGGCGGCTCGCCAGTGCCCAGGCCGCGCTGGACGTGGAGACCGGCGGCGGCGAGGTGCTCGCCGGGGCGGAGACGTTCCCGCCGACGATGGCGGCGACGGAGTCCTGGCCCGCGAACGTCGCGCGGGCGACCCGGCTGCTGCACCCGCGCGGCGCGGTGGTGGTCGCCGACCCGGGCGGGCCGGCGCTGCCGTTCGGCGACGCGGCGTTCGACCTGGTCGTGAGCCGTCACCCGGCCGTCGTCCGGTGGGCGGAGATCGCCCGCGTGCTGGTCCCCGGCGGGACGTACTTCGCCCAGCACGTCGGCCCGGCCAGCGTGTTCGAGCTGACCGAGCACTTCCTCGGCCCGCAGCCGGAGGCGCGCCGGAAACGGCACCCGGACGTGGAGAGCGCCGACGCCCGCGCCGCCGGGCTGGAGGTCGTCGACCTGCGCTCGGAACGGCTGCGGATGGAGTTCCTCGACATCGGCGCGGTCGTCTACTTCCTGCGCAAGGTCATCTGGATCGTCCCGGGGTTCACGGTCGAGGCGCATCGCGAGCGGCTCCGCGAACTGCACGACCGGATCCGGCGGGACGGCCCGTTCGTCGCCCATTCCTCGCGCGTGCTGATCGAGGCCCGCAAACCCGCCGGCTAAGCGGCGCCGACCGTCAGCGTGGCGTCGATTCCGAAATGGTCGGAGAGCTGGACGGCGCCGCCGTCGGGAAGGCGGACGTCGTCCTTGAAGACCAGCCGGGTCGTCGCCTCGATCCCCGGCCGGACGAGGAGCTGGTCGATGGGCTCGAACTCCGCGATCTCGGGACGGAACGTCGGCTCCGCGTCGCCCGCCAGGGCGTTCGCCAGCCCGGTCGCGTCCGTGAACGCCCGCAGGAACGGCGATTCGCGGGGGACGTTGAAGTCGCCCATGACCGCCATCGGTTCCGTCCGGGGAATGCGGCCGATCCCGGCGGCCAGTTCCCGAAGCTCCGATTCCTCGACCTTCGCGTAGACGTTGGACGGAGACCAGTCAACGTCCAGATTCGCCGAAAGGTGCGTGTTCACAACGGTCAGATACCCGTCCGGAAGGCGGACGCGGGTGAACAGCGCCCCTTTGCGCAGGATCCATTCGGGACGCGCTGGAAGGGAACGCGTGTACGTCAGGAAATGGCTCCGCGTGATCGGCCAGCGCGAAAGCGTGACCAACCCTCCGCGGACGAGCGGAAACGCGCCGGCGTGCGCCCGATGCGGATAGGACGGCGTCCCGCCGCGCAGCCGGGCGAGGACGCGCGGGGAAATGACCTCCTGGAGGCAGACGACGTCGTAGTCGGCGCGATCGACGATTTCGGCCAGCGCCCCGATTCGCGCGCGGGCCCGTCCGCGGAACAGCGTGTTGAAGGTGAGGACGCGGACCTTCATCACACGACACCCGCCTCGGTAAGACGCCATAGCCCGGCGGGGCGGTCGTCCCAGATGGCCATGTCCGCCACTCTACGTGCGCCCCGCATCAACCAGGAGGCGTGACGAGAGGGACGGACGGACGTCGCGGCCGGATCCGGCCATCGCGTCCATGACCACCGGGCCGGGCCCCGTGCTTCCGGACGGCCGCGGCGGCCCCCGCCGCCGCCTCGACCGGCGCACCCGCGCAGGTGAGGGCGATCTTCACGCTCCGCCGCTTCGCCCACCGCGCCGGGCCTCCCGACCGTCGCGCGGCTCTCCCGGAGCGCGTCCACCGAACGCCGAACGGGTTGCGAACCGCCCCATTCTCGCGTTTCGGCTAAATCAGAAAAAGGGGTCGAAGCTCGCTAGCTGCCGGGCGAGATCCGCTATCTGTTTCGCGTTGATGCGCGCGGTCGGCTGATGCATGATTGGAGCTTCAGCGGCTCCGCCCCGGGAGGCGAATCAGTTCCGAATCCCGCCCCCCGGGGTCAGCGAATTCAACGCCCCGAAGGCGGCCCCCCACTCTTCGCGACGCCGGAAGTGCAGACGATGCGCAGCGACCCCGCATATCCCTTACTCGACGGCAGCCCGGCCTGCTCGATGCCGAACTGCGGGCGTTCTTCCCGCTTTCACGTGCGATTGGAGGCGGTTCCGGCGCCCGGGGTCCGGACGCCGGGACGCGATTCCTGCGGCGCCCATCTCGCGGAGATCGTGCACGAGACGGCGCTCTGGGCCAGGGAACGGCGGCGGCGGCCGGCGACGGTCGTCGTCTACGCGACCACGGACGTCCGGCGTCCGAACGAGCCGGAGCCGGGGCCCTTCGACCGCGTCGCCCTCGGAACCATTCCCATCTAAGAGGGTTTGTTCGACCGCGAGGGCCCGGTACCGTCGCACACCACCATGACTCCTCCCACCGCTTCCCAACCCCTGTCCGCGTATCGGCGGGTCGTCAGCAGGGAGCTCGACGTCCTCCACGACGCGGTCGAACCGTTCGCCGTTGGGCACGACCTCCAGGCCCGCAGGCCGGGCGCACCGCTGGACGGGGTCGTCAACGCCGTCACCCTCGGCTCGGTCAACCTCGTCTGGGTCCGGTACGGCGGCGGCGGCGTCATCGTGGACACGCCCCCCACCGAGGGGCACTTCGCCATGTGCGCTCCGATGGCGCCCATGGACGTCGAGTACCGCTCCACCCGCAAGCGGTCCACCACCGGCGGCGGGCACGTCCTGTCCCATGACGAGCCGATGCGGCTGGTTCCGCCGCCGAGGCGCGGCTGCCTGGTCGTGTCGACGACCACCGGGCGGCTCGCCGACCACCTCGCCCGCCAGCTCGGGCGCGAGCACGGCCCGCCGCCCCGCTTCCTCAACTCCGGCGGGAAGGCCGTGCTGCCGTCCTCGATCGTGGACCGGACGTGGCGGCACGTCTGCGACGTGCTCGACCACGCGACCGCGCACGGCGGCCTGCACCCGCTGGCGGAGCGGAACCTGGAGGAGTCGCTGCTCACCGCCATCCTGCTCGGCCTCCCGCACACGGCGGCCGACACCCTCGCCGAGCCGCCGCCGCGCCCGCCGCACCGCCTCGCGGGCGTCATCCGCGACTGGGTGGAGGCGCACCACCGGCGCCCGATCGGCGTCGCCGACATCGCCTCGGCGGCCGGGATCGGCGTCCGCCAGCTCCAGGCCATCTGCCACGCCGAGTGGGGCATGACGCCGACGCAGCTCCTGCGCGGCGTCCGGCTCGACCACGCGCGCGCCGCGCTGCTCGCGGCGACCCCGGGACCGCGGACGATCACCGAGGTCGCCGGGGCGGCGGGCTACGTCCACATGAGCCGGTTCGCCGCCCACTACCGGCAGCGCTTCGGGGAGACCCCGTCCCAGACCCTCAGGCGCACCGCCGCCGACCCGCGCCAGCGCGTCGACCCGAGAGCGGAGGCGTAGTTTCCCGTGAAACCACGCCTCCGCGACGGGCCCTCCGACCAGCGCTACCGGACGGGCTGCCGCAGGATCGTGCGCATCTTCGCGGGGTCCGTCTCCCGCGTGTCGGACAGGTAGATCTCGTGGTGGAGTCCGTTGGGAACGAGCCCCTCGGCCTCCATCAGCGCGCCCATCTTCGCCAGGGACGCGGGCTCGTCCGCGTACGCGCCGCGATGGAGCACCTGCACGCACCGTCCACCCCCGTACCGGACGTGCTGGACGCGCGCCGCCGCCGGAACCTTCGCCCGGACGTCCTCCCGCGCCTGGTCGATCGCCCCGACGTCGTCCGGGAGGCGGAGGAACAGGTGCCACCGCCACTCCTCGCGCGGGACGTCGAACGGCGACCGCTCGTCCTCGACCCACCAGCGTCCCTCCAGCGGGGCCGCCGGCGCGCCGAGCGCGCCCATCACCGCGTACAGCGCGCCCACGCTCGCGCCGTAGGCGGCGCCTCCCGGCTCGCCGCGACCGGTCACCGCCAGACCGGACACCGGCCCGTGCTCCACGATCTCCGGTTCGCCGGACGCCTCGTACCAGCCGTTCATGGAGAGTCCTCCACTCTGATCATCACCCGGGTCTCCAGGCGTTCGGGCGGCGTGGTCGCGGGATCGTCGAGGTACACCTCGCGGACGGGACCGGCGGGCGTGTGCCCGTGGTCGCCGATCCACGCGAGCACGCCATGGACCGTGAGCGGGATCTCCTCGTACGGGCCGACGTGGACCGCCGCGGCGAACGGGCCGCCGGGCAGGACGCCGTCGCCGTCCGCCGCCTCGACCACGACGCGGACGTCGAACCCGTCCGCCATGTCGAGCGGGAACAGGCCGACGAGCAGGCCGCCGGGCGTCATCCGGGGCAGCAGCCGCGCGACGCACGCCCCGGTGGCGACCGGAATGGTCGCGGGCGTCGCAGGTTCGCTCGCGGTGAACACCCGGCGGGCGGGCTCCTGGACGATCGACACCGCGACGTCCGGCAGGCCCTCGGCCACGACGCGGTCGAGCAGGCGCAGGCCGCGCAGCCGCCGGTCGACGTCGGCCTCGATCCGGTCGCGCGCCTCGCGGAGCGCGCCGCCCTCGTCCCCGGACAGGACGCGCGCGACCACCGGCAGCGGGACGTCCATCGCCCGCAGCAGGCCGGCGAGCAGCGCGTCCCGCGCCTGGCCCGGCCGGTAGTAGCGGTAGCCGGACGACGGGTCCGTCCACGCCGGGGCGAGCAGGCCCAGGTCGTCGTAGTGCCGGAGTTGCTTGACGCTCAACCGGCACAGCCGGGCGAACCGTCCGATCGGCAGGAGATCGTCGCTCACGGGCACCACCCTGAGCCCTCCCACGGGGGGAGAGTCCAGCCGGTCAGGACGGGCGCGCCTGGAGGCCGGTGCATCCCCGCAGCCCGTTCCACCTCTTGACGCCGGCGACCGCCGAGGCACCCTTCAGCGGGATCGGGAGGCCGCCGGAGATCCGGGCGGGCGCCCATTTGTCCTTGACGACCTTGCCGTTCTCGACGCGCAGGAACAGCACGCCCGACTCGGCCGTCTGGCCGCTCGCGGACGAGAACACGAAGTTGCCCATCCCGTAATGGACGTACGAGCCGTTCATGTACCCGCCGCCCAGCGGGACGTGGGCGTGGCCGCCGACGACGATGTCCGCGCCCGCCGCGACGAGCTGCTGGGCGAGCTCCTGCTGGCGGGGCAGCGGGCACGACCTGAGCTCCTGGCCCCAGTGCAGGTGGACGATGACGACGTCCGATCCCTTGCGCGCCTCCTTCACCGCCTGCACCATTCGCGGGATGTCCTTGGCCGACGCCAGACCGCCCTTGGCGTCGGTGGCCGTCCACCGCTCGATCAGGTTGTCGTCGAGTACCTGGGTCGCGCCGATGATGGCGAGTTTGTTGCCCTTCACGGTGACGCGGTAGGGGCGGTACGCCTCGTCGGCGTTCTTGCCTATGCCGACCACCGGGAACCGGCTGCGTTTGATGGCGGCGAGGGAGTCGCGCAGCCCTTCCTCCATGTAGTCCATGCCGTGGTTGTTCGCCATGGACGTGACGTCCACCCCGGCGGCCTTGAGCGCCGTGAACGCGGTCGCCGGGGCGCGGAAGGTGAACTGCTTGCCGGGCGCGGGCGTCCCGCCGGTCGTGATCGCGGTCTCCAGGTTGACCATGGCGAGGTCGGCGGCGCGGAGCTGCCGCGCGACCGGGCCGAGCGCGGTCGCCGGGTTCGCGAGCCGGGACCGCAGCGACCCCTCGAAGTGCGTGTCGCCGCCGAACGCCAGGACGATCGGCTGCCGCGCGGCCGGCTCCCGGCTCGCCGGGGCCTGCGTGCCGCCGGACGTCCCGGGCGGCGGCGTCGCGCCCTTCGCGTCCGAGTCGCCCGAACCGCCGCCGCACCCGGTGGCGGCCAGCGCGACCGCCCCGGCCATGACCGCCGCCGCTGCCGCCTTCCCCCGCATGCCCATCCCCATACCTCCGCACGCCCCCAGCGGAGCTCCCGGATCAGACGCCCCAGCATGCCACGGGCGCCACATCCCGCGGGAGAACGCCCCCTGACCTGCTTGGACGGCGACGGTCCTCACACGCGGACGACACAGCGGGTCACCCACCGTGGCCAGACCCGCGGAGCCGGGGAATGATGGGGACGGTCACGTTCACAAGGAGTGCTCGATGGGCAACCGCACGGCGTTCCGCACCTGTCCCCTCTGCGAGGCGATGTGCGGACTGGAGCTGACACTCGACGACGCGGACGCCGTCACGCGGGTGCGCGGCGACCGGGACGATCCGTTCAGCCGCGGGTTCATCTGCCCCAAGGGCGCCACGCTCGGCTCCCTCGACGGCGACCCGGACCGGCTCACCGAGCCCCTCGTCCGCGCACCCGGAGCGGACGGCTGGACGGCGGCCGGGTGGGACGCGGCGTTCGAGACCGTCCGGGACGCGCTGTCCGGGATCGTCGAGCGGCACGGCGCGGACGCCGTCGCCGTCTACATCGGGAACCCGGCCGCGCACTCCATCGCCGGTCCGCTGTACGCGGGCGCGATCGTGAAGGCGCTCGGCACCCGCAACCTGTTCACCGCGAGCACCGCCGACCAGATGCCGAAGCACGTCGCCTGCGGGCACATGTTCGGCGACCCGCTCGCGATCCCCGTGCCCGACCTCGACCGCACCGGCCACCTGCTGATGCTCGGCGCGAACCCGCTGGACTCGAACGGCAGCCTCGCGTCCGCGCCCGACTTCCCCGGACGGCTCAAGGCGATCCGGGCGCGCGGCGGGAAGGTCGTGGTCGTCGACCCGCGCCGGACGCGGACGGCCGCGCTCGCCGACGAGCACCTGTTCATCCGTCCCGGGACGGACGCGTTCTTCCTGATGGCGCTGGTCCGCACCCTGTTCGCCGAGGACCTCGTCGTCTCCGCCGAGCATCTCGCCGGGCGCGTCAACGGCCTGGACGACCTGCGCGCCCTCACCGTCGACTTCGCTCCCGAGTGCGTCGCGCCCATGACGGGCGTCCCGGCGGAGACGATCCGGCGGACGGCCCGCGAGCTGGCCGCCGCGCCCCGCGCCGCCGTGTACGGGCGCGTCGGCACCTGCACGCAGCCGTACGGGACGCTGAACAGCTGGCTGGTGGACGTCCTCAACGTCCTGACGGGGAACCTCGACCGTCCCGGCGGGGCGATGTTCCCGCGTCCCGCGCACGCGCCCGTGTACCGGCGGAAGCGGCCGTTCACCACCGGGCGGTGGCGCAGCCGCGTCCGCGGGCTCCCCGAGGTCAACGGCGAACTGCCCGTCGCGACCCTCGCCGACGAGCTGGACACGCCCGGTGAGGGCCAGGTCAGGGCGCTGATCACGATCGGCGGGAACCCGGCGCTGTCGGCGCCGAACTCCGTCCGGCTCGACCGGGCGCTCGGCGGCCTGGAGTTCATGGTCAGCGTCGACCCGTACCTGAACGAGACGACCCGGCACGCGCACGTGATCCTGCCGCCGCCGCGGCCCGCGCAGACGCCGCACTACGACGTCGCGCTGACCGGGCTCGCCGTCCGCGACTACGCGCGCTACTCGCCGCCCGCCGTCCCGCTCCCGGACGGCCGCCCGGACGAGGCCGCCATCCTCGCCCGGCTCGCCGTGCTCGCCTCCGGCGCGGACGCCGACCCCGCCGCGCTCGACGACATGATCATCACGGCGGCGCTGACCCGGGCGGCCGCGCTCGCCGAGTCGCCGGTGCACGGCCGCGAGCCCGCCGAGCTGCGCGCACTGCTCGACGCCGACGCGCCGCCCGCCGAGCGGCGGCTCGACATGATGCTGCGCCTCGGCCCCTACGGGGACGGCTTCGGCGCCGACCCGGACGGGCTCACCCTCACCCGGCTCCGCACCGAGCACCCGCACGGCCTCGACCTCGGCGCCCTCAAGCCGCGCCTGGACGAGGTGCTCTGCACCACGTCCGGACGGATCGAGCTGTGCCCGTCCACGTTCGCCGCCGACGTCGACCGCCTGCACCGCGCCCTCCGCGAGCCCGTCCCGTCCGGGCTGGTCCTGATCGGACGCCGCCACCTGCGCTCCAACAACAGCTGGCTGCACAACGTCCCCGAGCTGGTCGGCGGCTCCAACACGTGCACGCTCCTGCTCAACCCCGCCGACGCCGCCCGGCTCGGCGTCGCCGCCGGGGACGCGGTGCGCGTCTCGTCCCGGACGGGCGCCGTCGAGGCCGTCGCCGAGCCCACCGACGCCCTCATGCCCGGCGTCGTCAGCCTCCCGCACGGGTGGGGCCACGACCGCTCCGGGACGCGGACCGGGGTCGCGCGGCGGCACGCGGGCGTCAACGTCAACGCGATCACGGACGAGCGGGAGATCGACCCGCTGTCGGGCAACGCCGTCCTGAACGGCGTCCCCGTCACCGTCACCGCCGTCACAGCCGGTTAGCGGACGCCCGCGCAGCCCACGCGCCTAGCACACGTCGGCCCCGTGGTTTAGCCCCTCCCGCCTACAGGTACGTATGACTGGCCGCAGGTGAACGCGGACGGCTAGTGTCCGACAGGGGGCTCGGACGAATGCGAGGTCTCAAGCACACGCCGCGGAGGAGGGGCATGAACCGCAGGACGAACATCTTCCGGCGAATGTCCCGGCCGGAGGGGCCGGCGCGGCTCGCCGACGTCACCGACCGGCTGGAGCAGGCCCAGGGCCTCGACGGGGTCATCCGCGGACTCTCCCTGGCCGTGCGGCGCGTGCTGCGCCCGGGGCCGGTCAAGGACGCGCTGCACGGCGTCCCGGCCGGGCACCCCGCGCATCCGCCGCTGACCGACATGCCGATGGGCTTCTGGATGTCCGCCGCCGTCCTGGACCTGATGCCGGGCGCGCGGCGCGCCGCCGGGACCCTCGTCGCGGCCGGGCTGGCGAGCGCCGTCCCGACCGTGCTGACCGGCGTCGCCGACTGGGCCTCGCTGCACCGCGAGCAGCAGCGCGTCGGGCTCGTCCACGCCGCCGGGATGGCGACGGCGAGCACGCTGTACTCGGCGTCCCTGGTGGCCCGCTACCAGGGCCGGGACGGCGCCGGGCGCGCGTTCGGCTACGCCGGGCTGTCCGCCCTCCTCGTCGGCGGCTACCTCGGCGGGCACCTCGCGTTCCGGCAGGCCGCGGGCGCGAGCCACGCCGACCAGATCGGCCACCTCGTCACGCTCGGCTGGCACGACCTCTGCGCGGCCGACGAACTCCCGGACGGCTGGCCCGTGCACCGCCGCCTCGGCTACATCGGCCTGTTCGTGCTTCGGACCGGCGACGAGATCCACGTCCTCGCCGACCGCTGCAGCCACCTCGCCGGGCCCCTTCACCAAGGGCGCATCGTCACCGACGACAACGCCGACGTGTGCGTCATCTGCCCGTGGCACGGGAGCACGTTCCGCGTCCAGGACGGGGCCGTCGTGCACGGGCCCGCCACCGCCCGGCAGCCCGCCTTCGAGACCCGGGTCACGGAGGAGGGCACGGTCCAGGTCCGTCCTTACTAGGGGTTCGGGGGCTGTTCCACAGGTCCATTGCGGTCAGCAGAACGTTCCGCAATGGCGACTCATGGTAGTTGAGTACTGACTCTGCGCATATGTCGCTCGTAGGGTGGCGGCCATGACGTCCATCGCCCTCCCGCCGCTCCCGATGCCGTACCCGGCGCGCCTCAACCCGCACCACGCCCGGGCCCGGTCCGCCGCGAAGCGGTGGGCCCTCGACATCGGGATCCTCGGCTCCGACGAGTCCGTCTGGGACGAGGCGGACTACGAGGCCATCGACTTCGCCAGGTTCGCCGCCTACGGCTTCCCGGACGCGCCCGCGGACGAACTGGAACTGCTCACCGAGTGGTACGTCCTCGGCTGGTTCATAGAGGACCACATCGACCGACTCACCCCGGCCAAGGCCACCACGAGATTCGCTCCTTCCCGCCTACGCGCCTTAACCCCCGTGACCCTCACCCCAGAAGACACCCGCCCGAACACGGCCCCGCCCTCAAACACCGCCCCCACCGGCCCAAAGGACGCGCCCGCCGAGCCGAACAGCTCGCCCGCCCCGGACAGCCCGCCCGCCCCGAGCAACACGACCCCCGGGCCGGAGGGCACATCCGCCCTGGACGGCCCGCCCACCGCGGACAACGCGACCCCCGGACCAGAGGGCGCGCCCGCCATGGACGGCGCGCCCGCCGAGCTGGCGGGCACGCCCGCCGCGGACGGCCCACTCGCCCCGGACGGCCCGGCCGCCCCGGACAGCGCGTCTCCCGGACCGGAGGGCGCGTCCGCCCCGCACGGCCTGCTCGCCGCAGACGGCCTACTCGCCCCGGACAGCGCGCTCCCCGGGCCGAAGGGCGCGTCCGCCGTGGACAGCGCGTCCGCCGAGCTGGCGGGCGCGGACGGCCCGAACGGCCCGAACGGCGCGGACGGGGCGGACAGCGCGGTCGTCGGGCCGGAGGGCGTGCCCGACCCGGAGGGCGCGTGCGTCGAGGCGGAGGGGGTCCGGGTCGAGGCGGAGGGGGTCCGGGTCGAGGTGGAGGGGGCGGTGGAGCAGGGGCTCGCGGATCTGTGGGCGCGGACCGTGCCGGGTACGTCGGCCGGGTGGCGGCGCCGGTTCGCGGACGCCTTCCACGGCGCGGTCGAGACCTCGGCCGGGCTGCTGGAGTTCCCGGAGCGCGCCGTCCTCGACCCGATGGAGTACCTCGGCCTGCGGCGCGAGCACGGCGGCCCGTTCTGGACGGCGCGGCTCGTCGAGCACTCCGTCCGCGCCGAGGTCCCCGAGCGGCTCGCCGGGACGCGGCCGCTCCGCGTGATCGAGACGAGCTTCGCCGACGTCGTCGGCCTGCGCGACGACCTGTTCCGGCACGCCCGCGACGCGCGGAGAGGGTCGTCGTTCAACATCGTCCCCGTCCTGGCCGAGTGGCTCGGGTACACCCGGCAGCAGGCCGCCGACCTCGTCGGGGACCTGCTCACCGGGCGGATGGGCCAGCTTGAGGACACCGTCCGCGACGAGCTCCCCGGCCTCGCCGCGCGGGAGGGCATGACGCGCGCCGAGGTCGCCTCGGTCGGCGCGTACGTGCAGGCGCTGCGCGACCACATCGCGGGCGACCTGCGCTGGCACCGCGAGACGTCCCGGTACGGGTCCGCGGAGCCGCCGCGCGTGGACTGGACGCGCCGGGCCCATCGCCCGTCCACCGCACGCGCCGGGCACTTCGCCGGACGCCCCCTCGCGATGCCGTACCGGATCCGGCGCAACCCGCACCACGAGGTGTGCGGGCTCAGGTCGACCGACTGGGCGCGGCGGATGGGACTGCTGCGCCCGAACGGCGTCCCCGGCTCCGGAGCCTGGACGGAACGGCAGTTCACGGCCGAGGACCTGGCCTACATCCCCGCCACCGCCTTCCCGGACGCGCCGCGGCCCCGGTTGGAGCTGGTCGGCCAATGGCTGATCTTCGCCCTCTACATGGACGACCTGGTGGTCGAGCTGTTCAAGCGGGGCCGCCCGCTCGGCCCGGGCGACCTCGCCGCCGCCGAAACGCTGTTCGCACGGCTCCCGGCGTTCATGCCCGCCGACCGCGCCGCCCCCGTGCCGTCGCCGCTCAACATCCTGGAGCGGTGCCTGGCCGACCTGTGGCCGCGCAGCGCCGAACTGTTCCCGGACCGCGTCGACGGCCTGGCCGAATACTGCTCAGGCCACCTGTGGGAGCTGTTCAACCTGCACCAGCACCGCGTCCCCGAGCCGCTGGACTACTTCGACTGGCGCCGGCGCTCATTCGCGCACACCCTCAACCTCACCCTCATCAGGGCGGCCGCCGACATCCGGCTGCACCCGGCCCTGTCGGCCAGCCGCCAGCTCCGCGCCCTCGACAACGCCGCCATGGACGCCATGCTCCTGTTCAACGACGTGTTCTCCGCCCGCAAGGAGGTGGAGCTCGAACGCTGCCTGAGCACCGCGACGCTCCCGCTGGAACGCCTCCTCGGCCAGACGCGCGCCGAGTCGCTCCGCACGCTGAACGACCTGGCGGGCGTCCGGCTGCGCCGCTTCGACCACATCGCCACCGAGCGGCTGCCCGCCCTCACCGCCAAACTCGGCCTGGACGCGGACTCCCGCCGAACCCTCGACCGCTACGTGGACGCCCTGCGGTCGTGGCTCGCCGCCGTCCACCACTGGCACCACGCGGGCGACCGCTACTCCACCCGGACGACTCCGCGCCCGACTCTGGGCACGTCCGCCAGCCGTCCCACGGCCGTGCAGGCCGCCCGCACGCTCCGCAGGACGCTGACCGTCGCCGCGCCCGACCCCTGGCTAGCGAGCCTCACCGAACGCCCGCCGCCGGCCGCGGCCGGCGGCGCCCCGAGTCAACTGAACGATGGGCGCCTCCGGAGGACGGTTCCCACGAGGACCTCCTCGTCGGGCTGGGCGGAGTCGGCGTAGGGAGCGGTGCCTCTTTCGGCTATCCGCGCCGAGGTGATGGTCAGTTCGTAGTGCGCCCACACCATGGCGGCGTCGGCCAGGCGGCGGGGCGTCGCGTGGATCAGGTGGACGTCCGGCGAGTCGGCCACGACCAGCAGGACCGGCGCGCCGCGATCCAGCTGGACGGCGGTCGGGTCGTCCGGCCAGACCGCCACCCGCAGCCGCAGGCCGTCGAGCACGCGCAGCTCGCCCCAGTCGGGGACGCACACCCGCGGACGGCCGTCCGCGCCGCCGGTGAGCATGAGGACGGGGCGCCGCCGCGCCTGCGCGCTTCTGATCACGTCGAGGGAGGTCGAAAGGACGTCGGGCGAGGCTGTCATCGGCATCTCCGCCTTACGTCGAAGGTCCGCGGCCGCCCCGGAGTACCCCCTCCGAGCCGACCCCATCGTTCGAATACATGTTCGATATTACTCGATCGGTACGACCTTTCGCCCCCGCCGAGACGCCACGATCCCCTGACCCACCGGCCACCCGACCCCGCCACCCAGCCGAACCCGCCGCCCAATCGAACGCGCCGCCCAGTCGGGCGCCGGTCGATCGGACGCCGGTCGATCGGACGCCGATCGGTCGGACGCCGATCGGTCGGACGCGCCGGTCGGTCGAACGCGCCGGTCGGGTCGGGCACGCCGGTCGGTCGGGCACGTCTATCCTCCGGCGCGCCGACCGGCGGGCACGTCGGTCAGTCGGGGGCGTCGGCGGAGCGGTCGGAGACCGGGTACTCGACCAGGGCCAGGACTCGGCTGGCCATGAAGCGGGCCGTGCGGACCGCGGTGCCGGTGCGGGTCACCTCGCTGACCTCGACGACCCCGCGGCGGGTCGCGATGTCGACGCGGCGGCCGGCGCGGCTCGCCACGACCTCGTACGTCCGCGTTCCCTCGCCGCCGGCGTCGATGACGATTTCGACCCTGTCGCCCTTCATCGGCGCGAACCTCCGATAGTCGAACGTATATTCGACCTATACCCGGAACGCCCGTCCGCGAACCCTGCCTCGGGCGCCGAAAGCGCTGGTCACAGCAGGAGATTTACGATGGCGACGAGGCCGACGACCACGATCACGCCGCGCAGCACGAGCGGCGGGATCCGGCGTCCGACCCGGGCGCCGAGGAACCCGCCGACCGTCGCGCCGGACGCGATCATCAGCACCGCCCACCAGTTGACCCGCGTGTCCGAGAACAGCCACAGGAGCGTGAACAGGAGCCCGGCCGTCCCGTTCACGAGGGCCGCGAGGACGTTCTTCGCCGCGTTCAGCCGCTGGAGGTCGTCGTCCAGCATGATGCCGAGCAGGGCGATGAGGATGATCCCCTGCGCCGCCCCGAAGTAGCCGCCGTACACGCCCGTGAGCAGCACGCCGACCCACAGCGCCGCCCCGCCGTGCGGACGGTGCTCGCCCTCGCGTCGCCGCAGCATCCACTGCTGCAGCCGGGGCTGCGCCACCACCAGCACCAGCGCGATCACGATCAGCGCGATCACGATGACGTCGAACGCCCCGGCCGGGAGGCCGAGCAGCAGCAGCCCGCCGATCAACGCGCCGATCAGGGACGCGCTCACCAGCCGCAGCAGCCGTCCGCGCTGCCCCTTCAGCTCCTCCCGGTACCCGTAGGCGCCGGTCGCGCTGCCGGGCACGAGCCCGATCGTGTTCGACACGTTCGCCACCACGGGCGGGTAGCCGAGCGCCACCATGGTCGGGAAGGTGATCAGCGAGCCCGAGCCGACGATCGTGTTGATGCCGCCCGCGGCGACTCCGGCGGCGAAGATCACCGCCGCGTCCAGCGCGTCCATCGGGCTCAGCGGACGGACCTCGCGTACCAGCGCCCGTTCTGCCGGTCCACCGCGAGCGGGAGGCCGAACGTGCCGGACAGGTGCTCGGCGGTGAACACCTCGTCCACCTTGCCCTGCGCGACGATCTCGCCGCCGCGCAGCAGCAGCGCGTGGGTGAAGCCCTCGGGGACCTCCTCCACGTGGTGCGTGACCATCGCCATCGTCGGCGCGGTCGGGTCGTCGGCGAGGGCGGCGAGCCGGGCGACGAGGTCCTCGCGGCCGCCGAGGTCGAGGCCCGCGGCGGGCTCGTCCAGCAGCAGCAGCTCCGGGTCGGGCATCAGCGCGCGGGCGATCTGGACGCGCTTGCGCTCCCCCTCGGAGAGCGTGCTGAACGTCCGGCGGATCAGGTCGGCGCAGCCGAGCGCATCGAGCAGCGCGACGGCGCGGCCGACGTCCGTGGAGTCGTACTCCTCCTGCCAGCGGCCGAGGATCGCGTACGAGGCGGTCAGCACCAGGTCGATGACCGTCTCCCCGGCCGGGACCTTCTCCGCGAGGGACGAGCTGGCGAGGCCGATGCGCGGGCGCAGCTCGAACACGTCCGTCCGGCCGAGCTCCTCCTCCAGGATCCGGACGGAGCCCTCGGTGGGGTGCATCATCGCGGCGGCGATCTGGAGCAGGGTCGTCTTGCCCGCCCCGTTGGGTCCGACGATGACCCAGCGGTCGCCCTCGTTCACCGTCCACGTCACGCCGCGCAGCAGGTTCGCCCCGCCGCGCCTGACCCCGACTCCGCGGAGTTGAAGCACCTCGCCGGTCATCGCGCGCCTTCGTCCCCTCCGTGGTCCCTGATCCTCAGAAGAGAACTTATGCGATGCGGGACGGCCGCGGACCCCCGGCTCCCCACCCGGGAAACCGCCGCCCGGCGGCCCTCCGCGCGGCCCGCTCCGGCGCGAGAGGTTCGTTACGCGCTGCTGCGAGGGCGATCGGAGCGCTTATGGTGGATCGCATGCCCATCAGGGAGTGTTGGGGACGGCAATGAGCAAGGACGCTGCGACAGCGCTGGCCGCCTGGGGCAATGCCTGGCTGACCGGACACGTCGGCCTGGACGAGGCGGTCGACGCGGTCGAGAAGACGGCGGGCCCGCAGATCCTGCGCGGCGCCTCCGCGAACGGACACGGACCGGCCGAGGCGCCGCTCCGCGGCGCGCTCGGCGACCTGCGCGTCGCCGGGATGGCCGCGCTGCGGCTGGCCCTGCCGGAGCCGGGCGACCCGCTCGGGCTCACCGGCCCGGCCGCGTTCAACCGCGCCGCGATCGACGCGGGCGCGGCCGTCGTCGCCGTGTTCGGCGACCGGGCGGTCGGCCTCGTCCCGGCCGACGACCTGCGCGGATCGTCCTACGTCGGGATCTGCTGGACGGCCTGCGACGCGGCCCGGGCCGAGCCGGACGTCCCGTCCCTCGCGGACGCCGACCGGCAGCTCGCCCTCGCCATGCGGGACGCGACCGAGGCGCTCCTCACGGTCGACGACTTCGCGGGCGTCCCGCCCGAGATCGCGGACGCGCTCGCCGCGCTGCGCGACCCGGACCGCGGCGACCATCCGCTCGCCCCCGGCTACCCGGCCCGCGCGCACCGCGTGGCCGCGCTCGCCGGACGGCTGTCCCTCGTCGTCGACCTCGCCCGCCGGATGGACGACCGGGGGCTCGGCGCCGACCAGATGCGGCGCCGCGGGGAGGCGCTCCGGCTGCTCGACCGGGCCGTCCGCCGGGCGCTCGTGGCGGCCTGCAACAGCGCGTTCGACCCCGTCCCGTAGAAACCGGTCCCGTAGAAACCGTCCCGTAGAACGAGAGCGGGGCGCCCCCCGGAGGGGACGCTCCGCGCTGCCGCGAGCCCGGTGATCAGGCGCGGACGACGATGGTGCTGCAGATCTTGTCGGCGAAGGTCTGCTTGCGCTCGTCCCACAGCGGCCAGAGGAAGCCGATGTAGCAGAGGAAGCTGTCGGCGATGTGCGCGAACTTGCGGGCGATCGCCATGCCGAACCCGATCGGCTGCCCGGTCTGCGCGCTGACGAGCCGGATGCCCAGCTGCCGCTTGCCGATGGACTGCCCGGTGGTGCCCTCCTGGTAGCAGATCCACAGGCCGGCGCCGATCATCAGGGCGAAGCCGATCAGGTAGAACAGGATGCCGATCGCCGCCGCGCCACCGCTGCCGGAGCTCGCGAGCAGGCCGCCGATGAAGTACAGCACCCAGAACGGCGCCATGAAGATGAGGTAGTCGATGATGTAGCCGCCGGCGCGCGACCCCCACTCGGCGAGCTGCCCGCTGCTGCCGTAGTGGTGGTGGTGCACCTCCTGGTACCCGGGCGCGGACGGGGGCGGCGCGCCGTAGCCGGGCTGGGCGCCGGGCGGCTGCTGCCCGTAGCCGGGCTGGGCCGGGGGCTGTCCGTACCCCGGCTGGGCCGGGGGCTGTCCGTAGCCGGGCTGCGCCGGGGGCTGCTGCCCGTAGCCGGGCTGCTGGCCCGGCTGCTGACCGTAACCGGGCTGGGCCGGGGGCTGCTGGCCGTACCCGGGCTGTTGCTGCCCGTAGCCCGGCTGCTGGCCGTACGGGTCGTAGGGGTTACCCACACTTGCTCCTTATTGATTGACCCTGTGGTTATGTGACGCCCGCCGGACCCGGAGGGCTCCGCAAGTCTGGCGGAGGATCGTCCTCCGGCTCAAACCCGCAGAACGCCGAACCGGGCGAGCTGCCACAGCTCCGACCCCACGAGGGCGGTGCCGAGCATCCAGGCACGGGTCTTCGGCTGGAGTGCCCACCACCGTCGTCCCAGCCCGAGGGGCGCGACCGCGACCGCGACCGCGCCGACGAGGACCACGGGGTTCGCGAGCGCCGCCTGGGCCGGGCGGCCCCCGCCGAACTCGATGAACACGGTGGTGCCCCCGCACACGGGACAGGGGACTCCGGTGAGCGCCCGTAGGGGACAGAGCACGCCGGGGTCGTCGAGACGGTGGACCAGCGCGGCGCCGACGGCCGCGGCCGCCATCGCCGCGACGCGCAGCACCACACCCAGGGGTCCGTGCCGCGCCGCGGTGAGGGTCCGGCCGACGATCCCGCCGAGCGCACCTTGCGGTGCACCGGCGGCCGCCGCCCCGGGCGCTCCCCCCAACGGATCCTCCGCCTCGAAAGAAAAAAAGCTGAGTGACCCGTATACCGGGTCCACCCCAAGGCGGGTCAAGTCCGGGCAACGATCCGCGATCGGACCGTTACCCCGCACGCATCGACACCGCCTCAGAGGTAAGAGTAGGACAAACCGCCAGCTACATGGGCACTCTTTAGCCCGACGATTGTCACGAAATGGATGACGCGCTCCCGGAGCGGAACACGGGATCGCGGGCGGGACGGGACGCGCCGAAGTCACACGGGGGCATGCGCGCGCAACACGTGAAGGAGGGTCCGGCCGGGACGGACAACCGGTCTCGAACGGGCGGGCTCGGGCGGGGCTCGGTCAGGCTTGGGCGGCGGCGCCGACCACGACGGGGGGCTCCGCGCCGCGGGCGTGCTCGGCCTCGACGACGTCGGCGATGACGGCGGTGATGTTGTCCGGGCCGCCGTTGTCGCGGGCCTGCGCGATCAGCCGGTCGACGGCGCGCCGCGGATCGGCCTCGGCGGACAGGATCTCGTAGATGCGCTGGGCGTCGACGGGACCGGACAGGCCGTCCGAGCAGAGCAGGTAGCGGTCGCCGAGGCGGGCCTCGCGCAGCCGCAGGTCGGGCTCGCGGTCCTCGCGCCCGTCCAGCACCCGGTACAGGACGTGCGACAGCCGGGACGTCTCGGCCGGGTCGGCCTGCTGGCCGGCCTGTTCGGCCTCCGCCTTGAGCAGCTCGTCCATCGTGTGGTCCTGCGTCATCTGGAACAGCTCGCCGTCGCGCAGCAGGTAGCCGCGCGAGTCGCCGACGTGCGCGAGCGCGACGGACTCGCCGGACCACAGCATCGCGGTCAGCGTCGTGCCCATCCTGCTCAGGTCGGGACGTTCCTCCCGGACGATGCGCAGCTTCTCGTTGGCCTCGGCGACGGCGCGGCCCAGCATGTCGACGAGGTCGTCGCCCTGGCGGGCGTCGGCGTCGAGCGAGCGGAGGGACCCGATGACCGTCGAGCTCGCGACCTCGCCGCCCGCGTAGCCGCCCATGCCGTCGGCGACCGCGATCAGCCGCGCGCCGGCGTATCCCGAGTCCTCGTTGTTCTCTCGGTTGCAGCCGATGTCGCTTCCGGCCGCGTATCTGATTGCTACGTTCATACCAATTTCGATGACGATCCTGTCAGAGGAGTTGTATCAGTCGCGGACGTCGGCCCTGCCGATTTCCCCGGCGATCCCGGCCGCGCCGTCGTCGCCGGAGGAGCCGACGCCGTGCCGGACGGCGTACAGGGCCGCCTGCGTCCGATCCTGGACTCCCAGTTTCATGAGCAGATTACTGACGTGCGTCTTGACCGTCTTCTCGGACACCACGAGCGCGCGTGCGATCTCCCGGTTGGACCTGCCCCGCGCGATGTGCACGAGCACCTCCCGTTCCCGTTCGGTCAGCGCGGCGAGGCCGCGGTCGTCACCCTGGCCGGGGCCGCCGGCCGTCCCGGACCGCACCATCGCCTCGGCCGCGTCGGGCGCGAACAGGACGTGCCCGTCGTGCACGGCCCGGATCGCCTGGACGAGCGCCTGCGGGTCGACGTCCTTGTACAGGTACCCTGCGGCGCCCGCCCGCACCGCCGGGAGCACGTGCCCGCGCTCCGTGACGCTGGTCAGGACGAGGACCCGTGCCGCCACCCCACGAGCCCGCAGTTCCGTCAGCGCGGTCAGGCCGTCGGCGCCGGGCATCTTGAGGTCCATGAGCACGATATCGGGCTCCAGGGATTCGGCCAGTGTCACGGCCGATGTGCCGTCCGCGGCCTCCCCGACGACGTCGATGTCGTCCTGGATGCCGAGGAACGTGCGGAGCCCCTGCCGGACGACCGGATGGTCGTCGGCGATGAGCACCCTGATCGGCGCCTTCCCCCGGAGGCGCGGGGGGTCGTCCCCGCGCGCGGGGGTGGAGGCGCGGCCGTCGCCGGTCACAGCGGCACCTCCAGCCGGACGGTCGTGCCGCGTCCGGGCGCGGCGTCGATGGTGAGGTCGCCGCCGATCGAGTAGGCCCGGTCGCGCATGGACGCGAGGCCGAGCCCGTTCTGCGGCTCCGCCGCGTCGGCCGGGTCGAAGCCCGTGCCGTCGTCGGCGACCTCCAGCACGGCCTGCCCGTCCGAAGTGCCGAGGCGGACCTCGACCGTCCGGGCCTTGGCGTGCCGGAGCGCGTTGTAGAGGGCCTCCTGCGTGATGCGGAACGCGACGGCCTCGTGCTCCTCGGGCAGCACGACGGCCTCGTCGGCGGCGATCCGCACCTCGGCCTCGTGCGCCCGGTCGAGGACCTCGACGTGCTTGCGCAGCGAGGACACCAGCCCGTCCGCGAGGTCGGCGGGGCGCAGCTCGAAGATCACGGCGCGCAGCTCCGCGAGCGCCTCGGCCGCGAGCCGCTCGACCTGCTCAAGCTCCCGCACCGTCCGCGCCGGGTCGCGTTCGGCCAGCGCGGACGCGGTCCGCGCGGTCAGCCGCAGCGAGAACAGCTTCTGCGCGACCGCGTCGTGCAGCTCGCGCGCCATCCGGTTGCGCTCGGCGACGACGGTCAGCTCGCGGTTGTGCTCGTACAGGCGGGCGTTCGTGACGGCGATCGCGGCGTGCGCGGCGAACAGGGTGAGGACGTCCTCGTCGTCCTTGGTGAAGCCGCCCGGGGTGCGCTTGTTGGCGAGGAAGACGATGCCGAGGACGTCCTCCGCGTCGCGGATCGGCACGCCGATGAAGTCCTTGAGGACGGGATGCGCGACCGGCCACCCCTCGAACTCCGGCTCCCGGCGGATGTCGGCGAGCCGCTTCGGCGTGTCGCCCTTGAGCATCGCGGCGAGCATCCCGTGCTGGCGGGGCAGCGGGCCGATCCGCTCCCACTCCTCGTCGGAGACGCCCTCGACGACGAACTCGGCGAACGAGCCCTCGTCGTCGGGCACGCCGAGCGCGGCGTAGCGGGCGTCCAGGAGCTGCGCCGCCGCCCGGACGATCACCTGCAGCACCTCGTGCACGGACAGGTGGCGGGTGACCGCGAGCACGGCGGAACTGACGGCGTGCAGGGTCGCGCCCTGCTCACCGCCGCAGCCGTCGCCCGTCTCCATTCCGGCCTCTCGTCTCCGCTGGCCGCGCGCCCTTCCGGCGCCCGCATGTGAAGACCGTACTCTCTGTAGGGGCCTTCTCGAATCAGCCCCGGGGAGGACGCGCGCGGACGGGGCCGTCCACTCGTCCGTCCGCTCGTCCGGGACGAGGGTCCTAGGACCATCTGACCACCGCCGCCGGGGCCCGTCGGCCGATGCCGCGGACGCCTCCGTTTCCTAGCGTCGAGGGCATGGAAACCCCCCTCTTCGACCCCGCGTCCGCCAGGACGGCTCTGATCACCGGGGCGTCCCGGGGCCTCGGCCTGGCGCTCGCCCGGGCGCTGGCCCGGGACGGCTGGCGCGTCGTCGCCGACGCCCGCGACGCGGACGCGCTGAAAGCCGCCCTCGGCGAGATCGACGGTGATGTCACCGCCGTCCCCGGGGACGTCACCGACCCGGCCCACCGCGCCGAGCTCGTCCGGGCGGCCGGAAGCGGGCTCGACCTGCTCGTCAACAACGCGAGCACGCTCGGCCCGACGCCGCTGCCCCGGCTCGCCGACCTCGCCGTCGCCGACCTCGCCGACACGTTCGCCACGAACGTCCTCGCCCCGCTGGCGCTGATCCAGGACGTGCTGCCGCGCCTGCGGGGGCGGCGCGGCGCGGTCCTCAACATCACCTCGGACGCGGCCGTCGAGGGCTACGCGGCGTGGGGCGGCTACGGAGCGTCGAAGGCCGCGCTGGAGCAGCTCTCGAACGTCCTCGCCGCGGAGGAGCCGGACGTCGCCGTCTGGTGGGCCGACCCGGGCGAGATGAACACCGCGATGCTCCGCGCCGCCGGGGAGGACGCCGACGCCGCGCCGCCGCCCGAGGAGGCCGCCGCCGCGCTCCTCCGCCTCGTCGGCGACCGCCTTCCCAGTGGCCGGTACCGGGCCGTTGACCTGGCCGGTGCAAGATGACCACCGTGCTGGAGCATGAGCAGAAGACGGTCCCCGCAGGCGGCGTGCTGCGGGCCGGATACCGGGGCGCGACGTTCGGAATCGTCCTGGTCGTCACGCTGCTGGCCTTCGAGAGCATGGCGGTCGGGACCGTCATGCCGGTCGTCACGGACGACCTGAACGGCCTCTCCCTCTACGCCTGGGGCTTCAGCGCCACGCTGATCATGAGCCTGCTGTCGACGGTGCTCGCGGGCGGCTGGGTGGACCGGTCCGGGCCCGTGCGGCCGCTGCTCGCCGGGCTCGGGACGTTCGTCGCCGGGCTGGTCGTCGCGGGCGCGGCGCCGTCCATGTGGCTGTTCGTCGCCGGGCGCGCCGTGCAGGGCCTCGGGACGGGCGTCTCGCTCGTCGCGCTCTACGTCGTGATCGCCCGCGTGTACCCGGAGGAGCTGCGTTCGCGGGTGTTCGCGGCGCTGTCGGCGGCGTGGGTGCTGCCGTCGCTGATCGGGCCCGCCGTCGGCGGCGTCGTCGCCGAGCATGCCGGGTGGCGGTGGGTGTTCCTCGGGCTGGTGCCGCTGGTCGTCCCGCCGACCGTGCTGCTCGTCCCGGCGCTGCGCGAGATCAGGACGGTGGACGTCGCCCCGACCCCCGGCCGGGGCCGGTACGTGGCCGCCGTGTCGGTCGCGGCGGGCGCGGGCGTCATGCTCTACGGCTTCGACCGCCCCGGCTGGACGCTGGCGCTCGCCGCCGTCGCCGGGCTCGCGGGCCTCGCGTTCGGCCTGCCCCGGCTGCTGCCCGCCGGGACGCTCCGGCTCCGCCGCGGCCTGCCGAGCGTCGTGCTCGTCCGGGGGCTGCTGTCCGGCTCGTTCTTCGGCATGGACGTCTTCATCCCGCTGGCGCTGACCCGGCTGCACGGATTCAGCGCCGCCCAGGCCGGGATCGTGCTGACGGTCGGCGCGCTCGGCTGGTCGGCGGCGTCCCAGATCCAGGGCCGTTCGCAGCGGCCCCGCGAGTTCTACGCGCTGCTCGGCGCCGTGCTCGTCACCGCCGGGATCGCGGCCGCCGCCGTCACGCTCCAGCTCTCCGGCTGGCTCGCCGCGCCCGCGTGGATCATCGGCGGCGCGGGGATGGGCTTCGCGATCGGGAGCCTGTCGGTGCTGCTGCTCGACCTGTCCCCGGAGGAGGAGCAGGGCGTCAACTCGTCCGCGCTGCAGATCGGCGACACGCTCGGCTCGTCCCTCGTGGTGGGCGCGGCGGGCGCGCTGGTCGCCGGGTTCGGGACCGCGCGGCTCGGCACGGGCCTCGCCGTCGCCGGGACGCTGTTCGCCGCGATCGCCCTGCTCGGCGTGTTCGCGGCCCTCCGGCTGGAGGTGCGGGAATGACCGTCGAGTTCACCCTGCCGCCCGCGCTGGAGGCGCACGAGCCGCCGGAAGCGCGCGGACGGAGCCGGGACGGCGTCCGCCTGCTCCTCTCCCGCCGCGCCACCGGCGAGGTCACCCACCACGGGTTCCGCGACCTGCCCGCGCTCCTCGACCCGGGCGACCTGCTCGTGGTCAACACGTCCGCGACGCTGCCCGCCGCCGTCCGGCTGGACCGGATCGGCATCCACTTCTCGACCCCCGTCCCCTCGGCGGACGACGACCGGCTGTGGCTGGTGGAGCTGCGGCGCCTCACCGGCAAGGCCAGCGCGCCCTATTCGGGCGGTTCGCCGGGCGAATGGATCCCGCTGCCCGGCGGCGCGACCCTCACCCTGGTCGGACGGCGCACCCGGCGGCTCTGGGAGGCGCGGTTGAGCACGGAGGTCGTCCCCTACCTGCGGCGGCACGGCGTGCCGATCCGGTACGGGTACGTGCGGCGCGACTGGCCCGCCGCCGCCTACCAGACGGCGTTCGCCCACGACCGGTCGTCCGGCGGGGCGGAGATGCCGAGCGCCGCCCGCCCGTTCACGCCCGAACTGGTGACGCGGCTGGTGTCGGGCGGCGTCCACATCGCGCCGATCACGCTCCACACCGGGGTCGCGTCCCCGGAGGCGGGCGAGCCGCCGTACGCGGAGCGCTACGAGGTGCCGGAGGCGACGGCCGCGCTGGTCGGACATGTCCGGAAGCGGGGCGGACGGGTGATCGCGGTCGGCACCACCGCCGTCCGCGCCCTGGAAACATCCGTCGACGGCTCCGGGAACGTTCGAGCCGCCAAAGGGTGGACGGAACATGTCGTGACGCCCAAGGACGGCGTCCGGGCCGTGGACGGCCTCCTCACCGGTCTACACGAGCCGAAGTCGTCGCATCTGCTGATGCTCACGGCCATTGCTGGCCAAGATCTGCTCACCGCGACCTACGCCGCCGCGCTATCGGAAGGCTATCTCTGGCACGAATTCGGGGACGTGAACCTGATCGTCGCGAGGTGAACGGGGTGCCCCTGCCGGAAGACCAGTGATCCACGGCCGGTACCGTGGAAAGCAGTCATGGACGTGTCAGCGCAGCGCACGCTGCTCATCACACTCACCGGACGCGACCGCCCCGGAGTGACGTCGCGCCTCTTCAGAACACTCGCCGAGTTCCCGCTCACCGTCGCCGACGTGGAGCAGGTCGTCATCCGCGGACGGCTCGTCCTCGGCGTGCTGCTCTCCTACAGCGAGGGCGCCGACATAGGCGGCGTGTGGAACACGGCCGAGCGTGTCGCGAACGACCTCGACATGGAGGTCGAGCTGTCCACCGGGCGCAGCACGCGGACGCCGAAGCGGCGCGGGCGGCTGCACGTGACCGTCCTCGGCGCGCCGCTGCGGCCCGCCGCCATGGCCGGGATCGCCGGGCGGATCTCCGCGCACGGCGCCAACATCGACCGGATCGAGCGCCTCGCATCCAATCCGGTGACCTGCATCGAGCTGGACGTCTCCGGCGCCGACCCCGACGCCCTCCGCGCCGCCCTCACCGCCGAGGCGGCGGAGCAGCAGGTGGACGTCGCCGTCCAGCAGAGCGGCCTGCACCGGCGCGCCAAGCGGCTGATCGTCATGGACGTCGACTCCACGCTCATCCAGGGCGAGGTCATCGAGCTGCTCGCCCGGCACGCCGGGTGCCTCGACGAGGTCGCCAAGGTCACCGAGTCCGCGATGCGCGGCGAACTCGACTTCGAGGGCTCGCTCCGCGAGCGCGTCGCGCTGCTCGCCGGGCTGGACGCCGCCGCCGTCGACGCGGTCCGCGGCGAGGTGAGGCTCGCCGCCGGGGCCCGGACGCTCGTCCGGACGCTGAAACGGCTCGACTACAAGTTCGCGGTCGTCTCCGGCGGGTTCACCCAGGTCACCGACGCCATCGTCGACGACCTCGGGATCGACTACTCGGCCGCGAACACCCTGGAGATCGCGGACGGGAAGCTCACCGGCCGCGTCACCGGCCCGGTGATCGACCGCGCCGGGAAGGCCGCCGCGCTCGAACGCTTCGCCCGCGAGGCGGGCATCCCGGTCAGCCAGACCGTCGCGATCGGCGACGGCGCCAACGACCTCGACATGCTCCAGGCGGCCGGGCTCGGCATCGCCTACAACGCCAAACCGGTCGTCCGGCAGGCCGCCGACACCGCGGTCAACGTCCCCTACCTGGACACGATCCTCTTCCTCCTCGGCATCTCCCGCGAGGAAGTGGAGGCGGCCGACGCCCAGGACCCGCATGGGGGCACCGTCTCTCCTGGGTAGACCCCCCTTGTGATCAAGCGGGTGCGGGAGGCGTACGCGCTCGCCGGCGGGGGGTCGGCGGCGCCGTTCTACGGGCTCGCCGCCGCGCTCGCCATGGCCGTCCCGCTGTTCGCCGGGGCGCTCACCGGGCACGGCCCGCAGGGATCCATGATCGCGCTGGGCGCGTACCTGGTCGCGCTGCGGACGCCCGAGGGCCCGTACGGGGCGCGGGCCAGGGACCTCGCGGTCGGCGTCCTCGTGGTCGCGCTCGGGTCGACGGCGGGCGGGCTGCTCAGCGGGCACACGTGGCTCGCGGTCGCGGCCGTCCCGCCGCTGATCGCGCTCGGCGTCGCCGTCCCGCGGATCGGGTCGACGGCGGGGCTCGCGGTGCTGCTCAGCGCGGTCCGGCCGCCGTCCGCCGACGTGATCGGGATCGGGCTGCTGGAGCTGATCGGCGGGCTGCTCACCGCCGGGCTGCTGCTCGCGCCGTGGCCCGCGCGGCGGCTGCGCCCGCTGCGCGCCGCGCTCAGCGAGGCCGCCGACGCCGTCGCGGAGGCGCTGGACGCGGTCGCGCAGGACGTCGTCGCCGCCGACGCCGCCCCCCTCGACGCCGTCGAGCTGACGAACCCCGACCTGCTGGACGTGGCCCGCATCCCCGACTGGGAGGCCAAGCGGCGGGCGGCGTCCGAGGCGCTGACCACGGCCCGCGCCACGTACGCGCTGTACCGGTCGGGACACGGCGGCGGCGAACCGACCCGTCCGGAACGACTGATCGACGCGCTCGGCCGCGTCCTGCACGAGACGGTGACGCTCCAGGCCGTCATCGAGGCGGCGAAGAACTACCCGCCGGACCGCGACTGGCAGCTTGAGACGCAGACGGCGATCTGGGCGCTCGCGGCGCGGCTGCGGCTGCTCGCCGGGGCGGTCGCCACGGCGGGCGAGGCGCCGCTCGGCGGGGAGGAGTCGGCGGCCGTCCGGCGGCTCGGCCGCGCCGCCGAGCACATCAGGCGCGCCGGGCTCGCCGGGGACGAGGACCTCATCGCGGTGTCGCTGATCGGGCAGGTGAACCGGTCGATCGTCCGTATCGCGGGTGAGATCGCGTCCACCCGGCGGATCGTCGCGGGCGGGCTGCGGTTCGGCGTCGGCCCGCCGCGGCTGCCGGAGACGCTCGACCCGATGCCCGTGTGGGCCGAGGCGCGGCGTGCCGTCCGGACCCGCTCCCCGATGTTCCGGCAGGTGGCGCGGGTGTTCGTGACGGCCGTCGCGTCGATGTCCATCGCCGCCGCGCTGCACCTGTCGCACGGCCACTGGATGACGGTCACCGCGATGCTGAGCCTGCGCGCCACCTACGGCGAGACGGTCGAACGCCTCGTGCAGCGCGTCGGCGGCACCGCGGCCGGGGCCGTGGTCGCCGCGCTCATCCTGACGCTCGCCGCCGACCAGCCCACCACCGCGCTGATCGTGTTCGGCTTCGCGCTCGCCGGGTTCGCGATGCGCTCGGTCAGCTTCGCCTACTGGGCGCTGTTCGGGACGCCGCTGGCGATGATGCTGCTCGACTTCTCCACGCCGGCGGGGTGGGCGACCGCCGGGGAGCGGATCGTGCTGACCTTCGCGGGGACCTTGATGTCGTTCCTGGCCGTCCGGCTGCTGTGGCCCGCGGGGCACCTCGAACGGCTGCCGGTTCGGCTGGAACGGCTGCTCGACACGCACGCTCACCTCGTCCGGACGACGGCGGACGTGCTGGCAGGGGAGCGGGTGCGGCTGCCCTACGACCGGATCGTCGGCGCGGAACGGGCGGCTGAGGCGGTCGCGGACACGGGGAGGCGGCTGGGGCAGGAGCGGGTCCCGGACGAGGGGCTGATCGCGATACTGGAGACGGCCGTCGATGCCGCGCACCGGACCCGGGACCACCTGATCGCCGTGGCCCGGCTGTCGCGGGAGGAGGCCGTGGACACGGGGCCTATGCCCGAGATCCTGGACCGCTTGGCCGACCAGCTGGAGGAGACGGCGGATCTGGTGGCGGAGCCCGCGGACCGCGCTCCCGGGGAGCCGTCGCCGGTGGAGGAGCTGAGCGAGGAGCTCGCGGATCTCGACTCGCATCTGTCGACGTTGACGCGGAGGCGGCGGGCGGAGATCGCGTCGGGGGGTGGCGGGGAGGACATGACACCTGTGCAGCACGCGTTGTTGCAGGTATCCGGGACGCGGCACACGATCGGGGCGCTACGCCGCGACACGGAGACGGTCATCGAGTCGTCCCTGGCCGCGGTAGACCGTCTCCAGGAACGAGACCGGAGGACATCTCTACGCCTACGTCCCTGAACGGGCCTGCGGGGCCGGTCTGGCTTGATCTCGCCGGGCCTGGTCCCCTGGGGTGCGTGGAGTTATCCACAATCTGCGGCCCATCCTCCGGGGAGGTGCGCGGGCTGTTGACATGGAAGGTAACCGGCCCGCCCCCGGGCGGGAGGGGCCTGCTTTTCCGGGGGGTGGGTCAGTCCTTCGGGGTGCGGACGGTCCGGAGGGTGCCGATGCCGGGGCGTGCCTCAGCCCATGTGCCGGGCAGGTCGATCACGGCGAGGGCGCAGGTCGGGAAGGTGTCCGGGGACTGTCCGGTCAGGTCGTGGACGAGTTGGTGCACCGCCGGGTTGTGGCCGACGAGCAGCGCGCGTTCCGCGTCGTCCGCGACGCGGTTCACGAGGGCGAGGAGTGTCTCCGGGTCGTTGTCGTAGATCCCGGACTCGAAGCTCACCTCCGCCTCGATCCGCAGCAGCGCGAGCGTCTCGCGCGTCCGTGCCGCCGGGGAGCACAGCACCGCGCCGGGGACGAGGTCATTCGCGCGCAGCCAGTCGCCGGTCGCCGTGGCGTCCGCGCGGCCGCGATCGTTCAGGACGCGGTCGATGTCCGGTGTCCCAAGGCCTGCGACGGCCTTCGCGTGGCGGAGCACAATGAGCGTCGGCATGATCGCCACCCTACTCAGCGGGACCGTCCGCGCACTACGCGGACTGCGCGGACTGCGCGGACTGCGCGGACTGCGCGGACGTGGAGCACACAGCGACCACGGGCCCACGGGTACGGGACGGGGCGGATACGGAGAGGTATAGCGGCGGCTACGGTGCGACGAGCGCGGCGATGGCCCAAAGGACGAGCAGGATGCCGAGCATCCCGCCCATCATGATCGCGAAGCCCTTCGGCCCCGAGATGGTCGACTTGCCGCCGTCGCCAGCCACAACGCCTCCAGCTTCCCTGCTTCTAGTAGCCACTGGTCACCAGCTTCTGACCTAGTGATTGGACGCTGCGTTCCCTGCAAGGCTCCGCGTTGCTCCCAGGAGACTCCGCGTGCCCGGGAGGTTGTGTGTTGCTCACCGTGGAGAGTCCGCATTGCGGGACCGCCGCGTTCCTCAGCAAGCGTACGTCCGCCCCCCACCATGTCGAAAAGCAGGCCCCTCCAACCTGGCTTGAGTGCAGGCCCCGCCCCCCGAGGTTGAAGAGCAAGCCCGTCCCGCCCAGGCAGCAAGGCAGGCCCCTTCCGCCAGATAGAAGGGCAGACCCCTCCTACCCGAGGGGAAAGGCAGGCCCCTCCCCCGGGTAAAGAGCAAGTCCGTTCCGCCCAGTGAAGGGCAGACCCGTCCCGCCCACGGTGAAGAGCGCCCGTCCCGCCTAGGGTGACAGCCCGTCGCCTGGAGTGAAGGGCAGCCCGTCCCGCACAGGGTGAGGAGCAGGCCCCTCCCGCGCAGGTGGAAAAGCAGGCCCCTCCCGCCCGGGGGCGGGCCGGTTACCTTCCATGTCAACAGTCGGCGCACGTCCGCGGAAGAGGGACCGCAGATTGTGGATAACTCCTCGCACGCCCGGACGTGCGAGAGCTTGGCTGGACGTGCGAAGGGCCGGTGGCATGTCCTGCCACCGGCCCTCGTCTGACGGATTGTCAGCCCTTGTTCGCCGGTTCCTCCTCGTTGCCCGCCTCGGCCTTGGTGCCCTCGGCACCGACCGCGGCCTCCTCGGGCGCGCTCCCCTCGACCGCGCCGCCCTTCGCCTCGCCGCTCGCCGCGGCGGGCGGAGCGGCGCCGCCGCCCGCGGGCTCGGCGATCGGGTCGGCGCGCCGCTTGGACACGACGATCGCGGCCACCACGACCGCGACGGCGAGGATGGTCACCCCGGCGCGCAGGGCCGTGTTGTCCGCGTACCGGACGACGGCGTCCGCGATCAGCAGCGCGACCAGGTTCATCACCTTGATCAGCGGGTTGATGGCGGGGCCCGCGGTGTCCTTGAACGGGTCGCCGACCGTGTCGCCGATCACCGTGGCCTCGTGCGCCTCGGAGCCCTTGCCGCCGAGGTGGCCCTCCTCGACGAGTTTCTTCGCGTTGTCCCAGGCGCCGCCGGAGTTCGCGAGGAACACCGCCATCAGCACGCCGGCCGCGATCGCACCGCCCAGGTATGCGCCGAGCGGCGCGTACCCGAGCGCGAAGCCGACCGCAATCGGAGTCATGATCGCCAGCAGTCCGGGGGTCGCGAGCTCGCGCTGCGCGTCCGCCGTGCAGATGGAGACGACCCGGTCGTAGTCGGGCTTCTCGGTGTAGTCCATGATCCCGGGCTTGGTGCGGAACTGGTCGCGCACCTCGACCACGACCCGTCCGGCCGCGCGGCCGACCGCCATGATCGCCAGGCCGGAGAACAGGAACACGACGGCCGCGCCGATGATCAGCCCGATCAGCACGTTCGGGCTGTCGATCGAGATGTTGAACGTGGCGAAGTCGCCGAGCGCCTTCTTCGCGTCCCCGGACGCGTCGTTGATCGCGGAGATCACCGTCGTCCGGAACGAGCCGAACAGCGCGGTCGCGGCGAGGACCGCCGTCGCGATCGCGATGCCCTTGGTGATCGCCTTGGTGGTGTTGCCGACCGCGTCCAGCCGCTCCAGCACCTTCGCGGCCTCGCCCTGGACGTCCCCGGACATCTCGGCGATGCCCTGGGCGTTGTCGGAGACGGGGCCGAAGGTGTCCATCGAGACGATGACGCCGACCGTGGTCAGCAGCCCGGTGCCCGCCATCGCCACCGCGAACAGCGCGACGGTGGTGTTGCCGAAGCCGAGCAGGAACGCGCCGTACACGGCCGCCCCGATCACCAGCGCGGTGTAGACGGCCGACTCCAGACCGAGCGAGATACCGGACAGGATCACGGTCGCCGGACCCGTCCGGGCGCTGTCGGTGACCTCCCTGACCGGCTTGCGGTTCGTCTCGGTGAAGTAGCCGGTGAGCAGCTGGATCGCGCTCGCCAGCACGATGCCGATGATCACGGCGCCGAGCGCGACGAGGCGCGGGTCGTGGTCGAGGCCGCTGATCTCCTTGTCGGTGACGCCCTTCAGGTCGGCGAACGACGAGGGCAGGTAGGCGAACGCGGCGATCGCCACCAGCACCGCCGAGATGATCGCCGAGATGAAGAAGCCCCGGTTGATCGCCGACATCCCGGACCGGTCGCCCGCCCGGGGCGCCACGGCGAAGATGCCGATCACCGCGGTGATGACGCCGATCATCGGGACGACCAGCGGGAACACGAGCCCCTGGGTGCCGAACGCCGCGGTGCCGAGGATCAGCGCGGCGACCAGCGTGACCGCGTACGACTCGAACAGGTCGGCGGCCATCCCGGCGCAGTCGCCGACGTTGTCGCCAACGTTGTCCGCGATGGTCGCGGCGTTGCGCGGGTCGTCCTCGGGGATGCCCTGCTCGACCTTGCCGACCAGGTCTGCGCCGACGTCGGCGGCCTTCGTGAAGATTCCGCCGCCGACTCGCATGAACATGGCGAGCAGCGCGGCGCCGAAGCCGAAGCCCTCCAGCACCTTCGGCGCGTCGCCCTGGTACGCGAGGACGACGATCGCCGCGCCGAACAGCCCGAGGCCCACGGTGAACATGCCCGCGACGCCGCCGGTGCGGAACGCGATGCGCATCGCGGTCCGCTCGCCGCCCTCCTCGCGGGCGGCCGCGGCGACCCGGACGTTCCCCCGGACCGCCAGCCACATGCCGGTGAACCCGGTGACCGCGGAGAAGATCGCGCCGATGACGAAGAAGACCGAGCGTCCGATCCGCTCACCGGTCGAGTCGGCGGGGAGCAGCAGCAGGACGAGCGGGATCAGCACCACGAAGACCGCGACCGTGCGGAACTGGCGTTTCAGATAGGCGCTCGCGCCCACCTGAACGGCTCGCGCGATCTCCTGCATCTTGTCGGTGCCCTGGCCCGCGGCCAGGACATCACGCACGAGACCCGCGGCGACGGCCAGTGCCAGCAGTGCGATCACAGCGACGACGACGACCAATGACAGGTCGCCGCCGCCGAGATCTACTTCTGCGCTGGCCGGGCTTGACAGGGAAAGCCCAGACATCCGTCCTCCTCGACAGGGGTGTTGCGATCTCGATCGCAAAAAGTCGATCTTTACCGCGTACCCCGCGAGTCATGATTTCGAACGCCTCGCACGGCAGCGCGGGTCCCGGGAGTCTACGCAGGCGGCACTCGAATGTTAAGGCCGCAGGGCCCTTGAGAAGGATGTCGCCGAAATGCAATGAACGATACGCCGAATTTTGACCTCAAAGCCGACTCATGCAGCATCTTCCCAGGTCAACGGGGGTTAGGCCGTTATTACCCCAGGGGCACCCTGCCGCACTCAGGCGGCAACGGGCGCATCAGCGGGGTCGCTGGCGTCTTCATTAAAGCTAGGCTTTAACACGAAATATGTCTAGACCTAAATCGACGAAACTTAGATCAACTACACGAGATTCTCACACCTCGGTCCCCACCAGCCCCACCGGCCCCGCACCGGACGCCCGTCCGACACGCCGAAACGACCTGCTACCGGGCGGTCATCAGGCCGCGGACACGAGGGCCCCGGATGCGGCGCGAGACGCCCTCTGCCGGACGGTCGCCTCCCGGCGAGAGCAAGCACGGGGCGGACGACCAACTGACGACGCACCGTCGGCATGCGGCGCGCCATCGGACACGGTGGGGCGCGCGCTCCTGCACCCGTTGGATACAACGCGCCAACTCCATGCGGGGCGAGAGCAGACAGGTGGCAGGCGGTCGGCTCTCGCGAGAGGCGCATGCAGACCGACCAACGCGCCATCGCCACGTGGTGGGACGAGGCACGCGACGCGGCACGCATGTTGCAGGCGGCCGGGCTCATTAGGGAAGGGTGTGGCGGACGACCAGTTCGCGGCGGGCTGTCAGCTCGGGGACGGGCCGTCAGCGTGCGGTGGGTCGTCGGTCTTTGGCGGGAACAGGCATTTGGCGTGGGGGAACGAGTGAAGGCCCCGCCGTAGCGGGGCCTTCGGTGGTGCGGTGAGCGCGCGTCAGATGGTCGCCTCGGCCTCGGCCGGCCAGCTCATCCGTATCTGGACCCCCTTGGGCGTGGCGGCGATCTCGACATCGTCCGCCAGGCCGGCGATGACGGCCAGTCCCAGTTCGGCGGTGCCCTCGCCGCCGAGGCCGAAATCGAACTCGTCCGCGTCCGGGGCCGTCGGCAGGCCCCCCGCCTCGTCGTCCCCGGGGACGGTGTCGCTGACGGTCACCTCGAAGCGGCGGTCGGCGCCGCTCAACTCCAGGCGGACGGGCTCGTCCGGGCAGTGCCTGCGGTGCGCTTCCACGGCGCGCGAGCACGCCTCGCCGACCGCGAGCCTGACCTCGTCCAGCAGGGCCTCGGCGACGCCGCTGCGGCGGGCCACAGCGGTCACGATCAGCCGGGCGGTCCGGACGTGGACGGGCAGCGCACTGAAGGACAGTTCAACGGTCGCCATCTCAGCTACAGGCCGCCCCTACTTGGCGCCCTTGCGCTTCTCCTCGGCTTCGGCGATCGAGTCGTGGATGCCGAAGACCTTGGTCAACCCGGTGATCCGGAAGATCTTGAGGATGCGCTCCTGGGTGCACACCAACTCCAGCGACCCGTCGTGGGCGCGCACCCTCTTCAACCCGCCGACGAGGACGCCGAGACCGGTCGAGTCCAGGAACTCGACCTTCTCCATGTCCACGAGCAGGTGGAACTTGCCCTTGTTGACCAGGTCGATGAGCTTCTCGCGTAGCTTCGGCGCCGTGTAGACGTCGATCTCGCCTTCCACGTTGATGACGGTGAGGCCATCGTCGGTGGTGTAGTCGTTCACCTTCAGGTCCACAGATCCTCCAGCGCGCCGTGCAGCACAATCTGATCTCGCCTTCCGAGCCTCCGGGAGGTGGTCCGGACGGCGAGACTTCGCCGTGATTCAACCACGCTCCGGCACCGTCCACGTGGGTATTCGTCCACACGGGCGAAAGTTCGCGCCGTCCCATCTGACCTGCTGCTCCAGGGGTCAGGGCAGGGGGAACGGGCCCTCCGGCGCCGGGGCGTTCCCGTTGTTTTGCCCCGGCTGGCAAACTGAAAACCTCATGGGCGCCCAAAGATCTTCAACCCCTCTCGACCGCCTGCTCGCCGACCCCACCAGACGCGAACGCATCACTCATGTCGAGCGCGTTCCCGCACGTCAGGGCCGTCGCGTGGAGTGGCCCGCCTGGTCGCCGCCGGTCCTGCTGGAACGGCTGGCCGCGGCCGGCATCGAGGCCCCCTGGGAGCACCAGGCCGCCGCGGCCGAACACGCCCATGCGGGACGCTCTGTGATCATCGCCACAGGCACCGCGTCCGGGAAATCGCTCGCCTACCTGCTGCCCGGCATCGCGGCGATCTATGCGGGGGAGGACCATCCTCGCCACGAGGGAACGATTCTCTACCTCTCCCCGACCAAGGCCCTGGCGGCGGACCAGCTCCGCGCGCTCCGCTCCCTACACCTCACGCGCCTGCGCGCCGCGACCTACGACGGTGACACGCCCCAGGACGAACGGACGTGGGTCAGGCAGCACGCCAACTACGTCCTGACCAACCCGGACATGCTCCACCGCTCGATCCTGCCGAGCCACTCACGCTGGTCGTCTTTCCTACGCCGCCTCCGCTATGTGGTCGTGGACGAGGCGCACGGCTATCGCGGTGTGTTCGGATCGCATGTCGCCCACGTTCTGCGCCGGTTGCGCCGCATCTGCGCCCGCTACCACGCGAACCCGACCTTTGTACTCGCGTCCGCCACGACATCCGAGCCTGCTAGCGCCGCGTCCCGTCTCACTGGGCTGGACGTCGTCACAGTGGACGACGATGCCTCACCGCGTGGCCCCGCGACGTTCGCGCTCTGGGAGCCGCCCCTTACAGAGCTGCGCGGAGAACATGGTGCGCCTGTGCGACGCACCGCCACAGCGGAGGCCGGTGACCTCCTCGCCGACCTCGTCGTAGAGGGCATTCAGACACTCGCGTTCGTCCGCTCCAGGCGCGGGGCAGAGTCGGTGGCGCTCGGGGCCAAGCGCGCGCTGCACGAGGTCGTCCCCGCTCTGGCGGAACAGGTCGCCGCCTATCGCGCCGGTTACCTCCCTGAGGAGCGACGCGAGTTGGAGGCCGCGCTGCGCGACCGCTCGATCGTCGGCCTGGCGACCACGAACGCCCTGGAGCTGGGGGTGGACGTCTCCGGGCTCGACGCCGTCCTCGTCTGCGGCTGGCCCGGCACGCGCGCGTCCCTCTGGCAGCAGGCCGGACGCGCCGGACGTTCCGGACAGGCGTCCCTCTCCGTGCTGCTCGCCCGCGACGACCCGCTCGACACGTTCCTCGTCCACCATCCGGAGGCGATCTTCGGGACGCCGGTCGAGGCCACCGTCCTCGACCCGGACAACCCGTACGTCCTGGAACCTCACCTTTGTTCTGCCGCGTCCGAGCTGCCGCTCACCGAGGACGACCTCCCGCTGTTCGGCCCGGCCACCGAAGACCTGCTGCCCGACCTCGTCCGACGCGGGTTCCTGCGCCGCCGTCCCGCCGGCTGGTACTGGACGCGCCGCGAACGGGCCGCCGACCTGGCCGACATCCGGGGCGCGGGCGGCGCGCCGATCCAGGTCGTCGAGATGGGCACCGGACGCCTGCTCGGTACGGTCGACGAGGCGTCAGCGCACACGACCGTCCACGAAGGCGCGGTCTACATCCACCAGGGCAACTCGTTCATCGTCCAGACCCTGGACTTGGACGACTCCGTCGCGCTGGTCGAATCGGCCGACCCGGACTACTCGACCACAGCCCGCGACGTCACCGACATCAGCATCGTGGAGCGGTTGCGCACCACGTCCTGGGGCGAGGCCACGCTCTGCTTCGGCACGGTCGAAGTGACCCGCCAGGTCGTCGCCTACCAGATGCGCCGCCTGCAAACGGGCGAGATGCTCGGCGAGAAGCCCCTGGACCTCCCCGCCCGCACCCTCCGCACCCGCGCCGTCTGGTGGACGCTCTCCGACGCGCAGATCTCCGGCCTGGACGGCCTGGACGACGACCTCGACCTGGCCGGTGCCGCCCACGCCGCCGAGCACGCCTCCATCGGACTGCTCCCCCTGTTCGCGACGTGCGACCGGTGGGACATCGGGGGTGTGTCCACGGCCGTCCACCCGGACACCGGGCTCCTCACCGTCTTCGTCTACGACGGGCATGAGGGTGGAGCTGGTTTCGCTGAACGCGGCTACGCCGATGCGGCCTCCTGGCTGCGCGCGACGCGCGACGCGATCGCGTCCTGCGAGTGCGAGTCCGGCTGCCCGTCCTGCATCCAGTCACCGAAATGCGGAAACGGCAACGACCCCCTGGACAAACAGGGAGCCCTAACCCTCCTCGCCGTCCTGCTGGCCGACGCCCCCAACTAAACCCAAACCTCCCGCCGTAGCCGCGCACGCCTTGCCGCGACCTCTTACGGGCGAACGGGCTTAGCCAGGTGCACGTCTTCCGGGTAAACGCGCTTAGCTGGGTGCGACTCGCTGGGCCGGGACGGGGGCGGGCTGGTCGTCCCGGCCGCGCCGCGCCTGGGCGAGCGCCTGCTGCAGCCGCCGCCGCTCCATCTCCAGCGTCTGCAGGGACTCCGCGTGCTCGTCCCGCAGGTCCCGCAGCTCCCGCCGCATGCCCATGGACCGCCTGAACCCGAGCGCCACGACCATCAGACCCGCCATGAACACGATCGCGACGATCGCCCCGGCCGCGAAGACGTGCCACTGCTCGGTGATCCCCGGAACCTCGTCCCCGAACACGGTCAGGTGGGCTTGGCCCGTGTTGTCCAGCACCACCACGACACCGGCCGCGACAGCCGCGAACAGGACGAACAGTCCCAAGAAGATCATGCGGAGGGTCTCCTCTCCAATGGGCCCACACTTCCCGGGACAGGACGGGGCCGAAGCCTCGGACGAAGGACGCGCAACGCCGGACCAACCGGGGCGATCCGACTGGCAAGGCAGCCTAGACCCCTGCCCAAACCCCTCGCCAGCCCTCACCGTCCAGCACCGGATCGCCCATCACACCCCGGAAACACCCCCAGACCCGCAGACAGAATCCCTGGCCTGCAACAACAACCCACACCCACCCGCTCCACCCCTCAACAAGATCCAATAGGCGGGTAGCCGGGGCCGAGACAGCACACCGGATTGGGATGATGCCCGCGGCCCTTCCGCACGCGGAACCAGATGCCACTGCCCCCGAGTGGACGCGAAAGCACACCCGAGAGTGTCCGCTCCGCCGCGTCCGTCACCCGTGTGCGCACCTGGCCGGGGGGCTGGGCTTGCGTGCTGTTGTTCGTGCTGGACGGTGCGGTCTTGGGCGTGGCGGGCTGCGAAGTGGGGCGCTGTCGCCTGTGTGTGGAGTGGTGTCGTTCGGTGTGGGTTACTTGCGGCGGTGGGCTCGTTTGGAGCTCTTGCTCGGGCCGGACTTGGCTAGGCGGACGTTCACACCGCCGGAGCGCTTGCCCAATGTCGCGGGGCGGCGGACGGCACCCGCCACCTTGCCGGCCGCTGCCGCATCGACGAGGGTCGCGGTGCCGGAGGCCGGAGCGCTTCCCTTCTCACTGCGCTTCTCGGACTCGCCAGCCTTCTCGGACTCGCCCGGCTTCTCGGGCTCGCCTGACTGGTCGGGCTTGTCGACGAGGGGCATGACGGGGGCCGCCTTGGCGCGGGCTTCGGCGCGGGCGATCTGTTCGCGCGCCCGCCGGACGCGCTTGCGGCCGGTTCCGCCGCGCGCGAGGCGGGCGGCGGTGCCCTTGCTGCTCGTCCCGGCCTGGGCCACGCGCAGGCGCCGCGTCCAGGTTCCGAGGTGGGCGGCGGCGATCAGCAGGACCAGCGCGATGCCCACGCTCTTGCCCCATTGCAGGCGGTCGGTGGCCGCGACGTTCTGAGTCCTCGGCGATTCGGTGGCGATCTCGGGCGCGGGGTAGGCGATACCGGGCGTCGCCCCGTTCGGCCGGACGGACGGCAGAGTCACCGGCGAGTCCCCATTGAACGGCGTCAGCGGGGCTCCAGTGCCCGGCACCCCCGAGCCCGAGGGCAGGGACGGCGCGCTGCCTTCGGGCAAGCTCGCGGGCCCGCCGCCGACCAGGGCGCTCGCGCTGGCGGCGCCGGAGTACAGCGAGCCGCCCGTCCCGGTGGAGCGCCGCGCCCGGACGCCGACGGAGACCGGTCCGCTCGACCTGGTCACCGACAGGCTGGCGGAGCAGCTCGTCCCTTTACAGAGCGAGCCGATCGAGCCGGACGTGGACTTCACCCCGGAGCCTGAGAGCGCGTAGCCGGTGAGGTCGTCCTCCAGGCCGCGGTTCCAGCTCACGACGAGCTTGCTGCCGGACGCCTGCGCGGACACCCCGGTGGGCGCGGCCGGTGCGATGCGCACGGTGAACGTGTTGGAGTCGTAGACGTGGCTGGTCTGCTTGCCCTTCAGGTAGACCCTGTAGGTGCCGTTGCGGCTGATCGGGAACGTCCCGGACAGGTCGCCGACAAGCCCCTTCTCCTGCAGGACCCTGCTACCGATTCCGGGGCCGTCCACCCACAGCTGCATCGTGAGCGCGAAGTCGAAGTGCGCCTTGGCGGTCAGTTCCGATCCGCTGGTGATGACCGAGCCGGCCGCCGGGGTGATGACGCTCGTCGAGGCCGCCTGGGCGGGCATGGCGAGCAGGGGGAGGCTCATCGCAAGGGGTGCGGCGATTGCTACTGCACCGATCCTGCGAATGATGGTCACGGCCTCAATCCCTTCGACAGCGTCCTGCTCGTCTCATCCCGCCGGGGACCTCGCGGGACACAGCGTGCCGAGTGATGACTACGGGCTCACGGCAGCGTAACGTACTGCCGAGTAGCAAAAGTCACAGGACGATGACAAAGATGCGGTGTTCTCATCATCCGCAGCCCCTCCCGCCCTATTGACACTCAGTGCAACGAGCTTCGTCGCGCCAGGCTACGCCGTTCGGACCCCGTAGGACCAGCCCTCGCGCGCGATACGACACTCACCTCTCCGATCCCCATGGGCACCCGCATGTCCGCCGTCACCGAGACCTCCACGATTTCTCCTCTCACCCGGCACCGCGTCAACCGCGTCCGGTACTCGGCGGCGATGCCCTTCGCCCTGCCGCACGCGACGCTCGCACCCTCAACTGCACGGGCTGCTCCGGCCAGCGCGGCGAGGTCGGCCGCCGCGTCCGCACGATGCCGGACGCCACGCACCCCGCCGACCGCCACCGCCGCCACTCCGCAGACCCAGATGACGGCCGCGAACGCGAGTACCCAGATCGTCCCCGACCCCCGATCCGACCGAAGCGCGACCCGCCGAACACCACGTCTCACCACACCCGCCCTCCCCTAATTCCGCCCACTCCCTGCACTCCGCACACCCCGCACACTCCTCCGCCCCGCTCCCTCACGTTCCGCCGCTCCCGCACACTCCGCCCACTCCGCGCGCTCCCTCGTCCCCGCCCGCTCACCTCACTCCGCCCGCGCGCTCCGCCCGCTCCCTCGTCCCCGCCCGCTCACCTCACTCCGCCTTCTCACCTCACTCCGCCCGCTCCGCTCGCTTCGTCTGGTCCGCTTGCTTCATCTGCTCCGCTCGCTCTGGTTGTCGGATGGACGGGGTCGGCTGGGGCTTTGGGTGGACGGGGTTGGGTGGAGTTGGTGGTGGAGGGGCCTCGTTCGTGTCGGGTTCGGTTGCCGGTTCTGTGGCGGCGACGGCGTGGGCGTGGACGGTCAAGGTCGCGAGACCAGCGGCCGCTGGCGGCTTGACGGATGCGGAGACGTCCACCCGGACAGTGGCCTGATCTCGGCTTACGTGCACAGTCGCCCCCTCCGGGACGGCCTTCACCACGAGTTCGCGCACCGCGTCCAGGGACTCGCCCCTCGCCGCGGCGCGGGCGCCGGTTCGTGCGGCGTCCGTACAGGTGAGCTGGACGGAGGCGAGCGCCAAGCCCCACAGGGCGATCGCCGTGATCAGGACCAGGCTGGGGAGGGCCACGGCGACCTCCGCCGTGACCATCCCGCGGTCCCTCAGCCGGCGAGCCGCAGGGCCCTCTCGACGACGTGTAAGAGCAGCCCCTTCACCTTGGTGCTGGTCACGATCTCGAACAGACCGCCAGCGAGCGCCGTGGCCGCGAGCGTGCCGACCGCGTATTCGGCGGTGGTCATCCCCCGGTCTTTGCACGTCCCGAACCATCGCCGCACCGCCGTCCATTTGGCCCTCATGCGGGCTCCTTTCGATCGTCGTTCTCTTCCAGGCTGCTGCGCGGACGGCCCGGGCGACCGGAGAACGCCCGCCTGTGGATAACTCGTGACTCGTCATGGCGCGAGGATCGTCAGGGCGATCCCGGCGACGGCCGGGACGACGCTGAGCAGGACGAAGGCGGGCAGGAAGCACAGGCCCAGTGGCGCGAGCGAATGGATGCCCGCCGCCCGGGCCCTGGCAGCCGCCGCCGAGCGCGCCGCACGCCGTTGGTCCTGCGCAAGGCGGCTCAGCGTCGGCGCGAGCGCCGCGCCGGTGGACGACGCCCGGACCGCCGCTCGGGCGAGGGGCGCGAGCATCGGTTCCTTCGCGAGGGCCAGCCACGCGGCGGCCGGATCGGCTCCCAGTTGGATCTGGACGGAGACGGTTCGCAGTTCGTCCCCGAGCGGGCCGCCCACCGCGTCCGCGACCGCGGCGACCGCCTCGTGCCAGGGGGCACCGCCGCGCAGGCATGCGGCGAGAAGGTCCACCGCCACGGGGAGATCGGTGACGAGACGTGCCTGCCTGCGTTTTCGTTCGGCGTTTCCCAGGCGATCGAACGAGAGCCACATGGCGACGGCGGCCAGGACTCCGATCACCACGCCTGCCGTCCCGCCGAAGGTCAGCAGGCAGAACGCCCCCGCCGCTCCCGCTGCGGCGCGCCGTAGAAGGATGTCGCGCCGTCGCGTCGCTTCTGACCGTCTGTCGTCCGCGCGATGCCTTCCCTCGCCCGCCTGTTCGGGGTGATGTCCGGCCGTACTTGGGTCGGTTGCCGGGCTCAACGCAGGCCGATGTGTCTCCGGCCGGCTAGGACCGGTCGCTCTGCCGCGACTATGAACTCCTCGGGTGCGTGCCGGGCCGGGTTTGTTTGGCCGTCGATTCGCGGTCGCAGTGGGGGCTGCCGGAGCGGTTGGGCGGACATTTCGGGGACGTGCTGGCGGGGGCGGGTCGGCTTCGACACGGCTGCGGCTTCGGCGCCTCATAGGTGCGTGAAGCCACGTTGTGAGGCCGGGACTTTTGCGCGGCCGACCGCCCCCGGGACCTTGGTCGGGCCACCAGATCACGTGTGCTCCCCAGGCCGACGGGCTAACCGCTGCTCGTCCGTCCCCGATCCGGATCCAGGTGCAGGTGCAGGTGCTGGCCCAGGGCGATCGGCTGATCGGAGGACTGATCTACCGTGTTGTGGGACAGGGCGCCAGGGAGATCGGGTGGGTTCGCTTCCGTGGTCAGGTGGTGATGTGTGTTGGAGGGGCACCGGCCATGCGCTGTCGCGAGGGTGGCCGGGGGCCTTCGGGCTGAGGGAGTGAAGCGGTCCGCTCTGCGGGTGGTTGGAGGGGGCGGGGGCGCGGGGCGGGCCTGGTCTGCGGAGCTTTGTGAGGCGGTGGTCGGCGGGGTTGGTGCGTCTGGCCAGGCAGTAGGCGGAGGCCGCTGCGCAGAGGACAGCCATCAATGTCGTCATCTCTTCACCTCGTCTCGTGCGGACGGTCAGTGTGGGAACTCTGCTGATTTGGCTAGGTGGCGCGTCCAGTAGAGGCCGGTCAGGTTGAGGGCGGTGCCTGTGACCAGGCAGGCGAGGCCGGGGAGCGTCCCGCAGAGGAAGGACAGCGGGTGTGCGCCGAGGGCGGCGGCCATCGCCACGCCCAGGAGAGGGAGCACCGCCAGGAGGCGGGCTGTCGCGCGTGGGGCCGCCAGTTGGACGGCGACGTCCTGCCGTTGGGACTCGTCGTCGCGGAGGGCGGTGGCCAGGCCGTCCAGGACGGTGGCCAGTGCCCCGCCGCGTTCGGCGCCCACCCGCCAGCACGCGGCCAGGAGGCGTAGGCCCCCGGCTCCTGGTCGGTTCGCCAGTTCGGCCAGGTGATCGAAGGGTGGATGGGGGAGGTCGACGAGTTCTTTCGAGACGTCCGGGTCGAGGACGGTGGCGGCTGCCGCGAACGCCTCGTCGGGTGTGCGGCCCGCGGCCAGCTCGGCGGCCATCGCGTCGCACAGCTCGATGACGGACATGCGTCGGCGGTGAGGGAGCGTCCTACGGGCGCGAAGCGCCTCGACTCTGGCCTTGATGGAGTTGAACGGCCTGGCGGTCTGGGGCGGGACGAGGCGGTCTAGGCGGATGGCGGCCGGGGACGGGGTCAGCAGCATCCAGACCGCGGCGGCCGCGCAGAGCGCCACCAGCGTGGTGCTCATGGCGCGAGCCGGGCGGACAGCAGCTCAGCTCCCGGCCCTGAGACCATCTCGCCGGACGGCGTGAACGACACCGCCGGAACGACGCCCACCAGCCCATCGGGCGCCCGGCGCAGGAGGCAGATCTCCGCCACTCGGCGGAGACCACCGGCCGGTTCCCTGACCAGGTGGACCACGGCGTCCAGGGCGGCGGAAAGCTGGCTGTGAACCGCCTCCCGGGACAGCCCGGCCGCGCAGGCCAGCGCTTCAAGCCGGGCCGGAACGTCCGCCGCCTTGTTCGCATGGAGGGTTCCGCATCCGCCCTCGTGGCCTGTGTTCAAGGCTTGGAGGAGCACCACGACCTCCGGGCCTCGGACTTCGCCTACCACCAGGCGGTCGGGGCGCATGCGTAGGGCTTGGCGGACGAGGTCGTTCAACGTCACGCCTCCCGCGCCCTCCATGTTGGGCGGACGTGCTTCCAACCGGACGACATGGGGATGGGTCGGTCTCAGCTCCGCCGAGTCTTCGACCAACACCAGGCGTTCGGCAGAGTTCGCAAGCCCGAGCAAGGAACTCAACATGGTCGTTTTGCCGGTGCCGGTACCGCCGGTGATCAAGAAGGCGGCTCGGGACTCGATCAGCGCGGCGATCAGGTCCGCCCCTTCGGGCGGGACGGTGTGGGCCGCGACCAGTTCGTCCAGGGTGAAGGCGCGGCGGCGTGGGAGGCGCAGGGAGAGGCACGTGCCGGTCGCGGCGATCGGTGGGAGGACGGCGTGCAACCGCACCCCGCCGGAGAGGCGAGCGTCGGCGTAAGGCGAAGCGTCGTCAAGGCGGCGTCCTGCGGCGGCGGTGAGGCGCTGGGCCAGGCGACGGACGGACGCCTCGTCCGGGAACCGGAGGGCGGTGCGGACGAGGCCGGAGCCCGCGTCGATCCAAACCTCGTCGGGGCCGTTCACGAGGACGTCGGTGACGTCCGGGGAGCGCAGCAGCGGTTCGAGCGGCCCCGCGCCCACGAACTCGGCGCGTAACTCGTCGGCCAGCGCTAGTACCTCGCGGTCGCCGAGGAGCCGTTCCTCGGCGCGGAGCGCGGCGGCGACCAGGCCGGAGGTCGGCTCGCCGCCGAGGTCGGCGAGACGGCCCCGGACGGCGTTGGACAAACTGCTCACGCGCCCCCGCCTTTCTGGAGGACGAGCTCAGGGCCCGTGAAGGGAGAGCGTTCCGGCTCCCGCTTCGCAGCCCAGGGACCGGAGGCGGAGGGGTGTGGCGGGCGGTTCGTTGCGGTCATGCGGCTATCTCCTCTCGGTAGGCGTAGGGCTGGAGGGCCAGGTCGGCGAGGACGCCTGCGCAGAATTCCGCGAGGGGGCCGCGGCGGCAGCCTCGTTCGAGGGCGCCCTCGTCGACGGCGGCGGGCAGGCGGCGGTCGCGCTCGTAGGCGCCCGCGGACGGGATGTCGAGCGCGTGGGCGACCGCGTCGGCCGTGAGCCCGCCCGGGGCGGGGCCCTGGACGACGAGCCGCAGCTCGTCGGTGTCCCGGCGGAGCGAGGCGGCGAGGCCGTCTGCGGCGACGGTCGCGCGGACCTCCGCCGGGACGAGCACGAACGTCAGGTCGGCCGAGCGCAGGGCGGCGCGGCCGACGTCGTCCGGGTAGCGGGGGATGTCCGCGATGACCAGGTCGAAGCCACGGACGGCTGCGTCCAGCAGGGAGCGGGCCGACTCGCCGGAGACCGGGACGGGTGCGCCCCGCCGCCACGACAGCACGGAGAGGTCGCCGGACGACGGCAGCGTCTCGCGGAGCGTCGCGGTGTTGAGGCGGCCGCGCCGTTCGGCGAGGTCGTGCCAGCGGACGCCCTCCTGCTCCTCCAGCCCGAGCATGAGGTCGACGCCGCCGCCGAGGGGGTCGGCGTCCACGAGCAGGGTGCGGAGGCCCTGGCCCGCGGCGGTGAGGCCGAGCGCGGCGGCGAGGACGCTGGCCCCGGCGCCGCCGCGCGAGCCGACCACGCAGAGCGTCGTCGCCCAGCCGCCCTCGGGTTCGCCCGCCGCTGCGAAGGCGTCGACCAGCCAGTCTTCGTGATCGGGCAGGGCGGCGACGTCCTGCGCGCCCACCTCGACGGCCAGCCGGTACGTCTCGGACGTGGCGGCGGAAGGGGTGACCAGGACGACGCCGGGGCGCCGCTGGAAACCGGCGGACGCCACGTCGCCCGCGATGTCGGCGCCCACCAGGACGAGGGCGGGCCACGTCCAGGCGGCTCTCGCCTCGTCCGCGCCGTGGGCGACCTCTGCGTGGGCGTCGGCGGCGGCCGCGAGGCGGAGCAGGCCGTCGGCGAGGGCGGCGTCGCCGGTGACGATAAGTGCCGCGAGGTTCATCGGATGCTCCTTCGACGTTCGGAGACATCCACCTTGCGGCGCGCCACGGCGGCGATGAAGACGTTGCGCGAACTGTGGATAACTTCGCCGCGCCCCGCGACCGACCGACCGCGACCGACCTACGCGGACGACCAGCGCGGACGACCAGCGCGGACGACCAGCGCGGACGACCAGCGCGGACGACCAGCGCGGACAACTGTTCGCGACGGCTTCGGGGAGGCCGGGCGCGAAGACTGCGGCGAGAAGTGCGGGAAGGCGGCGGGGGAAATCGGCGGGCGGCCGAGGAGACGGCGGGGCGGTGGCGCCGGAGAGGTTTGCGCCGCCGCCCCGCGTCCCACGTTTGGGCGACCCCCGCCGGGGGGGAGAGCGGGGGTCGCCATGCGGTCCGGCTCCGGGGGGGTAGAGCCGGGCCGCTTTCCAAGAAAGACTCAGGGAGTTCGGCTAAGCCGACGCAAGTTCGCTCTATAGCAGAGGCAAACTCACTGACTCCAGTCTAAGCAGATACAACATATGCTGCCCGCCCGTTGAGAGTTCCGTCGAGTCGCAAACTCGCCTAGCAGGTGACGATTTTTCTCACCCACTTGGGACGATCCCCTCAACGCGCGCCGGATCGGTGCCGCACGTTGCCGCCCCGTACTCGACAGGACGCCGCGAACCCATGCACAGTACGTGCATCGGCACGGGCATGCGAGCGTACAGGAGAACTAAAGATCTTTCCTACCCCGGGCACCGGGATCGGTCCCGCAAATGGAAACGATCACACTGCGTGATCATTTTTGTGACCATTGCCCGGGTTCCGGTTAGTCCGGAATGGCGTAATCCATCCCGCGTTGGCCACATTGGACACCCGCGTCCCCCACGCCGCGCCACTCGCCGACCAGGCCCGCTTTCCGGACAGGGCCTTGTCAACTGGGCAAATAAGGCGTAGGAAGGTCATACGGACCACGTGTCCGAGCACGGCAGCCGGGCACCCACGCGCGACCAGCCGCGGGAGGCGCGTCGAGACGGGCTTGACCCGATCCGACGGATATGAGGTGCACGCTTGGTAACCCGGTGTGACGTGACTGGCGGCGGCGTCCCGGAGCGGGGCGCCGTTCGCTTTGTGCCGCGCCGAACGTCCCCGGGTTTTCGCGCGGCGGATCCGCCTTCGGCTTGACAGGCGGCTTTGCTCCTGACGAAAGATCGGTTACCGCTCGCGCACGTCCAGTCCCAGAGCGGTCGCGAGCACGACCGCCTGAAACGGATCGATCACGGCGCGCCGCAGTTCCACGGTGCGCGGATCCATCGCCGAGATGTCGCTTCCGCGTAGATCACAGCCCGAAAAGTCGGCCTTGTGAAGTGACGCACCCGACAGGTCGACGGAGCGGATCTCGGCTCCGTCGCATCGCGCGCCCGTGAGGTCCGCCTCGCGCATGCGCAGGTCCGTGAACGAGGCCCGGCGCAGGTCGGCCCCCGGCAGACCGGTGAAGGACCAATCGCCGCCCTTGACCTTCAACAGGTCGTACGTACAGCGGTCGAACATGCTGCCCAGCAGCTTGCATCCGCTGAAGGTCGCGTCGAAGAAACCGCAGGCGACGAACGTACAGTTCACGAACGCGGCGTCGGTGTGGGTGGACGCGTTGAACCGCACCCCGCGAAACGTGCAGTCGGTGAAGACCGCGCCGACGCCGTGGGCCTCGGTCATGTCGACGTCCATGAACAGGACGGCCTCGTGGTTCTCGCCCGTCAGGTCGCGCGAATCCCAGTCGGCGGACGAGACGGTCGTCTCCGTGGGCGCGGCGGGACGTCCGTGCATGCGATCAGCCATTCCCCCAGCATGGACCCCGCCACCGACAAACCCCGGCCACCGACAAACCCCGGCCACCGACAAACCCCGGCACCGACGAACCCCGGCTGCCGGTAGAGGTCAGCCGCGCATGAAGGCTTCGCAGATCGCCTGGGAGTCGCGTGCGGCGGCCGCCACCGCCGCGGAGCAGTGCGCGATCCACTGCGCGACGCCCTCCGGCGTGCCCGTCCCGTACGCACGGAGCGCGTCGCCGTAGCCATCGGCGAGTTCCAGGTGCCCGACCTCTGGCGCGACCAGTGATTTGGGGTCGAGCCCACGGGCGACAAGGGTGAGGCGCTGGGCGGCACGGGCGATGAGCCCGTCCCCCCAACCGAACGGACGCAACGTCAGCAACTCGCCGTGCACAATGGCCGCGACCACCAGGGCGGGCGCCTTCGTCCCACCGGTCAGGAGCCCGCTAAGGGCGTCCAGCCGCGCCGCCACCTCGGACGGCGACGGCGGCTCACCAAGTCCCAGCACATCCTGAACAGGACCGTCGTCCGTGCGCGGACGTCCCAGAGAAGCGCTGTCGACCGCGTCCGCCGCCGCGAGGACGTGCATCCGCGCGAGAGCCTGCCGAGGCGCCCTGCGCCATGTCTCCGCCAGAGACCCCAACTCGGCGGACACGCGCAACGAACCCTGAACAACAGGATCAGCAGGGTTCTCCGTGGTGCGCAGCTCGTCCAGCGTGACGGAAGACCCTTCCAGGACGGCCGAGGCCCGCGCCCCCCGCAGAGCCGACTCCGTCGACACCTCGGCGCTGCGCCGCCGCAGGACGCGGTGGCCGAGCAGCCGGTCCACCGCGGAGCGCGCCTCGTCCACCGCGCCGGACACTCCGGGCAGGTTCGCCACATCGGCAAGGGGATCGGTCACGGCCCGACCTTATGCGGTACGCCCGTCCGCCTGGACAGCACCCCACACCATCCGGACACCTCCCCACGTGCCCGGACGCATCCCCACGACCCACTAACCGGAGGCACCGTTCGCATAGACGCGAGACCCTCCGGGCACGTAGAACGTAAGCGGTCCCCCAAGCGGCGGTACACCGGAATCCGCCGTGTCGGGAACATCACACAACACCATCCCGAGCCGTGAGCGCCGGTCGCGTTCGTCATCCACCGCCATCCACGACACCCCCTGGCCGCGGCCTTGTGGTGACCGGGACCTTCCTGGTGGAGTGGGGATACCGGGCGACCCCCACGCTTCAGCTAGCAAGGAGTGAGCGTTGAGCCAGAGCCAAGAGACACTGTCGAACCTTCTGCAGGAGACGCGCCGCTTCCCCCCGCCCGCGGAGATCGCCGAGTCGGCCAACGTCAAGGCCGAGGCGTACGAGCAGGCGGCCGCGGACAGTCTCGCCTTCTGGGCGGAGCAGGCGGATCGGCTCTCCTGGACCAAGCGGTGGGATGAAGTCCTGGACTGGAGCAATCCGCCGTTCGCCAAATGGTTCGTCGGCGGTGAGCTGAACGTCGCCTACAACTGCGTCGACCGGCACGTCGAGGCAGGACGCGGAGACAAGGTCGCGTTCCATTGGGAGGGTGAGCCGGGCGACTCTCGTACGCTCACCTACTCCGACCTCCAGCACGAGGTGAACAAGGCTGCGAACGCGCTGCTCGAACTGGGTGTCCGCAAGGGCGACCGGGTCGCGATCTACCTGCCGATGATTCCGGAACTGCCGATCTCGATGCTGGCGTGCGCGCGCATAGGCGCGACCCACTCGGTCGTGTTCGGCGGCTTCTCCGCGGAGGCACTGCGCACCCGCATCGACGACGCGCAGGCCAAGCTCGTCATCACCTCGGACGGCGGCTTCCGGCGCGGCAAGCCGTCCGACCTGAAGGGCATCGTGGACGAGGCCGTCACGCAGACGCCGTCCATCGAGCACGTCCTCGTCGTACGCCGCACTGGGGAGCAGGTCGCCGAGAACGAACGCGACCTGTGGTGGCACGACGTCGTCGACAGGCAGAGCGACCAGCACACCGCCGAGCCCATGGACTCCGAGCACCCGCTGTACATCCTGTACACGTCCGGGACGACGGGTAAGCCGAAGGGCATCCTGCACACCACCGGCGGCTACCTGACGCAGTGCGCGTACACGCACTGGGCGGTCTTCGACCTGAAGCCCGAGACGGACGTCTACTGGTGTTCCGCCGACATCGGCTGGGTGACGGGCCACTCCTACATCGTGTACGGGCCGCTCGCCAACGGCGCGACCAGCGTCATCTACGAGGGCACCCCCGACACACCCAACAGGGGACGCTGGTGGGACGTCATCCAGAAGTACAAGGTGTCCATCTTCTACACCGCGCCCACCGCGATCCGGACGTTCATGAAGTGGGGCGACGACATCCCCGCCCAGTACGACCTGTCGTCCCTGCGCGTGCTCGGGTCGGTCGGCGAGCCGATCAACCCTGAGGCGTACGTCTGGTACCGCAAGCACATCGGCGGCGACCGGACCCCCGTGGTCGACACCTGGTGGCAGACCGAGACCGGCGCGATCATGATCAGCCCCCTGCCGGGCGTCACGGCCGGGAAGCCGGGCGCGGCGATGCGCCCGCTGCCGGGCATCGCGGCGGACGTCGTGGACGACCAGGGCCGGTCCGTCCCGAACGGCGGCGGCGGGTTCATGGTGGTCAGGGAGCCGTGGCCGAGCATGCTCCGGACGATCTGGGGCGACGACGAGCGCTACGTCAAGACGTACTGGTCGCGCTTCGAGGGCCTGTACTTCGCGGGCGACGGCGCCAAGCGCGACGAGGACGGCGACCTGTGGCTCCTCGGCCGCGTCGACGACGTCATGCTCGTGTCCGGCCACAACATCTCCACGACGGAGGTCGAGTCGGCGCTGGTCTCGCACCCGAAGGTCGCCGAGTCGGCGGTCGTCGGCGCGACGGACCCGGTGACCGGGCAGGCGATCGTCGCGTTCGTCATCCCGCGCGGGGACGCGGGCGGCGACGTCGAGGGCGAGGAGTTCCTGCGGGAGCTGCGCGACCACGTCTCGAAGACGCTCGGCCCGATCGCCAAGCCCCGCCAGATCATGATCGTCCCGGAGCTGCCGAAGACCCGCTCCGGCAAGATCATGCGGCGGCTGCTGCGGGACGTGGCGGAGAACCGCAGCATCGGCGACGTCACCACGCTGGCCGACAGCACGGTGATGGACCTCATCTCGGAGAAGCTCCCGAGCGCCAAGTCCGAGGACTGACGCGGGTCCCCGAAGCGGACCGATCGGCCCGCGCCCGGCGCACCCCGCCGGGCGCGGGCCGCGCCGTTTCCGCACGTTGGGTAAAGTCTGAAGAGGTGCGCCGGGAAGTCTGGTCGGCAGATGACCGCTCGCTCGTCCACGACGAGCGGGCTTCGACCAGACCGTCCACGGCCTTCCGGGGGTTCTCTGCATGGCGCGCCCACCTGTGCGGCGCCGCGTCGCCGCGACGTGGCCCTTCCGTCCGACCGTCCGCTACGGGACGCAGGTCGCCTCGGCCCTGCGCACCGAGACGATCGGCGGGGTCATCATGCTGCTCGCCGCGGTGGCCGCCCTTGTGTGGGCCAACACTCCCTGGGCGGACGCCTACAAAGACCTCCAGAAATACGAGATCAGCCCAGACTGGCTCCACCTCGGGCACATGGACGTCCAGCACTGGGCGTCCAGCGCCCTGCTCGCCGTGTTCTTCTTCATCGCCGGGCTGGAGCTGCGCGAGGAGCTGACGCACGGCGAGCTGCGCAACCCGAGGGACGCGGCGCTGCCCGTGATCGCGGCCGCCGCCGGAGTGGCGGTCCCGGCGCTGATCTTCCTCGCGGTGAGCGCCGGGGAGCCGGGCGCGGCGCGCGGCTGGGCGGTGCCGACGGCCACGGACATCGCGTTCGCCCTGGCCGTCCTCGCCGTGACGTTCACCTCATGCCCGGCCCCGCTGCGCGCGTTCCTGCTGACCCTCGCCGTGGTGGACGACCTCATAGCCATCGCCATCATCGCGCTCTTCTACACGAACGGGCTCACCTACATACCGCTCCTCCTGGCGGCGGCGCTGATAGCCGCCTACGGGTGGCTCCAGTACAAGAACGTGAGGTCGCCCTGGATTTACGTACCGATCGCGGTACTCGCCTGGTACTTCCTCCAGCGAAGCGGCATCCACGCGACCGTCGCAGGGGTCGCGCTGGGAATGCTCACCAGTTCCAAGGAGACCCCGGACGGACGTCCGACCAACGCCGAACGCGCCGACCACGCCCTTCGACCGTTCTCGGCCGGGGTCGCGGTGCCGGTCTTCGCGTTCCTTTCGGCGGGCGTCGGGCTCGGAGCGTCCCAGCTCGGAGGCGTGCTCGGCGATCGGGTGGCCCTCGGCGTGATCGCCGGGCTGGTGATCGGTAAGTTCGTGGGAGTCCTCGGCGGGGCCTGGACGGCCGTCCGGCTGGGCCTCGCGACCCTGGGGGAGGATCTGCACTGGCAGGAGATCGCGGGCGTGGCGCTGCTGGCCGGGGTGGGTTTCACCGTTTCGCTGTTGATCGGCGGTTTGGCCTATACCGACCCGTCACAATTCGAGAGAGTGACGACTGCGGTCCTGATCGCGAGCGTTCTCGCCTCGGCGGCCGCCGCCGTCGTCTTCCGGAGAAGGACGCGTCTGCGCGCGTCCGGACTGAAGGAGAGTTAGCGATATGTCCGAGCAACTGCCGGGCGAGGGCGCCGGGGACGACCGGTCCATCGGCGAGCTGGTCGCGCTGGCGTCCAGCAACATCTCCAACCTGGTCAGGGCGGAGATGGACCTGGCCAAGCTGGAGCTCAAGGCCGACGCCAAGAAGGCGGCGCTCGGCGGCGTGATGTTCACGATCGCCGCGCTGATCGGCGGGCTGATCGTCATCCTGCTGTCGATCTCCCTCGCGTACGGGCTGGTGGCGCTCGGCATCTGGCACTGGGCCGCGTTCCTCATCGTGGCCGGCGTGTACCTGGTGCTCGCCGGGCTGCTGATCCTCATCGGCTATCTCCGGATCCGGAAGATCGACGGGGCGAAGCGGACCCGGCGGACGCTGAAGGACGACCTGTCCGCGCTCCGCCACCGCGGTGATCCGGGCGCCCCCGAGCTGACGGGCTGACGGGCGGCATGTCCGGGCACGACGCGTCCCTCGTCGAGGTGGACGGACCGTGGACGCACCGCCAGATCAGCGCGGGCGGGACGCGGTTCCACGTCGCCGAGGCCGGTGAGGGCCCGCTCGTGCTGCTGCTGCACGGCTTCCCCGAGTTCTGGTGGTCGTGGCACAACCAGCTCGTGTCGCTGCCCGCCGCGGGCTACCGCGCCGCCGCCGTCGACCTGCGCGGCTACGGCGGCAGCGACAAGCCGCCGCGCGGCTACGACCTGATCAGCCTCGCCGGGGACGCGGCCGGGCTCGTCCGGGCGCTCGGCGAGGCCAACGCCGTCGTCGCCGGGCACGACTGGGGCGGGCTCCTCGCCTGGACGATGGCCGTCTACCACCCGAAGGTCGTCCAGCGGCTCGCGGTCGTGAGCGCCCCGCACCCGCTGCGGCTGCGGCAGGCCGTCGCGGGCGACCCGCGCGGGCAGGGCTGGGCGGCGCGGCACACGTTCGGGTTCCAGGTGCCGGTGTGGCCGGAGCGGCGGCTCGTCCGCGACGACGCGGCGCTCGCCGGGAAGCTCCTGCACGACTGGTCGGCGCCGGGCTGGCCGGACGAGCGCACGGAGCGGCTCGTCCGCCGGGCGGTGCAGATCCCGGGGGCGGCGCACAGCGCGCTCGAGTACCACCGCTGGCTGATCAGGTCGCAGGCCCGTCCGGACGGCATCCGCTACGCGCACCGCATGCGCGCCCCCATCCGCGTGCCGACGCTCCAGTTGCACGGCGCGCTCGACACGTGCACCCTCCCCGGCAGCGCCCAGGGGTCGGGCCGCTACGTGAGCGCGCCCTACCGCTGGAAGCTGATCGAGGGGGCCGGGCACTTCCCGCACCAGGAACGTCCGGACGTGTTCGACGCCCAGCTCCTCGGCTGGCTGACCGACCCGGAGCCGGAACGCTGAGCCCCCGGCGTACCGTGGAGGCATGCGGGACCGGGACGAGTCTGGACGCCCACGCAACGCACGGCCGCGCGACGCCTACGGCCGTCCGCTTCCGCATGGCGCGACCGGGATACCGACCATGCCGGACAACATCGACCTCCCCCCAGAGGAAGCCTTGGCCGAAGCCCAGGCCCTCTTGGACGCCGACCGTCCGTTCCACGCGCACGAGGTCCTGGAAGCGGCCTGGAAGGCGTCCCCGGACGGCGAACGAGAGCTGTGGAGAGGTCTCGCACAGGTCGCCGTGGGGCTGACCCATCTGCGCCGTGGAAACGCGCGAGGCGCCGAAGCGCTGCTGACCAGGGCGGCGGAACGGCTCGTCCCGTACGAGGACGCTCCCCCGCACGGCATCGACGTCCAGGGCATCGTGAAGCACACCCGCGAACTGGCCGCGAACCCCCACGACGACCCCGTCGAACTCCGCCTGACCAAGCCCTAGCTCAGTCGGAGCACTTCTGTGTCGACACGGCCTCCGTCGCGTTGATGCCCGCGCGCATGTCGGGGGCGACCTCCGCCGCCGTCAGCGCGTAGCCGGTCGACGGCGAGTCGAGCGCGGCGGCGAAGATGACCCCGTAGACCCGGCCGTCCGTGGACAGCAGCGGGCCGCCCGAGTTGCCCGGCTCGACCTTGCCGCGGATGGCGTAGATCTCGCGGCTGACCTGGCCGGAGTGGTAGATGTCCGGGCCGCGGGCCGTCTGCCGGGCGCGGATCCGGGCGGCCTCGGGCGTGAACGGCTGGTTGCGCGGGAACCCGGCGATGATCGCGCTGTCCCGGACGCGGGCCTCCCCGGCGAACTTCAGCGGCGGCACGTCCAGGCCGGGCGCGTACAGGACGGCGACGTCGCGCTTCGGGTCGTACAGGACGACCCGTCCCCGCGCCGTCCGGCCCTTGGCGGACGTGACCAGCGACGCCCCGCGCACCCCGGCGACGACGTGCGCGTTCGTCATGATGCGGTCCGGCGCGAACATGAACCCGGTGCCCTCGATGTGCCGCTGGCACTGCGGCGCGGTGCTGACGATCTTGACGATGCTGGCCTTGGCGGCGCGCAGCCCCCGGGTGTTCAGCACGGACTCGTCCGGCGGCGGGACCTGCACCACCGACTCGCCGCCGAGCCCGTTGAAGACCTGCGGGAACTCGCTGCTCTTCACGAACCCCTGGAACGAGGTGAACCACGTCTGCGCCTGCGGCGGCATCACGTCGTTGATGCCGCCGATGATCGAGGAGCCCTTGACCTGCGTCCGGACGGGCTGGAACTCGGAGTTCGCGACCAGGTTCCCGAAGAACCACGCGACGACCAGCAGCGACATCGCGCTGACGAAGGTGCCGCCGACCGCGTCGGCGTTGCGGGCGTTCATGCCGGTCACCCGGTTGCGCAGCACCGCGCCGAGGGACGAGGCGACGAGCTGGCCGAGGGTGGCGGTGAGGAACGCGATCACGATGGCGAGGAGGGCCTGCTGCGCGGCGCCGTCCACCACGGCCTCGGCGATCGGCGGCGCGATCAGCACCCCGGCGACGCCGCCGCCGACGAAGCCGACGAAGCTGAGCAGGCTCACGATGAAGCCCTGCCGGTAGCCCGAGACCCCGAACAGCACGACGAGCACGAGGAGGATCAGGTCGAGAACGTGGTCGTGCACCGCTTCACCGTATAGTGCCGCGCACCCCGGTAACGTCCCCTCTCTGTACCAGATTCAGGTGCGATGGGTAGCCGCCGGGGATGACGTGCGTGCCCTCGCGCGACCGTCCCGCCGGGCAACGGCGGGCTGACCTGCGAAGGAGTCGCCCCTCGCCGGGCCGGGCCGGTTCGGGAGGGCGTCAGCGCTCCGGCGGCAGGTCTTCGACGCGGTCCTCGTCCCAGGGGCGGTTCCAGCCGCCCGCGTCCAGCACCGTGGTCAGCAGCGCGGCCGTGAACCCCCACACGAGCATGTCGCGGACGCGGAACGCGGGCCCGAGCCGGAGCCCGGACGGGTGCCGGACCATCAGCCGGTTCGCCGGGTCGACCAGCTCCCTTATCGGCACACGCGCGACCATCGCGACCTCGCCCGGATGGCCGGGCGCGATCTCCGACGGCTCCCGCCACCATCCGGCGACGGGCGTGACCCGGTGCTCGCTGTGCCGCAGGTACAGCTCCGGCAGCGTGCACAGGACGTCCACGCCGGCGGGTTCGACGCCCGCCTCCTCCCACGCCTCGCGCAGCGCCGCCGCGACCGGGCCGTCGTCCTCGGGGTCGATCCGGCCGCCGGGGAACGCGGGCTGCCCGGCGTGCTTGTTGAGGGTCGCGGCGCGCTCGGTGAGCAGCACGTCCGGGCCGTCGGGGCCCTCGCCGAAGAGGATCAGGACGGCGGCCGCGCGGGCGCCGTCGACGGGCCGGAACACCGGCGGCACCGGCACCCGGGGGCCTTCGACCCGGAACCGTTCGAGCCACGGGGGAGGGCTGGGGGCGATGTCGGTCACCTCCATCCCAACCCTGGAACGCTCTCGTTCCTTCCCCTCACCGCGTACACGGTCATGAGAAGGGCCCCGGCTTGACGAGCTTCCGCGCCGTCTCCTCGTCGGTCGGGCCCTCGCCGAAGGACGGGCAGAGCCGCGCGACGGGGCACGCCCCGCAGGCGGGACGGCGCGCGTGGCAGATCCGGCGTCCGTGCCAGATCAGCCTGTGGGAGAGCATCGTCCAGTCTTTGCGCGGGATCAGTTCGCCGATCTCCTGTTCGACCTTCACGGGGTCGTCCTCGGTCGTCCAGCCGAAACGGCGGGCGAGACGGCCGAAGTGGGTGTCGACGGTGATTCCGGGGACGTCGAACGCGTTCCCCAGCACGACATTGGCCGTCTTACGGCCGACCCCAGGAAGGGTGACGAGGTCTTCCAGCTTCCCTGGGACCTCCCCGCCGAACCGGTCGCGCAGCGCGACGGACAGCCCCATCACCGACTTGGTCTTGGCTCGGAAGAACCCGGTGGGCTTCAGGATCGCCTCGACGTCCTCGGGGTTGGCGGCGGCGAGGTCCTCCGGGGTCGGGTACTTGGCGAACAGCGCGGGCGTGGTCAGGTTCACCCGCATGTCGGTCGTCTGCGCGGACAGCACGGTCGCGACGAGCAACTGGAACGGGGTCGCGAAGTTCAGCTCGCAGTGCGCGTCGGGATAGGTCTCGGCGAGGATCCGGTCGATCCGGCGGGCCCGCCGCACCAGCGCCAGCCGGGACTCGTTCTTCCACTTCCCCGCCCGCGCCTTCTTGGACGCCTCCGTCACCATGACGGCCAGCCTAAAGCCTCGCCCCGCCCGCCGGTCCCCGCTCCGCGTCGGCGCGTCAGCCTTAAAAAGACGATTGTGTTTGTTTGTGTTAGGGTCGCGCGCATGATCCTGGACTCGTCCCGCTGGACGGCGACGCTGGCCGGCCGCCGCGTGCTGATCACGGGCGCGGCGCGCGGCATCGGCGCGGCCCTCGCCGTCCGGCTGCACGGGCGCGGCGCGAAGGTGGCGCTCACGGGCCTGGAGCCGGAGCTGCTGGAGCCGGTCGCGGCGCGCTGCGGCTCCGCCCCCTGGTGGACGTGCGACGTCACCGACCGGGAGGGCGTCGCCGAGGTCGTGGAGTCCGCCGTCAGGGCGCTGGGCGGCGGGTTGGACGTCGTGGTCGCGAACGCGGGCGTGGCGGCGCAGATGCCCGTCGTCGGCGGCGACCCGTCCGTGCTGGAGCAGAGCCTCAGGGTGAACGTGCTCGGCGTCCACAACACGCTGCGCGCGGCCGGGCCGCACATCAGCCATGAACGGGGGTACGCGCTGGCCGTGGCGTCGCTGGCCGCCGCCGTCCACGCTCCGCTGCTCGGGGCGTACAGCGCGTCCAAGGCGGCGGTGGAGGCGCTGGGCGACACGCTGCGGGCCGAGCTGCGCCCCTACGGGGCCAAGGCGGGCGTCGCGTACTTCGCCGAGCTCGACACGGACATGACGCGGCGCGGGTTCGGCACGGAGGCCGCGTCCGCGCTGACCGGGTCCCGGCGCCTGAGCGGGATCGTCTCGGCGGTCACGCCGCTGGACGTCGGCATCGACGCGTTGGAACGCGGCATCGCCCGGCGCGCGAAGCGCGTCGTCGCGCCGTGGTGGGTCGGCGGGGTGCTGCCGTTCCGGATGATCGCGCAGCCGGTCGTGGACCGGGTCGTCCAGCGCGATCTGCGCCGGATCCTGGAGATCGCCCGCGCGGAGCAGGTCGAGCTGACCACGCCGCAACCGGATTCTCACCTGTGACGGCGGCGTCCGGCGTCCCGCGGGTGGCCCCCGGCGGCATCCGCGAGGTCGGGACGGTGAACTGGCTGGTCTGCCGGGTCGCGGGACGGGCCGCCGGGACGGGCCCGCCCAACCTGTTCCGCACCCTCGCCCGCCGCCGCGGCCTGTTCCGCGGCTGGCTCTGGTTCGCCGGACGCCTCATGCCCGGCGGCTCGCTGCCCCGCCGGGAGACCGAGCTGGTCATCCTCCGCGTCGCCCACCTGCGGGGATGCCGGTACGAGTTCGACCACCACGTCCGCCTCGGGCGCCGCGCGGGCGTCCGCGAACGGGACGTCGAGCGCCTCAAGGAAGGTCCCCGCGCCGACGGCTGGACCCCGCGCGAGCGGGCGGTCCTCGCCGCCGTCGACGAACTCCACGCCGACCGCGACCTGGCGGACGGCACCTGGACGCGGCTGCGCGCCCACCTGTCCGAGGGCGAGTGCGTCGAGCTGGCCGTGCTCGCCGGGCACTACGAGATGCTCGCCACGGTGATCACCGCGCTGCGCGTCCAGCCGGACCATGTAAGAGAGCGCTGACCAGCGGATTCGCGGAGTGAGGATCACCACACGCGCTAGGCGTCCAGGACGCCCGAGCGGAGCAGCAGCCGGACGTGCTCGACGACCGGCGGCCCGACCGCACGCACCGCGTCCATGTCACCCGCCGCGACCGCGGGCGTCACCATCGCGCCGACCGCCGACGTGACGATCTCGCAGGCGAACCGGGACGCCTCCCCGGTCACCCCCATGAGCCCCGCGAGGTCCTCGGCCAGGCCGTGCTGGATCTCCGACCGGCGCCGCACCGCCGCCGGCCCCGCCGCGTACACCTCGACCAGGAACAGGCGCGCGTAGCCCGGCTCCGACGCGAGCGCCTCCAGGTAGGCGCCGAACGCCCGCTCGAACCGCGCCATCGGGTCTCCGCCGCCCCCGGCCGCGTCCGCGAGACGGCGTCTGAGCAGCTCACTGGCCTTGTCGAACGCCGCCATGAAGCAGTCGAGCTTGGACGAGAACACCCCGTAGAAGCTCTGCCTGGACACCCTGGCCCGTTTCAGCACGTCCTCGACGGACGTCCCCACGTAGCCCTTCTCGGCCATCGCCGCCGCCATCGCCGCGCAGAGGCGGTCGCGGTGCACCCGCTCCACCTCCGACCGGGACAGCGCGTGCCGCCCCCTCGGAAGCCGGCGCGGCGCGGGCTCGGGCATCCGATCAGCCTAGGGCACCCCGCGGACCTGGCTGATCGTCCGGTAACGGGTGAAGAGACCGGTGTGACGGCATTCACCCGATGGTCCGTACACTGGGCGAACGGGACCACGGCGGCCCTGGCCGGGACGTTCGCACCGGTCCCGCGTTGTCGGCGCGCCGTGACCCTGCCTTCAACCACACGGTGGGACGTACGTCACACTAGGCATGTCGGGTGTTCGAGGAGGAGAAGCGTGACCGATCGCGACGTGGACGTTCTGAGCAGAGCCCCGCTCTTCGAGGCCCTCGACGAGCAGGGCGCCAAGGCGCTGCGCGCCAACGTGACCGAGGTGCGCCTCGCCCGCGGGCAGACGCTGTTCAACGAGGGCGAGACCGGCGACCGGCTGTACGTCGTCCTGGAAGGCAAGATCAAGCTGACCCGGACGGCGCCGGACGGCCGGGAGAACCTGCTGAGCGTCCTCGGCCCGAGCGAGATGTTCGGCGAGCTGTCGCTGTTCGACCCGCGGCCGCGCACCGCGAGCGCGATCGCGGTGACCGAGTGCCGCCTCGCCGGGCTCGGCCACGACGACCTGCGGCCCTGGCTGACCGGGCACCCCGAGGTGGCCGTCCAGCTGCTGCGGGCGCTGGCGCAGCGGTTGCGCAAGACCAACGACGTGATGGCCGACCTCGTGTTCACCGACGTCCCCGGGCGCGTCGCGAAGGCGCTGCTCGACCTCGCCGAGCGGTTCGGCCAGCCGTCGGAGGCGGGGCTGCACGTCCACCACGACCTCACCCAGGAGGAGCTGGCGCAGCTCGTCGGCGCGTCCCGGGAGACGGTCAACAAGGCGCTCGCCGACTTCGCCCAGCGGAACTGGCTGCGCATCGAGGCGCGGGCCGTCGTCATCCTCGACATCGAGCGCCTCCGCAAGCGCTCCAAGTGATCCTCCGGCCCGACGCTCCGACCCGACGCTTCGACCCCTTGACCGACAGGCCCGCACGGCGTGGTGCGGGCCGCCCCGCTCACCGCTCGTTCAGATAGTCGAGCTGGGACTGCACGGACCACTCGGCGGCCGGCCACAGCGCCTTGTCGACGTCCGCGTACACACGTTCCACGACCTCGCGGGCGGTCCGCGCCCCCGCCGCCACGGCCGCCTCGACCTGCGCGAGCCGCTCCCGGCGATGGTCGATGTAGTGGTCCAGGACGGCGATCGGATCGTCCAGCCTGGGCCCGTGACCCGGCAGGATCGTCGCCGCCTCGACGCTCGCGGAGAACTTCCGGAGCCGGTCGAGCGAGCTCAGGTAGTCGCCCAGCTTCCCTTCCAGGACGGTCGTCCCGTATCCGAGGACGGTGTCGCCGGTCAGCACGGCGCCGTCCGCCGGGAGCCAGAACGTCAGCGAGTCGTCGCTGTGGCCGGGCGTCTCCATGACCCGCAGCTCCAGGCCGCCCGTGGTGATCACGTCGCCCTCGCCGAGGCCCTCGTCGCCCAGCCGGTGCCTCGGGTCGAGCGCCCGCACCTTGACGGAGCCCCCGGCCATCGCCGCGAACTTCCCCGCGCCCGCGGAGTGGTCGGGGTGGCCGTGCGTCAGCAGGACGAGCCCCACCCGCCGCCCCTGCTCCTCGACGGTCCGCAGGACGCGCCTGAGGTGCTTGCCGTCCTTCGGGCCTGGGTCGACGACGACGGCCGCGTCGGATCCGGACTCGGCGATGATCCAGGTGTTGGTGCCGTCCAGGGTCATGGCGGACGGGTTCTGCGCGAGCACGCAGGTGGCGCGTTCGGTGCCCATCCCGTCGATCTCCGTCATATCACCCATCCTGCCCGAGGCGCGATCGGGGTGATCGACCGGGTTCCAGCCCAGCCCGTCCAGGCGGCGCAGCACGGACGTCCCGGCGAGCCGCCACATCACGGCCTGGCTCAGCGGCGTCCGGCGGGCACCCATCCCGGCTACTCCCGCGCGGCGTCTTCGGAGAGGGCTTCGGGCAGGGGTTCGGGCAGGGCCTCGGGGAGGACGAGGTACACGTCGCCGTCGACGATCTTCGCGGTCGGCTCCACCGGGGCGATCTCCCGCCGCGCCGCCAGCACGTCCGCGACCGTGCCGAACTCGGCCAGCTCGGCGAGCGTCGCGATCGTCGGCGGCAGCATCGGCCACTCGCCGGACGCGCCCCGCTCGGCGGCCTCCGCCGGGCGCACCCACGCCACCCGGTCGGCCTCGGTGCTGACGTCCCTGGCGCGCTGGCCGTCCGGCATCGCGGCCACGAAGAACCGGGTGTCGTAGCGCTTCGGCTCGATCCGCGGGGTGACCCAGTGCGCCCACGGGCGGAGCAGGTCCGCGCGCAGGACGAGCCCGCGCCGGTCGAGGAACTCGCCGAACGACAGGGAACGGTCCAGCAGGGCGAGCCGGTCGGCCTCCCAGGCGTCGCCGCGGGTGTCGTCCACGACGGTCCCGGCGGTCGGCCCGGCGAGCAGGACGAGCGTCTCCTCGAACGTCTCCCGGACCGCCGCGCAGACCAGCTCGCGGGCCAGCGTCTCGTCCGCGCCGAACGCCGTCCCCCACTCGGCGGGCGGCGGGCCCGACCAGGCGAGCGCCGCGTCCCCGTCGCGCGGGTCGACCGCGCCGCCCGGGAACACGTACGCGCCGGGCGCGAACGCCATCGACCGGACGCGGCGCATCAGGAACACCTGCAGCCCGTGCCGGTCGTGGTCGCGCAGGACGGCGACCGTGGCCGCGTGCCGCGCGGGGGCGATCTCGGCGCGGCCGGACCGCAGCTCCTCGAAGCGGGCGCGGAACGACGCGGGGAGCTTGAAGCCGGTCACCGTCGTCTCGACGGGCTCGTGGTTCTCATGGCGGGCCCATTCGGACATACCGAACGCCATTCCGTCAAGTCCGTCGAGTCCGTCGAGACCGGCGAGCCCGACCGCCCCGCGCTCAGTCGACCTCCGCGATCAGCTCGACCTCGACGGGCACGTTCAGCGGCAGGGCGGCGACGCCGACCGCGCTGCGCGCGTGCCTGCCCGCGTCCCCGAACACCTCGACCAGCAGGTCGCTCGCCCCGTTGACCACCTGGGGCTGGCCGGAGAAGTCCGGCGCGCTGGCGACGAACCCGACGACCTTGACGATCCGCCGGACCCGGGACAGCTCGCCGACCTCGGCCTTCAGCGCCGCGATCGCGTTCAGCGCGCAGATCCGGGCCTGCCCGGCGGCCTCGTCGGCGTCCACCTCGGCGCCGACCTTGCCGGTGACGTGCACCTCGCCCTTCACCACCGGGACCTGCCCGGACGTGTAGACGAGCGAGCCCGTCCGGGCCGTCGGGACGTACGACGCGACCGGCGGGACGACGTCCGGCAGCTCGATCCCCAGCTCCCGCAGGCGCTCCTCTGGCGTGCTCATGACCACTCCTCCTCGATGGGGCTCTACGACTGGACGCGGCTCTACGACTGGACTTCGCGCTTGAAGTAGGCCACGAGGTTCTCCGGGTTCGGCCCCGGCAGGACGGTCACGAGCTCCCACCCGTCCTGGCCCCAGTTGTCGAGGATCTGCTTGGTCGCGTGCACCAGCAGCGGCACGGTCGCGTACTCCCACTTGGTCATGCGGCGAGCTTATGGCAGGGCCCCTCCGCATCGTGCTAGGGGGCGGCGCGTGGCCCTAGGAGGCGGGGGTCGCCGCGTCGTACCGCGCGCGGGCCGCGTGGATCTCGTCGATGTTGTGGTCGGCCCACCGGTGCATCGCGGTGACGAGCGGGATGATCCGCTCGCCCAGCAGCGTGAGCGTGTACTCGACCTGCACCGGGACGGACGGCGTGACCGAGCGGGAGACGAGCCCGTCCCGCTCAAGGGAGCGGAGGGTCTGCGTGAGCATCTTGGCGCTGACTCCCGGCATCGTCCGGGCGAGCTCGGCGTACCGGCGCGTGCCGCCCGCCAGGCGGCCGAGGATCATCGCGCTCCACTTGTTGCCGAGGATGCCGACGAGCTGGTGCGTCGGGCACGCCTCCATGTAGGCGTCGAACTCCGCCTTCTCCCGCTCGCGGCGCTGCGCCGCCGTCATCGTCGTCACGGGCTCACCTCCGGGTGCCGAACGCACTCGGAGGTAACTCCTTCCGGCCCGCCGCTGTTCCGGCGAAGGTGGGCGATGCGGGGGTTCTCCCCGCGAAATCCCCTTCCAGGCAAGGAGTTTCGGCATGCGCGCGATCATCGTCAGGGCGCCCGGCGGGCCGGCGGCGCTGGAGGTCGCCGACGTCCCGGCGCCCGTCCCCGGGCCGGGCCAGGTACGGATCAAGGTGGCGGCCGCCGCGGTCAACCCCGTCGACGCCGCCACCCGCTCGGGCGTGCTGGCCGACGCGGGACTGATGCCGCCGATCGGCGAGCGGGAGCACACCGGCATCGGCTGGGACGTCGCCGGAACCGTCGACGCGGTCGGCGAGGACGTGACCGGCTTCGCCGAGGGCGACCAGGTCATCGGCGTCCGGGACCGGCTCGACGTGCCGGTCGGGACGTACGCGGAGGCGGTCGTCCTGGACGCGGCCTCCGTCGCCCGCGCGCCCCGCTCGGTCCCGGCCGTGGAGGCGGCGACGATCCCGCTGAACGGCCTGACCGCGCTCCAGGCGCTCGACCTGCTCGACCTCCCGGCGGGCGGGACGCTGCTGGTCACCGGCGCCGCGGGGGCGGTCGGCGGCTACGCGGTCGAGCTCGCCGCGCGGCGCGGGCTGCGGGTCGTCGGGGCGGCGTCGGCGACGGACGAGGCGCTCGTCCGGAGGCTCGGCGCGGAGCTGTTCGTGCCGCGCGGCGCGCATCTCGGGGACGCGGTCCGGGCGCTCGTCCCCGGCGGCGCGGACGGGGCGCTCGACACGGCGCTGCTCGGCGTCCGGGCGCTCGACGCCGTCCGGAGCGGCGGGACGTTCGCCGCGGTCAACGGGGGGCCGGTCACACCGCCGCCGCTGCGCGGGATCACCGTCCGCAACGTGTGGGTCCGCGCCGACGGCGCCCGGCTGGGGCAGCTCTCCGACCTCGCGGAGGCCGGGGATCTGACCCTCCGCGTCGCGGACGCGCTCTCCCTGGACGAGGCCGCCAAGGCGCACGAGCGCCTGGCGGCGGGCGGTCTGCGCGGCCGCCTGGTCCTCGTCCCCTGAGCCCGGGGGCGGGCGTTCAGCTCTGCGGCGGCTGCTCCGATTCGCCGCCACCGGTGATGCCGCGCGGCTCGCCGGAGTCGCGGTGCGGCTTCGGCTCGTCCAGTCCGATGACCGGCGGGACGTCCTCGGCCGACTCCAGCGTCGAGGGCGTCTCGGCGGCGCGGGCCAGCTCCTGCTCGGCCTTGGCGAGCCGCTCCCCGAGGTCGGGCGTGCCCTTGCCGCCGCCGGAGCCGCTCGCGGGAGAGCCGCCCGCGACCTTGTCGAAGAACCGCAGGATCTCGACCGGCAGCGGCATGACCAGCGTGCTGTTCTTCTCCGCGGACACCTCGACGACCGTCTGGAGCAGGCGGAGCTGCAGGGCCGCCGGGTCCTGCGACATGATCTCCGCCGCCGCGGCGAGCCGCTTGGACGCCTGGAACTCGCCGTCCGCGGTGATGATCCGCGCGCGCCGCTCCCGCTCCGCCTCCGCCTGCCGGGCCATCGACCGCTTCATGCCCTCCGGCAGCGACACGTCCTTGATCTCGACGCGCTCGATCAGGATGCCCCACGGCCCCTCGGTGATCTCGTCGATGATCGTGCGGAGCCGGGCGTTGATCTTCTCGCGCTCGCCGAGCAGCTCCTGCATGTCGGCCTGGCCGATGACCGACCGCAGCGACGTCTGCGCCACCTGGGACACCGCGTACCCGTAGTTCTGGACGTTCACGATCGCCTTCACCGGGTCGATCACGCGGAAGTAGACGACGGCGTCGACGCGGACGCTCACGTTGTCCTGGGTGATGCCGTCCTGGGCCGGGACGCCCATCGTGACCGTCTGCCGGCTGACCTTCTGCATCCGCTCGACGATCGGGACGATCGCCGTGATGCCGGGCATCCGGACCGCGCCCCGGCGGAGCTCGCCGCCGCGCTGCACCTGGCCGAACCGGAACACGATGCCGTGCTCGAACTGCTGCACGACGCGGATCGACGACGTCAGGACGATCAGCGCTCCGACGACGACCACCAGCAATATGACTAGAGCCACCGCTTCCATCACGGGCACCTTTCTCGCGTGGACGGCGGGCCGGGGAGCGTCCCCCGCCCCGACTCTGCCTGGACCCGTGGAATCCAGTCGGAACCTCCCGCAGGGCGGTTCACGTTTTCCAGCTAACCGCGCGGGCAAGCCGAAGTACAACGTCCAAGCGAACGATCTTGAACGAACCGTGTCAGGGATCACTTGCAGAGGGGCGGGCGCGGTCTGAAGTGTCCGTCGGGTGGACGATATGGTCGATCGGGTGAGCGCGAGAGACACCGACTGGGACGGCGTACGCCTCCATGTGGTAACCGGGAAGGGCGGGACGGGCAAGACCACCGTCGCGGCCGCGCTGGCGCTCGCCCTGGCCGCCGGAGGACGCAAGGTCCTGCTCGTCGAGGTCGAGGGGCGGCAGGGCATCGCCCAGCTCTTCGACTGCCCGCCGCTGCCCTACGGGGAGCGCCGCGTCGCGGTCGCCCCGGACGGCGGCGACGTCTACGCCCTCGCGGTCGACACCGAAGAGGCGCTCATCGAGTACCTCGAGATGTTCTACAACCTGAAGCGCGCCGGGAAGGCGATGACCAAGCTCGGCATCGTCGACTTCGTCACTACCATCGCGCCCGGCCTGCGCGACGTGATCCTCACCGGCAAGACGAGCGAGTCCGTGCGCCGCAAGAGGCGGGACGGCTCGTTCATCTACGACGCCGTGGTCATGGACGCCCCGCCCACCGGACGGATCACGAAGTTCCTCAACGTGAACGACGAGGTGTCCGGGCTGGCGAAGATGGGGCCCGTCCGCAACCACGCCGACACCGTCATGAAGGTCCTGCGCAGCCCTGAGACGGCCGTTCACTTCGTCACGCTGCTGGAGGAGATGCCCGTCCAGGAGACCATGGACGGCATCCGCGACCTCACCGAGGTCGGCCTCCCCATCGGCGGCGTCATCGTGAACATGGAGCACCCGCCCGTCCTCGCCGAGGACGACCTCGCCGCCGCTGCCGCCGGGGCCCTCGACCTGGACGAGATCGTCCGCGGCGTGAAGGCCGCCGGGCTGGAGCACGACGCCGAGTCGATCGCCGCCGTGCTCGCCGCCGAGGCCGCCGACCACGCCCGCCGCACCGCCCTCCAGCGCCGCGAGAAGGAGCGCCTGGAGTCGATCGACCACCCCCGCTACACGCTCCCCCTGCTCTCGGACGGCATGGACCTCGCGGGCCTCTACGACCTGGCCGCCGCCCTCCGCGCCCAGGGCGCCGCATGACCGAGCGCAGCGAGGTCGCGCGGGGCGTGTGGAGGGTCGTCCCCCACAGTCCCCGCCGCATGAATGTGAACCGGCAGAGGTGAACGGATGAGCCCGACCGGCAAGACCCCGCCCGCGCTCGACGTGGACGCGCTGCTCGACGACCCCCGCACGAAGATCATCGTGTGCTGCGGGTCCGGCGGCGTCGGCAAGACGACGACGGCCGCCGCGCTCGGGCTGCGCGCCGCCGAGCGGGGCCGCGACGTGGTCGTCCTCACCGTCGACCCGGCCCGCCGCCTCGCCCAGTCGATGGGCCTGTCCGAGCTGGACAACAACCCGCGCAGGATCGAGGTCGAGGGCGACGGCGAGCTGCACGCCATGATGCTCGACATGAAGCGGACGTTCGACGAGATCGTCGAGGCGCACGCCGACCCCGACCGGGCGAAGCAGATCCTGGCGAACCCCTTCTACCAGTCGCTGTCGTCCAGCCTGTCGGGGACGCAGGAGTACATGGCGATGGAGAAGCTCGGCCAGCTGCACCGCTCCGGCGCCTGGGACCTGATCGTCGTGGACACCCCGCCGTCCCGGAACGCGCTCGACTTCCTGGACGCCCCCGAGCGCATGGGCCGCTTCCTCGACGGCCGCTTCATGAAGATCCTCGCCGCCCCGGCGAAGACCGGCGGCCGGTTCGGCGTCAAGGTGATCAGCGCCGGGTTCGGCATGTTCACCGGCGTGATCAACAAGGTGCTCGGCGTCCAGCTCCTGCGGGACGTGCAGACGTTCGTCGCCGCGTTCGACACGATGTTCGGCGGGTTCCGGGAGCGGGCGGAGAAGACGTTCCAGCTCCTCCAGACGCCCGGCACCGCGTTCCTCGTCGTCGCCGCGCCCGAGCCGGACGCGCTGCGCGAGGCGTCCTACTTCGTCGAACGGCTCGCGGAGGAGCGCATGCCGCTCGCCGGGCTGGTCGTGAACCGGGTGCACGAGCCGGGGGCGGACGTCCTGTCCGCGGCCCGGAGCCAGGCCGCGGCCGAGACCCTGGAGGAGCGCGGGGAGCACAAGCTCACCGCAGCGCTGCTCCGCATGCACACCGACCGCATGCAGCTCGCCGCCCGCGAGGAGCGGCTCCGCGACCATTTCGCGTCCACGCACCCGACGGTGCCCGTCACGGCTGTCCCGGCGCAGCCCGAGGACGTCCACGACCTGGAGGGCCTGCGCTGGGTGGGCGAGGACCTGGCCGCCGCCCCCAGCACGCCACCGTCCGCCGCCGCCTGACCAGCGGTCGCCCGGCTCGGCTTCATCGTGGGCGCCACCGCGAACCGTGGGCAAAGCGTGCCCCGAGCAAGGTGTCGCCGACTCATTTCACTGGCTGGAACAGTGCGCGGCGCGGGCGCGGCGGACTGGCGCGGGTTCGATCACCGAATTACACAAACCCGACAAGTCGGCCCGCTGAAAGCGAGGATTCTTCATCAATCCTCGTCCGGGCAGCAAAAACCATCGGCCGGACGGTGACCCGCGCCCACCCGTAATGAGCCACCGGGCGGACGCGGCTGTGGGCCCGCACCAAAACGGTGCGGGCCCGAAGCCACGCTTTATTGATCGAGCCGCAGCCTCAACTGGCGACGAGTTCCTGCTCTTCGACCTCGACCGACCGCTCGTACTCCTCCTTGGCGGTCTCCAGCAGATCGCGCCACGATCGCACGTCCGGCCGCCGACGCAACAACGCGCGCCTCTCCCGCTCCGTCATGCCGCCCCAGACGCCGAATTCGATCCGGTTGTCGAGGGCGTCGGCGAGGCACTCCGTGCGCACCGGACAACCGCGGCAGATCATCTTGGCCCGGTTCTGCGCCGCACCCTGCACGAACAGGGCGTCCGGATCCGCGTTACGGCAGGCGGCGCGGGCGGTCCAATCCGTGATCCACATCTTGGCCCCACTCCCCTAGGGTCTGTGTCGATTTGCGCTCCTTGGCCGGACGGGCGCGGACGTCAGGCCGCCAAACGAAAGCCGTGGGGAAGAACTTACGGAAGCGAGGGACGATTCAACAGCCCCCGATGGGCCCATTCTCGATATAGCCCACCAGGGCCATACCGCCGGAACGGACTAGTTACCTGTAGTTGACGCGCCAGACACGGCTCGGGTTGTCATCATGAGGGCATAACGGACGTACGTCCCCGCCAGCCGGAGGGCGGTACGTTCGACCTCGGGAGACCTGTCCCGAATGCACAGCTCGTCCCGCGTACTCTAGACCCCGTGCGGGTTGCGAACACTGATCGGGTCAAGGCTGCGTCCACGCTCTTCAGGCTGCTCGGAGCGGGGGTACTGGCGGGGGTCCTTGTCGCGTTCATCGCGTTGCCCGGCGTCGGCAGCGCCGGCCTGACGGCCCGCGACGCCGCGAACAACTTCGAGGACATGGACAGCCACCTCAAGACGACGCCGCCGTCCGAGAAGACGGTGATGTACGACGCGAGCGGCAAGCAGATCGCCACGTTCTTCGACAAGTACCGGGAATCGGTCCGGCTCGACCAGGTCGCGCCCATCATGCGCACCGCGATGATCGACATCGAGGACTCGCGCTTCTACCAGCACGGCGCCCTCGACCTGAAGGGCACGATCCGCGCGCTGGCGTCCAACGTCGAGTCGGAGCAGACGCAGGGCGGGTCCACGCTCACGCAGCAGTACGTCAAGAACCTGCTCGTCGACGCGGCCCGGACGCAGGAGGAGTACCGCGACGCCACCGCGACGACGGTCGGCCGCAAGCTCCGCGAGCTGCGCTACGCGCTCGACCTCGAACAGCGCTACAGCAAGGACCAGATCCTTGAGGGCTACCTGAACATCGCCTACTTCGGCGCGGGCGCCTACGGCGTGCAGGCGGCGGCCAAGCGGTACTTCAGCGTCCCCGCGTCCCAGCTCAGCCTGGGGCAGGCGGCGCTGCTCGCGGGCATCACGCAGAACCCGACGGCCTACGACCCCATCCGCAACCCCAACGACGCGCGGAAGCGGCGCGACACCGTCCTCTACCGGATGGCGCAGCTCCGCCACATCACCAAGCAGCAGGCCGACGCGGAGGCCGCGAAGCCGATCCAGCTCAACCGCACCGACCCGGTCGGCGGCTGCGAGTCCAGCAAGGTGCCGTACTTCTGCGAGTACGTGAAGTACGACATGCTCAACATCCTGTCGGACGGCAAGTACTGGCAGCTCAAGCCGAAGCAGCAGCAGCGGTACGTCAACGACCTCAACCGCGGCGGTTACACAATCCGCACCACGCTCGACATGCAGGACCAGCGGGCCGTCGACCGGTCGCTCCGCCAGACGGTCGCCCCCGGCGGCAGCCGCGTCGGCGTCGAGGCGATGGTCGAGCCCGGCAGCGGCGGCATCCGCGCGATGGGCGTGAGCAAGCGGTTCGGGCCGGGCAAGGGCCGGACGACCATCAACCTGCCGGCCGACGCCGCGCACGGCGGGGGCAGCGGGGTGTCGGCGGGCTCGACCTTCAAGGTCTTCACGCTCGCCGCCGCGCTGAGCCAGGGCGTCCCGGTCAGCACGTCGATCAACTCGGGCAACAGCACGACGGTGGCCGGGCTCACCACCTGCAAGGGCGACGGGACGGCGCCCTGGAGCCCAACGAACGCCGACCCGGCCGAAGCGGGCGGCTACAACCTCAAGACCGGCACCTGGCACTCGGTCAACACGTTCTACGCCCAGCTCGAGAAGCGGGTCGGGCTGTGCAACGCGGTGAAGATGGCCGAGAAGTTCGGCATGAAGCGGGCGGACGGCCGTCCGCTGTTCCAGGTGCCCTCCCAGGTCCTCGGCACCAACGAGATCGACATGGTGCACCTCGCCGCCGCGTACGCCGGTTTCGCCGCGCGCGGGAAGTACTGCGAGCCCGTCTCGGTCACCGAGGTCGTCGACGCCCAGGGCAAGAAGCTCAAGCTGCCCAAGCACGAGTGCCGCCAGGCGCTGAACTCCGACGTCGCCGACAAGGTGAACTCGATCCTTCAGGGCGTCCTCACCAAGGGCACCGCGCGGCGGATCGGCGGCATCGGCAGGCCCGCCGCGGGCAAGACCGGCACCTGTGAGGAGCACTCCTGCGCGGTCTTCGCCGGGCACACCCCGAACCTCGCGGCGGCCGCCGCCTACTGGGACTTCCGCGGCCCCTACCGCTACAAGGTGTACGGCGTGTTCGGCGCCGACCAGCCGTTGACGATCTGGTCGCAGAGCATGCGCGGCGCCCTCTCCGGCAAGCCCGCGCCGAACTTCAACACCCCGTCCCAGAGCTTCGGCGACACCGTCCGCGTCCCGAAGCTGGAGGGCGCGACGATCGCCGCCGCCAAGACCGCGCTCACCGGCGCCGGCCTTGAGGTGCGGGTGGCGTCGGGGTCCGTCCCCTCGGACAAGCCGAGAGGGACGGTCGTGTCCACATCCCCGGGCGCGGGCACCGAAGTCCCGTCGGGCACCACTGTCATCCTTTATGTGAGCAGCGGTAAGAAGGGCCACGACAACGGTCCGCCCGGGACGGGCTGGCCACGCTGAGGTAACGGCTGACCATTTCCGGACAGCCGCCGACTCCATAGCGGCCCCCGCCACCGCTCCGCGGCGCGCGGGGGCTTCGGCTTTTCAGCAGGTGGCGGCCGCGATTTCCGGGCGCGTTCGAGCTACCACACATTCCGGCATCGCGGAAGATCACCGAAGCGCCTCCGAAATAGTCGCTTGACCAACCGGAACGCGGTTAGTCATGATCACCAGCGAGATGATCTCTTAGCGAGGAGGGGGCTCGTGTTCTCATTGGGCAGCGTGAATTCGCGCAGGATCGGCGCCGCGGTGGTGGCGGTCGGCACGGTCGCCGGTGGAATGACCGCACTGGCCGCGCCGGCTTCCGCCGCGCCGCTGTGGTGCGGTTCGTGGCTGAAGAATCCCGGAAGCGGCAACCACCTGGTGTCCGGCACCCGCGCCAAGATCAACAACACCGCGTACATGCAGGTGAACGACAGGAAGGTCAACGGCGTCTGGTACGCCTGGGCCAAGCTTTACAAGTCGGGGTCGGCCACTTCGGGGATCGCCCTGATCTGGCGTAACGCGGGCAACGGGACCCTGTACCAGTGCGGCGGGCGCGACGGAAAGTCCGCCTACCAGTACACGGGTTGCAGCAATACGCTCTGCGACGCCTACACGCCCGGCGTCGACAACCCGCACGCCAACCGGGTCCAGGCCAAGGCCGTTCGGAACAGCGAGGTCTTCTACGGCCCTGCGGTCGCCTACTGATGAATCGCGGTCCCGTCCGGACGGCCGCCACCCCGGGCATCATCACGGGGGCCGTCGTCGCGGGGGCCGTCATCGCGGGGCTGACAGCGTGTTCGTCCGGTTCCGGCCCCGGCGGAGAGCCTCCGCTGGGGCCGGTCCCGACTCCCCGGGCCGGTTCCCAGTTGTCGCTGCCTTTGGACGCGTACAAACCCTCAATGGAGGAATCCGTCCGGATCGAGCGCGCTTCCGGTCTTTTTCTCCGGGCCTGCATGAAACGGTATGGATTCACCTTTCCGGTGCCGAGCGCGCACGTCCCGAAGTACCCGAGAAACGCGACGCTCCTGTCCTGGATTCCGATCCAGGAGGTCGGCCGGTACGGATACCAGGGGCCGCCCGGATTCAACGCCGACCTCGCCGCCGCTTCCCGGAACGGCAGACGGGGTTTCATCGTCCCACCGGACCAGATGCCGGTTTTCGAGGGGAGCGTCAAGAGCCTCAACGGTGTTCCCGTTCCGCCCGGCGGATGCTATGCCGCCCTCAAACAGAAGATCAACTTGGGTGCGCCGCGCGTCCGGGTGGATCCCGAAGACCCGAGCGTCCAGCCGGAACAGGGAATCGAGTACTTCCAGATCCGGGCCAACTTCCAGGCGCGCTCCGACCGCAGATTCCGGGCGCTGCTCGGAAAATGGAGCGCCTGTATGGCGAGGTCCGGCCTGAACTACGACTCCCCGGACTCGGCAGAGGGCGATCCCCGCTGGGCGGACGCGAACGAGAACGGAGAACGCCACAAGCCCGGCGCCGCCGAGTTGACGACCGCGACCACCGATGAGCGCTGCCGCGCCGAAGTGAACTTCTCCGGAGTGTTGCAGGCGCTGATCTCGGCCTACGAGCTTCGCCAGATCAAAGCCCACGGCGAGGTGATCCGCGGCGTCCAGAAGCTCCTCCGCGTCCAGGTCGGAAACGCCGCGTCTCTGACGGGGCCGCCGGCCGACACCGTCCCCTAGACCACCGTCGTGGCCGCCGCCGCGCCAGAGATGAGGCGGCCGCGCCGGAGCCGGCGTCGGGCGCCCGTCCCCTCGCCAGCGAAACACCCGCCTGCTTTCTAGGTGTGCACCCCGCTAGGCGCGCAGTACCAGTCAGTTCCCCGGAAGCCCTCGGCAATATTCCAGGAGGAGTATCGAGATGGCCGATGACATGGTCCGCAGAGCCCAGCGCTTCATCAACACCGTCTACAGCGGCGTGCCAGGTATTCCACACGTCGACGAGGACGGCGTCACCGGCTGGTCGACGATGTACGCCCTCACGCGATGCCTGCAACACGAACTGGGACTCACCTCCCTCTCCGACAGTTTCGGCCCCACCACGCTGAGCACCCTCCAGGCGAAATGGCCGACCATCAGCCGCAGCTCGGTCCCGCCCGCGAACATCATCCGGATCCTGCAGTCGGGCCTGTACTGCAAGGGGTACGACGGCGGTGAGATCGACGGCGTCTACAACGACCGCGTGTCCGCGGCCGTCACCAAGCTCAAGGCCGACATGGGAGTCGGGGACGCCTATCCCGGCGACGCGACCACGCCCAAGGTCTTCAAAGGCGTGCTCAACATGGACGCCTACGTCGTCATCAGCGGCGGATCCGGCACGGTGCGTTCCATCCAGCGCTGGATGAACGCCCGCTACATCAACCGCCGGAACTACTTCGTCATCCCGTGCGACGGACACTTCTCGCGGGACGTCCAAAAGGCCCTGATGTTCGTCATCCAGTACGAGCTCGGGATGAGCGACGACGTCGCCAACGGGGTCTTCGGCCCGGCGACGAAGGACGGCTTGAAGCAGAACACCCTTTCCACGGGATCGACCGGGGTATGGGTGAACCTCTTCAGCGCGGCGATGATCTTCAACCGCCGGGACGGGGTGACGTTCACCGATTCCTTCGGCGGCGCCCTCGCGAGCGCGGCCTCGGCGTTCCAGGAATTCGTCAAGCTCCCGGTCACCGGCAAGGGCGACTTCCAGACCTGGGCGTCCCTGCTGGTCTCCACCGGCGACTCGACCCGGAAGGGAACGGCGTTCGACTGCGTCACCGAGGTCGACACTCCGCGCGCTCTCGCACTGAAGGACGCGGGATACCAGATCGTCGGCCGCTACCTGTGCAATGTCGCGGGCACCACGCTGAACAAGATGATCCAGCCCTTCGAGCTGACCACGATCCTCGGCCACGGGCTCCGGGTCTTCCCGATCTACCAGACCTACGGCGGCGCGGTCTCCTACTTCAATTTCAAGCAGGGCGCCGCGGACGGTTTCGACGCCATCGTGTGGGCCCGGCACCACGGTTTCAAGCCGGGAACGCGCATCTATTTCGCCGTGGACTACGACGCGATCGACGCCGATGTCACGAGCAACATCATCCCACACTTCCGGGGGATCAAGCAGTCCATCGACGAGTACGGCGGCGGTTACAAGATCGGAATCTACGGGCCCCGGAACGTGTGCAGCCGGGTCGGCGGTGAGGGTCTGACCTCGGCCAGCTTCGTCTCGGACATGTCGACCGGGTTCAGCGGCAACCTCGGCTACCCCATGCCCGAGGACTGGGCCTTCGACCAGATCGCCACGGTGGTCGTCGGCTCCGGCGACCGGCGCATCGAGATCGACAACGACATCGCCTCCGGCCGCGACCAGGGGCAGAGCAGCGTCGCCCCGCCCGGCATATCCGAGGCACTCGACGTTCCCTTCGACTCCCAGTACCTCGGCACGCTGCTCTCCGACATCAGGCACTACTTCTCGACGATCGGGATCGAGGAATCCGGCACCGGCCAGCCGTACTCCACGGAGGAGTCGTTCCGCATACTCATGGCCTACGACCGGCTCATCACCAATCTGGCCCGCGCCCTGAGAATGCGCAAGTCGCTGATCCAGGTTCCGCTCCTCTGGGAGATCAGGCACTATTCGGACCTCGACATCGTGTCCGACGAACTGGTCCGCCAGCACTACCAGCACGGCATCGGCAACAAGATCGACGGAAGCACCGGGCTGGGCCAGATCTTCGCGGCGACCGCCATCGCGGCGCGGAACTACTCCGTCGACCTCGGCATCCTGAACGTGCCGAAACTGAACCCTGCCAAGGAGGCCGACCTCTGGCAGATCTGGCAGAAACTCAACACCGAGCCCGAGTTCAATGTCGGCGTCGTCCCGCACGTGCACATCTGGGGCGCCCACGACGTCGGCGCGCCGCGTCCGAGCCTTGATTACAGTGATGCCAACACGCTCCGAGTACTGGTCCGCTACCAGGGATCGGGTCCGGACGCCGAAGCGGAGGGGCAGAAGCGGCTCGGGCTCTACCGGGTGTTCGAAAGCTTCAACAAGCCCTTGCGGGAAAAATGATCCGAGAGGGGACGTTCGCCTTGCGTCCTGGCCGCCGCCCGTCCCACTACGCCGTCGTGCTCACGGCGGTCCTGGGCGCGAATCTCCTTCTCGGATACATCGGCATATATCCGATCGGCATCACCTGGTACGTGCTGAAGAACACGGTCGTCGCGGACCTCGGTTACGGGCACCGCGACCCCACCTTCGACGAGGGGCTCCTGCTCCCCTTCACGTACGCGGGCCTGTTCCTGATCGCATTCGCGGCGATCTCCGGAATCGCCAACTACTTCCTCGTGCGGATATGGCCGTTCGGCGGGAAGTGGCTCTGGCCGATCGCCGCCGCCCTCCTCGTCCTGCCCGGCCTCCTGGTCATCGCCGACCCTCGCCTCGGGTGGCGCTAACCGTCGAAAGGACCGTCCTGCAATGAAGAGTGACGACAGCCCCACAAGACGCGCAGTACTCCAAGGAGCGGCCGGCGCCGCCGCCGTCGCCGGTATCGCCGGATCGGGCATCGGCGCGCTCGCGGCGCCTGCCAGTGCGGCCCCCGGTCCGGGTCCGAAGAAGGAAGCCGCCCTCAAGAAGTCCATCGAGAAGGCCAGGGCCCGAGTGGAAACGGGCAGGCGCAGCGCCAACGGCTGGTCGATGGAGAAGAGAGTCGACGCCGGTGGCTCCATCTGGACCAAGAAGGTGCCCGGCAGCGACGTCTCGGTCGCCCTTCGCATCGGCGACGCCGCGATCGTGCTCACCCATGTGATCCGCCGTTTCCACTACGAGATCGACACCCTGGAGAACGGCGACGTCGTCGGGTTCAAGCCCCCGCGCCTGCTGTTCGAGCACGGGTGGGAGAGCAACCACTCGTCCGGCACCGCGATCGACATCCGCCCCGGCTGGTACCCGGACGGAGCGAAGGGCGGCTTCTTCCCGCACGAACTGGTCACGATCCGCGACATCCTCGCGGACTGCGAAGGGGCCGTGAAATGGGGCGGCGACTTCGCCACCCCCGCCGAATCGCATTTCCAGATCGACGTCCGCCCCGACGACGCGCTGCTGAGAAAGGTGGCGGACAAGCTTCGCGGGTGGAACGCGGCCCCGGGCGAAGGCGCCGGAGTCCTGGTCGACGTCCTGGCGCCGTCGCGCCGGTCCCGCGCCGACGCGCTTGAGCGGCGCCAGCGACGCCGCTGACCGGATCCGGAGGGCCCGGCGTTCGCGCCGGGCCCTTTCTCACGCGGTGAGCTGGCGCTTCACCTCGGCGGCGACGCGGCCGCCCTCGGCGCGTCCGGCCACCTTCGGGTTCACGGCCTTCATGACCTGCCCCATCGCCCGCGGACCGGCCGCGCCCGTCGCGGCGATCGCGTCCGCCACCAGCGCCGTCAGCTCCTCGTCGGCGAGCTGCGCGGGCAGGTACTCGTCCAGGACCTCGCCCTCGTCCCGCTCCGCCTTCGCCTGCGCGTCCCGTCCCGCGTCACCGAAGGCGGCCGCCGCCTCGCGGCGCTTCTTCGCCTCCCGGGTCAGCACCCTGACGACGTCCTCGTCGGACAGCTCGCGCGCCTGCTTACCGGCGACCTCCTCGTTCTTCACCGCGGTCAGCGCGCTGCGCAGGGTGCGGACGCGCACCTCGTCTCGCGCCTTCATCGCCGCCGAGAGGTCGGTCTCCAGCTTCTCCTTCAAGGTCATGCACCACATGATGCCCGTCCCCGGCGCCGTCCCCCCACATCCGGCCGCACTGGAAGCCGCATCGGGATTACCGAGAGGTGCACATCTCTGGAAGCATGGAGGTGTGCGAAAGTTTCACGCCGTCCCCCTCGCCCTGCTGGGCGCGGGCGCCGCGACCTTCGGGTACGCCTCGGTGATCGAGCGGAACTGGTTCCGCCTCCGCCGGGTGGACGTTCCGGTGCTGCCGCCCGGCCGCCCGCCCGTGAAGATCCTGCACATCTCCGACGCGCACCTCACGCCGGGCCGGTCCCGCCTCATCCACTGGGTCCGCTCCCTGAACGCGCTTGAGCCCGACCTCGTCGTCAACACCGGCGACACCCTCTCGCACCGCGACGCCATCGGACCCTTCCTGGACGCCCTCGGCCCCCTCCTCGACCGTCCCGGCGTCTTCGTCTACGGCTCGAACGACCTCTACTCCCCGCGCTTCAAGAACCCTCTGCGCTACATCTGGCGGACGAGCAAGTCCGACTACTCCCGCAGGCGCCGCGAACCCGACCTCCCCTACCGCGAACTCGGATCGTCCCTCCAGGCCGCGGGCTGGCTCGACCTCAACAACCGCATCGGCCGCCTCAAGGTAGGCGACCTGGACGTCGAGTTCGGCGGCATCGACGACTCCCACATCGACCGCGACCGCTACGACAAGATCGCCGGTCCGGTCGACCCGCAGGCGGACGTCCACCTCGGCGTCATGCACGCCCCCGAGCCCCGCAACCTCGACCGCTTCGCCGCCGACGGCTACGACCTCCTCCTCGCCGGGCACACCCACGGCGGACAGGTCTGCGTCCCCTTCTACGGCGCCCTCGCCACCAACTGCGGCATCGACCGCCCCCGAGTGAAGGGCCTGCACCGCCACCGCGGCTCCTGGCTGAACGTCTCCGCCGGCCTCGGGACGTCCCCCACCGCGCCCTTCCGCTTCTGCTGCCCGCCCGAGGCGACGCTCCTCACCCTCGTCCCGCGCTGATGCCCTTCCACTGGAGGACCGACCGCCGCTCCGTCACGGGCTACGACCGCGTCGTCCAGAACCCCGTCCTCGCCCGCCTCGGAGCGCGCCTCCTCTGGAACTACGACATCCGCCACCTCCACCAGGCGATCGCCGCCCAAGACCCTTCGGCCCTCACCCTCGACATCCCCTCCGGCGGCGGTGTTGCCGTCCGCGACAACCCCCGCCACGTCGCCGCCGACCTCTCCCGCACAATGCTCGACCGCGCCCGCCGCAAGACGTCCGCCCTCGTCCAGGCCGACATCTACGCCCTCCCCTTCCCCTCCGGAACCTTCGACGCCTGCGTCACCTACAACGGCCTGCACTGCCTCCCAGACCCAGCCGCCGCGCTACGCGAACTGACCCGCGTCCTCCGCCCCGGAGGCACCCTCAGAGGCACCACCCTCATCCTCCGCACGAGCCGCCGCACAGACGCCCTCTACGCCCTCCTCCGCCGCCGGGGCTACTTCGGCCCATCCGGCACCCTCACCGACCTCCGCACCTGGCTGACGACGGCCGGCCTGACCGACATCCACCTGGCCCCCAACGGCGCCGTGGCCGGCTTCACGGCCCACCGCCCAGCTAATTAGGGACGCACCACCCCCCGCCATCCGCTAAGGTGTACTAGGCGCCGGGAGAACGTACGACTCCCGGGCAGCCACCACCGGGGTGTAGCGCAGCTTGGCAGCGCGCTTCGTTCGGGACGAAGAGGTCGTGGGTTCAAATCCCGCCACCCCGACAGAGAAGTCCCAGGTGAGAGAGGGTCTCGGAGTTCCATCCGAGGCCCTTTTTCGATCTTCAAGGCCACGGGGAGCCAAACGGGGAGCCACCGTCACCGGACTTACGCGGACTTGGCGGCACCGAAAACGGCGTTGATCGCCTCGGCGCCCTTCGTGATGACCGGCTTGAGCTGGTGCCGGTAGACCTCTTCCGTGACCGCCGTGGACGAGTGCCCACAGAGGTCTGCGATGTTCTCCAACGGCACGCCACTGTCACTCATGATCGAGACGAACGAGTGACGAAGTTCGCGCGGCGTCCAGTTCGTTCCGATACCCGCCTTCTTGGTGATCAGCCGGAACGCTCGCCGGACGTTGGCCGCGTCGAGGGGCGTGCCGATGGGTGAGCAGAAGACGAGATTGTTGTCCTGCCAGGCCCCACCCGCTCTGAGCCTCTGGGCCGCTTGGCGGGTGTGATGCGTGCGGAGAGCCTCCACCGCTGGGGTCGGGAGTTCGAGCGTACGGCGAGACTTCTCCGTCTTCGTGTCGCCGTGGGCGCGGACGGACCGCCACACATAGATGGCGAACCTCTCGTGATCGAAGCCCACTTCGGTCACCGGACGCCATGCGCCCTCGTCCTCTACCCATGCGACGACGTGAACCCAGCGAAGGGCGCGAGCCTCCTCCGTCCGGATGCCGGTTGTGAGGCTGACGACGACGTAGGCATGTAGCCGCGACGACTTTGCTTTCTCCAGCACGACGGTGGCTTCGCCGAGGGTGAGTGCCTTGCTAGGACGTCCGGCCTTGCCTTTCGGTGTCGTCACGAGTTCCGCGACGTTGCGCACGACCTTGTCACGAGCCTGGGCGTGCCGGATGGCTCGCTTCAAGATCGAATGGACGCCTTGCAGGGAACGGCTGGACAACTTCGTCGTGAGGCCATCGAGCCATTCGTCTACGTGGTCGGCACGCAAGTCCATGAGCTTGGTCTTGCCGATGCTCGGAATGATGTGCTTGTCAGCGAGAATGCGGAGGGTCGTCACAGTGCTGGGATCGACCTTCTTGAGCCCCTGCGAAAGCCAGTCTTCAACGGCGTTGGCCACCCTGTAGTTCGCGGGACTCCTGACGCCGGACTCCAGGTCCTTGACCGCGTCGTTGAGTTTGTCCTTGACGTCTTGCTTGGTGCGTCCCTTCCTCTTGAGCCGCTTGCGCCTGCCGTCGGGGCCGAACCCGAGGGAGACGGCACCGGTGTAGCCGTCTCCCTCGGGGTAGATCGTCCCCTCATAACGGCCGATGACGATCTTCATATCCATCCCTCCTCTTATGGGGTGGGGCCGTTCACCAGGGACGCTAACACAAGACGTCCCTAGACGTCCCTAGGTCAGGAGGTCGTTTGCAGGGGCGTGGCGTACCGACTGAACCTTCCGTGCGGCTGGGCTCAGTGCGTCACTTCGTGGGAGGGCTGTTCCATGGAGGTGACGAACTCGGCGAGGTGCTGGTCAGTGATGCGGCGCAGCTTGCCGATCTTGAGACTGCGGAGTTGGCCGGTGCGGATCAGGAAGTAGACTTTGTCCCGTCCGATGTTGAGGATCTCGGCTACCTGCTCGACGGTGTACGCCTGCACGAGACACCACCTCCTTTCGCCCGGGGGATCGCCCGGGGTCTTGTGCGGTGTGGGTTGTGATCATCTCCTTGGTTACGGTGAGTGCTCGTCTGCGTCTCGTCTCACGGACGTCTCAACCGCCCATACGTGCAGACGCGCGCGTGAGACGAGACATTGAGACGACTACTGGACGTGATCGGACGCCTTGTAGCGGCCCCGTCCGACCTGGACGGCGCGGCCCGTCTTCACGAACTCGGCGAGGCGTCGATAGAGCGTCGGACGGCTGAGGTTCGTGATCAGCAGGAGGTGTGCGATCGGGAGGCCCTCGTCCGGTGCGCCGTCCAGGGCATCCCTCAGAACGGTCTCGGCGTGATCCTCGTGGGATGGATCCGGCGGGGCGGTCGATGCGGGAACCGGTGCCGTGCGTGCCTCGTCCAGGGCGTGCAGGGAGACCTCGTCCAACGGCGGACGGATGGACGCTTGCCTCTCCGCGGTCTCTGTCACGGTGTCGTCAGTGAGGAGGTAGGCGCGGCCTCGCCGAGGCGTGTCATGTTCGGGTGCGGAGAGGAGGAACTTGCCCGGCGCGTCCAGGGTGTGAGCGTGCCATCCGGCACTGAGCATCCCTTGCCCAAGGATGAGATCGACGTCTTTCCTCTCCCGGACGCGGAAGCTAATGCGGACGTCCATCTGTGACCGGACGGCACCCTTGCCCATGGCCTTTTGTGTCGGGCGCTGAGTGGCCGCGATAAGAGTCACGGCAACGGCGCGTCCCCGCCGCGCGATCGAATCCGTATCGCTCGCAGCTTCCGGAGCATCCTCGGCGAGTTCGGCGTACTCGTCCACGATGATGACGAGCGCGGGAAACTCCGGCGTCGGATCCCACACGCGCCGTCCGTTGGCTGCGAGGTATTCGGCGCGTCCTTCCAGAACGGTGACGGCGTCGCGGAGCATGGCGTGGGCTTGCTCGGGGGTGGTGGCGAGTCGATCGATGCAGGACGCCCACGGCATGAGTTCCATACCGCGTTTGAGGTCGATAGCCCAGATGACCACGTCCCGGCATGCGCTGAGATTGCCCATCAGGACGTTGATTCCGCCGCTCTTTCCCGAGCCTGCCACGCCCCCGATCAGCCCGTGACGTCGCAGCAGCAGAACGCGCGCGCCGGTGGCGTCTTCGAACGGGCCGAGGTCGATCGGCTCGGTAATGGACGAGACTGACGGTCCAGGCCATGGAATCGCGTCGGCGTGCGGGTCTGTGTCGAGCACCCGCAGTTCAAACCGGTTGGCTTTGTCGTCGCGCGTCGGATAGACGCGCACCGCGCCCCGGAACGTGCCGAGAGCCGACTCAAGTGCCGGAATCCTCCCGATAACGTCCTGGATCGTCTGGCCGCGTGCCAGCGCGAATCGTGCGCGCCATCCCCACACGTCCACTACCGCGGACTGTGCGCGTGATCCGGAGAGCCCGACCGATTGCGCGATTTCCGGCCACGCGGCTATCTGCCGATCGACACGGACTTTGGCGCGCCTGCGCCGATGTGCCCACCAGGGCACGGCGAGTACGACTCCGCCGCCCGCCAGCATGAGAGGCAACGGCTGGAACATGACGCCCAGCGCCGTAGCGGCGGAAAGCCATCCACCGGCACCCATGGCAACGATGGCGGCATAGACCCGTTCGATTCGCAGGGAGAGCCCGCCCCGGTCCCCGGACAAGGCAAGCGCCGATGCGAGCGCTGTAGCGGCACCCAGCATCCACGGCCACCATTCCGGGTGTGTCAGGTGCAAGCCCGCACCCCCAAGAACGAGAGCGGCCATCAGATAACCCGGCGCCAGCTCCGACCGGTACCGCCACAGTGCCCGCATGACGAGCACGGCGGCCACGTCCGGGAACTGGTCGTCACGGTCGATGATCACCATGGGCTGAAGCCCGTTGCGGCGCATCTTCTGCGCATGCCGCCGCATTTGACGTGTCCGGCTCATGAGCGCCCCCAGGCGTCCGGGGGAAGGTGCCCTTGCGCGCGAAGCTCGTCGCGCAAGTAGTACAGCGGATCCGACTCCGCGTCGCGTTCGGCCTTGAGGGTCGCGCGTCCAGCGGCAGCGAGATTCGCGTGGTCACGTCGAGCCTTGGAAAGCGCGCCGGACAGCCGATGGATTTCGGAGATGAGTGCGGTGACGTCCGCGAGTGCGGCGTAGATATGGAGCCACAAGTCCTCAATGGACGGCATCGCATCGGACAGATTGGTGACGATCTCGCGCGCGGCGAGGCTGCGCGTACGAACCTCCTGAATGTTGACCTTGACGTGGGGCGGTTGGTCAGGCACTAGGGCATCCCTCCCTTCGGTCGGGAACGTCAGTGCTGAGAAAGGGACTGGACGAGGACGGAAACCAGTCGACGGATTTCCGGCGCGGCATCGGTGGCGGCGAGGAAGAACCCGAACAGCAGGCACACGGCGATGTGCGAGCCGCGCAGTCCCATGTATCGTCACGCGATCCACACCGCGGCGCCGAGGATCACAACCAGGGGAACGGAGACGTCCACGGAGTCACTCCCTCACAGCCAGAGGTCCGGGTAGCGGGAGCCGTGCCCGCGCCGCAGCCAGCGGGCACGGGCACGGCACTTGCGGCACCGCCGGTTACCGGGCTCGACACGCGCGCCACAGACGCACGAGTGGCCGGTGATGATGCGAGGCATTCGCCGCATGGTCACCGCCCCGCCGGGACGCGGCCCGGCGTGTCGTCGCACGTGCGAGTGCTGAGCAGACGCCTGGACGCCGTACCGACGCGGGACGTCTCGGGGCGTCCCCGCGAGGCGCGGCGCTCCTCGGCGTGGATGCCGATGACGAGCATGGCGAAGATTCCGCAGGTGGAACCAGCGAGGAAGACAGCGATGATCGCGGCCAGGATGAGGATCATGTGAGATCCCTCCTCTCGAAAGGCCCGTGTCCGGCGGGGGCGGTCCGGGCGATCGGTGGCTACCGAGAAAGAGAGTGCTTCTGACCTGCGGGACGAGATCACCACATGACTGGACGTGTTCATGACGTCCTCATAGGGTTGACCGCGTCCTAGGACGTCCCGGAACCCGGACGGGTGCATGCCGAACGAACGCCTACGCGCCACTCTGCTAGAGCAGGGCCTGACCATTGCCATGCTCGCCGAGTCGATCGGCGTGGATCAAAAGACGGTAGAACGGTGGATCACTCAAGGCCGCACTCCGTACCGGCGGCATCGTTACGCAGTGGCTTCGCGCTTGGGCGTAGACGAGACCTTTCTATGGCCGGACGCCTTGTCCAACGAACAGGTCACCGCGGCGTCTACCGGCGAGCTGGTGACGATCTATCCACACCGCACGGCCGTACCTAGGGACATCTGGGGACGTCTCTTTGCTTCCGCTGAGGAAGAGATCGGCGTCCTCGTCTACGCCGGTCTGTTCCTCTCGGAGGACACGGGCATTCAACGCACGTTCGCCGAGAAAGCCAAAGCCGGTGTTCGCGTCCGTATCCTGCTCGGCGACCCTGAAAGTCCCCAGGTCGCCGAACGCGGCGCCGACGAGGGCGTAGACGACGCAATGGCCGCGAAAATCCGCAATGCCCTAGTCCTCTACAAAAACCTTCGTAAACAGGACGGCGTAGAGTTTCGCAGTCACCGAACGGTACTGTACAACTCGATCTATCGTGCGGACGATCAGCTCTTGATTAACACCCACGTCTACGGAATGCCAGCCGCGCTAGCGCCGGTATGGCACCTACGCCGCATCGCGGGAGGCGACCTCGTGAATACCTACCTAGAGAGCTTTGAGCGCGTCTGGGAAGGCGCGGCACCCATCCCCGTGGGTTGATGTATGGCTCGGCGAATCGACTACTACGACGACCCTGCTGCACCCGAAGCTAACAGCCTCGTCCCGTCGGTGAATGTCGTTGTCGTCCGCGATGACGGGAGAATACTTCTCATTCGCCGTACGGATAACGATAACTGGGCATTGCCGGGGGGTGCGATAGACCTCGGAGAGTCGGTCAGCCAGGCGGGAATTCGCGAGACTCTCGAAGAGACGGGCATCAACTGCGAGATCACGGGAGTAGTCGGCATCTACTCAGATCCGAAACACGTGATCCACTATACGAGCGACGATGAGGTCCGGCAAGAATTCTCTATCGTGCTGACTGCTCGCCCGATCGGTGGACGTCCGACCGCTAGTAGCGAATCCAGTGAAGTTCATTGGATAGCGACCGAAGATACAGGATCGCTGCAGATGGATCGCTCAATGCGGTTGCGAATCGCCCACTACCTAGAACGACGAGACTCGCCGGTTGTTCTCTGAGTGGGCCCCGAGAGGGTCTGCGGAGGCACCTAAACAGATAGTCCAAGGTAGCGAGACTTCTTCTGTACTTGAGTCACTGCGTCAACGAGATGCGGCTCCGCCAAGCGCGTAAAGCGAGTAACCAGATGATTCGGTCCGTAGCGCTCGCGTATCTCGGCTAGGCGCTCGGCGACCGAGACAACCTCCCCATCCGGCGTAGTGGTCATGTCGCAGTAGATGAGAGCACGACTCAAGTATCCGCTTGCCGGTGCAAATTCATCGGACAACTCGTCCGCCAACCCACGTTCGCGAGCCTCGATTAGAGCGCAGGAATGGTGAGCTACCAATTGGCACAGTTGAGTGTCGGCATGGTGGGAGTCGCGAAGGTAGCGTGCGCCGTCCAGGGGATGGAACCCTGTCTCGACGAGGTCGGGGGCGTACCCGATGTCGTGCAGCCAAGCGGCGGCCTCTAGAAGGTCGGCCCTGTCGCCGAGAGTAGGGGCGAGCGTGCGGGCTTGGCGAGCCACGCCCTGGGTGTGGGCCCAGCGACGAGGGAGTGGGGTCTCCAGGTGCTTGCGTGCGAGGTCGCGTGCCCATGCGGCTGTGTTCTTCCTCATGGATTCGACGGTACGAGGGCGCGCATGGACGTCCACGGGCGTGGAGGGATCATCTAGGGACGTCTTGGCGGACGAAACGCCCCTTGCCGTGGACGCAGGTGACCAGACCCGCGGTTTCAAGGGCGACTAGGGCCGTGCGAGCCGTGAAACGGGATACGCCGTATCGCCGGGCGATCTGCATCTCGCCAGGGAGCGCATCGCCGGGCAGAAAGTGACCGCTCTCGATCTGTTGCCGTAGCTGCGCGGCGATGTGCTCCGAACGGGTGCGAGGTGGGGCGGCTTCGTCACGGACGAAGTGGCCTACGCCCGTGCGGACGTTGATGAGCCCCTCGTCCTGTAGGGCGGACAGGGCCCGCCGCACGGTGTTGCGGGCCACGCCGAACTCCACGCAGAGGACGACCTCGCCCGGCAGGCGGGCGCCAGGGGCGTAGGTGCCGTCGGTGATGCGTTGGCGTAGCGCGGTCGTGATGCGGGCGTAGGCGCCCCATGCCGTGCGGCGGGCCATGTCAGATCTACTCGTCCCTCAGTGCGTCGAATGCCGATGAGATCCACGGCTTAAGCAAGATGCTGAGCTTTTCCGCGGCGAGGTCGACGTGCTTGCAGGGTGTGAGCCAGAGGCCGGTGCTGGATTGGTACCACCAGGCTCCGTCTCCCCATGCCACGGAGATGCTCTCGCCGATGGCGGGTGCGGCTTTTGAGTACACACGCAAGAGCGTGCGGGGGGTTTCCGTGCGGAGTTGGGTCGTCCAGCCGTCCCGGCGGACGGCGTGGGCGAGGCGAGTGAGATGCCAGCGTGCGCGCCATGGGCCGCTGTAGGTGGGCAGAGAGGGCGCGGTCGGTGCGTTCGAGGGAACGAGTACCGACCGCGCCACCTCCACCCCACCCCACGGGGCCGCGCTCCCACTCACGGCCCCTCCTGGCGAAGGCTGCGAGGAATGATTTCGCGCCATCACCAGGTCCCGGCGCGCGCCACCTCGGCACGCTCGGCCTCGTGGACGAGCGCCTCGCGCAGCGCGGCGGGGCTCGTCTGGATCACCGTGGGGTCCACACCGGCGGACGGGTCGCGCAAGCTGGCCACCCAGTCACCGAGACTCCCGTCCCATCGTGTGGCGCGCCAAATCCGGTGACCGGTGAAGTCCCGGCGCAGGGCGGCGAGTGCTTCCTTTGCCGCGTGTGATTCGGTCTCGGCTGGGGTGGCCCTCTGGGGCCGGTCGCTGGGCATGGTGGCTCTCCCTGACTTGCGTGTCCCTTGGGGGGCGAAGTGCTGTCTTCGCGGTGCGTCAGAGCCTTCCGTGCGCGTCGGGACCTCTCCATCGGCATCTAGGGACGTCTAGGGACGTCTTCTGTTAGCGTCGTTTGCGTGCCGTTCTCACTTGCGTCGGTGGAGGTCCGGTGAACGACCTGTTGCGGCGAGCACTTGCCGATGCGCGCTTGACCGAAGCGGACGTTGCGGACCGCCTGGACGTGGACCCCAGGACCGTCCACCGATGGGTCGCCGGACGAGTGCCCTACCCGCGCCACCGAACGAGGGTCGCGTCACTCGTCGGGAGGGACGAGGCGGACTTGTGGCCCCAACTCGCCCTAGCGAACGTCCGAGTTGAATCACCAGCGATTCACGTCCTGGCGACCTACCCGCACAGATGGGCCGTCCCGCGTCCGGTCTGGCAACACCTCTTTCAATCTGCGCGGGACGAGATCGGCATCCTGGCCTACGCGGGCCTCTTCCTCGCTGAGGACATGGGCATCATGCGCGCACTAGCCGACAGAGCGCATCGGGACGTCCGTGTGCGGGTCGTCCTCGGCGACCCGAATGGGACGTGCGTCGCTGAGCGCGGAAGGGACGAGGGCGTGGGCGAGTCGATGGCTGCGAAGATCCGAAACGCTCTCGTCCACTACAAGGCCCTACGGGACGTGGACGGCGTTGAGATCCGGTTGCATGACACCGTCCTCTACAACTCGATCTACCGCGCCGATGACGACCTATTGATCAATCCCCATGCCTACGGCATAGCCGCATCGCATGCGCCGATCCTGCATGTGCGAAGGACTGAGGAGGGTGACATGGCGAGCATGTACCTGGAGAGCTTTGAGCGGGTATGGTCGGGCGCGTCGCCGGTGAAGTAGAGCTACATGCGAAAGCCCCAGTCACGCACTGGATAGGGCGTAACTGGGGCCTTCGAGGTTCCCACTGAGGCTGACTGTTCCACAGCCGTCGCCATGTTTTGGGGTTTGCGGCTAGCCAGAACTCAATAGCTAAATGGGTCTGGGCATCCCCGGACCTTGAGTTGAGCATGCACGGGAAGGAAAGCACAACACTTCTCATATATCTCGTACACTCCGTCCGCTTTGAGCATTTCAACCAACAGATCATGCAGGTCCAGGAGCTTTAGTACATCCCGAGCAGCATATTGCACTTGAGCGTCAGACAGCGCGTCGGCCATCCAATCACTGAAACGCATGTGCTTTTCGAGTTTTACTCCAAAGTGTTGCGACATCAGATATTTGAGCGAATACTCTTCCGAAGGCGCAGTAGGGCGCAAGATCTTTGCAGCGATCTTAGTGCAAGCTACATTGTTCGGAGAAACACTCCAAGCCGCGGACATAAAGGACAGGTCAAAAGGTGCGTGATGGAATACTTTTCGCACGTCTTCGTCTGAAAGTAGCCGCGCCAAGAGCTGGGGTGAGCCCTCGGAAACTCTGGCCACGATGTAAGTGCCTATTCCACGGGCGTGGAGCTGACATGTCCCGATGCTTGCCGCGAGTGGGTCAAGGCCGTCGGTCTCGATGTCCCACGCAACCTCGCGGCTGGCGGATAGACGAGCATAGACTTCGGGCGTTAGGTCCCCCGAAAGGAGTTGTACATCCTCAACTGCTTGCTCACGGATATACTTTCGTCGCATTTCCGGCCAATACTCCTTCCAGGTCATCGCGAAAGAAATCAAACATCTCTTTATCCTTACGAAAGACGAATACCGGAACAGAGCCACTTCTACTTTCTTTGTGATGATAGAGCGTCACGACAAAAAGCTCATCTATACGGTATGCCGAGAAGGCTCTATAAACAGGAGTGGTGTAAATTTCAACTCGCCCTGACCTTGCGCTGCCATCGAACCTTTTATAGTCCTCGATTGCCTCCTCCAGTTTGGATCGCACTTCGTCCTGTCCCCGATTAAAACGAGTCGCAAGCGCATCTACGCATGCGTCATTCTGAGGATCTGGGATGCACACTCTAATCTTGGCGCCACTTCGGGTCGCGAGAGCCGACAACTTGGCCTGATGTGTGTTCCTCCAGGTGGTCGCCCAAGCGGCGAAAACATCCAGTTCTTTGGCAGACGTCAGCCGTTCATCCCAGTCGATTGCTTTGTTGTAGTCAAGACCAACTGACTCCAGTCCAGCACTAACAACAGAGTCATTTAGTTTCACGACATTGAGGACCTCGCGTAGCAAAGACTGCCGTCCGAAGAGATCCCACAGCGTGGCGACCGCGACAGAGGCAATCAGCAATCCGCCCATTTGGTTGAGCAGACTTGCAATACTTTCATGAGACTTCCCCCACTTAGTCCCCGAAACATAGAAGAGGCAAACTCCCGCCAATACCGTTATTGCGGCGAAAAGCCAATATTGGAGGTTTGTCACCAACCGGTCTCGGTCCCGTGCTGCCATGCGCTGGTCCTCCCTGCTGCTCACGACACTAGCCGTGACCGCTGACAAAGTTGGCTGCCGTCGTTCCGGCAGGCACGACTGTAGCGAGATGGCCCACTTCGGCCGACGATGCCTGGTAAAGGTTCAGCTTCACCTGTCTGGCTGGGCATGGGCCCCGGGCACCTGCCCGGCTAAGCCGCGGGCACGGCAGACGAACGGGCCCCGTCGAGAGGTCCGGCTGCGGCTTGGTGGCGATTGAGGGGCGTTGGCCACGTACTCACATGCCAGGCACCATCGACGAGGGCCGCGTTGGCGATCACGGCACTGTTCACCGTGAGGACCATGTGCGTGTCGTTGATCTTGCTTGCCATATGGCCTCTTCTCCTACGCCGGGAGGGAGCCACGGGAGCCAGAACGGGAGCCAATGCCGTCGAACGGCACGGGACCCATCCGGACTCACCGCGACTCCATCCGAGCGTTGATGCAGGTGAGAGGCACCCCGTTCGGCTCCAAGTTGACCTCGACGGAGATCGATTCGCCTGGGTTGCTTCGGGACGAAGAGGTCGTGGGTTCAAATCCCGCCACCCCGACGCTGGTCAGAGGCCCGGTCCCCTCCATGAGGGGGCGGGCCACTCCCATTTGTGGGAGATGTGTGGGAGATCCTCTCCGGAGGCGGGACGGCACAGGCGTCCGACTATCGCGATTCCTCTAACACAAGGCACTGCCCAAAGTTCATCGATCGAGTTCGGTCGTGGACGCTGCCGGGTGAGATGGTCAACAAATCTGTTTGAGGCCTCCGGCAGCGCGGCGGCTCCGAGACCAGGTGTGCTGGACGCAGTCGGGGGAACTTCTGTCTGCTTGGGTTGGGCATACTCAGCAGTGCGGTATCGCGGCGTCAGATGGACGTGGTGTCGAGGGCCCGTTCAGCATTATCTATGAGTTCCTTGTAGGTCAGGACTTCCACTCTGCTGAGGTGGCTGTTCAGCGTTCGGAGGGTTTCGTTGATCTCCTGCTCGGGAACGGTCGGCTGGGCCGCTGGGTGACCGATCAGAACGACGGCGCTGGCTCGGCGTGTCTCGATGCCGAACTTGGAGCGGATCATCTCTCTGTTTTCGTCGAGGCCGACGAGGTAGTTCAGGGCCTGTTCGACGGCGTCGTGGACCTGCGATGTGGGCACCCATGAGTTGCGGTAGCGCTTTACTAAATTGTGCCTGATACTCATCGCACGTTTCAGCTCCACTATGTGGAGGGAGCCGTCTCCACGGATCAGTGCTATGTCGAGTTCGTCACCGGGGACCAGGCGCCGCTGGACGGCTTGCCCGACGTAGCGTCCACCGAAGATCCAGTATTGATCATGAAGGGCGCGTTGCAGGTCGAATTCGGACGCGTTCGGGTCCTCGACGTTTATGCGTAATCCTTCGAGGGCGGCGCAACGTCGCTGCATCTCCAGAGCGCGAAACAGCATTGCCCCGTCGTTGTCAGAGGCGAGCAGGTGCAACGCCTCCGGTGACATCGCGATGCGCTGGGCGGCTTCCAGTGGGTTCTCGACATCGATGCGTTCACGAAGCACTCGTTCCAGCCAGAGCGACAGCTCCGCGCGGCCCCGGACGAGACGGTACCTGCCGGGACGGTCATCGGGGGCGTCAAGGAGACGTGCGTCCCTGCTCAGTTCCTTGAAGTGCTCGACCAGTTCGGCGGTTGTGCACTCGGGATGCTCAGCGGCGTATTCCTGGATCGCCTCGGCTGTGTAGAGATGGGCGATGGATAGCGAGGCCGCGACGAAGTCGCGCTTCGACTTGCTTCGTTTGCCGTCCTGGAAGAGGCGGTAGCGTTCGTCGAAGTCGGGCTGCAGGATGCGGTCCTCGGCATAGTCGAGGGAGTCCTGGAGGAGGCGCACCACGTTCCATTCTTCTGCATGCGCGGCTGCCGCTCGGGCAGTCTCTAGAAGAGTGACCAGGCGCTTTCCGCCTCGCCTATGGCGGTCCTTGCTGCTCCGCAGATGAACGAGGACTCCATCGATAGCGGTCTGGGTGGTCTCGGCCTTGGCTTCATCATGGGTGGCCTCCAGCTGGAGTTCCAGGGAGAGGTCCGCGCGTCCTGTCATGGATCGACTATGGGCTCTACCTCGGACAGTCGTCGAGGATGCGGGAGCACTGGCATGACAGGGAGGGCGCAGAGGACGGCCCCTGCATCGTCCGAGGCCAAAGGCGTCAGGCTGGAGACGATCGCGCACGTCTTTATGCTGCGCTCCCGACCGCGCGTTGAAGTGGGGGAATGTCGTCCTGTGCCCGGCTTACGTGATCGGTTGGTCGTGTTTGTTGGTGGCCCATGAAGGTCAGGTGTGTGGACAAAGTCGATCATTCGGGATATCGAGGGGGCGGTCGGTGTTTGGTGGGTCGGTGCTTTCTGAGGGGCGAGGGGTTGCTTTGCGGGGTAGTCGGGTGGTCGTGGGGTTGGCGCTCTGCGTGGCGTTAGTCGGTGGAGTGCCGGGGACGGCGCGGGCGGCGGGTGGGGCGGTTGAGTGGACGCCCTGTCCGGAGGATCCGGCGGTTCAGTGCGGGCGGGTGGCCGTGCCGGTCGACTGGTCTCGGCCCGCGGGTGAGCGGATCAGTGTGGCGCTGGCGCGTCGGCCCGCGTTGGATCCGGCGCGGCGGGTGGGTTCGCTCCTGATAAACCCTGGGGGGCCAGGTGGTTCAGGGGTGGACTTCACGATGTTCGCGGATCAGGTGTTCGGCCCTGAGATCGTCCGGCGCTTCGACATTGTCGGGTTCGATCCGCGTGGGGTCGGGCGCAGCCATCCGGTGTTGTGTCCGGACAGCGAGACGCCGTCTGTTTTCCCCTCCAGTGCGGAGGAGCTCGAGAGGCTCGTCGCTGGTAATGCGCGGCGGGCACAGGCGTGTCGGCGGCTGACCGGGCCGTTGTTCGACCATGTTGACACCAGCAGCGTCGTCAAGGATCTGGATGCGATTCGTGCTGCGCTGGGTGAGCGGCGAATCTCCTATTACGGGGTGTCGTATGGGACTCTGATCGGGCAGCAGTATGCCGAACAGTTTCCAGGTCGTGTGCGTGCGTTGGTACTGGATAGCAATATGGATCATAGTCTGACCACTGCGCGTCGCTATCTGCTCACTGAGTCCAGCGCGCTCGAAGAGAGCTTCGGTCAGTTCGCCGCCTGGTGCAGGACGAGCGACAAATGCGCCTTGCGGGAGCAAGGCGCTGTCAAGGTCGTGGACGAGCTGATGGCCAAGGCCGACAAGGGCGAGCTCGACGATCCGGAGAATCCGGGGACGAAGATTCCGCCGGAGGAGCTGTCTCGCCGGCTCCTCGGAAGCATGTACGACCCGGGTTTCTGGCCGGGCCTGGGAACCGAGCTCGCCGGGCTTCAGGAGGGGGCGCGCACTAGGCAGGCGTTCAGGGAGGACGTGGTCGAAGACCCGTATCAGGCGATCCTGTGCGCCGACTTCGAGTTTCCGGTCCGCGATTTTCGTCAGGTGCGTGCCCTGGCCGCGGCGGCTCGGAGGGTGGCGCCGCACACCCGGGTCAATCCGCTCGGCTGGACCGACATTCTCGGTTGTAAGGGGTACCTGCCCGGGGCGCGCAATCCGCAACGTTCATATCGGATCAAGGGCACGCCGCCGATTCTCGTGACCAATGGGCGCTATGACGTCGCCACCCCCTATCCGTGGGGGGTCAATGCCGCTCGGCAGATTCCGGACGCTGTTCTGCTCACCTATGACGGTGTCGGGCATGGCGACTACTTCCTCAGTGCTTGCGTGGCGGAGGCCGTCGATCGGTACCTCCTGACGGTGCGCACGCCGCCGCGCGGGACGCACTGTCCTCAAGGGCCGCTGCCCGTCCGTCTTTCTCAACGGCCCGGTTTCACGCTTGCTGGCCCGCGATGACCGCGCCTATCCGCGCATTGCCATTTTCAGAGCGTGAGGGCGCCCAGGTAGCCGATCATTTCGGGCATATCATGCTTGGGTGGATCTGTCGGTTGTTACGCGGAAGGCCGTGCTTGAGGCCGTCGCGGAGTGTGATCGGGTTGGGCGCGGTCGGTTTCTGGAGGAATACGGGTTTGATCCCGCGCGCCGGTACTTCCTCTTCTACGAGGGCGTTTACTACGACTCCAAGGCGATCGTCGGGGTGGCGCATCGGTATGCGGCGGGTCGGCCGCTGGCCGCGGATGAGTTCTCTGGTGGTCGGCAGACGGTCGGTCGGCTTCTCGAGCGGCTGGGATTCGAAGTGGTCGTCGCCGAACCGGCTTCGCCTCGGCGGCGGATGGTGGAGCTGCTTGGGGCGTTGCGGACCGCCGGTACCGCTGACAGGCCCGTCCGGCACCAACCGATAACGCTTCTCTGGGCGATGGGGAGGGCCGCGAACCGGCGGCCGCGCCTGGTCGCGTGGCGGGACGCGCGATTCGAGCTGAGCGATCTCATGCGTGAGTATGGGCAGCCCGGTTCACGGCTGACCCCTGAATTTCCGGTTCTGGCGTTGGCCCGTACGGAACTGTGGGAATTGCAGGGGCATGTGGGGGACGTTCCGGCGGCGCATGGTAATCCGGTTCCCTGGCTTGATGAGCAGAATCCCAATTGCGGGCTTGCGGTCTGGGCTTATGAGCTTCTCGCGTCCAGTGAAGGTGCGCGGGCGGAGGCTGTTGCGTCGCTTGGTGCGCGGTTCTTTGGTGGGAGCGTTCCCGAAGGGTTGCTGGCGAGGGTTGGGCTGCGAGCCAGCGGGAGCGCTGCAGCGTCTCGGAGTTCTGCGCCGCTGGAGCTTTATTGGAGTCTTTGTTCGACGGTTGAGGCCGCTGAGGCTCGGGGCGACCATGAGCGGATGACGCGCAGTACGCGGGAGCAGCCTGTGCGGTCTGCGGCTGCGGTTCGGGCCGTGCTGGTTCGCAGTGGAGGACGTTGTGAGAATCCGTTGTGTGCCGGGCAGCCCGATGATGTCAACCAGAACGGCGAACCCATTCTTGAGGTTGACCACGTGCAGGATCGGGGGCAATGGGGGCGCGATCATCCGATTCAAATGATCGCGCTCTGTCCCAACTGCCATGCCGTCAAGACGAGAGGGCGGACGCGGGAGCGGCTTCGTGCGCTCCTCCTCTTGGAGGCGCGGGCTCGGCACAGTGCTTGGGCGCGGCAAGCCTGACGTTCACCAGAACGTGGGGGCGCGGTGGGGTTAGTTGGAAGGCTTGCGGCTACAGGGGGAAGGTGGCGGGGGAAAAGGGGAGCGGAATGGTTCATCGGGGGCGGCGGCGGGGGGACTCGCCGGTCAACTGGGAGTTGTTGTTGGGGCTGGTGGCGGCTGGGTTCATCGTTTACGTGTGGGTTTGGGCGGCTACTCAGGGTGGGCCTCCCTGGTAGTCGGCGCGGGTGTGTAAGGCCGGGATTGGTGGGAAGCATGGGTCGCGGCCTGCGGTTGGGGCCTGAATTCGGGGGGTGGGGACGGGCGCCGGTCGAGTGGGCCTACGCTTTTCGGGCGTAACCGCGAGCTAGGTGGAGGATCGACCGTGGACATCATCAGCCGGGCGGAGTGGGGAGCGCGTGCTCCCCGGGCCCGCAGCACGGTGACCTGGGCGGAACGCTCCGAGTTCGTCGTGCATTACTCCGAGGGGCCTACGACGCAGTCCGTCCGGTCCATTCAGGACTTTCACATGGACGACCGGAACTGGGCCGACATCGGCTACAACTTCCTCGTCGACGTCGACGGCCGGGTCTATGAGGGGCGCGGCTGGCTGGTCGTCGGGGCGCACGCGCCCGGGCACAACACGTCCGGGATCGGCGTGTGCATGATCGGGCGGGACGGGGACGCGACGCCGGCCGCGAAGCGGTCCATCCGGGCCGTGTACGACGAGGCCGTGCGGCGGGCCGGGCGGTCGCTCCGCAAGCTCGGGCACCGCGACGTGTATTCGACGAACTGCCCCGGCGACCAGTTGTACGCCTGGGTGCGGGACGGTATGCCCGCCGACGACATCGAGGAGGACGACATGCCGGACTATGTGTCCGTCGGAATGGACCAGTCGCAGGAGCTGCCCGCCGGGCAATGGGTCACCGTCAACTGGGGCAAGGAGTACGGCGACACCGCGCACCACCATTGGGACAAGGGCGGCCCGTCCCTTGTCATCGGCCCCGCCCGCTACGCGCTGACCGCCAATGTCCGGGTGGAGGGGCTCCAGCCGGGAACGGAATTGCAGGCGCGGGCGATCGAGCACGCGGAGGCGGGCGGGGACGTGTCGGCGGGGCCGGTCGCCGAGTACGTGGCGAGTGAAGGCGGTACGTTCGTCCATTACAGCCTTCCCGCCGACATGGTGGGCAACGGCTACCGGGTGCGTTTCCAGGTCGTCCATTTCGGTGTCGGGGCGGGCCGTATCGCGTCCGGCAGCGCGAAGTGCCTGGTCTGGCCGACCTAGCGGGCCAGGAGGTCGCGCAGGGCCTTGGTGATCTCGGCCGGCGCCTCCTCTGCCATGAAATGGCCGCAGGTGACGGTGGAATGGCGCAGGTCGGGTGCCCATGCGCGCCATACCGCCGCCGCGTCGTAGCCGAGGGCGGCGCCCCAGTCCTGCTGGAGGACGGCGACCGGCATCCTCAGGGTATTGCCCGCTGAACGGTCGGCCTCGTCGTGTTCGACGTCGATTCCGGCGGACGCGCGGTAGTCGGCGACGATCGACGGGATCGCGGCTCGGCAGGCGTCCAGGTAGGCGGCGCGGACGTCCTCGGGAATGGCGGACGGGTCGTTCGTCCACAGGTCGAGGAAATGGCCGAAGAAGGCGTCCGGGGCTCCGGCGATGAGTTGTTCGGGGAGTCCCGGCGGCTGGGCCATCAGGTACAGGTGGAAGCCGACGGCCGCGCTGACGCCGTGCATGACGTCCCACATGTCCAGGGTCGGGAGGACGTCCAGGCAGGCCAGGTGCGTGATCGTGGACGGGTGGTCGAGCCCGGCGCGGAAGGCGACGAGGGCGCCGCGGTCGTGTCCGGCCAGGGCGAAGCGGTCGTGGCCGAGGGCGCGGGCCAGTGCGACGATGTCCTCGGCCATGGTGCGCTTGGCGTAGCCGCTAAGGGGCTTGTCGCTCGCGCCGTACCCGCGGAGGTCGGGGCAGATGACGGTGTGGTCGGCAGCCAGGTCCGTGGCAACGTGGCGCCACATCAGGTGGGTCTGCGGGAAGCCGTGCAGCAGGACGATGGGGCTTCCGCTACCGCCGACCGCCACGTTCAGGGACACATCGTCCGCGACGCGGACGCGCTTGTAGTCGAATCCAGTGATGTTCTCCATGTCCCCAGGCTGCACACCGTGAATGAGCATCGGATGAGTAGCGTTGCCTGGGTGGACGTCCTGTTCGGGGTGCTGGGGCCCGTCGCGGCGTGGGACGGCGACGGCCGCACGGTCGCGTTGAAGGGCCCGCGGCACCGGGCGGTGCTGGCGCGGCTGATCGTGGCGCGCGGACGGGTCGTCCCGGTGTCGCGGCTGGTCGACGATCTGTGGGTCGCGCCGCCGCCGGACGCCGTGGGCGCGGTGCGGACGTTCGTCGCGGCGCTGCGCCGGGCGCTGGAGCCGGACCGGCCGCCGCGCACGCCGTCCCGGACGCTGGTCACCGAGGGCCCGGGGTATGCGCTGCGGGCCGGGGAGGACGAGGTCGACGCCTGGCGTTTCGAGCGCGCGGCGGCGACGGACCGTCCGCCCGGGGAGGCGCTCGGGATCCTGGACGAGGCGCTCGGCTGGTGGCGCGGCCCCGCCTACGCCGACTTCGCCGACGAGGGCTGGGCGCGGGCCGAGCGCGCGCGGCTGACGGAGCTGCGGCTGCACGCGGTCGAGCGGCGGGCGGAGGCGATGCTGGCGCTCGGGCGCGCCGCCGAGGCGGTCCCCGACCTGGACGCGCACGCCGCCGAGCATCCCTGGCGCGAGGACACCTGGCGGCTGCTGGCCCTCGCGCTTTACCGGACGGGACGCCAGGCAGACGCGCTCACCGTCCTTCGAAGGGCACGGGGGCTGCTGGTAGAGCAGCTGGGCATCGACCCAGGGCCGGGGTTGCGAAAACTGGAGGAAGACGTCCTTCGCCAGGCGGACCATCTCCAGGGGCAGGACGCGGCGGCGCGGGTCTGGGCGGACACTGCGGCTGTCTATGACCGGACGGTCGGGTCAGGGGCTTCTGGCGCGCGCGCCAGGCTGGAGTCAACGGTCGGGATCTTGCGGGATCTCGCGGTGACGGGCGGCGGCGGGCTCGAAGCGGCGCGCGAGCGGCGCCTGGCGGCGGTCGCGGCGGCGGAGGAGCTCGGGGACGCGGAGCTGACCGCAAGGGTGATCGGCGCGTACGACGTCCCGGCGGTCTGGACGCGGTTGGACGATCCGCGCCGGGCCGCCGAGCTGGTCGCGGCGGCCGAACGCACCCTCGCGGCCCTCCCGTCCGGCGGGACGGACGCGACGCGCGCCCGCCTGCTGGCCACGGTGGCGCTGGAGTCGCGCGGCTCCGGTTCGCGGCGCGCGCGGGAGGCGGCGCGCGAGGCGGAGCAGATCGCCCGCCGCCTGGACGATCCCGTCCTGCTGGCCTTCGCGCTGAACGGCGTGTGGATGCAGACGTTCGAGCGCGCGGGGCTCGCGCCGCGGCGGGACGAGATCGGCGCCGAGCTGGTCGCGCTGTCGGAACGGCACGAGCTGGCGAACTACCAGGTTCTCGGGCATCTCATCCGGATGCAGGCGCGGAGCGCGCGCGGCGACTTCGAGGCGGCGGACGGGCACGCGGCGTCGGTGGAACGGCTGGCCGAGCGGCATGAACGTCCGCTGGTGGGGGTGTTCACGGCCTGGTACCGGGCGTTGCGGCTGGCCGCGTCGGGGGACGACGCGGAGGCCGCCTACCGGGCGGCCGTCGATCGGCTGGACGGGTCCGGGATGCCCGGGTTCCAGGACGGTCTGCCGTCGCTCGCCCTGCTTTGCCGACACGTGCGCGAGGGGCGTCCCGCGCCGACCGGCCCGGCCGACTGGGGGCCGTACGAGCCATGGGCGCGGCCTCTGGTCCTGCTGGCGCGGGGCGATCGCGACGCGGCCGCCGAGGCGCTGCGCGCAACACCCGAACCCCCCGCCGACCTGCTGCTCGAAGCGCTCTGGGCGCTCACCGCCGCCGCCGCGGTCGAGCTGGGCGACCGCCCGGCGATGCGACGCGCGCGCGACCGGCTCCGCCCGGCCGCCGGGGAACTGGCGGGCGCGGGCAGCGGCCTGGTCACCCTGGGCCCGGTCTCCCGGTTCCTGGACGAGATCGACGCCGCCCTCACCCGGTAAGCCCTGCGCGGGGTGACAGCCGTTTACCTGACGACGATGTTTGCTTGCCCTTTCACGGGTAGGGCCGCATCGAAGCGGTGAGAGGAGAGTCCGTCGTGACGGACGTTTCGAGCAGGGGTGCGGAGCCGGGGGACGAACGTCCGGTGCTGACGAACCGGCAGGGCCACCCCGTGTACGACAACCAGAACCAGCGCACGGTCGGTGCGCGCGGCCCGGCGACGCTGGAGAACTACCAGTTCCTGGAGAAGATCAGCCATTTCGACCGGGAGCGGATTCCGGAGCGGGTCGTCCACGCGCGGGGCGCGACGGCCTACGGGTTCTTCGAGGCGTACGGGAAATGGGGCGACGAGCCGATCGCCACGTACACGCGGGCGAAACTGTTCCAGGAGCGGGGCGCGCGGACGCCGGTCGCGCTGCGGTTCTCCACGGTCATCGGCGGGCGCGACTCGGCCGAGACGGCCCGCGACCCGCGCGGGTTCGCCATCAAGTTCTACACCGAGGACGGCAACTGGGACCTCGTCGGGAACAACCTCGCGGTCTTCTTCATCCGCGACGCCATCAAGTTCCCGGACGTCATCCACGCCCTCAAGCCCGACCCGGTGACGTTCCGCCAGGAACCGGCGCGCATCTTCGACTTCATGTCGCAGACGCCCGAGTCGATGCACATGCTCGTCAACCTTTTCAGCCCGCGCGGAATCCCGGCCGACTACCGGCACATGCAGGGCTTCGGCGTGAACACCTACAAATGGGTGAACGAGACGGGCGAGACGAAGCTCGTCAAATACCACTGGATGCCGAAGCAGGGCGTGCGGAGCATGACGGAGGAGGACGCGGCGGCCGTCCAGGCCCGTGACCTCGGGCACGCCACGCGGGACCTGCACGATGCCATCGACCGCGGCGACTTCCCGGAATGGGAGTTGCTCGTCCAGATGATGGACGACAACGACCATCCCGAGCTGGACTTCGACCCGCTCGACGACACCAAGGTCTGGCCGGAGAACGAGTTCCCGGCGTTGCCGGTGGGGCGGATCGTCCTCGACCGGAACGTCGAGAACAACTTCGCCGAGAACGAGCAGATCTCGTTCGGCACGGGCGTCCTCGTCGACGGGCTCGACTTCTCCGACGACAAGATGCTCGTCGGGCGGACGTTCTCCTACAGCGACACGCAGCGCCACCGCGTCGGGCCGAACTATCTGCAACTGCCCGTCAACCAGGCGAAGGGGACGCAGGTCCGGACCAATCAGCGGGACGGGCAAATGGCGTTCTTCGTCGACGACGGCGGCGAGAACCCGCATGTGAACTACGAGCCGTCCATTACGGGCGGGCTGCGGGAAGGGCAGTATCCGACGCACGACGAGCAGGGGCCGGAGATCCACGGACGGCTGACGCGCAAGCGCATTCCGCGGGTCGCCGACTACCTGCAGGCCGGGCAGCGGTATCTGCTGATGGAGGACTGGGAGCGCGACGACCTCGTCCGCAACTTCGTCGCGCTGATCTCGCAATGCGCGCGTCCCGTCCAGGAACGGATGGTCTGGCATTTCCTCCTGGTGGAGGACGACCTCGGACTGCGCGTCGGAGAAGGGCTCGGAATCGGCCCGGACGACGTCGCGCACCTCAAACCGCTCCCCGGCCAGGACCTCACGGACGAGGACCGGCGGCGGCTCGACAACCTCGGCAAGAACGGCTCCCGGGACGTCACCGGGCTGAAGATGACGCATTGCGTCCCGAACGAGAGGGCCGTGCACACCTTCTAGCCGGCCCCCTTCCGAGCGGCCGCTCAGTGCTCGCTGATCAGCGGGTGAACGCGGAAGGCCGTCCGGCCCCCGGGGCGGATTCGGTGGTGCGGAACGTCTGGCGGTAGGTGGACGGCGGGACGCCGATCGTCGCGACGAGGTGCTGCCGCAGCGACGCCGCCGTCCCGAACCCGGCCTCGGCGGCGATGCGGTCCACCGCGAGGTCGGTCGTCTCCAGCAGGCGGCGGGCGCGCTCGACGCGCTGCTGCGTCAGCCACTGTCCGGGCGTCATGCCGACCTCGTCCCGGAACCGGCGGGAGAACGTCCGGACGCTCATCCGCGCGTGCTTCGCCAGTTCGCTCAGTGCGAGCGGCCGGTGCAACTGCTCCAGCGCCCACGCCCGGGTCGCCGACGTCGTCGCGACCTCCGGCCCGGGGACGGGGCGCTCGATGAACTGCGCCTGCCCGCCCTCCCGCCACGGCGGCACGATGCAGCGCCGCGCCACGCCGTTCGCGACCTCGCTGCCGTGGTCGCGCCGGACGATGTGCATACACAGATCGATCCCTGCGGCGACGCCGGCCGCGGTGAGGACGTCGCCGTCGTCCACGAACAGGACGTCCGGGTCGACCTTGACCTTGGGGAACTCGCGCTGGAAGCGGGCGGCGTCGCGCCAGTGCGTGGTGGCGGGACGCCCGTCGAGCAGGCCCGCGGCGGCCAGCACATAGGACGCCGTGCAGATCGACACGATGCGCGTGCCGGGACGCAGCGCGCCGAGCGCCCCGGCGAGCGGTTCGGGGAGCCGGGCCGGGCCGTCGAGATCGTAGGCGCAGGGCGGGATGACCAGCGTGTCCGCCGTCCGGACGAGCTCCGGCCCGTGCCGGACCGCGACGTCGAAGTCGGCGTTCGTCCTGACCGGTCCGCCGTCGACGCTGCAGGTCAGGACCTCGTAGAGCGGCTCGCCGTCCGCCGACACGGCGGACCCGAACAGGCGGACCGGGATGCTCAGCTCGAACGGGTACACGCCGTCCAGCGCCAGTACGACCACACGATGCATGGCCAAATTCTCACACACGCCGCGATCTGGCCACGAAGGTGGCACGGGACGAGGGACGTCCAACATCGGGTCTCCGGACGAATGAGCTACAGAACGCTGTCCGGATCGGGGGGCCGGCGGGATCATGGCGAACAGGGCCGTCTTAGGCGGCTTACCAGGTCTGGCCTGCCGGAACATCCGGACGCACGCCCCCGCGACCCTGGCCCCGCCCGCAGGGACTAAGGGTCTCCCGGGGGGATTACTCCACCCCGGATGGGGGTTTTCCCCTATGGCGATGATTCTGCCGGAGCGGCAGAGTCATATTCGGCAGCAGGGGGACGAGGCCCCCTCCGCAGGAAGAAGGCAGACGATGTCGAACACGCCGACCCTCACCTCGCTCACAACCTCCGACCTGGCCGAGATCCTGTTCTGCTGCGAGCTGCAGGAGTCCGACCACCCGTCCACCGAGCAGGTCCGCGCGGCGATCGACGACCGCCTCGGCGCCTACTCCACGTGCGTCGCCACCGTCGCCCAGGAGGCCGGCGACCACCCCGAGACGTACCTGGCGCGGATGCGCTGGGCGCTCAGCACCGTGTCGCGGGCGTACCGCGCGCCGGTCACCGCGGCCTGATCACGATCACCGAACGATCCCGAAGATAGGAACCCGATGCCTTCAGCTTTCGCCGACCGTCCTCAGGACATCGTCCCCCGCACCCTCCGCGACCTGCTCGCCGTCGAGGCGTCCCAGGCCGAGAACGGAAAGCGGCGGCGCCGACAACGCAGGATCAAGACCGCCCGGCGCGTCACCTAGGGCCCGGGCACGGTGCCGCCGCGCCCGCTGAGGGTTCAGCGGTGCGACTTGGACTTCGTCTTCTTGTGCTTCGGCTTCTTGCCGTGCCCGCCGCCGTCCGACTCCCACTCGTAGCCGGGCGTGTTGTTCTTGCAGTACCGGTCGCTGACCTTCGTGTCGGTGGCGTCGTGCTCGCACCACCGCTTGTCGCCGCACGCGGTCAGCCCGAGCGCGGCGACCAGGACGGTGACCGCGAGGGCGGCGGACGGGGTCTTGCGCATTCTCTTCTCTCCTCTGCCGTGGGACGTCCCGGCCGGGACGTCGCCGACCCGGATCTGACGGCGGCCGGCATGATCGCGTTCCCGGCGCCCGCCGGACGGGACGTGTCCGGCTCCGGCCGCGAACTCTGCCGGCGCGCGTGAACGACGCCCCGGCCGCACCCGACGATCACACGGCCGGACGCGGGTACCGCATCGCCCGGGGTGTGATCAGCGAGCGGCGATACTGGTGGGCATGGTCGATGACGAGCGCTGGAAGGCGCGTTTCCGAGCCGCCCGGATCACCCTGCCGCGATGGGCGCGGGACGTCCCGAGCCGCAGCGTCTACCGGTCGAACGCCACGGGGACCTGGGAGATCTACTCCTGGGACCGTGACACCGGCGCGCGGCGGCAGGTGACGGACCGTCCGAACGGCACGTGGGCGGGCACGATCGACCCGTCCGGCGAATGGGTGTGGTGGTTCGCGGACACCGACGGCGACGAGTTCGGCGTATGGAAACGCGCTCCTTTCCACTCCCCGGACGAGAGCGTCCCGCCGGAGAGCGTCCCGGCCGTCCCCGAGTTGGAACCGTCGTATCCGTCTGGGCTGAGCCTGGGACGCTCTGGCCTCGCCGTCATCGGACGGACGACCGACGCAGGAAACACCATCCATATGTGCCGTCCGGCGGCATCGCCCGAGGTGCTCTACCACCACGCGGAGGACGCGCACGTCGCGGGCCTCTCCCGGGACGAATCCCTGATCGCCATCGGGCACAGCGAACACGGCGACAGCCGCCACATGGCGCTGCGCGTCCTCCGCCCGGACGGTTCCACGGTCGCCGACCTTTGGGACGGCCCAGGCAAAGGCGTCTACGGCGCGGGTTTCGCTCCGGTCGACGGGGACGCACGGCTCCTCGTCAACCACGAACGCCGCGGCCGGGACGAGATCCTCATCTGGGACCCGGTCGCCGGGACCGAACACGAGATCGTCCTCGACCTGCCCGGCGACTTCGGCGCGTCCTGGTACCCGGACGGGACGGCGCTGCTCATCTCCCACAACCACGAGGCGCGCGACGAGCTGTACCGCTACGACCTGTCCGACGGGACCCTGACCAGGGTGGACACGCCGCGCGGCGTGATCGGCGGGGCCGATGTCCGGCCGGACGGGACGGTCGAGTTCTCCTGGTCGTCCGCCGCCGAACCGCCCGTCATACGCAGCACTTCCGGCGCGGTGGTGCTGACGCCGCCGGGTCCGGGCGCGCCGCCGTCCGTCCCGGTCGAGGACGTCTGGGTGGACGGCCTGGCCGGACGCATCCACGCCCTGGTCAGCAAACCTGACGGCGAGGCCCCCTTCCCCACCGTTTTCGACATTCACGGTGGGCCGACCGCTCAGGACGACGATTCGTTCGTCCCGTCCGCCGCCGCCTGGGTCGACCACGGGTTCGCGGTCGTCCGCGTCAACTACCGGGGGTCGACCGGGTACGGGTCGGAATGGCGCGACGCCATCGAGGGACGGGTCGGGCTCACCGAACTGGAGGACATCAAGGCCGTCCGCGACTGGGCCGTGTCCAGCGGGCTGGCCGATCCGGCGCGGCTCGTCCTGACCGGCGGCTCGTGGGGCGGTTTCCTCACCCTGCTCGGCATCGGCACCCAGCCGGACGACTGGAGCGTCGCGGTCGCCGCCGTCCCCGTCGCCGACTACGTCGCCGCCTACGAGGACGAGATGGAGGGCCTCCAGGCGTTCGACCGGTCCCTGTTCGGCGGCTCGCCGTCCGAGGTCCCGGACCGGTACCGCGAGTCGTCCCCGATCACCTACGTGGAGGCGGTCAGGGCGCCGGTGCTGGTCCTCGCCGGGGAGAACGACCCGCGCTGCCCCATCCGGCAGATCGACAACTACCTCGCGCGGCTCGCCGAGCTGGGACACCCGCACGAGATGTACCGGTATGACGCCGGGCACGGCTCCCTGGTCGTCGAGGAGCGCATCACCCAGATGGCCGCCGAGATCGGCTTCGCCCGGAAACATCTAGGCATGTCGTGAACGTCCCGGGGGACGGGCCGCCCGGCCCGTCCCCCGGGGTTTACAAGATCAACGACCCGGGCATCCCTCCGAGCGGCCGCACCGCACGGCCGGTCGCCGGCGGACCGGCCCCGCCCCCCGGACATCACCGATCGGGGGGATCACATGAACCGGCCGCACCGCACGCGCGCCCATGCCCGCGTCCGCCGCGCGCCCCGCCTCAGACGGCACCGAGCGCCCAACCCGTCCGGAGACGGCGCACCTCATCCGTGTCACCGCCTGACCGCGCTGGTCACAGCCCTGTCCGTCCCGGTCGCGATGCTGGCCGCCACAACCCCACCGGCCACCGCGTCCCCACCACCCGCCACCTCGGCAGCTTCAGCCGGACCGTCCAGGCCCGGCGAGGCCCCAGCGCTCACGGCGCTGGCTCCCGGTAGGCGGGTCGCGTCGCCTCCAAGCAGGCTGGACGCCGACGGGGCCAACGCCCGGAAGGGGCGGGTTTCGGGTGCTCGGCGGGTGCGGGGGATTTCGCCGCGGGACGTCGTCCGGCGGCTGCCGGATTCGGCGCGGCTCGGGCAGGGGCTCGCCGAGAGCCTGCTGCGCGCGAACGGCATCGACTGGCAGTCGACCGGCGGGTGCTCCGATCCAGCGGTCCGGAGCTGCACGTCGTTCGAGAACGTCCGGCTCGGGACGGTCAGGGGCGTGATCGGCTTCGCGGCGTCCAGCGGTTGCGAGGTCACCGTGACGGGCGGGACGGAGCACGGCCACGCGGGCGGCCGGTTCAGCCACTCGAACGGCTACAAGCTCGACATCGCTCCCAGCGCGTGCGTCGACCGGGCGGTCAGGGAGTACGCGCCGCAAGGCGTCAGAAGCGACGGCGCGCGCCTCTACCGCTCACCGGACGGCGCGCTCTTCGCCCGCGAGAAAGACCACTGGGACATCACGTTCCGCTGAGGCGCGCCCAGACCGCCCTTACGCGCGGACCTCGCGGATGATGCCGACCAGCTCCCGCGTCACCGACTTGAAGCCCGGCATCCGCGACATGGCGACCATGCGGTTGACCAGCGGGACCGTCCGCTCCACGAGCAGGTACGTCTTGCGGCAGCCGGGCGAGCTGTCGTGCACCCAGTACAGGACGATGCCCATGGAGTAGATCCACAGCAGCTCCGGCAGCTCCGCCCGGAACTCCTTGTCGATCTTCAGGTCGGAGCCCTCGACGACCTCGCGGTAGATCGCGACGGCCGACTCGCGGGCCGGGCCCGACTCGGCGCTGAACGGGTTGAGCGGGCTGGTCGGCTCGGCGGCGAACTTGAAGAACTTCCCCGCGAACTCGTGGTAGGGGACCATCGTGTCGACGCGGGCCTTCAGGACGCCGAGCAGCCGCGGGGCGAACCGGGTCTCCGCGTCCAGGACGGCCCGGCAGGCGGCGACGTGCTCGTCCTGCAGCTCGTCGTAGTACGCCTGGATCAGTTCTTCCTTGGACCCAAAGTAGTAGTAGGCGTTGCCGACCGAGACGCCCGCCTCCTTGGCGATCGCGCGCATCGTCGTCGCCTCGTACCCGCGCTCCCTGAACAGCCGCAGCGCCGTTTCGACGATCACGGCCCGCGTCTGCTCGGACTTCACGGCCTTCGTCTCGGTCACGCATGCCACCATACGGCCCCGCCACGACGTCCTGCCCGTCCGGAACACGGCCGTCACCGTGACGCGCGGTAGCCGGGCGCGGTCAGTCGGCGCGGTCAGTCGGTGCGGCCGGAGGCGATCAGCTCGGCGATCTGCGCGGTGTTCAGCGCGGCTCCCTTGCGCAGGTTGTCGCAGCAGAGGAACAGGTCGAGCGCGTGCGGGTCGTCGAGGGAGCGGCGGACCCGTCCGGCCCAGGTCGGGTCGGTCCCGACGACGTCGGACGGCGTGGGGAACTCGTGCGTCTCCGGGTTGTCGCACAGCACGACGCCCGGCGAGCACGCGAGGATCGCCTGCGCCTCCCGCTGGTCGGTCCGCTCCTCGAACACGGCGTGGACGGCCACCGAATGCGCCGTCACCACGGGCACGCGCACGCAGGTCGCCGACACCTTCAGCCCCGGCAGCCCGAGGACCTTGCGGGTCTCGGCGCGGACGGCGACCTCGTCGGACGTCCAGCCGCCGTCCTCGCGCGTGCCCGTCCAGGGGACGACGTTCAGCGCGAGCGGCGCCGGGAACGGGCCGAGCTCGCCGACCACCCCGCGGATGTCGCCCGCGCGGTTGCCGAGCGCGCGGTCGCCGCCGACCTTCTCCAGTTGCGCGTACAGGGTGTCGACGCCGTCGCGTCCGGCCGACGACGCCGCCTGGTAGGACGCGACGACCAGCTCCCGCAGCCCGTACCTGCGGTGCAGCGCGCCCAGCGCGACGATCATCGACAGGGTGGTGCAGCCGGGGCCCGCGACGATGCCGCGCGGCCGGTCCCGGACCCGCTCGGGGTTCACCTCGGGGACGACGAGCGGGACGTCCCCGCACATCCGGAACGCGCCGGACCCGTCCACCGCCACCGCGCCGCGCTCCGCCGCGACCGGCGCCCATTCGGCGGCGACCGGCGCGGGCACGGCGAACGTCGCGATGTCGACGCCGTCGAAGACCTCGGGTGCGAGCGCCACGGCCTCGGCCCGCTCGCCGCGCACGCGGAGCGTCCGCCCGGCGGACCGTTCCGAACCGACGAGCCTTATCTCCCCGTACACATCGCGGCGGACGGACAGCAGGCCGAGCATCACGGCGCCGACCGCCCCGGTCGCGCCGACGACAGCGAGGGTCGGCAGCCCGGAAGACGAGTCCATCGTCGCACTCACATCCTCTGAACTACCGCCGTCCGCGACCGGTTCCCGCAGGGGATGCTGCCACCGTCCCGCCCCGCCGACTGCGTCACGTGACGCGCGAATCCCGCGCTTCGGAACCCGGCGCGGGCAGGGCGGCGCCCAGGCGGGCCGGTCGGCGGCCGGCCCGGGCGGCGGAGGACGGGTCGGGAAAGACGGGTCGGGACGGGCGGGTCAGCGGCCGGTGCCGCCGTAGACGACCGCCTCGACCTGCTCGGCGTCCAGGTCGAAGGCGCGGTGGGCGGCGGCCACGGCGGTGTCGATGTCGTCCTGGGCGACGACGACCGAGATGCGGATCTCCGACGTGGAGATCATCTCGATGTTGACGCCCGCCTCGGCGATGGCGCTGAACAGGGTGGCGGTGACGCCGGGGTGGGAGCGCATGCCCGCGCCGATCAGCGAGACCTTGCCGATCCGGTCGTCGTAGCGGAGCGACTCGAACCCGATCCGCTCCTTGACCTTGTTCAGCGCGGTCAGCGCGCTCTGCCCGTCGGTGGCGGGCAGCGTGAACGAGATGTCCGTGCGGCCGGTGGACGCCGCCGACACGTTCTGCACGATCATGTCGATGTTGATCTCGGTCTCGGACAGCACGGTGAAGATCGTGGCGGCCTCGCCGACCTTGTCCGGCACCCCGACCACCGTGATCTTGGCCTCGCTCCGGTCGTGCGCGACGCCGGAGATGATCGCCTGCTCCATGTCCTGTCCTTCGATCTCGCTGCTGTCGACGACCCAGGTGCCCACCTTCTGGCTGAACGAGGACCGTACGTGGATCGGGATGTTGTAGCGGCGCGCGTACTCCACGCAGCGCAGATGCAGGATCTTCGCGCCGGACGCCGCCATCTCCAGCATCTCCTCGTAGGAGATCTTCGGGATCTTGCGGGCGGCGGGCACGATGCGCGGGTCGGCGGTGAAGACCCCGTCGACGTCGGAGTAGATCTCGCAGACGTCGGCGTCCAGCGCGGCGGCGAGCGCCACCGCGGTGGTGTCGGAGCCGCCGCGGCCGAGGGTGGTGATGTCCTTGGTGCCCTGGGAGACGCCCTGGAACCCGGCGACGATGCAGATCGAGCCCTCGTCCAGCGCGGTGCGGATCCGTCCCGGCGTCACATCGATGATCTTGGCTTTGCCATGCGAGCCGTCGGTGATCACGCCCGCCTGGGAGCCGGTGAACGAGCGGGCCTCGTGGCCCAGGTTCGCGATGGCCATGGCGAGCAGGGCCATCGAGATCCGCTCGCCGGCGGTGAGCAGCATGTCCAGCTCGCGGCCGGGGGGCAGCGGGCTGACCTGCTTGGCCATGTCGATGAGATCATCCGTCGTGTCGCCCATCGCGGACACCACGACGACGACGTCGTTGCCCGCCTTCTTCGTCGCGACGATGCGCTGGGCGACCCGCTTGACGCCGTCGGCGTCGGCGACGGAGGAGCCACCGTACTTTTGCACGACTAGGGCCACGGATGGCGCTCCTCGGTTCGGGGTCAGGGCGTACCGGACGTCGAGTCTACAGAGCCCGACCGGATGGATTACAAACAGGTAACTCCGTACCCCGTTTCAGCCCGCCCAGCCCCCGGCCAGCGTACGGGCGCTGTTCCCCGCGCGCTTGGTCAGATGTTCGGCGGGCCCTGTTCTATACGGCGCATGACGGGGTCGTATTTGTCGATGTCGTCGCTGTCGAGCCACTGCCGTTCGTCCCACCAGGTGGCGCCCGCGTCGGCCAGGGGGCCGATCAGGTCGCGCGCGTCGGCCGGGCTGGTGCCGCCGACGACGATCTCGAACGGGCCGTCGCCTTCGCGGTGCCGGTGGACGTAGCCGGTCAACTCCCGGACGTCCTCGGGCGAGGGCGCATACCCGTGCGAACCGGGGCCGAACAGGGGGACCGCGCCGTCCCACCGCGCGGCGCGCCGCATCGGACGGCGGTTCGGCCAGAATCCGGCGACCCAGACCGGCGGGCGCGGACGCTGCACGGTCGCGGGCAGCAGCGCCACGTCGTCGACCTGGTAATGGGGTCCGTGGTGGGTGACGGGTTCGCCGGTCCAGTAGCGGGCGAGGAGGCCGAGTCCCTCGTCCAGCCGCTCGGCCAGGACGGTCTTGTCGGTCGTCTCGCCGAAGGCGCCGAACTCGTCGGCGACCGGCCCGCCGAGCCCGGCGCCGAAGATCACGCGCCCGCCGCTGAGGACGTCCAGCGTCGCGACCTGCCGGGCGAGCTGCTGCGGCCGCCGCCGCGCCACCGGGGTGACGAGGGTGCCGAGCTTGATCCGGCTGGTCGCGAGCGCCGCCGCGGTCAGCAGCATCCACGGGTCGGCGAAGGTCTTGCGCTCGGCCTTGACGTGGACGACGTGGTCCCAGACGAACAGCGCGTCCCAGCCCGCCTCTTCCGCCGCGGCCGCGACCCGCGCCAGCGCTCGGACGTCCGCGAAGTCGCCGAAGTTCGGCACGTTGATCGAAAAGCGCACAGGCCCATGCTGCGCGGCGGTCCGGGAGGCGGCAAGCCAATTTCACCGTGGGATTGAGGGTGGCGTCCGGACTTAGTTGCGGCCTCGCTGGACCGTTGGGGCGGGTGTGCAGTGCCGTGGCGGGTGGACATGCGGGCGTCGAGTCCCGGAGATCTATCCTCGCGGAAGCCGCAGGCATCTTGGGCCTCCGGCGACCGTCCGAATAGCCTTGGTCACCGGACGTGCGCGGGCTCTGTGTCGGCGCGGATCTTCCCGGTCGACCCGCCTGTGAGCGAGGCGGAGCGTCCGGGCGGCGGCAGGAGCGGCGGGGGCGCCGTGGTCTTCTCGTCCACCGGCTTGCAGGGAGGCGGGAAGGCGATGGGAGAGCCGATGGCCCCGATTGAGGAGTTGCCGCGCGTCCGGAGGGGTCCGCTGGACTCGCTGTACGCGGCACTGCGGCGGAGGGCTCCGCAGATGTCCACGGCCCGCCCCGGCGAGGACGGCGTCCTGCACGTCTCGTACCGGGCCCGGTCCACCACGGTCACCTGGGACGACGACCTCAAGCAGTACGCGGCGGGCCTGGAGCGGTTCGGCCCGGACGCCGAGAAGGCCGCCGAGCTGATCGCGTGGAGCTTAGGCGCCCCCGGCGCCCCGTCCCCCGGCCAAAGCTAGGCCCCGGAGTGGGTGGAGCCCGTCCGGCGCTGGGCAGCACCCAGCCCGAGCTGGACCGAAGCCGGGCCAGCGGAGCTGCCGGGAGCCAGCTCAAGGGGAGATGAGCGGGAGCCCGGGCCGGGGCGGGGTCGGGCCGCGTGGAGTTGGGGGAGCTCGGCGGGGGGTCGAGCCAAGCAGAGCTGGGTGGGAGTTCCTCGGAGCTAGGCGGTGGTGGCGGCTTCGGTGGCGACGTTCAGGCGGGCGTTGGCGACGAAGGCGTGCAGGGCGCGGAGGGCGGCGCCGGCGTGGTTGCCCCAGTGGTTGAAGTACGAGTACTGCCACCACCAGAGCGCTTCGAGCGGACGTTCCTGCTGGTAGTGGCGCAACCCGTGGACGAGGTCGCTGGCGACGTCCACCAGGTCGTCCGACAGGCGGTAGGACGTGGGCTCGGTGTCCTTGTACGGGTCGAACACCTCGACGTACTCGTCCAGGGCGTCGAGGCGTTCGGACAGGCCCTGCCGGATGGCGTCGAGGTCGGGGTCGGGGCCGACCTCGGGCTCCCAGTTGTCCGGGAGGATGACGTCGGCGCTGGCGCCGAGCTGCGCCCCCGCCAGGATGACCTGCGACACTTCGAGAAGGAGCAGGGGGACGGTATGGACGCCGCCGTCGCCGCGCGCGACCGCCTCCAGGCCGTTCAGGTAGTTGTCGACGTGGCGCGCCACGCGCTCGGCGAGGGCGTTCCAGTCCTTCTGGCTGTTGGGCTGGCTGGTGGGGTCAGACATCGAGCAGCCTCCGTCCTTCGAATGCGCGGCCGAGCGTCACCTCGTCGGCGTACTCCAGATCGCCACCCACCGGCAGGCCGCTGGCCAGACGGGTGACGGTGAGGCCCATCGGCTTGACGAGCCGGGCCAGGTACGTCGCGGTCGCCTCGCCCTCCAGGTTGGGGTCGGTGGCGAGGATGAGTTCGGTCACCGCGCCGTCCGCGAGGCGCTGCATCAGCTCGCGGATGCGCAGGTCGTCGGGGCCGACGCCCTCGATCGGGCTGATCGCGCCGCCGAGGACGTGGTAGCGGCCCCGGAACTCGCGGGTCTTCTCGATCGCGACGACGTCCTTGGACTCCTCCACGACGCAGATGATGTGGGGGTCGCGGCGCGCGTCCCGGCAGATCCGGCATTCCTCTTCTTCGGCGACGTTCCCGCACGTCTTGCAGAAGCGGACCTTGTCCTTGACCTCTTTGAGCGCCTTGCCGAGCCGCTCGACGTCGGCCGGATCGGCCGCGAGGAGGTGGAAGGCGATCCGCTGCGCGCTCTTGGGGCCGACGCCGGGCAGCCTGCCCAGCTCGTCGATGAGGTTCTGAACCACCCCTTCGTACAACGGACCCCTCCTTTCCTACTTCCCGGTCCTTCGGGCTTCCTGGTCTTTCGGGCTTCCTGGTCTTTCGGGCTTCCGGGTCTTCGTTCGGGCTTTCCGGGTCTTCGTTCGGGCTTTCCGGGCCTTCGTTGTCAGGCGCCCGAGCCCGGGCCGCCGCCGAGGCCCGGGAAGCCGCCGGGCAGGCCGCCTCCGCCGCCTCCGCCGCCTCCGCCTCCGCCGAGGCCGGGGATGCCGCCGCCTCCGCCGAGGCCCTGGGCGAGCGGGCCCATCTTCTCCTGCTGGAGCTCCTGCACCTCGCGCCCGGCGTCGCGGATCGCGGCGAGGACGAGGTCGGCGATCGTCTCCGCCGTGTCGGCCGGGTCGTCGGGGTCGATGGCCTTCGGGTCGATCGACAGGCCCGTGACCTCGCCCTGCCCGTTGACCGTCGCGGTGACGAGGCCGCCGCCCGCGGTCCCCCGCACCTCGGCCTCCGCGAGCTCGCGCTGGGCGCTGAAGAGCTGCTCCTGCATGGCCTGCGCCTGCTGGAGCAGTTCCTGCATGTTCAACTGACCACCGGGTTCCACGGTGCACTCCCTCTTCCGGCCCCCCGAAAGGGCCTTCTCCCTGGCGCTCCGCCAGCCACCGGACGTCCGTCCCCCGAGACTACGGGTTCGCGGGGCCAAGCGGTAAGAGCACCACCGGTGCGCCGACTCACCCCTGATCTCGGCATGTGCTCCACCCCCGGCCATCTGCGTGCATACCGTCCCGCACCATCCCAGACCACGGCCCGGACCAGCGGGGACCTGGCGGTCGGACGGGTAGGGCGCGTTCAGCGCGCGGCCGGGTCACGGGGCGGTCCCGGGTCGTTCTTCGGGACGAGGGGGCGCACCAGCGCGTCCGAGAAGGGCGGTTCCTCGCGGAACTCCGCGGCCTTCTCCCAGCCCCAGCGCACGTACATGGCGTAGGCGTCGGTGCCGATGACCGCGGGGAGGGTGGCGTACCGCTCCTTCCGTTCGCGGAGCAGCTCGTCCAGGAGGCCGCGGCCGAGGCCCTGCCCGCGTTCGGCGACGGCGACGACCAGCTCGACGACGGCGAACTTGTCGGACGCGAGCACGTCGCCGGGCGGCGCGGACGCGGTCGCCCACCACGCGCCCGGCGCCATCGTGAAGCCGAACGTGAAGCCGCGCAGGCGTTCGCCGCGGCGGGCGACGACCGAGGCGAAGCCGGACGTGAGGATCTGCTCGCGGGTGCGGGCGAGGAAGCGGTCCCCGGAGAACTTGGGGGCCGAGTTGTAGGGGGGCTCGGCGTAGATCTCCTCGTAGAGGGTGGCCAGCTCGTCCAGGGCGTCGAGGGCCGCGGTCTGGTCCAAGGCGGTCAATGTGACGTCTTCGGACATGATCCCGCCTGTTCACGGTCGGGGAGGGGGTGGAGTGTACGCCGGTGGCGCCGTCGACGCCATCAGCCGTGGTCACCGTCCGCCGCCCGGTTCGCGGGGCTGCGGCGGGGTGACCGGGACCGCCGCGTGGGGCCGCGTCGCGGTCGGCGTCGCGGTGGCGTCGCGGTCGGCGTCGCGGTCGGCATCGGGTGGGCGTCGCGGTGGCGTCGCTGCCGGTGCCCCGCGTGACGGTCGTCGGGGTGCGGGTGTCCCGCTAGGACTGGGACGAGTTGTCGATCTCGCGGATGATCTGGCCGCCCAGTTCGCGCTGGATGAGGGCCATTCCGGTCATTTCGGCCTCGTTGCCGTCGACGTCGGCGTCGCCTTCCGGGTCGACCTCGTCGCTCTCGTCCATGGGTTCCGGGGGCGGCGGAGGCTCGTCCGGCGGCGGCGGCGGTTCCGGCATGCTCTCGGTGCGCGGGACCGGCGGGCGGGGCTGCGAGTGGGCCTGGGCGGTCGGCTGCGGCCGGGGCTGCGGTGCCGGGTTCGGTGTGGCCGCCCCACCGAACCCGGTGTTAGGGCCCGGCCTGCCCGGCGGGGGAGCCGCGGGTGGTCCGCCGCCGACGACGGTCTCGATCCGCCAGTCGACGCCCATCCGCTCCTTGAGGACCTCGCGGAGGACGGCGTCGCGGCCTCCGTTGACGAAGCCGAGACGGCGCCCTTCGGCGTCGAAGCCGAGCGTGAGGACCTTGCCGTCCAGCGAGACCGGCTGGACCCCGGACATGATGACCATCCAGGTGGCGCGGCTCTTCTGCTTGACGGCCTCGACGACGTCCGGCCAAAGCTGCTGCACGGCCGAGAAGTCAGCCCCACCGGAACCAGCCGAAACCGCCCCACCGCCGCCCGCGCCTGCGGGAGCACCTGCATGGCTACCTGCGTGGCTACCTGCGTACGTGCCTGCCGAGGCACCTGCGTGGGCACCGCCAGAGGAGCCCGCCTGGCTGGACGGGGCTGCGGGTGCGCCTGGGCTGGCCTGAGCACTGGCCCGGGCTTCGCTGGGCGGGGCTTCGCTGGACCGGGCTCCGGGGGAGCCTCCGCCCGAGGAGGGGCGACGGTTATCCACAGAACCGCGTTCCACTTCCGGAGCCCCCCGCACGGGGTTGACACTGGAAGTGGGCTCGGCCCCCTGGGAGGGCGGGGACTGTTCTTCCCGGGGACTCGCGTTTTCCCAGGCAGCCGCAGGCTCGCGTGTCTGGGCCTCGCGTGTCTGGGACTCGCGGGCTTGGGACTCGCGGGCTTGGGAAGCGTCAGCTCCTCCAGCGCCTCCCTGCTGCGCCCCGCCCCGTGGGAAGCCGCCCCCCTGGGAGCCGCCTTGCGGGGGGCCGCCTTGCTGCGACCCGCCCTGCTGCGACCCACCTTGCGGGAAACCGCCCTGGGGGAAGCCGCCCTGCGGGGAGCCGGCCTGGGGGGAGCTGCTCTGCCCGCCACCCCCCTGCGGGGCGGACGAGAAGGCCGGAGTCGGCCCACCGCCTACGGCCCCGCCACCAAAACCACCCTGTCCGCCTTGAGCGGCCTGACGCTCCAGCCGATCCAGGCGAGCAAGCAGAGAAGCCTCGTCCTCATAAGCGGCCGGAAGCAGAATGCGAGCGCAGATCAGCTCCAACAACAACCGCGGCGAGGTCGCCCCGCGCATCTCCGTGAGCCCGGTGTGCAGCAGATCAGCCGCCCGCGTCAGCTCCCCCGCCCCCATGGACGACGCCTGCCGCCGCATCTGCTCCAGTTCGTCCGGCGGGACGTTCAGCAGCCCCGTCCCCCCGGCCTCCGGAACGTTCGAAAGGATCACCAGATCCCGGAACCGCTCCAGCAGATCAGCCGTGAACCGCCGCGGATCCTGCCCGCTCTCCACCACCCGGTCGATGGCGGCGAACACAGCCGCGCCGTCCCGTCCCGCGAAAGCGGCGATGACCTCGTCCAGCAAGGCCGAGTCGGTGTATCCGAGCAGCGAGACGGCCCGCGCGTACGTGATGCCCTTCTCGTCCGACCCGGCCAGAAGCTGATCGAGAATCGACAAGGTGTCCCGAGCAGACCCGGCCCCCGCCCGCACCGCCAGCGGCAGCGCGGACGTCTCGTAAGGCACGTCCTCCGACCGGAGGATCTCCTCGACCAACTCCTGCAGCACACCCGGCGGGATCAGCCTGAACGGGTAGTGATGCGTACGCGACCGGATCGTCCCGATGACCTTTTCTGGCTCGGTGGTCGCGAACACGAACTTGAGGTGCGGCGGCGGCTCCTCGACGAGCTTCAGCAGCGCGTTGAAGCCCTCCCGGGTGACCATGTGCGCCTCGTCGATGATGTACACCTTGAAGCGCGCCGAGACCGGTGCGAAGAACGCACGTTCACGCAGGTCACGGGCATCGTCGACACCACCATGGGACGCGGCGTCGATCTCGATCACATCAATGTGCCCGGTGCCGGACGGCCCGAGCGCGACGCACGAGTCGCACACCCCGCACGGATCGGGCGTCGGCCCCTTCTCGCAGTTCAGCGACCGTGCGAGGATCCGCGCGCTGGACGTCTTGCCGCACCCGCGCGGACCGCTGAACAGGTAGGCGTGGTTGATCCGGCCGTTGCGCAGCGCCTGCTGGAGGGGCTCGGCGACATGTTCCTGCCCCTTCAGCTCCGCGAACGTCGCTGGCCGGTACTTGCGGTACAGAGCCAGACTCATCGGGGGCCCGCCCTCCTCGGGAAGCAGAGCGTCACAAGCGAAAGGACCCCCCGCACACCCGCCAGAGCCTGCTTATCCTTGCTGCCTTCCGGCCCTGGGGAGGTTCACAGGGTGACGCCGTGCGAGGGGTCTTCCCAGAGTCTATGGCATCCCCCACCCTGGAACGCCACGCTTCCCGCGTAGTCTCCGGCGCATGTCCGTCCAGACTCTCCTGCACATCGCCGAGCGAACCCACTGGCAGAACGCCGTCGACTCGGACACGCCCTACACCATGTCCACCTTGGGCCGGACGCTCGACGACGAAGGCTTCATCCACTGCTCGTCCGACCTGGCCCAGGTGGACGGCGTCCTCGGACGCTTCTACACCGCCGTCCCCCGCTCCGACCTCGTCCTCCTGGTGATCGACGTGTCCCGGCTGGACGCCCCCGTCCGCTACGAACCGGCGGGCGACGAGGTGTTCCCGCACGTCTACGGCCCGATCCCGCCGGCCGCCGTAATTGAGACCAAGTCACTGCCCGAGAACCGGTAGGCTCTCCCGTGGAGGATTCGCCTAGTGGCCTAGGGCGCACGCTTGGAAAGCGTGTTGGTGGCAACGCCTCGCGAGTTCGAATCTCGCATCCTCCGCCAGCCTAACCAGGCAAAACATGACGAGGGCGGCACCCCAGGGTGCCGCCCTCAGTGCTTCCCAGTCTCAGTGACAAGCCGTGGGCCGGGTTCAGCGCCTACGTAAGTCCAGCGCTTGGGAGCCACAGCGGTCTCTCGCCAGACGCGAGATGCTCGGGGCCAGCGCATCGTCCTGCTGGCGACACCTCGACAGCTGCACGCGCCTCCACCAACCCCTCTCGTCCCAGATAAGGACGGCGGCGGTCATGGTTATAGGTATGTGAATAAATCCCTCTTCCGATCCACATGGCCCCGATCTACCCTGTCATCGGGATTGGGGGCGATCTATGGGGGGCTCATCCAGGGGCGACGGGGCTACGAAGTCCCGAGGGCGGCGCATCGAGCCGGTGCATGCGAAGACGTTCACCGACATGATGGAGCAGTTGCACGAGGGGTACGTTTCGAGTGTGGCCGCAACCGCTGGCTGTTCCTATGAGATCACCGGCAAGGATCTCTGGGGCATCGATGGTCAACTTGTACGCCCGCCTACCGTGGCCACCGACGTTGAGCAGATGTTGTTCGTTCAGCTCAAAGCAACAACCGGCATTACTCCGAACCCGGAGAGAGCAACGTTCAGTTATCAGTTCACGAAGCGCGACTATTTTGACCATCTAGTCAAGGTCCGCACCTACCCCAAGGCCATCCTCGTTGTAATGGCGATGCCTGCTAAGCAGAGCGAGTGGACCGAGGCCGACCACGTCGCGCTCACTACTAAGAGATGTTGCTACTGGGCACACCTAGAGGGCTTGACGTCGAAGGCGAAGTACCCATCTGTCCAAATCCCGACCCAAAATATCTTTGACGCTCATGCCGTCATCGGGATCCTGGATAAGATAGAAAGAGGGGAGCCGCTACGTGAGCAGTAGAGATGCCAACCTCCCCGAAAGGGTGGACCCAGAGAAGCTAGCGGTACTACTTCAGGACGCAGGGTGGCGTACCGTCGGCGGCAGAGCAGGCACTTACACACGCCTCGCCCCACCGGTAGACGCAGAAGCTCCACCCAGGCAGGCAAGTCTTATAATCCCTCTGAACTCTCAAGCTCCAGACTTTTTGGACAACCTACAACTCGCACTATCCCGAGTAGCCGAGAATCGGGATCTATGGACGCGCTCTATTTACCCTCGGCTCATGATCGACACTACGGACGAGTTCCGTTTCCGCAAGGAATCTCCGACCCCTAGCGGCTTGATCCAGTGGCGGAGAGGCGAGAAGCTGATCGAATCGGCGCGACGTACGCTACTGGCAGGAGCGAAATCCTTCATAGCACCAGGACGCCACTATGTTAATAGGCATGGAGGGTTCGCGAATCGGTATTTGGATCAGGTCCTCATGGGACAGACCGAACCCGGCAGCTACATTGTCACAGCGTATGCACCCCCCGCCGCATCGGTCACCCTTCGCGGTGGGTCTCCTCAGTCAGCGAGAATCGTTGAAGCTGGCGCCGCCCAGGTTCGAGCAGTTAATGAGGCTGTTGTTCGGGCACTAGAGGCGACCTCAGAAGCTTTGGAACATTACAAGAGCCGAGGTTCACTCTCTGGCTTCGAAGATGGCGTGTCACATGGCGTCTCTTATGAGATGACCAACGCGATCTTGGGTGTCACAAATGATGCAGACGAAGCAGACGTATCTATTGAGTGGGACACCTCAACTGGACCAGCTCCTGAACTAGAAAGTCATTTCGTTTTCCGACCTTCAGACATCGAGCCGTTGACACGGGCAGCAGTCAAGCTCGCCCAAGATGAGTCGTCTCAGGTCGTGACAGTGATGGGCCGGGTACACATTCTCGCCAAGAAGGCGGCGGGCAGCCCCGGAGTCTTCGGGATAGACTCACTCCAGCCTGATGGCCCCAGAAAGGTACGCGTCCGTCTGGCAGATGAAGAGGATTATCACGAAGCGATCAGGGCACACGAGGAGGACTTGGCGATCCTCGTCAGCGGGACCCTAGAGAAAGAGGGCAACCTGAGTTGGCTGTATGGCGCCACAGTGATTCAGACTCTTGACCACGTGGACACCTATCGAACACGACAGTCCAGAGGCGACCATGTGCCCGGACAACTCGATATGTTTGCCGAAGAGAACTAAGGCGCCCCCCTCAACAGGGAGGCGCCTTCGACTCAAACAACTACTCCCATAGTAGGTCCCCAACGCGGGCGGCGACATCGTTTCGGATGGTGTCGCTCATGTGCTGGTAGCGCTTGGCCATGGAAGCGCTCGACCAGCCCATGATGGCCATGGCCGTTGGCGTCGGGACGCCGAGGATGAGTAGGACCGTCGCCGCCGTTTGGCGGGCGTCATGGAGACGGGTCTCTCGGAGTCCTGCTCTCTCTAGCAGGGCCTTCCACTCGTGGTAGTCGGTGTTCGGATTCAGGGGCTCCCCGTCCGGCTTGGTGAAGACGTAGCCGCCCTCACGCCAGAGTTGATGGGCCTCATCGCGTTCGACGTCTTGCTGAGCCTTGTGTGCCTTGAGGAGTCCGACCAGCGGCGCGGGTAGGCCGATCACACGGCGTCCGGCCTTGGACTTGGTCCGGCCGGTCTCCGGTCGTGCCTGCTGACGCTCGGGGCAGTAGCCGGCCTTCCGGCCGCACGGATTGTCGCCGCACCCGTGCGTGTATCTGGGTCGGAGACGTCCACGTCGGACGCGGATCATGCCTGTGGCGAGGTCCACGTCTTCCCACTTGAGGCCGAGCGCTTCGCCCTGCCGGAGACCGAGAGCGAGGGCCAGGACCCATCGGGCTCCGTTCCGTTCTTGATCCCTCGCCACCTTGAGTAGGCGTTTGATCTCGTCGATTTCATACGGCTCCGGCTCCTCCTCGTCCAGCTTTGGAGCCGTCGCGAGAAGTACCGGATTCGTGCTGAGGTGGCCACGCCGGACGGCCACGTTGAGCGCGTTGCGGAGGGTGCGGTGTACGTGATGTGCCGTTCCTGCTGAGAGTCCTTGCTTCTCCTTCATCTTGGCGTAGAGCTTCTCGCAGTGCTCGGGTGCGAGTTTGTCCAGGCGGTGAGCACCGAGACCGAGAATAAGGTGCTTCTCGACGTGTACGCGATACCCGGCATGAGCGTTCTCAGAGATGCTCGGCGGGATGGCGATGTTCTCGATCCAGTGCGTGAGCCACTTCTCGACGGTCCAGCGCTGCCCGGCCTTGGGGACTCGTCCCTTATCCCGAAGCTCCTCCAGTTTCCGGACCTTCCTAGTCACCTCCGCCTTGTTCTTGGCCATGACGTGACGGCGGTCGGGCTTGCCATCGTCCTTGGTGCCGACCGTGACGCGGCCGTGCCAGTAGCCGTCCTTGCCGAGGTAGATGGACGATCTTCCGTTGGCGTGGCGTCCCATGTGATCTCCTCTGACTAGTTCGGCTGCACGGAGGACAGGAGGCTTGAGACGTAGGTGGCAAGGCACTCGGCCGGGACGCGGCGCAGGCGGCCGATGGTGACGCTCTTGACTTCGCCAGAGGCGATGAGTCGGTACATCTGCGTACGGCCGATCTTGAGGCGGCGCGCGGCCTCTTCGACGGTGAGGAGTAGGTCGGTGTCGGCGGTGATCGTGGTCGTCACAGGGAACCTCCGGGAGTGTGCGGTGGCGGGTTCCGGCGCCTTGGGCGACAGGCACCGTGGCGAGCGATCCGGGTCCGACGGTGGAGGTCTGCAACGGTGCAACGGTGCACAGAATCCACAGGAATGGGTTTCTGGGGATTCTGTGGTGTGTTGCTGCGTTGCGGGGCTGACGTGCGGGTGGGTGAAAGACGCGGTCACCTGGGCGGCTCGGCGGGGGCCTCGGTGGCGTTCGGGTGTACCTCGTAGGCGGCGGAGGGCGTCCGGCCGGCGCCCTTGCGCGGCGGGGTCGGGAGGCGGCGGATCCAGCCGTGGGACTCCAGGACGCGGAGGCCGGGGTCGGTGTCGGTGACCTTGGCAAAGCGGGTCCGGAGGGCTTGGACGACGTCGCGGGCGGTGAAGCGTTCGGTTCCGGTGCGACGGATCCATTCCAGGAGCGCGCGGGCGTCGGCGACGGCGGGATCGGCGCCGATGATGTCGTAGGCGACTTGGGCGTGAAGGGTGAAGTACTCGCCAATCTGGTGGGCCTTGGTGAAGGTGGCGAGGCTGATCGGGCGGTCCCATCCGGAGCGGAAGTGCTCGGCGAGGTGGAGCAGTGCGGCGATGCGCAGGACCGCACCGACGAGCTTGCCGCCCCAGTCGGTCATGTGGGCGAGGTCACCGCCGGGCCGAAAGCGGGTCTCGGTGTCCTTCAGGACGGCGACGATGGCGGCCTCAGCCTCTGGGCCGAAGTGCAGGGTCCGCGGTTCGGATTCGGCGGCGAGCGACAACACGAGCGCCTTGACGTTGCTCTCGTAGGTGCTCAGAACGGCGGGCGGGACAGGGGCGGGATTCTCCCGGCGGTAGCCGAGTAGGGACTTGGGGACCGAGCAGAGCAGACGGCCAAGTAGTCCTTGCTCGCGGAACTCCGGAGTGTCACCAAGGCGGGCGAGGACGCCGGGTTGGATACAGACGCCCATGGTGAGCGTCGCGGCGTCGATGTGCTCGGATTCGCGGCGGTCGTCCGGGGTGATGCAGGGAACCTAACAACTGATATGGATCAAGGTCAACTGTTAGGAAGGAATTCGTCTGAAGATGTGTTCTGACCTGCAGGGGCATGGGTTGAACGACCATGGTCGGCTGTTAGCAGACTGATAGCCTCCATATCAGTGCTCCGGACACCTACTCAGGAAGGGAGCGCCGATGACGCCCTCACGTCCTCGCCTCGTCCGCTCGGAGGCGCTGCATCAGCAGGTAGCGCGCAACATCCGCAATGACATCGAGGCCGGCGTCCTGCGCGACGGCGACGCCCTCCCGTCAACCCGCGATCTCGCCGAACAGTGGGGCGTCAGCGTCTTCACGATCAGCGAGGCCATGAAGGTGCTCACGGCGGAGGGCCTGGTCGTCAGCAAGTCCCGCTCCAAGCGGATCGTCCACGCGCCAGACCAGGCACGTACGCAGAGGGTCCGGCTCGAACGGCCGCACATCGTGCTCGTCGGCGGCTACGCGGGCAGCGGCAAGACCGAGCTGGGGCGGATCCTCGCGCGGGAGACCGGCTGGCCGATGCTCGACAAGGACACGCTCACCCGTCCGGTAGTCGAAGCCGCGCTAGAGCTACTCGGGAAGTCCCCCCACGACCGCGAGTCGGATGCCTACCTCAACCACATCCGGCCTCGCGAGTACGAAGCGCTGATCGCGGCGGCGGACGAAAACGTCGAGTGCGGGACGAGCGCCATCGTCACAGCGCCGTTCATCCGGGAGTTCAGCGATCCGGCATGGGTGAGACGCTCCCAAGCGCACTTCACCGCGTTGCAGGCCATCACGACCCTGGCATGGGTGTACTGCGATGCCGAGACGATGCACACCTACGTTCGCCATCGCGGAGCGGCGCGGGACGCGGCGAAGCTCGCCGACTGGGAGGGCTACCTCGCCTCCATCGATTTGAACTTCCGGCCGCCGGAACCGTACGTCCTGGTCGATAACAGCGCCTCAAGCAGGCCGTTGCAGAGCCAGGCGAAAGAGCTGCTCGAATCCGTCCTACACGGCCGGGCGGAGGGCTGATGTTCGGGGGCGTCATCCTCTACGGTCCACCGGCGAGCGGCAAGGACACCATCACCGCAGCACTCACGACCCTTGACGCCCGCTACGCCTACTTCCACAAGCTCAAGGCCAGGCCGGGCCGCTCCATGGGATACCGGCTCACCACGTCCGAGGACATTGCCGAGCTTCGCCGCCGCGACGCAGTCCTCTACGAGTCGAGCCGATATGACGCCACGTACGTCGTCGATGCCCCCCACCTTGCCGAGCTGCGCGACGCGGGACGGATACCGATCGTCCACATGGGCCAACTAGCGGGCGTGGAGGCGCTACAGACAGGGTCCGTGAGGTGGCTAGACGTCTTGGTGTGGTGTTCTCGCGAGACCTCGGAGAAACGCCTCCAGGAGCGCGGGAGCGTCGATATCGACAGACGCCTCCGAGCATGGGGCGAGACCCTCGCCGACCTCGGCCCCGACGGTCGCGAATGCTTCACCTTGGCTGTACGCACCGATGCCCTCTCCGCCAGGGCGGTCGCGTCCGCGATTCATGCGGCCGTACTGAGCAGCCAGATAGACGCGGTGGAGTGAGACAAGATGCCACCCGACAGAGGCCCCAACTCCCCGAGCACGGGAGTTGGGGCCTCTCGCTCTTGGACGTCCGAAGCCCTTGACCGGCTGTGGGCTCGAAAACAGCCGGCAGGCAAGTCCCGGCACATCAGATCCAGGGAGGTTCACGATGGCTCTAGAGTTCCTCGGTGGAGACCCAGAGTCCGACGACGGCGGGTCGCCCACCGTCTGGCGAGACCCGGCAACCGGCGACTACATCCTCCGCGGATGGGAGGTCGCCGAGACGTCCACGCTGGCCGACACGGGCGAGAACCCGCCCGGCGAGAGGCTCATCCGGTTCCCGGCACGCATGATGCAGTTCTTTCCGGAGGTGAATCGCGGTGACGCCGACCTACGGTGATCTGCTGCGTTCGGCCACGTCATCGGCGGTCCACCTGGAGATGCGCGACCTCTACACCGTGGACTCCGAACAAGAGCGCATCGCCGCATGGCGCGCGGGCCACCGCTACGACTCCGCCGACCGCGCATCCTGGTGGCGTCCATGGCTTGACCTGATCGCCGAAACGGTCGCCCGCGGAGTGACAGTCCGCCGGGCGCGCGTGGTGTCGGAGCCGGTGAGCGAGTACATCCGCTACTCCCACTCCTACGCCTTCACCAACGTCGCGGCCGGGGAAGCGCTCCGCTGGCTACCGCGTCGGCGCGCGTCCGATCTGGCGTTGCCGGGCAACGACTTCTGGCTGGTCGATGACCGGCTCGTCCTGTTCAACCACTTCGACGGCGACGGACGCCCGACCGGCGTAGAAGTCGCCGAAGACGCGGCCACCATCAAGCTGTGCGCCTCGGCGTTCGATGCCGTCTGGGAGCGCGGCATCGACCACCAGGACTACCGGCCCGCGTGAGCTAGCTACGGTGTCGTCTCCCTCGTCCAGCGTCCAGCAGGCCAGGCAAGCCCTGGCCGATCGGCTCCGAGAGCTGAGGCTGGACGCTGGACTCACCAAGCGCGAGCTGGCCCGCGCGTGCGGCTGGCACGAATCCAAGAGCTCCCGCATCGAACACGCCCGCCGGCCACCCTCCGAAGACGACATCCGGGCCTGGTGTACCGCATGCGCCAGCGAGGACCAGGCCGACGACCTGATCGCCTCGCTCCGCGCCGTGAACTCGATGTACGTCGAGTGGCGCCGCCTGCACCGCTCCGGCCTCCGCCGCCAACAAGAGGCACGCCTCCCGCTGTACGAGCGAACCCGGCACTTTCGCTCTTACCAGGCATGGCTAGTCCCCGGCCTCCTACACACCCGCGCGTACGCCACTGCCGTCATGCACTCGCTCAGGCACCGCCAGAGTCTCCCCGACGACGTAGACGAGGCCGTCAACGCCCGCATGCGCCGACAGCAAGTCCTCAATGAGGGCGATCACCGCTTCGCCTTCGTCATCGAAGAGGCCGTCCTACGCAACGCCGTGTGCGACCGCGAGGCCCTGATCGGCCAACTCGACCACCTGATGACGTGCGCCTCCCTGCCCTCCGTGAGCCTCGGCATCATCCCGGCACAGACCGAGCGAACCCGCTGGCCGGTCGAAGGCTTCTGGATCTTCGACGACGACCAAGTCAACGTCGAGCTGGTGTCGTCCTACCTGACGATCACTCAGCCTCGCGAGGTCCACGAGTACGTCCAGGCGTTCGCTGAGCTGTCGGCGATGGCGGTCTACGGCGCTATGGCACGAAAGCTCCTGACCTCGGCCATTGAGGCGCTCAGATAGCCCGGCAAGTTCGGGCACACTCATCGACCCAGCTCAAGCGGCCTTCCTACCGTCACGGGTGTCACCACGTCACTCCCCAGGAGACACCTCATGCCGACGATCACAGACCTCGCCGCCGAAGGCCCACGCCTCCGCATCCAAGCCCTCAAGCAGGCGATCAACTCCCACGGCTACGTCGCCGAAACCACGGACACCGAGCCGCTCCTTATCGTCCCCAGCGCGTTCGGCCCACCCGTCGAGATTCGATGCGACGCCCGCCCCGCACGAGACGGACAACTCTGGTTCTACGTGCACCCAATCGGCCGCCCCATCGCCCCAGCCGACGATGACCACCTTCCAAAGGCCGTCGAAGCCGTCAAGGCGAGACTTGCCGCCAAGGAGCAGGCATGGGAACAGGCCGGAGGACGCTGACATGAACGGCACCAACCCTCTCCCGGCTCCCACACCCCAAGTCCGAGCGCAAGCCATCGCCGAGCTACGTCACTACTTCCCTGGTGTCCTGACCTGGTACGGAGAAAAAACGAACATTTGGTGGGCCATGCTTCCCGGCGGGCGAAACGGCCGCCTGATCGAAGCCACCACACCACAAGACCTGGCCGTCAGGATTCGCCGAAGTCTAGGATCGATCAATTCCTAACGCACAACCGAGTTCGCGTCACCGGGCGGAGATCTTCACAGCGCCTTGAACGGCGCCGCTACGCGTCACCGGCGACCTACGCGTAGAACATCCGTCCACTTTAGGCCATTGATCGTCAAGTGCTCTACTGTTGAAGACGGTTCTAGCACTGTATTCTTGCTGCACTGTTCCTTTACCTTACCGAACTCCAGGATGAGCTGACGCTCATGGAAGCTACCACCCGGAGAACCCGTGTCTGAAACAATCAATTCTTTCCTGCGAACCGGGGCCATCGATCTTCGTCCGTCACCCACTGAGATCATTGACGGCCGGGGAGGGCAAAGTTGGGCAGAAGATAGATCTTTGGCTGCCGAGGCACTGACAGACGCGATTCTGTCAGTTGATCTACCTAAAGCGGGTCTACTCTCGATAGTCGGGGCAAGGATAATTGGTCGCCTCGACCTAAGCGCACGCGAGATCCCGAAAGTAATTAGGTTTAGAGGCTGTTACTTCGATGACGAAGTTGACCTCAAATACACAGATGCGCGTTCAATCAGTTTCGCGCTCTCGTCAATCAGTCGGCTTAATCTCGCAGCAACGAGCATCCATGGAAATCTACTCTTGGATGAAGCAGATATCCGGGATGGAGTCACACTCTACGGTGGCAGTCTCAGTGGATCGCTATCATGCAAAGGGGCGAAGATTGCGTGCCGAGACTGGTATGCACTGGACGCTAGCTTGTGCAATATCGGTGGTGCCCTTCTATGTGGGGAGAACTTCCACGCCGAGGGCGGGGTTTCCATTGCGCGCGCCCATGTTGGTGGAGATGTAAACTTCAATAGTGCACAGTTGACAGGACATAAGAATCGTCCAGCTTTGTCCGGCCAAGACACCAAGATCGATGGCCAGATCAACTTGTCTTATTCGTCCTCTTCTGGCGGTGTTGATTTGCGCGACTCTCGCATCGGAGGAAACGTAGAATGCGTCGAGACCGTCCTAAGAAATAAGGCGAAAGTTACATTGGACGCGAGTGGAGCACGCATCTCAGGGAGACTGGATGCGGCGAGGATAGATGCGGATGGCGGCATCATACTTAGAGCATGCGAAGTGGACGCATTAACGATGGCCGCTGGCAGAATTCATAACGATGGAGGAGGTGCTGTCGAACTGTCTGACATCCAGACTGGTCGCAGCATAGACCTAAGGAACGTTAATATCTTGGGTCATGTGACGCTCGTCGATGGGAATGTTGGACGAGATCTCATACTTTCAGGAGCCCGCCTAAAAGGCGGACGATCGAACGTATCAGTGTACGCAGAGGGCCTGAGCACGAGAGGAGGTATCTACCTGACCCGTTCCTTTGAGTCGTCCGGTGGCTTGGATTTTGATAACGCGCGTATAGGAGGTAGTTTCTACGGCACCAAGGCGATAGTCAGAACCAATGGCGGAACGGCTCTATCGTTGAGGGGAACTGTGATTGGCGGCGATCTAGAACTCCAGTCAGCGAACCTGACCGGCGATATAACTGGCCGCGCTTGTGACGTCGGTAGAGCTGTTATTCTCGACCAAATCGAAGTGGCGTCAAGGAAGCCGCCCGCACTGAACCTTCCCGGACTAAAAGTCGGGTCAGACTTCAGCGCTTCGAAGGCAGTGATTGACGGTGGCATCTCCCTTGCGGGCGCCAGTATTAGCGGTGAAGCGTCTTTCATCGAAAGTGAAGTAAAGGGGATCGGAGATCTTCCTTCGCTCTCGCTGGACCGAGGAGAGCTAAAGGGGCAACTCTCCTTCGCACACGCTAAGCTTCACGGCCAGATTCGTCTTCATGGAGCACATATTCACGCTGTACTATCTTTCGACAACACAGTTCTGACTTGCCCAAGAAAGAAGAAAGGGGAAGAAATTGTAGCTCTTATAATGAGACACATGATAGTGGATGAATCCGTGTATGCCCAATTCGCAGAAATCGGAGGGGCGATGGATCTCATCGACGCGCGAGTTGGTGCGTGGCGTGATGTGAAGGATGCATGGCCCGAAGTCATAGCCGTAGTCGGTTTCAAGTACAACGCGATCACAGGTAGCCCTAAGGTTACCATTAAAGATCGGCTGGAGTGGTGCAATAGAAACAAGCCGAGTTTTGCTCTCCAACCGTTCGAACAGTTAGCTCAAGTTTGCCGGGCTAGCGGGAACGAAGAGGATGCTCGTAAGATCGGTATCGAGATGCAGCGATTGCTTCGAAACCACAACAAGAGCGAAATCCGTAAGCTAGTAACCGTGCCATGGAGTTTCACCCTCCGAGTTCTCATAGGCTACGGCTACAAGCCGTGGCGCATAGTGGTCCCGTTCGTAATCTTTGCCATAATCGGAACCATTATTTTCTCTACCTTGCATGCAGATGGCCATATAACAACGGTTCCGGGTCCCAGAAAGCTCGATTTCAACTCTTTTCGATACACAGTAGATCTTCTCTTTCCAGTGGCTCTCCTCGGCCAGCGCGGCAACTTCGTGGTCGACTCTGTTGCGGCATGGTTTTCATTTTTCTTCACGGTCACAGGGTGGTTCTTGACTTACATCTTCATAGCGGGACTCGCAGGTATTTTCAAACGAGCCTAGTTGCCTCATATGCGGACCTAGAGGCAATTGGCCGTGCGGTAGTGCAAGCCTGCCGTCCCTTATGAGGTGAGGTAGATAGTCTCGCTATGGATCAGACGGTCGCCCAGCCGTCCCGTAGGCTCAGTTCTAGTCTCAGTGGTGCGGAGTTCCGGGTCGTTCGGGTGCGTTCGAGGGCGACCGGCGGCTGGGCGGGACAGCTTCTGAGCTGGTGGTTTGGTCCTGTGCGATCATGGGTGGACGGGGGGACGCAGACTTGGAAAGCGTGTTGGTGGCAACGCCTCGCGAGTTCGAATCTCGCATCCTCCGCCGCTGGCAGGCCGGTGCCTACGATGGGCACCGGCCTTCGCATGTCCTGAGGGCACCGGCCACTGCATGCCTGGGGAGTGCCGTGAGCGGTTCTGAGTATCCGGTCGTCGACTTTGATCCCGGTGTCGCGGGACGGCCTGTTGGGGCGGCGCACGCGCTGTTCGACGAGTTGCGCGGGCTGCATCCGGTGGTCCGATCCGATCGTGGGTTCTGGGTGCTCACCCGGTATGACGCGATCATGGATGCCTGCCGCTCCCCCGGCCTGTTCTCGAACAGCGCGATCAGCGCGTTGGACGCCGATCCCGCCTACCGGTGGATCCCCGAGATGCTCGACCCGCCCGAGCACACGGTGTGGAGGCGGCTGCTGCGCCCGCTGTTCACCCCGGCACGGGCGCGGGCCATGCGGGACGACGCCGAACGCCGCTGCGCCGACCTCGTCGACGGGCTGGCCGCCCAAGGGACGTGCGACTTCGTCGCCGACTTCGCCCGCGTCTTCCCGACGTCGATCTTCCTGGAGCTGATGGGGCTGCCGGCCGAGCGGCTCCCGGAGTTCCTGGCCTGGGAGAACGCGATCCTGCACACGCCGTCGTCCGAGGGCGGCGAGGCGCGCCGCACGACCATGGCGGACGTCGCGGCCTGCTTCACCGAGCTGATCGCCGCCAGGCGACGCGACCCGCGCGACGACATCGTCACGGCCGCGCTGTCGTTCCGCGTCGGCGACCGCCCGGTCGCGGACGAGGAGCTGCTGTCGCTGTTCGTCCTGCTGTTCCTGGCCGGTCTGGACACCGTGTCGGCCGCGCTGTCGTACGCCTTCTGGCATCTGGCCCGCCACGACGCCGACCGGACGCGCGTCGCGAACGACCCCGGCGTCGTCCCGTCCGCCGTCGAGGAGCTGCTGCGCGCCTACGCGATCGTCGTCATCGGACGGAAGGTCACCCGCGACGCCGAGGTCCACGGCTGTCCGATGAAGGCGGGCGACATGGTGCTGCTCCCACTCGCCGCCGCCGACCGCGACCCGCGCGCCTTCCCGGACGCCCACGTCGTCGACCTCGACCGGCATCCGAACCGCCACATCGCGTTCGGCGCGGGCCCGCATCACTGCCTCGGCGCCCACCTGGCCCGGCTGGAGCTCCAGATCGCCATCCGCGAGTGGCATGCCCGCATACCGGACTACCGCGTCCCGGACGGCGCGCGGGTGACGGAGCACGCGGGGCAGGTGCTGGGACTGGAGTCGTTGCCGTTGGAATGGTCCACCTGACGGTAGGTGGGGACGGACCAGGCGAGTGCCATGGCCCGCCTCCCTACAGGCGTCGCAATTGACAAGCGTTCCAACAGCACTGGTCCACGGCCCGTAGGTAAATCGCACTCCACAAGTTCGGAACTTACTAACGAAGCCCGTGAGCTGGGAGAAACTGGTTTACCGATCCTGGCAAGCGGAGTGACTCATGTTGTTGAGTCGCCTTCTCGGGGTCATGCCGACACCGTAGACTCGGAGGGTGATCTTCAAGGCGGTGGGTGACGGAAGGCCCTATCCGGACCATGGACTCTCGTCCAGGGACTGGGCCAAGATCCCGCCTCGCCAGGTCCGCCTCGACCAGCTCGTGAGCACCAAGCGGGAGATGGACCTCCAGTCCCTCCTCGCCAAGGACTCCACCTTCTACGGCGACCTGTTCCCCCATGTCGTCCAGTGGAAGGGCGAGCTGTACCTGGAGGACGGCCTGCACCGGGCGCTGCGCGCCGCGCTGCACCAGCGGCTCGTCCTCCACGCCCGGGTACTCGACCTCGACGCCGTCGATTTCTCCTGAACCGTCCCGTTAGCGGACGGGTTGCGGGGCGGGGAGGGCGCGCGGCGCGGGCGCCGCGTCCCGTAGCCGGATGAGGCCGGGGCGCGCGGCGAGCAGGCCGAACACCGCCTCCGGCACGACGAGCGCCAGCAGCAGCACCAGCGGGACGTTCCACCCGCCCGTCGCGCCGTGCAGGACGCCGACCGCGAACGGTCCCGTCCCGGCGAGCAGATACCCGCCGGTCTGCGCCATCCCGGACAGCCCGGCCGCGATCGACGGGTTCGGCGAGCGCAGGCTCAGCAGCGTGTAGGCCAGCGGGAACGCGCTGCCGGTGCCGAGGCCGAGCACGACGACCCACAGCCATCCGGCGGACGGCACGGCCATCATCCCGACGAGCCCCGCGACCATGACGGCCGCGACCGCGACGACGACCGGGCGCTGGTCGCGCAGCCGCGCCGCGAACACCGGCACGGCGAAGCCCAGCGGGATGCCGACGATCATCATCGTGGACATCATCATCCCGGCCGTCGCGGGAGCGTACCCGGCGTCCCGCATGATCTCCGGCAGCCACGACATCAGCACGTAGAACATCAGCGACGCGAGGCCCATGAACGCCGCGACGAACCAGGCGATCGGCGAGCGGAGCAGCGAGTGGTCCGCGCCGCGCGCCGGGGTCTCGGCGGCGGCGCGGGACGACCGGCCGCGCAGCGCGAGCGGCCCCCACACGAGCAGCGCGAACGCGGACGGCACGGCCCAGATCGCGAGCGCCAGCCGCCATCCGCCCGCCTCGTCCAGCGGGACGGCGAGCGCGGCGGCGACGGCCCCGCTCGCGGCCATCAGCATCATCGCGAGCCCGGTCAGCGAGCCGACCCGGGTGGGGAACACGCGCTTGATCACGGCGGGCATGAGGACGTTGCCCATCGCGATCCCGGCACCCGCCAGGATCGTTCCAACGAACAGCGACAGCGGCGACTCCACCACCCGCAGCACGATCCCGGCCGTGATCAGCACGAGCGACCCGGCGATCGCGACGTCGGTGCCGAGCCGCCGCGCGGCCAGCGGCGCGACGGACGCGAACACGCCGAGGCACAGCACCGGCAGCGTGGTGAGGACGCCGACCGCCGCGCCGGACAGCCCGAACGCCTCGCGCAGCTCGCCGAGAACCGGGGCGATCCCGGTGATGGCGGCGCGCAGGTTGATCGTCAGCAGGACCAGCCCGGCGAGCGACCAGACGGCCGTCACGCGGGAGACTCTGCTCGTCACAGGGGAGTTCATCTCGTCCTTCGTCGTGAGCTTCGAACGCCCGGGACGCGGGCCGCCGGACCTGGGCCCAAACGATTGGGCGCGGGCGCCGGACGGCACATGCCGGGCAGCGGCTTGGAGGTTCAGGAGGTCGTCGTCGACCGGGCGGATTTGGCGGAGGCCAGGATCTGGTCCAGACACGCGTGCGCGGCCCGGGTGGCGGCGTCGGCGTCGCCCGCCTCGACGGCCGCGGCGATGGGGCCGTGCGGGACGTCCGCGTGCTCCAGCAGCGACCCGGCCGCGCCGATGCTGGCGCGGAGCGCGGCGCTGAAGTCGCGGTACAGGTCGGTCAGGACGCGGTTGTGCGTGGCCTCGACGACGGAGGTGTGGAACGCGAGGTCGGCCTCGACGAAGGCGTCGTGGTCGCCCGCCGCCCAGGCCGCGTCGCGGCGGGCGAGGGCGAGCGCGATCGCGGCGATGTCGGCCTCGGTGCGGCGCGCGGCGGCGAGCCGTGCGGCCTCCACCTCGAACCCGCGCCGGACTTCGAGGATCTCGACCAGCTCGGCCGTCTCGAGCCGGCGCCGGACGGCCCCGGACAGCTCGCTCGTCGCCCGTACGTACGTGCCGTCGCCCTGGCGGCTCTCCAGGAGCCCGGCGTGGGTCAGCGCGCGGACGGCCTCCCGGACGGTGTTGCGCCCGACGCCGAGGGCCTCCGCGAGCGCCGGCTCGGGCGGGATCTTCGCGCCGACCGGCCAGCCGCCGCCCGTGATCTCGCTCCTGAGCTGCTCGATCACCTGATCGACGAGCGAGGAGCGGCGGGCCGTGCGCAAGGTCACGATTACCTCCGGTCAGCGAATCATCCTACGTCTGGATGATAGGACGCCGATCGGCCCGGCTTTATTCCGCCCCCACCGCAACGGGCTTAAGGGACAAAAGGTCAGACTCGTCCGAGGTCGCGGCTGGCGGCCTGCGGGCGCGCGGCCCGCAGCCCGGCCGCCTCCAGCGCCCGCCGGTACGAGGACGCGGCGCTCTCCGCGTCCTGGACCAGCTCGAACAGCTCGCCCAGCTCCCTGAACAGGTGCGCCGCGGGACGCCCCGGGTGCAGCGTGCCCAGTTGCTCGGACGCGGCGTTCAGCACGAGCCGCGCCGCCGCCGGGTCGCCCTGGGCGACGCGCGCCCGCGCGAGGACGAGCCGTGCCAGCACGGTCTTCTGCGCCCGCGCGGCGACGTCGCCGGTGGGCTCCGGCGCCACCGACGCCGTGCCCTCCGGCGCGGCCAGCGCGAGGCCCGTGTCCAGGAACTGCAGCAGCGTGCGGATGGCCTCGTCCAGTTCGCCGACGAGGACCAGCGCGCGCGCTCGGGCGATGGTGCTCTCGGTGGTCTCGGCCTCGTCCAGGCCGGTCGCCTCGTCCAACAGGGCAAGGGCTTCCTGGGCGGCCTCGCGCGAACCCTCGGGACGGGGACGTTCGAACCCGTTCGGACCGTCCGGCACCGTCCCTGACGGGATCGGGGCAGAGAACGGCGTGACACCCCTGAGCAACGCCTTCGCCGCGGCCAAGGACAGACGGGCGCGGGCGTGCGCCGGGGCCGCGTCGTTGCGGACGGCGAGGGCCTGGTCGGCGAGGTACAGAGCGTCGCCGATCGTCCCCTCTTCGAGGGCGCGCTTGCTGGCCTGCTGGTAGTGGACGCTGGTCGGCTCGTCCGGCACGTCCCGCGGGTGCAGGAGGCGGCGGCCGAGTTCGTGCGCGCGGGCGGGCTCGGAGCGGTCCACATAGGCGAGCAGCAGAATCCGTCCCGCCTCGGTGTACTCCTCGCCGACGCTCAGTTCGAGCAGGCCCAGCCGCTCGATGGCGCGCTCGCCGAGCGCGATGGCCTGGCCGAGGTCGCCGACCGCGTGGTAGCAGCGCGCCAGCGCGATCACCGGTGGCAGCCAGCTCGCCCGTCCCGGATCGCGTTCGGCCTGCTCGCGCAGCTCCTCGAAGAGCGCGATCGCCTGGTCGGTGCGGCCGAGCGCCTCCAGGGCGCGGGCGCGGCCCCAGCGGGCGCGGGCCGTCAGGTCGGGGTCGTCGCTGCGCGCGATCACCTCGTCGAACCCGGCCTCGGCGGTGACCGGGTCGCCGCGCAGCAGCGCCAGGTGCGCGTGCCGCTCCCGTACCTCCAGGTGGGCGCGCTGCTCCGGCTCGACGCCCTCGGCGAGGTACTCCGGGGTGCAGCCGAGGCGCTCGGCCAGCATGCGCAGCACGGTCGGCGTCGGAGTGCGCTTGCCCGACTCGATCAAAGAGATGTAGCTGTCGGAAAGGTCGTGACCGGCGAGCTGTGCCTGCGACAAGCGTCTGGTCAGCCGCAGGTTGCGGACACGTTCGCCGACGTTGCCTGGACCCGGCATGTGGACTCACTTAGCGGAAGTAAACAGGCGGCTGGGGTGCCGACATGATTGCACATTGCGGGTTATCGCACATCGAGAGTAATGAAGCGGCGGGAGAACGGCGTTCCCGGCGGGCGCCGCGAGCCCCCGCGCGCCCGCCGCTCCGCCCTGGCGCGCCGGGCCGGCCGGGACGAACCGCCCGAGCTCGCGACGCATGTCACACCCCTGGACGTTATCGGACCCTACCCGCAAGATCGTCAATCCGCCGAAATTGACCAGAACGCCGCGCTGTCGGGCTAGCCCTGCTCGTCCGGGCCGGACGCGGTGGGGACGTCCCCCTCGACCGGCTCCACGGGCTCCCGGGGGCGGCGCGGCGGCGGGGGCGGGGGCAGCGGCTCCTCGGGCGCGGGATTCTTGTTCGGGAAGATCATCTCGCAGACCTCGAGATAGAGCTGCTCCGGGTACGGGAGGTAGTCGACGTTGGTGAGCGCCTGGTCCTGTCCGGCGGACTCCAGGACGAACTCGCCGTACCCGAGCATGCGGCCCGCGATCGTCCGCTTGAAGCTCATGTCGGTGACCTTGGCCAGCGGCATCATCGCGACCTTGCGGGTGATCAGGCCGGTGGTCAGCAGCATCCGCTGGTTGGTGATCACGAAGTAGTCGACGGACCACTCCGCGACCCGCCAGACGAACCAGCCGAGCAGGATCAGCCAGCCCCACCACACCCAGGACATGGCCTCCTTGACCGTGTTGCTCAGCACGCCCGCGACGATCAGGCCGCCGAGCACGAGGCCGACCGGCACCATCAGGGTCGCCGGATGGCGGCGTACCGTGATGACCTGGTTCTCGTGCGGTAGCAGGTACTTGTTCACCGACGCCGGCGCGGAGTCGCCGGGGGTTACGAGCCTCATCCGAACCTCAGGCGATGCCGTTGACGAAGGTGGCCAGGGAGTCCGCGGCGGACGCGAGACCGGTCGCGGCGCTCTCCACGGACCGAGCCGCGCCGTCCGGCTGGCTGATCACGTAGAACGCCACGAAGGCCACCGCGACCCACGTGATGTACTTCTTGGCGGGCACTGCTGCCTCCCGGAGCATCGTCCCACGGACCCCGAATCAGTCTCGCACAGCGCCCACGACCGGCAAAGCACGCGCAGTGCCGCGTTCCCGCGGGGCGTCAGGGCGCGTTGTCGAGGGACGAGCGGCGCGTCTTGCGCCGTTTCTCGGCCGCGACCGTGGCGAGCACCTCCAGGTGCCGCCGCGCGATCCGTTCCACGAGGTCGGCGGGCGCCGCCCCCATGACCTCCTCGGCCCCGTACCGGGCGGCGGAGACGCAGCGGTCCACCGTCTCGGCGGCGTGGACCCCGTCGAACTCCTCGGTGAGCCGTTCCCCGATCTCCGCGTAGCGCGGCAGGTCGCCATCCCCTTGGTGAGCCATCACGTGTCCTCGATCGAGCTCGCTCGCGCCGCCCGGTCCTGACGGTCCCCTGTGCCGGGACGGCGGAGGGGAACGCGCAGTGGCGTTCCGTAGGCCCTTCGTACCCCTTGCCATCGCGAACGAACATCGCCGGAACCGACCGCGTCCCGATCGTGACCGGCGCCGTGACCGGCGCCGGGAACCGCCTTGAGCCTCGCTCAGACGGCGCCGTACAGGCGGTCTCCGGCGTCCCCGAGGCCGGGCATGATGAAGCCCTGCTCGTTGAGGTGGGAGTCGATCGCGGCCGTCACCACCCGGACCGGGGCGTCGAGGCCGGCGAACGCCTGCTCCAGGTACTTCAGCCCCTCCGGGGCGGCGAGCAGGCAGATGGCGGTGACGTCGTCGGCGCCGCGGTCGAACAGCAGCCTGATCGCGGCGGCGAGCGTCCCGCCGGTGGCGAGCATCGGGTCGAGGACGTAGCACTGCCGTCCGGACAGGTCGTCCGGGAGCCGGGTCGCGTACGTCTCGGCCTGCAGCGTGCCCTCGTCCCGGATCATGCCGAGGAAGCCGACCTCGGCGGTGGGGAGCAGGCGCGTCATGCCGTCCAGCATCCCGAGCCCGGCGCGCAGGATCGGCACCACGAGCGGCTTCGGGCTCGCCAGCTGGACGCCCGCCGTCTCGACGAGCGGCGTCCGGACGGTGACCTCGGTGACCCGGACGTCCCGGGTCGCCTCGTAGGCGAGGAGGGTGACGAGCTCGTCCGCCAGCCGCCGGAATGTGGGGGAGTCGGTGCGGACGTCCCGCAGCGTGGTGAGCTTGTGCGCGACCAGGGGGTGGTCGACGGCGAGGGTCTGCATCCGCTCACCGTAGCCCACCTCGGAAGATCGGCCGGAGCCCGGCGAAATAGGATAGGACGCCGCTGAGCTGGGCAGTATGGCGGTATGAACAGCGAAAGCGATCAGCGTCCGGGAGGGGCCGCGCGGGCCCGCGAGTCCGCGCCGGACCCGCCCGCGGCCACGAGGCGCACGCCCGCCCCCGACGACCCCGCACTCCCCGACGACTCCGCTCCCGCTCCCGCCGTCTCGACGCGACCAGGTCCGCAGGGCGACATCGCCCCGGACGAGGTCCGCGAGATCACTCCCGAGGAGGTCCGCGAGCGGCTGCGCCGCCGCGCGATCTTCCTGCGCGAGCTGGCCGAGGCCCGCGAACTGCGCCGCCGGGTGACCCCGCACCGGTCGCGCCGCGCGCGGATCCACGCCGCGCTCCGCCGCCGCACGTTCCGCATCAACTGATCCCGTTGACGCGGGTGCCGGGAACGGTGGATTCGTGGCGCTGGGCCCCGGTTCGTGGCGCTGACTCCCCGCCTCACGCGCCGGTGCGGCGCCCAGTTTGACGGTGGGGCGTACGAGCACGCGCCGCATCTGGGACCATGCCGTGGCAGGAAACGTGCCGGTGGGGTGGAGATGACGGATGTCGACGCGACGGACTTCGCCGTCGTGGTGTATCGGGAAGACGAGGGCTGGGAGGCCGAGATCCTCCCGGTGGCGCTGACCGAGGACCTCGCGGGGCTGATCCATGCCCTGCGCCAGCAGCCGAGCCTCGGCGGGACGGTCGGGCTCGTCTCGGTCGGCGACGACTTCTTCGTCGCGATCCGCCTGCTGGGCGACGAGGTGATGGTGTTCCTCTCGGACGTCACGGCCTCCGTCGACTGGCCGCTCGCCGGGCAGGTCCTCGACTACCTGGACATCCCGATCCCCGAGGACGAGGAGCTCGACCAGGTCCTCCCGGTCGGCGACATGTCCATCTTCGCGGACCTGGGCCTGGACGAGATGGAGCTCGGCGCCATCTCCGGCGACCTGGAGCTGTATCCAGACGAGATGCTCCTCAGCATCGCGGGCCGCATCGGCTTCGCCCCCGCCTTCGAGCGCGCCATGGACGCCATCGCCTGACACGTCCCGGCGGGAGCGCGTCCCCGGAACCCGGACGCGAGAACCGTTTCCCGGCGCGGGGCGCCGGCCGCGGGGGTCAGGGGTGTGTCTCCGGTACCCGTTGGGTCACAATTGGCACGTGTCCTATTTCGCCGCCGTGTTCGCGCGGACCCCGCAGGGCTGGGTCGGCGCCGAGGCCGTGCTCGCCGAGGCCGAGCACGTCGACGACGTCGCCGACCTGATGCGGGAGGCGGCCGTCGAGTCCTACGGCGACCCGGTGGTGCTGCTCGCGGAGGCCGACGACGACTGGTTCGCGATCGTCCGGCTGGACGGCCAGGACGAGCCGCGCGCCTACGTCTCCACCGTCCGCGAGGACGGGCTCGGCGCCCTGTTCCAGCAGCTCGTCGGCGAGATCCCGGACGGCGACCCGGGCGGCGACCCCGGCCTCCTCGACGACCTCGGGCTGGCCGCCGAGCGCGTCAGCGACCTCGGCGAGCGCGCCCTCCCCGGCGACGCGCTGCTCGCCGTCGCCGAGCAGGCGGGCTTCGGCGAAGAATTCGACCGCCTCCGTGACTGATCCCGCCCGCGTGACCGACCCGGCCCCCGCGCCGGGCTCGGCCTCCTCGCTGCCGGAGCACGGCGCGCCCCCCGGCCACCACGCGGCAGCGAAACCGGTGCGGACACCATGTCGGCAGGAGAGGACACCCCAGCCGCAAGGCCAGACGCCGCAGCCGCAAGGCCAGACGCCGCAGCCGCAGGGCCAGACGCCGCAGTCGCGGACGCGGACGCCGTGATGGCGGGAGCGGACGCCGTGGTGGAGGGGCTGGCGGGCGTGATGCGGTCGGCGCTCGGGGAGGCGCGGAAGGCGCTGGACGCCGGGGAGGTTCCGGTCGGAGCCGTCGTCCTGGACCCGTCGGGCACGATCATCGGCGCCGGACACAACGACCGTGAGCGCGGCGGCGACCCGACCGCGCACGCGGAGATCACCGCGATGCGGGCGGCGGCTCGGGCGCTCGGGACGTGGCGGCTGTCCGGGTGCACGCTGGTCGTCACGCTGGAGCCGTGCACGATGTGCGCCGGGGCCTGCGTCCAGGCGCGGGTCGACCGCCTCGTCTACGGCGCGGTCGACCCGAAGGCGGGCGCGGTGGGGTCGCTGTGGGACGTCGTCCGCGACCGGCGGCTCAACCACCGTCCCGAAGTCGTCGCCGAAGTGCTGGCGGACGAGTGCGGCGCGCTCCTAACCGAGTTCTTCGCGCGCCGCCGCGTCCGGTAGGCTCTCCCGCGGTGGTGTCGCCTAGTGGACGAGGGCGCACGCCTCGAAAGCGTGTGAAGGGCAACCTTCCGTGGGTTCGAATCCCACCACCACCGCCCAGCCCGAAAGGCCGCACCCCCGCGCGGGGGTTGCGGCCTTCGCCTTCTCATCGCACTCCGACGTCCGTCCCAGGGCTTTCCCGAGTGCGCTCCCCCGTGGGTGGGTCAGCCGACCGTGACGAGGGCGACGCCCGCGACGGCGACGGCCATTCCCACACGCTGGACGACGCGCAGCCGTTCGCTGTAGGCGATCCGGGCCAGCAGCACCGTGATCGCCGGGTAGAGCGACGTCAGGACGGCGGCCAGGCTGAGCATCCCCCGGTGCGCGGCGAGGAAGTAGAGCGCGTTCGCGCCCGCGTCGAGGACGCCGGAGAGCAGCGCGAGCGCGATCATCGTCCGGCCGGGCATGCGCGGGCCGAGGCCGGAGCCGCGCAGGAGGACGGCCAGCAGCGCCACCACGACGATGGACAGCGTGCCCACGCGGGCGCCGACGATCGGCCACAGCCCGGCGTCGTCTCCGGCAGTCTTCAGCAGCACGTAGAAGATCCCGAAGCACGCGCCGGACACGGCCGCCATCAGCGGCCCGGAGTCGAGCAGCCGCCGCCAGCCGGGCACCGCCGCCGCGGTGACATGCCCACTGTCGCCCTTCTCGGACTCCATGCTGACCAGCCCGATCGCCACGAGGCACAGCAGCACGCCGAGCAGGACGGACATGTCCAGCCGCTCGCCCCGCATGACCCCGACGCCCACCGGCAGGACGGCGGCGGCCAGCGCGGACACCGGGGCCACCACGCTCATCGGCCCCCTGGCGAGGGCGCGGTAGAAGGCGATCAGGCCCGTCCCGCCGAAGAGGCCGCCCGCGAAGCCGCAGGCCATCGGCCCGAGCGCCGGGCTTCCGGGGGCGAGCAGCGCGATCGCGAGCACGACCACGAGCCCGCCGGGGACGCACCAGACCAGCGCCTTCAACGTGGTCGACTTCCGCGCGACGGCGCCGCCGAGGAAGTCGGCCACCCCGTAGGCCAGGGCGGCGCTGAGCGCGAGGGCGGTGACCATCACCGCCCGCCGATCATCCGGGACTCGACCCGGACGTCCGGCGCGATGGCGCGGAGCCTTTCCGCGAGCTTGTCGCCCGCCTCGACGAGCCTGTCGATCGGGTACGGCTCAAGGCGTTCGAGCAGGAAGAACCCGTTCTTGGTGGTCTCGGTGAGGCGCGTCCTGACGCACTGCCGCCAGTTCCAGCGGCGGCAGGTGACGCCCGCGTCGTCGCGCCAGACGACCTCGCCCCGGTCGGGGTGCTCCACCGCGGGCTCGCCGGCCGCGATCACGTCGAACGGCTCCTCGCCGGTGGCCCTGACCAGGCGGGCCGCGCCGCGGTAGGCGTCGAGGTCCTCGCCGCCGATGGGCAGGGCGTACTCGACGCTGACGGCGTTGTAGGCGTCCACGACCCGGTTGACGGACGGGAGCGCGTCGGCGCGGCGGAGCAGCGCCTCCACCGAGGGACGGGTCCGCTTCGGCTTCGCGCCGAACGCCCGGTACGCCGCGCGCCACGCCTCGACGTGCGGATCGTCCGGGACGGCCCGCTCAGCGGCGTCCGCCAGCCAGCGCTCCGACTCCTCGTCGCTCGGCCCGTTCACGAGCCCCTCGGCGACGACGGCGAGGACGGCGAAGTCGGGCCGCAACTCCCGAACGGCCTCGTCCACCACGACCCGGTCCAGCATCCCTGCACCCTCCAACCACGGTCACTTTAATGAAACCCGAATACCATCATACCGACCGCCACAGATGTGGGCGGGGATGCGAAAGACTGGGGCGGTCGGCGGTGAGTTGGGAGGCTCGGGTGAGTGGGCAGGGGGCGATCGGGGAGGCCGTGGCGCGGACCGTTCGGGCGTTGCGGGCCGGGCATGGGTGGAGCCTGGACGAGCTCGCCGGGCGCGCCGGGGTCAGCAAGGGCGTCCTGGTCGGCCTTGAGCAGGGGCGCGGGAACCCGAACCTCGGGACGCTCATCCGGATCTCGGACGCGCTGGGCGTCCCGCTGACGCGGCTCGTGCAGGTGGAGGAGGAGCCGCCGGTGCGGATGTTCCGGCCGGAGCGGCACGTCGTCCTGTGGGAGGGCGAAGAGGGCGGGACGGGGACGCTGCTCGCCGGGTCGGATCCGCGGCCGTCGCTGGAGTTGTGGCGGTGGGTGCTGCGGCCGGGGGAGACGCGGGAGAGCGACGCGCACGTCCCCGGCACCAAGGAGATCGTGTACGTGCAGGAGGGCACGCTGACGCTCGGCGTGGACGGGCGGACGGACCTGGTCGAGGAGGGGGCCGCGGCCGTGTTCGTCGGCGACCGTCCCCATTCGTACGGGAACGCGGGTAAGGGCGACGTGCGGTTCATCCTGGCCGTCCTCGACCTGTGAGCGAGGATCAGGACGTCAGCCGGACGGGCATGGCGAGGTAGCGGAACCCCGTGTCGCTTTCGGGTGGGGCGTCTTCGTCGTCCTTCTTGTCGGGGATGCCGGTGAGGAGCGCGGCCTTCGTGGGGCCCGCGCATTCGAGGCGGGCGTATTCGGTGTCGATTCCGGCGAGGCCGTCGAGCAGATACTGGGGCGCGAAGGCGATGTCGATGTCGTCGCCGCTGAGCTGTGCCGGAAGGCTCTCGTTGGCGCGGGCTGAGTCGCCGGTGGCGGCGCTGACGCGCAGCTCGTCGGTGGTGAAGGCGAGCCGGACGGGCGTGCCGCGCTCGGTGACGAGCGCCGCGCGCTTGATCGTCTCGACGAACGGCGCGACCTGGACCTCGGCGACGGACGTCCATGTGCCGGTGAGCCGCGACCGGTAGTTGATGTACTGGTCGTCGAGGAGGCGGCTGGTCATGCTGCGGCCGCCGCCGGACACGCCGATCAGGGTGTCGCCCGCGCCGCCGAGGGAGATCGTGACCGCGGCGTCGCGCCGGATCGCCTTGGCGGTGTCGGCGAGGGTGCGGGCGGGGACGACGACGCCCGCGGTGAAGCCGTCCTCGGCGGGGGTCCAGGTCAGCTCGCGGGCGGCGATGCGGTAGCGGTCGGTGCAGGCGAGCCACATCGTGTCGCCGTCGATGTCGATCCGGACGCCGGTGAGCATGGGGAGGGTGTCGTCGCGCCCGGCGGCCGGGGTGACCTGGGCGACGGCGGTGGCGAACAGGTCGCCGGGGATCGTCCCGGCGACGGCGGGCGGCTCGGGGAGGGTGGGGTAGTCCTCGACGGGGAGGGTGAGCAGGCCGAACTCGGCCGGGCCGCACCGGACGACGACCTCCGAGCCCTTCGTGACGACCTCCACCGGGTGGGGCGGGAGGTTGCGCACGATGTCGGCGAGCAGCCGCCCGGGGACGAGGGCGCGCCCCGGCTCGGCGACGTCGGCGTCCTCCTTGGCGCGGGCGGACACCTCGTAGTCGAATCCGGCGAGGGTCAGCTCGCCCTGGTCGGTGACCTCGATGAGCATGCCCGCGAGGACGGGCAGCGCGGGACGGGCCGGGAGCGTCCGCGCAGCCCACGCGACGGCGTCGGCGAGCGTCTGCCGGTCGACTCGGAACTCCACTTGATCAGCCTTTCCGCGACGGTGGCGCCGGCCGGGGTACCGGCCATGACACGCACGGTATCCCCGGCCACCGACAGTTCCCGAACGCCCAGCTCAGACGTGTCGCGGACGCCCCGTCGGCGCGCCCTCAGAAGAGGGCGTCGGCGGTCGACCTGGTCTTGCGCTCGAAGTCGAGGAGGTAGCGCTTGCGGTCGAGACCGCCGCCGTAGCCGGTGAGGGCGCCGTTGGCCCCGACGACCCGGTGGCACGGGACGATCAAGCTGATCGGGTTGCGCCCGTTGGCGAGCCCGACCGCCCGCGACGCGGACGGCTTCCCCAGGTCGACGGCGATCTGACCGTAAGTCGTGGTCTCGCCATAGGGAATCTCCTGGAGCGCTGTCCACACCTGCTGCTGAAAAGGCGTTCCCAGAAGGTTCAGCGGTAGGTCGAACTCGGTCAGGTCACCGGCGAAGTAGGCGGAGAGTTGTTCGGCGGCGGACGCGAAGGGCTCGTCCTTCGGGTCCCCCGGTATCCCCAGCATCTCGTCGGACGGACGGTGCCGCTGCACCTCCATGTACAGCCCGGCCAGACCACCGTCGACGGCGACCAAGGTGAGGTCTCCTACGGGACTGTCCAGGACGACGCGCGTCGATCCCATGAACGGAAATCCTCCTGATTCAGGATGCGGGGAGCAGGTTGATGGCATGGTCACCGGTCGCCCACAGGTACTGGACGGCATAGGCGCGCCATGGTCGCCATCGAGCAGCATGACGGGTGAGGGCGGCCGGTGTGGCGGGAAGGTCGAGCGACTTGGCGGCGGCCCTGATCCCGAGGTCTGTGGGCGTGAACGCGTCGGGGTCCCCTAGGGCGCGCATCGCGATCGTCTCGATCGTCCAGGGTCCTATGCCGGGGAGGGCGGAAAGGCGCACGCGTGCTTCGTCCCAGTCGCTCCCCACCCCGAGGTCGATTTCGCCGCTCGCGAGTGCGTCGACAAGGGTCATGAGGGTGTTGCGCCTGGTCTGCGGGAACGCGAGGTCCTCCGGGTTGAGTTCGGCCAAGGCGGACGGGGTCGGGAACAAGTGAGTCAGTCCTCCGCCAGGGTCGGTGATGGGATCGCCGTAGGCGGTGACGAGACGTCCCGCGTGGGTGCGGGCGGCGGCCGTCGAGACCTGCTGGCCCAACACCGCGCGGACGGCGAATTCGGGTGCGTCGACGGTTCGCGGGACACGTCGCCCTGGGGCCTTGTCCACCAGAGGGGCGAGGACCGGGTCGGTGCGGAGCAGGTCGTCCACGGCGATGGGGTCGGCGTCCAGGTCGAGCATCCATCGGCACCGGCTGATGGCGATGGTGAGGTCGCGAAGGTCGCTCAGCGTCAGGGTGCAGGCGACGTGGTCCGGATGGGGCCGAAGGGTGGCGATCCCATGTCCGTGGGGTAGGCGCATAGCGCGCCTGTAGGCGCCGTCCCGCCATTCCTCGACACCCGGTACGGCGGTGGCCGCGAGGTGTCCGAAGAGGTTGTCTGGGCAGAGCGGCGCCCGGAAAGGAAGCCGCAGCGACAGCGCGCCAGAACCGGCGGGTGGGTGGCCCTTTGCCACACGGTCGCGCAACCCACTCGGCGTTAGGGCGAACACCTCCCGGACGGTCTCGTTGAAAGCCCGGATACTGGCGAACCCCGCTGCGAACGCCACGTCCCCCATCGGAAGGGTCGTCGTTTCGATGAGAAGACGCGCCGTCTGAGCACGCTGGGCCCGCGCCAAGGCGAGTGGACCCGCACCCAGTTCGGCGTTGAGCTGCCGTTCGATCTGGCGGGTGCTGTAGCCGAGTCGTCCGGCAAGGCCGGGGACACCCTCACGGTCGACCACACCGTCGGCTATCAGGCGCATGGCGCGGGCGACGACGTCCGCGCGATGGTTCCATTCAGGCGAGCCGGGCGTGGCGTCGGGACGGCACCGCTTGCAGGCGCGGAAACCCGCCTGCTGTGCGGCGGCCGCACTCGGATAGAACCGCATGTTCTCCGGCTTGGGGGCGACGACCGGGCAGCTAGGGCGGCAGTAGATCCCCGTGGTGACGACGCCGGTGAAGAACCAGCCGTCGAAGCGGGCGTCCTTCGCCTGGACGGCCCGCACGCACCTTTCCGCGTCCTCATGCATGTCTTCCAGCATCGACGATGGTCAGGCACGCTTACTAGCCGGAATCCGACATCATCGTCCGGCCCCGCACGATCATCGGCGTGATGACCTCCCAGGTAATCGATCTTCCGCCGCCGGGTTGGCAACGTAGTGACCACCGGGGGACGAACCGACCAACCCGGACGATCGACTGAGGAGTCATCAGATGAGCGACGTTCAGCAGCGCGTGGAACGCTACCTGGCGATCTGGAACGAGAAGGACCCGGCGGCCCGCCGCGCCGCGATCGACGAACTGTGGACGGACGGGGCCGTCTACGTCGACCCGCTCGGCGTCGCCGAGGGACGCGACGCGATCGACGCCTTCGTCAGCGCCGCGCAGCAGCAGTTCCCGGGCCTGGTCTTCCGTCCGGCGGGCGACGTGGACGCCCACCACAACGTGGCCCGCTTCACCTGGGAACTCGCCCCGGAGGGCGGCGAGGCGATCGCGGTCGGCTTCGACGTGGCGGTGTTCGACGACGAGGGCCGTTTCGACCGCGTGCACGGTTTTCTCGACAAGGTCCCCGCGTAGAGCGAACGCGGTCCGCTTAGCGTTCGGCGCGGAAATGAGCCTCCCGGTCGGCGGTCGCCAAAGCGGTGTTAACGAAAGCGACCACCGCGAAGGCGATCGCCCATCCGGGACGGTCAACCCCGTACAGCGCAAGGGCTCCCGCACCGAACACCACGGCCTTGACCATGAGCACGAACGGCAACGCGACCTTGTACCGGGCCTTGGGTGCGGCGAACGAACCCCATAGCAGAATCGCGGCGACCGGTGCCCCAACCCCCAGGACGACGTTGGCCAACACGTTCCCGCCAGTGGAGAACCCCCACCAGGCGAGGGCGACGATGGCCACGACCTCCAGGAGGAAGGCGAGCCCCTCGTTCACGGCATGCAATGGCCCAGGTAGACGCACGCGGATACGGTACTCGGTGTGGACGAGATCTCCTGGCGGGAGGGCGGCCGGGACGTGAGCGTCCGCTGGCGGTCGGAAGGCGGCGCCCCACCGCCCCGCCGCGTCGTGGTCGCCGACGACGAGACGCGCGCCGACGACGCCTACCGGCTGGCCTGCGAGGGCACCTCACTGCTGTGGCGGGGCGACTTCCAGAACGCCCGCCAGCTCCTCACCGCGATGGCTCGCCGGATCGACCGTCCGCCGAAACGCAAGAAGCCGGAACCCTCCGGGGCACAGGCATTTCATCTGTTCCGGCAAGCACGAGCCCAGCGCGCGCGGACGCTCAGCATGCTGCTCATCCCGTTCGACCCCGGCCACACCATTCCCCTACGCCGAGCCCCGGACGTACAGGAAGCCTGCACCGAGGTGTACGGCCCGGACGACCAGCCCTACGTGACGTCTCTCCGCGAACTGCTCGGCCTCATCGGCGCGCACGAATGGCGCAGGAAAGGGGTGCCGATCCCAGCCCTGGACGGCGACCGGATCCACCCGCACCATGGCGTCTTCTCCCCTGTCAGGGGCGAATACGTAGACCTGGTGAACGAAGCACCGATCCCGCCTACGACAACGGCCTTCGACATTGGGACGGGCACAGGGGTACTCGCGGCAGTCCTGGCCCGTCGCGGTATCGAGCGAGTAGTCGCCACCGACAACGACCCGCGCGCGCTTGCCTGCGCCCAAGAGAACGTCGACCGCCTGCAAGTACGGGTCGATGTCGTCCAAGCGGACCTGTTCCCCGAGGGAAAAGCGGGGCTCATCGTCTGCAATCCGCCTTGGCTCCCAGGCAAACCGGCCTCGCCTCTAGAGCATGCCGTCTACGACGCGAAAGAACGCATGCTCCGAGGTTTCCTGTCCGGCCTGCCGCAACGCCTCGAACCGGACGGCGAAGGCTGGCTCATCATGTCCGACCTTGCCGAGCACCTGGGGCTGCGCACCCGAGACGACCTCCTCGCCCTGTTCGAAGAGTCCGGCCTAAGGGTCGCGGGCACGCTCGACGCCAAGCCGCGCCACCCCCGCGCGACCGACCCCGACGACCCGCTCCACTCGGCACGCGCCGCCGAGACGACGACCCTGTGGCGGCTGGTCCCCTAGACGTGGCTTCGGTGGACAGTATCGGCACCGATCACGCCGAGCAGTTCGAGCGCCTCGACGGCGGGGCTCCCCGGCGGCGGCGTGAAGACGACCAACCGCTGATCCTCGGCCGGGGTCAGCAGGATCTCCGCGTCGAACTCCATCGCGCCGATCTCCGGGTGCAGCACCTTCATGCGGCTGCTGCGCCGCACCGCGACCTCGTGCCGCTCCCACAGCCGCGCGAACTCGTCGCTCGCCTCGCGCAGCCGTCCGACCAGCGCGGACGCCACCGCGTCGGTCCCGCGCCGCGCCACCGCCGCGCGTAGATCGGCGACATGCAGGCGGCTGTAGTGCTCGTGCTCCGCCTCCGGGTACGCCTCCCTGACGAACGGGTCGGTGAACCATCGCCACACGATGTTCCGGTCACCGGGCTCGACTGTGCAGACACAGCCGAAAAGGAATTCGGACATCGAGTTCTGCGCCAGCACGTCCCCGAGGTCCCCGATGATCGTCGCCGGGGTGTCGTGCAGCCGGTCGAGCAGGTAGAGCAGGCCCGGCCGGACGTGCTCCCCCGCGAACGGCCCGGCGGGCGGACGGTGCCCGGCGAGGACGTAGAGGTGATCGCGCTCGTCCTCCGTCAGCCGCAGCGCGCGGGCCAGCGAACGCAGCAACTGCGTCGAGGGCTGCGGGCTCCGTGCCTGCTCAAGGCGCATGTAGTAGTCAGCCGACATGCCCGCGAGCTGCGACACCTCCTCCCGGCGCAGCCCCGGCGTGCGCCGCCGGGGGCCCTCCGTCAGGCCGACCTCGCGCGGACGCAGCCGCTCCCGGGAACGGCGGAGGAAGTCGGCCAGCTCGCGGCGGTCCATGTCCATACGTCCAATCATCCGTGATCCACCGCGGCTCAGACTGGGACCGCCTGTCCTAGCCAAGGCGGTCCGCTCCTCATCGGCGTCCAGCGCGGGCAGCGTTGGGGGCATGGCAGAAATCACCGTTGGCAAGGCCCGTATCTCCTACCGGACCGAGGGCTCCGGCCCGCCGGTCGTGCTCGTCCACGGCGTGGGCCCCGGCTCGTTCATGTGGGACGGGATCCTCGACCGCTTCACCGGCCGCAACACCGTGCACCTTCCCGACCTCTCCGGCAGCGACTCCGCCTCCGACGACGGCGCCCCGCTCACGATCGAGACCCTCGCCGAGCAGGTCAGCGCCGTGATCGAGGACGCCGGGACGGGTCCGGCCGACGTCGTCGGCTTCTCGCTCGGCGCGCCCACGGCCGCCGCCGCTGCCGCGCTGCGCCCGGACCTCGTCCGCCGCCTCGTCGTCGCCGCCGGGTGGGCCCACGCGGAGGACGTGTACATCCAGCAGCTGGTAGCCCTGTGGCTAAGCATCGCGGACTCTCCCGAAGGGTTCGGACGCCTAGGAACGCTCACTTCCTTTGCCCGCCCCCACCTGAACGAGATCGGCTACGAGGCCGCAGAGGGTTCGCACGGCTTCATGCAGCCCAACGACGGGCGCCTACGCCAACTCGACCTGGTCCGGCGGGTCGACGTCCGTCCGCTGCTGTCGCGCATAGAGGCACCCACGCTCGCCATCGGTTGCACGCGCGACCAGACGATCCCCGTCGAGAACCATCGCGACCTAGGCAAGCTCATCGCGGGCAGCGACTACGCCGAACTCGACACCGGACACGTCGCGCTCATGGAACGACCCGACGAATTCGCGAAACTCATCCAGGACTTCTTCGCCCGCCCCTAGCCGGACGAACCGGGTAGTCGGGATACCAGGGTGGATGAACCCTGGTTACCGTGCGCGCGCGCCGAGCACGATGGACCATATGCGTCCCATCGAAGAGCAGACCATTCTCATCACCGGCGCGACGGACGGACTGGGCCGCGCACTGGCCGCCGAGCTCGCCGCCGAAGGCGCGACGGTCCTCGTTCACGGACGGGACGACCAGCGCGGCAAGGCGACCTTGCAGGAGATCGGCGGCCGGGCGTCCTGGTACCGCGCGGACCTGTCGTCCCTGGACGAGACACGCGCGTTGGCGGAGGCGGTCAGGGCCGACCATCCGCGGCTGGACGTCCTGGTCAACAACGCTGGCATCGGCGCAGACGGGCCACGACGAGAAAGCGCGGACGGTCACGAACTGACGTTCCAGGTGAACTACCTGTCCGGATATCTGCTCACCCGGCTGCTTCTACCGACCCTCATCAGCTCGGCCCCAGCACGCATCGTCAACGTGAGCAGTCTCGGTCAGCAGGCCATCGACTTCGACGACGTCATGCTCCACCACGGCTTCAGCGGGATACGCGCCTACTGCCAGAGCAAACTCGCACAGGTCCTTTTCACCATCGATCTGGCGGACGAGCTGGCCGGGACGGGCGTCACGGCCAACGCACTACACCCGGCCACCTACATGCCGACGAAAATGGTGTCCTCGCCGATAAGCACCCTGAAGGAGGGGGTCCGCGCGACCCACCGCCTTGTGACCGACCCAGCGCTGGACGACGTGTCAGGACGTTTCTTCAACGGTCTCCGGGAGTCCCGCGCCGACGACCAGGCGTATGACCCGGCCGCCCGCGCGCAACTCCGTGCCCTCTCCGAGAAACTCACCTCCGCTTAGGCGGCGTTGGCGATTTCCCACACCGGACGTCCGACCTGGACGCGCGAGATCCGCCAGCCGTCGTCCGCCCTGACGGCGCTCAGCTCATAGCGCTCGCCCAGCAGCCGCGGCCCCTCCTCGTTGGCGAACACGACAAGGAGGTTCGCCTGGATGACGGCGCGGTCGCCGTCCAGCTCGATGAGCTTGTTGGTGATGAAGTGCTGCGTGGGCACCTTGTGGTTCTTCTGTGCCTGCGCGATCAGCGCCTTGACGCCCTTCGCGACGCCGCCGAGGGTGCGCGCCTCGGCGTCGTCGGTGAAGAGCGCGAGCCCGGTTTCGGGGGCGCCCTCGTCCAGCCACAGCCCGAGGCGACTGGCCAGCGCGGACAGCTCTGCACGGTCGTTCATCACAACTCCATTGGTTGAGCCAACATTGGCGAGACCAACGATACATATCGTTGGCCCAACCAACAACCCCGTACACTGATCCGCATGATGACGGCCGACGCCCAGCCGCCCGCACGCGTCAGGAACGCCGCGAGCTGGCTGATCAACATGGTGTCCGCGCACAGCCAACGCCTGGTCGGGGACGGTTTCGCCGCCGCGGGTGCACGCGGCTACCACTACCGGCTGCTCGCCGCGCTCGACGAGTACGGGCCGTCCAGCCAGGCCACGCTGGGCCGCCACACCGGCATCGACCGCAGCGACGTCGTCGCCGCGCTCAACGAGTTGGCCGCGAAGAAGCTGGTCGAGCGGGCGCCCGACCCGTCCGACCGGCGGCGCAACATCATCACCCTCACCCCGGACGGCGCCCGCCACCTCGCAAAATTGGATGAGGTCCTCACCGGAATCCAGGATGATCTTCTGGAGCCGCTCGACCCGTCCGAACGCGCCCAGCTCACGGCCCTGCTGACCCGGCTGGCCGACCACCACGCGAAAAGGAGTCGCCTATGACGTCCACCGGCCTGCGCTTCGTGGAAATCCCCGCGGCCGCGATGACCGCCCTGCTGGACGGCGACCTCGCCGCCGCGAGCGCCGCCGCGGGAGTCACGCTCACCGACTATTTCCTCACCGACGAGGCCATATTCCTTTGGCGGCTCCGCCTTGAGCAGCTCGCACACGACCCGGAGATCGCCTCCTGGATCGTCCGCGCCGCCGTTTCGGAGAGCGACGGGGCCGTCGTCGGATATGCGGGATTCCAATCACCTCCCGACCCGGATGGGACGGTCGAGATCTCCTATTCCGTCGATCCCGCGCACCGCCGCCGCGGCCACGCCCGCGCGATGCTCGCCGCGATGCTGGAAAGGGCGGCGGCCGAGCCGTCCGTGAAGACCGTCCGCGCGACGATAAGCCCGGACAACGAGGCGTCCCTCGCGACGATCGCGGGCCACGGCTTCACCCACGTCGGCGAGCAATGGGACGAGATCGACGGCCGCGAACTCATCTATGAGCGCCCCGCCCGCTGATCCAAGTTTATGGTTAGGTGGTCGGGTGATTCCGATCTACACGACCGACGGCGTCCAGACCGCGGGCGCCGGACCCGTCGAACAGGCATGGCCGGTGTGGTGCGAGAACACCGAAATCGGCAACGGCCTCGACGAACTGGCGAAGTCCGCGGCGCAACGCGGCGCGCACGCGATCATCGCCCTGCGGATCAGCACCTACTTCAACAGTTACGTCACGCGGACCAAGCACGTGTTGCTCGGCACCGCCGTCATCCTGGGCGCCCCGTCCGACTGACCCGCCCGCCCTCGGTCAGGAGGTGGACGGCTCGCCGCGCCGCGTCCGGATCGGCGGCGGCGAGCCGCGTCATCAGCCCGTCGAGATCACCGGATGAAATGGCGGCCCGCCAGTTCCCGTGCGCGTCCCGCGTGATCACCCACTCGGGAAAGAGCCGCTGGACCAGCAACAGCGCGACGGCCTCGTTCATCGGGCGGACGACCGCTCCTTGAGGAATTCGTCCACGGTCTCCGCCGCCCATTCGGCGTCCCCGCACGGGCAGAACCAGCCGCCCCGCCCGCGCGCCGCCTCGTAATAGCTCCAGAGGCCGTGCGGAACCGCCAGCACGCACAGCGTCATGGCGATATCAGCGCCGTAGATCCGCAGCAGTGGGACCCGGACCGGGACCACGTCCGGCTCATAGGTCTTCACGCACCGCCATCCGCGCCGCTCAAGTGGCGGAACAAGCGCGTCCAGATAGGCCATGACGATGTCCCGGTTCCGCAGCGCGCGCCATTCCAGGTACCGATGCTGGACGGCCCGGCGCACCCGGTAGCGGATCAGTGCAGTTTGGCCCACGTGATTTTCCCTCCTTCGTTCAGAGGACGGACGCCCCACGCCCGCACCAGTTCCGCCACCAGCAGCAGCCCCCGGCCGGACGTGGCGGTGCAGTCCGCCGCCGGGATGAAGGGCAATTTCGCTCCGCCGTCCCACACCTCCACCACGGGGAGGCGGTCGCGCTCGTCCACGAACACGCGCACGACGATCCGCCCCTCCCCGTGCACATAGGCGTTGGTGACCAACTCGCTCACCACGAGCCGGCCTATTTCATCGTCCGCGATCCCCCACTCCGCGAACCGCGCCGCCACAAACCGCCGCGCCCTCCCCGCCGCCCGCCCGTCCGGTTCCAGGACGAGCGTCGGGACTTCAGGGGCCAGCACCGCAGGAGACATAAGAATCACCTCGGGGAAGTCTTCGATCAACTGTTCCCCAGCGTCCCCTGCGGCAGGATTCCGAGTGAGGCAAAACCCGTGGTCACGCACATAATCGCGACACTGCGTTCATTGCCGTTCATCATTCGGTGACCACCCGGTCGGAGGAGTCGACATGCCGCAACGCCCGAAGCGCCTGACCCCCTCAAGCGGCCCGCTGGACCTGTTCGGGTCCGAGGTCCGCCGCTACCGGCAGTTGGCCGAACTGTCCCTCGCCCAGTTCGCCGACAAGATCCCGTTCGCCGCGTCCACCATCGGGGAGATCGAGCGCGGCGAGACGAGCTGCGACCGCGTCTTCGCCGAGGAATGCGACCGCGTCCTGGACACTCGCGACGCCCTCGCCCACCTCCACGACGGTCTCTTCGACGGCCGCTCCGCCGCCTTCCCCGACCACTTCGCAAGGTGGCCCGACTACGAGCAAAAGGCCGAGACCCTGAGGTCCTACGAACCACTCGTCATCTATGGGTTGTTGCAGACGCCCAGCTACGCCGAGGTGCTCTTGTACGGAGATCAGCAAGCTGTACAGGGCCGGATCGACCGGCAGGCCATCCTGAACCGGGACGAACCGCCTCCACCAAGGCTGCTCTACATCCTCCCGGAGCGGGTGCTGCGTTCGAGGGTGGGCACTGCCCAGGTGATGTACGAACAGCTTTACCGGCTCGCCGACGCCATATCGCCGCGGCTGTCCGTGCAAGTGATTCCGGACGGTGCTCCGCACCCCGGCAACACAGGAGCGTTCGTCATCGCGAGCCTGCCCGGCAATCTGCGGACCGCCTACACTGCTTGCGAGCCGCGCGGCAGGATCTTGGACGGGCTCTCCGACGTTGATCAACTGCACGAGCGGTTCGCGGATATTTCCACGTACGCGCTTCCGGCCGAGATGTCGGCAGCGCTGATCAGGGAGATCGCAGACGACGTATGGAAGCCATGACCCCCCACCTCGCGTGGCGTAAAAGCAGCTACAGCAGTTCGCAGGGCGACAACTGCGTCGAACTGGCCGACCTCGGCACAGCGGTAGGCGTCCGAGACTCCAAGGACCCGGACGGCCCCCACCTACACATCACCCGCAACACCCTCCACACTCTGATCACAACCCTCAAGCGCTGACGGCCACAGCCCTGGCCCGAAATGGGCCAAGGCTAAGAACGTCACGACGAAAACGGCTTGGCGCAGGCCAGGTCTGGTCTGTTGCCGGATGAGAACGTCGCCCACAGCGAAGGGTGATGAATGCCATGGAATCCAGGCCGACATGGCGAAAGACACGCCATTCCGGCAGCGACGGCGGTCACTGCGTGGAACTCGCCCGACTCCCAGGGGGCGTCGGCATCCGCGACCCCAAGAACCCCGAAGGCCCGCGCCTCCTGATCACCCGCGACGCGCTCCGGGCCTTGGTCTCCGACCTCAAGCGCTAGGTCGAGCCCCGGACCGTCCGCGGTTGCGGCGGTGACGCTGCTGGTCGCCCGGTTCGGGAACTCCAGCGCGCTCGGCGGGTTGGCACCGCCTCCGGTGCACACGGCGGCTGTGCCTGCTTATCGGGACGTCGGCGGGCGTTGACGGTGGCGTTGTGCGGACGGGGGGTGCGGCGAGGTCACGGCTTACCTTCCTTCCTGTCCAACCGTTCGATGGAGTGGGCGTCAACTGCCTTGGCGGCCAGAGTCACCGGCCGGGAGGTGGTGTTCACACCGCGTCCTGGCTGTCCAGGGCCGCTCTTCGGGAAATGCACGATGGTGGCTGGTGGGAGGCCGAACCACTCCTTGGCGGTGCGGGTCGTCAGCAGTAGCAAAATCAGGATTCCGCTCGGAATGCTCAGCACGCCCACGACCATCGCGAGCACCCTGGAACCCCGGTAACCCCGCCAGAGTCCCTGCGCCAGCATTCCCGGAAGCGCTGCCACGACGAGCATCAACAGGGCGTACCCCAGCGCGCTCGGCTCACGATCCGCGATCGCGATGGCCACCATCCCGACCGTGAGGACGAGGAACAGAACAGCGGGTATCGAGAAGATCACCACGACGGCGATCACGCTGGCCGGGGGCCTTTGTCTCCTGCTCGGCGGCATGGCGGCAAAGTAACGCCGCCCGTCCGAGACCCCTCCCGGAAGGACACCGGCCGCTAGATGTTCAGCGGCCGACCGGTCCAGTCCCGCGTCCCGCCGGGGTCGTTAATGAGGGGCGGCGCGGTGGCGGCCTTGGCACGATGGAGCGTTCCTAGCCGATGGGAAGGGAGCGTCCATGAGTAGTGCCGTCACGTTGATCCGCTCGTCCTCGCTGTCCGACGTCGCCGAGTATGCCTACGCCGCCTCGGCGGCTCCCGGATCTCGCCTGATCTTTCTCGCCGGGGCCTGTCCGCTGGACGAGGACGGAACCACGGTGGCGGTCGGCGATTACGCAGGTCAGGCGGCGAAGGCCGTCGAAAATATGCGAATCGCCCTGGAAGATGCCGGAGCGTCCATGAGCGACGTCATCTTCACCAGGGTCCTCGTCGCGTCCAGCAAGCAAAAGGACCTGGGGGCCGCCTGGAAGGTGGTCCGCGCCGCTTTCGGTGATCACGACGTCCCCAGCACGCTGATGGGCGTCACCGTCCTCGGCTACGACGATCAGCTCGTGGAGATCGAGGCCACCGCCGCCGTCCTCGACGCCTAGGGCCACGCATCGAGTTCCTCGGAACGTGCAACAGTTCGGGCCGCCCACGCGTCCTGGGGACGATGGGAAGGGACGGCCTTGGATCACGACGGCGTGACCTACGAGGAATTCGTGACTACGCGTGCGCAGGCGCTGCTCCGTTACGGCTACGTGCTCACCGGCAACCCCGACGACGCGGCCGACCTGCTGCAAGAGGGCCTGATCAGGCTGAGCGGCGCCTGGAGCCGGGTCGTGAACAAGAACGACCCCGAGGGGTACGTCCGGACGATCATGGCCCGCCAGCACATCAGCATGTGGCGTCGGCGAAAACGTGAGCGCCTGGTCGGCGACGTCCCGGAAGGACGCTACGACGACCGCGGCCTGGAACGGGCCGAGCACGACCCGCGGCTCTGGGAGGCGCTGGCCTCGCTGCCTCGGCGGCAGCGGGCGGTGCTGGTCCTGCGCTACTACGAGGATCTGTCCGACGAGGAGATCGCGGCGATGCTCGGCATCTCGCGCGGGACGGTCCGCAGCCAGGCCGCCCGCGCGCTCGGCAAGCTACGCGCGGACTGGCGTCCGGCCGCCGCGTCCACGGCGGGAGGACACCATGACCGATGACCTGGACCGGGCGTTGCGCGCCACGCTCACGACCGCGGCGCGGCAGGCCCCGGACGTCAGGGCGGGCCTGCTCAACAGGGTGGAGAAGGCACGCCGCAGGCGCCGCCGCGTCCGGATGTCGGCGGCCGTGGCAGCGGTCGCGGTCGCCGTCGGCGGGACGGGCGCGGTCGGCGGGCTGCTGCGCTCCGATCACGACACGCCTCCCGCCGCCACCACGGCCGGGGACCTCAAGCCGGTGTCGCTCGCCCGGCTCGGCGCGCCGGTGAAACTGCGCGAACGGTGGCCGGACGCCGTCCGGAACGTCCCCGGCCGGTTGCCCAACGGGCGCGTTCTGGAACCGGTGGCACTGCTGGACGGCGGGACGCTGGTGGGAGCGACCACGTCGTCCCTGCAGAAGCCGGACAAACTGTGGTCCTACGATCTCGACGGCCGCAAGGCCCGCGTGATCACCGACATCGTCGTCCCGGGCGGGTCGAAGATCTTCGCGTCCGACTTCGCCATCGGGCAGGGCCAGGTGATCTGGTGGCTGTCGTACCGCGTGAACGGCCGCGACACGGTCGAGATCTGGGGAGCGCCGCTCGCCGGCGGCACCGCACACAAGATCATCGGGATGCGGGGCGACTCGATCACCACGCTGCTCATCGACGGCGACACCATCGTCTGGGGGATGAGCGACGGCATCCACAAAGCGCCCCTGTCGGGCGGGGCGTCCACCGTCGTCCCCGGCACCGCCGGTTACGAGATCGTCTCCTGGCCCTGGATCGGCTCGCCTGTGTACGACGGGAAAGCGTGGCCGGACGTCTTGTACCGGTCGCTGTGGAACGAGCGGACGGGAGAGCGCCGCAAGGCGGCCCTCGCACCGCTCAAAGGGACGTGGTCATGCGCGGTGACCTGGTGCGTCGGCTCCGACCCTTGGAAGAGGACCATGACCATGCAGCGCAGGGACGGAAAGGCCGGAAAGACACTGCCGCTCGACACCCCTGCGTCCCCGATGACGTTGAGCGTCATCTACGACCGGTTCATCCCCTACTTCCCCGAAGGACTCAGAACGAGGACTCACGTCCTGTACGACCTGCGGACCGGCAAGCTGATCGACACCGGGATACCGCGAACCAACGAGGTCCTCGCGCGACGGCGGAACGACCGGAACCCGCAGCGCTTCATCCAGAACGAGGCCGGGACGGCACTGATCGACTTCTCGAAGATCCCCTGAAGGCGGACGGAAGGCGCTCAGGGGCGGCGGGCGGTGACGATCCAGGCGCGGGAGTCGAACCAGACGCCGTCGTCCATCATATGCGCGGCGAGCATTTCGCGCAGGCGCCCGATCGCCCGCGTTGCGGCGGTGGCGTCCAATCGCTTGAGCGTCTCGCTGGTGCTGGTGAAGCCGCAGGCCCAGGCGAGCGCGGCGTCCACGTCATGGCCGTAGTAGACCGGCTCGCGGACGTCGGTGAAATCGACGCCGGTGAACCCCGCGTCCCTCAGAATCTGCTTCACGGACGCGGGATCGGCGAGCGAGAACGCATCCGGCCCCTGTTCCGCGTGGACGGTTTCGAGCGCCTGGTGAATGGCCTCGTCCCATTCGTTGCGTTCGTGGGACTGCCAGACCATCATCACCAGGCGTCCCCCGGACGGGCGCAGCGCCCGCCCGATATTGGTGAACGCGGCGACCGGGTCGGCGAAGAACATCGTCCCGAACCTGCTGGTCACAAGGTCGAAGCGTTCCTGCGGAAAGCTGTGGACCTGCGCGTCGGCGCACTCGAAGGCGACATTGCCCAGCCCCTCGGCCTGGGCGAGTTCGCGGGCGCGCTCAATGGCGCGAACGGAGACGTCCACCCCGAGAGCACTGCCACTCCGCGCTATCCGCGCGGCCTGCCGGGTCGTCTCCCCGGCTCCACAACCGATGTCGAGAACGTGTTCATCGACCTGAACACCGCAGGCACGGCGCAGCACCTCATTGTGCCGCCGCAGCTCGGCTTCATAGCTCGTAGGGCCGGGATCGTTCACTGGATTTCGCACCGAGGTCCCTTCAATTCGCTCACGTGACCACGATGCCACTCCGCCTTGAGTCAGGCAGCGCAGACGAGACCACTGAGCAGGTAGTACTTGGAGCGATCCGGATCGGTCCCGGTGAGTTTCCAATCGCCGTCGCCGGTCGCGCGGGGCCTGCTGGCGGTCATGTGGCTGGTGGTCACCCCCAGGTTGAACCCGGCGCTGACGGCCCTGGCGCCGTTCGGGCAGGCCCATGTGGGTCCGTCGCCGTTGTCGAACTCGTTTTCGCTTAGCCTCGTGCTCCAGACGGAGAGGTTCTGGTCGGCGCAGACGGCGTAGACGTCTAGGTCGACGGTGCCGGCGCCGTGGCTGGTGCCGCTGGCCACTGAGTAATAGACCTTGGACGAGGCCGCGAAGAAGATGTAACTGGCGTTCAGCTCGGCGCCGGGCCCCCTGGCTTCCGCTCCGGTTGCCACTATGTCCTTACCTAGCGGACAGGTGACAGCGCGGGCCTCCCCATTGGGGACCGCCGTCTCCGTCTCCTTGACGACCTCGTAGCCGGGCGGCGGAGTGGCGCACATCGCATATGAGGTCATGGTGAAGGCGTCCGTTGCCCCGGTGTTGGAACGGGCCTTGACCTGCCATCCCGCCCCGGCAACGGGCACGGTGGCGGCCACGCTGTGCCCCTTGGCGAGATCGAACCCGCCGCCGACGGGCTGCGTGCCTTCTGGGCAGCGTCCCGTCCGGGCTTCGTAGGGCGAGACCGTCCCGGTGTCCTGCACCATGCGCAGATCAGGGAGGCCGCGCTCGGCGGCCGTGGCGGGGGAGGTGTTCGCGACGAGCGCGGCGGCGACGAGGGCGAGGGCGGGGGAGCGTCGAGACAGCAAACCGGTCTCCTGTTCGGGAGGCGTTCTCGGAATCCGATCGCCGGTGAGCGTCTCACCGCCCGTCAGACGCGCCAAGGTCCCAATTTCCGGGCCGCCTGATTCGCAGCGTCCTACCGATGACGGCGGAGATTGTGGGGCCCCGCCCCCCACGGCGGCGGGAGGGCGGGGCCGGGCCATGGGATGCCGCAGTCCGTGGGCCGCCCATGGCGCGGGTCACGGCGGGGTATCCGTGACCTACATATAAGCCAGCGCCCGAGGCCGCCGAATTGTCACACTGTGCGCTGACCTCGGCATTCATGCGGGACGGGATGGGGCTCGGCGGGGCGGTGTCACGTTCGGCGGGTGGCTGACCGTCCTATACCTGGGTATCCAGTCGCCGAGGAGGGCGTTATGCCGGAGGACGAGAAGCGGGCGGCGCACCAGGATCTGGTGAATCGCGTGCTGGACGGCGAAGGGCGGGCGTCTGCGCGGCAGCGGGCGCGGGCATTCAGCAATGACGGGCTTTCGCCGCCCTTGGACGCGCTGATCGGCAAAGTCGTCGACCGGCCCGCCGAGGTCACCGAGGCGGATCTCGCGGCGGCGAAGGCGTCGGGCTGCACCGAGGATCAGATTTTCGAGCTGGTCGTCTGCGCCGCGGTCGGCCATTCCGCGCGGCTGTATGACGCCGGGTTGGTCGCCCTGGCGGAAGCGACCGCCCCCCGAGAGGCCGGGTCATGCGACTTGACATCCTCAACCACGGCTACCGTCCCGGGACCAAGGTGCTGTTCGCGGCCGTCCGGCTGTTCTCCGGGCGGCCGATGCCGGACGCCGCCAAACTCGTCTTCTACCGGCCCGACTTCTACGGGGCGCGGGCCAAGGAATTCACGCACCAGGCGATGCGCGGGCCGTCCGAGTGGTCGGTGGGCGACCGGGAATTGATGGCGGCCTATGTGTCCAAGGTGAACGAGTCCGCGTTCTGCGTCGGCGCGCACACCGCGACCGCGACACGCGCCTACCAGGACGAAGCCCGCGTCACGGCGGTTCTGGCCGACCTGGAGACGGCGCCTGTTTCCGAGCCGCTGCGGGCGACGCTGCGAATGCTGGGTGAGCTGACGCGGGAAGGGGATATCAGCGCCGAGGAGATGCGCCGGGTGCTCGCCGCCGGTGTCACGCCGCAGCAGGTCAAGGACGCGCTGGCGGTCTGCGCCGCCTTCAACACCACCGACCGGCTCGCCGACGTCTTCGGGTTTCAAATGCTCAGCCCCGAAGGTTTCGCGGCGGGGGCGAAATACCTGCTCAAGCGCGGCTACCGCTGACCTGCGGCGCGGGTGGCGCAACTCGGGGCCGTGCGGGTTCGTTGGAGCGGCATGGCCCTCATCGTCTTCATGACCATTCCCGGACTCGTGATCGGGCTGGTCGCGTTCGCCGTTCTCGACCGCGCGGGCCTATGGGCGCACCGCCGGTTCCGGCTGCCTTGGCGGCGGGACGACGGGGGCCGGCCCATCTCGGCGGTAGCGGTCGGCGAACTGGACGCCTTCTTCCAGGGCACACACCGCCACCAGCAGGACCAGCGCAATTCCTCTCTCATGATGAGGGACGACGAAGACGACAGCGCGCCTCCGTGCCGGAAAATCGACCTGGACGGCGGAACGGCGATCGTCCACCGTCCCCCGTCTAGCTGAAAGGCATTCGGACACCCGGGCCCGTCCGCGTGGACTCCGACGCCTAAGTCGGCTGCCCCTCCGCGCGCTGTCCGTAGATGTGGACGCGCTGCCCTCGGTATTCGGTGTCGCGCAGGTGCGTGTGGCCGATGCGTTCGGCCACGCCGATGGAACGGCTGTTGCCCGGCAGGATCAGGGAGATGACCTCGTCCGCCCCGAGTTCGGCGAAACAGTAGGCGACGGCCGCGCGGCCCGCCTCCGATGCGTAGCCCTTTCCCCAATGGCGGCGGGACAGGCACCATCCCACTCCGAGACCCGGGAAACCGTGCGGCCGCCACGGGCCGGCGCGTCCCACGAAAGCGCCCGTCGCCTTCTCCACCAGCGCCCAGTGCGAATATCCCCGGATCTCGCGGTGGCCGATGAACGTGGCGAGGCTGCGCCAGGCGTCCGCCGCGCCGGTGCTCACGGTTTCCGCCAATCCCGAGGCCACCTCCGGATCGGCCAGCATCTCCGCGTAATCCTCGAAATCTTCACCGGTCAAAGGACGCAGGACCAGCCGTTCCGTTTCCAGCACCGTCATGACCAGAGTGTGCGGGCTGGCGGCCCGTCCATGGAAGGGCCGCGAAGCGCTCCGCGTTCAGCGGCGGGCGTGGCGGATTTTCAAGCGGCCGAAGCCCATGGCCCCCGAAATGCGAATGGTCGGCCCGGCGCCGCCGGGACGGGCCCGCCGCGCGGCCTTGTAAAGCGTCGGCTTCCACGAGGACTGCAGGTTCTCGATGTCGACGACCGCGTCGCGCGGAACCGTTATCGTGGCGCGGCCGGTGCCGAGCCGCACCTCGATATCGACCACCGGATACTCGATGACCGCGCGGGACAGGTCCAGATGCACCCGTCCGAACGCCGACTCGACCTTGAGGTTCCGCGGCACCCGCCACGCGCCGCGCCGCTTGATCCGCCCGTTGAACGCGCCGATCGTGGACGTCGCGGGCGCCTTTTCCGCCGGGAGCGAGGTCAGCGCTTTCGCGAGCTCGTCCCGCGTTCTGGCGGAGAGCACCCGGTCGAGACGCCCGGTCATGTCCTCGTGCGAGACGCGCCCTTCCGCGTACGCGTCCTGAACGCGCCGCACGGCGTTGTCGCGGTCTTCGTCGCCGATCAGGGTCGACGGGTCTTCCGGCACATCGGGCACCACCGCACTCTAATACCGTCAGGTACGGAGCAGTGGCCGCAAATGGGCGTACGCCCAGGCCGCCAGCGTGGTCGGCGTCGTGGTCACGACGTCGCGCGGCTGCTCAGGGACCAGGTCGCGCGTCCCGGCCGCCATCCCGACGATGCCCTCCACCGCGCCGGACGGCAGCCCGGCCGACCGCAGCGCCGCGCGGACGTCGTCGTCGCCGACCACCTCCAGCCGGATCTTCCGCCCGACCGCGTCGGACACGATCTCCGCGACCTGCGCGAAGCTCAGATGCTCGGGCCCGTGGACGCCCTGCACGACGCGGCCCGTCCACGCCTCGTTGAGCAGGCGCGCGGCGGCGACGTCCCCGATGTCGCGCGGATCGACCCAGGCCATGGGCGCGTCCGGCCGGAACGACGTGGTCAGGACGCCGCGGGCCAGGCCGTCCAGGTCCATCAGCAGGTTCGTGAAGAAGTAGCCGCAGCGCAGGTGAAGCGTGTCGGCGCCGGTCGCGTCGAGCCGCTCCTCGATCCGCGCCAGCGCGTCGATGTGCCCGGCCCCGTGCCGCAGCTCCGCGCCGACGCTGCTCAGCAGGACGACCCGTCCGACCTCCCCCGCCCCGGCGACGTCGATCAGCCCGGACGCCGTCCGCTCCGAGGTCTCGATCGGGTTCTCGGACGTGGGCGGAGTGGGGTCGACCCAGAAGACCGTCCGCGCACCGGACGTCGCCTCCCGGACGAACCCGGCGTCGGTCAGGTCACCGCGCCGGACGTCGACACGTTCGCGGGTCGCGTCGTCCAGCCGGGCCGGGTCGCGGACCAGCACGCGCGGCCGGAGCCCGGCCTGCAACAGCAGCCGGACCACCCGGGATCCGACATGTCCGGTCGGAGTGGTGACGACGATCGTCATCGTGAAGCCCCCCTCGTAGGTCGTGTCGTCCAGGCACGGTACGAACCAACGCGGTCAGGAGCTGGCCGCGTTCGCCCCCTATTCGGAACCCATGCCCGGCGAAGGACGCAGACCGTCGAGGATGATGCCGAGGTTGCGCCGCCATTGGTCCGGCTTGGCGCTGAGCCCGATCGTGTGGTCGGACGGGATCGCCGTGGCCAGCACGAACGGGACATCGCTCCAGTCGAGATCGCCGCGGATCGCCCCGGCGCCCTGCGCCCGCGCGACCAGATGCCGCACCTCCCGGCGAAGCCGATCGATATGCGGGTCAAGGTCTAGATCGCACGCCCCGGACAGGGCGTCGTGCAGGCCGCAGCTCGACGCGCGCAGCCGCACGTAGGACTCGGCGAAGTCGACGAAGGCGGTCCAGGGGTCGTCGGCGGCGCGCGCCCGGACGGCCAGCTCGGTCATCTCGGTGATCGTGTCGATGAGGATCGCGGACAGCAGCGCGTCCAGCGACGGAACGCGCCGGTAGAGCGTGCCGAGGCCGACCCCGGCGCGCTGGGCGACGTCGCGCGTGGTGATCTCCAGGCCCTCTTCGTCCAGGGCGGCGCGGGCGGCGGCCACCAGGCGCTCCGCGTTGCGGCGCGCGTCGGCCCGCAGCTTCGTGCCGCCAGGGGCGAGCAGGGCGTCGACCGCGGTCATGCCCGCCAGGCTAGCCGAACCGGGTCATGATGTTCCAGTTATGCTATAAACGGAACACCATGACCCAGTTAGGAGAACGTCGATGACCCGTCCGATCAACGTCGGCATCGTGGGAGCCAGTCCGGGCCAGGGCTGGGCGCCGCGCGCCCACATACCGGCGATCGACTCCATTCCGGACGTGGCGCTCACCGCGGTCGCGACCACCCGGACCGAGACCGCGCGGGCCGCCCGCGACCTGTTCGGCGCCCGCCACGCCTTCACCGACGCCGCCGACCTCGCCCGGCACCCCGACGTGGACCTCGTCGTCGTCACCGTCAAGGTCCCCGCGCACGTCGAACTCGTCACGGCCGCGCTGGACGCGGGCAAGCACGTTGTACTGCGAGTGGCCGCTGACCCGCACGTCCGCCGAGGCCCGCGCCCTGAGCACGGCCGCGGACGCGGCCGGCGTCCGCACCGCGGTCGGCCTCCAGGCGCGCTTCGCCCCCGCCGCCGTCCGCATGCGCGAACTGCTCGGCGAGGGCGCGATCGGCGACGTCCTGTCCGCGACGCTCTACAGCGCGCGGGCCAGGGGCGCGGACGTCGACGTCCCCGCCCGGTCGGCCTACACCTTCGACGCCGCCAACGGCGCCGGCCTCCTCGACGTGCTCGGCGGACACGCCCTCGACCTGGTGCAACACGTGCTCGGCCCGATCACCGACCTCACCGCGCGGACCGCCCTGCGCAGCCCGGACCACCGCGTCGCCGAAACCGGCGAACCCGTCAAGGTCACCGCCCCCGACCAGCTCCTCGCCATCGCGGGCCTCGGCTCCGGCGCCGTCATGTCGATCCACCTGCACGACGCCGAATCCGGGCCGCCGCGCACCCGGCTGGAGATCACCGGGACGGACGGCAGCCTCGCCCTCACATCCGCACCCGAAACGGACCCGTGGGCCGCCCAACTCCAGATCGGACGCCTCGATCTCTTCATCTCGCGCTCGGGTGCCTGGGAGCCGGTCGCGCTCGACGCCCACGACTCCGCCGGGCTGCCGACGCAGGCGTCCAATGTCGCGCGCCTTTACCGGCACCTGATCGCCGACCTGCGCGACGGCGGCCACCGCGTGCCCGATTTTCACGAGGCTCGCGCGCTCCACGAACTGCTCGAACGAATTCCCAGGGACTAGGGCTCGGGGTGCTCGCGAAGCCAGGTGCTCGCGAAGCCAGGGCTCGGGATGCTCGCGAAGCCAGGTCTCAGGGTGCTCGCGAGCTAGGGCTCTGGGTGCTCGCGAAGCCAGGTCTCCGCGCGCCGCCGCGACGCCCGCGACAGCCAGGCGTCCTGGACGACCTCCCTGACCTCCCGCAACGTGAGCTCACCGACCTGGCCCCCGCGCAGCAGCACCGACGGATGCCCGTTGAAATGGGGCGTGGTGAAGAACGGCGAGCTCTCGTCCTGGACCATGGCCTGCTTGTCGGACTCGGACGGCACCCAGAACACGATCACGTCCGTATAGCGCTCGCCCGTCTCCGGGTCGAACGCGTCAGGACGGGCCGTGCGGAAGAACACGAACGACTTGCCGCCGACCTGGTAGATCGGGTTGCCGCCCTTGCCGTGCTCGACCGTGACGTGGGGCATGCCGAGCGCCAGGTCGTGCACGTCCTCGACCCGGGCCCGCCGCTCCTCACCGGCCGCCATGCCCACCCGCCTACTGAGCCATGTCGACGAAACGGCTGTAATGCCCCTGGAACGCGACCGTGACGGTGGCGGTCGGCCCGTTACGGTGCTTGGCCACGATCAGGTCGGCCTCCCCCGCCCGCGGCGACTCCTTCTCATAGGCGTCCTCGCGGTGCAAAAGGATGACCATGTCCGCGTCTTGCTCGATACTGCCCGATTCACGAAGGTCGGACACCATGGGCTTTTTGTCGGTTCTCTGTTCGGGGCCTCGGTTGAGCTGCGACAACGCGATGACCGGGACGCCCAGCTCCTTCGCGAGGAGCTTCAGCGAACGGGAGAACTCCGACACCTCGACCTGGCGGCTCTCGACCCGTTTCCCGGACGACATCAGCTGCAGATAGTCGATGATGACCAGGCGCAGGTCGTGCTGCTGCTTGAGCCTCCGGCACTTGGCGCGGATCTCCATCATCGACATGTTGGGCGAGTCGTCGATGAACAGGGGGGCCTCGGCGACCTCGCTCATCCGGCGGGCGAGGCGCGTCCAGTCCTCGTCCTGCATGGTGCCGGACCGCATCGCGTGCAGCGCCACCCGCGCCTCGGCGGACAGCAGCCGCATCGTGATCTCGTTGCGGCCCATCTCCAGGCTGAAGAACACCGACGTCAGCCCATGCTTGATCGACGCCGCCCGCGCGAAGTCGAGCGCCAGTGTGCTCTTCCCCATGGCGGGCCTTGCGGCGACCACGATCATCTGGCCCGCGTGGAGGCCGTTGGTGAGGGCGTCGAGGTCGGCGAAGCCGGTGGGGCAGCCGACCATCTGGCCGCCGCGGCTCCCGATCGCCTCGATCTCGTCCAGGGCGCCGGGCATGATCTCGCTGAGGGAGATGTAGTCCTCGCCGGAGCGTTTCTCCGCGATCGCGAAGACCTCGGCCTGGGCGCGGTCGAGCACCTCGTCGGCGTCCGCCCCGTCGGCGGCGTAGCCCATCTGGACGATGCGGGTGCCGGTCTCGACCAGCCGCCGCAGGATCGCCCGCTCGTGGACGATCTTCGCGTAGTACCCGGCGTTGGCGGCGGTCGGCACCAGCGAGATGAGGGTGTGCAGGTAGGGGGCACCGCCGATGCGTCCGATCTCGCCGTTCTTGGTCAGCTCGCCCGCGACCGTGACCGCGTCGGCGGGGTCGCCGCGGCCGTAGAGGTTGAGGATGGTGTCGTAGACGATCTGGTGCGCCGGACGGTAGAAGTCGGGCGTGCGGAGCATCTCGACGACCTCGGCGATGGCGTCCTGGGAGAGGAGCATGCCGCCGAGTACGCCCTGCTCGGCCGAGATGTCGTGCGGCGGGGTGCGTTCGAACTCGGGTTCGGACGGTCCAATCTCGGCCACGCTCACCGTCGCACCCCCTTCATCACCGGTCGCCGGCGCCCCGTCCGCCTCATCGCCGACCGTTCATCCCACGTCTATCCGAAGCGTCTGACATTCTCCCGAGCCCACGCGGTCGCGAGCAACGCGTCCTGTGGACGAGCCTGTGGAGTCCCTGTGCAGACACGCCGTTCCGGTTGTGCACGACTTGTGGATAACTCTGTGGACGGCCGGAGAGAATTTCCAACCTCTACCTCGTTGACCTGCATGGACGTCGTCCACCGGCTGTGCGGGAAAATTAGTTCGCCGTCCAGGGCGATGTAAGGCTTGAAGTTTTTTCGAAAGTTACGGCCTGGTACCCTCGGCGCGGTGACGACCCCTCGGCGAACGCTCGCGCGCGCACACGACCGCGAGATCCTCCGCCTCGCCGTGCCCGCCTTCGGCGCGCTCGTCGCCGAACCCCTGTTCCTGCTGTCCGACTCGGCGATCGTCGGGCACCTCGGCACCGCGCCGCTCGGCGGGCTCGGAGTCGCCGGACAGGCCCTGAACACCCTGGTCTACCTGTGCGTATTCCTTGCCTACGGGACGACCGCCGGGGTCGCGCGGCAGGTCGGCGCCGGTGATCTGCGGGCCGCCGTCCGGCAGGGGATCGACGGCATGTGGCTCGCGCTCGCCATCGGCGTCGGGCTGATCGTGGTCGGCTGGCCGCTGATCCCGCTGATCGTGGACGCTTTCGGCGCGTCCCCGGCCGTCGCGCCGTTCGCCGAAACCTACCTCCGGGTGAGCCTGTTCGGGATCCCGTCGATGCTGATCGTCCTCGCCGGGACGGGCGTGCTGCGCGGCCTCCAGGACACCCGCACGCCCCTCCTCGTGTCGGTCGGCGGATTCTCGCTGAACCTGCTGCTCAACGTGCTGTTCGTGATCGTCCTGGACTGGGGGATCGCGGGGTCGGCGTGGGGCACCGTGCTCGCTCAGACGGGCAGCGCCGCCGTGTACGTGGTGGTCGTGCTGCGGGCGGCGCGGCGGCACGGCGCTCAGGTACAGCCCGATCTGGACGGGTTGAGGACGTCCGCCACGGCGGGTTTCGGCCTCCTCGTGCGGACGGCCGCGCTGCGCGTCGTTCTCATCGTCGGGACGTCCGTCGCTGCGCGGATGGGCGACCAGGAGATCGCCGCCTACCAGGTCGGATTCCAGGTGTGGACGCTCCTCGCCTTCGCCCTCGACGCCATCGCGATCGCGGGGCAGGCGATCACCGGACGGTATCTGGGCGCGTCCGACACCGGCGCGACGCGGGCCGTCACGCGGCGGATGGTGGCGTGGGGCGTCGGCTGCGGCGTCGTGTTCGGACTGGTGATCGTCGCCGTCCGGCCGTGGCTGCCCGACCTGTTCACCTCGGACGGCGGCGTCCGCGACCTGCTGCTCGCGTCGCTGCTGGTGGTGGCGCTGCTGCAACCGGTGGCGGGGGTGGTCTTCGTCCTCGACGGGATCCTGATCGGGGCCGGGGACGGCGCCTACCTCGCCCTGACGACGCTGATCGCGACGGCCGTGTTCCTGCCCGCGGCGATCGTCCTCTACCGGGCGGACGCGGGTCTCACCGGACTCTGGGCGGCGATCGGGCTGTGGATGCTCACCCGGATGATCACTCTCGGCCTGCGCGCCCGCGGCGACCGCTGGCTGGTGACCGGGGCCGTCCGCTGACCAGCGCGTTCAGCCGGCAGAGCCGCGCCTGCTCGGGACGGCTCTCCGTCGAATTTCCGCGAACCGCACCCGCACCGGCCGCCACACTCGCTACTATTCGAACATGTGTTCCACACACGGCGAGCGGATGGCCCGGCTGACACAGGCGATCGACGACCTGGCGGCGGAGGGCCTGGCCGGGCTGCCTCCCGAGACCCTGGTGGAACGGGTGGCGGGCATCTGGTCGCTGGTCGAGGGCATCGACCCGGAGATCGCCCGCCGCCGCACCCGCTACACGACCCCGGAGACCTGATGCCCGGCGGCTCAGGTCAGGTCGTCGATCGACGGCAGGACGGGGAACCCGGAGTCGTCCGTGGAGTTCTCGGGTCCCTGCTGAGACTCGTCCGTCGGCTCCTGATCGGGCGAGCCGCCGAGACGCGCCGACACGGACCTGCGCAGCGCCGGCAACTTCGCGTACAGGGCGTCCCCCGGGCAGGCCGTGTTGTTGAGGTCGCGATGCCCGACGATCGCCTTGCGCGGTTCCAGGTCGTACGCGCGGCAGAGCCACACGCACACTTCCACCAGCGAGTGCCACAGGCGTCGCGGGACGGCCCTGCTGGAGTACGTGCCCTCGTTCTCGATCCCGATGGTGTGCGAGTTGTGGTGCAGCACCTGCGCGCCGACCGCGAGGTCCCGTGCCCGGACAGCCCTCAAGCTGCGGTTACGGCCTTCCATCACGATGCCGCCCCGGCTGATGGTGAGCTGCTGCCCGGCGTCGTCCCAGCCGTTCCTGTTCATGTGGAACGACTGGATGAACCGCGACAGCGCGAACGCGTGCGCGAGGGAGGTGTCCCTCGAATTCGCCGTGGCCGTGTGGTGGATGACGATGTGGTCCGGCCGCCGGTTCAGCACCTTCGCCGGACGCCGTGCCGGACGCGCCCTCCACTGCGCGCGGGTGTAGACGCGCGGGGCGTCCGCCGTGAAGCGGTCGCCGTCCGCGGACCCCCAGATCGGAGGATCGTCCGCCATGGCGGCGTTCTGGACGGGCAGCCCCAGGGACAGCACCTCCAGCAGCCCGGCGCCCACCACGCCCCCGATGACCGACCGGCGCGTCACCGGCCAGCTGTCCGCGGAATTGCCCGAACAGGCGACCACCGCCACTCCCCTCGCTCCGCGCTTCCATGATCACGGAACGTGATGACCGGTCTGTCGCCCCCCGAAACACTGGGCGGTTCGCGGACGTTTCACATGAAACCCCAAGCCTGAAACCCCGGCGTGGCCCGCCAATGCCCCACCCTTGCCCAAGAAATTCCATCCCTCCCACCGCCCGCGCCGACCTTCGTCGCCGTTGAGGGCCGCGTCCCATCCGGCCCCGACTTCCCATCCCGGCCCGGCGGCAACGCGCCTTTCGGCAGGTTCTCGGTGGGAAGCGAGCGGCCCCCGCCGCCCTGGAGGGCCGTGCCCCATCCGGCCCCCGCTTCCCATCCCGGCCCCGCGGCAGCAGCGCCATTCCCAGAGGTTTTCGGTGGGAGCAGGCGGCCCTCGCCGCCGTGGAAGGCCGCGTCCCATCCGGCCCGCGCTTCCCGGTCGCGGCCCGGCGGCAATGCGCCATTCCCGCAGGCTCTGGGCGGGAAGCGACCGATCCGCAGGCTCTCGGTGGAAACCGACCGACCCGCAGATTCTGGGCGGGAAGCGACCGGCCCGCAGATTCTGGGCGGAAAGCGACCGAGTCGCAGGCTCTCGGCGGGAAGCGACCGGCCCGCAGAATCTTGGTGGGAAGCGAGCGGCCCCCGTCGCCCTGGTGGGCGGCGGGGGCCGGTCGGTGGTGGTGCCGGTCAGGCTTCGATGACGTTCACGTCGATCGAGGCGCTGACGTCGGAGTGCAGCCGGACGCTGACCCGGTGGGTGCCGACCGTCTTGATCGGGTTGCCGATCTCGATGCGGCGGCGGTCCAGGTCGGGACCGTGCGCGTCGCGGACCGCGGTGGCGATGTCGGCGGCGGTCACGGCGCCGAACAGGCGGCCGCCGCTGCCGGCGCGGGTGCGCAGCGTCACGCGCAGCGACTTGAGCTGGTCGGCGACTTCCTTGGCGTGCTCGACGGTCGCGATCTCGCGGGCCGAACGCGCCTTCTTGATGGACTCGATCTGGCGCTCGGCGCCGCGCGTCCACCGGATGGCGAACCCGCGCGGGACGAGGTAGTTGCGGCCGTAGCCGTCGCGGACGTCGATGACGTCGCCGGGCTCGCCGAGCCCGGAGACCTGCTGGGTCAGGATGAGCTTCATGATCGTTCCTCCTGCCTCAGCGCGCGGTGCTGGTGTACGGCAGCAGCGCCATCTCGCGGGCGTTCTTGATCGCCGTGGCGACGTCCCGCTGGTGCTGGGTGCAGTTGCCGGTCACCCGCCGGGCACGGATCTTGCCGCGGTCGGAGATGAACTTCCGCAGCAGACCGGTGTCCTTGTAGTCGACGTAGGAGATCTTCTCCTGGCAGAAAACGCAAACCTTCTTCTTCGGCTTGCGGGGAGGTGGCTTCGCCATCGTGGTGCTCCTTTGGGAGAGCCCCGCTCACGCGGGAATGGACGTGTACTCGTTTCTTGCTGGTCATCGCCGGAACGACGGACCGCCCGCGACGGACGGACCGTCCAGCACGGGAACCCTGCCGGAGGCGCGAGGCCCGGTCAGAGGCGCCCGGTTAGAAGGGCGGGTCGTCGGAGAAGCCCCCGCCGCCACCGCCGCTGGTGGCCCAGGGGTCGTCGGCCGGTGCGCCGCCGCCCTGCTGCTGGCCGCCTCCGAAGCCGCCGCCCTGCTGGCCGCCGCCTCCGAAACCGCCACCGCCGCCGCCTTGGCCGCCGCCGCCGAAGCCACCGCCGCCGCCCTGGCCGCCGCCGCCGAACCCGCCGCCGCCACCCTGCCGCTGGGTCTTGTTGACCTTGGCGGTGGCGTTGCGGAGCGACGGGCCGACCTCGTCGACCTCGACCTCGAAGACGGTGCGCTTCTCACCCTCGCGGGTCTCGTACGACCGCTGCTTGAGGCGTCCCTGCACGATCACCCGCATGCCGCGCTGCAGGGTCTCGGCCACGTTCTCGGCGGCCTGCCGCCAGACGTTGCAGGTCAGGAACAGGGCCTCGCCGTCCTTCCAGTCGCCCGCCTGGCGGTCGAAGAACCGCGGGGTCGAGGCGAGGCGGAAGGACGCGACCGCCTGGCCGCTCGGGGTGAAACGGAGATTCGGGTCCTCGACGAGGTTCCCGACGATCGTGATTACGGTGTCGCCTGCCATGGGGCTCGCTCCGGCTGGTGTGAGGACTGAGCCGGGCTCAGTGGACCTCGGGGCGGATGACCTTGGTACGGAGGATCGACTCGCTCAGGTTGAGCTGCCGGTCGAGCTCCTTGACCGTGGCAGGCTCGGCCGAAAGGTCGATCACCGCGTAGATGCCTTCGGACTTCTTCTGGATGTCGTACGCCAGGCGCCGGCGGCCCCAGACGTCGACCTTCTCCACGCTGCCGCCGCCGTCCTTGACGACCTTCAGGAACGGGTCGAGCGCGGTGTTGGCGGTGCGCTCGTCGATGGCGGGGTCGAGAATGGCCATGAGTTCGTAACGACGCATGCTGTGTCCCTACCTCCTCTGGACTGATGCGGTCACGGTCTCTCCGTGACAGGAGGGCTTACTGCGTCCCCCGCGGCGGCGCCGGACCCCGGATCGCCGGGCGCGCCGGCCGCGAGACCGATACAGGTTACCAACGATGGGCCATGGACGAGCCGCTTGCCGGAACGAACCCCCAGCCCAGCGGACGGGGGCTCACCTGTTGGCTCGCGGGCGGGTGGGGCGGGCCGGGCGGGCGCAGCGCCGCCGTTCGAGTTCGGCCATGATGTCGGCCATGCGGGCGCGCATGCGGGCGGTCTGGGTCGTCAGCAGCGACAGCTCCTCGACGAGCTCCGCGTCGCCGATGAGCCCCAACTCCGCTTTCGTCACCACGGTGCACCTCCTGCCTCCTCCCTCCGCTTCCCCTCGGAGGGCCGGACCGAGCCGGTGTTCGAATCCTTGTTCGACCGTACCGCGTCCCGCCGACATTTTCCGCCCGCCCCCGCCGGTTGATCAGCGGGCTCGTTGGGAACCCCTTTAAGGGCATGGTCCGTCCGGTCCCGTGCGTGGCATATGCCCTTTTCACGCGCGGGCGCCATGACCCGAGGAGGGTACCGATGCCTCAGGAGGCAGCGGGCGCGGAGCGGCACGCGACGGGCGCGGAACGGCGGCCGGCGACCGGCACGGAGGTCGAGCCGCACCGGCTCCAGGCCGTCCTCGCCGTGGTCGCCGTCACGGTCGGCATCGCCGCGCTCATCATGGGCTGGATCCCCCAGACGCATCTCCCCGGCGCCATCGCGGGAGTGATCGGCCTTCCCGTCGCGCTGTACTCCCAACTCATCTCCGCCACGACGAACGAACGCTGGCTGAACGTCATCGGCATGGTCACCTCGTTCCTCGGCGTCGCGTTCGCACTGAGCCACGGCGGCTTCACGATCTGACGGCCCGCGTCCCCGTCGTCGGTTTGGCGGGGTGGGTTGTCGGGGGGCGCGGATAGGCTCGGGGCATGCGCATCGGAGCCCACGTCGATCAGACCGACCCGCTCGAGAACGCCCGCGCGGTGGGCGCCGACGTCGTCCAGTTCTTCCTGGGCGATCCGCAGGGGTGGAAGAAGCCCGTCCTGCCGGAGGGCGTCGAGGCGCTGGCGGGCTCCGGCGTGGACGTGTACGTGCACGCTCCGTACACGATCAACGTGGCGACGTCCAACAACCGGATCCGCATCCCGAGCCGGAAGAACCTGACGCAGCAGTTGGAGGCGGCCGCGTCCATCGGCGCCAAGGCGCTGATCGTGCACGGCGGGCACGTGCTCAAGGACGACGACCCCGAGATGGGCTTCGAGAACTGGCGCAAGGTGTTCGAGCGGGTCGAGTGTCCGATTCCGGTCTACATCGAGAACACCGCCGGCGGCGGCAACGCGATGGCGCGCAAGTTCGACCGGATCGCGCGGCTGTGGGACGTGCTGTCCGGCGTCCCGGGGCTCGAGTCCAAGCTCGGCTTCTGCCTCGACACCTGCCACGCGCACGCGGCGGGGGAGGCGCTCGTCGACGCCGTCGACCGGATCAAGGCCATCACCGGCAGCATCGACCTGGTGCACTGCAACGACAGCCGCGACGACTTCGGCTCGGGCGCCGACCGGCACGCCAACCTGGGCAACGGCAAGATCGACCCGGAGTTGATCCTCGCGGTGGTGCGGGCGGCGGGCGCGCCCGTCGTGGTGGAGACCCCGGCCACCGGCCAGGCCGAGGACATCTCCTGGCTTCGTTCCAAACTCTGACGCGCGAGGGCCAGATCGCCTCCGAGTGCAGGAACCCGCCGGACGCTCCCGACATCTAACCCCGCGAAGACCAGCATGACGACAAAGGCCGAAGGGCGCGTCACACTGGCATAATCCGGAACTCAGCCCCTCAGCGCACGCGCGATTCTCCGGCGGCGGGCGCGCGAACCGATCGGGAACCACATGGCACAGCCTCCGTACGACCCCTACGGCTACGGCTCGCAGGACCCGTACGCTCAGCACTACTCCCAGCAGCCCCCTCCCGTGCAGCACCACTACTACGGAGCGTCGCCGGTTCCGGTCGTGCGTCCGACCAACGGCATGGCGACGGCGTCGCTGGTGTGCGGGCTCATCGGCTTCTTCGCCTGCGGTCTGACGTCCATCCTCGCGATCATCTTCGGGCACGTCGCGCAGAGCCAGATGAAGCGGACCGGTGAGGGCGGCCACGGCATGGCCGTCACCGGGCTCATCCTGGGCTACCTCGTCTCCGCGGGCTGGATCATCTTCTGGGTGCTGTACATCCTCGGTGTGGCCTGGTTCGCCTCACAGCCGACCACGTACTAGCGGCGTACGCCGCACGGCGTCGACCGGAACCCGCGGCGGGGGCGCGGGGAGACCCGCCGCCGGGTTCCCATCCGGGTCTTCCTCCGGTCCACGCCCTTGTCATCGCGTCGGCTTCGCGCGCGAGGCCGCTCCTCACGCACCGCTCCCGCGTTCTTACGCGAGGCGGGGGACGCCCGCCGCTTCTACGCCGACGCTGGATATGAGCACGACCATCGGGGTGGACGAGTCGCGCCACACCCGGACGGCCCGCGCGAACACGTCGAGCACCTTCCGGAAGGCGTGCTGGTCGGCGTCCGCCAGTTCGGACCACGACTCGTACAGGACGACATAGCCGTGCTTCGTCGGCGTCCAGGACATGTCGGCGAGGGTGGCGCCGAGTGCGTCCCAGCCGTCCGGGGCCTCCTCCGGGGGGAGTTCGAAGGCGTCCGCGCACAGCCGCAGGAACGATTCCGCGTCGCGGGCGCGGCGCCCGTCGAGGTGGAAGCCGCGCCAGCCCGCGTCCTCGGCCCGCTCGGTCCAGGCGGTGTCGCCGATCGCGCCCGGCACCGGGGGCGTCCGCCACTGGTAGACGCCCGGCTTCACGCGTCCCGCGAGCAGCTCGGTCAGTGCTTGGTTCGCGTCCACGTCCTCTCCCGGTAGCTCTGGCGTCCGTTCCGCGGGCCGGGGCGTTCGCCCGTGCCGCCGGGCGCGATCCTCCCCCGCCATCGCCCGGGCTATCCCTTGAGCGGGCAGATTCCGGCTGGACGTCTGGACGCGGGACGGCCGTTCGTGGCCGCGGCGGCCAGGCAGTTTTCTGTCATTAGCGCCCTGACCTGCGGCGATACAGAGACATCACATCCGCGCTTGACAGTGGGGCACGCCATTGCCTAATCTCTCGTTAACAGAGAAGCTCACAGAGAGAGCGACTCTCCGAGCGAGGCAGTTGCCCGATTCCGAGAGGAACACCGAGATGAACGCCACGCAGACCACCACCACGACGACCACCCCGACGACCGACGACGTCGCCCGCGTCCACGCCCACTACCGGACGATCAAGAAGCTCGGCCACTGGACCACCGGACGCCGCGTCGAGGTCCGCGCCCGCCGCGGCATGGTCGTCCTCGACCTGCGCTCGCCGCGGATCCCGGACGGTGACATCGAGGTCGAGGTCGACCTCGACCACTCGATGGTCAAGCTGCTCGTCCCGCAGGACGCCGACATCGACCACTGGGACCTGAGCTACCCCGGCCGCGGCCGGGTCAAGGACTGGACGGGCGAGAACGGCGCGGGACGCCGCGTCCGGATCACCGGCGAGATCAGGCACGGCGAGATCCGCGTCCACCGGGGCGGGATCGCGACACTGTCCGCGATGTTCTCCCGCGAGTTCGTCCAGGACGCGCGCCGCGCCCGCCGCGAGGGCACGGAGCCGACCGTCGCCGACCCCGCCCGCGGCGCCGGCTGACACTCCGGACCCACGATCGTGCACGGCCTGCCCAGCGCCGTGCACGATCGTGTTTCACGCGAGAAGCGTGCCGAGCAGGCGGAGGCCCTCGTCGCGGACGTCCGGCAAATCGTTCTCTATTCCGTGCAGGACGTCCGTCGCCGGGTCGGCCAGTGCCCAGAAGCGCAGTTTGGCCTCCAGGCGCGAGTCGAGCGGACGTCCGCGATGCTCCTGCAACCGCCGGACGAATTCGCGGTTCGTCTCCGGCCACAGGTAGCACAGGTCGTAGTCGGGATCGCCGATGCACACGTCGCCGAAATCGATCAGGCCGGTGACGCGCGTCCCGGTAATGAGGAAATGGTCCAGGCTGATGTCGGCGTGGGTCAGCGTGGGAGGGGCATCGAAATTGGCGTCCTCGGCCAGGTAGTCCTCGTAGGCGGACAGCAGCGTGCTGGCCTGCGCGGACGGCAGCAGAGGCGCCACGTGGGCGCGCACCAGCTCAAGGTCTCCGGCGAATTCCGAGCGGAGGTCCACCTCCGGGACGCCGAGTTGCCGGGCACGCTCCACCGGAAAGGAATGGATCGCCTCGATCGCTTCCGCGATCTGGCGGACGGGATCCGGCTCGTCCAGGAGGCCGCGCGCGTGCCATTCGTCCTCGGACAGCGACTCGCCTGGCACGACCGGATAGCAGCAGAACGTCCCGGGCCCGAGCGGGTTCGGGGCGGTGAAGGCGAACCGGGGAATGGGCAGGTCCAGCCATTCGGCCAGTTCGGGGAGCAGCCTGGTCTCGCAGGCGATTCCCTCGGCGCCGTCCTCGTTGCGCGGGAACCGGAGCACATACGCGCCCGCGCCCGCCTCAAGGAGAAGGGCGACGCTCTCGAAACCGGCGCCCAGCGGACGCAGCGGACCTCCCGCGAGATCCGGCCTGGCCTGGGCGACCGCCGCGCGGACCGCCGGTTCCCACCCGTCCGGAAGGTCGACGCTTCTCGACACCGCGAACTCCTCGATGATTATCCGGTTGAGTCTCCACTGACTGGAGCCCTGAAAGTGGACCGCATGGACGACGGCGCCCTCTACACGATCGGCGAACTGGCCCGCCGCACCGGCCTCCCGGTGCGGACGATCCGGTTCTACTCCGACGCGGGTGTGCTGCCGCCGTCCGGTCGTACCGAGGCCGGTTACCGGCTGTACGACGCCGCGGCCGCGGCGCGTCTCGACCTGGTGCGGACGCTCCGCGACCTCGGCGTCGACCTCGGCACGATCCGGCGGGTGCTGGATCGGGAGGTCGGCGTGCCGGAGGTCGCGGCGGCGCACGCGGAGGCGCTGGACGTGCAGATCCGCACGCTCCGGCTCCGCCGGGCCGTGCTGCGCGCGGTGGCGAAACGTGGATCCAGTCCAGAGGAGGTCGAACTCATGCACAAGCTCGCCCGGCTGTCCGACGAGGAGCGGCGCCGGATCATCACCGACTTCGTCGACGAGGCGTTCGCCGGACTCGACCTGAACCCCGACTTCGCGGCGAAGATGCGGGCCGCGCTGCCGGAACTGCCCGACGACCCGGAGCCCGCGCAGGTGGACGCCTGGGTCGAGCTGGCCGAGCTGGTCGGCGACCCCGGCTTCCGCACGGCGGTCAGGCGGATGGCGGAGTTCCAGGCGGAGGACGTCGCGAACGGCGCCGTCCCGGAGAACCCGCAGCGTCTCGCCGAGCTGACCGGGGAGAAGGCGAACGCCGCCATCGCGGACGGGATCGCGCCCGACTCGGACGCGGCCCGCCCCATCGTGGACGAGTTGGCCGGAGCCTTCGCCGCCGCGTCCGGCCAGGAGGACGGCGCCGAGTTCCGGCGCGGCCTGCTCGCGCGATTGGAGGCGGGCAACGACCGGCGCACGGAGCGGTACTGGCAGCTCCTCGCCACGATCAACGGCTGGCCCGTCCCGCCGACGCTGGCGCCCGCGTTCGAGTGGTTCACCGAGGCGCTGCGCCCGCGCAGCCCGCACAGCCCGCGCGGCTAGCGGCACGGTCAAGGAGTCACGGGGACGCGGGCGTGATGCGCGCCGCGCCGGCGTCCCAGTGAGAACACGTCCGGGGCGCCGTCGAGGACGCCGCCCGCCGGGTCGTCCGAGCCGTCCGACCGGACGAGGTCGCCGGACGGGCGCAGCACGTCCAGCACGACCAGCGCCGCCAGCGCGAGGACGGTCACGAACCGGGCGAGCAGCGCCAGGTGGTAGACGTCCTGGCTGATCCCGCCCGCCGGGGCGTCGAAGCTCAGCACCGCCGAGAGCGTGCCGGAGAGGTCGGCGCCGGGCGTCTGCGCCGACACCGACAGCAGGAACCACCAGATCCCGAAGAAGTAGGCGATCTCCCCGAGCTGCCAGACGACGAACGCGGGCAGCTTCGGGCGCGCCAGCACCGCGAGCGGCAGCAGCCACAGCACGTACTGCGGCGACCAGACCTTGTTCGGCAGCATGAACGCGACCAGCACGAGGAACATCAGCTGCGGCAGGCGCGGCCGGCGCGGGGCGGCGAACGCGAGCACCGCGATGCCGAGGGCGAGGACGAGGAACGTCCCGGTGCCGAGCAGGTTGAGCCGGTCGGTGTCGGACGTGACGCCGTCCAGCCCGTGCGACTGGAGGTAGAAGAAGATCGAGCCCCAGTCGACGCCGCGTTTCTGGCTGAAGGTGTAGAACTCCTTCCAGCCGTCCCACGCGAAGATCATGACGGGCAGGTTCACGGCCAGCCACCCGGCGGCGGCACCGGCGAGCATCCGTCCCATGGGGCGCCACTGACCGGCGCGGACGCACAGCAGGACGAGCGGTCCGAGGAACAGCAGCGGGTAGAACTTCGCGGCGATCGCGAGGCCGAGCAGCGTCCCGGCGAGGGCCGGGCGGCGCGCCGACCACGCGGCCACGGCCAGCACGGACAGCGCCACCGCGAGCAGGTCCCAGTTGATGTACGCCGTGAGCAGCAGGGCGGGGGACAGCGCGACCATCAGCCCGGTCCGCAGCGAGCGGCGCCCGGCGACGTAGGCGGTGGCGAGGACGGCGACGACCGCGAGGACGGCCAGCAGCAGGACGGTGATGTTGTAGAACGCCATCCCGCGCCCGTCCACGCCGAACGGGCGGGCCAGCAACGCGGCGACCTGCATGAACCCGCCGCTCAGCACCGGGTACTCGACATGGTGGATGTCGGAGCCGACGAACGAGTCGAAGTAGGGCACCTTGCCGTCGTTCAGCCCGCGCACGTAGTACAGCGGGTAGACGTCGGTGTAGCAGGCGTTCGTCGTCGTCTTGATGAAGTCGAACCGCGCGGACGCGCACGGCTGCTTCTGCAGCCAGCCGAGCAGGCCGGTCAGCACGGTGACGCCGGTCAGCACCGGCGCGAGGCGGGCGAGCCGGCCGGGCTCGTCCGGCATGTCGCTGCCCGTGTCGGCGGCGGCCATCCCGACCCTCTCAGAAGACGACGACATGGACAGCAAGACTATTGGTCATCACGTGGTCGTCACGACTCCCGGACACGGCCCGGTCCCTGGACGCGAGGACGGCCCCGCCCCTGGACGCGAGGACGGCCCGGAGCCGTCGCGGGCTCCGGGCCGTCCTGGCGCGACCGTCGTCGTCAGTTGCCGTTCGGGTTCGGCGGGTCCTCCTTGCGGCAGGCGGGGTCGTCCCGGTGCTCGGGTTGCGCGCACCACCAGGACTTGTCGCCGTCCGGCGGAATGTTGGGATTGCAGTTGGGAGGCAGGCCGAGCCGGTCGCACGGCACGTCCGAGCCGGGGACGGTCGGCGTCCCGGTCGGGTCCGGGGTCTGCGGCTCGCAGCCCTGCGGCGGGTTCGGCTGACCCGGACGGCACTTCGGCGTCACCGTCGGGCTCGGCGTCGTCGACGTGGTCGGCGTCGGCAGCGGCTTCGCCCACGGGGCGATCTGCCCGCCGTTCACCGGCGGCTGGAACGGGGTGATCTCCCGGCCCTCCAGCGCCTTCGTCATGAACACCTTGAACAGGTCGGCGGGGACGGTACCACCGTAGACCTGGCTGTAGTTCCCGACGCCCACCAGCGACTCGCGCTTGTTCTTGACCTGCCGCCACATCGCCGCCGACGTCGCGAGCTCCGGGGTGTAGCCGACGAACCACGCGGACTTGTTCTCGTCCGTGGTACCGGTCTTGCCCGCGACCGGACGGGCGCCGAGGCTCGCGCGCTTACCGGTACCGGACGTGACGACCGCCTGCATCGCGGACGTGGCGTCCCGCGCGACCCCCTCGGGGAACGCCCGGTCGGCCTTCTGCCACGGGAGCTTCTCGAGCGACTTGCCGAGCCTGTTCTTGACGGGGTGGCCCCGGGCGTCGGTGATCTTCGCGATGACGTGCGCGGCGCGGTGCTCGCCGTTCGCGGCGAACGTCGAGTACACCGACGCCATCGTCACCGGCGTCGTGTCGATGACGCCGAGCGGGAGGGAGGTGTAGGTCGGGTTGAGTCCCTGGGTGTCCTTCGGGATCCCCATCTTCTTGGCCATGTCGATGACGTTCGTCAGCTGGACCTTCTGCCCCAGCTCCACGTACGCCGTGTTGATCGACATCGCCGTCATCTGCTTGAGGTTGTAGACGCCGTTCTCCGACCGGCTGTCGTTGGTGAACGTCGCGCCGTTGATCGTCCGCTTGTAGCCGCCGTCCATCGTCGTCTTCAGGCTGACGCCCTGGTCGAGCGCCGTCGCGAGCACGATCGGCTTGAACGACGACCCCGGCTGCACCTTGCCCTGGAACGAGTTGTCGAACTGCTGCACGGCGTAGTTCGGACCGCCGTAGGCGGCGACCACGCCGCCCGTCTTCGGGTCGATGGACGCGAGCCCGAACTGGATGTCCTTGCCGAGCCCGTTCTGCCTCTTGATCTGCGCGACGGCCTTGTTCGTGTAGTCCTGCAGGCCCTTGTCGAACGTCGTCGTGATCCGCAGGCCGCCGGTCTCCAGCGCGGGCTTGTCGATGCCGAGCTGCTCCAGCTCGCGGAGGACGCGGTCCTGGAGGTAGCCGGCGTTCGGGTCGTTCGGGGCGTCGCTCCACCGCTTCTGGGTCTGCGGGAACTTCGCCGCCGCGCGCTTGCCCGGGTCGAGCCACTTCTTCTCGACCATCCCGTTCAGGACGTAGTTCCAGCGGGCGATCAGCGCCGCCTTCGCCGGGTCGGACTCCGGGCCGAACGTCTTGAAGTACTCCGGACGCTGGATCATCGCGGCGAGCATCGCCGCCTCGGACTCGTTGATCTTGTCGACCGGCTTGTGGAAGTAGGCGCGGGACGCCGCCTGGATGCCGTACGAGCCGCGGCCGAACGACACCGTGTTCAGGTACAGCTCGAGGATCTTCTCCTTCTTCATCTCCTTGCCCATGCGGACCGAGATGAGGATCTCCTTGAACTTCCGGCTGACGGTGCGCTCCTGGCTGAGGCCCGCCCAGTAGTTGCGCGCGAGCTGCTGCGTGAGCGTGGACGCGCCCGCGACCTCGCCGCCCGTCGCCGCCCGGAACATCGCCCCGGCGATGCCCGTCGGCGAGATGCCCGGCTCGTGCCAGAAGTTGCGGTCCTCGGCGGCGAGCACCGCGTTCTGGACGTGCTTCGGCACCTTGTCGAGCGGGATCTCCTCGCGGTGCGTGCCGATCCGGGCGAGCGTGGAGCCGTCCTTGTAGGTGATCACCGACTCCTGGCGGGTGGCGGCCTGCTGCGCCTCCGTCGGCATCGGGGTGTTCTGGTAGGCGACGATGACGAGCGCCGCCAGTCCGAGGATCGTCACCGCGACGACCGCGACCACGATCTTCCAGGACGGGACGTACCGCCGCCAGCCCGCCTTCTTCTCCTGGCCGTCCGTCGGCTTCGCGCGGCGGCCTCCCCGGCCGCGCAGACCGCTCAGGCCGCGGCCGCCGCCGCTGTCGTCGCCCCAGAAGCCGTCGTCGCCGCCGCGTCCGCCGCCGCCTCCCGGACCGCCCGGACCACCGGGCCCGCCAGGTCCGCCCGGGCCGCCTGGCCCGCCCTGGCCGCCGCCGGGACGTCCGTATCCGCCGCCTCCCGGGCCGCCGGGACCGCCCGGGCCGCCCGGAACGGGGGGACGTCCGGCCGGGCCGGAGCGCATCGGCGCGGGCGCGCCGCGTCTGCGACCGCCGCCGACCCGCGCGGGGCCGCCGCCCCGTCCGCCCGGTCTGCCGCCGCCGGTGCGCGGGCCGCGGCCCGGCGTGCCGGACGACCCGCCGCGCGGCGTACCGGCGGGGGCGCCCGAACCGCCGGTACGGGGGGCGCCCCGCCGGCCAGGCTCGTCTCCGTACTCCGGTCCGTATCGGCTTCGGTTACTCACGCGACCTCATCAACTGGGATACGGCTGTGCGTCGTCAGGCTGTGCCTCGTCAGGCTTTGCGTCGTCCGAGAGTACTGCGCACCCGCAGGCGCGGGGGCCGACGTGTCAAGGCTCGTCAGGCCCCGACGCTCCGTGGGCGCCCGGTCGCACCCGCCGACGTGCGGCGACTCGTGAAGATGCGTCATGTCACACACCGCCTCCACGAGACGGTTCGGACGGGACGCCGACACGGTTCACCATCATTCGGGCGGCCTCGCCAGGGGCAGCAGCGGCACGACGGCCGTCGAGTTCGGCTGCGCGCCGCGTCCGCGCATGCGGCAGACGGGGTCGCCCTGGTGGAACTGGCACCACCAGCGGGGCGGCGGGATGCTCGGCGGCTTGTTCGGATCGCAGGACCCGTCCGGGAACGGCGACTGGCAGGGCGGCTTGTCGCCGCCGTCGCCGTCGCCGTCGCCGCCCTCGCCGTCACCCTGGCAGCGCGGGTCGTACTTGCCGATCGGGCTGTTGCACCACGGCGGGCGGTCGTCCTTCTTCTTCTCCGGCGGCTTCGCCCACTTCTGCACGATCCCGCCCCACGCCGGCTGGGGGAACGCCTCCTGCGGCACGCCCTGCAGCGCGTTCGACATGTAGGACCGCCAGATGCGGGCGGGGATCGTGCCGCCCTGCACCTCGCCGATCCCCGGCAGGATCACCGACCGTTTCTGCTTGTCCGGGCCGATCGAGTCGTTGTAGAGCGTGACGGCCGTGGAGACCTGCGGCACGTACCCGACGAACCAGGACGAGACGTTCCGGTCGGTCGTGCCGGTCTTGCCCGCGGCCTGACGTCCGTCCGGGAGCGCGGCGGCGGTCGCCGTACCGCCGCGGATGACCTGCTGCATCGCGTAGGTGGCGTCCGCGGCGACCTTCGGGGTGAAGACGCGGTGCCGCTCGTACTTCGGCTGCAGCCGGACCGTCTTGTTGTCCTGCTCCTTCACGAGCCGGATCACGTGCGGCTGGTAGTAGGTGCCGCCGTTGGCGAACACCGCGTAGCCCGCGGCCTGCTCGATCGGCCGGATGTTGTTGACGCCGAGCGCGAGGTTCAGGCAGCACTTGTGCGGCTTGAGCAGGTCCGGCGAGATCCCGGCGTCGGTCTCGGTCTTGATGACCTCCTCGATCCCGACCTTGCCCATGAGCTGGATGAACGCGGTGTTCACCGAGTCCTTGGTCGCCGTGATGAGGTTGACCGCGGGACCCACGTTGTGGCTGTTCGGGACCTTCGTGCCGGACGGGTCGTTCTCCGGCACGACGTTGCCGTTCGGGTCGATCGGGATCTTCGAGCGTCCCTCGACCAGGCTCTTCAGGCTGTAGTTCTGCTTCAGCGCGGTCGCGAGCACGTACGGCTTCATCGCCGACCCCGCCTGCGCCGACCCCTGCCACACGTTGTCGAACGCCTGGGAGAGGTAGTTGGGGCCGCCGTAGAACGCGATGACCTCGCCGTTCGCCGAGTTCACCGACACCAGCCCGACGCGGATCTTCTTCCTGGCGAGCTTGCCGGGGTTCACCTGCGGGACGGTGTGCTCCGCCGCCTGCTTCGCCATCGCCATCCGCCTGCGGTCGAACGTCGTGTAGACGCGCAGGCCCTTGGTCGTCAGCTCCTTGTTGTCGATGCCCATCCGGCGCAGCTCTTCCTTGGCGCGCATCAGCATGTAGCCGCGCTGGCCGCCGTAGAGCTGGTCGCTCGTACCCGCCTTGTTGATTTTGGGGAGCTTCTGCTGGTACTTGTCCGCGTCGGCCTGGCTGAGCTTGCCCATCGAGACCATGCCCTTGAGCGTGTACTGGTAGCGCCCAGTCACCCAGGCCAGGTTCCCCTTCTCGCCCGGGTCGCGGTTGGGGTTCTGGATGATGCCGCCGAGGACCGCCGCCTGGTCTGGACGCAGCTTCCACACGTCCGTCCCGAAGTACTCGCGGGACGCCGCCTGGATGCCGTACGTGTCGCGACCGAAGTAGATGGTGTTGAGGTAGAGCTTGAGGATGTCGTCCTTGGAGTGCTTGTCCTCAAGCTTGAGCGAGATGAACAGCTCCTTGAACTTCCGGGTCATCGTCCGGTTGTTCGGGTCGGAGTAGTAGTTCTTCGCCAACTGCTGCGTGATCGTCGATCCGCCGCCCGACCCGCCGGTCAGGTTGTCCCACACGGCGCGGGTCGTGCCCTTCACCGAGAAGCCGGGGTCGGTGCGGAAGCTGCGGTTCTCCGCCGCCAGCACCGCGTTCTGGACGTGCGGCGGGATCTGCTTCAGCTCGACGCTCTGCCGCTTCTTGCCGATCCGTCCGATCTCGGTGCGGTCGGTGTAGTAGAAGATCGACGCCTGGTCCTCGACGCCCGCGACGGTGGGCTCGGCCGGGGTCGGCGTGTTCGCGTACGCCACCCAGATCAGCGTGATGAACCCCGCGATGCCGAGACCGCAGACACCGGCGACGAGCTTCCAGGACGGAATGAAACGCCGCCACCCGGTGCCGCGGGAGCGCAGGTGGTCGAAGAAGGACGTCTTCTTGTTGGGCGTCGGGGGTCGTAGGGGCCCGCCTGGACCGCCGGGCCCACCCGGACCGCCTGGGCCTGGGCCTGGGCCTGGGCCGCCTGGACCGTTCGGGCCGCCTGGACGTCCGGGGCCGCCCGGTCCTCCGGATCGGGGCGCCGCGCGCGTGCCCGTGCTGCGGAACCTCGCGGTGACCTTCGTCCCGAGTTCCTGCCCGCGCTTGCCGAGCTCGGTCAGCTTCTCCCGGACGCCGTTGCCGACCGTCCCGAACGCCGCGCCACCGGCCCCGGCCATCCCGGGACCCATGCCCATTCCGGCACCGCCGGCCGCACTGTGCCTGCCCGGGACACGCCCCGGCCCGCCCATGAGCCCACCCGGCGGCGGCCCCATAGGCACCCCTGCCCCAGGCCCACCGGGCCCACCAGGTCCACCCGGCGCTCCCATAGGAAGACCGCCCGGACCACCGGGAGAGTTGCCGGGAGCACCACCGGGGCCGCCAAACGACCCCATCCCATGGGGATTCGCCGGACCAGCCGGTCCCTCCAACGGACGAGGTCCACCCGCCCTGAAAGCGTTGCCCGGACCGGCGCCGCCAGGCCCGTCCGGCAACAAAGGCCCATTAGGACCCTGCGGACCAGCTCCACCGGGACCGCTTGGCATGCCGGGCCCACCTGGACCACTCGGCGCGCCAGGCCCCCCGGGAGCACTCGGTCCACTCTGCGCGCCAAACCCAGCCGGGCCGCCCTGCGGGGCGGGCCCGTCCGGCAACAGGGGCCCATTAGGACCCTGCGGAACGGTCCCACCGGGACCACTCTGCATACCGGGCCCGCCCGGTCCACCCTGCGCGCCAGGTCCGCTTGGATTACTCGGGCCGTCCAGCGGGCCCGGTGAACCCATCGGGGACGCGCCGCCCGGTGCGCCGGGGGGCGTCGGGGACCAGCTGCCCGCGGGGCCGCCCGGCGTGGTCTCCGGGGGGACGGCGGGGCCGGGCGCGGTCGGGGCGGGGTCGGCGGGGACGGCGTGGCCGCCCATGAAGCCCGGGCTCTCCTGCCCGGACGGCGTGCCCGGCGCGGGGTTCTCGTCGGCGGCCCCCGGTTGTCCAGGGTCGCCGGATTCGCCGGGACGGGGACTGTGCTGCCCGCCCGGCCACTGCGACCCGGGTTCCGGTCGGGGCTGGCTTGGATTACTCACGCGACCTCATCAACAGGGGGACAACGATTGCTGCCATAGGGCCGGGGCGATCCCACGGCGATGGTGCGGCTCGTGCGCCGTCCGAGAGTACTGCGCGGGCTGGTGAGCGGGGGGAGCGCGTGCACGGCGAAGGTGCGTCCTGGCTGGTCAGCGCCCTTGCCGTAGGGGGTGCGGCCGGCTGTTCCTCCTTCTTCTCCTCCACCGTTCGGGGCTGCGCCCCGGGGCCGGGGCGGCCGACGGGACCAGGGTTTCACGCGCAACTTTGACACACTTCCGCCACATACACCCTGAATTCGCCGTATTCGCTCTGCCTCGTGAGGTATGCCGACGCCCTCGAACGTTCACCGGACGGACCGCCGTCGGTTCCCCACTTGCCAGGACGGCCGCCGCTACGTATCTTGTCGATGTATCGAGTCGATACATTCACTCGATACATCGGTTCGAGACATCGGTTCGAGACGGCCGGTCTCCGGGGGAGGTGGACGATGGCGGCGAGGAAGGGCGCGGGCGTGCTGGAACTCGCCGTGCTCGGCCTGCTGCACGAGTCCCCCATGCACGGATACGAGCTGCGCAAGCGGCTCAACGTCCTGCTCGGCATGTTCCGGGCCTTCTCGTACGGGTCCCTCTATCCGTGTCTCAAGCAGCTCCTCGCGGACGGGCTGATCGTCGAGGACCGGCCGGAGGAGCCCGGCACGCCGCTGGCGCTGCAGAGCCGCCGGTCGAAGATCGTCTACAAGCTCACCGCGGACGGCAAGGAGCGCCTCCAGCGGCTCCTGACCGAGGCCGGTCCGGCGTCGTGGGAGGACGAGGGGTTCGGCGTGCACTTCGCCTTCTTCTCGCACACCCGCGCCGACGTCCGGCTGCGGATCCTCGAAGGCCGGCGCAGCCGGCTGGAGGAGCGCCTGGAGAGCGTCCGCGCCGCCCTCGCCCGGACCCGCGAGCGGGTCGACTCCTACACCCTGGAGCTGCAGAACCACGGGCTGGAGTCGGTCGAACGCGAGGTCAGATGGCTCAACGAGCTCATCGGGCGGGAGCGGGCCGAGCAGGAACAGCAAGCCAGACGCTACGAAAACAAACAGGACAAGCCTCGGGACAGGGGCCGCTGACGAAGGCCCCGCCTGGGGGACGGGTGAACCCCACCTCAGGCCCCCCGCACAGAGGTGGCGTTCGCCCTATCGGGGCGGGCGAGGATCGCAACCGCAAAAGAGAAGGAGCAACCGGATGGGTTCGGTGCGCGTGGCCATCGTGGGTGTGGGCAACTGCGCCTCTTCGCTCGTCCAGGGTGTCGAGTTCTACAAGGACGCGGCCCCCGACACGCGAGTGCCCGGCCTGATGCACGTCCAGTTCGGCGAATACCACGTCGGCGACGTGGAGTTCGTCGCGGCGTTCGACGTGGACGCCAAGAAGGTCGGGATGGACCTGTCCGAGGCCATCCACGCCAGCGAGAACAACACCATCAAGTTCGCCGACGTCCCGCCGACCGGGGTGACCGTCCAGCGCGGGCACACCTTCGACGGTCTCGGCGAGTACTACCTCGACATGGTCGAGGAGTCCGACGCCGAGCCGGTCGACGTCGTCCAGGTCCTCAAGGACGCCGAGGTCGACGTGCTGGTCTCGTACCTGCCCGTCGGGTCCGAGGAGGCCGACCGCTTCTACGCCCAGTGCGCGATCGACGCCAAGGTCGCGTTCGTGAACGCGCTGCCGGTGTTCATCGCGAGCGACCCGGAGTGGGCGCAGAAGTTCACCGACGCGGGCGTCCCGATCGTGGGCGACGACATCAAGTCCCAGGTCGGCGCGACCATCACGCACCGCGTGATGGCCCGCCTCTTCGAGGACCGCGGGGTCGAGCTGCTGCGCACGTACCAGCTCAACTTCGGCGGCAACATGGACTTCATGAACATGCTGGAGCGCAAGCGCCTCCAGTCCAAGAAGATCTCCAAGACGCAGTCGGTCACGTCCCAGATCCCGCACGAGATGGCGAAGGCCGACGTGCACATCGGCCCGTCCGACCACGTGCCGTGGCTGGACGACCGCAAGTGGGCCTACGTCCGGCTGGAGGGCAGGTCGTTCGGCGACACGCCCCTCAACCTGGAGTACAAGCTGGAGGTCTGGGACTCCCCCAACTCCGCCGGTGTGATCATCGACGCGGTGCGCGCCGCGAAGATCGCGAAGGACCGGGGGATCGGCGGGCCGATCCTGTCGGCGTCCTCCTACTTCATGAAGTCGCCGCCGGAGCAGTACAACGACGACCAGGCGCACGACGCGGTGGAGAAGTTCATCCGCGGCGAGGTCGAGCGCTAAGCACGACGAAATACCGCTTAGCACCTCAAGCGCGGGGAGACGGGGCCGCGCGGCTCGTCACAACTCTCCCAAGAGACGCCCTGACAGTGGACATCCGCTGTCAGGGCGTCCTTACTTCTGGAGAGAAAACGGTGATGTACCGGCCCTTTGTCACGCTCTGGCCCTACTGTGACACCGCCGGTTACTGCGCGCCAAGTTCCGAGTCTTGAGGTGAGAACGTGACGGCACGCGAGATGATCAAGGTGTCGGCGGGCCTGGCGGGGCTCGTCCTCGGGCTGTCCGGGTGCTCCGGCGGCGGCGAGGGCGCCGCCGCGACGGGGCGGCCCCGCGACGGCGGCACGCTGAAGGTCGTCGGCTCGTCGGACGTCGAGCACCTGGACCCGTCCGCCGTCGCCAGCGTCGGCGCGTACGGGCTCGCCCGCGTGTTCGCGCGGACGCTGTACGGGACGCGCGCGTCCAACGACTTCCAGGAGACGATCCCCGTCCGGCCGGACGTCGCCGAGCGCGTCCCCACCCGCGAGAACGGCGACCTCAGCAAGGACCGCCGCACCTACACGGTGCGGCTGCGGGAGGGCGTGCGATGGAACACGCGGCCTGCGCGGGCGGTGACCGCGCACGACTTCGTCCGCGGGTTCGAGCGGCTGTGCAACCCGGCGTCGCCGTCCGCGGGCACGGGGTACTTCGTCTCCACGATCAAGGGCATGGCCGGGTACTGCCGCGGCTTCTCCGCCGTCGACCCGAAGGATCCCGGCGCGATGGCCGCCTACCAGCGCGACCACGACGTCGAGGGCGTCCGCGCGAAGGACGACCGGACGCTCGTGTTCCGGCTGAACCGTCCGGCCAGCGACTTCCTCAACCTGCTCGCGCTCCCGTACACGGCCGCCGCGCCGCGGGAGTACGACCGGTACGTCCCGGACGGCCCGGAGCTGCGGCGCAACACGATCTCGGACGGCCCGTACCAGATCGCCGAGTACCGGCCCGGCCTGTCGTACCTGCTCACCCGCAACCCGGCGTGGCGGGCGGCGGCCGACCCGCTGCGCGAACGGCATGTCGCGAAGATCCAGATCACCCTCGGGCAGGACTCGGCGGAGACCGTCCAGCAGCAGATCGAGCAGGGGGTCTCCGACCTCGCGTGGGACCAGCCGGTGCCGACGTCCGCGATCCCCCGGCTCCGGCACGACAGCCGCTTCGCGATCATGGAGACGCCGAGCAACAGCCCCTACCTGGTGTTCAACACGCACAGCCCGAACAACGGCGGCGCGCTCGGCGACCGCGCGGTCCGGCGCGCCCTCGAGTACGCGGTCGACCGGAGCGCGCTCATCAAGATCGTCGGCGGTCCGTCGGTGGCGCGGCCGCTGCACACGGTGATCCCGCCGGGGAACTCGGGTTACGCGGCCGTCGACCACTATCCGACGCCCAACGAGTCCGGTGATCCGGCGAAATGCCGCCAGTTGCTCGGCCAGACCGGACGCACCGGGCTGACGCTGAAGTTCCCGTACCGGACGAACAGCGTCCACAAGCTCATCGCCCAGTCGATCGCGGAGAACCTCGACTCCTGCGGGGTGAAGACCGAACTCACCCCCGACACGGGCGGCTCCTTCTACGCCGGGACGATCGCCACCCCCGCCAAGGCGCGCGCGGGCGAATGGGACATCGCCGCCCCCGGCTGGACGCCCGACTGGTACGGCAACAACGGCCGCTCGATCATCCAGCCGCTGTTCGACGGGCGCGCCTACGGGCAGAACTCCACCAACTACGGCGGCTACGACAATCCGCGGGTCAACGCCCTCATCGACGCCGCGCTCACCGCTCCGGACACGGCGGTGGCGGCGAGCCGCTGGCAGCAGGCCGACCAGCAGATCATGGAGGACGCGGCGATCGTCCCGCTGCTCGATCGTTCGCAGACGCTGTTCCGATCGTCTCGCGTCCACGGGGCGCTCTTCCTCCCCACCACCGCGACCTATGACTACACGCGCCTCTGGCTCACGTCCTGACCTCCGCGTTTCCGGCTTTCGTTCTGGACCGATGGACGCAAAGGCACTGGGTACAGTGATCAGGTGAGGGCTGGGGATCTGCCGGGAATTCTGCGCGGGCGGGACTTCCGGCGGCTGTACGCGACGCGACTCGCCTCGCAGTTGACGGACGGCCTCTTCCAGGTGGCGCTCGCGGGTTACGTGTTCTTCTCGCCGGAGCGGCAGACGACGGCGGCGAAGGCGGCGGCCGCGTTCGCCGTGACGCTGCTGCCCTACTCGGCGCTCGGCCCGTTCGCGGGCGTGTTCATCGACCGGTGGCGGCGGCGGCAGATCCTCGTGTGGACGCCGATTCTGCGGGCCTTCCTCGTCCTGCTCGTCGCGGCGCTCGCCGCCGCCGGGCGGGAGGGCCTCGGCTTCTTCGCCGGGGTCCTCGTCGTGCTGGGCGTGAACCGGTTCTTCCTCTCGGCGCTGTCGGCGGCGCTCCCGCACGTGGTGCGGCGCGATCACCTGGTCACGGCGAACGCGTTCTCGGTGACGTCCGGGACGATCATCGCGTTCGTCGGCGGCGGCATCGGCTACCTGCTGCGCCGGTCCTTCGGCTCCGAGGACGGCGGGACGGCGCTGATCCTCGTCGCGGCGGCGGCCCTGTTCCTCGCCGCCGGGCTGATGGCGACGACCCTGCCGCGGGCGCTGCTCGGCCCGCACCCGCCCGAGGACGCGCCGGCGGGCACCCCGCGCGGCGAGGCGCCGCGGACGGTCGAGGCGCTCCGCACCGTCGTGGACGGCCTGGTCGACGGCGCCCGGCACATCGCGCGGCGCCCGCAGGCGGCGCTGGCGCTCGGCGCGATCTCCTTCCACCGGTTCCTGTACGGCGTCGTCCTGATCATGACGCTGCTGCTGTGCCGGAACAGCTTCGCCGACGACCCGGACGAGGGCCTCGCGAAGTTCGCGGTGATGCTCGGCGTGTCCGGCGCCGGGTACTTCGCGGCGGCGCTGATCACCCCGGCGGTGGTGCGGCGGATCAGCAAGCAGGCGTGGGTGGCGTGGCTGCTCGGACTGGCCGCGCTGAGCCTGCTCGCGCTGGGCATGCCGTTCGCGGAGCGCTCGTGGGCGGCCGCGTCGTTCGTGCTCGGCGTCGTGTCCCAGGGCGTGAAGCTGTGCGTCGACACGACGCTCCAGGAGACGATCGACGACGCCTACCGGGGCCGCGTGTTCGCCGTCTACGACATGCTGTTCAACGCCATGTTCGCGGCGGCGGCAGCGGCGGCCGCCATGTGGCTGCCCTCGGACGGCAGCGCCGGGCTCACCCTCCTCGCCGTGATCGCCGCGTACGCGGCGGGCGCGGTCGTCTATCGGACGGCGGCGGCCCGCCGCCCGGCCCACGCGCTCCGCTGACCGAGTTCTGTCGGAGGCACGTGATGTAGTCGTCCCATGACTCTCAGTCGTGAAGTGATCAGAGCGACTCGGCGACGGCGGTCAGGGCGGCGGCGATGTGGTGGACCTCGTCGTCCGTGCAGACGTAGGGCGGCATCGTGTAGATCAGCTTGCCGAACGGGCGGAGCCACACCCCGTGCGCCATGGCGATCTCCTGGACGGACGGGACGTCCACCGGCTCGCGCGCCTCCACCACCCCGATCGCGCCGAGGACGCGGACGTCGGCGACGCCCGGGAACTTGGCCGCCTCCTCCAGTTCGCTGGTGAGGATCGCTTCGATGGCGTCCACCTCGTCCCGCCAGTCGCGGGAGAGGAGCAGGTCGATCGACGCGGACGCGACGGCCGCGGCCAGCGGGTTCGCCATGTAGGTGGGGCCGTGCATGAGCACGCCCGCCTCGCCCGAGGTGATCCCGTGGGCGACGCGGTCGGTGCAGAGGGTGGCGGCCATCGTCATGTATCCGCCGGTCAGCGCCTTGCCGAGGCACATGATGTCGGGGACGACCTCGGCGTGGTCGCAGCCCCACAGCTCGCCCGTCCGGCCGAACCCGGTGGCGATCTCGTCCAGGACGAGGAGGAGGCCGTGCTCGTCGGCGATCTCGCGGAGCACGCTCAGATACTCGGGGGCGTAGAACCGCATGCCCCCGGCGCCCTGGACGATCGGCTCGACGATGATCCCGGCGAGCTCGTCCGCGTGCTCGGCGGCGAGGCGAGCCAGCTCGTCCAGGTAGTCGGCGTCGGGTTCGGCCGAATACCCGAGCGGGGGCGGCGGCGCGAAGACGTGCCGCGCGAGGACGTCGCTGAAGATGTGGTGCATCCCGTTCACCGGGTCGCACACGGCCATGTCGCCGAACGTGTCGCCGTGGTACCCGCCGCGGACGGTCAGCAGCCGGTGCCGCTCTGGCCTTCCCTGCGACCGCCAGTACTGGAGCGCCATCTTGATCGCGACCTCGACCGCCACCGATCCGGAGTCGGCGAAGAACACCTTGGTCAGCGGCTCCGGCGTGATCTCGACGAGCCGCTCCGCCAGCCGCACCGCGGGCGGATGCGTGAGCCCCCCGAACATCACGTGCGCCATCTTGCCGAGCTGCCCGGTGACGGCCGCGTTCAGCTTCGGGTGGTTGTACCCGTGGATGGCCGCCCACCACGACGACATCCCGTCGATCAGCTCGCTGCCGTCCGCGAGGACCAGCCGCACCCCGTCCGCCGAAACGACCGGCTGCACCGGAGCCGACGCGGGCATGGGCGAATACGGGTGCCAGATGTGCTCCCGATCGAACGCCAACATCCGCTCGGCCTCACGCGGACTCATCCGCCCGAGCTGCAAAGGAATCACGACTCCACCCCTCCACCACCAGACCCCGCGTCCTCCCCATCCGCGCCACCCTCAGACCCGCTGTCGCTGAGCTGGGAACTCCCGAGGGCCTCGGCTTCGGTGGTGGCCCAGGTTCGGAGTTCTTGTTCGGCTGCTTCCTTGCCGATCAGGCCGCGGTCCAGGCGGAGGTCGAGGAGGAAGCGGTATGCCCTGCCGACGAGGGGGCCGGGCGGGATGCCCAGGATCTCCTGGATCTCGTTGCCGTCGAGTTCGGGGCGCATCGCGGCCAGTTCCTCTTCCTCCGCGAGGCGTTCGATGCGCAGTTCCAGGTCGTCGTAGGTGCGGCGGAGGCGGTCGGCCTTGCGGCGGTTGCGGGTCGTGCAGTCGGCGCGGGTCAGCTTGTGCAGGCGGGAGAGGAGCGGACCGGCGTCCCGGACGTACCGGCGGACGGCCGAGTCGGTCCACTCGCCGGTGCCGTACCCGTGGAAACGGAGGTGCAGCTCGACCAGACGTGACACGTCGGCGATGACGTCCTTCGGGTAGCGCAGCGCGGTCAGCCGCTTGCGCGTCATCTTCGCGCCGACGACCTCGTGGTGGTGGAAGGACACGCGTCCGCCCGACTCGAAGCGCCGGGTGCGGGGCTTGCCGATGTCGTGGAGCAGCGCGGCCAGGCGCAGGACGAGGTCGGGCCCGTCCTCCTCCTGCGCGATCGCCTGCTCCAGGACGATCAGCGAGTGCTCGTAGACGTCCTTGTGCCGGTGGTGCTCGTCGATCTCCAGCCGCAGCTTCGGCAGCTCCGGCAGGACGTGGTCGGCGAGGCCGGTGTCGACGAGGAGGGCGAGGCCCTGGCGCGGGTACAGGCCGCAGATCAGCTTGGACAGCTCGTCCCGGACGCGCTCGGCGGAGACGATCTCGATGCGGGGCGCCATGTCCGCCATCGCGCGGACGACGTCCGGCGCGACCTCGAAGCCGAGCTGCGACGCGAACCGGGCGGCGCGCATCATGCGCAGCGGGTCGTCGTTGAAGGAGTCCTCGGGACGGCCGGGCGTGCGCAGGATCTTGCGCTGCAGGTCGACCAGCCCGCCGAACGGGTCGACGAACTCGTGTCCGGGGAGCCGGGCCGCCATGGCGTTGACGGCGAAGTCGCGGCGGCGCAGGTCCTCGACGAGGGACGTCCCGTACGACACGTCCGGCTTGCGCGACTTCGGGTCGTAGGACTCGCTGCGGTAGGTGGTGATCTCCAGCTCGACGCCGTTCTTGCGGAGGCCGACGGTGCCGAAGTCGATGCCGATCGTCCAGTGCGCGTCCGCCCAGTCGCGGATGATCTCCAGGGTGCGCTCGGGCGGCGCGTCGGTGGTGAGGTCGACGTCCTTGGTCGGGCGGCGCAGCAGCGCGTCCCGGACCGGACCGCCGACCAGCGCCAGCTCGTGACCCGCCGCCGCGAACCTGGCGCCGAGCTCGTCGGCGACGGGCGCGATGCGGCGCAGCAGTTCGGCGATCGCGGTCCGCCGCGAGGCCTCGGGGGTCACGTTCCGGTTGGGCACGGCCATCGAGCGTATTTCCTTGATAGATGGGATGACAAAGGACTTTCCTGCGATCGGTGGGGCCCGCGCCGGAGTCCTTGCGGGGCCGGACGGGGACGGGGCTCTTCACATGCCCCGCTCCCCGAGTTACGTTCTGGGCACTCCGATGACGCCGGCGCGACCGCCGGTGCGGGTCCCGCACGACAACGGTAGCGGGACCTCACGGCCCACGGTCCGCCGCAGGTGCGGCAGAGGCGCATCGAGAGGGTTTACGTGTCGCCGGCGGCGTTAAGCCGGACGTCTCGGGTATGCGGAGATCCCGCGAAGTGCGAAGCACGGGGTGACATCGAACCAGGACCCGGGGGCGAGCGGGGTGCGCCCCCACGGATGGAGCCGATCATGAAGGACGCCCTCGCCATCCACCGCGCGCTGCTCGAATGGGAGACCGTGCACGAGATCGTGCGGCTGCCCAGCGCGCTGGCCAACGCCGACGAACTGCCCGCGGTGCTCGGCCTCCCGGCGGCCCGGTGCCTGGTGACGCGCGTCTACGCCTGCGACGACGTCCGTCCGGGAAACCGGTTCCTCGCCGGGGTGATCGTCCGCGCGGGCGAGCGGCCGTCGCCGGAGGCGGTGCGGCTCGCGGCCGGCGCGCGGGCCGTCCGGCCCGCCCACGACGACGTCGTCAACGCCGTCACCGAGTACGCGGCGAACCTCGTCTGCCCCCTCCTCCTGCCGGACGACATGCTCCTCCTCATAGACCAGCGCATCATCGACGCCATCCCCGAGGACGACGTCGTCTACACCGCGACCGGTGAGCCGTCCACGGCCCTCGGCATCAGCGTCCGGACCCTGCACACCATCTGCCAAGCCAAACCAGCCGACATCCGCCCCCCGTCCTCCGACACCCGAGAACCCCACCACCCCGCCGCCTGACCCCCACGCCCCACTCGGGTGGGCGAAACGGGTGATTGGGGGAATCCGGGCTCGGGGTGGGCGGGGCGGCCTGATGGGGGCGCGTGGCCGACTAACATCGGGGCCGTGGTGCGGGAAATCTATGCCCGTCGTCCCGAGGGAGCCGGTCGCGCGGTCGGCGCGGCGCCGGACGGCTCTCGGTCGGACACGGCGTGAGAATGGTCAGGCGCGCTGTCGCGCTGGCCGCCCTGCTGCCCTGCATCACGATGGCGGCCCCCACCGTCCTGATCCCGCCCGCCCTCGCGTCGTCCCCCGGGTCTCCTGATCTGGCCGCTGCCGAGGGGACCCTCGCCTCCGCGGGACGTGCGACGGGCGCGCAGCGGCAGCGGGTGCAGGTGGGGCTCGCGTTCACTCAGGTGTCGCCGAAGACCCTGCATGGCAATTCGCGGATCGAGATATCCGGTATCGCGAAGAACCGGACGGAAGGGCAGCTCGCCGGACTCACCATCCGGATGCGGTACAGCGCGCAGCCGATCACCAGCCGGGGCCAGCTCGACCAGTTCTCGTCCGGGCAGACGAACCAGCTGCCGAACGTGACCCAGCCGCAGCCATTGACGAACGTCGCCGCGCCCGGCTCGACGCAGAACTGGTCGTTCCAGGCGACCCCCAAGTCGCTCCGGCTGAGCGCTCCGAACGGCACGCCGGGCGTGTACCCGGTGGGCGTCGAGGTGCTGAACCCGGCGCAGCAGGTCGTCGGCGGGCTGACGACGTTCCTGACGTTCATGCCGCAGAAGCGGCTGTTCAAGCCCGTCTCGATCAGCTGGGTCTGGCCGCTGATCGACCGCATGCACCGCACCACCGACGGGGCGTTCTTCGACGACCAGCTCACCAAGGACATGGCCCCCGGCGGACGCCTCAACCGGCTCGTCAGCGCGGCGGGCACGACCGCCACGCCGGTCACGTGGGCGGTCGACCCGGCGCTCATGGACGACGCGCAGCGCATCGCGTCCGACCCCTACGTCGTCCAGCCGTTCGGCGCGAAGAAGGGCGCCGAGAAGGAGAAGAGCCCGGTCGCGGCGCGGTGGCTGTCCGACCTGAAGACCGCGTCGAAGGGCGACCCCTACTTCACCGTCCCGTACGGCGACCCGGACGTGGTCGCGCTCGTCCGGCACAAGACGCCGCGCGACATCGCCGTCGCCCTCGACGCCCGCAACACCGGTGTCGCGACGCAGGCGCTCGGACGTCCGGCGGACGCGCACGTCGCCTGGCCGCCGTCCGGCGCCGCCGGTCCGGGGACGCTCGAACAGCTCGCCGAGCACCAGCTCAAGCGCGGCGGATCGTTCCTGATGAGCAGTTCGCAGTTCCAGAACCCGGCGTCGGGCACGCCGCCGAACGCGACGACGGCGCTGCAGACGAAGCGGGGCGTCGAGAAGACCGTCCTGTACGACGAGAAGCTCAGCCAGATCGTCAGCCAGGGGTCGCGGTCCGCGGCCGGAGGGGTGCTGACCGAGCAGCGGTTCCTGGCCGAGACGGCGATGATCGCGGCGGAGACGCCGAACCTGGCGCGCTCGGTGGTCGTCGCCCCCGACCGGCGCTGGGACCCGGCGCCCGGCCTCGCCGAGCGCCTGCTGACCTACACGAAGGACGCCGCCTGGCTGCGCGAGACGCCGCTGAAGAAGATCGAGGCCGCGCAGCCGCAGGCCCGGGTGTTCAACGGCCTCCCCGACTCCAACGTGTGGCACGAGCTGGGCGACGCGCACCTCGCGCAGACGCACGACATCGCCAAGCGCGCCTCGGCGTTCCGGGCCGTGATGACGGGCGACATCAAGATCTCCTACGAGCGCGCCCTGCTCCGCCTGGACTCCGTCGCCTGGCGGACGATGCCCGCCCGCGCCAAGGCCGCCCGCGACGCGCTCAGCAAGCAGGTGAAGGACGACATGGGGAGCGTCCGCATCGTCCATCCGAAGAACGGGCGCGTCCTGATGGGGGGGAGTTCGGGGAGACTCCCGGTCCTCATCGAGAACAGGCTGAGCCATCAATCGGTGACGGTCCGCCTTGTCGCGACGTCCGAGAACACCGCGAAACTCCGGCTCGGGCAGCTCCCCCCGGAGGAGGCGGTGATCGAGCTCAGGCCCGGGCAGCGGGCCCAGCGCTGGATCCCGGCGAAGGCGTCGGGCAACGGCAACTTCCACGTCTACCTGGAGCTGTGGGTCCCGAGCTCGAACCCGAACTCGGACCGGAACACGAAGGGGCGGAGGTTCGGGGACGTCCAGACCATCACCGTCCGCACCACCGGGTACGGACGGCTGGCGCTGCTCATCACGGGCGGCGGACTTGCCGTACTCTTCGTGGGCGTCGGAGTGCGGGCCATCAGAGCAAGGCGCCGCCGGAAAGCGGAGGCAGCCGGTGACGGGTCGACCGGAATGGGATCGGCGGGGACGGCCGAACAGGGGTACGGATACGCCGGCCCCGGGTTCGCAGGGCCCGGGCTCCCCGGCGTCGAGTTCCCCGCAGCCCCCGGGGCAGGGCTACCCGCCACAGGGGCAGGGGCAGGGCTACCCGGGTCAGGGCCACAATCCCCAGGGCAGCCCGCAGGGGCGCCCGCCGAACCAGGGCCCGCCCCACGTCCAGCCGGGCCAGGTTCCGCCCCCACAGGGCCCGCCCCCGCAGGGCCCGCCCCCGCAGGGCCCGCCGCGTCCGACGTACCCGGCGCCGCAGGGGTACCCGAACCGGCCGCCGACGGGAAGGCCGGGCGGCGCGGCAGGCACTCCGCCGCCGACCCCCGCGGCCGAGACGGCGATTGACCTCCCCGCCCCCGGCGGTACGGCGCCGGGAGGCCCGCCGACGCCGGGCGAGACGGTCGTCGACGCCCTGCCGCCCCGACCGCCCGCGCCGGACGGCGGCGAGAAGCCGGCCTCCGGCGGCATCCTGCGCTCCGGCGCGATCATGGCGGTGGGCACCCTCGCGTCCCGCGTCACCGGCTTCCTGCGCACCGCGGTCATCGTCGCCGCGCTCGGCACCGGCCTGCTCGCCAACGCCTACAACACCGCGAACACGATCCCGAACCAGATCTACGACCTGCTGCTCGGCGGGATCCTGACCAGCGTCGTCGTCCCGCTGCTGGTCCGGGCTAAGGAACGCGACCGCGCGTACGGCGAACGGTACGAGCAGCGCGTGTTCACCCTCGCGGTGATCGGCCTCGGCGTGCTGACCGTCGTCGCGATCCTGTGCGCGCCGCTGTTCATCGACGTCCTCGCGGGCAGCTACACCGGCGACCAGCGCAAGGTCGCCATCCTGTTCGCGCAGTTCTTCCTGCCGCAGATCTTCTTCTACGGCGTCGGCGCGTTCGCCGGGGCGATCCTCAACACGCGCGGCAGCTTCGGCGCGCCGATGTGGGCGCCGGTGCTGAACAACCTCGTGGTCATCGCGGTCGGCGGCGCGTTCCTCGCGATCACCTCCGGCCGGATCGACCCGTCCAGCATCTCGGACGGCCAGCTCATGCTGCTGTCGATCGGGACGACCGGCGGGATCGTCCTGCAGACGGTGGCGCTGTGGCCGTCGCTGCGCCGCGTCGGGTTCCGGTGGCGGCCCCGCCTCGACTTCCAGCGCGGCGAGATCGGCGAGGTCGGGCGGATGGCCGGCTGGACGCTGCTCTACGTCGTCGCCACCCAGACCGGCCTCGCCGTCGTCACCGCCCTCGCGAACCGGGCCGGGACGGTCGCCGACAAGCAGGGCCTCGGCGAGGGCTACGGGTACACGCCGTACTTCAACGGCTACCAGCTCTTCCAACTGCCGTACGCCATCGTCGGCGTCTCGGTGATCACCGCGCTGCTGCCGCGGATGAGCCGGTTCGCGGCCGAGGGCAAGACCGCCGACGTGCGGGCCGCGTTCTCCAGCGGGCTGCGGCTGTCCTCGGTGATCATCATGCCGGCGGCGGCGCTGATGCTGGTGCTCGGCCCGGAGATCACGACGGTGCTGTTCGCGCACGGCAACACCTCGCCCGCGGACGCGCTGGTCATCGCCCGGGTCATGCAGATGTTCGCGATCGCGCTCGTGCCGTTCTCCACCTACCAGCTCATGCTGCGCGTCTTCTACGCGCACGGCGACACCCGGACGCCCGCGCTGGTCGGGCTCGTGTCCGTCACGTCCAACATCATCGTGGCGTTCACGGCGTACAGCGTCCTCGACGTCAAGTGGATCGTCGTCGGCATCGCGGGCGGGTTCGCGATCACGAACATCGTCGGCACGCTGACCTGCTGGCTGGTGCTGCGCCGCAAGCTCGGCGGCATCGACGGGCGCCGCATCGTCGGCGGGCACCTGAAGCTGCTCGTCGCCGTCTGGCCGCTCGTCGGCTTCGCCTACGCCACGCGCACCGTCGCGGACGCGGCGGGCGACACCGCCAACCTGCTGCCCGCGCTGGCCGCGCTCGTCGTCGGCTCGGCGGGCGGCGGCCTCCTCTACGTGCTCTTCGCCAAGCTCATGCGGGTGGACGAGGTCCAGACGGCGATCTCCACGTTCACGAGCCGCCTGCCCGGCCGCTAGCCCGGGACCGATCCCGGTTCGGTCGCGGCCGGAAGCCCGCCGCGAACCAGACGGGCGGACGGGCGGCGGCGCCGACACGACGCGAGCACGACGGAATGGCATCTGTAGCGGTAGCGGCAGTGGGAAGCGAGGTAAACCCGCGAGACAAAGTAAAAAGGACGCGCCGCGATAAGGAAGCCACCCGGGCGTGTAGCCACTACCATGTGGGGGACTACGGCTTGCGGGGCGACACCCTGGGGAACGCAAAGAGGAGGGTCGGAGGCGTAAGCTGCCACGCCACGAACATGGGATCTGACCACCTGTGCAGGACGTTGCCGTGAGCACGTCAGTCATCGAGCCCGGCACGCGCCTCGCCGGCCGCTACCGGCTGGAGGAGCGCATCAGCGACTCCGGCGGTTCGGCCCTCTGGAAGGCCATCGACGAGATCCTCGCGCGGGCGGTCGCCGTCCGCACCTTCGACCCCGAGTTCCCCCGGATCGCCGAGGCGGTGACGTCCGCCCGCTCGGCGAGCAGGCTGACCGACCCGCGGCTCACCCAGGTGTTCGACGCCGACGACAGCGGCGAGAGCGCGTACGTCGTCAGCGAGTGGGTCGCCGGCGAGACGCTGGAGGGCATGCTCGCCAAGGCCCCGCTGGAGCCGGGGCGCGCCGCCACCCTGCTCTACGAGGCGGCCGAGGCGCTCTCCGCCGCGCACGCCGCCGGGCTGTCGCACCTCTGCCTCACCCCCCGCGACCTCGTGTGGACGACCGGCGGCACCGTCAAGATCCTCGGCATCGCGACCGACGCCGTGCTCGGCGACCGGCAGTCCGACGACCCGGGCGGCGACGACGTCCGCGGCCTCGGCCGGATGCTGTACGCCGCGCTCACCGCGCACTGGCCGGGCGACCCGGCCGGGTCCGACCTGCCCGCGGCGCCCGCCACGGACGGCGTCCCGCACGCGCCCCGGCAGGTCCAGGCCGGGATCTCGCACGCCATCGACGCGATCGTCTGCCGCTGCCTCGGCCTCGGGGCGGCGGAGGCGCTCGCGTCCCCGTCCGACCTCGCGAAGGCGCTGCGCGGCGTCCCGCGAACGCCGCTGCCGCTGTTCGCCGGGCTCGGGCACGCCCAGCCGCCCGCGCGTCCGGCGCCGCCGCGCCGTCCGGCCGCGCCGGGCGCCACGCAGCCGCACCGGCCGGCCGCCGAGCCGGAGCGGACGGCGGCGTCGCACGTCCCGCCGCCGCGCGTGCGCGGCCGCCGGGACGCCCCGCCGGGGTCCACCGGCACCCGGGCGGCGCCGGCGCACGGCGCTCCGGGACGGTCCGGCAACCGCGCCCTCCTCGGCGTCGCGGCCGCCGCCCTCACCGTCATCGTCGGGCTCGGCGCGTGGGCGCTGACCGGCCTCCGCGACAAGGGCGACCCGAACGACAACGTCACCGACAAGGGCCGCCAGAGCGCCCCGGCGAAGCCCGCCGTCGCCGAGCTCAAGGTCCGGACCGCGGAGGGCGTCGACCCCGTCGGCCAGGACGGCGGCAAGGGCACGGAGAAGGGCCGCCTCGCCATCGACGGCAAGTCCGGCACCGCGTGGCGCAGCTCCTACTACACCTCGCCGGACTTCGGCAGGCTCAAGGAGGGGCTCGGGCTCCTGCTCGACATGGGCAGGACGGTCAAGGTCAGCGAGATCAAGGCCCAGCTTCCCGCCCAGTCCGCGGGGGCCGTGATCCAGTTGAAGATCGGCGCCACGTCCGACGCGGGCTCGATGCAGAAGGCGGACACGGCCACGGCCGGGTCCGGCAGCGTGTCGTTCAAGCTCCAGCAGCCGCGTACCGCGCGGTATGTGCTGCTCTGGTTCACCAGGCTCGGGCACGGGTCGGACGGCCAGATCCGCGCCGAGGTCAACGAGGTCTCCGTCCTCGGCTCGACCGGCTGACCCGGCGGAACGTCCGCACACCGGCAGGTCGACCGGCGTCCGCGGCCCCCTACGGGAGGATCGCGGCGAATCACCGCGCCGGTGACATCCCCGCGATCGGCCGGGACGCCGCCGAACGGTCTGTGACGTGGGGCGGCGCATGTCTGTATCGTGCCTGTGAGCAGATTGTCCCTTCGCCCCCAGGAATCCGTGGTGCCAACCCCAGCAGCCGGTCGCGGGCTCCCGGCGCCGGCCCCGGCCAGGCGTCCCGAACGAGAAAGCGGTCGCTCATGACGTCGGTGAGCATGCGTCGCGTCGACGAGGTGCCCGACAAGGAGCTCCTCCACCGCCACGCCCAGGGGGACCCGCACGCGTTCGCCGAACTGGTCCACCGCCACCGGGACCGCATGTGGGCCGTCGCGCTGCGCACCCTCGGCGACCCGGAGGAGGCCGCCGACGCCCTCCAGGACGCCTGCCTGTCGGCGTTCCGCGCGGCCGGACGGTTCCGCGGGGACGCCGCCGTCACCACCTGGCTGCACCGGATCGTGGTGAACGCCTGCCTCGACCGCGTCCGGCGCAAGTCCGTCCGCCCGGCGACGCCGATGGGGGACGACGCCACGTTCGACGCCGTCGCGCCGAAGATGCCCGACCCGACCGACGCGCACGGCGTGTCCCTCGACGTCCGCACCGCCCTGGAGCAGCTGCCGTTCGAGCAGCGCGCGGCCCTCGTCCTCGTCGACATGATGGGCTACTCCGTCGACGACGCGGCTCAGGTCATGGAGGTCCCGCCCGGGACGATCAAGAGCCGCTGCGCGCGGGGACGGGCCCGGCTCGCGCCCCTTCTGGTCCACCACCGGAACCGACGGGAACCGAAAAACGTCGGAGGTGTGGAAGGAGGTGGCATGCCCAAGTGAACCCCGCACACCTTGACTACGACATCCTCGCCGACCTGGCCGAGGGAATGCTCGAAGACGACGAAGCCGCCTCCGTCAGCGCGCACCTCGACACCTGCGCCGACTGCCGTGAACGCTCCGCCGACCTCGCGGACGTCTCCCGGATCCTGGCGGAGGCACCCGTGCCGTCCATGCCCGCCGAGCTGGCCGAACGCATCGACACCGCCATCGCCGCGGAGTCGCTGAACAGCGCCACGGTCGCGAGCCTTGAGGAGCGGCGCGGAAGGCGGCATTGGCGGATCCTCTCGGCCGCCGCGGCGGCCGTGGTGGTGCTCGGCGGCGGAGCGGCGGTCGGCAGCCTCGCGCTGGACGACGCGGACGGCGGCCACGGCCAGGCGGCGACCCCGCCGCAGGACAACGCCCGCCCCCGCACCGCCGAGGGGATGGCGCCGAACGCCGCGCCCGCGCCGGCCTTCGAGGTCGCCCGCAGCGGCACCCACTACCGGGCCGGGACGCTCGCCGCGCAGGTCGGCGCCGTCGCCGCGGACGGCTCGACCAAGCGCGGCCTGGCCGCCTCGCCGGACACGCGGCTCCGCGAGTGCGTGCTCGGCGTGGTCGGGGAGCGCAAGCCCGTCCTCGTCGACCAGGCCGACTACGAGGGCCGCCCGGCCACCGTCATCGCCGTCCGGGGCGACCGGAACGGCAAGCTGACCGTCTGGGTCGTCGGCCCGGACTGCTCCGCCGCCGACCAACACGTCCTGAAAAAGATCGACAACGCCTGACGCGTGCCACCGAGGCCGTGCCCGTTCCCGGACGAGCACGGCCTCCACGCGTTCAGCGGCCTGTTCGTCCACAGGCGGAGGCCGCCTGTGGGCGCGGCTTCCCGCTGGGTTTCCCGTGTGTGGACGAGCCTTCGCGGATACGGGCGGCCTTCGCGTGTCGCTGCGTGGGGGCAACGCGGATTCGCGTCGCCGGGTGGCGGGTCGTGTCCGGCCGGTTCTTCGGGCCGGGGGATGTCGCGTGTCCGGTCGATGTCGCGGTCGGATGTCCGGTCGGTGTCGCGTGGCGGCGCGGTCGTGGGACGGACGACGGGTCGCGGTCGGAATCGTGTCGCTTGTCGCGGTTGGGCGGGCGTCAGAGGGGCGCTAGGAAGTCGAGGGCGATCGTCCAGGCGCGTTCGGCGGATTCGGGGTCGTGGTCGGGGAGGCCGGGGTCGGTGAAGAGGTGCCCGGCGCCCCGGTAGCGGAAGATCTCCACGTCCGCGCCCGCCTTGCGCATGCGCAGGTACCAGGCGTTCAGCCAGTCGGCGGGCTCGTAGGTGTCGGGGTCGGCGACGTGGAGCTGCACCGGGATCTCGGTGGAGGCGTCGTCGGCCATGTCGGACGTCCCGTGCATCAGCAGCAGCCCGCCCGCCTTCGCGTCGGCGAGCGCGAGGTTCTGGGCGACGGCGGCGCCGAGCGAGAACCCGGCGTAGACGAGCCCGCCGGCGTCCACGAGCGGGGCGGCGGCCGCGACACCGCGACGCAGCAGCTCGTCCCGTCCGATGTCGTCCTTGATGGCGGCCCCGTCCTCCGACGTGTCGGCGACACGCCCGTCGTAGAGGTCGGGGACGTGGACCTCGTGTCCGGCCGCGCGGAGCCTGTCGGCCGCCTGGTGCACCGCCGGGCGCAGCCCGTACATCGAGTGGAAAAGCAGAATGCGCGCCATCCCCTCACCCTACGACCGGCCGCCGACAGGACGTCCCGCGCCTGACCGGGCCTTCTCCCGGACGGGCCACCGGCGGACGCGGGAGTCGGGCGGCGCCTGCCGGGAATCCCCTGGGCCTAGGATCGGTTGACGCGATTGGCAGGGCCGGGCCGTGCCGCGCCGACGGCCACGAGGAAAGGCAGACGCAGTGAGCGACGTCCGTAACGTCATCATCATCGGTTCGGGCCCCGCGGGCTACACCGCTGCCGTCTACGCGGCTCGCGGCGACCTCCGTCCGCTGGTCTTCGAGGGCTCGGTGACCGCCGGCGGCGCGCTGATGAACACCACCGACGTGGAGAACTTCCCCGGCTTCCCGGACGGGATCATGGGCCCCGACCTCATGGACAACCTGCGCAAGCAGGCCGAGCGGTTCGGCGCCGAGCTGATCACCGACGACGTGACCGAGGTCGACCTCACCGCCGACCCGAAGGTCGTCAAGGTCGGCGACGACGTCTACCGCGCCCGGACGGTGATCGTCGCGACCGGGTCCGGCTACCGCAACCTCGGCCTGCCCGACGAGCAGCGGCTCTCCGGACGCGGCGTCTCCTGGTGCGCGACCTGCGACGGCTTCTTCTTCCGCGAGCAGGACATCGCCGTCGTCGGCGGCGGCGACACCGCCATGGAAGAGGCGATCTTCCTGACCAAGTTCGCCCGCTCGGTGACGGTGGTCCACCGCCGCGACGAGCTGCGCGCGTCCAAGATCATGCAGGACCGGGCGTTCGCCAACGAGAAGATCCGCTTCCTGTGGGACAGCGAGGTCGTCTCCATCCAGGGCGAGGACAGGGTCACCGGCGTGACCGTCCGGAACACGAAGTCCGGGGAGCAGTCGGCGCTGGAGATCACCGGCCTGTTCATCGCGATCGGCCACGACCCGCGCAGCGAGCTGTTCGCCGGGCAGTTGGAGACCGACACCGACGGGTACCTCCTGGTGGACGCCCCGTCCACGCGGACGAAGATCCCCGGCGTGTTCGCCTGCGGCGACGTCGTCGACCACGTCTACCGGCAGGCCATCACCGCCGCGGGCACCGGCTGCGCCGCCGCCATCGACGCCGAGCGCTGGCTCCAGGACCAGGACTCGGAGCAGAAGGTCTCGGAGGCCGAGGCGTCCTGACCGCGCCTCCCGCCCATCTGCGGGGCGGACGTCCAGCGAGCCTCAACCGCCGAACCCGTACGAACACCGAAGGGGAACCACCATGAAAGCCGTGACCGACGCCGACTTCGCGTCCGAGGTCCTGGGCAGCGACAAGCCCGTTCTCGTCGACTTCTGGGCCGAGTGGTGCGGCCCGTGCCGGATGGTGGCGCCGATCCTGGAGGAGATCTCCAAGGAGCACGGCGACAAGATCGACATCGTGAAGCTGAACATCGACGAGAACCCGAAGGTGCCGCAGCAGTACAACGTCCTGCAGATCCCGACGATGAACGTCTACAAGGACGGCGAGGTCGTCAAGCAGATCATGGGCGCGAAGCCGAAGGCCGCCCTGCTGCGCGACCTGGCCGAGTTCATCTGATTCTCCCGGTTCCTCGTCGTCTCCCGCGGCGAGCGCGAAAGGCGTGTGGCCCGCACTCTGACGCAGAGTGCGGGCCACACGCATGCGAAGCGGTGTCGATCGGTGCTGGAGCGGCTCAGTTCGTCCTAGACGGGACGCAGCGCCCCTTCGGGGGTCATGGAGCCCAGGAGCCGTTCCAGCGCCACCTCGACGTCCTCACGCCACGACAGGGCCGACTTGAGCTCCAGCCGCAGCCGCGGGTACCGGTGATGCGGCCGGACGGTCTTGAACCCCACCGAGAGCAGGTAGTCGGCGGGGACCATGCACCCGCCCTCCTCGCCCTTGAGGTCGCCGAACGCCTCGATCGCCTTCACCGTGCGGCGGGTGAGGTCCTTCGCGACGCCCTGGACGAGCATCCGGCCGAGCCCGCCGCCCGCGAACTCGGGCAGGATGTGCGCGGTCATCAGCAGCACCGCGTCCGCGCTGACCGGGCTCGTCGGGAACGCCACCGAGCGCGGCACGTACAGCGGCGGCGCGTACATCACGAAGCCCGCCGGGACGTTGTCGACGTACACGATCTTGCCGCAGCTGCCCCACTCCAGCAGCGTCGAGGAGATCCACGCCTCCTTCTCCAGGGCGGGGTCGCCGGTCTCCAGCGCGCGCTCGCGGCCGACCGGGTCCAGCTCCCAGAACACGCAGCCGCGGCAGCGGTGCGGCAGATCAGCGAGATTGTCCAGCGTGATGTTGACCAGACGACGCGACACCGGGTCGGCACCCCCTGCTGCGATCCTCGCCCGCCGTCCCGAACCGGCGGCCGGACGGCCGTCGGCTGCTCGGGCGGAACGCCACTCCGCGGAAGTCCCCGGCAACATTCCGGGTCCCGGGGGCATCGTATCTGACAGGGAGCCCCGCGCCCGGACGGCACGCCCGTCCATGATCGGCGCCCGCCGCGGGAGCCGGGCGGGCCGGGCGGGCCGGGCGACGCGCCCGGGGTTCGGCGGGATCGGCGCGGGCCGATGCCGTAAGTTGCAGGCAAGCCAGTCCACCGCCTCGGAGGTGCCTCGTGGAACAGCACTCGCGTACGGACGCCTACACCGACCGCTATGCCGCCCGTGCCGCCGGCATGGTGCCCTCGGAGATCCGGGCTCTGTTCGCGATGGTCGCCCGTCCCGAGGTGGTATCCCTGGCCGGCGGCGCGCCGTACGTGTCCGCGCTCCCCCTCGACGCCGTCGGACGGATGATCGGCGACCTCGTCGCGGGCAAGGGCGCCGAAGTGCTGCAGTACGGCTCCGCGCAGGGCGACGAGCGGCTCCGTGAGCACATCTGCGAGGTGATGGCGCTCGAGGGCGTCCAGGCGTCCGCGGACGACGTCGTCGTCACCGTCGGCGCGCAGCAGGCGCTCGACCTCATCACCAAGATCTTCGTCGACCCGGGGGACGTCGTCCTCGCCGAGGCCCCGTCCTACGTCGGCGCGCTCGGCACGTTCGCCTCCTACCAGGCCGACGTGGTGCACGTCCCGCTGGACGAGGGCGGGCTGATCCCCGCCGCGCTCCGCGAGACGCTCGCCCGGCTGCGCCGCGAGGGCCGCCGCGTCAAGTTCCTCTACACCGTCCCGACGTTCCAGAACCCGGCGGGCGTCACGCTCACCACCGCGCGCCGCGCCCAGATCCTGGAGATCTGCGCCGAATACGACGTGCTCGTCGTCGAGGACAACCCGTACGGGCTCCTCGGCTTCGACGGCGACCCCATGCGAGCCCTCCGCGCGGACGACTCCCAGCGCGTCATCTACCTCGGCTCGTTCTCCAAGACGATCGCGTCGGGGCTGCGCGTCGGCTGGGTGCTGGCGCCGCACGCGGTGCGGGCGAAGCTCGTGCTGGCCGCGGAGTCGGCGATCCTGTGCCCGTCGAACTTCTCGCAGCTCGCCGTCCGGGAGTACCTCGCGACGCAGCCGTGGCGCGAGCAGATCAAGGGCTTCCGCGAGCTCTACCGCGCCCGCCGCGACGCGATGCTCGACTCCCTCGACCAGCTCATGCCGGACGGCTGCACCTGGACCCGTCCCGCGGGCGGCTTCTTCGTCTGGCTGACCCTCCCCGAGGGCCTCGACTCCAAGGCGATGGCGCCGCGCGCGATCGCCGAGCGGGTCGCCTACGTCCCCGGCACCGGCTTCTACGCGGACGGCACCGGGCACCGGCACATGCGGCTGTCCTACTGCTTCCCCGAACCGCACCGGATCCGGGAGGGCGTCCGCCGCCTCGCCGCCGTCATCGAGCAGGAGGTCCGCCTCCGCGACACCTTCGGCGGGACGGTCGCGGGCAACTCCGTCGGCGTGCAGGCTCCCGGGCCGGACGTCGTCTGAGTTGTTTCACGTGAAACACGCCGGCTCTCGGGCCCCTTCGCGGGCGTCCGGGGGCCGGCGCTTTCTTTTGACCACCGTCTAGAGGGGCACCATCAGTGGAACTCGGGCACGTCGTCGTCCTCGCGGGCGGACTCTCCTACGAGCGCGAGGTGTCGCTCCGCTCCGGCCGCCGCGTCACCGAGGCGCTGCGCGCCCTCGACATCCCCGTCGAGCTCCGCGACGCGGACGCGACCCTCCTCGACTCCCTCACCGACGACCCGCCGGACGCGGTGTTCCCCGTCCTGCACGGCGCGGCGGGGGAGGACGGCTCGATCCGGGACGTCCTCGAACTGCTCGACGTCCGCTACGTCGGCGCGCGTCCGGACGCCTGCCGCGTCGCCTGGGACAAGCCGACCGCCAAGTCCGTGGTGCGCCGGGCCGGGCTCCAGACGCCCGAGTCCGTCGCGCTGCCCAAGGAGGTCTTCCACGACCTCGGCGCGTCGTCCGTCCTCGACCAGATCATCCGGAGCCTCGGGCTGCCCCTCTTCGTCAAGCCGACGCGGGGCGGGTCGGCGCTCGGCGCGTCCGTCGTCCAGGAGGCCGCCGACCTCTCCGCCGCGATGGTCGGCTGCTTCGCCTACGGGGACGCCGCGCTCGTCGAGCGCTACGTGCCGGGCACCGAGGTGTCGGTGAGCGTCATCGAGCGCGACGGCGAACCCGTGGCGCTTCCCGCCGTCGAGATCGTCGCGCCCGGCGGCCTGTACGACTACACCGCCCGCTACGACGCCGGGGACACCGAGTTCGTCACCCCGGCCCGCCTCGACCCGGACGCCACCGCCCGCGCCACCGCCGCCGCCGTCACCGCCCACCGCGCCCTCGGCCTCCGCGACCTCTCCCGCACCGACCTCATCGTCTCCCCCGACGGCGAGGTCCACTTCCTCGAAGTCAACGTGGCCCCCGGCATGACCGAGACAAGCCTCTTCCCCCGCGCCATCAGCGTCGCCGGCCTGGATCTGGGCGAGGTCTGCCGCTCCCTGATCCTCTCCCGCTTCCCCTAACCCCCCACCTCCCAGCTTCACCGCACAACCCACCACCCGCGAGGGCCGATGTTTCTCGTGAAACATCGGCCCCCGCGAGCTGCGGGTCAGCCCGTGCGCAGCCCCCCGTGCCGCACGGCACGTCGGTGCTCGGCGGGTCGGCACGTGGGCGCGGCACGTGGGCGCGGCACGTCGGCGTGGCACGTCGGCGTGGCACGCCGCGCGGTGGGTCGGCGCGGTGGGTCGGCGCGCTTGGCCCGGGCGGTCCGCGGCTGATCGGTGCGCGGCCGTTGGCGCTCGGCGGGTTGGTGCGGCGGTCGATGCGCCCACGTCTCCGCCGTCGCCAACCGCATGTTTCACGGGAAACCTCTCGCCCTGGAACAGCGGCCCGCCGCCGGACGGCTGTGGCACCGCTCTCAGCCCGGGCCGGTGCCCGGGGCGCGCGGTGCGACGGCGCGCGCCGCGTCCCCGCCAGGGGATGCCTCAGGTTTCACGAGAAGCCTCAAGCCGCCCACCACCCGAGTCGCCCCGGCGGCCGATCAGGGGGGTTGGGGAGGGATGTTTCACGGGAAACACGGGCGCCCCGGGAGCTGGGCTTCCGGGGCGCTGGGGTGGAGTGGGCGTCAGGCGGTGGTGGGGTCGTCGTCGGGGGCCATGGACTTGATGATGCGGTCCAGGTCTTCGAGGGTGGCGAACTCGACCACGATCTTGCCCTTGTTGCGGCCCATGTCGACGCGGACCTTGGTCTCGTAGCGGTCGGAGAGCCGGTCGGCGAGCTCCTGGAGGCCGGGCGCGACCGGCTTCTTGCGGCGGCCCTGGCGCGGCGCCTTCGGCTCGTCGTACTCGCGGAGCGCGATCAGCTCTTCGAGCGCCCGGACGGAGATCCCCTCCTGGACGACGCGCTGCGCCAGATGCTCCTGCGCCTCGACGCTGTCGAGCGAGAGGAGCGCGCGGGCGTGCCCGGCGGACAGGACGCCCGCGGCGACCCGGCTCTGCACGGCGGGCGGCAGGTTCAGCAGGCGCAGCGTGTTGGTGATGTGCGGACGCGACCGTCCGATGCGCCCGGCGAGCTGCTCGTGGGTCGCGCCGAAGTCCTGGAGGAGCTGCTGGTACGCGGCCGCCTCCTCCAGCGGATTGAGCTGCTGGCGGTGGAGGTTCTCCATGAGCGCGTCGCGGAGCAGGTCGTCGTCGCTGGTTTCGCGGACGATCGCCGGGATCACGTCCAGCCCGGCGCGCTCGGACGCCCGCAGCCGCCGCTCGCCCATGATCAGCTCGTAGTCGTGCTCGCCCGACGCGACCTTGCGGACGACGATCGGCTGCAGCAGTCCGACGATGCGGATCGACTCGGCCAGCTCGTTCAGGGCGTCCTCGTCGAACACCTCGCGCGGCTGGCGCGGGTTCGGCGTGATGGAGCGGACGGGCAGCTCGGCGAAATGGGCGCCCGCGACCGGCTCCAGCCCCAGATGGGACGCCGCCGACGCCATGCCGTTCGCCCCGGCTCCTCCGGCGGAGCCCGGCGCGCCGCCGTCGGCGACGGCCGGGTCACCGGGCGCGGGCGGTGCGGGCGGGGGCGGGCCCGTAGGAATGAGGGCGCCCAGCCCCTTGCCCAGACCGCGTCGCTGCTGGCTCACTGGACGGCCCCCGCGTGGGCCATCTCGGACGCGGCCTCGCTGTAAGCGAGCGCGCCGCTCGACCCGGGGTCGTAGGTCATGACGGACTGCCCGTAGCTCGGCGCCTCGGAGACCCGGACGCTGCGGGGGATGACCGTATTGAGGACGACGTCGCCGAAGTGGTTCCGCACGTCCTCCGCCACCTGCGCGGCGAGCCGCGTCCTGGCGTCGTACATCGTGAGCAGGATGGTGGACACCTTCAGCTGTTGGTTGAGGTGCGCCTTGACGAGGTCGACGGTCCGGATGAGCTGCCCGAGGCCCTCCAGCGCGTAGTACTCGCACTGGATCGGGATGAGCAGTTCGTCGCCGCCGACGAGCGCGTTCACGGTGAGCAGCCCGAGGGACGGCGGGCAGTCGATCAGCACGTAGTCGAACTTGTCGGTGTCGTATGCCTCGAGCGCCCGCCGCAGCCGCGACTCGCGGGCCACCTTGGACACGAGCTCGATCTCCGCGCCGGCGAGGTTGAGCGTCGCGGGCGCGCAGTAAAGGTTCGGGATCTCGGGCGCCGGAACGACGATGTCGGCGAACGACATGTCCTCGATCAGCACGTCGTAGATCGACGGGACCTCCGCGTGGTGGTCGACACCGAGGGCGGTGGAGGCGTTCCCCTGCGGGTCGAGGTCGACCACGAGCACCTGCGCGCCGTGCATGGCGAGGGACGCGGCAAGGTTCACCGAGCTGGTGGTCTTCCCCACGCCGCCCTTCTGGTTGGCGATGGTGATGATGCGACATTTGTCCGGCCGGGGCCATTCCCTGTCCCGGCGGCCGGTCATCGTCCTGACCGTCGTGGCCGTGGTGGCGGCCGTCGCGGTCGACGTTTCACGTGAAACCTTGGCGTCCTTGAGCGCCTCGCGCACGAGTTCTGACTCCCCCTGATTTGGTCCCTTGCGCGGCACCGGCGGCGGCGCGCCGGTGTTCGTCGGTACATAGCCGACGTTCTCCGCGGTTCCGGACGTCGTGATGCCCCACTTCGCATGCCCGGAGGGCGCGGTCCCCGGCGTGGTGGCCGGATCCGCGTCCCCCGGCGCCCCGGCGACCGCCGTCCGGTCCGCGGCCGCGCCGGGTCCGCCCGGGCCGGGCGGGCCGGGCGGCTGTTCGTCGGGGGATTCGTCGGCGCGGTCAGGTCTGCCAAGTCCTGGTCCCGTGCTCATGAAGACCTCTTCCTCGACCCTTTGGCACGCCGGGGTGCGCGCCTCCGTCGTCCGACATTCTCGCCGCCGCCGGCGATCACTCGCACGAGAGTTGTCGGAGGGTCGACCATACCGCGCCCGACTTGAAGCAGTTCGGTGCCGCGCACCCCGTGCCGCTTCAGGACGGGCTCGGCCTCGTCCAGCTCGGCCGCGGCGCGCTCCCCCTTGAGCGCGAGCAGCTCGCCCCCCGGCCGCAGCAGCGGAAGCGCCCACTTCGCGAGGCGTTCGAGCGGTGCGACGGCGCGCGCCGTGGCGACGTCCATCGACAGGCGTCCGGCCACCTCCTCGGCCCGCGCCCGCAGCACCTCGACGTTCTCCAGGTCGAGCATCTCGACGCACTCGGTCAGGAACGTCGTCCGCCGCAGCAGCGGTTCGAGCAGGGTGATCCGCAGGTCCGGCCGGACGATCGCGAGCACGATGCCCGGCAGGCCCGCGCCCGAGCCGATGTCGACGACCCGCGCGTCCGGCGGCACCGCGGCCGACACGACCGCGCAGTTGATCAGATGGCGTTCCCAGAGACGATCGACCTCGCGGGGCCCGATGAGCCCGCGCTCGACGCCGGCCGTCCCGAGGAACGCCGCATAGCGTTCCGCGACCGGAAGCGCGTCACCGAAAACCTCGCTCGCAATCCCCACCAGACGAATCGTTCCACATAACACGGCGGCGGCGCGCACGTGAAACGGCGTGACGGACGTCCTGCCGCGAGCGCCCGACGTAGCGCCGCGAGGTCGGAGGACCCTTCCGTTATGGCGAGAACCACATGACCTCATCGCATATTCGAGGCCCGTGGGGTAGGTGGTTGCGAGGTCGCCCGAATCCCCCTCGGAAGGAGCTCCGACAGATGGGAATCGGAGTCAGTCTCGCATTCATCGCCCTGGGCGCGATCCTGGCGTTCGCGCTGCGCGTCGATCTCAGCGGCGTCGACATTCACCTGGTCGGCTGGATCCTCATCCTGGTCGGCCTGATCAGCATGGGCTTCACGCTCAAGTACACCCGGCCGCGGCGCGGCGCGGGCCGCATCACCGGCGCAGACCCCGCCTACGGGGACGAGCCCGGGACGATCGTCCGCGAAGAGCACATCATCGAGGACCCGCCGCCCGTCGGGGGCCGTCCGAGCGAACGCGTCGAACGTGTGATCGAGCACCCCGCTCCCGCCGCGCCGACCGGCCACCGGGAGCTGGACCCGACCTTCGCCCAGGATCCGGCGCACGCGCAGGACCCGGCGGAGGTGAACAGGACGGCCGTGGTGAACAGCGACACCCAGGTCCCGGAGCGCCGCAGATGGCGCCGCACCACGCGCCGGTAACACGACGGGCGGACAGAAGGAGCCGGTAGGAGGGACGTCGCGCGTGCCCGGTGTGCCAGGGCGGCGCAGCACACCGGGCTCCGGGGCCCCGCGCCAGATCCAGGCGCGGGGCCCTCTCCTCCAAACGCGCCACCCCACCAACGCGCCGCTCCTCTGACGAGGCGAGCCCCGAACGCAGCCGCGCTCGAAGGAGCCCGTCCTCAAGGCACCGTGAAAGCCTCAAGGCACCGTGAAAAAGGCGACGGCCCCGACCGGTGGACCGGTCGGGGCCGTGGACGGCCGAGGTCAGGCGGGATAGACCACCACGTAGCGGTCGGGCTCCTCGCCCTCGGACTCGCTGCGCAACCCGGCGGCGGCCACCGCGTCGTGGACGATCTTGCGCTCGAACGGGGTCATCGGGGCGAGCGGCTTCGGCTCGCCCGCCTGCTTGACCTCGTCGGCGACGTCCGTGCCGAGCTTGGTCAGCTCGGCCCGCCGCCGCTCGCGGTACCCGCCGATGTCGAGCATGAGCCGGGTCCGGTTGCCGGTCTGGCGGTGCACGGCCAGCCGCGTCAGCTCCTGCAGCGCCTCCAGGACCTCGCCGCGCTTGCCGACCAGCTCGTCCAGGGAACCGCCGACGACGGCGACGATCGCGCGCTCGCCCTCGACGTCCATGTCGATGTCGCCGTCGTAGTCACCGATGTCCAGGAGGCCCTCGATGTAGTCGGCGGCGATCTCGCCTTCCTGTTCGAGCGCCTGGACGTCGACCTCGGTGGTGTCGGTCTGGCTCAACGGGATCTCCTTCTCCGGCACGTACTCGGGGTTCAAACTAGCGCTTCGGGGTGCCGCTGCGCTTGCTGCGCGGCTTACGGGTCGGCTGGTTCCGCACGACCTTGGGCTTGGTGTCGGGCTCGTCGTCCACCGGCTCCGGCTCCTTCTTGAGCCGGGCCTTGGCCTTGATCCCGGACGCGGCCTGGCCGTTCTTTGTCCCGGCGGCCTTGGCGCCCGCCTTGGCCCCGGCCTTGCCCGCGCCGGACTTCCCACCCGTCTTGCCAGTGGTGGTGGTGGACGCGGCCTCGCCGTCCTTACCGGGCGGTGGGTACCGCTTGTAGATGTAGTGCTGCTGCGCCAGGGTCCAGCTGTTGGACGTGACCCAGTACATGAGGACACCCAGTGGGAACCCGAGCCCGAACAGACCGAACAGCGGCGCGAGGAAGACCATCATCTTCTGCGCCTGCATCATCGGGTTGGCGTCGTCGGTGACGGGCTGCCGCTTCATGCTGGCCCGGACGGTGAAGAACGTCGTGCAGGAGCTGATCACCACGGCGATGCCGGTGACGATGATCGCGCTCCACACCTTGGGGTTGGCGCCCCAGGCGTTCAGGAACGTGTCCGGGATGTGGGCGCCGAAGATGTTCGCGTTCTGGGCGCTCTTGACGAGGTCCCAGTCCATCGCGAAGACGTCGTGGCCTTCCTTGGCGTCCGAGATCCGCTTGAGGGTCTGGAACAGCCCAATGAAGATCGGCATCTGTACCAGGAGGGGGAGACAGCCCGAAAGCGGGTTGGCGCCGTTCTCCTGGTAGAGCTTCATGACCTCCTGGTTGAGGCGCTGCTTGTCGTTCTTGTATTTCTTGCGGAGCGCCTGGACCTTCGGGTTCAGCTCCTGCATCTTCCGCGAAGCGTGGATCTGCTTCACGAACAGAGGGACCAGCAGCAGCCGCAGGAGGACGGTCAGCAGAATGATCGAGCCGCCCCAGGCCCAACCGCTGTCCTTGGGGAGGAAGGTGCTCAGCCCCGTGTGGATCCACACGATGAGCTGAGAGACGATCTCGTACAACCAATCAAGCACCGGGCAGCTCCTTGGGCTCTGCTAGGGCGGGGCCGCTCTCCTCGCGGCCGGAGTTCGAGGGGGCCGCCGTGGACCTCGTCTTCCGCGGCGGCACCGGGTCGTGACCCCCGGGATGGAACGGATGGCACCGCGCGATCCGGCGGGCCGTCAACCAGGTGCCGCGCAGCGCCCCGTGCACCTGGAGCGCCTCCAGGCCGTACGCGCTGCACGTGGGCTGGAACCGGCACTGCTGCCCGAGCAGGGGACTCAAGAAGCGGCGGTAGGCGCGGACGAGAAGGATCAGCAGGCTCGCGACGGGGCCCGGTCGCCCCATCTCATACCGCGAGGGGAGAGCCATCCCCTGCCGAGTCCTCATCTCCGCCCCTTGGACGCGGGCCGCAGGAGCCGGTCCAACGCCGACTCGAGATCCGCGGCCAGTTCGCCAGGACGCGCCTTCCCCGCACGGGGGTTGGCGCGCACTACGAGCAGGCTACCCGCTGGGAGCCGGTCCAGGTGCGGGCGCGCCAGGTGGCGGAGCCGGCGCCGCACGGAGTTGCGGACGACGGCGTTGCCCACCGGGCGCGCGACGATGAACCCGACGAGCGGCGGTGCCGCCGCGCCGGGCTCCTGGTCCGGGTGGAGCAGATGAACAACGACGGTTGGCCGTCCGGCGCGGCGCCCGCGCCGGACGGCCAACGTGAAGTCGTCCCGCCGCCGCATCCGGTTTCCGGACGGCAGCACAGTGTGGGTGGGTCAGACCGCGATGCGGGCGCGGCCCTTGCCGCGCCGGTTGGCGAGGATCGCGCGGCCCGCGCGCGTGCGCATGCGCAGCCGGAAGCCGTGCTTCTTGTGGCGGCGACGGTTGTTCGGCTGGAAAGTACGCTTGCTCACTTGAGGCTCCAGGGCTGCGGTCGGTTCGGCGTCATTTTCGGCAAAGGCTCGATAGCTCGCATCGAGGGCCGCGTCCGGTCCCCCGCAGCGGGGGCCCGCCCGAGCCTGCGTGGCGAGGCTGCCGGCGGGCACGCGGCATCTCCGTCGATGCGACTCGACCTCAGAACGTTACGGGCAACCGGCCGCACGGTCAAACGGAGCGGCCGCTCCAGCGCCCCGCGCGCGCATGGGAAGCGCGCCGGCGGGCATGTCTCGGGATCGGACTCCGATGGACATGTTGGACGGGATGGCGCCTGTTGCGGGTGTGGCTCACAGCGGTTAAGGTCGTCCGGGCGAGCCGACGCTCCTCCGACGAATTCCGCGATCTGATGTCGGCCTTCAGCCCCGCTAGCCCCCGTTCAGGAACCACCCCACCACCGGCCCTGCGAAGGCCGGCGCTCTCCCGACCTCGTTCACCGGAACCCGCCTCGTGGGTTTTACACAGGGTGCCCCATGCCTATGCACAGCATGTGGACAACTCTGTGGACAACTCGTGAGAGAGTAAGTCTTTCGCGCCGCGGCCGTGCCCCGTGAGGCCGATCGCGTGCCGTGGGGCGGACGGGCAGACAGGTACTCCGTCGGACGGAGGGGGAGGGGACCTTGCGCATGGACGGTCAGGATCTCGGATCGGTCTGGGCCCGCACCCTGACGGCCCTGTCCGAGAGCGATCTGTCGCCGAGCTACCGCGCATGGCTGCCGATGGTCCGCCCGCTGGCGCTGGTCGAGGGGACGGCGCTGCTCGCCGCCCCGAACGAGTTCGCCAAGGACGCCCTCGAAACACGCCTCCGCAACCTCATCACGCAGGCGCTCTCACGTGAGCTGGGCAGGGAGATCCGCGTCGCGGTGACCGTCCAGCCGGAGCCTCCGGCGGGTGCGCCGGGCCCTCCCGCGGGGGGCGCGCGGCCGGGTGCGGGGGAGCCGCTGTCGGCGCCGGTTCCGGGGCCCGGAGCGGGGCTCGGGATGCACGAGTCCACGCCGCCCTATGGCGACTCCTACTCCGAGCGTCCGCCGGACGACCGGGACCGCGAGCGCGACCGCGACCGTGATCGGGAGCGTCCGTTCGCCGACCAGGGGTACGGCGAGCGGTCCGACCGCGCGTACCCGGAGCAGCCGTACGGTGACCAGGGGTACCGGTCGGGAGTTGCCCACAGCCCGAGTGGACACGGAGGTTATCCACAGGCCGAGGACGACGAACGCGGCGCCTATCCGCCCGCGCCCCGTCCTCCTACTTCTTATGGCCCGCCGGGTGGACGTGGTCCCGCCCCGTTCGACAACCGTGGCCCCCAGGCGTACCCGGGTTATGGAAACCAGGAAGGTTTCGGTGGGGAGCCCTCAGGGCGGCCCCCGCATTCTCATCTGAACGACCGGACGTTGGGTCAGCTCCGTCCGGGTGGACGAGCCGCTGAGCCACAGGGCCGCGAGCCCCAGCACGGCGGGAGCGAGCCGCCGTTGGGACGCGCGGAAGACACCTTCCAGGGCGGAGACCCGTTTCCCGGTGTCGAGCAGTCCTACGCGCCCCCGGAGCAATACGGCGGGGGCGGAGGGGGCGGCGAGCAGTACCGCGGTGACGAGCCGCCCTACCGTGAGAGCTCCTTCCGCGACGAGGACAACCTCGACCCGCGCGCTCCTGCGCCCGCCCCTGGGGCGGGCGCCTCAGAGCACGCCCGGCTGAACCCCAAGTACACGTTCGAGACGTTCGTCATTGGGTCGTCGAACCGGTTCGCGCACGCGGCGGCCGTCGCGGTCGCCGAGCAGCCCGCCAAGGCGTACAACCCGTTGTTCGTCTACGGCGACTCCGGTCTCGGCAAGACGCACCTGCTCCACGCGATCGGCCACTACGCCCAGAGCCTCTTCAACGGAGCGCGCGTCCGCTACGTGAGCTCCGAGGAGTTCACGAACGACTTCATCAACTCGATCCGCGACGGTAAGGCGGACGGGTTCCGTCGCCGTTACCGCGATGTCGACATCCTCCTCGTCGATGACATCCAGTTCCTTGAGGGCAAGGAGCAGACGCAGGAGGAGTTCTTCCACACGTTCAACACGCTCCACAACGCCAGCAAGCAGATCGTCATCTCCAGCGACCGTCCGCCCAAGGAACTGGTCACGCTGGAAGACCGGCTGCGCAACCGGTTCGAATGGGGGCTGACGACGGACGTGCAGCCACCCGAGTTGGAGACGCGCATCGCGATCCTGCAGAAGAAGGCGCGCCAGGAGGGCCTCGCCGCCCCGCCGGACGTGCTGGAGTTCATCGCCTCGCAGATCGCGACGAACATCCGCGAACTGGAGGGCGCCCTCATCCGGGTCACCGCGTTCGCGAGCCTGAACCGGCAGTCGGTCGACATGAAGCTCGCCGAGATCGTGTTGAAGGACCTCATCCCGAACGACTCCGGCCCGGAGATCACCGCCGCGATGATCATGGCGCAGACGGTGGAGTACTTCGGCACCACCATCGAGGACCTGTGCGGGCCGTCCCGGTCCCGGATGCTCGTCACCGCCCGGCAGATCGCGATGTACCTGTGCCGCGAGCTGACCGACCTGTCGCTCCCCAAGATCGGACAGCAGTTCGGGGGCCGCGACCACACCACCGTCATGCACGCCGAACGCAAGATCCGGTCGCTGATGGCCGAGCGCCGTGCGATATACAACCAGGTCACGGAGCTGACCGGGCGCATCAAGCACCAGGCGCGCAAGCGCTGACCGGCACGCTCGTGCACAGTGTGGACAACCGGCGGCGACGCCTGTGGACGGGACGCGGACGCCTCGTCCACAGCCCGTCCGGCGCACGGAAACGACATAGGGCGCGCATCACCAGAGATCCGGAGTCGCTACTCACAAGTTGTGGAAAACTCTGGGGATTTTCGTGGATAACCCGGTGGGCAACCCTTGGAAAAGCTGAGGATGAGGAGTGGACGGATGTGGACCCGCGGCGCACGGGCCCCGCACTCCTGGGGAAAACCAGTGGACGGCTTGGGGACGGACCTGGGGGCGAACGGCCCGATCCGCCGTCCCCCGTACACAGGCGGCCGAAACCCACGGCATACCCGTGGAGAACTCGTGGAAAACCGGGGGATGACATGAGGATGACGTGTGGGGATGATTTCGCCGTCCCCAGGCGGCGTCGCGCCGTCCACCCTCGGTACACAGCCCCGGTGGACAGAAAAACGTGGGCTCACCTGGGAAAACGAGGTCTGTCCACACTATCCACCGCCCCTATTACTAGTACTGCACATGTTCTCTACTCAAAAAAAGATCCACCTCAAGTCAGGGCCTGGGGACAACCCGCTCCGAGCGCCGGGCCGAGGCCGGATCACCTCACCCTTGTCCGACACCTGCAGGAGGCGGGTCCCCTTGAAGTTCCGCATCGACAGAGACGCCCTCGCCGACGCCGTCGCCTGGACCGCGCGCACGCTCCCGGTCCGGCCCCCGGTGCCGGTCCTCGCGGGCATGCACATCGTCGCCGGGGGTGAGGAGCAGAGCGACCGGCTGAAGCTGTCCGCGTTCGACTACGAGGTCTCCGCCCAGGTGTCCACGGACATCGACGTCGAGGAGGCCGGTACCGCGCTGGTGTCCGGACGTCTCCTCGCCGAGATCTCGCGAAGCCTTCCTCCCCACCCTGTGGAGGTGACGACCGACGGAGCCAAGGTGATGCTCCGTTGCGGCAGCGCGAAGTTCACACTTCTCACGATGCCTGTGGAGGACTACCCCACGCTGCCCGAGATGCCGCCCGCGGCGGGGTCGGTGGGCAGTGACGAGTTCGCCGCCGCGGTCAGCCAGGTGGCCATCGCCGCTGGGAAGGACGACACGATCCCCATGCTGACCGGGGTCCGTGTGGAGATCGAGGGCGAGACCGTCACGCTGGCGTCCACGGACCGGTACAGGCTGGCCGTCCGCGAGCTGCACTGGAAGCCGGAGCGGCCGGACTTCTCCGCCGTCGCGCTCGTCCCGGCGAAGACCCTCGCCGACACGGCCAAGTCGCTGACCGCGGGCGCCGAGGTGTCGATCGCCCTCGCCGGGACGGGCGGCGCCGGCGAGGGAATGATCGGCTTCGAGGGCGGCGGGCGCCGGACGACGTCCCGGCTCCTGGACGGCGACTTCGTCAAGTACCGGTCGCTGCTGCCGAGCGAGTACGCCGGTCTCGCCGAGGTGCAGACGGCCCCGTTCATCGAGGCGGTCAAGCGCGTCTCCCTCGTCGCCGAGCGGAACACCCCCGTACGGCTCTCGTTCAGCCAGGGCGAGGTGGTCCTGGAGGCCGGCACGGGGGACGAGGCCCAGGCCGTAGAGGGTCTGGAGGCGACGCTGGAGGGCGAGGACATCGACATCGCGTTCAACCCGGCGTTCCTGCTCGACGGGCTGTCCGCGATCGGCTCGGACGTGGCGCGGCTGTCGTTCACCACGCCGACGAAGCCCGCCGTCCTCACCGGGAAGCCCCCGCAGGACGGCGAGAACCCCAACTACCGTTACCTGATCATGCCCGTCCGGCTGTCCGGGTAAGGACGGCGGGCGGGACGACGATCCGCGGGGGAGCCGCCCTCGCGGCCCCGCACGCGCGGGACCGGCGCGTGCGATGACGCACAGGACGCGACGCACAGGACGCACAGGGGAGAGTGAGCTTGCATGGAGCTTGGGATCATCGGCCTGGGCAAGATGGGCGGCAACATGGCCGAGCGGTTGCGCCGCGGCGGTCACACGATCGTCGGCTATGACCGCGATCCGAACGTCAGCGACGTCGGTTCCGTCGAGGAACTGGTGGAGCGCCTGGCCCCGCCCCGCAACGTGTGGGTGATGGTGCCCGCGGGCAAGGCCACCGAGGAGACCATCCACAGCCTGGGGGAAGTTCTCCAGCCCGGCGACCTCGTCGTCGACGGCGGTAATTCACACTATGTGGACGACCAGAAGCACGGCGAGGAGCTCGCCGTCAAGGGCATCGGCTTCGTCGACTGCGGTGTGAGCGGCGGTGTCTGGGGCCTGGAGAACGGCTACGCGCTCATGGTCGGTGGGGACGAGGCCAACGTGAAGCGCCTGATGCCCATCTTCGAGACGCTCAAGCCGGAGGGCGAATACGGATTCGTCCACTCGGGCAAGGTCGGTGCAGGGCACTTCGTGAAGATGGTCCACAACGGCATCGAGTACGCCATGATGCAGGCGTTCGGCGAGGGCTACGAGCTGATCGAGGCGTCCGACCTGGTCACCAGGGTTCCGGAGACGTTCCGGAGCTGGCAGGAGGGCACGGTCATCCGGTCCTGGCTGCTGGACCTGATGAACCGGGCCCTCGCGGACGACCCGGAACTGGACGACCTGCGCGGCTACGCCAACGACTCCGGCGAGGGACGCTGGACGGTGCAGGCCGCGGTGGAGCACGCCGTCCCGCTGCCCGCCATCACCGCGTCCCTGTTCGCGCGGTTCGCCTCCCGGCAGGACGACTCCCCCGCGATGCGGGTCGTCGCCGCCCTCCGCCAGCAGTTCGGCGGCCACGCCGTCGAGGCCGTCGACGCCGTGGGCGCGGACTCCCCTGGCGCCGACGTCACCCCGCCCCCCGTCTGAGCTGTTCGTCCGGGCGGATCGCCGTCCGGGCGAAGTTATCCACAGTTGCGGCTTGGGCTGTGCGCGGCCGCCGACGTCCCCGATGCTGGGGATCGGACCGGCCCGCGAGCTGCCAGAACGCCCCGCGGGCCCGTCCGCCGCGGGGCGTTCGCGCGTCTCGCGGATGTTCGCGGCACCGCGACCGTGGAGGAGACATGGGACGCACGACGATGGTCGCCCGCTCGGCACGCCGTCCGCGCGCGACTCGGCTCGCGGACCGGTGGCGCTCGTCGGCCGGGTGGGTTCTGTGGATGCTGGAGGCTCTACGCTCGTGTCTCGTGCACGTCGCCCACCTCTCCTTGCAGGACTTCCGCTCGTACCCGGCCGCCGAGGTCGCGCTCGGGCCGGGGGTCACCGCGTTCGTGGGCCCGAACGGGCAGGGCAAGACGAACCTGGTCGAGGCCATCGGCTACGTCGCCTCGCACGGCAGCCACCGGGCCGCGACGGACGCGCCGCTCGTCCGGCACGGCGCGCCGCGCGCGATCGTCCGCGCCGGGATCGTCAAGGACGACCGCAAGGCGCTGATCGAGCTGGAGATCAACCCCGGCCGGGCGAACCGGGCACGGCTCAACCGGTCCCCCGTCCCCCGGCCGCGCGAGATCCTCGGCATGCTGCGGACGGTCCTGTTCGCCCCGGAGGACCTCTCCCTCGTGAAGGGCGACCCGGGGGAGCGGCGCCGCTTCATGGACGAGCTCCTGACCGCCAGGGCCCCCCGCTTCGCGGGCGTCCGCTCCGACTACGACCGCGTCCTCAAGCAGCGCAACGCCCTGCTGAAGTCGGCGGCGGCGCACCGGCGCTCCCCCGGCGCGGAGGTGCTCGCGACCCTGGACGTCTGGGACTCCCACCTCGCGCGCACCGGCTCCGAGCTCCTCGCCGCCCGGCTCGACCTCGTCGAGGCGCTCCGCCCGCTCGTCGCCCGCGCCTACGCCGACCTGGCTCCGGCGGGCGACGCGGCCGACCTGAACTACAAGAGCTCGCTCGGGGACGCCGAGTTGTCCACAGACCGTGGAAAACTCGGCGAGCAACTGCTGTCCGCGATGGGGGAGTCGCGAAAACAGGAGCTGGAGCGAGGGGTCAGCCTCGTCGGCCCGCACCGGGACGAGCTCGTCCTGCGGCTGGGGGAGCTTCCGGCGCGCGGCTACGCGAGCCACGGCGAGTCCTGGTCGTTCGCGCTCGGCCTGCGGCTCGCGGCGTTCGACCTGCTGCGCGCGGACGGCGACGACCCCGTCCTGATCCTGGACGACGTGTTCGCCGAACTCGACACCGGGCGCCGCAGCCGCCTGGCCGAGATGGTCGCGCCCGCCGAGCAGGTCCTGATCACCGCCGCCGTGCCCGCCGACGTCCCGGCGGAATTGACAGGGGGTTCGTATACCGTCTCCGACGGCCGGATAACCCGCGACTGACCAGGCGATGACGGAGAAGGGGTGAGAGCGTGAACGACGATCCACAGGATGTGCACAACTCCCCCGCGCCCGCACCCGAGGGGACGCCCGCCAAGTCGGGGATCGAGCTGGCCCGCGAGGCCCTCGCCCAGGCGAAGGCGGACGCCATGAAGCGCGGCACCGTCCCCGGGCAGAAGTCCAGGCGCAAGGGCGGCGTACGGGGCGGCCGGGTGCGCGAGCCCGGCCGGGGCGGCGACCCGAAGCCGTTCGGCTCCGCCATCCACGAGCTGCTGGCGTCCCGCGGCTGGGAGCAGCGTGCCGCGGTCGGGGGCGTCTTCGGCAACTGGCCGGGCATCGTCGGCGCCGAACTCGCCGAGCACACCCGTCCCGAGCACTTCGAGGACGGCGAGCTCACCGTCGCCGCCGACTCGACGACCTGGGCGACGCAGCTCCGCCTGCTGTCGTCCACCCTCGTCCGCCGTCTGAACGAAGAATTGGGCCACGGGACCGTCCGCCGCGTAAAGGTGGTGGGGCCTTCCTCAGGCCCCCGCCGCACCGGCGCCTGGCGAGCCCGCTGACCCTGCCCCGCCTGGATTCACGGCGGTTCGCGGGCGGGTCACCTCGGGGGCGGGGCCGAGTGGCGCTGCGGAGGGTGTTCGGTGTCGGCAGGGGGTGGGAGCATCTGGGACAGGGTGTGCGGAGGTGGACGCGCCGGTATGCGGTACGTAGGCGAGCGGCACGTAGACTAGATAAAACCCCCGGTCCTATGGGGGGATGCATCTCCAGGTCCGATCGGCCGCCACACGCGCACACAGCGCTCGACAGTGCCACTTTCCGCCGTGTGACCCGGTAGAATGAAATCGGTTCAGGATGCTGCGCCGCCAACGGGTGCCCAGGGCTCTGACCGATGCGATGACCAGAGCACGCGGGCGCCTTCTCATGTGTGTTACGGGGCACACCGTGCCCTCCCTCGGGCGCGGAGCGGCAGACATCCCCGGCAGGAGGATCTTCCTTTGGCGTACGACGCTAGTTCGATCACCGTCCTTGAAGGGCTTGAGGCGGTTCGCAAGCGCCCCGGCATGTACATCGGCTCGACCGGTGAGCGCGGCCTGCACCATCTCGTCTACGAGATCGTGGACAACGCCGTCGACGAGGCCCTCGCGGGCTACGCCGACGACATCGTGGTCACGTTGATGGCCGACGGCGGCGTGAGCGTGCTCGACAATGGGCGTGGCATCCCCGTCGGCGAGCATCCTGTGGAGAAACGCCCGGCAATCGAGTTGGTGCTCACCACGCTCCACGCGGGCGGCAAGTTCGACGGCAAGTCCTACGCCGTCTCGGGCGGGCTGCACGGCGTGGGCTCCGCCGTGGTGAACGCGCTGTCCACCCGGATGGAGGCCGAGGTCCGCACCGACGGCCACGTGTGGCGCCAGTCGTACACGTGGCGCGGGCCGGAGACGGCGCTCCAGAAGGGCGAGCCGACCGACGAGACCGGCACCCTGATCAGTTTCTGGCCGGACGCGGAGATCTTCGAGACCACCGAGTGGAACTTCGAGACCCTGTCCCGCCGCATGCAGGAGTACGCGTTCCTGAACCGCGGCCTCGCGATCACGCTGCGGGACGAGCGCCCCGACCACGCCAACGGCGAGCCCCACGTCGTCCGCTACCACTACGAGGGCGGCATCGAGGACTTCGTCCGCTACATCAACGCGCGCAAGGACGCCGTCCACGAGTCGGTCGTCTACTTCGAGGACGACACCAAGGGCATGTCGATCGAGATCGCCATGCAGTGGAACTCGTCCTACGCCGAGTCCGTCCACACGTTCGCGAACACGATCAACACGGCGGAGGGCGGCACCCACGAGGAGGGGTTCCGCGCGGCGCTGACCACGATCGTCAACCGGTACGCCCGCGACAAGGGCCTGCTGCGTGACAAGGACGACAACCTCACCGGCGAGGACGTCCGCGAGGGCCTCACCGCGATCATCTCGATCAAGCTGGCCGACCCGCAGTTCGAGGGCCAGACGAAGACGAAGCTCGGCAACACCGAGGCGAAGTCGTTCGTCCAGAAGGCGTGCAACGAGCACCTGCGCGACTGGTTCGAGGAGAACCCGGGCGAGGCCAAGGAGATCATCAACAAGGCGTCGCAGGCCGCGCGGGCGCGGGTGGCGGCGCGGCAGGCGCGCGACCTGACCCGCCGCAAGAGCCTGCTCGAGTCCACGTCGCTGCCGGGCAAGCTGTCGGACTGCCAGTCCACCGACCCGAGCAAGTCGGAGCTGTACATCGTCGAGGGCGACTCGGCGGGCGGCTCGGCGAAGGGCGGCCGCAACCCGCACTTCCAGGCGATCCTGCCGATCCGCGGCAAGATCCTCAACGTGGAGAAGGCCAGGATCGACAAGATCCTCAAGAACAACGAGGTCCAGGCGATCATCACCGCGCTGGGCACCGGCGTGCACGACGAGTTCGACATCACCAAGCTGCGCTACCACAAGATCATCCTGATGTCGGACGCCGACGTCGACGGCCACCACATCAACACGCTCCTGCTCACGCTGCTGTTCCGGTTCATGAAGCCGCTGATCGAGGCCGGCCACGTGTACCTGTCCCAGCCGCCGCTCTACAAGATCAAGTGGGATGCCCGGGGCACCGAGGCCGACTACGCCTACTCCGACGCCGAGCGGGACGCGATCATCGAGGCCGGGGTCGCCGCGGGCAAGCGCGACCCCCGTCCGCGCGACCTGGTGCAGCGCTTCAAGGGCCTCGGCGAGATGAACGCCAACGAGCTGTGGGACACCACGATGGACCCCGACAACCGGGTCCTGCTGCAGGTGCAGCTCGACGACGCCGCCCAGGCGGACGAGCTGTTCAGCGTGCTCATGGGCGAGGAGGTCGAGCCCCGCCGGGAGTTCATCCAGCGCAACGCCAAGGACGTGCGCTTCCTCGACATCTGACGTGCGGGCCTCCGCCTCGGCGGCTCCCGGGCTCCCGCTCCGGCGGCCTGACTCCCAGAGGCGACCGCACGCGCATCCCACCGAGCAGAAAAGGTCTTCAGAGTGACGGACGTGACCACCGAGGGCGGACACCCGGGCGAACGGATCGAACCGGTCGACATCCAGGTCGAGATGCAGAAGAGCTATCTCGACTACGCGATGTCGGTCATCGTCGCGCGCGCGCTGCCGGAGGTCCGCGACGGCCTCAAGCCCGTCCACCGCCGCGTCCTGTACGCGATGTACGACGGCGGCTACCGGCCCGACCGCGGTTACTTCAAGTGCGCCCGCGTCGTCGGCGACGTCATGGGGAACTACCACCCGCACGGCGACTCCGCCATCTACGACGCCCTGGTCAGGCTCGCGCAGCCCTGGTCGATGCGGTACCCGCTGGTCGACGGCAACGGGAACTTCGGCTCCCGCGGCAACGACCCCGCCGCCGCCATGCGGTACACCGAGTGCCGCATGGCGCCGCTGGCGATGGAGCTGCTCCGCGACATCGACAAAGAGACCGTCGACTTCTCCCCCAACTACGACGGCCGGTCGCAGGAACCCGACGTCCTGCCGTCGCGGTACCCGAACCTGCTGGTTAACGGGTCCGCGGGCATCGCGGTCGGGATGGCGACGAACATCCCGCCGCACAACCTGCGGGAGGTCGCCGACGGCGTCCGCTGGTACCTCGACAACTACGGCGCGTCCGACGAGGAGCTGCTCGAAGCGCTGATCGAGCGCGTCAAGGGCCCCGACTTCCCGACCGCCGGGCTGATCGTCGGCCGCAAGGGCATCGAGGACGCCTACCGCACCGGCCGCGGCTCGATCACGATGCGCGCCGTCATCGAGGTCGAGGAGATCCAGGGCCGCACCTGCCTCGTCGTCACCGAGCTTCCGTACCAGGTCAACCCGGACAACCTCGCCCTCAAGATTGCCGAAGGGGTGAAGGAGGGCAAGCTCGACGGGATCGCCGACGTCCGCGACGAGACGTCCGGCCGGACGGGGCAGCGGCTCGTCATCGTCCTCAAGCGGGACGCGGTCGCCAAGGTCGTCCTGAACAACCTGTACAAGCACACCCAGCTGCAGGAGACGTTCGGCGCGAACATGCTCGCGCTGGTCGACGGCGTGCCACGCACGCTGCGCATCGACCAGTTCGTCCGGCACTGGGTCGCGCACCAGATCGAAGTCATCGTCCGCCGCACCCGGTTCCTGCTCCGCAAGGCCGAGGAGCGCGCCCACATCCTGCGCGCCCTGCTCAAGGCCCTCGACCGGATCGACGAGGTCATCGCGCTGATCCGGCGGTCGCCGTCGGCGCAGGAGGCGCAGCAGGGCCTGATGAGCCTGCTGGAGATCGACGAGGTCCAGGCGCAGGCCATCCTCGACATGCAGCTCCGCAAGCTCGCCGCCCTGGAGCGCCAGCAGATCACCGACGAGTACGACAAGCTCATGGCGGAGATCGCCGACTACAACGACATCCTCGCCTCGCCCGAGCGGCAGCGGCAGATCGTCGGCGACGAGCTGGCCCCGATCGTCGAGAAGTTCGGCGACGAGCGGCGCACCCAGATCATCCCGTTCGACGGTGACGTCTCCTACGAGGACCTCATCGCCGAAGAGGACGTCGTCGTCACGATCACCCGCGGCGGCTACGCCAAGCGGACCCGCACCGACCTGTATCGGGCGCAGCGGCGCGGCGGCAAGGGCGTCCGCGGCGCGCAGCTCAAGCAGGACGACATCGTCGACCAGTTCTTCGTCACGACGACGCACCACTGGATCCTGTTCTTCACGAACAAGGGCCGCGTCTACCGCGCGAAGGCGTACGAGCTGCCCGACTCCGGCCGCGACTCGCGCGGCCAGCACGTCGCGAACCTGCTGGCCTTCCAGCCGGACGAGCACATCGCCCAGGTCATGGACCTGCGCGACTACGACGTCGCGCCCTACCTGGTGATCGGCACGAAGAAGGGCCGGGTCAAGAAGACCGCGCTCCGCGACTTCGACTCGCCGCGCACCGGCGGCATCATCGCGATCAACCTGGTCGACGACGACGAGGTCATCGCGGCCCGGCTGGTGTCCGCCGACGACGACCTGCTGATGGTGTCGACCGGGGCGCAGGCGATCCGGTTCCGCGCCGACGACGAGTCGCTCCGCCCGATGGGACGCGCCACGTCCGGCGTGATCGGCATGCGCTTCGAGGAGGACCAGGAAGTCCTGAACATGCTGGTCGCGCAGGATTCGTCCCAGGATGTCCTGGTCGCGACCGAGGGGGGCTATGCCAAGCGGACCCCCGTCGACCAGTACCCGCTGCAAGGTCGTGGGGGTAAGGGCGTCCTCACCGCTAAGATCGTGGAATCTCGCGGGATGTTGGTAGGGGCTCTGATGGTGGGCCACGACGACGAGGTCTTCGCGATGACGTCGAACGGCGGAGTGATCCGCACCACAGCGGCGGAGATCAAGCAATCCGGCAGGCAGACCATGGGCGTCCGTCTAATGAACCTCGCGGACGGGGACAGCGTGGTGGCCATCGCGAGGAACGTAGAGTCCATGGAGGACTCGGAAGAAGCCGAAGGGGGCGAAGGTGCGTGATGAGCGCGACGACGTCCCCGATCCGCTAGGCCAGGAGGACACGTGAGCACCGAGCCCGGCAAGAACGAGGACGGGCCCGGCACGGGCGCGCCCGGCGGCGGCTCCGGATCGGGCTCCGGGACGGGCTCGGCCGGGAAGTCCGGGCGCTCCGCCGGGAAGTCCGGAGCGAAGCCGGGCAGGTCCAAGCCGGGCCGGTCGGGGAAGACGGTGTCCGCCGCGTCCTCGCCGTCCGGCCGGGACGAGACGACCGTCGACATCGGCTCCTCCGGCACGGACGAGACCCGGAGCGACCTCTCCCAGGTCGCGGACGACCAGGCCAAGCCGTCCGACACTCCGGAGATCGCCCCCATCAAGGACACCGCCGAGCCTCCGAAGGACGATTCGGGAGCGGGCGCGCCGCCGAAGAGCACGCCGTCCCCGCCCGGGCCCCGGTCGTCGGGGCCCGGGTCCGGGTCGTCCGGGTCGTCCGGCTGGTCCAGGCCCACGGAGCCGTCTGGTTCGGTCTCCTCCGGGCGTTCGGAGTCGCCGAGCAAGCCGTTCACCCCTTCGTCCTCGCCGTCCTCGTCCGGTTCTTCCGGCTCGGGTGGCTCCGGGGGAACCAACCGCAAGGGTTTCGCGGGCACGATCCTCAAGGACCGTCCGTCCTCCACCACCGTCGCGCCGGCCAAGACCTCGTCCAAACCCGCGGTCTCCGGCAAGCCCGCGCGCAAGGCGCAACTGCAGCTCGCCCGGCTCGAACCGTGGTCGGTGATGAAGTTCAGCTTCGTGATGTCGCTGGTCTGCTTCGTCGTGCTGCTGGTCGCGGTGATCGTCCTGTACACGATCCTGTCCGGGCTCGGCGTGTTCGACGCCATCAGCGACACCATCAACAGCCTCACCAAGGAGCAGGGCGAGACCACCGGCAGCGTCGACGCGGGCAGCTGGTTCTCCTTCTTCCGCGTCTTCGGCTACACCGTCCTCGTGGGCGCGCTGAACGTCCTTCTCATCACCGCCCTCTCCACGGTCGGCTCGGTCATCTACAACCTCGCCGCCGACCTCGTCGGCGGCGTCGAAGTGACCCTCAAGGAGGCCGAGTAATCGATTTCCGGTTGCCCGGCAGGATGGGGTAACCTCTCGTTGCGCCGCCCAGTACAGCGGCACAACCCGGGCCTATAGCTCAGTCGGTTAGAGCGCATCCCTGATAAGGATGAGGCCGGAGGTTCAAGTCCTCCTAGGCCCACCCAGTCAGGCCCCTTCCGGGGCCGAGACCGAAGAACAGACACCCTCCCTCTGTGGAATTCCGCGGGACGATCTTCCGATCGTCCCGCTTCTTTTTTGCCGCTGCCGACCTGGAACAGGGCGGCGTACGAAGCTGCCCCATCAGCGAAGGACCCTGACATGGACCACCAGCGGTCCGTCGCCACCCTCGTCACAGCCACCCTCGCATCCCTCGCGGCCGTCGCCGTAGCCACGATTCTGCTCGCCCCCGCATGGTGGCTCTGGCTGTTCTGGTTCGCCTGGGTGGCCTTGGGCGCCGTCACCGTCGCGGTCCTCGCCGCCATCTGGCAGCGGTAGCGGGAGACGGAGCCGTAGAAGGATGCGCCCATCGGCTGGGACCTGGCTGAGTCCTCGCCGCGATCCAGGCCAGCCTCGGCCACCACTCCCCAGCCCCTTGCCGGGCACCGACCAGGGGTCTTTTGCTTTCAGCCCCCGCCGCGGGCTCGCCTGAGGCTCGCCGGTTGAGCCACTCTCCTCATCCGTTTTCCACAGTCTGTGGAAAACGGATTCCCGGGTTGGGTGCCCTCTTGTCGGTGGGCGGTCCGCTTGGCGCGACCTTGATCAGGTGGACGCCGTCATTCTTCCGCTCCGCGATATCCATTGGGCTCAACGACACGTCCGGCCCGTCCGAGAAGTGGTGAGCGTGGTGGCGTCTGTGGAACGCGCGCTCGCGCCTCGCGGCATGCCACAGGACGTGAGCCGCATGCGGGACGTGCACCGTTGTGGATGAACGTCGCTGGTTGGGGACGTGGCTGGGGATGGTTGGTGGGCAGCGTTATCCACCGGGACGGTCGGGGTGTGGAGGCCGTCCGTCCACAGTGTGTGTACGTGGTGTGGGCAACCGTCCGGCGGAGGCTGTCTTTCGACTGGTCAGCAGGTTTTCCACGACGTGGACAAGTCGTCGAGGGGGCTGGGGGCAACCTGGGGAAGAATGGTGGACGCGGCGGCGGGCGCCTGTGCCCAGGGTGTGCACAGAAGTTATCCACAGGTTGTGGAATCCGTGCGTGGCGGCGAGTGGGCGCGGATGATGGACGAGATGGCGCGCGATCCGCCGCCCGGACGCCGAAAAGCCCGGTTGTTCTGGGGAATCCACTGTGGACGCGGGCCTCTGTAACGCCGGTCGACAGGGGGATGGAGGTGTGCGCGAAGGGAATCCCCAGCTGTGGATAACTCTCTCTAGAGGTCCTTCGCCACCGGGTGGCGGGGTTGGTAGATCGGGAGTTCGCCGCCACTCGGCAGCCGGATCGCCGTGAGCAGTCCCCAGCTCTGCTCGGTGATCGGGACGTCGACCTGGACGCCGCGGGCGCCCAGTCCTTCGAGCGTGGTCTGGATGTCGTCGCACATGAGGTAGAACTCGTGCCGCGGTTCGCCCTCGGTGGGGTGGGCGGCCACCTCGGCCGGCGGCAGCTTGAAGATCAGCCAGCCCTGGCCCGCGTCGACGTTCGGGAAGCCGAGGACATCCCGGATGAACGCGCGGTCCGCCTCGGCGTCGCGGCTGTAGATGATGACGTGTGCCCCATTGATCATGTTCCCCCCTTGGCTCTCGCGCCTGGTTCCTTCCCCGCGAAAGGGCCAGATCGCACCGGGAACCGCAGGGGGCGCACGGGATGAGGAAGGAGGTCTCCGCCGTTACCTCTACATGGCGCGTAGTGTCCGCATGAAATCGATCGCCACGCCACGCCCGGCGACGCGGAAAGACACCTGCGCGCGAGGCCTTGCGAGCACGGACATGCACGCCTCGAACAGGCCCGCCACCTGCGAACATCAGTTCGAATGCGTGCTACGCTCCCCGCATGGGGCACTTGCTGAACGAGCCGGTGCGCGCCGAGCACGACCAGGCGGGACGGCTCACCGCGTACGAGTGGCGCGGAGCGCGCTACGCCGTGCAAGAGGTACTGAAGACCTACGGAACGCCCCAGGAGGGCCGGGTCTACCGCGTCCGCATCACGGGTGCCGAAGGCGTGGCGGTCGCGGAGCTCGGCCGTGACGAGGATCGCTGGCGGCTCCGGCACATCTTCTCCGCCTGACGATCCCACCCGCCCCATGCCCGCCAAACCCAGTACCACCCCCAACCTTTCTCCCGACACCGCACCCGCCAACACTGGCGCGGCACCCACCATCCCGCCCAGCGTCCCGACCACCGACGCCAAGCCCGACAGCCCTACGGCGGTGCCTGACAGCGCCCGCGCTATACCCGCCAACACTGGGCCCATCTCCGGAAGCAGCGGAAGCGCTCTCGCCGGGGACGCCCGCGCTGTGTCGGCGCCCGCTGACGGCGTTTCTGAGTACGTCGGGAGCGTGTCCGACAGCGGTGGCGCCGTTGGTGAGAATGCCCGCACTGTGCCTGGTGACGATCGCGGTGTCGGCGGTGGCGCGGGCGCCGGGCGTGACCTTGTTCTTGGGCGGCGAGGGGACGGTGTCGGGCGGCGGGGGGACGGTGTCGGGCGGCGGGGGGACGGTGTCGGGCGGCGGGGGGACGGTGTCGGGCGGCGGGGGGACGGTGTGGGGCGGCAGGGGGAGCGGGATCGGGTTGTCTGGACTCGGGTTGGCGGGGTTCAAGGGGGGCCGCTCGATCTGTTGACGGCTCGGATCGGGCGGCGGCACTACGCGCCGCATATTCATGATCAGTATGCGATCGGGGTGACGGTCGACGGGCTGGAAACGATGCGCTACCGCGGGGAGCGCGTCTACTCCGGGGCCGGGAGCGTCGTGGTGATCGAGCCGGGCGAGGCGCATACCGGTGGTCCGGCGAGGGAGGACGGGTTCGCCTATCTGTGCGTCTACCCCGATCCGGAGTTGCTGGGCGCCGTGCTGACGGACCACCCGGACCCGTCACCGCTGTGGCCGCACTTCCGGGAGCCGATCATCGGTGACCTCCGGCTCGGCGAGGAGTTGCGGCTCGCCCATCGCGCGCTGCGGCTCGGCGAGGATCCGCTCGAGGGCGAGACCCGCCTGCTCGGAGTGCTCGGCGCGCTCGTCCGGCGGCATGCGAGGCAGGGGCGTCCGGCGGAGGACCCGGGGCGGCGCGGCGCCGACGCGCGGCGGATCGCGCGTTCCGTCGCGGAGCGGCTGTCGGGCGAGGTGACCGCCCCGCCGACGCTCGCCGAGGTCGCCGCCGACCTGGAGATGTCCCGCTACCAGTTGTTGCGGACGTTCCGCGACGTCGTCGGCATGCCGCCGTACGCGTGGCTCGCCCAGCACCGGGTGACGCGGGCCCGCGCGCTGCTGGACGCCGGGCACCGTCCCGCCGAGGCCGCGACCCTCGTCGGGTTCGCCGACCAGGCGCATCTGACCCGCTGGTTCCGGCGCGTGGTGGGCGTCACGCCGGGCGCGTACCGCAACAGCGTTCAAGACGGCGGCGGGCCGCGCCGCGCATCCTGAACCTGTCCGCGAGGCCACCCGCCGCGGACGGAACGGGGAAACGGAGGTCGGTATGAGTCGCCGCGGCTGGGCGCTGTTCGCGCTGATGAGCGTGCTGTGGGGCATCCCCTACCTGATGATCAAAGTGGCCGTCGAGGGCGTCTCGGTGCCCATGGTGGTCTTCGCGCGGACCGCGCTCGGCGCCATCGTCCTGCTGCCGCTCGCGATCCGCGCCGGACGGCTGGACGTGGTGCGCCGCCACTGGCGTCCGCTGCTGGCGTTCACGGCGGTGGAGATCCTCGGCCCGTGGGCGCTGCTCTCGGACGCCGAGAACCGGCTGACCAGCTCCATGACCGGGCTGCTGATCGCCGCCGTCCCGATCATCGCCGTGGTGCTCGCCAGGCTCACCGGCGACGCGGAGCGGCTCGGCGTGCTGCGCTGGGCCGGGCTGCTGATCGGCCTGGTCGGCGTCGGCGTCCTGGCCGGGCCGCATCTCGGCGGCGGCAGCGGGTGGGCGATCGGCGAGGTCATGCTGGTCGCGGTCGGCTACGCCGTCGCCCCGATGATCACGACGCGCCGGCTGCGGGACCTCCCGAGCCTGCAACTGGCCGCGTTCGCGCTCGCCATCGCCGCCGTCGTCTACGCCGGTCCCGCGGCCGCCACCTGGCCGGACGAGATGCCGAGCGGCCGCGTGATGGCGGCGCTCGTCGGCCTCGGCCTGATCTGCACGGCGCTGGCGTTCATCGTCTTTTTCGAGCTGATCCGCGAGGTCGGGACGTCCAGGGGAATGGTGTTCACCTACGTCAACCCGGCCGTCGCCGTTGTTGCGGGCGTTGCGTTCCTGAGCGAACCGCTGACCGGGACGATCATCGCGTCCTTCGCGCTGATCCTCGGCGGCTCCGTCCTGGCAACCGCCCGCGCGCCCCGCTCCCAGTCGCCGTCCCCCTCCGTGCAGCAACGGCCGAACCCGTGTCCGGAAGAAGCCCCCACGGCCTAGCCCATGGCGCTGGTGGCCCTCCGCGTGTCTCAGGTCAGCGGAGGGTCACTTTGAATTCGGAGGCGGCCGTCGTGTTGCCCGCCGTGTCAATGGCGCGGTATTCGATCGTGTGGCGCCCCTTGCCGAGCTTGCCGTAGGTGAGGCTGTCGATGACCGTGCCGTTCTCGGTGAAGAGCCAGGGTGCGGACGAGTCGGTCGGCCAGCCGAAATAGGTGAACCAGCCGTCGCCGTCCACGCGGAACTCGGACACGACGACGCCCGCGTGGTCGTCGGCGCCGGTCAGACGCATGGTGAACGGTCCGTCGAAGACGTATTCGGGCGTGCGTCCGGGACGAACCTGAGCGGCCTTGGAGAGCTCGTATTTCACCGTCGGGGCTTCGGCGTCGATCGTCCAGGAACGGCTCTTGGAGCCGACGCGCGCGACCAGTTTGTGCGTGCCTTCGGACAAGTGGAAACGGCCGAGATCGATGTCCCGGTCGCCGCCTTCAACACGGCGTCCGTCCAATTCCCAGCGGACGGACGGCACACTCTCCACCGGATGCGTCGTCTCGGCGTAGACCACCGAGTCGGCGCCCACCGGCTTGTCGGTCGGCGTGGACGAGCTGAAATCGACCGGTACGTCGTCCGGCGGGGTCTTCACTCCGGTATCGACCGTCCAGGTGCGGACCTGGGTGAGCGCGGCGGACGACCGGACGGCCGGGTCCCGGACGAAGCCGGTCGGGTCGACGACCGTCGCCTGAACGGTGTGCGTGCCCTTCTTCAAGTGCAGCCGCGACAGGTCGAGGTTCGCTCCCGCCGCGCCGCGGCCCGCAGGCAACGTCGCCCGTACGGGCTTTCCGTCGACCGTCCAGGTGATGGAGAGCTGATGCCCGGTCGGGTGCATCGTCTCCACCCAGAGGACGCGGTCGGCTCCGACCGGTGCGTCGGTCGGCGTGTGGGCCTGGACGAGGTTGACCTTCGCCGATATCCGCTGCGTCATCCGCTCGCGGGCGACCTGGTCGAAGTAGTAGCCGAGCGTCTTCATCATCGAGTGCTGGCTCGGCCTCCACACGCCCTTACTGAAGTAGATGCCGCCCTCGTAGCGTCCTATGGTCCCCCCGGATTCGCTCCGTTCGCCCAGCCACCGCCACCACTTCGCCTTCTGCGTCTTCATCTCCTGCTCGGTCAGCAGAGTGTGGTGAATGGAGTCGGGCTCAGGACCGGTGTACGTCCCGCCAGGCACACCGCGTTGGTAGTAGTCGTACTCGTCCTGCAGCCCGCCCAGTGAGTGGCCCAACTCGTGCGGTGCGATGAGGGCGGACATCGCGTTCCCACCCGAGGCGGTCGCGTACGCTCCGCCTGCACCTCCATAGGTGTCGCTGTTGGCGAGCGCGAGAATCTGACGGTTCGCTACAGAGGCCCCTGGGACGAGGTCCGCATACGTCTTGGCCGCCGCGGAATCCATGACGAGAAGCCGCTGAATGCCGTCCTCACGACATCCGCTCCAGAACGCCATGCGCAACGGTGTCGTCCGGCGTGGGGACGACAGGGACGGGTCACAGCTCACCCCAGACTCACCGGACGGAATCTCCACCGCGTACACGTTCATATAGCTGCGGTACGACTTGAACGGCTCGATCGTCCACAAGTCGTTGAGGTGCTCAGCGAGGTTGGCGCGGAACTTCGGCATGTCGGCAGGCGTGTAGCCGTCCCCGAGGATGACCAGGTTGAAGCGTTTGGCGGGGTCGCCGGTGACCTGGACCGGCACCACGGTCGCGTCGGCGGGGTCCGCGGCCCGCGCCGGGGCCGCCGCCAGGGCCAGCACGGTCGCGGCCGCCGCCCCGATAGCCGCCGTCCTACCCGTCGTCCACATGCGCAGACCTCCTCGGGACGCGCCGCGGCAGGCGAGATGCCGCCCGGGAGGACGCGAGCGCCGCACGCCCCGCCGATCAAGCGGGGCTGCCCGGATTATCACCTGGAGACCCGATTTTGTCGCCACCCTGGCCCGTCCCAGCCTCCCGGTCACCTCTTGTCGCGTTGGCCCTGGGCGAGGGCGCGGGTGATGCGCGGGCCGCCCGCGCGGCGCTGTACCGCCGCGGACAAGGCGGGCGCGACGCCGCCCAACCGCGCGCCGAGCCGCAGGCCGAGCGGGGCGACGTCCACCTCGGCGATGTTCCGTTCGACGGCCCGGACGGTCGCCCGCGCGACGTCGCGCGGTGTCCGCGTGCCGATGCCGCGCGGCAGCGTGACCCCGGCGTCGGCGAACATGCCCGCGTCCCGGATGAAGCCGGGGAACACGGTCGACACGCCGACGCCATGCGGACGCAGATCCTCGCGCAGGGCGAGAGCGAACCCGCGCATGCCGAACTTCGTCGCGTTATAGAGGGATGCGTGCCCGGACGCCGACTTCCCGGACAGCGACGACACGAACACCAGATGCCCGCGGCCACGATCGGCCATCCGCGCGCTCGCGAGCTTCGCCATCACGATCGGCGCCCGGAGGTTCACGTCCAGCACGCGGTCGATCTCAGTGATCGAGTAGTCCGGGAGCAGGCCGGACGCGGGGAGCGCGGCGTTCGCGACGAGGACGTCCACCTGGCCCGCGTCGTCGAGCAGCCGTTCGGCGGACGCGCGGTCGGCCAGGTCGGCGACGATGGCCCGGCCGCCGAGCCGGTCGGCGAGCGGTTCGAGGACGTTCGCGCGGCGGCCCGTGAGGACCAGCCGTCCGCCCCGGTCGGCGATCGCCCGCGCGAGCGCCCGCCCGATCCCGCCGGTCGCCCCGGTGACGAGGACGTTCGCTCCGCGCAGGTCCATGCGCAGATGATGGCGGATCGGTCCGCACAAAACCACAGATGCCTACATTCCGATCCGCCACAGGACCAGGATGAGCGCCGCCAGCACCAGCCCGGCCGCGCCGAGCGGGACGTCGCCCAGCGCGATCACCCCCGCGCAGCCGAACGCGATGATGCCTGCGGCCACCGCCACGCCGCGCCTTCCGGACGACTCCCGTCGCGGCCCCTCCGGGTGTTGCGCCGCTTTCGGCGCGCCCGGCTCGAACTCGTGCTCCCAGCGCCGGAAGTCGTCCTCCGCCATCGATTCTCCCGCGGGGTCGTCCCCGGGATCGCGCGGCCGGACGGGCGTCCCGGCGGGGTGGCGCCGCCCGCACCGGATTGGACCGCTGGTCCGATACCGGTGAGGGGGTGCGGATCGCCCGGGAACGATTGCTAGGCTGCGGAGAGCCTGGGGGAAGCAGACGTTGAGGTAAGACATTCCCTCGGGTTTGACTGCATAGTCGAGGTGAAGGGGTCCCACCGTGAAGAAGCTGCTCATTTTGGCCGTCGTCGCACTCGGTGGCTTCGCTGTCTGGCGCCGGCTGCAGCAGGACCGCGCCGAGCTGGACCTGTGGACCGAGGCCACGTCGTCCGACAACTGACGTTCTCGTCCGTCCGCCCGCGAGAGCCGGAGCCCGTGCGGGCCGACCGAGGATGGAAGCGCTCACCGAGACGACGGCGATAAAGGCCCCGGCGTGAACGAAGCAGATCCGATCACCGTCGCCTGCCTCGATCTCGCCGGGACCACTGTCGCGGACGGCGACACCGTCCACACCGCCTTCGCCGAGGCGATCGCCGCACTGGGGATCGTCTCCGGCACGGCGGCGTACGACCGTGCCGTCTCCCGTTTCCGCGACTCGCGGGGCGCGTCGAAGCTCGGCGTCTTCCGCTCGCTCTTCGACGAGGCCCGCGCCCAGGCCGCGCACCTGGCGTTCGAGCGCTCCTACGCCGACCTCGTCGACCGCCGCGGCCTGCACCCCGTCCCCGGCGCGGACGACGTCCTGCTGCGCCTCCGCGACGCCGGCGTCCGCGTCTGCCTGCTCACCGGCTTCAGCCGCAGCACGCAGGCCCGCGTCATCGACGCCCTCGGCTGGTGGGACCGCGTCGACCTCACCCTCTGCCCGGAGGACGTCCCGCGCGGACGGCCATGGCCCGACCTCGTCCTCTCCGCCGCCCTGCAACTCGGCGTGGACGACGTCCGCAACATCGCCGTCTGCGGCGACACCGCCAACGACATGCTCGCGGGCCGCCGCTCGGGCGCCTCGATCGTCGCCGGCGTCCTGACCGGCGCCCACGACCGAGACCGCCTCCTCACCGCCGGCGCCACCCACATCCTCCCCAGCGTCACGTCCTTCCCCACCCTCGTCCTCCCGGCCAACGCCGGTACCCCACGGACCGCCGACCACGGGTAGGCTTGTGCCGCCGCAAGGGGCCTTAGCTCAGTTGGTAGAGCACCGGCTTTGCAAGCCGGGTGTCAGGGGTTCGAATCCCCTAGGCTCCACCCACTCGAAAGCCCAGGTCAGAACCGAAGTTCCGGCCTGGCCTCTCTTGTCTCAAGATCTCTTCTTCCGCTTCCGTGCCCGTTGCGTGCCCGATCGCTTCTTGCCCTTGAGTTCAGCCTTGGCCATCGCGCTCAGGGTGTCGGCGATCTCGCGGTGCCGTTCGTCCGTCGCGTGGAGGTAGATCATGGCCGCGCGGTCACTGTGTCGCCACAATGTGGCCATGGACGCAGGACTCGCCGCCCTGCTTGGTGCAGCCGTTGGCTCGCTCACCACGCTGGGGGCGGCTGTCGTGAACGGTAGGACGCAAGCACGAACCCAACACGTCCAGTGGCGCCGTCAGCATCGACGCGACGCCTATGCCGCCTACCTCAGTGCCCTCCATGATCGCGATATCGCCATGGACGCGATCCTCCACGCATTGAAGGCGGCTTCTCCCGACCTGCCCGAACTGGACGAGACGGTCCAGCGCTTCATCGCCCGGGCCCGCGACGTCCACCGTGCCGCGGAAGTCGTCATCCTCGAAGGCCCTCCCTCCATCGTCGATGCGGCCGACCGAATCGACGAGGAGTCCCGAGGCCTCTCCGAGGTCATGCAGCGAATGGTGAGGGATGCCCACGCGGGAGACGCCAGCGAGAGAGCGGAACACTCCGCTACGGCCTCAGCGCGAGAGCGACGGCTTTACCACGCGGTCAGTGAGTTTCGTGTCCAGGCTCGCGGCGTCCTTGGCAACGTCGACTGACACTTCACGCGGCGGGTTGCTTGCGGCTGGGCTGGAAGGGCGCGGGGCTTCCCCGACCTCGAGCTGTCGAGGATGGCGACGGCCGCAACCCGTCATGGGGGCACCCTTCGGGGGTCACTACGTGATGGCTTCGCCACCCTTGACAGGACTCGTCCGCCGCTAAGTGCAGGTCTCGTTGGGGCCGGAGCGAGGAAAGCTGCGGAAGAGCAGCGGCTACGTCGCACGCTCGGGGCGGCCGCAGGGGGCGGGCACCGCGCGACAGCAGCCCAGCGCCCCGGTCAGCGGGGTGCCAGGGCGGGTGGGAGATTCATGATCGGCTTTGTGAGGCGGGTGTCAGGGGTTCGAATCCCCTAGGCTCCACCCAACCGAAAGCCCAGGTCGGAACTTGGTTCTGGCCTGGGCTCTCCTGTTTCGCGAGCGTGCTCAGCGCCTTGTCTTGTACCTGGTCAAGTGCGCGCCGCCGGGGAACGTGTGTGTTTCCACCAGGTTCAGGTTCACCCGGCTCTCCAGCGTGGTGAAGAACGGTTTGCCGCCGCCGACGATTACCGGGTGGGTGACGATCTCGTACTCGTCGATCAGACCGGCCCGCATGGCCGCTGCGGCGAGCGTTGCGCCGCCGACTCTCATCGGTCCGCCGTCCTCGGCCTTGAGTCGGGTGATCTCGGCGATGGCGTCGCCGGTGACCAGGCGAGCGTTCCAGTCCACCTTGTCGATCGTTGAGGAGAACACCGCCTTCGGCGTGTCCCGCCAGTTCCGCGCGAACTCGATCTGTGCTGGGGTGGCGTCCGGCTGCTGGTCGCCGGTCGGCCAGTAGGAGCTCATGGTCTCCCACAGCCGGCGCCCGTAGAGGAAGAGGGTGATCGCCCGCTCCTGGTCGAGCCACCACTGGAACAGTTCGTCGCTCGGCTCGCTCCAGTTGATGTCGCCGCCGGGCGCGGAAACGTAGCCGTCCAGGGACAGGTTCATGCCGTAGATCAGTTTCCGCATTGCGCGATGCCTTCCGTCAGCCGGGTCTCGGAAGAGTAGACCAGTCGAGCGGAAGAAACTGATCGGTGCGCGGATCGTTCGTACGGATCCGGGTCCTGGCCCTCGCAAAGACATCCAAGCCGCTCGTCCCGTGCACCTTCGGACAGGTCCGTTCGGTTGTTGCGGGGCAGGGGACGACGGTGGGTCGGGACTCAGGCGATCGAGTGTGGGAGATGCTCGCGGCGCTACAGGCCGAAAGCACCGCCCTCGGTGAGGATCAGCAGGCCGATGCCGATCAAGACCACGGGAAGGAGGACATGGCCCCACCGGCTGAGGGTGCGGGCGATGACCGGCCGCGTTGCGAAGTAGCGACCCATCGCGCACCAGACGCCCACCAGGACGAGGAAGACAACGGCGTACACGATCATGCCGCCAGTGGCGGCGGTTGCGAAGACCGGGACGTAAACCCCGATGTTGTCGCCGCCGTTCGCGAAGGTCACCGCGGCGACTTCGAGGGCGGCTGGGCCGCTTGACCTTGTCTGCTCCTCGTTCTCTTCTTCGCTGTTTCGGTGGTTCTTCCACGCATGCCAGGCTGCTTTGAGCCCGAGGGCAAGTGGGAGCAACCCCAGATAGGGGATGACGGACTCCGGCAGGAAGGTCGCGCCGAACGCGGCCGCCACGGCCACAGCGAGGATCGCGGCGAACCCGAGGTATTGCCCGACGGTGATCCGGATCGCTGAGCGGTGATGCCCGGCGCCTTGGGCGAAGAACAGGGCCAGGATCAGGATGTCGTCGATATTGGTGACGGTGAACAACCCGGTCGCCTGCCCGACCATGTCTAGACCCACGAGCGTGAGATCCCTTCGGTGAGCGCATCCCCGGGGGCTACCGTCCCGATCACGGGCGCGGCGAATCCCAGCAGTCGACAGCAAAGACAGCGACGCCAGCACACACCATCGCATCTGATCAGCCATCACCGTGCCCTCAATGCGAGAGCGCAGGGCGACGGCCCCTACCTCGATCGAACTGGTTCGAGGTAGGCAGCAGCGAACCTGCGGCGGGGCATTCCGACTCTCGGGGAGCAGGGCCGAGGGTTTGCAAGAGGGTTGGGCGACTGTTGGGGTGGATTGCGCCCAGATGGCATTTGTCCCAGGGATCCCGCGGTCACGCCCAGAGCAGGAGCCTGGGGTGCCGATGGGGCTGCTCATTCCTCCTTTGTGCTGGCCACGATGATGTTGGCGCGTCCGGGAGGAGGTGGCGGTTTTGCTTTAGGGGTTGGGCGGGGGCGTCGGGGCGGGGTGGGGCTCGCGGTGGAGGGCTAGGGCTCGGCGGGTCAGGGCTGTTAGGCCGCCGAGGGTGATGAGGGCGCCCGGGCCTGCCGTTGGTTCCGTCCACCAAAGGATTCGGCCGGTGATCAGGGCGATTCCTAATGCCAGGGCGAGGATCGCCACTACTGAGCCGGCGCGGGTGGTGGGGAATCTTCTGCCGCGGCGACGGCCTTCGGAGTCGAAGAGCATGCGGTCTTCAAGGCGCATCAGGGCGTCCCACAGCCGTTTCATGCCTGCCTCCTTGGCCGGAGTCCGCAGGCGGGCAGCGTGCCGAACCGCCCCCGTCTGCGGACTCCAGTATGGAGGACGTCGTGTTCCTGCGGGAATGGCTTCTAGGAATTCGGGCCTGAACAGGGGGTCATGTGGCTGAAGGGCCCCTGATGGATTGGGGGAAGGTGAAGGTGTTGTGGGGGTCGTAGGTGGTTTTGACGGTGGTCAGGCGGGTCTGGTTTTCGGCGTAATAGGCGCGGGCCCAGTCGGGCAGGGACGGGTCGACGAAGTTCTGGTAGGTCTCGCCGTTCGAGTAAGGGCCGATGGCGGCGAAGCCCGCGTTCACCCAGGTGGTCGCGGCGGCGCGTGCTTCCGGGGGGACGGGGGTTTGGTAGACCGAGCTCAGGTAGTTCAGGTCGAAGAGGGTGTCGCGGTGGACGTAGGCGGTGTCCGTTCGGGCGAGGTCGTTGTCCGCTCCGCCTAGGGCCAGGACCTCCAGTTTGTTCGCCACGCTCGCGGGACGCGGGAGGTCGAATACCGCCAGGGCCTTTTCCCACATCTCCCGGGACGGAGGGCGGCTGAACAAACGGCCGCGTACCAGGCCGAATGGCGTCCGGGGAAGGAGGGCGCCTTGGCGCGTGCCTATTCGGTGGCATTGGGTTTGGGTGAGGTCCGTGCAGCCGTAGGTGTAGAGCATGAAGTCCTGGTGCGACATCACGTCGATGCTCTGGGACGACGCCGGGCCCGTCGCGGACAGCAGGGCGTCCACTTGCGGGCGGAGGTCGCCGGGGGAGATCAGGACGACGCCCGACCATGGGGGTTCGCCGTCGCCGAGGGCGACGACCGCGACGGCGCCGACCGTCCGCGGGGCGTCGGCCAGGAAGTGCGCGAAGCCGTCCAGCATGTCGGCGGCGCGGGTGAAATCCCAGGTCAGCGTGGCCACGGAGAGGGTGGTGAGGCGGGCGGGGACGACGTCGAACGAGGATACGACGCCGAAGTTCCCGCCGCCCCCGCCGCGGATCGCCCAGTAGAGGTCGGGGTGCTGGTCGCGGGACGCGGTGACGGTCCGTCCGTCCGCGAGGACGACCCGCGCTGAGGTCACCCTGTCGCAGGCCAGGCCGAGGGTCCGGGTGAGGTAGCCGATGCCGCCGCCCTGGATGTAGCCGCCCGCCGCGACCGTGGCGAACGCCCCGCTGGGGACGACGAGCCCGGCGGGTGCGAGGGCGTTGAGGATGTCCACGGCCGCCGCCCCGGTGCCGATCCGGACGGCACCGTGCCCGAAAGCGGCCTCGCGTCCGATCGCGATCGCGCTCAGCCGGGACACGTCGATAAGGAGGCCGTGGGACGTGGAGTAGCCGCCGAAGCTGTGGCCGCCGCTGCGAATGGCGAACGGCAGGCGCTCGTCCTGCGCGAAGGCGAGGCACACCGCCACGTCGGATTCGTCGGCGCAATAGGCGACCGCCGCCGGGTTGACGCGGTCGTACTGGGCGAGGTCGAGTTGTCTTGCCGTCCGATATCCGGGGTGCCAGGGCAGGACGAGCCGCCCCCTCAGATGCCGGGCGAGACGGGGCCAGGGACGGGCCGACCGTGGACGTGGGGCGAGCAATGCGAGTGCGCCGGCCCCCAGGACTTTCCTTCGGCTCAACATCCACCCATTAAAGGACCGAAACAATCTCGATCAGTACTACGGAATTCCGTAGTACGGTACTGGTGTTGCCGATATTGGCGTGGCTCCGCGCGGATTCTATGATCGGCCTTGTGGCTGATTCCGAGCTGATGCGAACGGTGCTGGTCGCCGCTTCGGACGTCGAGGTGCGTTTCGGCGACGCGGGTGGGAAATGCGAGATCGCGGTCGGGCCGCGCGCCTTTTCGCTGGCGGCCGGGGAGGATTCGCTGGATGCCCTGGCGGAGGTGCTGCTGCGGGTCGTCCCGCGACTGCGGCGCGCCGCACCTGCGGCGGAGCAGTTGTCCGCGGCCGAGGTCGCGACGCTGGAGCCCTATGTCGAGCGGTTCCGCGAAATGGGCGTCCTGCTTTTTCCTGGCGATGAGGTCGTCATCGACGATGAGCCCGGTCGCCGCCTCTATTCGTATGTCGCGCGGCGGGCGGCCGATCCCGACCGGGCGTTCATGGGGGTGCGAGCGAAACGTATCGTCCTGCGCGGGCCTGAGCATGTCGTCTCGGTGTGGGGTCGGCTTCTCAGCGAACAGGCAATCCAGGTCGAGCAGGCCGATGAAGAGGCCGATCTGAACATTGTCGTGGCGTCCGACGAAGAGGTGCTCATGGCAGTGAACCGCGCTTTGTGCTCGGCGCGGCGCAATTGGGTTCCCGTCGTATTCTCGCCGCAGAGCGTCCGGATCGGGCCGTGGGTGAAGGCCGGGGAATCGGGGTGCCTGCGCTGTTTCGTCCCGCCCGACACGGCGGCCGGAAAGGAGCGGAGCGCGCGTCCGGGATGGGCGACCATGCAGGCCGGAAGCCTTCACTGGACGGGCGGCCTCCTCTCCCACCTCGCTTTGAACGCGCTGCTGCCGATGGGCGCGGAGCATCCGTGGGGCCGGGTCACGACCGTGGACGTCGTCGCGGGCGAGCAGAGGTCGGTCACGACCTGGCGCGACCCGTTCTGCGACGACTGCGGCGAGCGGAGCGTCCCGCACCGGGAATGGGTGACGCTCTGATGGCCGAAACAGCCGAACCCGTAGGGCTGATCGAGGCGCTGGGGTACGGCGTGCGCGACGTCCCGCTCCCCGCGTTCGCCGAGGGCGCCGCGTTCGCGCTGGTCGCCGCCCGCCACGCGGCCGGACGGCTGGAGTTGTCCGGCGACCCCGTCCCCATGCTCGCCCTGACCGCCGGGCACGACGCGGCCGACGCGGCGTGGCGCCTCGCGGCCCGCGCCGTCGACCTGCGGCAACGACGTCCCGGACACGGCGTCGGCGCCGGTCCGTCGCGCGCCGCCGCCGTCCGCGCGGCGGTGTGCGACGCGGTCGCGCGCCGTCCGCCGCCCGCCACGGCGCGCCGCCTGACCGGATGGGAGGACGCGGTGCCGCCGCCCCTGCACCCGTCCTTCGACGGCCGCCTCGACTGCCACCTGTTCGACGCGCCGGACGGGTTGCCGCTGGTGGGCGCGGTGCTCCGGCAAGGCGGCGGCGCGACGGCGCGCGAGATCCGCGCGCTCGGCTGCGCGCTCACCCCGGCCGGGGCGGTGCGCGCCGCGCTCGATGGTGTCCTCGCCAAGATCGCGTCCGGCGGCTGGACGGCGCCCGCCGAGCCCGTGGAGGTAACCGCCGAAACAACGCTCGACGGCACCGTCGCCGAAGGCGAGCTGGGCGACCGCGTCAAGGCCAAGGTGCGGACGGTGCTCGACGACGAGCGCGGCGCCGTCATCCAATGCAGTCTGCTGGAGGAGCGGCCAGGAGAACTCGGGCCGTGGGCGGAGCACGACGTCGCAGGCTGCACGGCGCCCGCCGAGGTGCCGCTCGCCTGCCCGCCGTCCCGCGTCCGGCTGTCCCGGCTCTTCCACGAGAACTCCAAGATCCGCGCCGGACACCGGACGCTCCCGCCGGTGGACATCGACCGGCTCGCCCCCACCGTCCGGCAGGCGCTGGCCCGCCCTTACCGCGACTACGGCCGGACCGAAACCGAGTACGCGCTCCCCACGGAACAGCAGAAACAGGCGCTGCTTCCGCTGGACGTGGCGGTCCGGCGGCGGCGGTCGGCGGCGCCGATGGCCGCGTCCGCGCTTCCGGCGGCCGACCTCGCCCGCGTCCTCGACCTGTCCGCGGGCATCACCGGCTTCGCGCGCACGTCCGGCGGGACGAGGCTGCCCCTCCGCGCCACCCCCACCGCGGGCGGACTGTGCTCGTGCGACCTGTTCGTCCTGACCCGCCGGGTGGACGGCCTGCGGCAAGGCGTCCACTACTTCCATCCCGGCCGCCGCGTGCTGCAACTCGTCCGGTCGGACTTCGCGTTCGCCGAGGTCGCGGCGCACACCGGCTATCCGGGACGGGTCGCCGACGCGGCCGCGATCGCGGTGTTCGCGGGCGCGTTCCGCCGCAACCAGTGGAAGTACTGGGAGCGCGGCTACCGGATGGTCCTCCTCGAATGCGGACATCTCGCGCAGAGCGTGGTGGTCGCCGCGGCGGCGCTCGGGCTCGTCGCGCATCCGCTGATCGGCTTCGTCGACGACTACTTCAACCGCCTCCTGGGCCTGGACGGGACCGACGACGCCGTCCTCTACCTGGTCCTCCTCGGAAAGGCCGCGTCATGACCGCCGGAGCGAAGCCGCACCCCGGACGCCCGAGGGCCGTCCGCCAGAAAGGCAGGGCCACGTGATCGATCAGGACGGCGCCGTCCGGCTGACACCCGGTGTGCGCGTGCTGGTGCGCGACGACGCGACCGGCTTCGTCGAGTCGGCGGACGGGGTGCGCAGGCTCAGTGGGACGGGCCTCCGCGTCCTCGCCGACCGCGTGCTCCCCCGGCTGGACGCCCCGGCGCGGCCCGCCGAACTGGCCGACGCGCTCGCGGACGTCCTGCCGCGCGACACCGCGCTCAGCCTCCTGGACGGCCTGCTCGGCCAGGGCATCATCGAGCCCGCCACCATCGAGACCGCGAAGGAGGAGCGGGTCACGACCGTCGAGGTGCACGGGCCCGCCGACCTCACCGCCGACCTGTTCTCGGTTCTCCGCCGAATGCCGGGCATCGACGCGACCCGGGCCGGAGACCTGGTCGGCGACCCCGATCTCGTCGTCGTCGCGACCGCGTCGATCTTCGACCCGCGGGCCGGACGGGTCAACGAGCAGTGCGTCCGCGAGGGCAGGGCGTGCCTCCACTACGGGGTCGTCCGGGACGGCGCCGCCTTCGTCGGCCCGCTCCCGTCCCTCGACCAGGCGTCCGCACCCTGCTACGAATGCCTGCGCACCCGGATTTTCGCGAATTCCGTCCATGGGCCGACGTGGCGGGCGTACGCGGATTTCCTGGCCGAGGCGGGGCTGTCCGCGCTGCCACAGGGAATGGCGCCGTGGAACGCCGCGCGGCTCGCCGGAGCGGTCGCCCGCCGGATCGCCGGATGGCCGGAGCGGGCGGCCGCCGACCTGCTCTGGCTGGACGAGGACGGCGACGAGTCCAGCCGCCGCCTCCTTCCCGTCCCCACCTGCCCCGTCTGCGCCGCGCAACAGCAGCAACACCCCGCGCCCGTGTCGCCGATGACGGCCGCGGTGGACGAGCTGGTCGGGGTCGTCCACTCGGTCAACGTGCGGCGCGCGGACGGCGGCCCGCGCATCTACCTGGCGGGCAGCACGACGTCCGACCTGTCGCTGGTGCGGCCGGGCCTCGGCGTGATCCGCAACGGCGGCGCCGGGTTCGCCAAGGGGGACGCCCTGCACGCGACGATCGGGGAGTCCCTCGAACGGTACGCGGCGGGGGTGTCGCGTCCGGGCGGGCTGCGCCTCGCGTCCTGGACGGAGCTGACCTGCTCCGGCGAGCCCGCCGTCCACCCGACGGAGTTCGGGCTGTTCTCCGACGCCCAGTACGACGAGCCGGGGTTCCCGTTCCCGCGGTTCGCCGAGGACACGCGCGTCCGCTGGGTCCGCGCCACCCGCTGGACGGACGGCGAGACCGTCTGGGTGCCCGCCTCGCAGGTCTTCCTCTACTACCGCCGCGCACGCGACGAAACACCGATCGCCCCGTCGATCTCCACCGGGCTGGCCGCCGGGCCGTCCCGCCGCGAGGCGGTCCTCGGCGGGCTGCACGAGATCCTGGAGCGGGACGCGCTGGCGATCTCCTGGCTGCACCGGCTGCCGCCGCGTCCCGTCCCGGAGGACGTGGTCGCGGGATCGTCGCGGGTCCGGTACCACCTGGCGAACGCGACGTCCTGGCGGGTGTCGTTCTACGACCTGTCGCTCGACTTCGCCCCGACCGTCGTGGTCGCGGTCATGGACGGACGCGGCGGCCCCGACCCGGTCCTGTCGTTCGGGAGCGCCTGCCGCGCAACACCCGAACGCGCCGTCGAGAAGGCGTTCCTGGAGGCCGCCCAGGGCCTCACCTACGTGCGCAGGCTGGTCAAGGACTACGGCGACTTCGACCCCGGGCCCGACTTCGCGAACGTCGACGAGTTCAACAAGCACGCCATCCTCTACACGCTGCGTCCCGAGCTGCGGCGCCGCGCCGGGTATCTCGTCCACCCCGACGAACCACCCGTCTGCGCACGCCCCGCCCGAACACCGCCCCCCGAAACCGACCTCGACGCAACAGTCGCCGAACTCGCCGCCGCCGGACACGACACCTATGTCGTCGACCTCAGCACGCCCGACACGCGACACGTCGGGGTGGACGTCGTGCGCGTCCTCGTCCCGGGCCTCCAGCACCTTTCCGGGGCGCACCGGTTCCGGCTGCTGGGCAATCCGCGGCTGCGCGGCGCCGTCCGCGCGCTCGGCTTCGACTCCGAACCGGACAACCCGTTCCCCCACCCGCTTCCCTAGGAGGATTCCGATGGTGCCGTCCTTCGTCGCGCGGCCCTCGCTGTCGGTCGTCCGCAAGGAGGACTTCGCGGACACGTCGCTGATCCCGGCCGCCTTCGCCAGGCACGTCACGAGCCGCTGCCTGCCGCCCGACCGGTCGCCCGTGCACTGCTCCTACTCCGCCGACGAGGCCGAGGGCGGCGTGCGGCTGCGCTTCTCCAGCAAGGTCACCGGCCTGGACGAGCCGACACTGCTTACCCACCGCTTCTTCTTCATCGACCGCGACGAAACACGCGAACGCCTCCACCTGGTCACCCCCGAGGAGCCGGAGGTGACGTCGGAGGTCCTCGTCCTGATGGACGGCGCGGAACGCGACTACTGCCACGCCTCCGTCTACGACGGCGAGAACCGGCTGCTCGCCGTCCACGCGATCGTGTTCGACCAGCGGGGGCGGACCGTCCCGTATCCGTTCACCGAACGGTACGTCTCCCCCCACGACCTCGGCCGCGCCGACCTGGACGAGGTCACCGACGACGCCGGACGCCGCGCGCTCCGCTTCACGGTCGGCCTGACCGGGCTCACGGGGCCCGTCCCGATAGCGATCGCGTGGCAGTCCATGGGACGCATCGACCGCAGGGAGCTGACCTGCACACCGGAGGCGCCCGAGGCGCACCACGAGATCGCGCTCGACGCCAACCCGCTGCTCGCCCCCGGAGACTGGGTGGTCATCGCGGTGGACGAGCACGAAGGCTTCCTCGCGCAGTCCCTGGTCAGCGTCCAGCCGGCGGGCTGAGATGAGGCGGGTGCGGCTGCCGGGCGGGCTGCGGCTGGTCGAGGCGCCCCGCCCCGGGTCGCCGCTCGCCGCGGTCGTGCTGCGGGTGCGGGTCGGCAGCGGCGACGAGCGCCCGGACGAGCGCGGCACCGCCCACATGCTCGAACACCTCGTCGTCCGGTGCGCGCTCGCGGGCGGGCGCGTCGGGGAGGGCGCGCTCGTCTCGGCGCGCACCGGACGGGAGTCCACGGCGTACAGCGTCGTCGTGCGCGCGTTCGACGCCGTCCGCGCCGTGGTCGCGCTCGGCGCGGTGTTCGACGAGTTGCGCGTGCCGCCGGACGTCCTCGCCGCCGAGCAGGCCGCGATCGTCGAGGAGGCGGCGCGCCGGCACGCCGAGCCCGCGTGGCGGATCCGCGAGTCGCTGCTCGGCGGCCTCTGGGCCGGGACGGCGTTCGAGCATCCCGTGCTCGGGGACGCGCGCGTCGTCGCGTCCCTCACCCCGCGCCGCGTGCTCCGCTTCCACCGCACCTGGTACCACCCGGCGAACGCGACGCTCGTGGTCGTGGCGGGGCGCCCGCTGCCGGACGTTGCGGCGGTTGCGTCCCGGTGGACGGGCGCGCCCGCGCCGCCGCACCGGACGGACGCCCCGTCCCGCCCCTGGACGGCCACCGCCGGACGGGACCACGCCGGGATCGCGTTCGCCTACCACCGGGTCGATCCGGCCGGGTCGGCGGCGCCGGTCATGCTGGCCCGCGAGGCCGTCGCGGCGGCGAGCGGCGTCCAGGTGCGGACGCTGCCGCTGGGCGAATGGCTGTGCGTGTGGGCGGCGACGGCCCGGGAGCCGTTCATCGCCGCGCTCACCCGGACCCGCGACCGCCTGACCAGCGCCGACGGCGCGGCGTGGCTGCGCACCGAGGCCCTCATCCCGACCCTCCGCCGGGAGGACGACGTCGAGACGGCGGCCGTCCGCGCCGCCGATCCCCGGACGCTGGTCACCACCGACGCGCTCCTGTCCTGCGCGCCGGAGCCGGTGGCGGCCGTGCTGACCCACTGGCGCAACACCATCACCAGCGGTCGGGAGGGACGGGGGTGAGCGTGCGGCTGCTGTCGGCGTTTCCGCCCACCGGACGGTCGCCGGTCGCCGCGGCGGCGCTCGCCGTCCCGCTGACCGCCGTGTCGCGCACCGCCGTGCTGACCGCGCCGCTGGTGGCGGCCGTCTGGGCGAAATCCCTCGCGGACACCGCCGAGGCGACCGGCACGGCCATGCGCGTCGAGCCGCTCGTCACCGCCGACCTGGCGGGCATCACCGCCGAGGTGGTGCGGACGGACGAGACCGCCCTGCGCTCCCTCACATCCTGGTTCCACCACGTGCCTCCACCAGGGGAGCCGGAGCTGGAACGGCTGCGCGAGGACTGCGTGGCCCGGCTCCCGACGTCCGAGCGCGGGTCGGAGGACGTGCGGCGCGCCCTGTTCGGCGACCGGCACCGCTACGGCGTCACCCACCGGGAACGCGCCGCCCACCTGCGGGAAGCCGGTGTCCGCACGGTCGAGGACGCGATGGCGGAGCTGCTCGCGGAACGTCCCGCCGCGTTCGCCCGCGCCGACGACGCGGCCCGCCCGCCGGGCCGCCGGACGGCCGTCCGCGTCGACGGCGCCCGCGCCTGCTGCCTGATCGGCGCGCCCGGCGTCGCGCTCGCCTCGCCGCGCAAGTTCCCGCTGCACGTCGCCTGGGCCGCGCTCGGCGGACGCGACGGCCTGCTCGACCGGCGGCTCCGCCAGGAACGCGCCCTCACCTACTCGATCGCCGCGTTCAGCCGGGAGCTCGCGGAGGGCGGCTACGGCATGTGCGTCGCGGCGTGCCGCCCGGAGGCGCTGGACGAGGTCTCCGCCGTCGTCCGCGACACGTTCGCGGCTCTGGCCAAGGACGGCGTGAGCGGGGCGGCGCTGCGCTCGGTCAAGGAACGCCTGATCGTCCGCCAGCACCGCGCCCTGCAGACGGCCCGAGGCCGCGCCGAACGCCTCCTCGGCTACGCCGCCGCGGGCCTCCCGCCCGCCGACCTGGACCGCTACCCCCGCAACATAGCGACGGTGACCTCGGCCGACGTCCGCTCCGCAGCCGCCACGACCCTGACCCCGGAAACGTTCCTAGAACTGAAACTGATCCCCGCCATGTCCTGACCTGGACGAAGCTCAGCCGGGGCCACGGGTCGGGCGGCCGGAGGCCGCCAAGGCCGGAGGTCGCCCGACCCGAGGAGCGAGGGGCCGTTTCCCGAGAGCGACCGCGATTCGGGAAACGGTCCCTCGCGAGTGACGGGGGTTCCAGGGGGTCGCCCCCCTGGGCAAGTCACGCCAGTCCTAAGGCGGTGGCTCGTTCGACTACTTCCAGGCGGTTGCGGGCGCCGAATTTCGAGAGCAGGTGCCGCATGTGGTACTCGATCGTGTTTTCGGTGACGTGGAGGGCGCCCGCGATGTCGCGGTTGCGTAAGCCGCGGCGGAGCAGGTCGAGGACTTCGTGTTCGCGTTGGGTGAGGTGCGGCGCGGGGCCGAGCGAGCGCTCCTGGAGGATGCGGAAGAAGCACTGGTCGCTGACGTTGATGCGGAGCCGTTCGGCGGCGCGGATGGCCTCGGCCATCCGGTCGACTTCGACGGTGTCCTCCAGGTAGACGCGGCAGCCGCGGCGCAGCCAGCGCTCGCACCGCCGCCAGTCGCGGCGCTGGCCGAGGATGGCGAGGCTGAGGTCCTCGCGGATGGCCTTGGCCCTGCAGAACATGCGGTGGATGTCGCTGTCGTCGAGCTGCTGGCCCGCGAGCATCCAGCCCGCCCGGACCGTGTGGACGAGGGGCGCCAGGACGTCCGGGTCCGCGCACGGGTGGATCTCGACGTCCTGGTCGTGGACGGCGGTCGGCCGAGTCGACGTCAGGGCGCGCCAGGAACCGACCAGAACGACCCGGAAGGCGTTCTCGCCGACGACGAATGCCGCGCCATTACCGGAGATTGCGATTGTCATGTGACCTAGCCCCCGGACGGCCAATTGGAGCCCATTTGAGGTTCCGGTGAAGCCCCGTCGGATGAGTGCCCTGTGATTTATGCAATCACGTTGGACGCGGCCGCTGTCAAGGTGTGGCGGACTCTTGTCGGGCGGCCTGTTTCGGACGGGTCGGCGGTTGACCAGTGCAGTTATTCGGGAGCTCGGAAACTGCCGGTCTCCGACTAAGGAAAACCGTGGGAACTGGAACGTTTCATCCGGTCGCTCCGCTCTGCGCATCGTCCTCGCGGGATTCCAGAATCTTTCTTACAGTGATCAGCTCGTCGCGTATGGCTTCCAATGACTCCGCGATGCGGAGAAGCGGGTCGGGCGGCGTCGGCGCCGGCGTGGCCCGGCCCTCCGCGCCTGCGTCGCTTCCCGCTTCCGGGACGACGTAGCCGGCGAGCTCCATGAGCTCCCAGTAGCCGAGGTCGAGGACGCCCGCGAGCCGGTGCAGCACGCGTGGCGACGGCGTCCCGACGAAGCCGCTCTCCAGTTTGAACAGGTAGCCGGTGGAGATGTCGGCTGCCGCGGCGGCGGCCTGGGTGGACAGGCGGCGGGCCTCCCGTGCCGCGCGCAGGGTGTCGCCCATGCGCCGGGTGGGCCGCGGCGGCTGCCGGTTCGATTCTTGCTTGCTCACGTTCACTATGGTAGTCACATTCACTATGGGAATCAATCGTGAGACGTCATCGCGGAGCCGCGCGGCGCTCACCGTCGCGTCCCTCGGACTCGCCACGGACGCCCTGGTGTACGGCATGGCCGTGCCGGTGCTGCCGAAGATCGCGACCGAGCACGGCAGCCGCCCGCTCGGCGTCGGACTCATGTTCGCCGTCTACGCCGCGGCCCTGGTCGCCGCCACTCCGGCGGCCGGGCTGTGGGTCGACCGCCAGGGCAACCGGCGGCCGCTGCTGGCCGGCGTCGCCGGCCTCGCCGCGGCGACGGCGCTGTTCGCGTTCGCCCGGGATCCGTCACTGTTAATCCTGGCCAGAGCCCTGCAAGGCGCAGCGGCCGGCATCGTCTGGACGGCCGGCCTCGCCCTCATCGCCGCCACCCACGGACCGACCGAGCGGGGCAAGGCGATGGGCATCGCGCTGTCCACGTTCGCGGTCGGCACGCTGCTCGGCCCCCCGCTCGGCGGCCTGCTCGCCGGGTGGTTCGACCCGCGCGTCCCGTTCCTGCTGGCCTGCGCGCTGGCGCTGGCGGACGGGGCGGTCCGCTGGTTCCTCGTCCCGGCCGACACCGGCCCGGCGGTCCGCGGCGGCATCCGCGAGGTGCGCGGCCGTCCGGGACTCGCGCTGGTCGCGCTGCTGACCGCGACGGGCGCGGCGCTGATCGCGTTCATGGAACCGATCCTGCCGCTGCATCTGTTCACTACGGAGAATGCCGGTACCGGCGAGATCGGGCTCGTGTTCGGCGCGGCGGGCGTCGCCGCGGCGATCGCGCCGTCGCTCGCCGGGTACGCGCTGGCGCGGCTCTCGCCCGGCGCCGTCGCCGGGACGGGCTGCGTCCTCGCCGCGGTCGCGTTGCTCCTGCTCGGCGGCCCGCTGGACGGCGTCGGCCAGAGCGCCATCGGCCTCGCCCTGGTCACGGGCGGCGCGTCGCTCGTCCTCACGCCGACCGTCACCGTCATGTCGCAGATCGCCGAGTCGCGGCAGCCGCCCGTCTACGGGGCGGTGTACGCGGTCTACACGCTGGCCTACACCGGCGGCCTCGCGGTCGCGCCCTTCGGCGCGGGCTGGGCCATGCAGGGCCTCGGCTTCGACGGGGCCGCCCGGACCGCCGCGGCCGTCGCGGCGCTCCTGACCGTGCTCGTGGTCGCGTGGGGGCGGCGGCGTCCGGCGCGGCCACCAGCCGATTCCGTGGAAACCGCCGCCGGGAAATCCTCCGGCGCAAATCTCGGCTGACCGCCTCCCGTCCGCGCATTCCTGATTGCGGGGTGTATCAACTACGGAAAACCGGGATGGAGAAAAATGCCGTTCCGCTCTTACTGTGACGGAGTTCCTTCGGACCTCGAAAGGAGGGGAAAATGTCCGACATCGAGATCACCGTCATCGAGGAGCCCGTTTCCACCCTCGAAGCGATCGGTATGGACGAGGGCTGCAGCAGCAGCTCGTCCTGCAGCTCGCTCGACATCTCGGACGTGGAAGTCGAGTAAAACCACGCCCACGCCACCGGAACGAGCGGAGCGGTCCGCGGTGTCGCCGCCGCGGACCGCTTCCCGTTCAGCCGCCGCAGCCCACGGGGGTCCGCGAAATGAACACGCCTTTCGACGTCGTCGTGCGGAACGGCCGCTGGTTCGACGGCACCGGCGCGGCCTCCGCCGTCCGCGACGTGGGGATCAGGGACGGCAGGGTCGCCGCCGTGTCCGCGCGCCCGCTGCCCGCCGGGCCGCCGCCGTCCACCCGGGTGATCGACGCGACCGGACGCTGGGTGCTGCCGGGCTTCGTCGACATGCACACGCACTACGACGCGGAGGTCCTGCTCGACCCGGGCCTCGGCGAGTCGGTCCGGCACGGCGTCACGACGGTGGTGATGGGCAACTGCTCGCTCTCGACCGTCCACGCGGGGCCCGTCGACTGCGCCGACCTGTTCGCGCGGGTCGAGGCGGTGCCGCGCGGGCTGATCCTCGACGCGCTCACCGAGAACAAGTCCTGGACGTCCGCCGCCGAGTACGTCGCCGCGCTCGAAACCCGTCCGCTCGGCCCGAACGTCGCCGCCTTCCTCGGACACTCCGACCTGCGCGCCCACGTCATGGGCCTCGGCCGCGCCGTCGACCCGCGCGTCCGGCCGGACGAGGCGGAGCTGCGCCGGATGGAGGCGCTGCTCGCGGCGGCCCGCGCCGCCGGACTGGTCGGCCTGTCCACGATGACCAGCCCGTTCTCCCGCCTCGCGGGCGACCGGCACCGGTCGGCGAAGCTGCCGTCCACGTACGCGACGTGGCGCGAGTACCGGCGGCTGCACCGCGTCCTGCGCCGCACGGGCGGGATCCTGCAGAGCGCCCCGAACCCGGCGATGCCGCTGAACACGCTGCTGTTCGTCGCCGCGAGCGCCGCGCCCGCGGCCACGCGCCGGGCGCCGCTGAAGACGACGCTGCTCACCGCGATCGACCCGAAGTCCGCGCCGGGGCTCGCGGCCGTCCTCGTCGCGACCTCGCACGTCGCCGGACGCGCGCTCGGCGCCGACCTGCGCTGGCAGCACCTTCCCGTCCCGTTCGAGCTGTACTCCGACGGGATCGACCTCGTCGTGTTCGAGGAGTTCGGCGCGACCGCCGAGGTGCTGCACCTGCGCACCGAGGCGGAGCGGCGCCGGCTGCTCCAGGACACCGGGTTCCGGCGGCGGTTCCGGCGCGAGTACCGGCGGCCGCTGCCGCGCCGCGCCTGGCACCGCGACCTGTACGACGCGGAGATCGTCGCGTGCCCCGAGCCGGGCCTCGCGGGACGCAGTTTCGGCGACGTCGCCGACGCCCGCGGCCGCCACCCGGTGGACGCGTTCCTCGACCTCGTCGCCGAGCACGGGTCGAAGCTGCGCTGGCGCACGACGCTCGCGAACCACCGTCCCGCCGTGCTGGACCGGCTGGCCGCCGAGCCCGCCGTCCAGTTCGGCTTCGCCGACTCGGGCGCGCACCTGCGCAACATGGCGTTCTACAACGCGCCGCTGCGGCTGCTGAAACGGGTCCGGGACGCCGACCGCGCCGGACGTCCGATCCTCACGCTCGAACACGCCGTGCACCGGCTGACCGGCGAGCTCGCCGGCTGGCTCGGCCTGGACGCGGGCACCCTGCGCGTCGGCGACCGCGCCGACCTCGTCGTCGTCGACCCGGACGGGCTGGACGACTCGCTCGCCGCCTACCACGAGGCGCCGATGGCGGGGTTCGGCGGCGTGTCCCGGATGGTCAACCGCAACGACGCGGCCGTGCCCGCGGTGTGCGTCGGCGGCGAGGTCGTCTTCGCCGACGGCGCGTTCGCCCCCGGCTTCGGCCGCGTCCGCGCCACCGGGCGCTTCCTGAGACATGAGCGAGGTACGCGATGAAAGTGCTGGTCACCGGAGGCGCGGGCTTTCTCGGACGGGCGGTCTGCGCGCGCCTGGTCGAGCGCGGGCACGCCGTCCGCGCGTTCCAGCGGCGGCCGCTGCCGGTGCCGGAGGCGCTCGACGTCGGGCAGGTCACCGGCGACCTCCGCGACCCGGACGCCGTGGCCAGGGCCGTGGACGGGCACGACGCCGTGATCAACTGCGCCGCCCTGGCGGGGGTGTGGGGCGCCGCCCGCGACTACTTCGACGTGAACGTGACGGGCACGGCGAACGTGGTGACCGCGTGCCGCCGCGCCGGGACGCGGATCCTCGTGCACACGTCCAGCCCGGCCGTCGTGCACGACCGCGCCGACCTCGACGGCGTGGACGAGTCGGCGCCGTACGCGTCCCGGTTCCTCGCGCCGTACCCGCGCACGAAGGCGATCGCCGAACGGCTGGTCCTGGACGCCGACTCCGCCGACCTCGCGACGGTCGCGCTCCGTCCGCACATCATCTGGGGGCCGGGCGACCCGCATTTCCTGCCCCGCCTCGCCGACGCAGCGCGCAGCGGACGGCTCCGCCGCGTCGGCCCCGCCACCAAGCTGATCGACACCGTCTACATCGACAACGCCGCGGACGCGCACGTCCTGGCGCTCGAACGGCTGGGACGGCTCGGTCCCGGACATCCTCCGGCGGGCCGCGCCTACTTCATCACGCAGGACGATCCGCGCACCGTCGGCGAGACCATCGACCTCCTCCTCGGCGCGGCGGGCGTCACGCCGCCGACCAAGGCGGTCCCGGTGTGGGCGGCCCGCGGCCTCGCCGCCGCGATGGAGTTCACCGGACGCCTGCTCCGCACCGACGAGCCGCCCCTCACCCGCTTCCTGGTCAACCAGCTCACCACCGCCCACTGGTTCGACATCACCGCAGCGAAACGCGACCTCGGCTACCAACCCCGCATCGACATGACCGAGGGCCTACGCCGCCTCGCCGCCGAGCACGCGCTTGCGAGGACGCCATGAGGGGTTGGGGGCTCGCTTTCGTTGAGGCAGGGCGAGTTTTGTGGTGGACGGTGGTGCTCGCCGTCCGGTTCGGGGTGGGGCGGCGTGATCGCGTCCGGTCCGCCCGGTTGCTGCGCGCCTACCTGCTGCGGATGGGGCCGCTCTACATCAAGGCGGGCCAGGTGCTCGGCACCCAGTCCGGGCTCCTGCCACGGGACGCGGTCGAGGAGTTCCGGACGTTCTTCGCCGAACTCCCGCCGATGCGCGACCGCGTCCTGCGCCGGACGCTCCGCCGCGGCCTCGGCCGTTCGCCGGACGAGGTGTTCGCCGCGTTCGACATGCGTCCGGTCGCGGCCGGCTCGGTGGCGCAGGTCCACCGGGCGAGGCTCGACAACGGGGAGACGGTCGCGGTGAAAGTGGTCAAGGCGGGGGTGCGCGGACGCCTGGAGGCCAGCTCCACGGTGCTCGGCGCCCTCCTCGCGATCGTGAACGTCCTCCCGAAGGTCCGCGGCTACGATCTGCCCGGCCATTTCCGGGAACTGCGCCCGCTCCTTACCGGACAGTGCGACATGGCTGGGGAAGGGGCGCGGCAGCAGGAGGTCGCCGCCAATTTCTGCAACCACCCGTTCGTGCGGGTGCCGCGCGTCCACGAGGAGCTTTCGAGCCGGGACGTCCTCGTCATGGATTTCGTCGAAGGCGCCCCCGGCCACCTCCCCGACGAGGCCGGGCTGCCACCGAACGAGCTGGCCGCCCGCATGCAGGACGCCTTCTACTGCATGGTCTATTTCCACGGCGTCTTCCACGTGGACCCGCATCCCGGCAACCTCGTGTTCGCCCCCGGCGGCCTGCTGGTCTTCCTCGACTTCGGCCTGGTCGGACGCCTGTCCGAGGACGACAGGTGGAACCTCGCCTCCTTCTACTACGCCTGTATCCGCAAGGAATGGACGACGGCCGTCCGCCGCTTCACCCGCGCGTTCGCGGTGCGACCAGAAAGGCTCAGCGGTTCCGCCTACGAAGAGGAACTCGGCCGGATCCTGCGCCGCCATTTCGAGGAGGAATCGTCCCGCTGGTCGACGCTCGCCTTCCTGGACGACGCGATCCGCGTCCTCGGCAGGCACGGCTCGCGGATCACGACGGCGTTCTCCGTCCTCGCGCTGTCGCTGCTCACCGGCGAGGGATTCATCGCGAAAGTCGACCCGGACATCGACCTCTGGGCGACGACCCGCCGGTTCACCGACCGTTTCGCGCCCTACCTGAACGACGGCCTCCGCGACCGTCTACAGCAGCAGATGGCGGAGGCCGCGCCGCGTTCCCTGGCGCTGCGGAAGCGCGCCGCGCGCCGCCTGGTGGCGCCCACGCACTTCGACCGGTTCGTCCTGCCGAGCGCGTTCCCGCTGGTCGTGGACCGGGCGTACGGGTCCAAGCTCCGCGACGTCGACGGCAACGAGTACATCGACCTCGGCGGCGGGTTCGGCCCGCACATCCTCGGCTACGCGCACCCGGCCGTGGTCGCGGCGATCCAGGACGCGGCGGCGCGCGGCGCCGTCAACGCCGTCGGCCATCCCGGCGAGGTGCGGCTGGCGGAACTGATCGCGGAGGCGTTCGGCCCCGATCATCGTGGAGGGACGACCCCCCGCACCCCCCGGAGCGACCTGGAGCACCGCGTCCTCCTGGCGAACTCCGGAACCGAGGCCGTGCAGGTCGCGCTGCGCATCGCCCGCGCCTATACCGGACGCCAGCGCGTCGCCAAGTTCGAGGGCCACTACCACGGGTTCTCCGACCAGGGCCTGGTCAGCTCGTGGTTCCGGTACCGCGGCGACCCGCGCGCGCCCGAGCCGGTCGGGAACTCCGCCGGGATGCAGGACGCGGTGGTCGCGGAGACGCTCGTCCTCCAGTACGGCGAGCGGGGCTCGCTCGACCGGATCGCCGCGCACGCGGACGAGCTGGCCTGCGTGATCGTCGAGCCGATGCCGTCCGCGCTGGCCGACTACGACGCGGAGTTCCTGCGCGCCCTGTCCGACGTGTGCGGCAAAGCCGGGATCCTGGTGATCTATGACGAGGTGGTGACCGGCTTCCGGGTCGCCTACGGCGGGGTGCAGCACCTCGTCGGGACCGTCCCGGACCTCACCTGCCTCGGCAAGATCATCGGCGGCGGGCTGCCCGCGGGCGCCGTGACCGGCCGCGCCGACGTCGTCGACACGGCCCGCACCAGCGGCGATCCCTTCCACGACGTGGACGGACGCGCCTTCGCGGGCGGCACCATGAGCGGCAACTCGGTGACGTGCGCGGCGGGGACGGCCGTCCTCGAACAGCTCCGCGCCTGGCCGGACATCTACCCGGGGCTGCGCGAGCGGACGTCCTGGCTCGTCGCCGACCTCGCCGCGCGGGCCGCGGACTGCGGCGTCCCGTGCCAGGTCAGGGGCCGCGACTCGATCTTCTCGATCACGTTCGACCACGCCACGCCGAGCCTCGTCCGGGACCGGTTGGCCGGGCTGGACGTCACCGCGACGCTCGCGCTCGCCTACCACATGCGCGGGCACGGCGTCTTCCTGCCGGAACTGCACACGCTGCTGCTGAGCGCCGCCCATTCCGACGCGGACCTGGAACAGGTGTCCGAGGCGTTCGGGAAGAGCGTCCGCGAAATGGCGTCTGCCGGATTCTTCTCCATTTCACGAGAAAGGCTCACGGGGGAACGGTTATGAGATTCCTGGCGATCGAGCATGTCTTCCCGTCCCGTGTCGTCACCAACGAGGACGTCGTCGACCGGGTGCTCGCGGGCAGCTCAGCCCACCTGCCCGAACCCGACCTGCGCACTCTCGAAGAGCTGGTGCGGACCTGTTTCGCGTCGAGCGGCACCGAGGTGCGGCACCACCGCGCGGACGGCGAGTCCGCGAGCGAGCTGACGGCGGCGGTGGGCCGCCGGGCCCTCGCCACCGCCGGGCTGCACCCGCACGACGTCGACCTGCTGATCTACGCCGGGATCGGCCGGGGGATCATCGAGCCCGCGTCGGCGACGATCTACCAGGACCTGCTGGGCCTCGACCGCGCGACCGCGTTCGACGTCCTGGACGCCTGCGCGAGCTGGGTGCGGGCGCTGCACGTCGCGAACGCCTTCCTGCGCACCGGCGCCTACCGCACGATCATGATCGTCAACGCGGAGTTCGGCGCCGGGGACGTGTACCGCTACGAGCTGACCTCGCTCGACGAATTCCCGCACTGGCATCCGACCGTGACGATCGGCGAGGCCGCCACCGCGACCATTCTGACCGCGTCCCCGGACGACGGCTCCTACGACGCCGACTTCCGGACGTGGGGCGAGAAACGCGACCTCTGCTTCGTCCCCATGCCCAGTTTCACGGGCCATTTCGGCAAGGACGTCGACGTCGCGGGCGGGCTCGCGGACCTGCAATTCGTGTCCTACGGGCTCAGCCTGCTGGAGTTCGGCACCCGCAAGCTCGTCGAGCACTACCGGGACCTTCCGCGCTTCGAGGAGTTCAAGGCCGACCGCGTCTTCCTGCATTCGGCGAGCGACGGCGCCGCGCGGCACGTCGTCGACGCCTGCGGAATCGACCCGGCGCGGGCCCGTTTCGACCACCGCAACCACGCCAACACGGCCTCGGCGTCGGTGCCGGTCAGCATGTCCGAGGCCGTGCGGTCCGGTGAGCTGGCAGACGGCGACCGGACCCTGCTGATGGTGGCCTCGTCCGGGGTCACCAGCGCGCTGACCGCATTCGAGTTCCACGGACGGTGAGGAGACCAGATGACCAAGGACGAGATATTCGCGGAAATACTTGAGGCGGTGTCCGCCGTGGACGGCCGCGTCGACATCTCCACGCTCCGGCTGGACGAGACGCCGTTTCGCGCCCACGGCCTGACATCGCTGACCCAGTTGCAGGTGTGCGTCGACGTCTCCGACCGGCTCGGCGTCCCGTTCTCCGACAACGACGTCCTCCTCGCCTCGACCCCCCTTCGGCTCGCGTCCCTGATCGAGCGGCGACTCGCGGAGGCGGCGTGAATTTCTTGGACGTTACGAGGGCCAACGTTGCCCGCGCCGATCCCCGGAACGGCGTGTGTTTCCTGCGGTACGGGAAACCGAACGTGGAAATGCCGTACGACACGTTCCTGCGGACGTCGGCGTGGCTCGGACGCAAGATCCCCGAGGACGCCACCGTCGTCATCGCCGCGGACGATCCCATGCCCGCCCTCCTCGCCTTCTTCGGCGCGCTGTGGACGGGCGGCCGCCCGCTGATCCTGCCGTCCCCGCACGCGGCGGGCGGCATGGAGCAGTTCCAGGGCCAGGTGCGGCGGACGCTCGGCGTCGTCCAGGGCGAGGTCGTGCTCGCCCTCCAGGACGGCATCGCGGTCGAGTCGCCGGGCGTCCCGGTGGTGCCGCTGCCCGCCGACGCGGACGGCTACGACACCCTCGCCCCCGGCGACCTGCCCGAATCGGCGGGCTTCGGCGGCGACACGGTCGCGTTCCTGCAGGCGACGAGCGCGTCCACCGGAGACCCGAAACTGATCGGCATCACGCACGCGAACGTGTGCGCCAACCTGACCACGATCGAGCGGAGACTCGGCCGGAACGGCGGCGAGCGCCTGGTCACGTGGCTGCCGCTCTACCACGACATGGGCCTCGTCGGGATGGCGCTGCTCGGCGCCTTCCACGGCTGGCCGCTGTACGTCATGAAGCCGATCGAGTTCGTCATGCGCCCGCACACGTGGATCGACGCGCTCAGCCGGTACCGCGGCACGCTGATCGCCGCGCCGACGTTCGGGTACGACCACGTCCGCCGCAAGGTCGCGCCGGACGACGTGCCGGGCTGCGACCTGTCCGCCCTGCGCACGGCGGTGGTCGGCGCGGAGCCGATCAGGTTCGACACGCTCGACGGGTTCCACCGCCGGTTCGCCCCGGCCGGGCTGCGGGCGGGCGCGCTGGTCTGCGGCTACGGCATGGCCGAGACGACGCTGGCGGCGGCGCTGGCCGAGGTCGACGCGCCGCCGCGCTACGTGCTGGTCGACCCGGTCGGCGTGGAGACGGGCGCGCCGGTGCGGCTGCTCGGCGAGGGCGTCCTCGGCGGCCCGCCGCCCGAGGGCCCCGGCATCGCGGTGTTCTCCTGCGGCCCGCCGCTCGACGGCATGACCGCCGCCCTCATCGACGAGGACGGACGTCCCGTCGAAGGCGACGCGGTCCTCGGCGAGATCACGCTCACCGGCCCGAACATCGCCGCCGGATATCTCGACCCGGACACGGGCTCGCCGCGGCCGTTCCCGGACGGCGTCCTGCGCACCGGCGACCTCGGCTTCCGGCACCGCGGCGAGCTGTTCGTCCTGGAGCGACGCAAGCACGTGATCATCCGGAACGGCCGCAACCACCTGGCGTCGCTGCTGGAGGAGCGCGTGGCCGGGATCCTCGGCCGTCCCGTCCAGGAGGTGATGGTGCTGGACGCCGACATCTACGACCCCGGCAGCGAGATCGTCGCGGTCGTCGAGCACTGCCCGGCCCGGTTCGAGCTGGACGAGGCACGCCGCCGCGCCCTGCGCACCCTCGACCTGCCGGTGGACTCCCTGCACCTCGCCCGCCGCCGCGTCATCCCCCGCACGACCAGCGGAAAGAAGCGCTACCACACGGCGCGGCGGCGGCTCGCGGACGGCACCCTGCGGGCCGACACGACCGTCGCGCTGGCGGGGGCGCGATGACGCGGCCCACGACGAAGCGGCCCGCCGCGGAGCGTCCGGCGACACGACTCCAGCGGTGGGGCGGCCTCGTCGCGCGGCGGCGCGCCCCGGTGCTGGTCGCCTGGCTGGCCGTCCTCGTCGCGGCGGGACTGTTCTACCCGCACGTCGAAGGACGGCTCGGCGCCCCCGACTACTTGGTGCAGGGATCGGAGTCGTCGAAGGCGCAGTCCCTGCTCGCCGAGCGCTTCCCGGCGCTCGGCGCCGAGCAGGGCGTTCTCGTGTTCCGTTCGGCGCGGCTCACGGCCGACGCGCCCGAGTACCGCCGGACGGTCGACCGCGTCATCGCGGCGGTCGCCGCGCACGGCGCCGCCCCGCACAGCCCGTACGCCGGACCCGGCCAGATCTCCGCCGACCGGCATGTCGCGGTGGCGGCGTTCGCGATGTCCGGCAGCCGCGCCGACCGCGCGAAGAAGGCCGACGAGCTGCAACGACGCACCCGCGACGCGGCGGCCGGCGGGCCGGTCGAGGCGTACCTGACCGGCGCGTCCGCGATCACCAACGACCTGTCTGACGCGGAGCTGCGCGACCAGGAGGTCGCGGAGAGCATCGGCATCCCGATCGCGTTGATCGCGTTGCTGCTGGCGTTCGGCGCGGTCGTCTCGGCGGTGCTCCCGGTCGTGGTGGCCACGGCGTCCGTCGCGGTCTGCACCGCGCTCCTCGGACTGCTCGCCGGGGCCCTCAACCTGGACCGGTTCGTCACCGTCGTCGCCACCGTGATCGGAGTCGGCGTCGGCATCGACTACGCCCTCTTCATGATCAGCCGGTTCCGCGAGGAACTCGCCCGGCGGACACGTCCCGGCGTCCAGCCCTCCCGGGACGACGTGCGCGCGTCGGTCGGCGTCGCCGTCCGCACGTCCGGCCGGACGGTCCTCACCGCCGGGCTCATCGTCATGGTCGCGCTCGGCTCGATGGCGCTGATCCGCGGCCACATCTTCATGGAGATCGCGATCGCGGCGGGCCTCATGGTCGCGTGCTGCCTGGTCGCGTCGCTGACCGTGCTCCCCGCGCTGCTGTCGCTGCTCGGCCACCGGGTGAACCTCGGCGCGCTGCCGAAGCGGTTCCGTCCGGCCGACCTGACGCCGGGCGGCGCCGCCGCGCCCGGCCGGTGGTCGCGGTGGGCGAGTGTCGTGCTGCGCCACCCGTACCGGCTCGGGATTCCGGCGTTGCTGCTGCTCGGCGCGATGTGCCTGCCGCTGCCGACGATCAGGCTCGGGGTCGACTGGGGCCTCGCGTCGCTGACCGGGACGCCGTCCGGCAAGGGCCAGCAGATCGTCGCGACGGCGTTCAGCCCCGGCGCGGTCGGGCCCGTCCAGGTCGTCGGCTGCGGCGGCGACGCCGCCACCGGGATGGGACGCCTCGCCGACGCGGCGGGCGGCGACCGGCGCACGGCCCGCGTGCTCCCCGCGGGCCAGTCGGGGGACTGCGCCGCGATGCAGATCGTCCTCAAAGAGCGGGTGGACTCCCCGGCGGCGAGCGCGTTCGTCCGTGACCTGCGCTCCGACCTCGTTCCCCACGCGTTCGCCGGGACGGGCGCGCATGTGAAGGTGGGCGGGCTCACGGCGGAGTACGTCGACCTGTCCGACGAGACGACCGGCAAGCTCCCCCTGGTCGTCGCCGTCATCCTGACGCTTTCGTTCTGCTACCTGCTTGTGGTGTTCCGGAGCGTGCTCGTCCCGGTGAAGGCCGTCCTGCTGAACCTGCTCGCGACGGTCGCGGCGCTCGGCGTCACCACGCAGGTGTTCCAGCACGGCCTGGGCTCCGGCCTGCTCGGCTTCACCAGCTCGGGGACGCTCCAGGCGTACCTGCCGGTGGCGCTGTTCGCGCTGCTCTTCGGCCTGTCCATGGACTACGAGGTCTTCCTGGTCGGACGCATCCAGGAGGAACGGCACGCCACCCACGACGACACCCGCGCCATCCCCGCCGCGCTGGACCACACGGCACGGCAGATCACCGCCGCCGCGTCGATCATGGTGATCGTCTTCGGCGCGCTGCTGTTCGCCCGCGTCCTGGAACTGAAGCAGTTCGGGTTCGGCCTGGCGTTCGCGGTGCTGCTCGACGCGACCGTCGTGCGGCTGCTGCTCGTCCCGGCGGTGATGGGGGTCGCGGGACGCGCCAACTGGTGGTTGCCCGGCTGGCTCGACCGGCGGCTCCCCGCCGCGTGGAAGGAATGACACGAAAGGACGGCACATGCCGAATTCCAAGGGCTACCGGGGGGTCTCGACCCAAGCGGCGGCCAAGCACTACGACGTCTCGGACGAGTTCTTCCGCATCTGGCTCGGCCCGAGCCTCGCCTACGCCTGCGGCTTATGGACGGACGGCGCCGACACCCTCGAAAAGGCGCAACTGCGCAAGGAGGAGTACCTGCTCAGCCAGGCCGGGATCAGGCCGGGAATCCGCGTGCTGGACGTGGGCTGCGGCTACGGCGGCGAAATGCGGCGGATGGTGGAGGAGCACGACGTCGAGTCCGTAAGCGGCATCACGCTGAGCCGCGCCGCCGTCGACTGGACGCGGAACCTCGGCATTCCGCGCACCGACGTGCGGCTGGAGAACTGGATCGACCACCGTCCGTCCGCGCCGTACGACGCGATCATCTGCATCGAGGCGATGGAGCATTTCGCGCGTCCCGGAATGTCGGGACGGGCGAAGATCCAGGGCTACCGCGAGTTCTTCAAGCGCTGCCGGTCGTGGATGCGGCCGGAAGGGCGGCTGGTCGTCCAGACGATCTCCTGGGGCCACCGCTTCCCGCTGGACGTCGACATCCTGCGCGACCTCTATTTGGCGACGACCGTCTACCCGGAGTGCAACCCGTCTTACCTGACCGAGTTGCAGGCGGCGTCCGACGGATTGTTCGACCTGGTCGCGCTCCGCAACGACTTCGACCATTACTCGCGGACGCTGGAGGTGTGGCTCGACAATCTGCGCGCCGACCGCGACCGTGCCGCCGAACTCGTCGGCGCCCGTAAGGCGGAGGACTTCGAACGCTGCATGGCGCTGGCCGTGCAGGCGTTCGCGGACGGCTGGTTCTACTTGCACCGCCTGACGTTCCGGCCGGTCCCGAAACCGACGAAACCCGCGCGGCGCTTCCTCATCAACAATGTGCTGGCCCGCGATTCGCTGCCGACCCCGCGCTTCCTCCAGCCGAACCGATGAGATGTGCGCGGCCGCCCCTCGCTTGGCGGTGGGGCGGCCGCATGCTTTTCACCGGCCCGGAGTGCTCCGGGATTCCGCGCCCTTGGCGAAGGCGGCACGGAAGGTGATCGGCCCGAAGATGCCGTCGGCGCCGATTCCCTTTCGCTGCTGGAATGCCTTGACGGCCTTCGTGGTCGCCGGGCCGTACTGCCCGTCCGGGACGAGCGAGCGGCTCTGGAGCACCCTCATCGCGTACTGAAGGCCCTTGACCTGGGAGTGCCGTGCGCTGCCCTGGCCGACCGTGCCGCCGTCACGCTGGAGCGCGCCCCAGGTCTCGACGTCGAGCCGTCCCGACTTCGGCAGGTGACGCGCGCCCTGGTAGTTCTTCAGCGCGGCCCCGAGATCGCTGGGCCACCCTTCCCCGGCGGACGTCGGGGCGCAGGCGCGGTAGTAGCCGAGCTGCACCAGGAAGCAGCGCGCGGACGCGATCCGGTAGTCGCTGTCGCCGGGACCGAGCACGACCCACGGCTGCTCCTGGATGGCCCTGGCGGCCGCCGGGTCGGTACCCGGCCCATCGGCGCTGGCGACGCCCATCCCGGCGCCGGTCCCGGCGCCCAGCGCGAGGAGCGCGACGGCGACGCCGAGCCCCGCCCTGTTCAAGATCTTCATCTGCGGAATCCCCTATTCCCTCGATCGGATCCTGTACCCGGGTGAGATGCCGGGCGACGGGGAATGGTTCTAGATAATCCATGGAATATGATGACGAGCCGCGACGAATGAGGGCTCGGGTAGGTTTACCGCTTGGCCGAGAATTTACCTTCTTAAATGATGGTGGATGTCGTGGTTGTCCAGCGCGTCCAATCAGACGCGCTCTTCCTCAGGTGTCACCGTGACCCCAGGCTGCGGTGTCGGCCCTCTGGCAGATGGCCAAGGTCGGCGCCGTCATCGCGTCGTGGCGGCTGCGGGGGCGGTACCGGCAAGCTTTCGCCACTATTTGTCGACCTGCCCGGAAAAGGGGTGATGGCGTGGTCAAGTGCGAGCATTCGCCGGGCCATTTATCCGCCGAATCGGCGGTCCCGCCCGATATGGCTCGTCCGCTTTCTCAGGATATGGCGTGAATAAGCGCAGATCAGCCCCATGATCGGCGGTCTCCGCGGAGTTATGATCGCAATCGGGCTCCGGGTGAGAAACGGTCCCCGCGATTCAGGGACGCGCGTCCGGCGCCGTCCGAAGCCCATCCCCGCCCGGCCGGGACACGGCGATGGGACGCGAGCGAGGAGGCACCGTGACACACCACGTCGAGCAGGAACCCGTCCCGCACGCCCCGACCGCGGTCGCCGACCCGGCCCCGCTCGGGCTGGCGGCGTTCGCGCTGACGATGTTCCTCCTGTCCGCCAAGAACGCGGCGTGGACGGACGGCACCGACGCCTGGCTCGGCTACGCGCTCGCGTACGGCGGCCTCGTCCAGATCTTGGCCGCGATGTGGGAGTTCCGGAACCGGAGCGTGTTCGGTGCCACCGCGTTCGGATCCTACGGCGGCTTCTGGCTCGGCCTCGGCCTCTACGTCGCACTGGTCGCGGGCGGGGCGACCGCCGCGCAGCAGGCCAACGACCTCGGCTGGATCCTGCTCGCCTTCGCGATCTTCAACACGTACATGATGCTGTGGAGCGCGCAGGTCAACCAGGCCGTCTTCGCCGTGTTCGTCACGCTTGAGGCGACCGAGATCATCCTCTTCATCGGGAACTTCGCGACCAGCCCCACCACGATCAAGATCGGCGGCTACATCGGCGTGCTGACCGCGGTCTGCGCCTGGTACGCCTCCGCCGCGTGGTTGATCAACAGCATGCTCGGCCGGACGTTCCTGCCCGTCGGGAAGCCGCTCCTCCACCAGCTCATCCCCGGCACCACACGGCGCTGACGCCGGGTCCCGGCCGGACGTGGACAGCGTCCCGCACGCCCCCCGCCGCCTCGCGTACGTTGAAGCGAAACGGGGCGGGGAGGCCGGCGGCACATGCAGCGGTTGGACGACGACCAGGTCGAACGGATCCTCGCCATGGTGGACGCGTCCGCCGCGGCGGTCGCCCCCGACGAGCGCGACGACTCGTTCGACGACTACGCCGACCTCATGCGCACCGAGCGCATCCTCCCCGGCACCGAGTCCCACCCCGTGGACGACAGCGCCGCCGGAGTCGCGGACGCCCTCATCTTCCTCGGAATGGGCCTCACGTTCCTCGGACATGTGGCGTTCACCGTCCTGAACGTCGCCACGAACATGGCCATCGAGCGCGGTGTCGAGAACGCCGTCACCTACCTTCGCAAGAAGTTCCGCAAAGACGAGATCGTCGACCACGTCATGGAGGAACTGCCCCTCCCACCCGAGGTGGACGCAGGCGAACTGCGCACAGTGATAGTCATCCAGGTGACCGTGCTGCTCGACGGCGACGACGCCGAATGACCGAGGCGGCCCAGCTCCGCCACCTCCGCTTCACCGACCGCGCTTTACGCGCCGTCATCGCCGCCCCCTACGCGCTGTTCGTGCCGACGCTCATGACGGTCGACCATTACGGCGACTCGCCCCTGCATCCCGCAGGGGAGCTCCTGCTCGGCCTCGGCGCCGTCACCGTGATCTGCGTGGCGATCTTCGCTTTCCTGATCAGGGAATGGGCCGCCTGGTCGTACGAATACCGGCACGGCCGCCAACTCCGGAGCCCGATCGACTGGGACCACCGCTGGAACGACGTCCGCCGCGTCCTGGAGAAGTCCGGCCTGGACATCGACACGGTCGCCGCCTACTCCGTCTTCAGAGCCCACTTCAACTTGGAGACCCTGCACCCGCCCGGACGCAGCCTGGGCATGCTCGGCGTAATGGCCGACTGGGGCGCCCGACACAACCAAAAACTCATCGTCACCGGTGCTACCGCCGGAGTCGCCATCGCCGTGGCCGGGGAAGTATGGCCGGGGTGGTACGACCGCCCGCAGTTCTGGATCGGGGTAGGTGTGGTGACGGCCGTCATCATGCCGTTCGCGGTATGGAACGGCTGGTCGCAGTACCGGATGAACGCCCGCCGCCCTGAAAGCGTCGTCCTGATCCCCACCCAGTGGCGCTCCCGCCTGCGCGGCGACACTCCCACGGCCACCGCCGTGTTCCTGCATGAGGTCTCCCACGTCCGCCACCACGACGTGTCCCGCCGCCGAATCGTCGCCATGTACGCGCACTTCGCCCAGTTCGGCGCTTTCCTGGACGCGGGAATGGCGTTCACCGTCCGGGGCTCCGAGGGGCCGCTCTTCGCCCTCTTCCTCATCATGGCCGTCAGCGGAATCCTCGCGGTCCGCCGAGCCCGCACCGTCCTCCGCCTGGTAGAAGAACTACGCGCGGACGCCGAAGCCTGCACAGACGAGCCCACCCGCAAGGCCATGCACCACTTCCTGGACGGCCTCCCAACCCCAACCCGCCAAACCGCCTTGCGAAGCCGAGTCCTCACCACGCCCTGGAAGCTGAGCTACCTATTTCCCGCCCTTCGTGTTACAGCCCTAATGACCCTAGGCAACGCCGTCCCCCTAATAACCATCTTCACCCTCCTCTGGACAGGCACCGTCTCCCCAGCCCCAGACCTCTGACAACCAGTTACGCCTGCCTAGAATGCGCCCATGCCCGTACCGGACGTGATCCCGATCAAGCACGAGCCCGACTTCCACACCGACACCATCGGCACTTACCAAGCGGGCCAGTTCTTCGCCTCGGTGACCGGCGCATACCCGAACGACTACACCCCCGGCCCGGACTGGCAGACGCAGATGCGCTGGTACGCCGTCCTGCACAGGTTCGACCCGGCAGGCTCTCACACAGGCTCAGAGATCTGGTCGGCGGGCGCGAACCAAAAAGACAGCCGAGACGCAACCCAACGCGCACAAGCCAAACTAACCGAATGGCTGACCGCCCTCCCCGACCGCACCTACGGCGACATAGCGATCCGCCCCTTCCACCTAGTAGTAGACGAAACAACATTCGGCCTACTAATAGAGAAAAGACGGGGCCGACGAAACTGGGCCGAACTCCACCCCCAAGGCCTAGGCTTCGGCCCTCCCTGGGACGGCCTATACAGCACATGACCCACCCGGCCGCCATCACGCCAAGACGGCAATCGCGACGGACATAGCCCGTGCAGATCAGCGACACCCAGCCGCAGGTGGCTACTGTGCCCGCATGACGCACGTCGAGATCGAGATCACCACGGAGTTGGTGCGGGATCTTCTGCGAGATCAGCATCCCGACCTGGCCGACCACCCGGTGACACTCGGCGCCCGCGGCTGGGACAACCAGCTATGGCGGCTCGGTGACGACCTCGCCGTCCGATTGCCCTGGGCAACGGCGTCCGCAGATGAGTTGGTGCGCAAGGAGCACGCCTGGCTACCCACCCTCGCCCCGCGCCTCCCGCTACCCGTCCCCGTTCCACAACGTCTAGGCGAGCCCTCCGCACGGTTCCCGCGCCCCTGGATCGTCACAACGTGGGTTCCAGGGGAACCAGCCGACCGCGCCCCCGCCATCCACGCCCAGGAGGCGGCAACCACCCTGGCCACCTTCCTAACGGCACTCCACCAGTCGGCCCCCGAGCACGCACCCACCGGACGCAACCGCGGAGGACATCTCTCCGACCACTCCGAGGGCTTCGCCAACCAGCTGGCCTCCGCCACCGAACTGGGCCTGATCCCCGACCCGGATGCCGTCCGCGCGATCTGGGAGGACGCCGCCGCAGCGCCCCCCTACACCGGCCCGCCACTCTGGCTCCACGGTGACCTGCACCCGGCGAACGTCCTCACCACAAACGGCACCATCAGCGGCGTAATCGACTTCGGCGACCTCTTCGCAGGCGACCCGGCCTACGACCTAGCAGCCGCCTGGATCCTGCTCCCGGACGACGCCATCGACCACTTCCACGCTGCCTACCACTCAACCCCAGACCCCGCGACCCTGCGCCGAGCCCGCGGATGGGCAATGGCCCGAGCCCTAACCGGCATCCTCATAGGCCACGCCGGCACCCAAGGCCACCCCGGCGGCAAACCCACCTGGGCCCCACCCGCCCACGCCTCCCTAATCCGCCTCACCACCTCCCGCCACTAGCCACCAACCCCCCGATGCGTCCGAGGACACCGCGCAACCCCGTGACAGACCGCTTCGCGCGAACGAGCGCCGGGCTCTAGGAGGGCGCGGCGCGCAATGCTCAGATGCGACATCGGCTGTCGCACACGCGAGCGGACTGCCGTCCAGTGCCAGAGGTATCCGGAGGGCGGGCGGCCACGAGCTGACCCCCTAGCGTCCTCGCTTCTTCAGCAGGACGCCGAGGTCGTTCCGGATCCACAGGGTCTCGGGGTGATCAGGCCCTAGTATCCGTAACCGGCCCTCCAGCGCGGTGCGAAGTAGGGCCTCGGCTTCTGGCATCCGCCCCCGCCTCGCCAGGAGGCCGCCGAGGTTGTGATGGGCCCAGAGGGTTTCGGGGTCGTCGGCGTCGAGCACCCGCAACCGTCCCTCCAGCGTGGCTCGGAGCTCAGTCTCGGCCTCCGCCAACCGCCCCAGATCCCAGAGCAGACGCCCGACCTCTTGGCGACTGGCCAGAGTCTCAGGATGATCAGGCCCCAGCACCCGCAACCGACCCTCCAACGCCGTGTACAGCTGGGTCTTGGCGTCCTCGAACCGTCCTTGCTCCTTGAACAGGACGCCGAGGTCGGTTCGGATCCAAAGGGTGTGGGGATGGGCGGGTCCCAGTACCCGTAACCGGCCTTCCAACGCGGTGCGGAGTTGGCGCTCGGCTTCCGGAAACTGCCTCAGCCTTACTAGCAGGCCGCCGAGGTTGTGATGGGCCCAAAGGGTTTCGGGGTCGTCGGCGTCGAGCGTTCGCAATCGCCCCTCCAGGGTGGCCCGAAGCTCAACCTCAGCTTCCGCTAACCGCCCCAGGCCCCAGAGCAGGCGCCCGACCTCTTGGCGGCTGGCCAGCGTGTCGGGATGATCAGGCCCCAGCACCCGCAACCGCCCTTCCAACGCCGCGCGAAGCTCGTATTCAGCAGACGTCTCTCCCTCTACAAGGGTGGCCTTGCCCGGCGGCTGATGCCCGAGAAGGCTGAGCAGGACCTCGGTGGCGGTAGGGCGCCGGCTGGGATCTTTGGCCAAAGCCGCCGAGATCAGGACTTCGAGGCGTTCGGGTATTCCGCTTAGGTCGGGCTCGTCATTGACGATCCGCCACATCATGACGTGCATGGTGTCGTCCCCGAAGGCGTGTCGGCCGGTGGCCGCATAGACCATGGTGAGGGCCCAGGAGAACAGGTCGGTGGGGAAACCTATCCGGCCCCCGGTGATCTGCTCCGGCGACATGTAGGCGGGAGTGCCGATCACTCCACTCGCATCGGTGGCGACGGTGTCCAAAGCGCGGGCGATACCGAAATCGATCACTCTCGGCCCGTCCGGGCCCATCAGCACGTTGTGGGGCTTGAAATCCCGATGCATGATCCCGGCCTGGTGAATCGCCGACAGCGCCGAGGCCGTACCGACCGCGAGCCGTTCCACCGCACCCGCGTCGCGCGGCCCGTCGCGAGCGACCAGATCCCTGAGCGACTCACCCGGAACGTACTCGCTCACGATGTACGGAATGCCCCCGGCAGTGGCGACCTCCAGCACCCGCGCGGTACAGAACTGGGCGACCCTGCGGGCAGCCTCCACCTCCCGCACAAAGCGTTCGAGAGCCTTGCCATCACCATCGAACCGGCCGTGCAGGACCTTCACCGCCACCCGGCGTCCGTCCGCAGCTTCACCCAGATAGACCGAGCCCTGACCGCCCTCACCCAGAACCCCGACCAGCCGATACCCGCCGATCTCCTTAGGAGCACCCTGTGACCACGGAGCCTGAGACATCCCACAACCTCCGCAGGTCAACTACGGGACACGGCCATTCCACCAAGTCAGGCGCAAGCCGAGCAACGCCGGTTCAGATCAGGAAGAAGAGTCTCCCCTCCCAGCAAGCGACCACCCTCGAACCAAAGACCCACCCACCCCGCGCCCAACACTCTGACCGGCGGTCACCCCATGGTTCGGCCGACGAGCCTGACGGCCGCGCCCAGCCGGATACCAAGGGGCAACGCAGGCGCTGTCAGGCGAGTCTTCGAAATCGAGCGTGCCGACGCACCCATCCCCGCTGACCAACTACCAGCCGCCACAGACGGCGTCGTGCCACTCGATGTACTCGCGCGGACACACCTCAACACGGCGCCCCAAGATCCCCACCCTGCGTCCACGGCGACCGCCAAGACCGCGGCGCCTGAGGTGGCTCCCACGGCCCACGCAAGAGGCCCCTTCCATGATTGGAAGGGGCCTTTGAGCTGGCGCACCCGAAGGGATTCGAACCCCTAACCTTCTGATCCGTAGATTCCCAAACGATCACCGGAACCGTTCGGATCAGTCCGCACGCTCGGGGGCGCTGCGTCCGGCCGTCCGCATGCGTTCGCCACTCTCCAAGATCGTCCGTCCGCGTGGCTCCCAACGTGGCTCCCAGGGAGCCAAGCACGCTTCACACCCGTGGCCGCGCACGAGACCGATCACAAACACTCCAAGCAGTAAGGCCGACCGGCGGCCACCAGGACTGAACGTGCCAGCGCCAACCCTCCGCCTGGCAGCTCCGTGAGCCTCATGGATGACCGCCCTTCCAGTCCAACCGACCACTGGAACCCAGCCAACGGAGTGATACGCGCCGTAGGCGTGGTCATAGCGGCGGCGCGTACCCCGTGGCGGGCGGTCAGGGCGCGGCTGGCGGAGGTGGCGCGATGCGCGGCCCGGCGCGGCCGTCCGGTGACCGGCGCCCACGCCGCACGCTCCGGGCGGCCTGGCGCGGGGCCGCGCAGCGGCCTGAGCGCCGCCGCCCCTTGATCCCAAACAGCCAAATTCGGCAGTTCTCCCTGGTCGTCCGACTTAATCACGCACCGGCTGTACGCTGAGCACACGTGCAACTTCCTCATACGGAACCTCACTTGTGGTACCGTTTGAGGAAGTCGATCTATGTGGAGCTATGGATGAGCGCTGCACCTGAGTCACAGCCATGCAGGATCTTCATTGGCGAACAGGCTGAGCAAGAGCTTTCCCGCATGGGGCTCCGGGAGCGCTACTTCCATAACGCCATCACGGTAGGTAACGAACGACGGGAGCGTTGCGGGCCGACCCACCCCCGCCCCTACCAGGGGTATGTGATGTGGGCAGAGACCTTGGCCCATTTCCGCATGGAGTGCCTGGCCCTTGCACAAGACTGGAAGATGGGCCATGCCGATAACTACGAAACAATATTCAACCTGTCGCGAAAACTGGCAATCGCAGTTGTCGGCGGTGACACGAATACCGGCATTCAAGGTTTCGACGACCCCATGACTGCGCGCCCGAGAGGGCCTATAACGCAGCTAAGGGTCAAGCGAAACTACCGAGGTCAGGCTATGCTTCCCGGCATGCCCAAGTCGTCGGCCGAGAATTCTGAAGATGACTGTGAGACTTGGTTTTTCCTCGTCAACGGTCGAGAGAACCGACTGTACAGCGAGCTGGCTCTACCCATTCTTATGGGCAAGAGTCAGCGGGTGTCCCGGTATGCCAAGAGGATCCTTTTTGATCCCATAGAACTCGGCGATGTCGCCGTGACACCAGTCGAGCCCGATGAGGGACCCGAAGACGAAACCACCGTTCATGTCGGACGAAAGTGATATCACTAGGGCGTTTAATCCGAACAGATTGCGCCTCGCCCGTGAACGCTCTGGCCTTACCAAGGAAGCGTTTGCTCAATTGTGCGGCGTTACGCGTCGTGCAGTTTCAGACTGGGAAGCTGGGCGGGTGGAAAACCCGCCCGTCAGCAGAATTAGCCGCGAACTGGCATTTCCGTCCAGCTTCTTCTATGGCGAAGACATAGAAGAAGTACCCAAGGATGCGGTAAGCTTTCGCGCTTTGACAAGCATGTCTCAGCGCCAATTGCGGCGAGTACTTGCCAACGCCTCCATCATTCGGGCGTTTTCGGAGTGGATTGACGATCGATATACCACTCCTGTTCCCGACGTTCCTTCAATAGAGGAACTCTGCCCTTCCTCTATCGACTCTGAACCGGCTCCCGTTGAAGCCGCAGAGTCACTGCGCACGATGTGGGCTCTCGGCGTCCGTCCCATCCGGGACATGCTGACTCTGCTGGAAAGCAAAGGAATTCGAGTCTTTGGCATCGCTTCAGAAGATCGCGAGGTCGACGCCTTTTCTTTCTGGCGTGACGATCGCCCCTATATCCTTTTGAATCCGTCAAAGAGTTCCGAACGCCTCCGTTTCGATCTCGCTCATGAACTAGGCCACCTATGCATGCATCGTGGAGTAAGAACTAATCGCGAACGCAAGTTCGAATTGCATGCAAACTTGTTCGCTAGTGCTTTTTTGATACCCCAAGCGGGAGTGTTGCCGCAAGTTTCAGGCACCGTAAAGCTTAGCGATATTTTCGTTCTCAAGAGGTACTGGCGTGTGTCTGCCATGGCGATGGTGAAGAGGCTTCACCAAGTTGGGCGCATATCTGACTGGCAGCAGCGCCGGTGGATGATCGATCTGACAGAAAGAGGCTTTCGAAAGTCTGAGCCCGACGGAATCTCGCATGAACAGTCGTCCCTACTGAAACAGATCATGTCGCTGGCCCGAGAGGACGGATGGAGCACAGCTCGCCTATCAAGGGACTTGGGGATACCGGCCGCAGATTTGACCTCAGCCTTGATGGGACTAACGGTCACTTCCGTTTATGGTGATAGGGAGCCCCATTTTAGTCCGGAAGTTGGACCGCCTCAGCTTCAAGTAATAGCGGGTGGGCTGACTGAGTCGCCATCTCAAGAACCGATGTTTTGATACCCGAGATGGGCCGAATAATATACCGCTGGTATTGCATAGCGTGGCATTCCTTGTCCAATTGGCTAATCCTGACAGTGTTGCGCTATGATGCCAAGGATCGCTGCTAGACCATGCACTAGTTGATCACTAGATGCAATAGTTGCAGTGGATTTAAACGTGTGGTCGCTGCCATCTTGGTCGGTGACCTTTGCTCCCGCTTCGCGGGCAATGATGACTCCGGCGGCAGTATCCCAAGGTTTGTTCGAAAGTGTGATACTGGCGTCTAGCCTTCCCTCTGCGACCCACGCTAGATCTATGGCTGCTGAGCCGAGCATGCGGATGCGTTGGACGTTGGCGGCCAGGCGTTCGGTTAGGGCAATGCGTTGGCGGTTCTTGGCTTCGGCTCCCTCGCCTACGGCGTAGTCGCCGATGGCGACTATTGCGTCTTTGAGGTTGGTGGTCATGCTCGCTTGGATGCGGCGGTCTCCGAGGTAGGCGCCGGTGTGCTGGGCCGCGTGGTAGCGGGTGCCTAGGAACGGTAGGTCTATCACGCCGACCACGGGGCGGCCTCGTTGGATGAGACCGATTGAGAAGCCGCAGAGCGGGATGTTGCGGACGAAGTTTGCGGTGCCGTCTACCGGGTCGATGGCCCAGAGAAGTTCGCCGGTAGTGTCGCCGGTGATGCCTTCTTCTTCGCCGAGTATGGCGATGTCGGGCGTTCGCTCTTTGAGGTAGTCGCGGACGGCGCGTTCTACGGCGTAGTCGACTTCGCTCGCCATGTCGCGGTCACCCTTGGCGGTGAGCAGGCCGGGGACGCGGGTGCGCACTAGGTCACTGGCTATCTCCGCTGCCTTGAGGGCGACGGGTAGTAGTGCGGCTGGTGCGTCGGTCATAGGGTGCGGCCTCGTTCCCATAGCGCGTTGAAGGTCTCTTCGAACGTCTCATACAGTCCGGTGCCGTTGCCGGTCGCACTGCGTTCGGCGAGGAATGTGGGCGAGTCGAGTCCGCGGGCGCTCGGTAGGTAGGGCTGCATCACGCAGAGCCGGTCGTTGATGAGCGTGATGTTGAACCGGATCGTCTCGTCGTAGACGGCGACCGTCAGGCGTTCTTGGGCCTCGGACGACAGGCGCTTGCGTAGGCGGGTCAGAACCTCGATGTTTAGGCGCGTGAGCGTGGTGAGGTGGTTGTCGCTGTAGCCCTCTTCCTGTTCGCGGGCTCGGATGGCTTCGCCTTCGGGATCCAGGAACAGGGCTTGCAGAGTGGTGCCGTCCTCGATGAGCCGGTAGAGGCGCTGGTCGGGATACTGCTGGCAGAGCATGTTGAGGGAGAGGCCGGCGGCTCGGATGCTGCTCGCTCCGTCGAGTAGGGCGTGTGGCGGGTGGGCGTAAGAGAACTCGGCGCGGGTGGTGAATACGGCGGTGACGTCCGCGTAGGGGTTCGGACCTACCCGGTCGGCGGTCGATTCAAGGTCGGCGCGCTCGTCGCTGGGCGCGTAGGCGGCGGGCTCGTCGGCCAGGACGTGCGGCGGGCACGGAGCGAACAGCTCGTCGGCGGTCCACTCGGGGAACATCGCCTCCAGGACGCGGCAGTGATCCGTGTAGGGAAGGCGCTTGAGTTCGCCGGACGTCCAGCGGTGGAGCTGCGCGCGGCTCGGTGCGGTGCCGGTGAGTTCGGGCGAGACCCTCTTGGCTGCCTCGTTGTAGGCGGCCTGGAACATGCCGTACCGATGTAGGCGGCGCTGACGGATGACGACTTGCAACAGGATCGGTTGGGGAGACACAGGCCGTCCTCTCTGCTGGGCGTTTCTCAGGCTAGACGCGGCGCGAGATCGAGGACGAGACAAAGTCGAGACAGGTGCAAGACCTTGACGTTCAGGACGAGATGATCATGACGTCGTGACGCAACGTGACTTGTTGGCACGGTGGCGTCATGGTGAGCGATTGCACCTCTTGCAGGGGACGCGGGGTCAAGCGGCGTGTGGCGCGGCGGACGTTGACGCCGGGTCACGTGGCGGGCGTTCCGGCGGACAGTCGTCAGGACTCGTGCCCTGACTGCCTGGGGACCGGTCGCGCGTCCGAGCGGCAGAACGGTGCGGAGTCGTGAACGCGCGGGATTTCGAGATGCGGCTTCTGGCTGATCTGCGGTCCTCCCTTCTGGCTCTGGGCCTGGCTGTCCGGCTGGATGAGGGAATGCCGGGGCTGCTAGTGAGTACCGCGAATCCAGGGCTGTTCGTGTGGGTGTTCGTCGGGGCCTCGGGCCGGACGTTCACCTGGCGACGCGACGACAGCAAACACCCGGTCGACGACATGTCGGGCGCGGCGGCCGAGGTGGCTCGCTTCGTGATCGCGCAGGCCGGGCAGCTCAACGGCTCGGCGAACGACCACTTTGACTAGCGCTGCGGCTGGCCTGGCGGGCTGGCCCTGAGCGCATTGAACGGCAGAGCCGGAGGCACGGCGAGGACGGTCCGTCGCGTGATCGCCCCCCAGTTCCCCCATGGTCACGCGTGTGGGAGGGACGGACCAGGCCCCGCGCCTCCGGCTCTGCTTCCGACGAAAGCGAGAACAGGTGATGGGTCCTTCTCTGTCCCGCGACGCTGAACTTCGGGTGCTGGGTGAGCTGTGCCGGGCTCTAGTCAAGCGCGGTCTGTACGTCCAGATGCGTGACGCCGTCCCCGGACTGACGGTCACGCGAACGGGTGGGACGGCACTCGACATCATCGGGTACGTGGTGGTGAACCGTCACAAGAGAGAGATCTCTTGGTGGCGGGTCGACAACGTCCACCCGGTCGCCGACCTGGACGCGGCGGCCGAACGGATCACCGCGTTCATGCACGAGCCGACCGCGTCGAACCTGCCGAGACGGCCGTGACGATGCGGGCCGGAGATGCACCGGACGATCGGACGGCGGCAATCATCACCCTGCAACGCCGGTTCCCGGACTCGGCCGTCTGGTTCGGGCAACACACCTCCCGTTGGTGGGCTCTGATGCCCTGGGCGAATTGGTGGGTGCTCCTCGAAGCGGGGACGCCGATGGAGCTGGCAGACCGGATGACTGAGGCGCGCGGGTCCGCTGTTCCTCACGGCGTTATAGGGCCTGCTGATGTCCGGTAGTCGTGACATCCGGGACGGGTTGGGCGTACATTAACGCTGACCTGGTAAGACAACCTGTCGGATGATGGACGGACGAGATGAGCCTTGAATCCGTGCCCCCCAAGTACGCCCAGCTCGTCACGGAGCTTCAACGGCGCATCGAGTCCGGCCAGTACCCGCCCGGCTCCGCGATGCCGAGCGAACACATGCTCATCGCCGAGTTCGATGTCAGTCGGCCAACCGTGGTGGCGGCTCTGCGGGTGCTTCGGGATCAGGGCTGGATCGACTCCCGGCAAGGCAAGGGCCGGTTCGTCCGGGGCCGTCCTGCCCTCGCTTCGCTGGAGAACGCGCGGGCGGGTCAGGTTCGGCTCGCTGGTTCGGAGGCGGCCGTACCCGGCGAGGTCCTCGCCGCCGGGGTGGTCGATGCGCCGAACCGTGTCCGGTCTCTTCTCGGCCTCGGCTCGTTCGGCAAGGCGTTCCTTCGCCGACGGCTGCTGACGGCTGACGGTGCGCCGTCTGAACTCCTCTCGCTGTGGCTGCCCCTGGACCTCGCCGAGTCAACGAACCTGACCAGCGCCGAACCCCTGAAACAAGGTGTGCGGCAGCACCTGGAATCCCGCAAGGGCGTGAAGTTCGATCACGTCGTCGAGCACATCGTTGCGAGGATGCCAACCGGCGAGGAGGTCGACGCGTTGTCGATGCGTACGGGGACGCCTGTCCTCGTGGTGTACGCGACTGCCCGGGACGCTGCCGGTCGTCCGCTCATGGTGGTTGACACCGTCCTGCCTGCTGACCTGCATGAGCTGGAAGACGCCTACCCGCTGGCGTGACCGCACCCGGCCACACGCCGGTTAGTTACTTGATAGACCAAGCTGGGTAGCCTACGATCACACTTGGTAGGTCAACTGACAGACAGTTGACCGGATAGGAGTGATCGCCATGGCGATGCAAGGTCCGTTCAAGGTCGCGTTCGGGGACGTGTTCCCGTTCGGGGCGTTCATCAAGGGCGGTGTGGAGCCGGTGCGGGACTTCGACCGGTCGACGCGGGAGAACTTCGTCCAGGCGCGCGACAAGGAGTCGGGCGAACTGGTGTGGGCGGTGGAGGTGCTGGACGCTGACCCGGAGTCCAAGGGCACGTTCAAGGTCAAGCTGACCGCGCCGGTTCAGCCGATCATGCCGGAGGCTCCGACCGGGTTCCCGTTCGTGCCGGTGGAGTTCGACGGGCTGAGCGTGACGCCGTACGTCAACAGCCAGAACAACCGGCTGGCCTACTCGCTGAAGGCGGCGGCGATGCGCCCGGCCAACATCAAGCCCGCGGGCCGTGCAGCGGGCAAGGACAACACGGCCAAGGACAACACGGCCAAGGATGCGGCCTGATGGGCGCGCAGTCGGGCGGGCGCATGTCGGCGCTGTCGCTGCCCATCGACGGTGCGGCCTCCTCTGAGTTCAGGGCGTTTCGGGCGCGTACGCCGCTGTTCACCGTCTCGGCCGGTCGGGTGCTGGTCACGCTCACTCTTCCCGAGCGGCTGGGCGCCGGGGACGTGGAGTTCGCGCGGCGGCTGGCCGAGCAGGCGGCGGCGTACGCGGTGGAGGTGGAGCGGCTGTACCGGTCTGGCCGTCGTCCCTCGTCCGTCGGGTCCTCGTCGGGGCGGTCCTCGGGCAAGGGGAGGGCGGCGTGAAGGACGGATACGGCGGGATGGACCTGCACCTCGGCGCGGGCATGCGGTTCTACTGCCACACCTACCCCGAGGACCCGGAGGCGGGGCCGATTCTGGTGATCGAGGCTGCGGGCGTGTCCCTGATGCTGACCAACCGGACGCGCGGCGCGGTAGAGGCGGGCGACGTGCAGAACGCGCGGCGGCTGCTGGAGGTCGTCTCCGGGTTCACCGCCGAGGTGGAGCGCCTCCACGCCCTCCACGCCCTCCACGCCGTCAACGGTGCTGCGGTCGAGTCCATCCAGGACGCGACGGCCTGATCTGGGTGGGGCGGCTGGAGCTGCTACCTCCGGCCGCCCCGCTTCTCTCCCCTGAACAGCACAAAGAAGAGGTGACCCATCATGGCATGGGAGTTCCGCAAGCTCGGTCCCGGTGAGAACGTCGCCGTTGAGGCCCAGCGTGACCCGTTCGCCGCGCCGAAATGGGCGCCGCCGGTCTGGCACATGCCCGAGGGCCTGGTCCTGATCGTCAACGCCGTCCGCGCTCTGGTCGGGACGGTCGTCTTCCTGGTCCGCAACATCGTCCCCGTCTCCGTCCTGTCCGGACTGGCCTGGCTCGGGTACCGGTTCGGCTGGCTGGTGCCCGTCTTGGTCCTGTTCCTCGTCGCCGTGGGCCTGTCGGTTTGGGCGGGGGCGGACCGCCCGTCCTTCGTCCGCTGGATCGGCCGTCCGGCTCGTGCCCGGTGGCGGCTCGTCCTTGTGTATCGGCGGGACTGGCAACCCGTCCTGGTCACGGCCGGGCTGACCAAGGTCCACAAGGGGCGGGAGTACCTGCCCTCCCTCGTCCGCGTCCGCTGCGGTCCAACCTCGGACCGGGTTCTCGTCCGGATGCTCAAGGGGCAGGCTCCGGACGCCTGGGAGCGGGTCGCGGTGAACCTCGCGCACGGCTTCGGCGCAACCCTCGTCCGCGTCCGCGCCGGGGACCGTCCGGGCCGGATCTGGCTGGAATTCGTCCGCCGTGATGCCCTCGCCGAACCGATTCCCGCCCTGCCCATCCTCGACGCGGCCGACGTCGACCTATCCGCGCTGCCCATCGGACGGCAGGAAGACGGTTCCCCGTGGCGGCTGCGGCTGCTCGGAACCCATGTCCTCATCGCGGGTGCGACGGGGGCGGGGAAGGGCTCGGTCATCTGGTCGACCATTCGCGCAGTGCTGCCGCTGATGCTGGGCGGCCTGGTGGAAGTCTGGGCGGTCGACCCCAAGCGCATGGAGCTGTCGTTCGGGCGGGCGTTGTTCGAACGCTACGGGCGCTACAGCGATGACCCGCGCGGCGGGATGGTGGCGCTGCTGGAGGACGCGGCGGCGGACATGAACGCCCGCGCCGAACGGTTCGCCGGACTAACCCGCAGCTTCACGCCCTCGCATGAGTTCCCGTTCCGGATGATCGTGGTGGATGAGCTGGCGTTCCTGACCGCCTACTGCCCTGAGCGTGATCTACGTAAGCGGGCCGAGTCGGCGCTTGCCGTGCTCACCTCGCAGGGCCGCTCGGTGGGGTACTGCGTGATCGGGGCTCAGCAGGACGCGCGCAAAGAGGTCAACAACCTGCGCAACCTGTTCCCCGACCGGATCGCCCTGCGCTTGGACGAGGACGAACAGGTGGACATGGTGCTCGGCGACGGTGCCCGCGACCGTGGTGCCCTCGCCGACCAGATCTCGTCCATCCCTGAGATCGGCGCGGGCGTGGGCTTCGTGCGGCTGGAAGCCTCGCCTGACCCGGTGCGGGTGCGGGCGGCCTATGTCTCCGACGCCGACATCCGCGACATGGTCACGCTCGGCCTGCCCGGTGTGGAGGCGGCATGAGGCAACCCACCCTCGACGACACCACCGAGGACACCCGGCCCTCGTCGGCCGAACCCGGTCCAGAACCCGTGGTCAAGACGCTGGCTCCGCTGGCGCGCGGGGTGCTGGAAGCGGTCGCGGTCGAACACGGCGTCTGTGTCCGTCCCGTGCCCATGCGGCGGGTTGAGCTGAACACGGGCGCGGCCGAGGTGGTCTATGTCCCGTGCGGTCACACCCTGGCCTCGGTCTGCCCTTCGTGCGCTGAACGCAAGCGCAAGCTCCGGGCCGTGCAGTGTCGCCAGGGCTGGCACCTGGCCGAGGAACCGGTCATCACGCGCGCTGACCCCGACGACGAACAACGCGCGTGGATGGAACTGCGGGCACAAGCTGCGGCGGCCCGTGACCTCGCGGCCGAGGACGGTACGGCGCACGGGGAAGACGCTGCGTTCTGGGATGCCGTGGTCCGTGATCTCGACAACGAGCTTGAACGCGCCGGGGTCCGCGGTTCCCTCAAGGCCGGTGACCAGAGCAAGAGCCGACGCACCCGATCGACCCGGCGGCGGCAGGACGCGCCCGACCTTCCCCGGCGTCCGGTCGACTCCCGCACGGTCGGCAAGGTGTTCCGAGGCAAGAACGGCAACACCTTCCGGCCCTCGCTGTTCCTCACGCTGACGCTCGACTCCTACGGGCGGGTACGCGGTGACGGTACGCCGGTCGACCCCGAGTCCTACGACTACGCGCGGGCCGCCCGTGACGCCGTGCACTTCTCCAAGCTGGTAGACCGGTTCGTGCAGAACCTACGCCGGTTCGTCGGCTATGACGTGCAGTACTTCGCCGCCGTCGAACCACAACGCCGTCTCGCTCCTCACCTGCACATGGCCATTCGCGGCACCATTTCGCGGGCTGAGCTGCGACAGGTGGTGGCGGCCACCTATCACCAGGTGTGGTGGCCCTCGACCGATCGCGTCGTCTTCGACGGTGAACACCTGCCGGTCTGGGACGACGCGGCGGGCGAGAACGACGGCGGCTACCTCGACCCCACTACCGGCGAAGTGCTGCCCACCTGGGACGAGGCGCTGGACGCCCTCGGCGAGGATCCCGACGCCCAACCCCTACACGTGGTCAAGTTCGGACGCCAGATCGACGCGCAAGGCGTCCTCGCCGACTCGGCCGACTCGCGCCGCTGCATCGGCTACCTGACCAAGTACCTCGTCAAGGGCGTCGCCGAATGCCACACCGCCCAGACAAGCACGCAGCGCGAACACATCGACCGGATGGCCGAAGCACTCCGCTACGAACCCTGCTCACCCACGTGCGCGAACTGGCTGCGCTACGGCGTCCAACCCAAGAACCCACGCAAAGGCATGGCGCCGGGCTACTGCAGGGGCAAAGCCCACCGACGCGAACACCTCGGCTACGGCGGCCGCCGCGTCCTGGTCTCCCGCAAATGGTCCGGCAAGACCCTCGCCGACCACAAAGCCGACCGCAAAGCCTGGGTCCTCGCCCGACTGGCAGAAGCCGGAATCCCCGTCACCAACCCGGCCGACCCACAAGCGGTCCACATCTGGGAACGCGCCGGACCCGCCGACCCCGACGTGAAACCGACCGAACAACGGCTCCTCCTGCTGATCAACGAACGCATCCAACGGCGCCGCCAGCTCGACGCCGCGACCCACAACACCACTCCCGAACTTTCGGCAACTGCGGAGGCAGCGTGACGACTGCGAAGGACCGAGCGGCTGAACCGCTCTTGTGGAGGCCCGAACAGGCGGCCGTGATGCTCGGCATCGGACGCACGAAGGTCTACGACCTGATCCGTACTGGTGCGTTGCGGTCGGTTCGGCTCGGTGGCTCCCGAAGGATTCCGGCATCGGCGCTGACCGAGTTCGTTGCCCAGCTCGAAGAAGAGGCGGACGCGGCATGACCAAGCGGCGGGGCAACGGCGAGGATTCGATCTACAGGGATGGCGACCGCTGGCGCGGCGCGATTCATCTCGGCTACGACGAGAAGGGACGCCGTATCCGAAAGAAGGTGTCAGGCCGGACGCGCAACGAGGTGGCGGACAAGCTCCGGAGCCTTCGCAAGCTGGTGGACGCCGGAACGGTTCCCGACGACAAGATCACGGTCAAAGCGTTCCTGGACCGCTGGCTTGCTCACAACCTGCCGGGCACCGTCGCCGAGTCGACGGAAGACGACTACAACGACACGGTCCGGCTTCATCTGTCGCCTGCGCTCGGGCGTAAGCGGCTGGCCAAACTCACGGTCCTGGACGTTGACAAGCTGTGGCAGGCCAAGCGGGAAGCGGGCTACAGCGCAAACAGCATCCGAATCATGCGAACGGTCCTCCGTAAGGCGCTGGGCCAAGCGGAGCGCGAGGGAATCGTCCCGCGCAATGTCGGCGCTCTTTCGGCAGCTCCTCACGTGGTGGCCAAGGAGGGGCGAACGCTCACGATCGACCAAGCGAAAAGGCTGCTCAAGACGGTAACGGGACACCGTTTCGAGATCGCGATCATGATCGCCCTGGCCTACGGGCTGCGGCGCGGTGAGGTTCTCGGTCTGCACTGGTCGGCGGTCGACTGGGATGCAGGCACGGTGCGACTCACGCACGCCGTGAAGCGCAACAAGAACCGCGACAAGACGAGCAAGCGCAAGACAGCTCTAGTGATCAGCGAACTCAAGACGCCGAAGTCACGCCGGACGCTGGTCCTCACTCCGCAGATCATGGCCAAGCTTCGGGCGCTTCACGTCCACCAGGCCAAGGCCAAGATCGCGGCCGGTGAGCTGTGGAAGGATCATGGGCTGGTCTTCACGACTGCGGTCGGAACCCCCATGGATCCCGACAACTTCTCGCACACCTTCTCCAAGCTGGCCAAGCGGGCGGGGCTCGGTCACTGGCATCCGCACGAGTTGCGGCACTCGGGCGCGTCGCTGATGCTCGCGCAAGGGACGCCGTTGCACGTCGTCTCCGAGATCCTCGGCCACACGTCTATCGCGATCACCAAGGACGTGTACGGGCATCTGCTCGTCGATGACAAGCGGGCGGCGGCTGAGGCCATGAGCGGCGCCCTCTTCGGGACCTGATCGAATCCCGTGGCTCCCAACGTGGCTCCCATGGCCCACGCAAGAGGCCCCTTCCGTGATCGGAAGGGGCCTTTGAGCTGGGCGCACCCGAAGGGATTCGAACCCCTAACCTTCTGATCCGTAGTCAGATGCTCTATCCGTTGAGCTACGGGTGCCTGCCGGGATTACTGTACCGGCTCCGCGGGGCGGACTGCGAATCGGTTGCGGTACAGGTCGGCGCGGGAGTGTGACTTGAGTCACGGAACCCTTTGTGGTGGGTGGGTGTCAAAGGGGTCATCGGGACGGGTGTGACGTGAGAGGTCTGGCTCGTCCGGAAGATCCAAAACCCCCTGAAGGAGAATCCCTATGCGCATGTCCGCCACCACGCTGGTCGGCGTTCTCGTCGTCGGTGGCCTGTTGATCGGGTCCACGGGTTGCGGGGCGATCGACGCCGTCGCCGGTGGCAAGAAGAGGACCGCCTGCAAGAACATCGAGACGGAGCTGCGCAGCTTCTCCACCGGCAGCATGTCGATGACGTCGCCCGGCGGCGCGTCGTCGACCGCTCAGAAGTTCACCGACACGGCCGCCAAGGTGCGGTCGGAGGGGCAGAGCGCCGGCGGGGACGTCGAGTCCGCCGCCACCGCGTTCGCCGGGGACCTCGACAACACGGCGCAGATGCTGCGGAAGCTGAGCTCCGGCGACACGTCGTCCATCGGGCAGCCCGACACCGCCGCCATGCAGCGGCACGGAAACGATCTCGCCGAGGCCTGCGGGTTCAGCTCGTTCCGCCTGGGCTGACGTCCGGCGATCCGCTCCTGCGGCCCCAGGGGCGGGACGTTCGGTAAAGGTCGTCGCGTCGCGGCGGCCGCTCGGACTATGCTGCTCGTCGGGCTTTGCCGGTTGGTGCGCTGAACCGGTAGCCTGTCTGGGCCTGAAGGCTCTGGAGGATTCGCCTAGTCCGGTCTATGGCGCCGCACTGCTAATGCGGTTTGGGTTCACGCCCATCCGGGGTTCAAATCCCCGATCCTCCGCCTTACGACCAGCGCGTTCGCGGAAGTCGATAACTTCGGCGAGCGCGCTGGACTCGTCTTGTAGGTCCATTGTGGGTCCGGACCGGCGAGGAACGATCGTCGCCGTCGCCTCGGCCGCCGCTCTGGCGACTTGGGGGATCACCGACGTGTAGGTGTCCGCGGTGAAGCTCGACCGCGCGTGCCCGAGCGTCTCGCTGATGATCTTCATATCGACCCCGGCCGCGAGGCTCAGCGTTGCGGCCCCGTGGCGAAGGTCGTGGAAGCGGATCGGCGGAAGCGGGCCGCCGTCCAGCGCGACGTACACGGCTTCCACGGGGACGCGGTGACGCTTCGCGATCTCGGCGACCGTCCAGCCGTCCGCGTGCCGCTGGCGGATCATGCCGTACCGCGTGACGATCGCCTCGAAGCGTTGCGAGATCCATTCGGGCCGGAGCGCCGAACCGTCCTCGCGCGTGAACATGAGGCCGTTGTCCTCCCACAGGTCCCCGGCCGCGCGGCGCTCGGCGTCCTGGAGGTCTTCCCACTCGTCCAGGAACCCGGACGTCACGCCGTCGAGCGAGACCGTCCGCGCGCCGCTCTCCGACTTCGTGTCGTCCGGGTCCAGGTCGTCATCGGGGCGGGTCTCGCGGATCGTGATCGTGCCCGCGTCGTGGTCGCGCTCGGCGCGCGGCAGTCCGGCGACCTCGGCGCGGCGAAGGCCGCGGAAGGCCACCAGGTGGAACAGCGCGTAGAACCGTTCCTCGATCGCCGTGGCGAAGTCCAGGAACGCGCCGGTCTGGTCAGGGGTCCACACCATGACCGGGCCCGGCGCCTTGCCGGTCTTCTCCCATCGGGCGACGCGCCCGGCCGTCCAGACGAGCGGCTTCGGCCGCGGGCCGCGCGGCAGTTCGACGTTCTCCACGGGGTTGAAGTCGAGAAGCTTCGACTTCTTGACCGCGCTGCCCAGGGCCGAGCTCAGCACCGCGTGCACGCGCTTGATCCGCGCGGGAGACAGCGGCTTGGTGGACTTCTTGCGGCGCTTCTCGCCCTCGGCGAGTTCCTTCTTTACCGAGTCGGCACGCGCCGCGATCAGCCGGACCATGAGCTCGCTCGGCTTCTCACCGTCCGGCAGCGGCCGGTTGATCAGCAGCATTTCGGCGTAGAGCTCGCTCGCGTGGTAGTCGCGAAGGTCGATCAGGCGCAGATGGCCGAGGCCCGGCTTCAGGTAGAGGTTCACGGCCTCCACGTAGCTTTCGCGCGTGGAGTCCTTCAAGTCCACCTTGCCCGCGAGCCAGCGGTCCAGGTACGGGCCGACCTTCAGCGCGTGCTCCGCGGTGTGGCCGCGCGTGCCGGTCTTCGCCAGTGCTTTGGCGAGCTCGGCCTCGGCCTCCTTCTTCGTCTCGAAGGGGCCGATCCGCGGCCGCCGACGTCCACCCTTCGCAGTGGAGGGCGCCTCATACCGCGCCCACCACGCGCCGTGGTTCTTCTTCTGGATGTCCGGGCACGTCGTGTCGTACGGCTTCCCCGTGTCCGGGTTCCGGCACCCGCACCGCTTGAACGCGGAGCCCTTCATCGCTCGCCCGCCTTCCCCTTGACCGCGGAACCGAGATGTCCGGCCGCCCGCGCTTGCTGGACCCACCGGCGGGCCGTCCGGTCCGATCCGAGGTCGAAGTGCTCAGCGACCGCACGCACCGGTGCGTGCGCGAGGTTCTCCCGGTAGACCTCGGCCACCTGGCGAAGGATCTCGTTGGTGACCCGCCTACGAACCTGGCGCCGAGCCGTACGGACGGCGGTGATCCCCTCCCGCTGTCCGTCCTCGGTGAGGATGAACCGCGCGACCCGTCGCCGGTTGCCTTGCTCGTCGGTCCGGTACTGCACGGCAAGTTGGGCCGCTACCTGCTCGGTGATCTCCTCGACGGGAATCGCTCGAAGATCTGCGTTCCGAACTTCCCGGTTGCCCGGGGTTGCCAAGATGCGGACCTCTCGACTCTGCGGGGCGCCGTCGATCACCTCGAAGTGAATCTCGAACCCGATGGGGTCCGCGCTGCCAGAGCGCGGCACGTAGGTCACGGTGAACTGGTGGGGCAGTTCGTAGCCGTCCCCGATCGGGAGCCATTTCTCGGATTCGTCGTACTGCACGGAGCTGCGCATGCCCGCGCGCCCCGCGTAGAGATTCAGTGATTTCACGTGTCGTCCCGTCCGGTCAGTCATCGGCTGCTGAGTGACCTAGCTTACGACCTAGGTCAGTCGCGATGCTATGGATTATGACCACATCGGACAGAACTGACGTCACGCTGCCGGACCCCCGCAAGCGCCCGACCATCCCCGTACCGGAGGCTGGCGAGCTCCTCGGACTCTCGCGGGCATCTGCCTATGAGGCCGCGAATCGTGGCGACATCCCGACGTTGCGGATCGGGCGCCGGATGGTGGTTCCGACGGCGCGCCTTCTCGCCATGCTCGGACTCGACAATGGCGAGGCTGGCTGATGGCGAGCGGGACGACCGCGGCCGGTGCGGAAAGCGCGCGGCGCTGGCGCGCCGTGGTTCGGCTACCTCCGCTGGAGTGCGGGCACGCGGACCCGTGGCTCTGTCTCGTCACGCCGACCGGTCCGAGCACGTTCGGACTGACGCACGCCGAACTACTCGCCCACGTACGACGCCAGGCCGCGGCCGGTTGGCAGCGATGGGAACTGGTTACGCGCTTCGCCGATCCGCGAAGGATGGTGAGCGCGTGAGCAAGCCGGGGCCCGAGTCGGGCGCGCGGTTGCTGGACGAGCTGCGCGCCGCGCTGGCCCGGTACGTGATCCTTCCATCTGCGGAGGCCGGTGATGCGGTCGCGTTGTGGATCGCAGCCACCCACGCGCAACCCGCGTGGCAGCACGCAACCCGGCTCGTTATCACCGCGCCCGAGAAGCGGTGCGGCAAGTCCCGGCTTCTCGACATCGTGGAGACGACGTGCCATACGCCGCTGATCACGGTGAACATCTCCCCGGCGGCGCTGGTCCGCTCGATCGGCAAGGACCCGCCGACGCTCCTCCTTGATGAGGCAGACACGGTGTTCGGGAAAAAGGCCGCGGACAACCATGAGGATCTCCGCGGACTCTTGAACGCAGGGCATCAGCGCGGACGGCCCTATATCCGGTGGGACGCGGCGCAGCGTCGGCCCGAACACTGCCCAACGTTCGCTATGGCCGCACTGGCAGGGATCGGCTCGATGCCGGACACGATCGAAGACCGCGCCGTCATGGTCAGGATGCGCCGTCGCGGACCTGGTGAGCGGGTCCAACCCTTCCGGACCCGCCGCGACGCTCCGGCGCTGCACAAGCTACGCGCCCGCATCAACGGCTGGATGCGGCACCACCTGGACGAGCTCGGCGACGCCGAGCCCACCATGCCGGTAGAGGACCGGGCAGCGGACAACTGGGAACCCCTCATCATCGTTGCCGATGCCGCTGGCGGTGCGTGGCCCGACCGCGCCCGCCAGGCATGCCGGACTCTGACCGACGCGGCCGCCGAGGACACCTCCATTGGCGTGCGCCTCCTCGCCGACCTACGGACCGTGTTCGGTGACGCCGAGGCGCTGCACGGGGCGACCATCCTGGAAAGGCTGCACAAGCTCGATGAGGCCCCCTGGTCGGACTGGTTCGGTCGCCCGTTCAGCGCTCGCGACTTGGCCAAGACGCTCAAGCCGTACGGCATCAGCTCAACGAAGGTGAAGGTCTCCGGGCAGGCACTCCAGGGGTATCGACGCGATCACCTCTACGACGCATGGAGTCGCTACCTCCCACCTGAGCAGGCCCCGAGCGGAACCCCCGGAACCAGCGGAACCATGCAGGTCACAGCCTCGCCAAAGGTTCCGGTTCCGGACACGCAAACGGAACCGGAACCGGTGACGACCTCTATGAGCTGCGAAGTTCCGCAGGTGCCAGAAGTTCCGGACGCCTCGCGCTGCGCCGTATGCGAACAGCCTCTAGACCCTGCTCTAGCGGCGGCCGGTGAGACCACACACCCCATGTGCGACGGAGGCCCCGAGTGATCCGCAACCGCGCACACCCCCCACCCCCCGGCGCGGGGGGAGAGATGTTCAGTGGGCGTCGGGGTCCCTACCGGGATCATGAACGGGACTTCGACCCGGGGCCCCGGCTCGGCGCCGAGCGGCGATCGGAGGAGACGTGAGCAGGCGAGGACGACGGCCGAGTGAGGTCCGCTTGGACCTGCGCTGCATGCCAGCGTGGAACGGTGGCCGCGGCCGCGGCCGCCACGACAAGCGCGCCGCGCTGTTCTGGCTCGACCTGGACGAGCCGGGGCGGCCGCTGCACGGCCGGTTGTCGGGCGGCCGCGTGCTTGCGGCCGGGGCCGCGGTCGTGGAGGTCGCGTGCCCGGTGTGCGGGCTGCGCGAGACCGTCCAGCTCGGCATCGTCGCCGAGTTGCTCGCCTCGCGCGCCGCGGTGATCGGCGTGTCCACGCTTCCGGTTCCGCTCGGCGGCCGCGTACCCTCATGATCAGTAGCCGCGCGGGTCATGGTGCGGCGGCCGGAACGCGATCAACGGCCGGAGCTGTCGCGGGAGTCCAGGCACCATCTCTCCCGCGGAGGCATCACGTGGAACCCCTCAGCTCATCCCCCGTCCGTGCGTGCGAGGCCGAGGCCCTCGGCACCCAGACGCCCGACACCCGGACCACCGACACGGACGCGCCGCCCTCGGCCGTCGAGACCGTCCGGGAGGAGGGCCGCCTACTGGAGGCGCTCGGCACCGACGCCGCGGGCGGCCGCGTGTTCGCCGTACGGATCATCGCCTACGGCGACAGCAAGAACGGGCGGCGCTACCCCCCGGAGGTGATGCGCCGGGCGGTCGGGCTGTACGAGGGAGCGCGCGCCTACGACCACCACCGCACCGCGGAGGAACTCCAGAGTTCCACCATCGCGGGCATGATCGGCTACTTCGCTGACGCGCGGGCGGCCGATGACGGCATACACGCCGATCTGCACCTGTTGCCCTCGGCGAGCCAGGCGGCCGAGGCGCTGGACGCCTCGCTCGCCGTGCAGGCCCTCGGCGCGCCGCCGCTGGTCGGGATCTCCCATGACGTCATGGCCCACTACAAGCCGGTCAGTGTCGGCGGCCGCCGCATGCAGGAGGCGATCGCCATCGCGAAGGTACACAGCGCCGATGTGGTCGCCGATCCGGCCGCGGGCGGGCAGATCACGCGGATGGTTGCGGGCGGCCTCGGCGCCGCCGGCGACGAGGGCCAGGAGGACGCCGGCGGGAACCGCGGCCGCGACGACGGCCCGGACGGGCGCGGCGGGGGCGGCGCGGCCGAGCTGCTGCACGACGCCGGGACGGCGCGCGGCCGACAGGTCATCGCGCAGGAGTCGGCCGCCCGCGGACTACCGCCCGCGTCGATCGAGCACGTGACCCGGGCACTTCCCGCGCGGTTCTCCGAGGCGCAGCTCTCGGCCGTCATCGACGCCATCCAGGCCGCCACCGGCACCCGGGAGCGCGCCGAGCTGCGCCCCGCCGCGGTTCAGGTGACGACCGAGGCGCGAGACAAGAAGGTCGCCGCGCTGGACGAGATGCTCAGCTACCAGCCGAAGGGACCGGCCTACCGGTCGCTGCGCGAGGCGTACATGGACCTGACCGGCGCGCGGCCGGACTTCCTCGGCGAGGACTTCAACCGGCGCATCCTGCGCGAGTCGTTCGGCGCCGGGTTCGACTCGGCCATGCGCGCGGCCGAGTCGATGGACTCGGCGAGCTGGGCGCAGGTCCTCGGCGACGCCGTGACCCGCCGCCTGATCGCCGAATACGGCGTGCCGAACCTCATGGTCTGGCAGCAGATCGTGTCATCGACGCCGACCGGCCTGGACTTCCGGACCCAGCGGCGCGGCCGCGTCGGCGGGTACGGCACGCTGCCCACCGTCGCCGAGGGCCAGCCGTATCAGCCGCTCCCGTCCCCGCCCGATGAGGAAGCCACGTACGCGATTACCAAGAAGGGAGGCACCGAGGATCTGACGCTGGAGATGATCGCCAACGACGACATCCAGGCGTTGCGCTCGATCCCGTTCCGGCTCGGCCGCGCGGCCTCGCAGACGCTCTACCGGTTCGTGTTCGACTTCTTCCCGACCAACGCCGCCACCACCTACGACGCGACCGCGCTGTTCCACACCAACCACGCCAACACCGACAACCCCGCGGCGCTGGGGCAGAGCGCGCTCAGCGCCGGGCGGCGCAAGATGCGGCGGCAGGCCGCCTACGGCGACGGGTCCGACATCCTGTCGATCGTGCCGAAGTTCCTGATCGTGCCGACCGACCTGGAAGAACTGGCCTACCAGTTGTGCAGCAGTGAGCACGCCATCCCGTCGACGGGCAACGATCCGGCCGACCGGCCCAACATCCACCGCGGCCTAGTCCCGCTGGTGATCGACTACTACGCCGACGCCAGCGACTGGTTCCTGACCGCCGACCCGATGCTGTGCCCCACGATCGAGATCGGCTTCTACGGCCCCACCACCGAGCCGGAACTGTTCACCCAGTCCGACCCGAACGTCGGCAGCATGTTCAACGCCGACAAGTTCACCTACAAGATCAGGCACGTCTACTCCGGGACCGTGCTCGATCACCGCGGCATGTACCGAGGGAGCAACTGACCCATGGCCAACCCGTCGCCGCTGAGCGCGGCCGACCTGGACCGCATCGCCGAGATCGTCGGCCGCCTGGACACCGGCAAGGAGATCATCCCGATGGCCGAGTGCCGGGAGTTGTTCGCCGAGTTCTACCCGCGCGGGCTGCTCGTCCTCGCCGCGGCGGCCGAGGCCGCCGACCACATGCGCGAGCTTCGCCGCGACCTCGCCACCACCTGACCCGGGGCGCGCCCCGGGGCGGCCGGACCGGTCTCACCTTCCCGGCTCGGCCGCCCCGCGCGGGCGCGCCCCGCCCCCTCACAGACGGGGCGCGCGTCCGGCCGTCCCCCTGGGATCGGCCGGTCCGCGCGCCCCTGACCACCGCGGCGTTAGCGGCCCCCACCGGCCCGCCGTCGCCACCGTGGCGCTTCATGCGGGGCGGGTCGGGCCCCGCCTTGGTTGCGCCCGACCCGCCCCGCGCTCGACCCGCACCCCCGCCCGTCGTGGCGGCCGAGGGCAAGGGCGCGGGCGTCCCTAGCGGCGCTCGATCATCCGCCGCGTGACTTCCTCCGGACCGCCGTCCGGCACCCACAGCCGCTTACCGGTCCCGTTGGCGTAGTACCCGGACCACCATCCGCCGTCCTCGGCGAAGAACGTCCCCAGTGGCCGCCCCTTCTCGTCCGCCAGGACGTAGATCTCATCCGGCGTCCGGCTGATCGTCACCAGGTTCATCGCTCTGTCTCCCCTCGAAACCTTCGCCATGCCCGCACGCCCCGGCGGCCGCGCACCGGCCGGACGCACCGCGCCCGGCGCGCCCGGCGCTCGTCCTGGTCGCCGTCCGCCGCCGCGGCGTAGGCCGCGCCGATCGCCGAGACGAGCAGGTCCACCCGTTCCGCCAGGCGCTCGATCTCGTCCTCGATCCGGTCGAGCCGCTCGGCCTCGCCGAGCCTCGCCGTCACCGCTCGCCCCGGAGGCCGAGCCGGGTAGCGACCGCGCGGCAAGCGCGGCGCAGCCGTCCGCCGGACGGGCGCGCGGGCGCGGCGGGAAGGTGTCGCCTGTCCGGGGCATGGGGGACAGGAGGACGGTCCGCCGCGCCCGCGCTGGCACCGCGCCGCCCGGCCGACGTCGACGCCCATACACCCGAGGGCGCGCGGGGCGCCGCGGGGACCGGCCCCGGCACGGTGGTCTTCGGTGCGGTGATCTTGCGGAGGCGCTCGCTCAACTGCGCCGGGGTCCGGCCCTCGATGAGCCGTGCGCGCCCGGCGCGGTCGCGGGTCAGGGCCCACAGAGAGCCGGTGAACTCCCCGAACCACAGCATGGCGTCGGGGAAGGCGGCCGCCAGTTCGGCGACCACGTGATCAGGATCCAGGTCCAGCCGCGCCCACGGGGGCGCCTCGGCTACCGTCGTCATCGGGTTCCGACCTCCAGAGTCGGGATCAAGGCCCCGGGACCGGTGTTGGCGCACCGGCCGGGGCCGCCTTGTGGTCAGGGTGGATGGGGGAAGCCCGGACGGCCGAACCGGCCGACGTGCGGACCGGTCCGTCTGACCTAGCCCGTCCGAGCCTCCCCCGGCGCGGGACGCGGCCGCTCGCGCACGTCCCCCGCCCGTTGCGGGCGCGCAGTCGCCCCGACCGAACGGCCGCGCGCCCACGCTCATGATCAGCGCCACACAACCGCGCCCGATGATGCATCGACGCGCGCCGTCGCGATGGTGCCCAGTTCCACGTACTCGTGGCTGCCGGACATGCTCACCGCGACCTTGCGCACCTTCCCGGCGGCGCCGAGGGGTGCAGCGGTCAGCGCGCGCTGAACATCCGCGAACGCCCTGGACCTGTTGTCGGTGACTCCACATACACCGCCCGCCGTACTCGCGAGCGGCACGTCCCACGCGAAGAGCACGGGCCGGTCGCTCGGCAGCCGATGCGGCATTCGGGTCTCGGGGACGGAACCGTTCACGGTGACCGCTCTCCCCTCCGGGTCGGATCAGGTGGCGAACCGGTCACCTGAAGTGAAACAAGTGCAGTTGACACAGACGAAGGGTGAAGATGGGGAGGAGAAGGGGAGGCGCCGGGGAGAGCTGGGCCGCTTCCCCACCATCGGTGAGAGGTGCGTCGCAACATGTCCGCCGACCGGAAGAAGATCGTCGGCGCGCGCCTACGCGAGGCGCGCGAGTCTGACCCGTACTGGTCGCGTGGCGACTTGGCTCGGCTGTTCCGGGCGAAGGCCACGCCGGAGGAACTCCCCGACGTCGCGCACGTCGAGTCCCTGACCGACCAGATCAAGCAATGGGAGTGCGGCAAGCACGTCCCGAAGCGCGGGGGGATCTACCGCACGCTATACGTGCGCGTGACGGGTAGGAGCGAAGACGAGTTGTTCGGTGACCCTGACGAGCGTCTCCCGTCGCTTTGGCGTCCGCAGGGCCTTAACGGAGAGTTCAGCCCGGATGATGAGGAACGGCTTGTCCAGGCCATCGAACAGCCGAGGCGCGTTGACCTCGTGGTCGTCCGCTCGCTCGCGGCGATCCTCGCGATGCAGCGCCGCTTGGACGACACGGTGGGGCCAGCCGCGATCCTCCCCGCGACGCTCGCACAGACCAAGATCACCACGGACCTACTCCGCGAGGCTCGCGGCAGCGTTCGGGCAAGCCTCGCGCCGGTCGCCGCGGAGTACGTCCAGTTCGCGGGATGGCTGCATGCAGAGCTGCGCCACGACCGCGATGCAGTGCACTGGCTGACCGACGCCGAGGAATTGGCCGACGTCGCAGGAAGCGGCGAACTGGCCGCCCAGGCCGCCAACTTCAAGGGCTACTTGGCACGACAGCAGGGCAATCCGCGCGGGGTGGTCCGTCACTTCCTGACCGCCTACCACGCGCCGGGCGCCGCACCCGCCCAGCGGCTCGGCGACGCCGTTCAAGCTGCCCAGGGTCTCGCCCAGCTCGGCGAGGATGGGGCCGCGCGCCGGTTGCTCAGCGAGGCCGAGGGCCTGGAGGAGGACGCCGCCCGCAGCCTGCCGCCGGATACCGCGTACTGGCTGACCGGCGACTTCCAGCACATCAACATCGGTCTTGCCCTGGCCGCTATGGGCGAGCACGCAGCGGCGGCCGAGCATCTGGCCCACGGTCTGAACTCGCTGCCGCCGGATCAGCGCGACGCGCAATGGACGCACGAGTACCGGGAGGCTCTCGACCGAGCGCGGGAGCTGTCGTCATGAGGAGAGCGCGGCCGCGGCCGCTCTTGCCCGTAGGCTGAGAGGGCGACGCACCACGGCGCCCCGCCCCCCAGATGAGGGGGCGGGGCGCTTGTCATTCTGCGGTTCAGCGTTCCGCGTGGGTCCCGCGTGGGTCCGAACGCGACGCCATGTGTCCCGACTGATCATCACCCGATGGACGAGCGCCAGTGCGGTTACCTGCGGAAACTGGACGGAAGATCACGAGTCCGGACGGTCTTTCACGCGGCGAACGGCACTGCTAATGCGGTTTGGGTTCACGCCCATCCGGGGTTCAAATCCCCGATCCTCCGCCACCAGAACGGCCCTGTCCAAGATTGCGATCTCGGACAGGGCCGTTGGCGTATCTCACTCAAGCGTGCCCGCATCTGGCACCCGTGCCCGCCGCCTCATGTTGTCGGGCCTGGTGCGTGCGGGTGGTCGCGGTGCTGCTTCTCGGCGAGTACGGCGGCCAGCGCGTCCACTAGCGTGTTGTCGATGTCGGCGTGGAAGATCGACTGGATGTTCTCATCGGGCGTGATGATGTCGATCGCCGTGCGCCTGTTGCCATCCCGTGTCGGCGCTCGGACGTATCGCACTCGGTCCACTGGGATGTCTTGACCGATCTGGCCTTGCTTGCGGAATGTGTGGGTCTTGGCCATGATGACGCGGCGATTCGTGACGGCGACCAGATTCTTTGCCGCCGCCTTGTCGATCGCCGCAGCCACCTTCTCCTTTGCTGATCACGCGCGCCCTCGCTGAGTGCGGTGGGTGCTGGCAACGCCCCCGGCCGCGACGTCCACCCGACGGAGCCGATGACCTCGCCCTGGGCCCGGGGCCCGCACCTGACCTCTGCGGCGCAGCCGGGTACTCCGGCACGAGGCACACCACTCTGCGACGGCGGCCCCAATTGATGCCAGGACGAGGGTTTCGCGGGCGCTGGTCGCCGGGGTCCTGGCGGTTCCTGTGGGGTGGTCGGCGCGTCGTTGTCGGAGACGTCGTCCGCGGTAATCCGTTTTGGTATCACCGCAGCTCGCTGTCAACATGAGGTCCATGCGTCACCCTCTTGACACGCTGGACTGGCCGATTTCCACCGAGCGCCTGCTGCTGCGCCGGGCTGCCCCCGACGACCTGGACGCGACCTGGGCCTTCCGGCGGCTGCCGGAGACCTTCGAATGGATCACGGCCGCCACAGTGACCTACGACGACTACCGTGAGCGTTTCCTCCGCGAGGAGCAACTCATAGACATGCTCCTCGTCGAGCTGGACGGCCGGGTGATCGGCGACCTGATGCTGAAGGTCCAGGACGCTTGGGCCCAGGAAGAGGTCGCCGACCAGGCGAAAGGCGTCCAGGGAGAGCTCGGGTGGACGATCGATCCCACCTACGGCGGTAAGGGCTACGCCACCGAAGCGGTACGCGCCCTCATCGACATCTCCTTCACCAGGCTCGGCCTGCGCCGCCTGCACGCGGAGTGCTTCTACGACAACGAAGCCTCGTGGCGGCTGATGGAGCGGGTCGGGATGCGCCGCGAACAGCACACGGTGAAAGACTCACTGCACCGCACCAAGGGCTGGCTCGACGGTCTCTCATACGCGCTTCTGGCCGAGGAGTGGCCCGCTCACGAGTGACGACGGCGGAGACGCTCGGGAGCCCCCGCCGGGACGAAGATCACGCTGTGCCTCGTACCCGCGGCTGCTCGCTGGCGTTCATGACCTGGTCGCAGCCATTATCGGCCGGCGCCGCTTCGTCCGCTGATTCTGTTACGACCTCTTAGGGCGGCATATCGTCCGCGTATCGCGAATCGCATACGTGCTGGCAACAAGGCGCTGTCTTGACTTGAGACATGCCCTCCAGCGAATTGGGTTCGAGCGGCGAAGCGGCCACGGGCCATCGCGGCCGAACGAAGGCCGAGCCATCTTCCTCATCTCTCCCGGCGACAGGACTCGCGGTCTTCGGGTGCGGCCAGGACGAGGCCGCCTTGTTCCAGGAGATGGGGCCACGCCTCGGAGTGGCGCCCACCATTATCGAGGCCGCCGTCTGCGAGACCAACGCTGAGCTGGCAATTGGCAACCGATGCGTCAGCGTGAACCACAAGACGCCGATCACCAATCCCTCGCTTCTGGCGCTCAGCGCAGCGGGCGTGCAGTACATCTCCACCAGAAGCATCGGCTACAACCACATCGACGTGGAGTACGCCGAGCGCGTCGGCATCTCGGTCGGCAACGTCGCCTATTCACCGGACAGCGTGGCCGACTACACGTTGATGCTGATGCTGATGGCCGTGCGTCACGCGAAATCCACCGTCCGCCGCACCGACGCTCATGACTATCGGCTGAACGACACTCGCGGCAAGGAACTGCGGGACCTGACCGTCGGGGTGATCGGCACAGGCCGCATCGGCACAGCGGTCATCGACCGCCTGCGAGGCTTCGGCTGCCGCGTGCTGACCCACGACAACCGCTCTCACAGCCATGTGTCGTTCGACGAACTGATCGAACTGAGCGACATCGTGACGCTCCACACCCCGCTCACCGCGGACACCCACCATCTCCTCGATCGCCATCGCATCGAGCGAATGAAGCCCGGCGCGTACATCGTCAACACGGGTCGCGGACCGCTGCTCGATACCGAGGCACTCCTCGCCGCACTGGAGAGCGGCAGGTTGGGCGGCGCGGCACTGGACGTCCTCGAAGGCGAGGAAGGCATCTTCTACGCCGACTGCCGAAACAGGCATTTCGAGAACGAGGCCCTGGTGCGACTGCAGCGCCTGCCGAATGTGCTGATCAGTCCGCACTCCGCCTACGACACCGAACACGCCCTGAAGGACATCGTCGAGAACACCCTCATCAACTGCCTGAACTTCGAGAGCGGGAGAACAGCATGAGCAGATTGAAGGTCGGAGTCATCTTCGGAGGCGCCTGCGAGGAGCATCTCGTCTCCGTCAAGTCGGCGCGCGAGGTGGCGAGGAGCCTCGACACCGAGAAGTACGAGCCGCTCTGGATCGGCATCACGGCCGACGGCGTTTGGAAACTGTGCGACGGCCCCGCCGCGGACTGGGAGAACGGCAGCGCCCGTCCCGTCACGCTGTCACCTGACCGGAGCGTGCACGGTCTGCTGGTCATGGGGCAGGGAGGCTACGAGACGGTGCGCCTCGACCTCGTCTTCCCCGTACTTCACGGGAAGCTCGGCGAAGACGGCGCGATCCAAGGCTTGTTGGAGCTCTCCGGCATCCCCTACATCGGCTGCGACATCCAGGGCTCGGCCGTGTGCATGGACAAGTCCCTGACTTACACCGTCGCCAAGAGCGCGGGGATCGCCACGCCGAACTTCCGGGTCGTCGAGGAGAACGAGAAGGTCGATTCCGACCGTCTTCGGTACCCCGTCTTCGTGAAGCCGGCCCGTTCGGGCTCCTCGTTCGGCGTCAGCAAAGTCGCCGACAAGAACGAGTTGGCGAGTGCGCTGAGCGCGGCGCACCAGTACGACTCAAAGGCCCTGATCGAGGAGGCCGTGGTCGGCAGCGAGATCGGCTGCGCGGTTCTCGAAGAACGGTTCGGCCTGGTCACCGGCGAGGTGGACCGCGTCGACCTCTCGCACGGATTCTTCAGGATCCACCAGGAGGACTCACCCGAGACCGGATCGGAGAACTCGACGTTCATCGTTCCCGCCGACATCTCCGACGACTCGCGCCGGCTCGTCCAAGAGACCGCCAAGACCATTTATCGCGCCCTGGGCTGCAAGGGCATCGCCCGCGTCGACATGTTCCTCACCGACGACGGACAGGTGGTGCTCAACGAGGTCAACACCATGCCCGGACTGACGTCCTACAGCCGCTATCCGCGGATGATGGCCGCCGCGGGACTGTCGCTGTCCGATGTGATCGACCGGCTCATCTCGACGGCGCTGCACGGGAAAGAGCGATGAACGACGACTTCGTCTACGTCGACGACCTGGTGCCGGGCGTCCGCTGGGATGCCAAGTACGCCACCTGGGACAACTTCACCGGCAAACCGGTGGACGGCTATCTCGCGAATCGCGTCGTCGGCACCCGGTCCCTGTGCGCGGCCCTGGAAAGAGCACGCGAGGAGGCGGCCTCTCGTGGCTTCGGGCTGCTTCTCTGGGACGGGTATCGCCCCCAACGCGCCGTCGACTGCTTCCTGCGCTGGTCGGAACAGCCCGAGGACGGCCGGACCAAAGCGCGGCACTATCCGAACATCGACCGTCCCCAGATGGTCGAGAACGGATATGTGGTCGCGAAGTCGGGCCACAGCAGGGGCAGTGCCGTCGACCTGACCCTTTATCACCTTGCCACCGGTGAGCTTGTTCCCATGGGGGCGGCCACGACCTCATGGACCCGATCTCACACCACCAGGCCGGCGAGATCACGCCGGCCGAGGCCGAAAACCGTGAGCATCTCCGTTCCATCATGGAGGGCTGCGGATTCGAGCCGTACAACTGCGAATGGTGGCACTACACGCTGAGAAACGAGCCCCATCCTGATGTCTACTTCGACTTTCCCATCACCTGATCGAACTCTCCGTTGCATTTCGCAGTGGGGACGTTTGGATCGCAATGACGACGTCGTGATGCGGCGCACCGACCTGTCGGGAGTGGAGGTCTTCCTGGGTGGTACCGATCCGTCGCGGCTGCACGACTGGGCCTCCGACGGATACCGCTCGAGCGAGGAATACCTGTTCTGGTCCCGCAGGGTCTGCGGCTTGGCGTGCCTACAGTCGCTGCTCCAGGGCTGGACCGACATCCGGCTGCCGATGGGCGAACTCCTCGCGCTGGCCCTCGACTGGGGCTGCTACGTGGTGGAGCCCTCCGGCAGCGTCCGAGGACTCATCTACCGGCCGTTCATGGCCTGGGTCAGTTCACAGTTCGGATTTCACTGCGAACTGGTCGAGCGCACGCCCATCCACATATCCAGTCGAGAGGTGCGGCCCGGGCAGGTCATGATCGCGTCAGTGTCACCTGAGATTCGCGACCCGAACACTCACGACCCCCGGCGAGGAGGTCACCTCGTGCTGGTCTATGCGGCTGATGACGGTGTGGTGCGGTTCCATAATCCGTCGGGCTACTCGCACAATTCAGACTCCGCGTCACTGCCCATGCAGGTATTCGAGCGGTTTCACGCGGATCGTGGCGTCCTGATCAGAGGGGCATCGTGATGCCGGGCGAGCCGCCGCCGCGCGTCGTCGTCGCCGGCGGCCATTCGGCCGGGCACATCGAGCCCGCGATGAACTTCGCCGACGCCCTGCGCCGGCTGGAGCCCGCGGCCGAGATCACCGCCCTCGGCACCGTCCGCGGCCTGGACACCACGCTCATCCCCGCCCGCGGCTACCCGCTCGAACTCATCCCGCCGGCTCCGCTGCCGCGCAGGCTGAACCGGGCCCTGCTGCAAACGCCGGGCAGGCTGCGCGACTCGGTGCGGGCGGCCGAGGCCATACTCGACCGGGTCCGGGCCGACGTCGTGGTGGGCTTCGGCGGCTATGTGGCCATGCCGGCCTACTTCGCCGCCCACCGGCAGGGCCTGCCGATCGTCATCCACGAGGCGAACGCCCGGCCCGGAGTGGCCAACCGGCTGGGGGCCCGGATGACGACGCGGGTGTTCACCGCCGCGCCGAGTGTCCGGCTGGCGCACGCCACCGCCATCGGGATTCCGCTGCGGCCGACGATCACCGGGCTCGACCGGCCCGGGCTGCGCGACGCCGCCCGGCGGCGGTTCGGCCTTCGACCCGACGGGCCGGTACTGATGGTCACCGGCGGTTCGCAGGGCGCCCGGTCGATCAACGCCGCGGTGTCCGGCGCGGCCGCGGCGTTGCGGGCGACCGGGGTGCAGGTGCTGCACATCACCGGGCGGCAGCACGTGGTCGAACCGCCGGACCGCGACGCCGCCGACCCTCCCTACGTCATCGTGCCCTACGTGGACGACATGCAGTACGCCTACGCCGCGGCCGACTTCGTGATCTGTCGCTCGGGAGCGATGACGTGCGCCGAACTGGCCGCCGTCGGCCTGCCGGCCGCGTACGTCCCGCTCCCGCTGCGCGGCGGTGAGCAGCGGCTGAACGCCGAGCCGGTGATCGCGGCCGGTGGGGCGCTGCTCGTCGACGACGCCGACCTCGATCCGACCTGGATCGAGACCGCCCTGATCCCCGTGCTCACCGATCCCGGCCGGATCGCGGCGATGTCGGCCCACGCGTCGGCGGCCGGCGCACCGGACGCGGACGTCGTCCTGGCCCGGCACGTGCTCAACGCGGTCGCGGAGCAGCGCGGTATCGCCCCACGAGGTTCGAGATGAACCGTCCTGACACGACCAGCGCGCAGCGCTGACGCCGAAACAGTCGACGAACCGCTCGGTCAGCCGGGGCTGTCCCGGGCTGACCGAGCAGCGGCAGACGGCGGCAGACACTCGGCTCCGGTCCTGGTCGACGACCCGGCTGGTGCGGCGGTTACGAGACCCGCCGGGGCGTCGCGGGTAGTCGTACTGTGACGCGGAGACCGCCGTCCGCGCGCGGGGTGAGCGAGAGCGTTCCGTCGTGCGCCTGGGTGATGCTCTTGGCGATCGCCAGCCCGAGGCCGACGCCCACGTGGTCGCCGCGGATGCGTTCGGTGCCGCGCTGGAACGGCTCGGTGAGAGTGGACACCGCGTGCGGGTCGAGCGTGTCCCCGGTGTTCTCGATCGTGAGTACGGCGGCCTCGTGAGCGGCAGTGGTGCTGATCCGGACGGTGCCGTGTTCGGGCAGGTTGTGGACGATCGCGTTGTGCAGGAGATTCGTGGTCAACTGCAGCAGGAGCGCATGGGACCCGATGGTGGGGGTGACGTCCCCGAAGGTCTCGATGACGACGCCGCTCTTCTCGGCGAGCGGGAGGAGCGTTTCGGTGGCCTCTTCCGCGATGAGAGACAGATCGACGTCATCTCGGGTGAAGGAGCGCTGGTCAGTGCGGCTGAGCAGCAGCAATGCCTCGGTGAGGTCGATCGCTCGGGCGTTGACGACGCGGAGGCGTTCATCGAGCTCGCTGCGTTCCCGGCTCGGATCGTTGCGAGCGACGTCCAGCAAGGTCTTCGTGATCGAAAGTGGAGTACGCAGCTCATGGGAGGCGTTGGCCGCGAAGCGCTGCTGTTCGGCGACATGCGCTTCGAGCCGCGCGAGCATGCCGTCGAAGGCGTCGGCGAGCTCTCGGAACTCGTCCTGGCGCCCCGCCAACTCGATCCGGTGAGAGAGCGACCCGCTCGCCGCCCTGCGCGTGGCATCGGTGATGAGGTTCAGCGGGGTCAGCATCCGTCCAGCGAGAATCCATCCTCCGGCGAGACCGAACACCAGCAGGAACGCCAGCGCCAGTATCGCGGCCGGAACGAAGACGACCGGGCCGAAATTGCTTGTGCTGAAGACGCGTAGGAAGTCGGACCGATCCGGGATGTACAGGCTGTGCAAGGTTCCTCGCAGGAGGAACACCCACACGGCGGCGAGCAGCAAGGTGCCCGCGAACATGAGGAATCCGGCATAGCTGAGAGTGAGCTTGAGGCGAACGCTCAACCCCGGTGCCCTGTTCATGTTCGCCTGCCTCCCCCGATTCCGGCGTCCGGTCTCGATCGTACGAGCGGGGGGATATCGCCCACGTATCGCACACCGCGTGCAGGCTGGCAAGACGCGCGGCGCGAGGGTGTCAAACCTCGAGCACAGGTATCTGAGGGCGGCGGGGCGGATCGCGGAGCACGCCGTGGGGTTAGCGGCAGGGGCGGGGGCAGGGGAGGCCGATGATCAGGGCTGTGCCGACTGTTAGGTGCATGCCGAGGAGGACCAGGCGGCTGGTCAGGTCGGTTCCGCTGGTCAAGGGGCCTGCTAGGGAGATCGCCAGGGTGGTCAGGGCGATCATGCGGAACGTTCGGGTGGGGTTGCGGACGGTTCGTTCGAGGAGGGCCAGTAGGGCCCAGGCTGCCAGCCCGGCGATCAGGGCGGCGGTCACTACGGCGGCCGGGGTGACCTCACCGCCCTGGCGGACGGTTAGGTCGTTGCCGGGCCAGGGAGCGTTGACGGCCCACAGGAGGAGGGAACCGGCTGCTCCGGCGGTGACGGTGATCGCGCGGCCTGTGCGTCGGGCGGTGGGTCGGGGCTGTTGCGTTTTGTTCGTCATGGCTAGAAGAGTCGCGGGGCGGGTGGGGGTGGCACATCGGTCTGGGGGGTGTGGGGACGCCCGCTTAGGAGGGTGTCGACCACCAACTTTGGAAGGTGTCGGTGTCCGATATCTGCCGGTTAGCCTCGGCGGGTGAACAGGTTCTTTCCCGGGACGCGAGATGGCGACCGCCCTGGCGTCGGTGTTCAGGTGGCGGTTCTGGCTGTGTCCGGCTTGCTGGTGGCGATGACGGTCTTCGCCTGGTGGGGTGGGCGTGCGGCCGGGCCGTTGCTGGTGGTCGATGTCGCGGCGGGTGCGGTCAGCTGGGTGTTGACGCCTTTGACGCTGCGGCGGCCGGTCGTCGTCACGGGGGTGCTCACCGTGCTGGCCGCGATTTCGCCTGCGGCCACTCCGCCGGCGACGATCGGGGCGTTGCAGGTGGCGTGGCGGCGGCGCTTTCCGGTCGCGATCGCGGTGGCGGCGGCGGGGGTCGTCGCGCATGCGGTCCAGGGTGCCTGGCGGCCCGGCGGGGAGATGCCGTACGGGTGGTGGCTGGTTCTCATGATCGTCGGCTACGGTGCGCTGCTCGGGTGGGGCGCGTGGGCGCAGGCCCGCGCCGCGCTGGTCCGGTCGCTGCGGGAGCGGGCCCGGCGCGCCGAGGCGGAGCAGGGGCGCCGGGTGGCCGAGGCGCGCATGCTGGAGCGCCGCCGGATCGCCTGGGAGATGCATGACGTCCTGGCGCACCGTCTGTCGCTGCTGGCCACGTTCGCGGGCGCGATGGAGTATCGACCGGACGCCTCGCCGGAGAAGTTGTCCCAGGCCGCGGGGGTCGTCCGAGACGGTGTGCACCAGGCCCTCGAGGAACTGCGGGACGTGATCTCGCTGCTTCGCGACGACGACCCGGCCAACGGCGACGGAGACGGTGACCGGCCGCAGCCGGTGCTGGCCGACGTCCCCCGCCTGGTCGAGGAGTCCCGCGGCGCCGGTACCGAGGTGCTGCTGCGCGAGGCGGTGGACGTCCCGGCCGAGGCGCCGCCCGCGGTGGCCCGGACGGCGTACCGGGTCGTCCAGGAGGGGCTGACCAACGCACGCAAGCACGCGGTCGGGCAGCTGGTCCGGGTCGATCTGCGCGGTGGGCCGGGCGCGGGGCTGGAGATCGACGTCCGGAACGCGCTGGCGGCGGAGTTCGCGGCGCCCGGCTGGTCCGGGGGCGCCGGGCTGGTCGGACTCACCGAGCGGGTGCACCTGGCGGGCGGACGGCTCGACCACGAGACGGTCGACGGGGAGTTCCGCCTGCACGCGTCGATACCATGGCCTGCGTGAATCCCCCGGTGCGCGTCCTCGTCGTCGACGACGACGCGCTCGTCCGCGCCGGGCTGACCATGATGCTCGACGGCGCGGCGGGCATCGCGGTGGTGGGCGAGGCCGACGACGGCGACGGGGCGTCGGCTGCGGTCGACGCGCACGCCCCCGACGTCGTGCTGATGGACCTGCGCATGCCAAGGGTCGACGGCATCACCGCCACCCGCCGCCTGCGGGCGCGTCCGCGACCGCCCGAGGTGATCGTCCTGACCACGTTCGACAGCGACGAGAACATCCTGCACGCGCTGCGCGCCGGGGCCAGCGGCTTCCTGTTGAAGGACACCCCGCCGGCCCGGATCGTCGAGGCGGTACGGCAGGTGATGGCGGGTGAGCCGATCCTGTCTCCCCGGATCACCCGCCGGCTGATGGACCGGGCCGCGATCCAGGCCGGGGCGTACGCGCGGGCCAAGGCGACCCTCGCGGTGCTCAGCCCGCGCGAGCACGACGTCGTGGTGGAGATCGGCCGGGGCCTCAACAACGCCGAGATAGCCGCCGCGCTGGACATGACCCTGGCCACCGTGAAGTCGCATGTGTCGCACATCCTGACCAAGCTCGACCTCGGCAACCGCACCCAGATAGCGCTGCTCGCCCACGACGCCGGGCTCGCCTGACCGGTCCGGGCGGCTCGGCGTTCGGCCATGTCAATGGCGAATGCGGCCGCGTCGTTAACGCATTCGAGTTTCTCGTTTCCCCGTATGATCTTTTGGTGGGGAATGTGCCGTCCGGCTCGGCGGGACGGCGGCGGGGACGGGGCGGGGATGCGCGGAAGACGCGAGGTCGACCGGGTCGCGGAGAACTACCTCTCCAACAACCTCCGGCGATCGCCCGTCGCCCGCCTTCTGATCGGCATCGGGTTTCTGATGGCCTGGACCTTCGCCTTCGGTTTCGCGGCGGACGAGACCATGGCCACGAGGCGCGCCGCGCAGGGCGAGGGGGTTCCGGGCACGTTCACCACGGAATCGAAGTCGTGCCCGAAGGGCAGCTGCACCTGGACCGGCACGTTCACGACCGGCAGCGTCTTCCAGTTGACCCGGGAAGGAGTCGACCTGAGAGGGGACGGCGGCCATTCCCTCGATTTCGGGGACGTGGTTCCCGCACTCGACGTCGGTTCGGACCGCTTCGTCCATTTGGAAGGCGGGTCGCCCGAGTGGTGGCCGGCGGTCGCTGCCGGGATCTTGGCGGCGGTCACCGGAGTCTTCGGGATGGCCTTCAACGTCTCGGTGTTGAGGGTCGTCAACCAGACACGACCTTCCCGCGCATCGCGCGAACGGGCGGTGAGCGAACGGGCGGTGAGGGGACGCGAGGGTTCCGCGTTGGGCGCCCTCGCCGAACGGGACCGGTGGGTTTGGTCGGCGCGGCCCAGATCGTCCACGGTCAGGGTGAAGATGGCCAGGTCCATTGGGCGGACCCTCGCCGGGACGCTCGGTCTGCTCTCCCTAATGGCGACGCTGCCGCTGTTCGGTCTGATCTGGGTGAGGTTCAACAAGGAGACCACTCTCGCCGAATTGGTCGCGAGCCTGTGGGCGCCCGTCTTCGCGGTCGTTCTCGTGGGTGTCGCGATCCAGACGCTCAGGCTGGTGCTGGTACGCCCCCGGTTGTGGGTGACCGATGATGAGATCGTCATCCGGGACGGGCTGCTGCTCTGGAAGGTGCTGCGGATCCCGCGCACCGCGATAGCGGAGATCCACTACGGCGACGAGTCGTGGCAGGACAGGCCCGAGGAGGGCGTGGCCCGTTTGACGCCATTCCGCGAAGAACTCAACCTTGTCCTGCGAATGCGGGACGCCATTTCTCTTCCCGCGCGGCGACTGCGGTACGGGAACTGGTTCTGGGTCGGTTCGGCTCCGCAGGATCTGCACCCGGGGACGGGCATTCCGCAGCGGGGCCGTCCGGTCCGCTGGTTGCGCCTGCGGGTGAAGGAGCCGCGCCGGGTGGCCGCCGACCTCGACCGCTGGCTGGCGGAGGACGAGACACTCCCGAGGTCCGCGCCCGTCGATCACGCCCATTACGGCAAGGTCATCACACACCGCGGCGTCGGCGGCACGCGCGTCAAAATCAAGGGGCCGCTTCCCCAGCCGGTCCTGGCCGAATTCAAGAACGAGGGCCCGGGGACGCTGCGGGCCTGGCTTCGCCGCACCGAGTTCGGCGAGGGCACCCCGGTCGCGGTGTGCGGGCCCGGAGCCCCGCCCGTCACGACCGTCCTGAACGACCGGTCGATCTCCGGAAAGGCGCTCACGAAAAGGTTCCTGTACGTCGAGTCCGACGGACGCTGGACCGTCACCATCAGCGGACCGGACCGCGCACGCGGATTCACCGGCTCGGCCACCGGCAGCGGAACCGAAGTACTCGCCTACCAGGGGCCGCCCGGAATCGGCGTCGTGACATGTCCGAGTGGACAAGCCCACCAAGTCCACCTTTATGGGCCTGACCTTGTCGCGTTCGACGGCTGCGATCCGGTCGCGTCCACCGACGCGCACGGCCCGCTGCCAAGCGGCGAGGCCCCGCCGAACCGGAGCGCGTTCGCCGTTCCGGCGCACGCGCTACTCCAGGTGAGAACCGCCGCCGGAGCGGAATGGCGGGTCGACGTGACGCCCTTGGAACAGGCCGACGTGGACGGCACCCAAGGCGAAGAACAGGACGACGTGCCGCCCACCGGCCACGTCCGGCCGTTCGAGCACTTCATAGCGGGCGACCGAACCGCGGTGGTGCGTTACCTGGGCCCGCCGGGTCCCGCGCTGTTCCGCAGCGGGGGCGCCTTCGGTCTCGTCCGCCTCGACGCCGCTCTGACACCCATTCGGACGCTCGCGCTTCCGTACGGCGACACCGAAATCCAACTCCGTTCCCACACCCTCCTCCAGGTCACCGGGGGCGAAGGCACCTGGTCCCTGGAGGAGGGCCACGCGGGCGTCACTCAATGACGACCCGACCATCACGAGGGCGAGGCGGATCAGCGGTGGGGTGGTGACCCGGTTCGTGTAGCGCGCGCTACGCCGGATTGGCTCCGGCGCCCTTGAGGACGAAGTCGGCCGTTCTTTCGAGAAAGGCGTCGTCGAGAGGGCGGCCGAGCATCAACAGGTGGAAGTAGAGCGGTCCCGACATCATTTCCAGGAGGAAATGGGAGTCGGTGCCGGCGGGCAGTTCGCCGCGCTCGACGGCGCGTTCGAAAATGACGCTGGACGCGCGGAACCGCGCGGGCCAGAACCTGTCGAGGAGTTCGTACAGCTCGGCGCTGTCGGCGGAGCGCGGCCGCGACTCGCGGATCAGCGCGGCGATCCACGGCGTCTGGAAGCTGAGCCTGATCTGCCTGAGCAGTTCGACGACGTCGCCGCGCAGGCAGCCGGTGTTGGCCGGCGGGGCCATCTCGCCGCGGCGTTCGATGATCGCGGTGGACACGAGGCCCGCCTTCGTCCCCCAGCGGCGGTAGATCGTGCTCTTGTTGACGCCCGCGCGCTCGGCGACCGCGTCGATGCGGAGCGCGGCGTAGCCGACCTCGCCCAGCTCGGCGATGGTCGCGTCGATGACCGCCTCGCCTACGCGGGCCGTCCGGCCGCCGGGGCGGGCCGTGGCGGCGTCGACGCGCAGGTGCTCGACCTCGTTGAGCGGATCTCCTCCCATTCCGGCAGGTTAGAGCGCTGCCGAAGCTAGACGCAACCCGTTGGCGCGTTAAGTGCGGACCTTAATGCATCAGGTTGTTGCTTTTGGCGCGCGGATCGACCTACAGTGCTTAACGCAACTACTAGTCGCGTCAAGAGTCGAGGAGAGTCGTCGTGATCTACCACCAGATCCGGATCGCCATGAAGCCGGACGTCCCCGCCGACGAGGTCGAGCACGCGCTCGACCTGCTGCGCCAGATGGGCCGCGAGCTGGATGCCGTCGAGTTCTTCCTGGTCGGCCGGGACATCGGCGGCGAGTTCGACTACGGCGCGATGTACGCGCTCAAGGACGTCGACGCCTACCGCGCCTACATGTACGCGCCGCTGCACCGCCGGATCGACGCCGTTGGGCTGCCGCTGGTCGCCAACATGATCTCCCAGGACCTCACCGACGACCCGGACCCGGAGATCGGGGCCAAGATCGCCCAGGTGCACGCCGACCGGTTCGCCGACCATCCCGAGCTGCTCGAACTCGTCGAGGATCTCGGTTCGTACCAGGGCAGCGGTGTGCCGGCCAAGGGCGAGTCCGCGTGAGGCGGTCGCGGCCCGCGGCGTCCGGCAGTTAGGGACGTCCCGATGGGTTCTCCGCGAGCGACCTTCGCCGTGCTGATGGCCGGGAGCGCGAGCTTCGCCCTCCTCCAGTCGCTGGTCACGCCGGTCCTGCCCACCATCCAGACCGAGTTCCACACCTCCCAGAACACCGTGACCTGGGTGATGACCGCCAACCTGCTGTCGGCGGCGATCTTCACCCCGCTGGTCGGACGGGTCGGTGACGCGGCCGGCAAGCACCGCGCGCTGGTCGCGGTGCTGCTGGCGCTGGCGGCGGGGAGCGCGCTGGCCGCCGTCGCACCGACCATCGGCGTGCTCATCGCGGCGCGCGCCGTGCAGGGCGCGGCCGGGGCGGTGTTCCCGCTGTCCTACGGGATCATCCGGGACGAGTTCCCGCCCGACCGGGTCGCGTCGGGCGTGGGCGCCGTCTCGGCGGTCATCGCGGCGGGCGGCGGGCTCGGGCTCGTGCTGGCCGGGCCGATCGTCGACGTCCTCGGCTACGCCTGGCTGTTCTGGCTTCCGGCGATCTCCGGCGGGGGAACGGCGGTCGCGGCGTTCCTGGTCGTGCCCGCGTCCCCGGCGCGGCGGGCGTCCCGGTTCAGCTGGACGGCCGCGCTGCTGCTCTCGTCCGGGCTGGTCGCCCTGCTGCTGGCCATCGGCAAGGGGCCCGAGCGGGGCTGGGGCTCGGGAACCGTGCTCGCGCTGTTCGCCGCCGCCGCCGTCCTGCTCGGGTGGTGGATCTTCGTGGACGTCGTGTCGGCGCGCCCGTTCATCGACATGCGGATGATGCGGTCGCCCGTCGTCTGGACGACCAACCTCGTCGCGCTCCTGTTCGGCGCCGGGCAGTTCGCCGTGTTCGCGTTCCTGCCGCAGTTCGTCCAGACGTCCCCGGACGCGGGCTACGGCTTCGGCTCGACCGTCACCCAGGCCGGGCTGCTGCTCCTCCCGATGCTGGCCGCGATGTTCGTGTCCGGCCTGGTCAGCGGACGTGTCGAGCCCGTCTTCCGGTCCCGCGCCCAGCTGGTCGCCGGGGCGGGGCTCAGCGTGCCCGCCTTCGTCCTGCTGGCCCTCGCGCACGACGCGCGGTGGGAGATCGCCGTGGCCGGTGCGGTCTTCGGGACGGGGCTCGGGCTGGCGCTGTCGTCCATGGCCAACCTGATCGTCACCGGTGTGCCCGCCGAGCAGACGAGCGCGGCGAGCGCGATGAACGCCAACGTCCGGACGGTCGGCGGGGCGATCGGCGCGGCGGTGGCGGGCAGCGTCGTCACGGCGGCGCCTGGGCCGTCGGGGACGGCGCGGGAGTCCGGTTACGAGTACGCCTTTCTGCTCCTCGCCGGGGTTTCTGTTGCGGCTGTCGCGGCGGCGCTCGCCGTGCCGAGGAGGCGGGGCGCCGGGTGCTCTTCGCTGGGCGTGTCCGCTACAGAACTCGTCCCGGACCGCAAGGGGTGAACCGGCGCGCCGGGGCGGGACGAAGGGCGCGATATCGCACCGTTCTGCCTGGTGAGGTGGCGGAGCGGAGCCGTCCGGCCTGACGATAGGCCGGTTCCGGACGCGCCGGACGGGCCCGTCCGGGCTCATCATGGAGAGCAGTGGGGCCGGGCCGTCGCCCCTCCGGGGTGCCCCGCACGGTCCGGTCTCCCAGCGCGATTCGCGCGTGCGGACGAAACACGGGGAACGTCACCGGAAGTGAGGCTCCGGTCACTCCGGAGCACCTACGATGCGCGGGCCGAAGTCGTTCGAGGCGGCCGGTGAGCTGTCGGAGGAGGTCCGCGCCAGGATCGAGAGCGACATCGCGCCGACCGGCGTCAACCACATGATCTGCGCGATCACCGACCCCGGGCTGGTGAAGTCGTTCACCGGTCGTGAGCTCGCCGGCGTCCCCGGCGTGGACGGTCAGCTCCGGCTGATCCACGAGCACCTGAAGCCCGCGTTCACGTAGGACGGCCGAGGACGGGCCGGGTGCGTCGATCGCGCCCGGCCCGTCCTTCCTTGCTGTGCGGCGCTCGAAAAATGGGTGGGCGGCGGCGCGGGCCCGCTGGCAGCATGGCGGGGATCACGGCGGAGCCGTGCCGGTCGAGCAGCGGAGGCGAGATGCGCCAGGTCTTCGAAAACTCACAGCGCCCATTCCGGACGAGAGCTTTCGAGGACACCTCCGCCCATGCCCATCCTCAACCTCGGCATCCTCGCGCATGTTGACGCGGGAAAGACCAGCCTGACCGAACGGCTGCTCTACGACACCGGCGCGATCGGCAGGCTCGGCAGCGTCGACGCCGGTGACACCCAGACCGACCGCGGCGAACTGGAACGCGAGCGCGGCATCACGATCAGGTCCGCCGTCGTGTCGTTCCAGCTAGGCGCGTTGCGGGTCAACCTGATCGACACCCCCGGCCACGCCGACTTCGGCGCCGAGGTCGAACGGGCACTCGGGGTGCTGGACGGTGCCGTGCTGGTGCTGTCCGCGACCGACGGCGTCCAGGCGCGGACCCGCGTGCTGATGCGGGCCCTGCGCGCGCTGGCGCTGCCCACCCTGATCTTCGTGAACAAGATCGACCTGGTGGGCGCGGACCCGGCCGCCGTGCTCGCCGCCGTCGAGCGCAGGCTCCCGGCGCGGCCCGTCCCGCTGAACCGCGTGCTGGCCGGACGGGTCGAGCCGTGCGAACCCTCGGCCGAGATCCTCGCGGACGGCGACGACCGCGTGCTCGCCGACTTCGTCCACGACCGCGCGACGCCGCCCGACATCCTGTGGGCGTCGCTGCGCGCGCAGACCGCCGCGGGCGCCGTCCAACCGCTGTACTTCGGCTCGGCGCGGACCGGCGACGGCGTCCCCGACCTGCTGCGCGGGCTCGGCTCCCTGCTGCCCCCGGCCGGGGGAGGCGACGGCGGGACGCGCGGCTCCGTCTTCGCCGTCGAACGCGCCGCGTCCGGCGAGCGGGTCGCCTGGCTGCGGCTGTTCTCCGGCGAACTGCGGCCGCGCGAGCGCGTCGCCTTCGCGGCCGGGCGCGGCGGGCGGATCACCGGCCTGGACGTCGCCGGAGCGCCCGGCGACGACGTCCTGACCGCCGGGAACATCGCGCGGGTGCGGGGGCTCGCCGGGGTGCGGGTCGGGGACCGGATCGGGCCGCCCGGCCGGGACGTGCCGCCGTTCCCGCCGCCGTCGCTGGAGACGATCGTGCGCGCCCGCCGCCCGGCCGACGCTGGACGGCTGCGCGCCGCGCTCCTCGACCTCGCCGACGAGGACCCGCTGCTCCGGGCGCGGCCCGCGCCGTCCGGCGCGACGTCCATCCTGCTCTACGGGGAGGTGCAGAAGGAGGTCGTCGCCGCCCGGCTGCGCGCCGAGTCCGGCATCGAGGCGGTGTTCGAGGAGAGCCGGATCGTCTACATCGAACGTCCCGCCGGGGTGGGCGAAGCCGTGGAGGAGATGAACTGGCGGCGCCGCGTGCCGGACTTCTGGGCGACGATCGGGCTGCGCGTCGAATCGGCGCCGCGCGGCGCGGGGAACACGTTCCGGCGCGAGACCGAGCCGGGCGCGCTGCCGCACGCCTTCGACCGGGCGATCGAGGAGACCGTCCACGGCACGCTCGAAGAGGGGTTGCGCGGGTGGCCGGTCACCGACTGCGCCGTGACGTTGATCCGGTCCGGGTTCGCCGCGCCGATCAGCACGGCCGGGGACTTCCGCGGCCTCACCCCGCTGGTCCTGATGGACGCCCTGGCCCGCGCGGGCACCCGCGTCTACGAGCCGTGCCACGCGTTCGAGGCGGAGGTTCCGGCGGACGCGCTCAGTGCCGTCCTCTCAGCGCTGGGCGCGGTCGGCGCGACGGCGATCGAGCCCGCGCCCGGCCCGGACGGCTGGACGATCAAGGGCGAGATCCCGGCCGCGCGCGCCGCCGAGGCGGAGGCGGCGCTGCCCGCCCTCACCGGCGGCGAGGGCGCCTGGTGGTCGGGACCGTCCGGGGAGCGGCCCGTCACGGGTCCGCCGCCGTCCCGTCCGCGACCTCCGCCCGCCCGCCTTCGCGGGCACGGCTGATCGGGCGTTCCGGCTGGTCGGGCCGTCCGGGGAGCGGCCTGTCCCGGGCTCGCCGCCGCCGCGCCTGCGGCTTGGACCCGCCCGCCTTCGCGGGCGCGGCTGATCGGGCGTTTCGGGTGGTCAGGGTTGTTCGGTGAGTGCTGCCTGGAGGAGGGCGTGTGCTGATCGGCGCATGAGGGCGACCGCTTCGTCGCGGGAGAGCCCGGCGATGTCGGTGAGCCAGATCAGCGCCTCGATGCCCGTCGCCGAGCGGATCGCCACGGCCAGCCGATGGACGTCGACGTCGGGACGGGACTCGCGGAGCGGAGCCAAGGCGTCCTCGATCCAGGTGACGGCGCGGCCCTGGCGGAGCGGCGGCTGCTCCGCGCCGGGCTCCAGCGACAGCCGCAGCGAGGCGCGCAGCTGGGGCTCCCACTCGACGGTGAGGTCGGTGAAGGCCCGCATCGCCAGGTCGAGCCGCTCCCGCGGGTCGGTCGGCGCGTCGTCGGGGAGCAGCGACGCCTGCCGGGTCTCCGGATGGGCGCCGAGCAGCAGGGCGCGCTGGTTCGGGAAGTACCGGTAGGCCGTCGTCCGGGAGATGCGCGCCGCGGCGGCGGCCTCCTCGACGGTCGGGGTCAGTCCGCGGGCCATGAGGGCGCGGGTGGACGCGACCAGTGCCTCGCGGGTGCGGGACTTCTGCTCGCGGCGTCCGGTCGACTCATATGGTACTGGCATTGCCATGATGGTACCGTCGTCCCATGGGGCTTCGGTCCCCTCCTGACCGGCGAGCCGAGCGAGGCGGCCATGCACCAGGACTCGTACCAGGACCCGACCGTCACCGATCCCGGGCTCTACACCGTGATCTTCGAGAACGAGCGCATCCGGGTCCTGGAGTACCGGGACGGGCCGGGCGATCGGACCAGCCCGCACGGCCATCCCGACAGCGTCATGGTCACGTTGACCTCGTTCAAGCGGCGGCTCACGTCCGGCGGACGGCAGGTGGAGCTCGAACTGCCTGTGGGGCGGGCGCGGTGGCTGGACGCCCAGGAGCACGCCGGGGAGAACATCGGCGACACCGCCACGCACTCGATCTTCATCGAGCTCAAGGAGCCCCGGCCGGGTGGCCCGGCGGCGGAGGGCTCGCTGGGTCCGCGCTGATCAGCGCGGTGAGGGACGTGGTGAGCCAGCGCTCGTGGGCGTCAGGCGTCCACCCCATCATGTCGCGGGCCAGCAGGTAGGTCTCGGCGTGGACGAGCAGCGACGCCGTGTCGGTCAGCCAGCCGAGGTCGCGGCCGCCGGGTAGCAGGCCGTCGTCCGCCATCTTGGTCCAGAAGGCGGCGATGTTGGCGCGGGTGGCCTCGCGGCCAGCCTGGGCGGCGGCGGCGAGTTCCGGTTCGGTCGCGGCGGCCTCCAGGGCGACGGCGAGGACGTCTCCGGCGCGGGCCAGCATCCGGCTGCTCCCCGTCGCGAGCGCGGCGACGCGTTCGGCGGCGGTCGGGGCGGTCTCGGCGCGGGCGAACCAGTCGCGGTGGCGGACGTCGACCGGCGCGGTGTCCCCGGCGAAGGCGACGTCGACCGCGCGTTTGAGCAGGGCGGCCTTGGTGCCGAACCGGACGTAGACCGTGCGTGCCCCGACCCGGGCGTGGTCGGCGACGGCGGCCAGCGTGGTCCCGGCGTAGCCGTGCCGGACGAACAGTTCGGTGGCCGCGTTGAGGATCTTCTCCTCGGTCGCGGCGACGCGGGCGGCACGCAGATCGGGCTTGACGGGGTCGGACATGCATTGCAGTATAACTGCATCAATGCACTCCTACTGCAAGGAGATCGCGATGGGGGATCGCAGCACCGCCTCTCCGGCGGACGGTTCGGGCCCGCCCCGGCTGGACGGCGTCCACCACCTGAAGCTCCCGGTCACCGACCTGGCCCGCTCCCTGGAGTGGTACCGCTCCCGGCTCGGATACGAGGTCGACATCGAGTTCGTCGAGCAGGGCACGCTGATGGGGTACGCGATGCGGCATCCGGCGGGCGGGCCGATGCTGGCCCTTCGCCTCGACCCCGAGCGGGCCGTCGCGGCGGCCGGGTTCGACTACTTCGCCATCGGCGTCCCCGGCAAATCCGCGATCGAGGAACTGGCCGCGCGGCTGACCGCGCTCGGCGAATCCCATGCGGGCGTGCATTTCGCGACCATCGGCTGGATATTGCCCGAGCTGCACGACCCCGACGGGCACGAGGTCCGCTTCTACACAACGGCCCATCACACCGACACCGGGCCCGATCCGGTGCGCGTCGACGACCCCCGCGAAACGGCCGCCCGGCGCGCCGCCGCCGCGGGAGAGACCCCATAGGACGGACGGGGGTTCAGGGGCGATAGTGGAGCGGTGAACGGGACGCTGCGAGCCGATCTGTTACGCCGGGCCGCCCGCGACCAGCGGGTCCGGACGGCGACGCCCCGCCATTACCGGTCCCCTTTCCGGGCATTGCGTTTCCTCTGGGTCGACGACAGGAACGCGGCCTGGCTGGACCGCGTCGTCCGGCGGCACGGCTGGCCGGGGAACGCGCTGGTCGGGGCGTGGGCCGCCGACGCCGCCTGGCTGCTCGCCCAGCACGCGGACCGGCGGCGCCGCGCGCAGCGCCGCTTCCTGCTCGCCCTGCGGGACGCGGTCGCGCGCGGCGACGCCGATCGAAAACACCTCGCCTATCTGGAGGACCGCGTACGGGTCAACGCCGGTCGTCCGCAGCGATACGGAACCCAGTACACGGAGACCGGGTCGGGGTTCGGGCCGCGGCCGATCGAAGACCCGGACGGCCTGGACGAGCGGCGCGCCGAAATGGGCCTGCCGCCCATGGACGAATACGACGCGAAAATGCGCCGCCTTCTCGACTCCTGACCGGGGCGCGGCACATGACGGCGCGGCGGACGGCCTTTCAGCTCACCGCGGCGGCGAACATTCCGGGCTCGTAGGAGCCGCCCTGGTTGCGCACGATGACGTTCATCCGGTTGGCGGCGTTGATCAGGGCGATGAGCGAGACGAGCGCCGCGATCTGGTCGTCGTCGTAGTGCTCGCGGGCCCTTTCCCACGTCGCGTCGGACACGCCGTGGTGGGCGTCCGCGAGGCGCGTCCCCTCCTCGGCGAGCGCCAGCGCGGCGCGCTCGGCCTCGGTGAACACCGTGGTCTCGCGCCACGCGGCGACCAGGTTGAGCCGGACCGCCGTCTCCCCGGCGGCCGCCGCCTCCTTGGTGTGGAGGTCGACGCAGAGGCCGCAGCCGTTGATCTGGCTGGCCCGCAGCATGACGAGGTCCTGCACGGTCTTCGGCAGCGGCGACCCTTCGATCACCGCGTTCGCGCCCGCCATCCGCCTGGCGATCTTGGCGCCGATCTCGTTGGCCATCAGGTCGATACGAGGTTCCATGACGTCGTCCTCACTTGGGTGTTTCCTGCTGGACGACCACAAGATGCCGCCGAGCCCGGCCTTGTGACGGTCCGGATGTGTGCCGTGCGTCACCGACCCCTGGCTGTCACAAAACGGGAGGACCGAGCATCTTGTGTGCGGCGTGTTGAATGACGAGTGGGGGGAGCAGGCCATGAGCGAAGGGACAGAGGCGTCCGTCGAGGACGGTCGGATGGACGCCGCGACCGAGGCGTTCGTCGCCCACCGGAATCTGCTCTTCACCGTCGCGTACGAGATGCTCGGGTCGGCCGCCGACGCCGAGGACGTCCTCCAGGAGACCTGGCTGCGCTGGGCGGGCGTCGACCTCGCGACGGTGCGGGACCAGCGCGCCTACCTGGTGCGGATCACCACCCGGCAGGCGCTGTCGCGGCTGCGCACGGTCGGCCGCCGCAAGGAGTCCTATGTCGGGCCGTGGCTGCCGGAACCGCTGCTGACGACCCCCGACGTGGCGGAGGACGTCGAGCTGGCCGACAGCGTCTCGATGGCGATGCTGCTCGTCCTGGAGACGTTGAAGCCGACCGAGCGGGCGGTCTTCGTGCTCCGCGAGGTGTTCGACCTCGGATACGACGAGATCGCGGAGGCCGTGGGGAAGAACGCGGCGGCCGTCCGGCAGATCGCGCACCGGGCGCGGGCGCACGTCGCCGAGCGGCGGCCGCGCGGGGACGTGTCGGCGGCCGAGACGCGCGGCGCGCTCGCGGCGTTCCAGGCGGCGATCGAGACGGGCGACCTGCGGGGGCTGCTCGACGTCCTCGCGCCGGACGTCGTCCTCCTCGGGGACGGCGGCGGGGTCGTGCAGGCCGTGCCGCAGCCGGTCGTCGGGGCCGCGAAGGTCGCGCGCCTGCTGTCGGTGGGGCTGCCCAAGCTGGGCGAGCTGGCGACGGTCGAGGTGGCGCAGGTCAACGGGTGGCCCGCGCTGATCGTCCGGATCGGCGGGGAGATCGACGACGTCGTGGCGGTCCGGATCGACGACGGGCTGGTGACCGGGCTCTATATCGTCCGGAACCCGGAGAAGCTGGAGCGTCTCGGGCGGGAGACGCCGGTCAGCCGCTGATCAGGAAGGACGTCGCGCCGAGAACGTCCGAGGCGGGTGGTACGCCTTGGGGCATGAGCGTCGAGGAGTTCCTGGAGTTGGTGCTCGGGCTGCCGGAGGTGACCGAGCGCGAGTCATTCGCCGACATGACGGGCTTCCGCGTGCGCGGCAAGGGCTTCTGCTACCTCAGCGAGGCCAAGCAGTCGATCATGGTGAAGGCGACGAGGGAGGAGCAGGCCGCCCTCGTCGCCGACGATCCCGACACCTTCTCCCCCTCCTGGACGAGCGGACGCTTCGCCTGGGTAGAGGTCAAGCTGCCCAACGTCGACGCAGGTCACGTAGCCGAACTGGTCATCGAGGGATGGCGGCTGTCCGCGCCGAAGCGGCTGGCCGCGAGCGCGCTCGAAGAATTTTCCGGCGGTGACCGATGAGTCGGGGGTGATCGGGCGGTACATACCGCCGACCGATCAGAAGGAGCGTTCGATGAACAGCACCGAGTCCGAAGTCCGCGCCATGTTCGACCAGATGTACAAGGCCTGGGCCGACGGTGACGCCGCCGCGTTCGCCGACCACTACACCGACGACGCGACCGTCGTCATGCCCGGCGTGTTCCACCAGGGGCGGCAGGCGGTCCGCGATTACATGGCGGCGGGGTTCGCCGGGCCGCTGAAGGGGTCGCGCGCCGTGGACGAACCGCAGGACGTGCGCGTCCACGGCGACACGGCGGTGATCGTCAGCCGGGCGGGCATCCTGATGGCGGGGGAGACCGAGGTCCCGGCCGAGGGGGAACGGCTCGCCACGTGGGTGGTGTCGAAGCGGGACGGGCGGTGGCTCGTGTCCGCCTACGCCAACGCGCCCGCGCACTAGGCGGAGGGGGCACGTGATCGACGACGACTTCGAGACGGCGGCGGGGGCGTACCGGAAGGAGCTTCTGGTGCACTGCTACCGGATGCTCGGTTCGGTGCACGAGGCGGAGGACCTCGTCCAGGAGACGATGCTGCGCGCCTGGCGGGCCTGGGACCGGTACGACGCGCGGCGGGCGTCCGTCCGGACCTGGCTCTACAAGATCGCGACGAACGCGTGCCTGACGGCGTTGCAGGGGAGGGCGCGGCGGCCGCTGCCGTCCATGGTCAGCGGGCCGGAGCGGGGCGAGGCGGAGTTCCCGCTCGCCCCCGCGCTGGACGTGCCGTGGCTCCAGCCCTTCCCGGACGCCATGCTCGACGATCCGGCGTCGCGGGTCGCCCGGCGGGGCAGCCTGCGGCTGGCGCTGATCGCGGCGATGCAGGTGCTGCCGCCGAAGCAGCGGGCGGTGCTGATCCTGCGGGACGTCCTGGAGTTCAGCGCGGCGGAGACGGCGGAGTTGCTGGAGACGTCGACGGCCGCCGTGAACAGCGCGCTGCAGCGGGCGCGGGCCGGGCTGTCCGGGGTCGCGGTGACCGAGGACGAGGTCGCCGAGCCGGACGACGCCGCCGTCAACGACCTCCTCGACCGGTACGTCCGGTCGTTCGAGACGGCGGACGTCGGCGCCCTGGTGACGCTGCTGACCGACGACGTCGCGCTGGAGATGCCGCCCGTCCCGCATTGGTACAGGGGAAGGCACTCCTACGGGCTCTTCATGGTGCGCCTTTTCGAGTGGCGCGGCACCGGCTGGCGGATGGTCCGGACCACCGCCAACGGCCAGCCCGCCCTCGTCGCCTACCTCCTCGACGATGGCGTCTACCGGCTCCACACGCTGCAGGTTCTCACCGTGGAGGGCGACCGGGTCACGCGGAACGTCGTCTTCACCGACCCGCGGGTCTTCTCGGCGTTCGGCCTTGCCCCGACCCTTCCGGAGCCCTGAGCCGACCATGCGAAGGGAGGAGTTCGGTTGCGGGCAACCGAACGGCGCGCGCCCGTAGGATGGGGCCATGACGGGGACCGCCGACGACGACGCCTTGACGCTGGACGGGCAGGTCTGCTTCGTCCTGCACGCGACCTCACGGGCCTTCGACGCGCTCTACCGGGCGGAACTCCGCGACCTCGGCCTGACCTACCCGCAGTACCTCGTCATGATCGTCCTCTGGGAGGAGGACGGCCCCACGGTGAAGCGGCTCGGCGAGCGCCTCCGCCTCGACTCGGGCACGCTGTCTCCCCTGCTCACCCGCCTGGAGACGGCCGGACTCGTGGCCCGCCGCCGCGGCCGCGAGGACGAACGCTCGGTGTCGGTGCACCTGACCGGCCGCGGCGCCGCCCTGCGCGCCCGGGCGGTCGACGTCCCCCGCCGAGTCCTGGCGGCGACCGGCCTGACCCCGGCGGAGCTGTCCGACCTGCACCAGGTCCTCCGCGACCTGACCCAACGCCTGGACGCCGCCGCCCAGACCCTCGCCTGACCACCCCCGCACAACGCCGCACGCGGCCGTCGGATCCGCGTCGGGACGGGGGCGGGCCAGGGGCCGAGCGTTAACGGGGGATGCGGTCCAGGACGGGGAGGGGGGCCAGGCCGTACTGGTAGTAGTCGACGGTGTCGGCGCCGGAGGTTCGGGCGGCGGTCGCCTTGGCGGCCAGGTGGGCGGCCGAGGTCGTGTCCGGGATGCCCGGGCGGAGGACGGCTCGCAGCGTCGTGTCCGGGCCCAGCGCGGTGCGGTAGGCGGTGACGTCCTCGGCTACGCGGGCCTCGTCGGAGGCGTAGCAGAGCACCGCGTACGACGGGACGACCTTGCCCACGCCCGACGGGTCGACGCCGATCCGCCAGGCGGACTCCGCGGCCGGGTCGCCGGTGGGGCGTCCGTCCGCGTAGCCCTTCACGGCGCCGGTCAGGTCGAGGAACGTCAGCCGGGAGCCCTCGTCCGCCACGGCCGCGGCGACGTCGGCGGCGAGCGACGTCACGACCGGGGTGCGGGCGCGTGCGTAGCCGGTGAGCACGTCCGGGATCGCGTCGACCGGCGGGCCGCCGTCCAGGACGGACGCGACCAGGCGGGACGCGGCGTCGCGCGCGGCGTCGGCGGCCGGGACGCGCTCGCGGCAGTGCGCGCAGAAGCACAGGCCGAGCGCGAACTCGGCGGCCGGTCCGAGCTCGACGAAGGAGCGCTCGTGGTGGTAGCCGTGCTGGAACGTCCCGAAATGGAGCGACTCGGCGACCACGGAGTCCAGGCCCTGGCGGGCGATGGCGCGGCCGAGCGCGACCGCGTACGCGCGCACGTCCGGGTTGGACGGGCACAGGTCGGCGGGCGCGGCACGGTCGCCGAAGCAGTTCTCCTGCGTCACGTCCGGGAAAGCGAGGCCGAGCGTGGTGTTGTGGAGGAAGACGCCCCATCCGTGGAGGGGCACGCCCAACTCGCGTGTCTGCTCCCGGAGAGCCCGCACGGGTTCGCGTTCCGCACCCTTCTGCACGGGTGGAGTCAGGCGGAGGCCGTCGAAAGTGTCGTCCAGGGGGAAGTGCACCCCGTCGTGGCGCATGGTCACGCGGGTGCGGCCGTGGGGCGTCACGTCGCGGGCGCGGTGATAGGCCGCGCCGATCGTGATGGACGTGACGCCGTGGGAGAGGACCCGCGCGACGTCGTCGCCGTCGCCGCGCAGGTCCTCGACCAGGACGTAGAGGGATGAATCCATTAGCTCTTCTTGTAGGCGACGAAGTCGATCTCGACCAGGATGTTCATCAGGTCGGAGCCCACGGTCGTCCGCACCGGGTACGGCTCGTTGAAGTGGGCCCGGTACACCTCGTCGTAGGCGGCGAAGTCGCGGTGCAGCTCCTGGAGGTGGACGGTCGACTTCACCACGTCGTCCAGGCCGAGGCCGTGCTCGGCGAGGACGGCGGTCAGGTTCGCGAGGGTCTGCCTGGTCTGCGCCGCGACGTCGTCCCCGACGACCTCGCCGGTCTTCGGGTCGATCGGGCCCATCCCGGACGTGTACACGAAGTCGCCGACCACGAGGGCCTGCGAGTAGGTGCCGAGGGGCGCGGGCGCCGCCGCACTGCGAAGTTCGCGCTTGCTCATGGCTCTCCTCATCGGGTGACGGTGTCTTCAGTAGATTTCAGCAGTTCGAGATCGCGGCGGCTCGGGAGACCCTCCCAGTCGCCGCGGACGGTGACCGCGTACGCGCCCGCGGCCGTCGCGGTGGCGAGCCGTTCGGCGACCGGACGGCCCCGCACGAACTCCGCGAGGTATCCGGCGGCGAACGCGTCCCCCGCCCCGACCGGGTCGATCACCGGGACCCGGTGCGCGGGCTGGACATGCAACGTTCCCGCGCAGGACGCGACCACCCCGGCCGCGCCCCGCTTGACCAGCACGTCGCGCGGGCCGAGCGCGGCGAGCCCGGTGGCGAGCCCGGCCGGGTCGTCGGCGGCCACGACGAGCCGCGCCTCGGCCTCGGTCGCGAACACGAGGTCGGCGCGTTTCACCAGGTCGCGCAGGGCTTCGCCGGCCTCGTCCGGGGACCACAGGGCGCTGCGGTAGTTCAGGTCGAGCGACACCGGGACGCCCGCGTCCCGGGCCGTCTCGACGGCGTCGTCCAGTGCCGCGCGGGCGGTCGGGCTGATCGCCGCCGTGATCCCCGTGACGTGCAGGACGCGCGCCGACCTGATCAGCGCGTGCGGGACGTCCGCCGGGTCGAGCCGGGAGCCCGCGCTGCCCGTCCGGTAGTACTGGACGCGGGTGAGCGTCCCCGACCGGCGCTCCTTGAACAGCAGCGCGGTCGGGGCCGACGCGTCGACGACGGCGTGGTCGATGCGGACGCCCTCGCCCGCGAGCGCCGTCGTGATGAGACGGCCGAACTCGTCGTCGCCGACCCGTCCGAACCAGGCGGCGGTCGCGCCGAGGCGGCGCAGCCCGATCGCCGTGTTCGACTCGGCGCCGCCGATCCCGAGATCGAGCGACCGGGCGTGCCGCATCGGCCCCACGACCGGATTCTCCAGCCGCGCCATCGTCTCCCCGAACGTCACAAGATCGACCCTCGTCGCGGGCCGCCCCGGTGACTCTTGCTCCGCTGCGGTCATCGGGCCCTTTTCTCCGGGGGACGACCCCCGGACCCCCGAGGGCCGCCCCGATGATCCTCGCTCCGCTCCGGTCATCGGGGCTGGGCTTCCGGGGGAGGCGGGGCGGTGGCCTGGAGGCGGGCCGTGCGGACGCCGTTCAGGGCGCGGTAGGCGCGGTCGGCCATGGCGGTCAGCGAGCCGCCGTCGAGGGCGTCGCCGATCAGGGAGCCGCCGAGACCGACGCCGATCGCGCCCGCGCGGACGTAGTCGCCTGCGGTGCCGGGACGGACGCCGCCGGTCGGCAGGAGCGCGACGTCCCGGAACGGCTCGGCGAGGTCGCGCAGGTAGGTGGGCCCGAACAGGTGCGCGGGGAAGACCTTGACGGCGGTCGCGCCGAGGTCCCACGCACGCGCGACCTCGCTCGGCGTGAGCGCGCCGGGGTAGTAGGGGACGCCCAGGTCGTGGGCCTTCTCGGCGACCTCCGGGTCAGTGTCGGGCGCCACCAGGAAGGACGCGCCCGCGTCCACGGCGGCGGACGCGTCGTCGACGGAGCGGACCGTCCCGGCGCCGAGTTCGACGTCGTCGGGGTACCGGTCGCGGGCGGCGCGCAGCGCGTCCAGCGCGCCCGGAGTGTTGAGGGTGATCTCCAGGCAGCGGATGCCGGCGGCGACCAGGGTGTCCAGGACGCCGGTCACGCGGGTGGGGTCGGTGCCGCGCACGACCGCGACGACGCCGGTGGCCGTCAGCGCGCCTCCCGGCGCCAAGCGGGGGGTCATGGTCGTCCTCTCGAAGGGGGTGTCAACGGGTCAGAAGCTCAACGGGTCAGAAGCGTCAGAAGTAGGTGCGGATCAGGTCGGTCACCGTGTGGTCGTCGTCGACGACCGGGATGACCTGCCATTTGTCGAAGGCCGTGCAGGGGTGGGAGATCCCGAAGCAGATCAGGTCGCCCGGCCGCGGGGACGGCCCCTCCACCGCCACGTAGGCGTGGTGGTCGTTGGTGTCGGTGACGCGCAGGCCGTCCGCGGGCAGGACGGTCCCGTCCCGCCGCCGGACGCGCAGGGGGACGGGCAGCCCCGCGTCGTAGGGCGCCTCCCGCTTGCCCATCCCGACGATCGCGAGCCCGTCCTCGGGGACGGACGTGACCTGCGCCCAGATCTCCAGCGCGGCGTCCAGCGAGCCGGGGAGGCGGGTGAACGGCGTCCGCTCGGTGTAGATGCCGTCGTCGTGCGTCACGTAGGCGCCGCTGCGCAGGATCACGGTCAGCTCGTGTCCGGGCAGCCAGTCCCCGGACAGCCGTTCCGCGACCTGGTCGAAGTAGGCGCTGCCGCCCGCGGTGACGACGACCTCGCGGGGCAGCAGCCCGGCCTCGGACAGGGCGGCGGTCGCGTCGCGGAGCGTCCCGAGGTAGGCGCCCGCGGACGCGACGTCCGGCAGCCCGCCCTCGTAGCCCGCGACGCCCGCCAGCTCGGTGCCGGGGGAGGCGGCGACGGCGCGCGCGACGCTGGTCAGCTCCTCGACGGTGCGGCAGCCGGTGCGTCCGTTCGGGTGACCGAACTCGACGAGCACCCGGAACGGGCGCGGCCCGGCGGCGGCGGACAGCGCGGCGACGCCTTCGAGCGAGTCCGCGTACAGCAGGAACTCCATGCCGCGGTCGACCTCGGCGCCGAGCCAGCGCAGCGCGGTCGGGTCGAGCAGCTCGTTGGCCAGCAGGATCCGCGGGACGCCGAACGTCCGGTAGGCGAGCACCTGGTTCGCGGTCGCGGCGGTGATGCCCCAGGCGCCCGCGTCGAGCTGGGCCTGGAACAGCGACGGCGCCATGGTCGTCTTGCCGTGCGGCGCGAAGGTCAGGTCGTGCCGGGCGCAGAACGCGGCCAGCTCGGCGATGTTGTGCTCCAGCGCCGATCTGCGCAGGATCATCAGCGGCCAGGTGAACGGGCCGCCGAACAGCGGGTGCCGGGCGGCGGCGAACTCCGCGAACGGGACGGCCGGGCCGGGCTGCCAGAAGCCCTTCGTCCGCCAGTCGACGTACTCGTCCGGAATCGTGAGGTTCACGGCTGGTTCCCTCCATGCGGATCGCGGTCGGTACCGCTGCGCTCGGCGGGACGGTCGAGCGCCCGGTCGAGTGGCCGGTCGAGTGGCGGCCGGTCGGGGCGGCGGCGCGGCTGCCGGGACGAGCCCAGCACGCGGGAGATCTCCAGGCCCGTCCGCTCCACCATCGGCCCGACCTCCCGCACCCGCGCCGGCGTCATCCGGGACGTCAGCCCGGACACGCTCAGCGCGCCCACGGCCCGGTCGGTGTGGTCGAAGATCGGCGCGGCGACGCAGCGCACCTCGGGCTCGTTCTCCCGGTCGTCCACGGCGTACCCGGAGAGGCGGACGCGCTCCAGCTCGGTCGCGAGCCGGGCCGGGTCGGTGATCGTCCGCTCGGTGCGCGGGGTGAGCCCGGCGGCGACCACGAGCTGGAAGTCGTCGTCGCCGAGCCAGGCGAGGATGGCCTTGCCGACGGCCGTCCGGTAGGCGGGCATCCGCATCCCGACGCGGGACGCCATCCGGACGTTGTGCTCGTTCTCCACCTTGTCGATGTAGACGACCTCGGGCGCGTCGTAGACGACGAGGTGGCACGTCTCCCCCACGACGTGCTGGAGGCGGCGCAGCGGGTCGGCGGCGACGGACCGCATGTCCAGCGACGACAGGTACGCCTGCCCGAGCCGCAGCGCGCCGTGCCCGAGCCGGAACCAGCCCGTCTCGCGGTCGCGGGTGAGCAGGTCGCCGTCGATCAGCGGGGCGGCGAGCCGGAGCACGGTGCTCTTGCTCAGCCCGAGGTCGTCGGCGATCTGGGTGAGGGACACGCCGCGCGCGTCGGCGTGGTCGCGGACGTGGTCGAGCACCGCGAGCGCCCGGCGCAGCGACGACGACTGGTTCCGCGCGGGCTTCGCCCCCGCCTTGGCCGTCGCCTGGGCCGGCGTCTTGGCCGCGGGTTCCGCGGTCTCGTCGATGCTCATGTCGTGCTCCCCGGAAGCAGTCCACGGGTGATAACGTCGCGGGCCGCCGCGAGGTGCCGCCCGGCGCGGGCGAGCGAGATCTCGTGGTGGCCCGGCAGCAGTATGTCGATCTCCAGCGCGGCGAGGCGCGCCAGGCTGGCGGCGTATTCGGGGACGCGCGCGTCGTGCAGGTTCTGCAGCGAGATCCGCCCGCCGGTGAACACGCAGTCGCCGGAGAACAGGGCGCGCCCCTCGGGCGCGTCGAGCAGGTAGCAGGTGTGCCCGTCGGCGTGCCCCGGTGTCGCGATCGCGGTGAGGGCGACCCCGCCGCCGAGGTCGATCTTCTCTCCGTCCGCGATGGGGCGCACCGCCGGGCACGCCGGGAAGGCGTACTCCGGCGGGTACACCCCGGCCGCCTTGCCGCGGTCGACGCTGAGCTTGTCCTCCGCGCCGGACGCGATCCAGTCGCTCGCCGGTGCCCCCGCGCGAACGGCGATCCCCTCCACGTCCCGCGCGAGGGCGGCGGCGCCGCCCGCGTGGTCGGCGTGCCCGTGGGTGAGCAGCAGGTGCCGCTCCCCCGCCGGTCCGGCGGCGGTGCGCAGCCGCCGCGCCAGCAGCCCGGCGGACGTCCCGGCGCCCGCGTCGACCAGCGCCGCGCCCCGCGACCCGCGCACCAGGTAGACGTGGCAGTCCAGCGGGTCGGTGAGGTCGAACCCGGCCGCTCCGCTGCCGACGAGTTCCACGTGTTGCGTCAGCCTCATGCCGTCCCCCCGCCGAGGGAGCGGATGGTGTCGGCGACGAGCCGGGCGGCGGCGTCGACGTCAGCGAGCGCCACTGACTCGGCCGCCGAGTGCGCGTCGGCGATCGAGCCGGGCCCGAACACGACCGACGGGATGCCCGCGCGGGCGAGCTTGCTCGCGTCCGTCCCGAACGGCATCCCCTGGACGGACGCGGGCAGCCCCGCCTCCTCCAGCGCGGCGCTGAGCGCGGCGGGCACCGGGCTCGTCGCCGGGGTGTCGAGGGCGTAGTCGACGGTGAACGGGTCGTCCACCTCGACCTGGCCCGGCAGGACGGCGGTCAGCTCGGCGCGGTCGCGCCGCCACACGTCGAGGGGGTCCTCCCCGGGCAGGGTGCGGCGGTCGACGTCGATCTCGCAGCGGCCGGGGACGGTGTTCGGGCCGTCCCCGCCCCTGATCCGGGTGACGCAGCGGGTCGCCGGGCCGAGCAGCGGATGCGGCGCGGCGTCCGGCGGCGTCCCGGCGATGTGGTCGATCACGCGGGACATGAGGGTGACCGCGTTGACTGCCTCGTCCGGACGCGAGCTGTGCCCGGCCCTCCCCAGGGTCCGGACGGTGTACCGCACGCATCCCTTGTGCGCCGTCGCCGGGACGAGCCCGGTCGGCTCCCCGACGATCGCGCCCACGACCTCGGTGTCCGCCAGGTCGGAGATCAGGCCGAGGACGCCCTGGTAGGCGTGCTCCTCGTCCATGACCCCGGCGACGACGACCCCGAACGGCGGCGGCGGACCGGCCGCCAGCTCGGCCGCCGCCAGCATGAACGCCGCCAGCGGCCCCTTCGCGTCGCACGCGCCGCGCCCGTACAGGCGGCCGTCGCGGACCGTCCCGGCGAACGGGTCGACGGTCATGCCGTCGGTCTCGACGGTGTCGAGATGCGACTCCAGCAGCACGAAGCGCGGGTCGCGCCCCGGCACGGTAGCGACGACGTTGGGACGCCCCGGCGACACCTCCCGAACCTCGGCCTTGATACCGCGCCCGACGAACCAGTCGCGCACATAAGCGGCGACCGCCGCCTCCCCAGCACCCGACCCACCCCGTGGGTTGACGCTGGGAATGCCGACCATGTCCCGTAGAAGCTCCCCCGAGTCCGGCATCAGGACCGCCGTTCCCGCGCGTAGGCGAGCAGCAGCCCGATGATCAGCAGGCCCAGCACGATCTGCCGCGCCCCCTCGGACATGTTCCACGACGCCAGCAGCGCCGTGAGCAGCGTCAGCATCAGCGCGCCCGCGACCGTGCCGAGCACGTGGCCGCGCCCGCCGAGGATGGACGTCCCGCCGAGCACCACCGACGCGATCGACAGCAACTGGTACGGGTTGCCCATCGTGAGCGAGCTGGTGGACGTGAACCCGAGCAGCACCAGCCCGGCCACCCCGGCGAGCAGCGAGCACGCCCCGTAGGCGACGAACGCGGTCCGCGCGAGCGGCACCCCGGACGCCCGCGACGCGCGCTCCCCGTTGCCGAGCGCGAACACGTACCGTCCGATCCGGGAGGCGTGCAGCAGCCACACGGCGACCGCGGTGATTCCCAGCCAGAGCAGGAACGCGAGCGGGATCCCGACCACGCGGTCGTTGGCGAGCGACGCCAGCAGCGGCACCTTCGCCGACTTCGGCGACCCGTTCGTGTAGACGAGCAGGGCGCCCGCGACGATCGTCCCGGTGGCGAGCGTCATGACCATCGGCGGCACCCGCAGCCAGGTCACCCCGGCCGCGTTCGCGACGCCGACGAGGACGCTCGCGACGAGCGCGACGACGACGCCGGTCGTCCCGCCGGAACCGGACGCGACCTGCGCGCACACCACCGCCGACAGCGCGACGACGCCGGACACCGACAGGTCGATCCCGCTCATCATGACGACGAGCGTCTGCCCGACGCCGACGATGCCGAGGAACGCGGCCGTCTGCACCAGGTACCGGACGCTCGACACGCTGTCGAAGCCCTTCGCGAACAGGATCGCGCCGATCCACGTCACGAGCAGGACGCCGAACGCCCAGGCGGCCCGGTTGTCGCGGAGCCCCCGCGGCAGGGTGATCGCGGTCATCAGTCCGTCCTCTCCCGCGTCGCGAACGTCTTGACGGCGATCGCCACGATCAGCACCGCCCCTTGCAGGATGAGCTGGTAGAACGGCGACAGGCCGGTGAACAGCAGCAGGTTCGTCAGCAGCCCGATCAGCAGCGCGGCCAGCACGGTCGCGCGCATCTGCCCGACGCCGCCGAAGAAGCTGACCCCGGCGAGCACGGACGCGGCGATCGAGTTGAGCGTGTACGGGGCGCCGATCGTCGCGTCCCCGGACCCGGTCTGGATCGCGAGGCCGATCCCGGCGAGGCCGACGAACACGCCCGCCAGCGCGTAGGCCGCGATCTTCACCTTGCGGGTGCCGATGCCGCTCGCGTACGCGCCGTGCTCGTTGCCGCCGACCGCGTACAGCGAGAGGCCGAACCGGGTCGTCCGGACCGCCTTCCACAGCACCAGGACGGCGACGATCACGAGGACGGGCAGCGCGAGCCCGTTCCACCCGTTGTTGTAGGCGTCGACCAGCCCGGACGGGACGTGCCCGCCCGGCTGCGGCAGGACCACCAGCGTGACCCCGCCCCACAGGAACGACGCCGCCAGCGTCACGATGATCGGCGGCAGCCCCGCGTAGGCGACGAGCACGCCGTTCGCGGCGCCCGTCGAGGCGGCGGCGGCCAGCGCCAGCGCGCCGGCGACGACGACGCCGTCCTCCGCGCGGACGGCGAACACCGCCATCGCGAGCGCCAGCACCGAGCCGAGCGACAGGTCGATGCCGCCCGCCAGCATGACGGTGCTCTGCCCCATCGCGGCCAGGATCAGCGGCAGGAACTGCGCCGACAGGATCGTGATCGACGCCGGGGTGAACAGCTCCGAGTCGTAGTGGCTGTACGCGGCGAGCAGGACGACCAGCAGCGCGCCGAGGCCCGCCACGTCCAGGTTGCCGCGCAAAGCGCCGGTCAAGCGTTCAGACATTGGCTCCCGACCCCCTTCGGGGGGTGTGGGGGGTCGTCCCCCCACTGTGACCCGCCTCCGTGCCGGTGACGGAGGCGCGGACGAGCCGCTCCTCGGTGAGGTCGGCGCCCGCCAGCCGGTCGACGACGGCGCCCTCGTACATGACGGCGACCTCGTCGCAGAGGCCGACAAGTTCCATGGTGTCTCCCGACGTGACCAGCACCGCGACGCCGCTGTCGGCGAGCCTGCGGAGCAGGTGGTAGATCTCCCGCTTGGTGCCGACGTCGATGCCGCGGGTCGGCTCGGCGAGCAGCAGCACGCGCGGTCTGGACGGCAGCCAGCGGGCCAGCGCGACCTTCTGCTGGTTGCCGCCGGACAGCCGGCGCGCCTCCTGGTCCGGGCCGGTCACCTTGATCCGCATCCGCTCGACGAGGTCGTCGACGAGCCGCGCCTCCGCGCCGCGGTCGACGGTGGTCAGCCGCTTCGCGGGCGTGACGACGTCCAGGTTGGTGAGGGACAGGTTCGCCCGGACGGTCTGCGCCACGTGCAGCCCCTCGACCTTCCGGTCCTCCGGGACGTAGGCGATCTTGGAGCGGATCGCCTCGCGCGGGGAGGCGAGGCGCGCGGGACGTCCGTCCAGCTCGATCCGCCCGGTGTGCTTGACCAGGCCGAACAGGGCGCGGAGCACGGCCCGCTGGCCCTGCCCCTGGAGCCCGCCGAGGCCGATGATCCGGCCGGGCTCCAGGTCCAGGTCGACGTCGGCGCAGGCGCCGGGGACGGTCAGCCCCCGCGCGCTCAGCACCGGCCTGCCCGCCGGAACGGGCGGCGCCGCTGGGGTCTCCTCGGCGGCGGCCTTGTCGGAGGCGATGGCCTCCTCGGACGGGATGGCGAGCGCGTCGTCGCCCTCCACCGGCGCCGCGACCTCGCCCGCCTTCGGCGGGAACAGGTCGGACAGCTCGCGCCCGATCATCAGGTGGACGATGTCGTCGTGGTCGGTCTCCGCGCGCTCGCGGGTCGCCATGACCTCACCGTCCTTGAGGACGGTCAGCCGGTCGGCGACGGCGAACAGCTCGCCCATCCGGTGGCTGACGATGATCACGGACGAGCCGGCCGCGCGGAGTTCGTCCACGACCGTGAAGACGCCCTTGACCTGGTCGTCGTCCAGCGCGGACGTGGCCTCGTCCAGGATCAGCAGGCGCGGTTTCGAGGCCAGCGCCTTGGCCAGCTCGACGAGCTGCTGGCGGCCGAGCGGGAGGCGTCCGGCCCGGGTCATCGGGTCGACGTCCAGCCCGACGCGCTCCAGCAGCGGCCGCGCCCGGCGGGCGAGGTCGCGGCGCAGGACGAACCCGCGCCGCGACGGCCACTGGCCGAGGAACACGTTCTCGGCGACGGTCTGGTGCGGGTTGAGGCTGAGCTCCTGGTGCACCGAGCCGATCCCGACCGCGCGGGCCCGGTGCGGCGACCAGGACGTGACGGGCTCTCCGTCGTACACGACACGTCCGGAATCAGGCGCCAGCAATCCGGTGATCAGCCCGAGCACCGTGCTCTTGCCCGCGCCGTTCTCCCCGACGAGGGCGAGCACCTCGCCCGCGCGGACGTCGAAGCTCACCTCGTTGAGGACCCGGTTGCCCGCGAAGGACTTCGAGACCCGCTCGACGGCCAGGAGCGTCATCGCTACTTGCCGATCAGCTTGTCGATCTCGGACTGCGGCAGATCCTGGATCGGGTAGGAGTCGTCCGGCTGGTCCGGCTTGACGTACTGGTCCAGGGTGTCGTCCGTGATCTTGGGCAGCGGGACCGTGATCTGGTTCGGCACCGTGTCGCCGCCGGCCTTGGCGACGGCCGCGCGCAGCGCGATCACGCCGAGGTAGTTCGGCTGCGCGGTGGACAGCGACGAGAACCCGTTCGCCTTGTTGTCCTTCCACAGCTTCAGGAACCCGTTGTAGTTCTCGCCGGTGATCGGGACGAGCTTCTTCTTCTGCTTGATCAGCGTCTGGAGAGCGGCGGCCGAGAGGGCGCCGCCCTGCGAGAACACGCCGTCGATGTCGGGGTTCGCCGAGTACGCCGAGGCGAACGCCTGCGCGGCCGGGGCGAGGTTGTACTCGCTGTGCACGTTCGCGGCGACCTTGATGCCCGGGTACTTCTTCAGTCCCTCCTGGGCGCCCTGCCAGCGCTCCTCGCTGACCGCGACGCCCGCCGGGCCGTTGAAAGCGATGATCTTGCCCTTGCCGCCCAGCTTCTCGCCGAGCCACTCGCCCATCATCCGGCCCCACTCCTTCTGGTCGGTGCCGACGCGCACGACCTTTTCGGAGGTGACGAGGCTGTCGAAGTTGGCGACGGTGATGCCCGCGTTGACGGCCTGCTCCAGCGCCGGGTTCAGCGCCGTGGAGGAGCCCGCGTCCACCAGGATCACGTCGTACTTCTGCTGGATCATGGCCCTGATCTGGGCGATCTGCTGGGACGTGTCGCCGTTGGCGTTGAACACCTGGTAGTCGGCGACCTTGCCCTCGCCCTTGAGCTTCTGGACGTCATCCTTGATCATCTTGTCGGTCTGCTGCATCCAGGACGGGGTCAGGTAGATCGTGGACCAGCCGACCTTGAGCGCCTTGGCCTTGCCGCCCGACTTGTCGTCGGACTTGCCGTCGCCGGAGTCGACGCCGCACGCGGCGGTCGCGGCCAGCGCGCCCACCGCCGTGATGGCCACGACGGCGCGCGTGAACCTACCGTTCATGGGGGTTCTCCTTGTGACTGTCCGGAACCCGGGGCGGGCTCCGGCGAGATGGGCGGGGGGAGTTCTGTGTCCTCCGGGGTCAGGCGGGTTTGAGCGCCCGGCCCGGAGGATGGTGCGTGGCGTCCTCGGTGAGGTCGCCGCCGCTGAGCACGGGCACGCCGTTGACGACGACGTGCTCGACGCCGTCCGCGGGCGTCCGCGGCCTTTCGTAGGTGGCCCGGTCAGTGACCGCGTCGGGATCGAGGACGACCAGGTCGGCGGCGCGTCCCGGCTCGACCCGGCCGCGGTCGCGCAGCCGGAACCGGTCGGCGGCGCGCCCGGAGAGGTGGACGGCGGCCTGCTCCCACGTCCAGTCCCCGAGGTCGCGGACGTGCCGGCCGAGCATCCTGGCGAACGCGCCCCAGCCGCGCGGGTGGGGGTGTCCGCCCTGGTAGATGGCGTCGGAGCCGGTCGTCTGCGCGGGGTGCCTGAGCAGCGCCCGGACCGACTCCTCGCTGTTGGTCGGCGGCTGCGCGAACACGCACCCGGCCTCAAGTCGGGTGGCGACGAGGAGGTCGCAGCAGAACTCGGCGGGATGCTGCCCGGCCCGCTCCGCCGCGGCGGGGAGCGTCAGGCCCTCCGTCCAGCGGTACTCGTCGGCCGGGACGTGCGACAACGTGATCCGGTGCCAGATCGGCGCCTCGTCCCACTCGCGCTCCAGCCGTCCCCGGATGCCCGGGTCGGCGAGCGCGTCCAGGGTCGCGTCGAGGTCGGCGATCGGCAGCCAGGACGGCAGCGTGACCAGCGTCAGCGTGCTCGATCCGCGCAGGTAGGGGTAGCTGTCGAAGGTCAGGTCGATGCCCTCGGCGCGGGCTCCGTCGACGAGCGCGACCAGTTCGTCGCCGGGGCCGTGGTAGTGCGAGACGTGCGGGGCGACGCCCGCCGCGCGGGCGATCTGCAGCACCTCGGCCATCGCGGTCGCGGCCAGCGACTCGTAGCCGCGCATGTGCGTGACGTACGGCAGCCCGGCCGCGCCGACCGGCGCGCAGAGCGCCGCGACCTCGTCGGCCTTGGCGTAGGCGCCGGGCACGTACTCCAGGCCGGTCGACAGCCCGGCCGCGCCCTCGGCCAGGCCCCGCTCGACCAGGGCGCGCATCGCGTCGAGCTCGTCCCGCTCGGGCGCGCGGCGGTCGGTGCTCATGACGCCGTGCCGGATCGTCCCGTGGGGGAGCAGGTAGACGGTGTTCAGCGCGGTTTCGCGGTCGTAGGTGCCGAGCAGGTCGGCGACCGACACCGGCCCGCCGTCCAGCCCCGGGTGGGTGCCGTTGACGGGCGCGAAGTACCGGCTGACGTACCGGAGGGTCGCGGGGCTCGCGGGTGCGTAGGAGACGCCGTCCTGGCCCAGGACGAACGTCGTGACGCCCTGCCGCAGGGCCGCGAGCTGCACGTCGGCGTCCAGGACGGCGGCGTCGCCGTGCACGTGGGTGTCGATGAAGCCCGGCATGACGTACCGGCCGGTCGCGTCGATCACCGTGGCCGCCGCCGCGTCCGGCAGGACGTCGACCGCGGCGATCCGGGACCCGGAGACCGCGACGTCCGCACGGCGCGCGGGACCGCCGGCGCCGTCCAGCACCGTCCCCCCGCGAACCAGCAGATCGTACATTGGACCTCATTAACCCCACAGAGCAGGTAACCGGACATCCATGCCGGTTGCCGTGGAGGTTATGCGGACTCCCAAGACCGGCGCCAGTTTTGCAACACATGATTTTGCATTGCACAACCAGCGTATATCCGCAGGTGAGCGCCTTGTCCAAGCGCCAGAGCGGCACCTGTCCAGGCAGCGCCGGGCCGGGTCACGAAACGATCAGGCCCACCGCGCGCCGCGTCCAAGGGCACAACCGGCCAAAGGACCGACCGGCCAGGGGGCACAACCGGCCAGAGGGGCGAGTGGCCAGAGGCCGACTGGTTGGAGAGGCGAGTGGCTGGGGCCCGGCCGGTCAGAGGGCGGCCGGTCAGAGGGCGGGCGGTCAGAGGATCGTCGTGCCCCAGACGACGTTCACCGTGTGCCGGGCGCCCTCGGAGTCGGTGAACGTGAGGCTGCCCTTGCCGGGCAGGCCGATGATCGCGGTGCGGAGCGTGAGGGTCAGCGTGGCCGTGCCGTCCGCGCTCATGTCGCCCCGGGTCTCGGACAGGGCGAGCTGGTTCGTCGAGGTCACCGCCGTCCACGTCACCGGACCGCTCCTCGCGGCGAGGGTGACCTGGGCGGTCTTCGTCCCGTACATCTCGACCTTCGCCGGGTTCACGACGAGCGTGCCCGGCCCGGCGGGGGCCTGTGACGACGGCGGTCGCGGCGAGTGCGACGGGTTCTTCGTGCGGTCGTCCGTCTGCGGGACGACGGGCGGCTGGCCGGGATGTCCCGGCGTGCCTCCGCCGCCGCCACCCGGCCCGCCGGTCGGGTCGCCGCCGCGTCCCTGGGCGTCCGGCGGCCGCTCGTGCGTGACGTCGGGCTGCGGCGCGGGGCGGAACGGCGGCCAGGCGCCGATGCCGGGGCTCATCATCAGGACGGCGACGATCGCGGCGGCCAGCGCGGCCGCCATCACGGCGCCGGTGACCAGCCAGCGGCGGGTGAACGCGGACGGCACGTCCGGCTGGCTCGGCAGCCCGGCCGGGGTGAGCGCGCCGCCGCGCGCGGCGATGTCGGCGCGGTAGCCGGCGAGCTCCGGGTCCGTCGCGGTGTGCATGACGCGGTGCCGCAGCGCGGCGGGCAGCATCGGGGCGGGCGCGCGGCCGAGCAGCGCGGCGGCCGTCACCCGGCCGCGCCGGACGCAGGCCGGGCAGCCCGCCGCGTGCCGCTCCGTCGCCGGGTCGGCCGGCGCGGCCTCCGCGCGACGGCGCGGGAAGCGCCGGAGCGGCCGGTCCGGCGGGGGCGGGTCGAGCGGCTCCTCCTGGTCGCCGCGCGTCGGCGGGCGGGCCGCGAGGACGGCGACGGCCGTGGACCGCGCGTCCTCCCGCTCGCCCGACGAAGCGGTCGCCCCCGAGGCGTCGGACGCGCCCGACACCGCGCACGCCCGGTTCGCGCGGTCGACCTCCTTCTGGAGCGCGGCCTCCAACTCCGTCCGGGCCCGCCGGATCCGCAGCGCGGCCCGCCGCGGGGACAGCCCGAGCGCCGCGCCGAGCCGGGACGGGCGCAGCCCGTGCCGGAACGCCAGCAGCGACACCTCCTGGTCGACCGGCTCCAACCGGGCCAGACTCGCGCGAAGCAGGCCGTGCAGCTCGTCGGACGGCGGCCAGTCCGGGACGGGCCCCTCCGGCTCTCCCCGGCTCAGGAACGGGACGTCGGAGAACTCGGCGCTCCGGTCCCAGAAGAGGATCTTGACCCGGCCGCGCCGGACGCAGCGCCGCCGCGCCGCCCCGTACAGCCACGAGCCGAGCTGCAGGTGGTCGCGCATCCGGGGGGCGCGGCGGGCGGCGTCGATGAACGTGTCGTGCACGATGTCCGCGGCGATCTTCTCATCGCCGGACATTGACAGAACGTAGTCATGGATGCGCTCACCGTACTCGTCATAGAGCGCGGCGAGCGCCGCCTCGTCCCCCTCGTTCAGCCCTTTGACCAGCTTTCGGTCGGCCACGTGTGCGGAGGGCGACAACCTTGGCATCCACGCTCCCGGCACCGGCATGGGGCGTCCGCCACCATGGGATCGTCCGGACATTCAGCCCACCTTGCATACACCCCCGGACCCCGTCCGCACCACTTGAACGCCCGAATTGGAGGGGGATGCGGGTGTCAGGGGGTGATGGCGAGGAACTCCCGAAGTTTCGCCATCGCCCTGGAGACGGTGGACTTGACCGTGCCGACGCTGACGCCGAGCGTCTCGGCGATCTCGCGCTCGGACATGTCCTCGTAGTAGCGGAGCATGACGGCGAGGCGCTGCCGCTCGGGGAGGCGGCGCAGCGCGCGGGTGAGCACGTCGCGGGTCTCGCTGCGTCCGGCGTGGTCGTCGTCGGCGGGACGGTCGGGCAGCCGGTCGGTCGGGTAGACGTCCAGCTTCTGCCGCCGCCACCAGGAGATCTGCGTGTTGACCATGGCGCGGCGGACGTAGCCGTCGACGGCCGCGCGGTCCTCGATGCGGTCCCAGGCGAGGTAGGTCTTGGCCAGCGCGGCCTGGAGGAGGTCCTCGGCCTCCGCCTCGGCCCGGGCGCCGGTCAGCCGTTTCGCGGCGCGGAGCAGCACGGGACGGCGTTCCGCGACGTACGCGTGGAACTCCTCCTGCCGTGTCGCGTTCACCTCACCACCGCAACCAGGGGTTGGGAGCCGCTCCGGCCCGGCGAGCCGGGCGCACTCCGATACGTTCGACGATCGCATGCCGATCGTAATTTCGGTCCTACAGATTGAATATTTCCGGGTCAACCAGTTCATAATCCTCAACCGAGGTGCATCGAACTTCCTCCACCGGCTGACTTATCGCGACAAATCCGTCGACAGCTCTGGTCACCGCGCGTGACTCTTGACTCACTGTCCTAACAGCAGTCGCCCTGAGTGATGATCGATCCCCGGAGCCCCGCGATGCCGCCACCCCACCGCCGTGGAGCGAACCGCCGCAGATATCGGACGGCCGTGCTCGGCGCGTCCGCGGGCGGCGGGATCCCCGACGGCGCCGGACGTCCACTGCGCGTCGTGACAGGAATCGTCCTCGACGCGAGCCCGCATCTGCTGGTGCTCGGCGCCCCCGGCGGCGGTGAGACGAGGGTCGCGATGAGCGAGTCGACGGCGATCTGGCACGGCGGCCGCGCGGGCCTCGCCGTCCTCCGCCCGGGCCGCCCGGCGATCGTCCGCCTGAAGCCCACGAACTGCGCAGGAGGCGCCGAGGGCGCTGGCGGCGCCGGTGGTCTCGGGGACGCGGAGGGTGTCGGGCGGGTCGGGAGCGTGTTCGGGGCCGACCGGGTCTGGGTGGGCATCAGCCGCGTGACCGGGACGATCCTGGCGTGTGGGCGGGACGCCGTCGACGTCGACATGGGCCCGCACCGTGGCCGCACCCGGGTCGCGATTCCGCCGAACGCCCTGGAGCGTGTCCTCGTCCGGCATCCGCGGCTGGAACCCGGCTACCTGATCGACGTGATCTGCGTCGGGTCGCCGGACGGGCCGCGGGCGGTGCGTCCCGGCACGTCCCAGCCCGGCTACCGGGCCGACGACCTCGCCGCGCCGGAGGTCACCGCGCCCGTGCCCGAGGTGCTGCGCGGCACGGCGACCTGGTTCGGCGGCGCGGACGAGCGGGGAACCGACGCCCCGGACCCGACGGACGGCGCGGCCTACCCGGCGGTCGACCCGGAGGGGGACGCCGGGGGCTGCGCGGACGCCCCGTCCGGCTGCGTCGCGTTCCCGTACCTGTCCATCGGCAGCGAGATCGTCGTGCACAACGAGTGCGGCGGGCGCGCCGCGGCGGTGCCGGTCGTCGAGTGCGGCTGCGCGGCGGCCCGCTTCTGCGACCGGTGCGCCGACTGCGACGCCACGCCGCGCGGCCGGATCGTCGAGCTGACCCCCGCCGCGTTCGCGGGGCTCGGCGGCGACCTGGAGTCCGGGTGCTTCAACGCCGCCGTCCGGCCGGTCGGGACGGCTGGGAGGGCCGTGTCATGGTGACCGTGTTCCAGAACACGCAGGTGCTGCTGCTCGCGGCCGTGCTGCTCATCGCGTGCCTCGCGAAGCTGACCGTCCGGGAGGAGGCGTCGGGCGCGCCCGACCACGTGCACGGCGTGCCGGTGCCCGCCGGGCTGGCCCGGCTGGCGCCGGCGCACGGCGGCCGCCGGCTGACGGTCGGCGTCGGCCTCGGCGAGGGCATGCTCGGCCTCGCGCTGCTGCTGACCTCGCACCTGTCGGTGCGGCTGGCGACGACGGTCGTGTTCGCCGCGGCGACGTGGGTGGTCAGCGAGCTGCGGGTGCGCCGCCCGGACGCCGGATGCGGCTGTTTCGGCGGGCTGAGCGGCAAGAAGGTCGGGCGGCGCAGCGTGCTCCGCGCCCTGCTGTTCACCGCCGCCGCCATCGCGTCGCTCGGCGCGCCGCTCGCCGGGTTCGACGTGCTGCTGGACGTCCAGGCGCAGGTGGGGCTCGTCCTCGTGGTGGAGCTCGGCCTGTTCGCGGCGCTGTCCCCGGAGCTGTCGGCGCTGGTGCGGCGGTGCGGACTGCTCGGCGGGGGCGGCCTGCCCCACGGGCCGGGACGCCCGGCGACACCGTGCGAACGGCGGCGCAGCCCCATCGAGGAGACCTACGCGACGCTCTACGACAGCCAGGCGTGGACCGAGCACGAGAACCTCATAGCGAGCGCCGTGCCGTTGGACGTGTGGCGCGAGGGCTGCTGGCGCTTCGTGGTCTTCCCGGCCCGCCTGGACGAACGCCCCGTAGAGATCGTGTTCGCCGTCTCCACCGCCGAACGCGACAAAACCGTCCGCTCCTCCGTCCTCGCCCCAGAAACAGCCCTCTCCTCAACCTCATAGAGCCAAGCCACTCCAGAGCCGGAGCCCAAGACCGCCCACTCGACCGTCCTCACCCAGAGATGCCCCTCTCTTCGGCCTAGTAGAGCCGGGCCGCTCGACCAGTCGGAGTCGGGGTCCGGGGCCGTCGCTGGCCGTCCTCGCCGCGGAGACGCCGCTTTCCACCACCTCGCGGAGGGGCCGGTTCGCCAGTCGGCGTCGCGGGCCAGGACCGTCCGCTCGGGCGTGCTCGCCACAGAGGCGGCCCTCTCCTCGACCTCGTAGTGGCGGGTCGCTTCACCAGTCAGAGCCGAGGCCAAGACCGGTCGCTCGGGCGTGCTCGCTGCGGAGGCGGCCTTCTCCTCGGCCGCGTAGTGGCGCGGTGGGCCACCAGTGGTAGCCGAGGGCCAGGGCCGTCCGCTTGGCCGTACTGGCTGCGGAGGCGGCCCTTTGCTCCACACCCTGTAGAGGTGGGCCGTTCATCAGTCGGGGGTCGGGGGCCAGACCGGTCGCTCGGGCGTGCTCGCTGTGGAGGCGGGCTCTCTCCTCGGCCTCGTAGTGGCGCGGTGGGTCATCAGTCGGGGTGTCGGGGCCGAGACCGGTCGCTCGGCCAGCCGCGCCGGAGGGGCGGAGCATTCTTCGACCTCGTTGTGGTGGGGCGGGTCACCAGTCGGAGTCGGGGGCGTCGTCCTCTGGGAACTGGTCGTCGTAGATGGCGAGTTCGTCCTCGGCATCAAGGTCGGGATCTTCGGGGTCTTCGGGACGTGGGGGTGGCGCGCCGCCGCCTACGTCGGAGGGGTGCTCCTCCCAGCCGGGGGTGTAGGCGTAGTCGGGGCCGGACTCGCGGTCGGGCACCCGTCCGCCCTGGTCCTGCTGCATCGCGGACAGGTCGTCGTCATCGTCGTCGCCATGCTCGTTGTAGAGGTCCTGGCCACGGAAGCGGTCGTCGTCGCTCATCTCTCCTCCGAGGTCGGAGTCAGAGTCGGAGTCACGTCCAGGCGGACGCGCCGGACCGGTCATACCCAGATGGCCCCGAGGACACCGACTTCAAGTCTCTACGACTCTCTACAGAAAATCCTAGAGAGAAATAGAAAGCGACAGAAGGCAGGCAAGCGAAATCTATGGCTTTCTAGGGCCATCACTAGAAAGCCAAATACTCAGCGGACATCACGTCCCCATGCACTTCTCTACGACTCTCTAGCCATCACGCTAGACAGCCCCAGAAAGTCGAAGCACAACGCGAACGACGGCGAACGCGCTGGCCGAACGCGCGTCGAACGGACGAACAGACAGCCGGACGGCCGAGCGCCTAGGCGGCCGTGCAGCGGTCAGGTGGGCGGCCGACAGGCAGGTAGGCGGGCAGACGAGCCGGGCGGCGGATGAGTGGGCGGCGGGCAGGTGGGCGGGCCGGGAATTGTCGGGTGGGCTGGGACGGGTCAGGCGGGTTGGGAGCGGAGGAACTTGCCGAAGTGGGGGACGGTGAAGGCGACCATGCCGCGTTCGGCGCTGTAGATGAGGCCCTTCTTGATGAGGCCGTCGCGGGCGGGTGACAGGCTGGACGGCTTGCGGCCCAGTTCGTCCGCGACCGAGGCGGTCGGCACCGGGTCGTCGCCGAGCACGGCCATGGCGCGCATGTAGTCGCGTTCGGCGGGGGTGGCGCGCTCGTAGCGGCTGCCGAAGAAGCCGACCGCGAGCTCGCTCTCCGCCTCGGGGGCGGCGACCTTGATGTCGTCGGCGGTGATCGGGGTGTCGGGCGCGACGTCCCAGACGACCTTGGCGTACGCCTGCACGAAGTACGGGTATCCGTCGGCCGCGCCGTACAGCGCGTCGAGGGCCTCCTCGGTGAAGGTGACCTCTTCGCGTTCGGCGGGGGCGAGCAGCGCGTGGTCGGCGGACTCGCGGTCGAGCCGGTCGATGCGGGCGTAGCGGAACAGCCGCTCGGAGTAGGACTTGCTGGCCGACAGGACCGCCGGGAGATGCGGCAGCCCGGCGCCGACCACGATCAGCGGGCCGCCGACCTGCGACAGCTCGTGGCACGCGGCGCACAGCGCGGACACGTCGTCGGCCGGGACGTCCTGCATCTCGTCCACGAAGAGGGCGATGCCGACGCCCACGTCGGTGGCGACGGACGCGGCGTCGACGAACAGCTCGGTGAGGTCGATCTCCAGGTCGCCGGAGTCGGCGCGGCCCCGCGACGCGGGCACGTCGATGCCGGGCTGCCAGCGGTGCGCCCGCGCCTTCGCCTTACCGGACGGCGGCTCGGGCTCGGACTGCGCGAACGCCTTGAGCACGCCGAGGAACTCTTCGATGCGGTCGGGCGCGCGGTGCCGGGGCGCGAGCTCCCGGACGGCACGGTGCAGCGCCGACGCGACCGGACGCCGGATCGACTGGTCGGGCCGGGCCTCGATCTTGCCCGTGCCCCACAGGCGCTGGATCGCCATCGACCGGAACGCGTTGAGCAGCACGGTCTTGCCCACCCCGCGCAGCCCGGTGACGATCATGCTGCGCTCGGGACGGCCGCGGGCCACCCGTTCGAGCACGACCTCGAACTGCCTCAGCTCACGGTCGCGGCCGGCCAGCTCCGGGGGACGCTGCCCGGCGCCAGGGGCGTAGGGATTGCGCACGGGGTCCACGCTGTCGGACTCTATGAGGCGATATAGCTGGGGCCGTAGATTTGCGTAGAAACCGCTGCGGCGTGTCGCGTGCGGCTCGTGCAGCCGGACGCGGTGCGCGGGGCTCTCCACCCCCCTCGTGGCCATCGTCGCGACCATGTCGCCTCCCCGGGCGAGCGCGTGTTCGAGCGAACGGTCGAACTTCTGTTCGACTATTCGAACACACTAGCGCATGGCTCTGCGCCCGTCATCCGAACCCCGCAACTTCGCGCGACGAACCCGCGACGAACCCGCGACCAACCCGCGGCGGCGCGGGCCGCGCTCCCGGCAGCCGACCGGGAGCGCGGCTGTCCGCGCAGGTCAGAGCATTGGTCAGAGGCTCTCGTCGGCGGCCGAGCGGTGCGGGACCTGCTCCGCCGGGACGGTCCCCATGCGTCCGGCCTGGAAGTCCTCGAACGCCTGGACGATCTCGTCCCGGGTGTTCATCACGAACGGCCCGTACCGCGCGATCGGCTCCCGGATCGGCAGCCCGCCGAGGATGAGGATCTCCCACCCGTTCGCGCTCGCGACCGGCTGGCGCTCGGCGGCCTGGACGACCAGCCCGTCCGTCTCGCCCCCGTGGTGCGAACCGGCGAAGACGGCGAGCTGCCCCTCGTCCAGCCCGGCCTGCTCGACGCCCGCCGTCCCGCGCCCGGACAGGACGTACACCAGCGCGTTGAAGTCGCGCGGCCACGGCAGCGCGAGCCGCGCGCCCGGCGCGACCGTCGCGTGCAGATAGTTGATCGGCGTGTAGGTGACGCCTGGCCCGTCGTACCCGGCCACCGACCCGGCGATGACGCGCACCAGCGACGACCCGTCGTCGGAGGCCAGGAGCGTGACGTCCTGTGCCTTGATGTCCTGGTAACGCGGCGGCACCCATTTCTGGGAGCGCGGCAGGTTCACCCAGAGCTGGACGCCGTGGAACAGACCGCCCTTGGCGACGAGCTCCGGCGGCGGCTGCTCGATGTGCTGGATACCGGACGCGGCCGTCATCCACTGGGTGGCGCCGTCGGAGATGAGCCCGCCGCCACCCGTGGTGTCCTGGTGCTGGAACGCGCCGTCGATGATGTACGTGACGGTCTCGAACCCGCGGTGCGGGTGCCAGGGCGTGCCGCGCGCCTCGCCCGGCGCGTACTCGACGGCGCCCATGTGGTCGAGGAGCAGGAACGGGTCGGCCAGGGACAGGTCCATTCCGGGGAAGGGGCGCCTCACCTCGAAGCCCTCGCCCTCAAGCTGGCGGTTCGCGGTCACGACCTTCGCCACCCGGCGCCAGTCGGTGTCCGTGGCGGACGGGAGGGGCAGGCGGGGAAGGGTCAGCGGGTCGGCCATCACGGCGGGCATGGGGACCTCCATCTCTCGGGCGCCCGTCCGCGCGTCGGGCGGTGCGCCACACCCCACAACATAGTTGATGCTTCAACTATTTCCCCGGACGAGAGCGCGCGACCCCCTGCTACCGTGGAAACAGCGAGAGTTAGTTGAATGTTCAACATACTCTATACTCGTAAGAATGAGCGAACCTCGCTGGCTCGATGCCACCCAGCAGCGCGATTGGCGGGCATACGTCGACGGCAGCGTCCGGCTCACCGAGATCATGGACCGCGACCTCAAGACCAAGCACGGCCTGTCGGTCTCGGAGTACGAGATCCTCGTCCGGCTCTCCGAGGCGCCCGAGCGGCGGCTGCGCATGGCCGAGCTCGCCGAGAACGCCAGCCAGTCGCGCAGCAGGCTGTCCCACACCTGCTCACGCCTGGAGTCCAAGGGCCTGGTCAAACGGGACAGCTGTCCCAACGACAAGCGCGGCGTCTACGCGCACCTCACCGACGAGGGCTTCGCGGCGCTCGACCGGGCCGCCCGCGACCACGTCGAGACCGTCCGGAACTTCTTCATCGACGTCATCGACCCCGACGACCTCGCCGCCATCGGACGGGCGTTCACCCTCGTCCTCAAGCGGCTCGGCCCGTCGAGCTGAGCCCGTCGAGCCGAGCCCGTCGAGCCGAGCCCGCGGCGCGGCCGGCCCCCTCACAGCGGGACGGTCACGCCCGTCAGGAAGCCCACCGAGACCAGGGTCAGGAAGACCCAGGCCAGCATCATGCCGTGGCCGAACGTCCGCCAGCGGCCGCCGACCTTCCAGACCAGCAGTCCGCCGAGCCCGAACGCCAGCATGATCAGCGTGATGAACTGCGGCAGCAGGCTCGGACGGCTGCTCGTCATCAGCGGCCCGTACATCATCACGGCGTCCACCAGCAGGAAGATCCCGAACCCCGCGACCAGCGCCCCGACGTCGCGGCCGAGGAACGCGCGCCCGCGCTCGGCGGCGACCTGCGCCCAGTCCGGACGCGCCTGCGCGCCCGCCCCCTGCTCGACCTCCACGTTGTGCGCCACGGCGAAGATCTCGTCTTCGAGGCTCGGAAGGTCCCGCTCCTGACGTTCCGCCATGCCGGCTCCCTGGGGCCGGTCACCGCGGGCGACATGCCCGGCGGACGGATGAGTTCACGGCCCGTCCGTCCCGGCCCCTTTCCGGCGGGCGCGCCGTCAAACGCACGGTAGCGAATCCAGGGTCGCACGCGCACGGCGCATCCCATGCCATGCTGGGGAACATGCCAGGTAGAACGCCTGAACGCCGACCCGCGCGGCGCGCGCTGCCGGTCGCGCTCGCCCTCGCCGTGGCGGGGGCGGCGGCCGGGTGCGGCGGCGGGGGCGAGTCCGGCGAGTCGTCGCCGCCCGCGACGCCGCCCGGGACGGCCGCGTCGCCGTCCGGCCCGTCCGCGACGCCGACGAAGCAGGAGTTCCAGGCGACGGTCAAGCGCGTCACGGCGGGCGACCTGAAGTACTCGTGGCGGCGCGGCTGCCCCGTCTCGCCGTCCGGGCTGCGGATGATCGAGATGACCTACTGGGGCATGGACGACAAGACCCACGCGGGCGGGCGACTCGTCGTCAACGCGAAGGCCGCGGACGACCTCGTCTCCGTGTTCCGCAAGCTGTACAAGATGCGCTACCCGATCGAGCGCATGGAGCCGGTCGACAAGTACAAGGGCAGCGACTTCGACTCGATCGAGGCCAACAACACGTCGGCGTTCAACTGCCGTCCCGCGACGGGGTCGAGCTCGTTCTCCCAGCACGCCTACGGCCTGGCCATCGACATCAACCCGTGCCAGAACCCGTACGTCTACGCGGACGGACACGTCGCCCACAAGAAATGCGCCAAGTACAAGGATCGCAGCAACGAGGATCCCGGCGTCATCCACCGCGGCGACAAGGTCGTCAAGGCGTTCGCCTCGATCGGCTGGGGCTGGGGCGGCGTGTGGAGCGGCGCCCGCGACTACCAGCACTTCTCCAGCTCGGGCCGCTGACGCCCGACGTGCAGCCGGGCCCGGGACGCGGGGCCCGTGACGCGGACGGCCCGGGACGCCGGCCGCGTACGAACCGGACGCTAGAGGGCGACCGCCGCGACGACGAGGATCACGACGACGGCCACCACGGCGGCGACGCCGACGATGACCGCGACGTTCGGCCCGGACTTCTGCGGCTGGGCCTGGTTGGCGAAGTTCTGGAACTGGTGCGTGGTACCGGCCGGATCTTGGGGCGTCTCTGACATGCGGACGAGGGTAACGGATGGCATTCGTCCGAGACGGGCGGTTTGCCGGGTGGACATACCGCCCCCGGCGTTCAAGCGGCGGCGGCCGACCGCGTTCGAGCGGAGAGTGTGGGATTCGAACCCACGAGGACTGTCCCCAGCCCTGGGCGCTTTCAAGGCGCCTGCACTAGTCCACTATGCGAACTCTCCAGGGTGACCATCGCCAACGATAGCGGGCACGACGCGGTGGGTTCGACCGCATAACGAGGCTCGGGCCGCCCTCAGCCGCCGGAACTCAGGACGACCCGGGACGCTGGTACGCGAATCCGTCACCGACCACCGCGGCCAGGGTCAGGTACGCCTCGCGGGTCGCGGGGGCGAGCTGCTCAAGGTCGACCTCCGCGCCCTCTTCCAGGTGGTCGTCGTAGGGGATGCGGACGACGGCGCGGCAGCGGCTCTCGAAGTGCGCCTGGAGCTTGTCGAGGTCGACCTGGCTGCGGGTGCGGTTGCGGACCATCGACAGCACCACCACGCCGTTGCGGACGAGGTGCCCGTGGTCGTGCGCCTCCAGCCAGTCCAGCGTGGCGCTCGCGGAGCGGGCGCCGTCCACGGACGGGGAGCTGACCAGGACGAGCTGGTCGGCGAGGCTCAGCACACCCGCCATCGCGGAGTGCAGGAGGCCCGTCCCGCAGTCGGTGATGCAGATCGAGTAGTACTGCTCCAGGACCACGGCGACGGCGGCGTAGTCGTCCGCGCTGAACGCCTCGCTGACCGCCGGGTCGCGGTCGGACGCGAGCACTTCGAGCCGCGCGTTGTTCTGCGACGTGAACGCCCGGACGTCGGCGTACCGGTGGATCTGGTCGCGGTTGTTCAGCAGGTCGCGGACGGTCGCCGCGGTCTCCAGCTTGACCTTGTCGGAGAGCGTCCCGCGGTCGGGGTTCGCGTCGACGGCGATGACGGTGTCGCCGCGCAGCGAGCCCAGCATCGAGCCGAGCCCGGTCGTCGTGGTCGTCTTCCCGACGCCGCCCTTCAGCGACATGACGGCGACGCGGTGGTGGCCGCCCGCCACGGCCGTGCGGGCGCGGGCGATGAGGTCCTTGCGGCGCAGGTCGCCCTGCGACTCGCCGGGGTGGATGTTGCCCGCCGTCGCCTTGTAGACGGCCCGCCGCCAGCCCGAGGACGGCGCGATGCGGCGCTCGCCGAGCAGGTTCTCCGAACTGAGGCTGTCGGCGTTCTGCGGGTCCATCGGCGGCTGCTGCGGCGCCTGGCCGGGGTAGCCCTGCTGCTGCGGATACCCGTAACCCTGCGCGGGCTGCCCGGTGCTCGGGTCGACGGGCTGGTACGGCTGGCCCGTGCCGGGGTCGACCTGCGGCTGGTACGGCTGGCCCGTGCTGGGGTCGACCGGGGGGCCGTACTGCTGCTGAGGGGCCGCGTTGGGGTCCTGCTGGTACGGCTGGCCCGTGCTGGGGTCGATCGGGGCGGCGTACTGCTGTTGCGGGGCGGCGTTGGGGTCCTGCTGGTAGGGCGGGACCGCGGACGGGTCCAGCATCGGCGGGAACTGCTGCTGCTGGGCCGCCGTGGAGTTCGGGTGGTGCTGGTAGAGCTGACCCGTGTTGGGGTCGACCGGCGGATAGGGCCGGCCGGTGTCGGGGTCGCCGAACGGATACGGCTGCATGCCCGCGTTCGGGTCCTGCTGCTGATACGCCGGCCCGGCGACATTCGGGTCGCCCTGCGGGAACGGCGGCTGCCCGGGATTCGGATCGCCGGCCTGGAACGGCGGCTGCCCGGCGACGTTCGGGTCACCCGGCGAGAACGGCGGTTGACCGGCGTTCGGGTCGCCTGGCTGGAGCGGAGGCTGGCCCGCGTTCGGGTCCATCAGCGGGAACTGCGGCTGCCCCGCGTTCGGATCGCCCGGCTGGAACGGCGGTTGCCCCGCGTTGGGGTCGCCTGGCTGGAACGGCGGCTGGCCCGCGTTCGGGTCGCCTGGCGGGAACTGCGGCGGTCCGGCGTTCGGGTCGATGGGGGGGAACTGCTGGTACGAGGTGGCTTCCGGGTCTTGCTGGTATGGCGGGGCGGCTGCTTCCGCGTCCCCCGAGGGGAACGGGTCGGCCGCGTAGGGCGGGAGCTGGTCGAGCGGGGGAGCGGTGTTGCCGTTGGCGTCGTACGGCGACTGCTGCGGCGGATACGGCGGCTGCGGGACCTGCGCGGGGTCGTGCCCCTGGAAGCCGCCCGCACCCGGGTACGGCGGGGGCAGCATCCCTCCGTCGAACGGCTGCGGCATGGGCCCGCCGTCATAGGGCGGGGGCTGCGGCGGGCCGAAGCTCTCCGGCGGGTAGCCCTCCGGGGCCTGCTGGAACGCGGGCGGCGCGGAGAGCCACGGGTTGCCGCCCGGATCGCCCTGCGGGGACGGCGGGCCGCTCTCACCCGGCACGGGCGGCGGTGGCAGCGGCAGCGGCGGCGGCGCGTTCTCCTGCTCGGCGGGCGCCTGCCGAGGGACCTGTGGAGGGCCCTGCGGGGGACCCTGGGACGGGGACTGCGCCTCCGGCGGCCGTTCGCCCTCGGGTGCGGACTGCCCGGCGCCGTCGTCGCTCATCGCGTCGAGAGAGGCCAGCCGCTCCTCCAGGGAACGCCCGTCGTGCTCGTTCCTCGCCACCGTTCTTCCCCCTCGGGCACGCCTCTGATGATCAACACGGTGCAGGTGGGCGAATGGCCCCAAGGCAGGATACCCGTGTGCCAATACCACGCATCCACCGTGAAGATCGACGTTGACCCCGGGAAGCGGCCCCGGCGGGCGTCCCGGCCGGTGGGCGGTAGGCCCGTCCCGGACGCCCGGTAGCGTGGCCGGTATGCATGCGATCGTTATCCGCGAACCGGGCGACGCCGACGTCCTGACGTGGACGGAGGTCCCCGACCCGGCGCCGGGCCCGGACGAGGTGCTGATCGACGTGGCCGCGAGCGCCGTCAACCGCGCGGACGTCATGCAGCGCAAGGGCTTCTACCCGCCCCCCGAGGGCGCTCCCCCGTATCCGGGCCTTGAGGTGTCCGGACGGGTCGCCGAGCTGGGCGCGGACGTGACGTCCGGCCTGAGCGTCGGCGACGAGGTGTGCGCGCTGCTCAGCGGCGGCGGATACGCCGAGAAGGTCGCGGTGCCCGCCGGGCAGGTCCTCCCGGTGCCGCGCGGGATCGATCTGGTCGAGGCGGCCGGGCTGCCCGAGGTCGCCTGCACGGTGTGGTCGAACGTGTTCCAGCTCGGCGGGCTGCGCGCCGGGGAGACCCTGCTCGCGCACGGCGGCGGCAGCGGCATCGGCACGTTCGCGATCCAGCTCGCCAAGGCGCGCGGCGCCCGCGTGGTGACGACCGTCGGCAGCGCGGAGAAGGCGGTCCGCTGCCGCGAACTCGGCGCGGACGAGGCCGTCAACTACCGCGAGGACGACTTCGTCGAGCACGGCCCCTACGACGTGATCCTCGACCTGATCGGCGCGAAGTACCTGGCCCGCAACGTGGACGCGCTCGCCGTCGGCGGCCGTCTCATGGTGATCGGGCTGCAGGGCGGCGCGCGGGCGGAGCTGGACCTCGGGAAGCTGCTGGGCAAGCGCGCGGCCGTCCACGCGACGACGCTGCGGGCCCGTCCGGCGGACGAGAAGGCGGCGATCGTGACGGGCGTCCGCGAGCACGTGTGGCCGCTGCTGGAGGCGGGACGGATCCGGACGGTCGTCGACCGCCGGGTCCCGATGGCCGACGCGGCGGCCGCGCACCGGGCGCTCGAAGACAGCGTTCACGTCGGCAAGATCCTGCTGACCGTGTGAGGATGGGGAGTTTATGAGCGAGCCTTCGAAGAACCAGTCAGAACAGGAGCCGCAGGTGCTCGTCGTCGGCCCGAACGGCATCGCCGTCGAGGGCGGCGGGGGCGAGTCCGAGGGCAAGTCCGTCACGGACATGGTGGAGCAGCCCGCGAAGGTGATGCGGATCGGCGGCATGATCCGGCAGCTGCTGGACGAGGTGAAGGCCGCCCCCCTCGACGAGGCGAGCCGCGCCCGGCTGCGCGAGATCCACAAGTCGTCCATCAAGGAGCTCGAGGACGGTCTCGCGCCCGAGCTGGTCGAGGAGCTGGAACGGCTGTCGCTGCCGTTCACCGAGGGCGTCGTGCCGAGCGAGGGCGAGCTGCGGATCGCGCAGGCCCAGCTCGTCGGCTGGCTGGAGGGCCTGTTCCACGGCATCCAGACGACCCTGTTCGCCCAGCAGATGGCGGCCCGCGCGCAGTTGGAGCAGATGCGCCGCGCCCTGCCCGCCGGGATGGTCCCCCCGACCGCCGACGAGGAAGGCCCCGGCCACCGCGCCTCCGGCCCCTACCTGTAGACGTCCGTAAGAAACGGCCGCACCCCCCGAAGGGGTGCGGCCGTTCTCATGCGGTCGTTCTCATACCGCCGGTCTCATACCGCCGGTCTACGGGTAGAGGCGTTCGAGGATCTCGGCGACGCCGTCGTCGTCGTTCGCGGACGTCTTGTGCGTGACGGCCGCCAGCACCAGCGGATGCGCGTTCGCCACCCCGTACGAGACGCCCGCCCAGGTGAGCATCGGCAGGTCGTTGGGCATGTCGCCGAAGGCCGTCACGTCGGCGGGCCCGAAGCCGTGCTCGGCGCACAGCGCCGCGAGCGCGCTCGCCTTCGTGACGCCGTGCGCGCTCATCTCCAGCAGGGCCCGCTTGGACGAGTGCGTCACCGTCACCAGGTCGCCGACCGCCTCGACGGCCGTCGCGGACAGCAGATCGGGGTCGCCGGTCGGGTCGAAGGCGAGCAGCTTGGTGCCGCTGCGGTCGGCGAGGTCGGCCGGGTCGACCGAGCGGCCGCCGAGGGCCTCGACGTCCAGCCGTTCGAGGTCGTAGGTGGACTCGAACACGAACCCGGTCGGGTGCTCGACCGCGAACCGCAGGCCGGGCGCGACGGCGCGCAGCCGCCCCACCGCCTCCTCGATCACCGCGGGCGGGATCTCCCGCGTCTCCAGGACGGTCTCGGTGTGCAGGTCGTACAGGACGGCGCCGTTCGCGCAGATGGCGACGCCGTGGTGGCCCGCGGCCGCCGCGACGTCCGCCATCCAGCGCGGCGGCCGGCCGGTGACCATGACGAGCATCGCCCCGGCCCGCTCGACGCGGGCGAGGGCGGCGGCGGTCCGGGGTGAGATCGTTCCATCGGAGCGCACGACCGTCCCGTCGAGGTCAGTGGCGATCACACGCGGCGAAGGCTGGCTCATGTCCCCTTTGTATTGCATCCTCCGCCACTTTTGTCCCCTGGGGCCCTTCAAGGTGGCGAAACGCGCACACGCCGACGTCCCACTAGGTCAATGGTGAGGGTCGCTGGTTCCGGGTCTGGGCCGCGGTCAGCGCTTGACGGGCTCCAGGACGTCCAGGCCGATGAACTTGCGGAGCGCCTCGGGGACGCGGACCGTCCCGTCGGCCCGCTGGTGGTTCTCCAGGATCGCGACCATCCAGCGGGTGGTGGCGAGCGTCCCGTTCAGGGTCGCGACCGGGCGGCTCTTGCCGTCCGCGTCCCGGTAGCGCACCGACAGGCGCCGGGCCTGGAACTCGGTGCAGTTGGACGTGGACGTCACCTCGCGGTACGTGCCCTGCGACGGCACCCACGCCTCGCAGTCGTACTTGCGGGCCGCGCTGGCGCCGAGGTCGCCCGCCGCGACGTCGATCACCCGGTACGGGATCTCGACCTTGGCGAGCATCTCCTTCTCCCACTCCAGCAGCCGCAGGTGCTCGGCGTGCGCGTCGTCGGGCTCGCAGTAGGAGAACATCTCCACCTTGTCGAACTGGTGGACGCGGATGATGCCGCGCGTGTCCTTGCCGTAGGAGCCCGCCTCGCGGCGGAAGCAGGACGACCAGGCCGCGTACCGCCGCGGCAGCCCGTCGATGATTTCGTCCATGTGGTAGGCGGCGAGCGGGACCTCGGACGTGCCGACGAGGTACAGCTCGTCCTGCGGCAGCTGGTAGACCTCGGCGGCGTGCGCGCCGAGGAACCCGGTGCCCTCCATCGCCTCCGGCTTCACCAGGACGGGCGGGTACATCGGCACGAACCCGGCCGCGACGGCCTGCTCGACCGCGAGGTTGAGCAGCGCGTACTGGAGCCGCGCGCCGACGCCCGTCAGGTAGTAGAACCGCGCGCCGGACACCTTCGCGCCGCGCTCCATGTCGATCGCGCCGAGGCTCTCGCCGAGCTCCAGGTGGTCCTTCGGCTCGAAGTCGAACCCGGGCGGCTCGCCGACGTGCTCCAGGACGACGTAGTCCTGCTCGCCGCCGGGCGGGGCGCCGTCCTCGATGAGGTTCGGGACGTCCTTCAGCACCGCGTCGAGCTCGTCGCCGAGCCGGTCGGCCTCGGCCTCGGCGTCCTTGACCTGCTGCGCCAGCTCCTTGGCCCGGGTCAGGAGTCGCTGCCGCTCCTCGCCTTGCGCCTTCGACACCGACTTGCCGAAACTCTTCTGCTCGGACCGCAGCCGCTCGAACGAGGTGAGCGCCGAGCGGCGCCTCCCGTCGAGGTCGAGCAGGCGGTCGACGACGGCGTCGTCCGCGCCGCGGGCGCGCTGGGACGCGCGCAGCCGGTCAGGGTCCTCTCGAAGAGCGCGAAGGTCGATCACAGATGCGAGGCTACCGGCTGGAGGCGGCGCGCCGCGCGGGAGTATCGCGTCCGCGCGCCGCCTGGCGGGCCGCGCTCAGGGGGGTGCTCAGCGGGCGCCGCTGGCCAGCAGCGCGTGCGCGGGCAGCGCGACCTTCCCGTCCTCCGTGGCGTAGCCGGACACGATGCGGTCGTAGGCGTCCTTGACGCGCTGGACGGTGGGCGCGTCCTGTCGTCCGACGATGACGCCGTTGGTGCCGACCCTGGAGAGGGCGCCCGTCTCCCACCATTCCTCCGGGTCGACGACGTGCTCCCACGTCACCTCCTCGACGGCCACGCCCGCGAATCCCGCCGCCGCGACCAGCCGCCGGAACGCCGCGGCCTCGCCGTACTCCATGAACGGCGGGTCGGGGATGTCGTCCGGGACGGGCACGCCCGCCGCGTCGAGCGCCTCCCGGACGATCCCGAGCGCCCCGCTGCCCGGCATCACCCAGCAGCTCAGCGCGAGCCGCCCGCCGGGCCGCAGCACCCGCCGCAGCTCGGCGAGCGCCGCGTCGGGCGAGCCCACGTGGTTGATGACGAAGTTGCCCGCGACGGCGTCGAACGTCCCGCCGTCGAACGGGACCTCGGGCAGGACGGCGACGCGCACGTCCAGCCCGGGGACGTTCCGGCGCGCCGTCTCCGCCATGTCCGGGTCGGCGTCGAGCGCGGTCGCCTCCGCGCCGCGCCGGACGGCTTCGCGGGACACGAATCCGGGCCCCGTCCCGACTTCGAGGAACCGCGTCCCGGGCGCGACGCCCGCGGCGTCCAGCAGCGGTTCCACCAGATGACGGGTGAGCCGGGCGAACCCCCGCTCGTAGGCGGCGGCCCGTCCGGCCCACAGTTCCCGTTCGTAGAGATCGAAGTCGTCAGCCACCCGCGCAGCCTATGTCAGCGCACGTCCACGTAGTCGGTCGGTGCGTTCGACCCCAGGTAGTTGCCGCTCTCCAGGAAGCGGGCCATCCAGGTCCCGTCCTTGGTCGCCTTGAAGGTCTTCTTGAACCAGCCGTTGGTCGCGGTCTTCGTGTCGGCCATCTTCGTCCAACCGGACGATCCGGCGGGCTTGAAGTAGACGGCCACGGGCGCGTTCGGCGCGGGCCCCGCCACGGCCTGGAACCGGTTGAGCAGCCCCTGGACGGTGATGGTCTTGCCCTTCGCCACCGGCTCCGGGGAGGCGTTGAAGTTGTAGATCTCCGTCCGGTACTTGACGTCGACGAAGCGCGACTCGGTCACGGCCGGGGCGCTGAGCGCGCTGCCGGGGTACCGGGCGCGCCAGTAGGCGTCCTTGGTGACGGCCTTGTCGGCGCCGAAGTAGACGCTCCCCTCACCGTCGAGAGTCGCGGTCTCCCAGGTCTTCCACGTCTTGTCGTCGAAGGAGTACTCCAGGTACACCGGCTGCTTCGTCTCGGTGAGGATGCCGGGCGAGAGGTCCAGCCGCACGCTCGCGACGAAGGGGTCGCCGTACGGGAAGGGGCTGGGGTTCTTGTCCGTTTCGAAGTCGACGAGCTTCGAGCCGTTCCCGACCCACATCAACCCCAGGTCCGCGTCGCTCCCGACGAGGAACCCGCTGTCCCCGGCGTGGACGGTCGGGAAGGCGGACTTGCCGGGCTCCGGCCCCGCCTTGAAGGTGATCTTGTAGGTGCCGTCAGCGCCGGTCACGCCCATGGGATGCGTCTGGGCCATGTCGGACGGGATGTCGACCGACACCGTGGCGCCGACCGCGGGGACGGTCCCCGTGGACCCGTGCCGGACGACCTTGCCCTCCACCGTGATCTCCGCGCCGGGCGCGACGGCCGGTCCCGGGGCGCGCTTCGCCGTCACCTCGGTGGTCTGCTTGGTCACGGTCAGGGGCGCGGTTCCGCCCCGTCCGCACAGCGGTCCCTGGGCGGGGACGTTGGCGGTCGCCCTCGGCGCGCCGGTGTACCGCATCGTGAACGTGCCGTCCGCGCCGGTCGTCGCGGTGTTGGGGGACGTCGTGCCGTCCGGGCGCTGGGACGTCGGCCCGTTCACCGTCGCGTTCGGCGCGGGCTGCGGCGCCGACTCGCCGTCGGTCTGGAACATGGCCCGGCCGCGGAGCGTCACGTCCTGGTGCTCGACGTCGATGGCGGCGGGCGAGGCGGTGAGGTCCGCGATGGTCGTCGTGTAGCAGTCGTTGAAGTTGGACCACTTGGAGTAGGAGTGCGTGTCCCTCGTGGTGATCAGTACTTCGACGACCGTCAGCCCGGGGTGGGCGTTGATGTCGGTCTGGTAGTCGGTCTGCCAGACGCCGTCGTTATCCGTGCCCTCGGTCCGCTGGAGCGGGACGGTGGCGTAGGGCTCCGCCGACGTCGACTTGTAGCGCATCTTCGCGACGACGCCCGTCACGCCGCTCGGCGACTTGGCGCTCAGCTTGATGCGGGCGACCCGGTCCTTGCTGAGCCGGTCGAACGTCAGCGTGAGCCAGGAGTCGGTGACGTCCGCCTCGGCGGTCGCGGGGACGAGGAAAGACGCCGCCGCGAGTACGGCGGTGGCTAGCAGGGCGGACGATCGGCGCACGGCGCAACCTTTCCACTGAGCACTGGTACACGGGAGACGCTCAAGATCGCGATCCGTTGCACCGCCCAAGATCACAGTTCGGTCACCGTACCGAGGGTGGGATTCGCGGGCCGGATGAAGGTCCGGGAACCGAGCCTTGGAATTGCTCTTTCGGGGCCGTTCGGCGTGCCTTTATCCGCCGTCTCGTCCTGTGGTCCCGGCAGGTCGGCTGGGGTATAACGGCGGTGATGGAATCCGAGGGCGAAGCTGTTCTTGATCTTGGTGACGGGCGGCGGCGGGAAGCCGCGGACGAACTGTGGGCGCACCGCGGCGCGGCGGTGATCACCGGGATCTCCGGGGTCGGCAAGTCCCTCCAACTCGTGAAACCGCTGTTGAGCCGCTATTTGAAGGAATGCCGGAGGCCGGTCGTCAGCATCGACGTCCCGGAGCGATCGACCGACATGGAGCAGGAGATCGTCGACCTGCTCATGGACGGGCTCGTCCTTCCGGAGGGCGGCGGCGCCGCGCCGGAAATCGCGCCGGGACGCGGATTCAAGGCCGTCGTCCGCGAGTTGCTGAAACAGCGGGTGCTCGTCGTGATCGACGAGTTCCAGCGGCTCCTGGACGCCGACAAGCGGCCGCGCGAGCCGTTCGGGTCGGCGCTCGCCGAGTCGGCGCGGGCGCCCGGGAACGAGGGCGGGCTGTGGCTGGTTTCCAATCAGCATCTCGACGCCCTGTGGACCCAGCCTTTCCATCCGGTCGAACTGCCCGCCCCCGTGGTCGAGGAGGGTGTGCGCATCGTCCTCGGGCACCTCAGAACGGCGGACGCCGCGACGAGGTTTCCGGAATCCCGCAGAACGGAGACCGTGAAACGGCTCGGCCAAAACCCCCGCGTGCTGCATTTGCTGGGTTCCCTTTTGCGCCGCTACACATTGGACGAGCTGCTCGGCCTGCCTTCTGAGGAAATCCCCGAGGACGAACTCGTCGACACGATCGAACGGGGGCTGGTGGCCAAGGCCACCGAAGGGCTCGCCGACGATGAGCGCCAAGCCCTGCGCAGGCTGTCGGTCCTGCCGGCGGGATTCGAGCAGAAACAGGCCGAAGCCCTGGTCACCGATTTCAGAGGACGGCTCCGGGAGCTTCGCTACCGCTATCTGATGGAGCCGACGCAGGACAGGCCGCCCAGGTACCAGTTGCACCCGGCCGTCCGGGAGGCGGAGAACGCCTTTCTGCGCCGGGACCAGCGGGCGTGGCGGTCGGCGCACCGCGCGGCCGGGCAGTGGTACGCGGCCAGGCTCAAGCGGTCCGACGCCAAGGAGCGGTCCGTCGCCCTTTCCGGCGCGTTCTTCCATCTGCGGGAGGCGGGCGCGGAGCAGGAGCTGGCCGACGCGATCGCGGCCGCCCGCGCCGAGATCGAATGGCGTTACGGCGGGGACAGGCGCCATATCGTCCCCGAGTCGGCGCGGGAGCGCGACGCGCGCATCGAGCTGCTGGCCGAGTACTTGGCCGAGCCGGGGGCGCCGGGCGTGGAGTACCACATGGCGCGGCTGCTCCAGGAACGGTTCCGCGAGACCGGCGACTCGCAGGACGGCGAGCGGGCGCTATTCCACGCCGAGCGGGCGGCGACGGGCTGGCCGACCGGTTCGGCGGTTCCGTGGGTCATGTGGATGAAGCTCGTGACCGAGGTCAGGGGCTTCGCCGACGCCGAGGAGGTCGGCCGCCGGGCGCTGGCCCACAAGCCGTACGTCAATGAGCAGAGATTCGCCGTCTACATGCAGTTGAGCATTTACCTCACCGCGCAGGAACGGGTCGAGGAATCGGTCGCGGAACTGCGCAAGGGGTGCGCGGAGTCGAAAGCGGCCGACCAGCGGCGCCTGGCCGATCAGGCGGTGCTGTACGCGGCGGCCGAGCCGTCCGATGATCTGCTGCGCCGCACGCGCGACTGGCTCAAGGGCTCGGGCGTGCTCGACTACCAGGCGCGGCTGGCCGAGATCCTGTTGCTCCAGCATGAGGGGAGGTGGCGCGAGTCGGCGGATCTGGCGCGCCAGAGCAGGACGGTGTTCCCGAAGCCGTACCTGCACTTCCCCGTTTACGAGGCGATCGGGCGGATCGGCGCGGGCGATCCGGCGGCCGGGCTCGACGTGCTCCGGCGGGCCCGGATTCCCGACAGCCAGCGCTCCTCGCACAAGTCGGAGTTCCGTGAGGGAAAGGCGTGGCTGCGGGCGCTCGCGGCCTTGCAGAGCGGGGAACTGGAGGAGGCGTCCCGTTTCCTGGGCATCTACCTCGGAACGGCGCACCCGCCGACCGAGGCCGAAGAAATCAGAGCGACGCTGCTGACCGAATGGGACACCCGCGTGGCGATCCCCGGCGAGGCCACGCCCTCGTTCATCACGCCGATCCTCCCGGCGTCCGTCACCGGGACTTCGGAGAGCGTGAGGCGTCCGCAGTACGGGCCGCGCGTCCTGGACGACCCCGACCCCGACAACGGCGCCGACCGGAGGCAGGTCGTGCTCGCGGTGGCGACGGAATGGTCGTCGAGCCACGGCGGGCTGAGCACTTTCAACCGGCAGCTCTGCGCCGCGCTGGCCCGCTCCGGAATGCGGGTGTTCTGCATGACGCCCAACCCGAGGCTGAGGGAGATCACGAACGCGGCGGCTCTGAACGTCAAACTCATCAACCCGGCGGAGAACGAGTGGTACGAGTCCGAGCTGGAGGTGCTGAACGACCGCCCGGACGGCCTCGAAGACCTCGAACCGGACTTCGTCATCGGCCACGGCCGCGTCACCGGCCCGGCCGCCAAGGCCCAGGCCGACCGTTTCCCGAGGGCCAAGCGGCTGCATTTCATCCATGTCGCGCCGGAGGAGATCGACTGGTTCAAACCCGACCGCGCAGAGGGCGCCCGGGACATCGCCGCCGTGGCGGAGTCACGGCAGCGGCTCGAAGTGGACCTCGCGCGCGGCGCCCATCGCGGCTTCGCCGTGGGCGAGCGTCTCCACCAGCGTTACGCGCGCTACGTGTCCTCGCCCGGAAAGGCCCAGCTGGCGCGGCTGGACCCCGGATTCGACGCCGCCGACCTGACCCCTCGCGAGGCCCCGCCGGGCAAGCCCATCGTGCTGGTCTTCGGCCGCGTCGAGGACGCGACCCTGAAGGGCGTCGACCTGGCCGCCCGCGCGATCGGCGCGGCCGCCGGGGCGCTGCGGGAGAGCCGGGCCGCGACCGAGGTCGAACTGATCGTCCGCGGCGTCCCGGAGGACTCGTCCGAGGAGCTGCGCAGGAAGATCATCGAGTGGGCCGAACAGCCGTCGCTGCTGGTGACCCCGCGGGTCTACTCGGCGAACGAGCAGCGCCTCGCCGCCGACCTGGAGACCGCGAACCTGGTGTTGATGCCGTCCAGGGCCGAGGGGTTCGGGCTGGTCGGGATGGAGGCGATCATCGCGGGGACGCCCGTCCTCGTCAGCGGGAAGAGCGGGCTCGCCGACCTCCTCTGGGAGCACCTGGGCGACGAGGCCCGGCACATCGTGGTCCCGATGTACAAGAGCGAGGCCGAGAACACCGCCGAATGGGCGCGCAAGATCCAGCACGTCCTCGAAGACCCCGAGACGGCGTTCGCCCGCGCGACGAAGATCCGCCGCGTCCTCGCGGAGAAGTGGACGTGGTCGATGGCGATCGAGAGCCTGAAAGCCGAACTCTGACCCGCGGCCTTGAGGGTCAGGAGTGCGGCGAGCCCGTGCGGACGGCGTCGAGCCAGGCGGCGGCCTCGGTGAAGTCGTCGTCGTGGGTGCCGCGCCGGATCTCCGGACGAACCCGGTCGGCGCGCGGATACGAGCCGACGAAGCGGACGTCCGAGCAGACGCGCCGCAGCCCCATCAGGGCCTCGCCGACGCGGGCGTCCGCGACATGGCCCTCGAAGTCCATCCAGAACAGGTAGGAGCCGAGCCCCGCGCCCGTGGGCCGCGACTGGATCAGCGTCAGGTTGATCCCCCGGACGGAGAACTCGGTGAGGATCTCCAGCAGCGCGCCCGGGTGGTCTTCGCCGATGAACGCGACGACGGTCGTCTTGTCCATCCCGGTCGGGGCGGGCGGAGTGCACGGACGGTGCAGCGCGACGAACCGGGTGACGGCGTCGGACACGTCGTGGATGTCCTCGGCGAGGACGGACAGCCCGTACCGGGCGGCGGCGAACGACCCGGCGAGGGCCGCGTCGTAGTGCCCGTCCGCCACGTGCTGCGCGGCCTCGGCGTTGGACGTCGCGGCGCGCCACTCGGCGTCCGGGACGTTCTCGGCGAGCCAGCGGCGGCACTGCGGCTGCGCGATCGGGTGGGACGCGACCGTCTTGATGTCGGCGAGCGACGTCCCCGGCCGGACGAGCAGCGCGAACGACACCGGCAGGTGGATCTCCCCGACGATCTGGAGCGGCTCGCCGGTGGCCAGCTCGTCCAGCGTGGTCGGCACGGAGCCCTCGACGGAGTTCTCCAGCGCGACGACGGCGGTGTCGGCGTCCCCGCGGCGCAGCGCGTCCAGGACGGCGGGGACCGTCGCGTACGGGACCAGCTCGGCGTCCGCCGCGCCCGGCAGGGTCAGCAGGGCGGCCTCGGTGAACGTGCCCCGCGGACCCAGGAAGGCGTAGCGCGCTGGCCTGTTCTCTGCGGTCACGGTGTCTCCGGTGTCTCAGGATGCCTCGCGGGACGGGAGCTGAGGCGAGGTGAGACAACGAGTCTACTGCCCTCGGCGGGGCGGGCTGTTTCTCAGGCGCGGGCGGTGGACGTTCGGTCGCCGCTGCCGTTGCCGAAGTCGGGCAGCGGGTCGTCCATGGACACGATCGGGCCCTTGCCCAGCCGGGCCGCGCGCAGGGCCTGGTTCTCCTCGGGCGAGAGCATCTCGACCGCGTGCCCGGCCTGGACGACCTTGGCGTAGGTCCGCGTCTCGGTGCGCCCGTTGATCGAGCTGATCACGACCCCGTCCCCGACCGCGTTGATCAGGGCGAGCGAGAACGACCGGTGCCCGGACATCTCCTTGAGCGCGTCGTAGTGCACGATCGCGAGATCGCGCAGCGCGCGTTCGTCGACCGACCCGCTGGCCAGTTGGAGCTGGCGCCTGAGCATTTCCCCGCACTCGTCGACGACCTGGTTCACCCGGTTGTGCGCGACCACGGCGATCGACAGCCCCGCCACCCCCGCGATCAGGCCGGCGACGGCCACCGCGACAAGCATCACGGGCTGAGCGTACCCACCCCGACCTCGGGGCGCGAAGGATCTGCCCGAGCGGCCCCCGGTTCGAGGCGGTTCACGAGCCATGTCCCGAGGACGACGATCGAGGCCAGCGCCGCGAGACCGAACAGATCGCGGACGACCTGGCCCGCGAAAACCGCCAGCGTGGAGTGTTCCGGGCCGATCAGCCCGCGGCCCCACCACGGCACCGGGAACAGGAACAGCAGCCAGACCGCGCCCGCGAACAGACATCTTCGCGTGTCCCGGCCATCCCCGGCCAAAGCCCCGACAACCGCGATCATCCACACGAGGTGGTGAATCCACCCCACCGGGGACAGGACGACCGACAGCAGCCCGACGATCGCCACCGACGCCAGCAGCAGGCTGGACGACCCCGGCCCGTCCGGGAGCCGGTCGGCCGCCCACGCGGCGCGCCGCGCCCACCGGAACCCGAGACACGCGACGGCCAGCGCCAGAACCAGCCACAGCAGCGTCCGCGCCGGGCCCTCGGGCAGCATCCGCGCGACGATCCCCTGGATGGCCTGGTTGGTGGTGCCGTCGACGGCGCCCGTCCGGTCGCCGCCCTGGAGCAGCGCCCCGAACCAGTAGTCGGACGAGTCGGACGGCAGCAGCGCGAACCCGCCAAGCGTCGCCGCCGCCGCGGTGAGCAGCGAGTTGACCAGGGCGTCCCGGCGTCCGGTGAGCAGGAAGTAGATCAGGAAGACGCCCGGCACCAGCTTGATCGCGACGGCGAGGCCGACGAGGACGCCGCGCGGCCAGCGCGGCTCGCGGGCGCAGCAGTCGGCCAGGCACATCGCGAGCAGGAACAGCCCGACCTGCCCGAACCGGAACTGGTCGCGGACGGGATCGAGCCACGCCATCGCCGCCACCAGCGCGCCCGTGGCGAGCGGCGCCCAGCGTCCGGTCCGGCGGATCAGGTCGCGGAAGGCGTACCGGACCGAGATGGCGAGCGCGACGCAGATGAGGCCCGTCCAGACGAGCTGGGCCGCGCGCCACGGCAGGAGCGTGAACGGGACGGCCAGCGCCGCCGCGATCGGCGGGTACGTGAACGGCAGCAACTGCGGCGGCTGCGTCAGGAAGTCGTAGAGCGGCGCCCCGCGCAGCACCGCCCGCCCGCCCTCCCGGTACACCTCCAGGTCGACGAGCCGTTGGTCGGGCTCGTTGCCGAGCCAGCGCGTCACGATCGGGGCCAGCGCCGCCGCGGCGACCGCGGTCCCGGCGAAGATGATCAGCCCTCGAACCCACGTCCCGCGCCGTGTGAGAGCGTGCGAGAACCCCGCCCCGGGCAGGGCTCGGCGCGCTTCGGGACCGTCCACAGCCCGCAGGATATTGCCACTCAGTGGTCGAAAGCCTCTTGTAGCCTTTGCGCCATGACTTCGCGGGGGCGCAGGATCGCCATGTTCCTCGGCGTCCTGGGCACGGTCCTCGCCGGGTTCGTGTGGCCCGCCGGCGCCCAGGCGGCCCCCGTGCGGGCTCCCGCGCGGGGCGCGGCCGCCGGCCAGGTCGTGATCATCGGGGTGCCGGGCCTGATGTGGAGCGACATCGACAAGGAGAAGACGCCCGCGCTGTGGGGGCTCGCGGGCGCGGGCTCCACCGCCGGGCTCAGCGTCCGGACGACCCGCGTGAACACGTGCCCGACCGACGGCTGGCTGACGCTGTCGGCGGGGCAGCGGTCCCGGCTGCCGCACGGCGACTGCGCGCTCCCGGCCGCCCCGGTCCTGCCGGGTCAGCGGTCGCCCACCGTCCCGCCGGAGGGCGGGGCCGTCGCGGCGGGCTGGCCCGCCATCAAGAGCGACAACGCCGACACCAACTACCACGCGCAGATCGGGCTGCTCGGCGACGCCGTCCACGCGGCGGGCGGCTGCACCACGGCGGTCGGGCCCGGCGCGGTGTTCGGGGTCGGCAACGGCGGCGGGCAGGTCGACCACTACGTCGCGTCGCCCGACAAGGTCACCGCCGCCGACTGGGCGCGCTGCACGCTCACCGCCGTCGACGTGGATGACCTGTTCCGCGCCTACATCAACGCCGGGGTCGACCCGAAGGGCGAGCAGGTCCCGCTGTCGGAGCACAAGCGCGCCGCCGCCGCGAACGCCGCCGACAGGCGGGTCGGGCAGGTCCTGAGCGGCCTCCCGGCCGGGACGACGGTCCTCGTCGCGGGCCTCTCCGACATCGGCGTCGACCCGCACCTGCGCGTCGCCATCGCGAAGGGCGCCGGGTTCGGCCCCGGATACATGCGGTCCAGCGCGACCCGGCAGGACGGCCTCGTCACGCTCACCGACCTGACCGCGACGACGCTGAAACTGCTCGGCGTCCGGCAGCCCAAGCAGGCCGTCGGGTCGGCCTGGCGCGACCAGCCGTCCAGCGACTCGACGCAAGACCGGGTGGAGTCCCTCGAAGACCAGGACGTGGCGGCGCAGGCGATCCGCAGCGTCCAGACGTCGTTCTACTGGGTGCTGTTCGCGACGCAGCTCGTCCTCTACGGGATCGCTGCGCTGGTGCTGCGCAGGCTCGGCGGCGACCGCCGGTCCCGGGCGCGGATCCTCGGCGGCACCCGCGTGATCGCGCTGCTCGGCGGCGCGGTGCCGGGCGCGTCGTTCCTCGCCGGGCTGATGCCGTGGTGGCGGGCCGAGCACGCGACGCCCGTGCTGATCTGCACCGTCCTCGGGTTCAGCGGGCTGCTGACCGGGGTCGCGCTCGCCGGTCCGTGGCGGCGCTCGGCGTTCGCCCCCGGCCTGGTGATCACCGGGGTGACCGCGCTGGTCCTCGCGCTGGACGTGATGACCGGCTCGCGCCTCCAGCTCAACACGCTGATGGGCTACACGGCGCTCGTCGCCGGACGCTTCTACGGCTTCGGCAACCAGGCGTTCTCGCTGTTCGCCGTCGCCGCGATCCTCACCGCGGCGTGGCTGACGGAGTTCCCGCTGCGCGCCGGACGCCGCACGGTCGCGGTGGGAGTCATCGCCGCGATCGGCGCGTTCGCGATCGCCATCGACGGGCTCCCGGCATGGGGCAGCGACTTCGGCGGCGTCCTCGCGATGGTCCCGGCGTTCGCGATGCTCGGCCTGATGGTGACCGGACGCCGCGTCTCCCCGCTCAAGCTCGGCCTGTTCTGCCTGGCGGGCGCGGCGCTGGTGCTGATCATCTCGTACGTGAACTCGCGCAGCGCGAACCCGACGCACCTCGGCCGCTTCTGGCAGGACCTCATGGACGGCGACGCCTGGGGCGTCATCGTCCGCAAGTTCAACGCCATGCTGAACAGCCTCGGGTACTGGCCGTTCACGCTGCCGCTCGCCGCCGCGATCGGGTTCCTGTTCTTCGTCCTGGCGCGGCCGAACCGGTGGCGGGTGTCGCTGCTCCAGCGCGCCTACGAGCACTGCGTGACGATGCGCCCGGCGCTGCTGTGCGCGCTGACGGTCGGCGTCATCGGGATGCTGGTGAACGACTCCGGCGTCGTGATCCTGTCGGTGGCGTTCAGCCTGGCGACCCCGCTGATGCTCGCCGCGGGCGTCCGGGCGCTGGAGATCGACCTGAGGAACGAAGACTCTGGATCACCAGCGCCGTCACGATCGCCACGAGCGTCCACGGGATCACCGTCGGCCGAACGACGGTGAACAGCCAGGACAGGTCGTCCGGCAGGCCGATCCGGGCGGGCGCGCGGGCGGGCAGGTAGGCGAGGCTGAGCGCGGCGGTGTGCGCGAGCAGGATCCAGTCGACGCCGGTCAGCGGCAGCAGCGCCAGCAGCGCCCAGCCGAACCCGTCGTACCAGGGCAGCGCGTAGGGCGCGGCGAGCAGCCAGGCGAGGACGAGCGCGACCGTGACCCGGCGGCTCGCCGCGTCCGGGGCCTCGGGGTCGTCCTTCGGCAGCGCGCGGACGAGCAGCGCGAACAGCACGAGCCCGGCGAGCAGCGCGCCCGCCTTGATCACGTTGCGCTGGGAGCCGCGGCCGAGGCCCTCGTCGAGCAGGTGCCAGGGCGTCGCGAACGACACCATGTCGCTCGCCTCCCGGACCCGGTCGAGCGCGTGCGGCCCGGCGAACAGGTAGGACAGCGCGGCGACCGCCCCGGCGCCGACGCCGAGCGCGGCCAGCGCGGCGAGCGGCCGGGCCCCCCGCTTCCACGAGCCCTGCTTCCACGAGCCCCGCTTCCACGAGCCCTGCTTCCACGACCCGCGGTCCCGCCACGTGTCGCGCAGCAGCGCCCAGGCGGGCCCGCCCGCGACGAGCACGGCGGGCAGCTTGACGGCGGTGCCCACCCCGGCGAGGACGCCCGCGGCGAGCGCCCGCGCCCAGCCGGGACCCGTCCGGCTCCCGAACACGGCGAGCGCGGCGACCACCGGCGCGATCGCGAGGACGTCGTTGTGCGCGCCCGAGATCAACTGGAACAGGACGAGCGGGTTGCACGTCCACAGCAGGGCCGTCCGCAGCCGCCGCTCCTCGCTCCGCGCCGTCCGGTAGAGGATCAGCGCCGTCACCGCGAACGCGAGCGTGTTCACCACCGACAGGACGAACACCGTCAGCCGGACCGACCCGTTGCCGATCCACGCCGCGACCGCCTGCTCGCCGGTGGCGATGGGCCCGTAGACGGACGGGGTCGTCCGCCATTCCTCGGGCGCCCCGGCGACCGGGTCCTGCGGCAGGTCGACGGCGCGGGTGGCGTACGGGTCGTGCCCGGTCGCCGCCATCCGCCCGTAGGACGCGTAGTTGAGGTGGTCGGTCGACCCGACCGGCGGCATCGCCATGAACGCGACGGCGGCGAGCAGCCCGGCCACGACGACCGGCAGCGCCCGCACCCGCCAGCCCCGCCGGACGGCGACGAAGCACAGCGCGAGCCCCGCCGTGCTCGCCAGCACCCCGGCCACGACGAGCCCGATCACGACGTACGGCGACGGGTGGACGCTCAGCGCGTACGGCGGCTCCGCGCGGGAGCCGTCCAGCGCGGGCTGGAACACCGACGGGCCGAGCAGCGCGGTGCCGAGGAAGCACGCGAGCCCGGCCCCGATCCCGCAGAGCCCGGCGAAGCCGCAGCGCCCGCCGTCCCCGCCGAGCCCGCCAACACGACCGAGCCCGCCAACACGGCCGAGCCCGCCAACACGACCGAGCCCGCCAACACGGCCGAGCCCGGCGAGGCGGCCGAGGCCGGTGACGCGGCCGCGTCCGCCCGTGCCGAGTCGGGTCACCGGCGACCGCGCAGGCCGTCCAGCCGCCGGGTCGCCGCCTGCACCAGCGGTGTCACCGCGGGCTCGCGGACGGAGAGCGCTCTCGCGACGTCCCGGAACTGGCGGGCGCGGTGCAGTTGGGAGCGCCAGTCGGTGCCGGTGGCGCGGTGCGCGAGCGGCACCTCCACCTCCGTCACCCGGAAGCCCTGGCGGAGCAGGTCGATGGTCAGCGCGGTCTCGACGCCGAACCCGGCGGCGAGCGGGAGCGCGGCGTCGAACGCGGCGCGGGTCAGGCAGCGCTGCCCGTTCAGCGGGGCGGTCGCCTCCCAGCCGGTGGCGCGGCGGATGCCGTCCCGGGACAGCTTCACGACGAACCCGTGCCCGCCGAGCTTCACCGTGGTCGTGAACACCGCGATGGTCATGTCGGCCTCGCCCGCCCGGACGGGTGCGACGAGCGGCGCGGCCTCGCGCGCGGTGTCGGCGAGGTCGGCGTCGAGGAACAGCAGGTGGCGGGGCTGGTCGCGGCCCTCGTCCAGCAGCCGGACGGCCTCCGCGCCGCTCTCCATCGCGGCGCCCTTGCCGCGGTTGCGGGAGTGCCGGACGACCCGGGCGCCGGCGTCCCGGGCGACGCGCCCGGTGCCGTCGGACGAGCCGTCGTCGACCACCACGACGAGGTCGGCGCCGGGAAGCTCGTGTGCGGCCTTGACGGTGGCCGAGATGCGGTCGGCCTCGTCCTTGGCGGGGATGATCACCGCTACGTCCTGCATATCGGCGATCGTAGTCGGCGGCGGACGTGGAACGGGGCGAGCGGAGGGGAACGGTCTCAGCCGTTACCGCCGCGTCGGACGGACGACAGCCGGACGACGGGTGGAGTTCAGCCGGCGTCCAGCGCGGGCGCGGCGTCGGTCACGGTGAACACGGTGTCGAGCCCGGTGACCTGGAGGATGCGCTTCACCGCCGGGCGCGGGGCGGCGAGGTCGAGCGCGCCGCCCTGCTCCTTGAGCCGCTTCATGGCCGCGAGCAGGACGTTCATGCCGGTCGAATCGCAGAACTCGACGCCGCTGAGGTCGACCGTGATCCGGTCGACCCGGTCGCGCAGCAGCCCGGCGAGGGCGGCCTGCAGCCTCGGCGCGGTGTAGAGGTCGAGCTCACCGGTCGCCGTGACGACGGCGTGACCCTCCTGAGACGCGGTCGAAACGTTTAGCTCCACGTCCGGCACACTATCTCGGGAACGGCCCGCGGGCCAGACAGTTCGCCAAGTCCCCTGCGGGACGGGCGTGTCGCCGTGCGGGCGGTCCCGTACGCTTTGTGAACTACGCACCGTGATGCCATTGTTCCGCGCCGGTCGGCGTCCGCGCCGCTCCTCCGCGTCCGGTTCGGCGATATCCCGGTTCCCGTCCCGTGAGACCGCCGATTAGGGGAGGCTGGACACGTGCAACACCGGCATGGGCAAGAGGCCGATCCCAGAGAGACCCGGCTCCGCGAGCGCCTTGAGACGATCCGGTCGCGTTCGGCGAAGTCGAGCCCGTGGCGGTCGTCCACCCAGTACCTGAGCCGCCTGGTGAACCAGAACGGTTTCGTCCCGGTCAAGACCCGCCTGTCCCGCGAGGACATCGCCTTCCTCGCGGGCGCGCGCGAGGACGTCCTCGCCTTCGCCGAGCTCGGCGTCCGGCTGCTCGACCTGCACCGGCCGCAGGAGGCGGGCGGCATCAGCAGCGACCCCGACAACCCGATCCGCCGCTGCCGCGCCTGCATGTCCCGCTGGCCCTGCCCCACCTTCCGCACCATGGCCGAGACCCTCGACCCCTGATCTCCGGCCCGGTTCCGGGTCAGGCCGTCACGGGGAGGGTGATCTCGAAGCGGCAGCCGGGGCCGTCGTTGGCGACGCCGATGCGTCCGGCGTGGGCCTCGACGATGCCGCGGGCGATCGCGAGGCCGAGCCCGGCGCCGCCGCCGGGGGTGCGGGCCGCCTCGCCGCGGAACGCGACGTCGAACACGCGCGGCAGGTCGTCCTCGGGGATGCCGCCGCAGGCGTCCGCGACCGTCACCCGCGCCTCCCCGCCGTGGACCTCGCCGATGACCTCGACGGTGCCGTCGCTCGGCGTGTGCCTGATCGCGTTGACGACGAGGTTGCGCAGGGCACGGCCGAACTCGCCGCTGTCCACCTGGAGGGGCAGCCCCTCCCGGACGTCGCCGCGCAGCCGGACGCCCTTCGCCCGCGCCAGCGCCTCCGCGCCCGCCACCGCCTCCGCGACCAGGTCGGCGAGGCCGACGCGGCGCCGCGACAGCCGCAGCGCCCCGGCGTGGATGCGGGACAGCTCGAACAGGTCGTCCACCATCTCGGCCAGCCGCTCCGACTCGACGCGGATCCGCCCGTGGTAGCGCCGGACGGTGTCCGCGTCGGAGACGACCTCGTCCTCCAGGGCCTCGGCCATGGCGCGCAGGCCCGCGAGCGGGGTGCGCAGGTCGTGGCTCACCCAGGCGACCAGCTCCCGGCGGCTCGCCTCCAGCGCCTGCTCGCGCTCGTGGGCGGCGGCGAGCCGCGCGTAGGCGGCCTCCAGCTCGCGCGACAGCTCGGCCAGCTCGGCGGGCAGCCGCGCGGCCGGCGGGCGGAACCGGTCCGCGCGGACGGCCTCGACCAGCGTCCGGTTCGCGGCGACGAGACGGCGTCCGAGCAGCACCGACACCGCCATCGCGACCAGCCCGGCGGACGTCACCACGGCCAGCACCACCGACCGGTCGTGATCGTTCAGCAGCATCAGGAACGAGATCACGAGGATGCCGGAGATCGTCGCGAGCACGGTCGCCGCGCCCACCACGATGAGCTGGGTGGCGACCGACCGTCCGCGCAGCCCGTACAGGACGGCGAGCGCGACGGCCGCGACGGCCAGCGCCGCGAGGGCCGCGCAGAAGACGACGTAGAGCAGGTCGTCGAAGGGGATCATGCGCCGTCCTCCGCCGGGTCCGCAGGGGCCGCCGGGTCCGCCGGGTCCGCGGGCTCGTAGCGGTAGCCGACGCCCCAGACGGTGACGATCCGGCGCGGGGCGGCCGGGTCGTCCTCGATCTTCTCGCGCAGGCGGCGGACGTGCACGGTGACCGTGGAGGCGTCGCCGAACGTCCACTCCCAGACCCGTTCGAGGAGGTCCTCGCGGGTGAACGCCTGGCGCGGGCGGCGCAGCAGGAACGCCAGCAGGTCGAACTCGCGGGACGTGAGCGCCAGCCGCCCGCCGCGCAGCCGCGCCTCGTGCGCGCCGACGTCCACGACGAGGTCGCCGTCGTAAAGCGGGGGCTCGGGCGGGGCGTCCGGGCGGGCGTCCCGGGACGGCTCCCGGTAGGCGCCGCGCGCCCGGCGGAGCACCGACCGGACGCGCAGCGCCAGCTCGCGCGGGCTGAACGGCTTCGTGACGTAGTCGTCCGCGCCGGTCTCCAGCCCGACGAGCCGGTCGGTCTCCGTGCCGAGCGCCGTCAGCATCACGATCGGGACGGCCGAGGTCTCGCGGAGCCTGCGGCACACTTCGAGACCGTCCATGCCGGGCAGCATCAGGTCGAGGACGACGAGGTCGGGCCGTTCGGCGCGGGCCCTGCGCAGGGCGGACGGGCCGTCCGCGACGCAGGTCACCGCGTGCCCGTCGCGGGCCAGGTAACGGGCGACGACGTCGGCCACGGTGGGGTCGTCGTCCACCACGAGGACGCGACCGGCATGGCTCACGGAGTTCACGCCCACACGCTACGGCCGGACGGGCGGCTTCCATCAGCCCGTCATGACCCTGTAAGAAACGGCCTCGCCGCGCGCCGCGGCGGGTCTCGCGGGCCGGGACGATCATCGCTTTAATGTCCCGATGGCTCCTCCCCCTCCCGCGGCGGCCCGTCCCATGGGCGCCCGTCCCGCGACCTCGGCCTTCGGGGTGATCGCCCTCATCCTGGTCGGCGGCGCGGCCGCCACCGTCATCGGCGCGGTCATGATGTACGCCCGCCTTTACGAGTCCCCGACGCTGATCGGGATGCGGCAGTCGACCGCCTACTACGCGCTGCTGTGCGCGCTGGTCGGGCTGGTCACGGGTGCGGGGGTCATGCTGACCCGGCCGCGCGGGCCGGTCGCGCCGATCTTCGCCGTGGTCGCCGGGTACGTCGCGCTCTACGTCGGCATCCGGATCGGCGTCCTCGGGTACGCGTTCGGCCACGGGTCGGTGCCGTTCCGGTTCGTCACCGAGCTGATGAAGCCGCGGTTCGAGGCGTGGCACCTGCTGGCGCCGTTCATGGCCGGGGCGGTCGCCGGGCTCCGGACGCTGATGGTCGCGGGCGGCACCGCGCCGCGCCGGCCCGCCGGGCAGGCGTTCGGGCAGCCTTTCGGGCAGCCCGGCGGGTACGGGCAGCCGGGCGCGTACGGTCCGGGCGGGCAGGGGCGGCCCGCGCCCCAGTTCCCCGGGCAGCCGCCCGTTCCGGGGCAGCCCGCGCCCTACCAGGCCCCGGGGGCGGGTCAGGGTCCGTATCCGGGGCCGCCTCAGGGTGGGCCTCGGCCGAACGGCGGGTTCTGACCGGGGCCAGGCTCGTCCCCCAGGGTGATGACCGTCCCCGGACCAGCGCATAGGTTGTACGCATGGGTAAGACAATCCTGACCGTTCTCGGCGTCATCCTCGCGATCTGGCTCGTGATGGCCGTCATCGGCTCGATCCTGTCGATGCTGAAGTTCTTCTTCTTCATCGGCCTCGTCGCCGTCGTGGTGGTGCTCGCCGTGACCGCGGTCTCCAAGATGTCCAAAAGCCACTAGCCGAGGGGCGTCCGCCTCTTGCCGGGCCCTCGCCGGTGACCGCATGATGCCTGGACAACCAGGCGGTCATCGGCGAAGGGACCTACCGTGCCGGGTCTGACGGAGACGCTGCGCGAGCGGGCGCGCTCGCATCCCGACCGTGTCGCGTACATCGCGGGCGACACACAGCTCACCTTCCGTGACTTCGACCGGCGCGCCGACCGGGCCGCCGCCGCGCTCGCCGCCGCGGGCGTCGGACGCGGCGACCGGGTCGCGATCCTCGACAAGAACTCCCTCGAATACGCCGAGCAGCTCTTCGGCGCGGGACGGATCGGCGCCGTCCAGGTCCCGGTCAACTACCGCCTGGCGCCGGACGAGGTCGCCTACATCGTCAACGACGCGAAGGCGAAGGTCTTCATCGTCGGGCCCGAGTTCCTGCCCGTCCTCGACGCGATCGCCGGGAAGCTCGAACACACCCCGCACCTGGTGGTCGTCAACGGCGTCGACCACCCGTACGAGGACTACGCGACGTGGGTCGAGGGGGCGTCGGGCGAGCCGCCCGCCTACGAGCCCGAGCCGTCGGACGTGTTCGTCCAGCTCTACTCGTCGGGCACCACGGGCCTGCCCAAGGGCGTCATGCTCACGCACGCCAACTACCTCGCCGCGCTGGGCGTCAGCACCGACGTGTGGGACATCGACGAGTCGTCCGTCCTGATGGTCGCGATGCCGATGTACCACGTCGCGGGGAACGTCCTGGCGATCAACGTGGTCTACAACGGCATCACGGGGGTCATCGCCCGCGAGCCCGATCCCGGCCTGATCGCGCGGGGCATCGAGCGGCACCGCGTCACGCACATCTTCCTCGTCCCGGTGCTGCTCCAGTTCATGCCGCTGATCCCGGAGGTCACGGCGTGCGACATGTCGAGCCTGAAGCTGGTGCTGTACGGGGCGTCCCCGATCAGCGAGGACGTCCTGCGCGGCGCGATGGAGCTGCTGCCGGACACCGATTTCATGCAGGTGTACGGGCTGACGGAGGTCACGGGCGCGATCACGATGCTGCCCGCCGCCGACCACGTCCTGGACGGCCCGAACGCGCACCGGCTGCGCAGCGCCGGGCTGCCCAACGGCTCCTGCGAGCTCAAGATCGTCGACCCGGCGACGCAGGAGGAACTGCCGCTCGGCGAGGTCGGCGAGATCCTCTGCCGGACGCCGCAGAACATGAAGGGCTACTGGGGCAACCCCGGCGCCACGGCGGCGGCCCTCTCCGACGACAACTGGTTCCGGACGGGCGACGCGGGCTACCTCGACGAGGACGGCTACCTCTACATCCACGACCGGGTCAAGGACATGATCATCTCGGGCGGCGAGAACATCTACCCGGCGGAGGTCGAGAACGTCCTGATGAGCCATCCGGACGTCACGGACTGCGCGGTGATCGGCGTCCCGGACGCGAAGTGGGGCGAGGTGCCGAAGGCGATCGTCGTGCTGTCCTCGGACGTCCCGGAGAAGGACGTCATCGAGTTCTGCCGGGCCCGGCTCGCGCACTTCAAGTGCCCGGCGTCGGTCGAGCGGCGGGACGCCGTCCCGCGCAACCCCACCGGCAAGATCCTCAAGCGGCAGCTCCGCGAGCCCTACTGGAAGGACCAGGACCGCAACGTCCACTAACCCCTAGGCCGCGCTCAGGTCACGGGAAGCGGACCACGGCCGAGAGCGGCCGGTGGTCCGACGCCCTGATCCGGGACCCCGGGACACTGCACGACGCGGCGGCGGCCTTGGTGATGAACAGGTAGTCGGTCTTCTGCACGGCGGCGCCCGCCCAGTTCTGCCGGGTCGCGGCGCCCGTGCGGGACGGCCCCGACTGGTCGCACTCGGCGAACCGCCGGTACAGCGGGTCGAGCGCGGGGCTCTCCGGGGTGTCCGCGAGGTCGCCGCCGAGCAGGACCCGTCCCGTCCCGGCGAGGGACGCGAGCGTCGTCGCCTGCTTGCGCCGCCAGGCGCCCTCGGCGGCGCCGAGCTTCGTCACGCAGACCCGGGCCGTCCAGGACGGGACGTCCGCGCACAGCGCGATCCGGGTCCGGCCGGGGGGCGCGGGGAGCTTCGTGCGCTCCGGGCGGTCGAGCCGCTGCGCCGTCCCGATGGCGACGCCGGAGCGGCCCTGGCCCTTGGCGCAGGACGCCTCGCCGGGCGACGCGGCGAACGCCCACGTCCACGTCGGCAGGCTCTTCTTGAACGCGCGGACGTGCCCCTCGCAGACGTCCTGGAGCAGGACGGCGTCCGTCCTGACCTTGCGTCCGCCGACCTCCGTGCCCTGGATCCGCTCGCCGATCTGCTTCCCGAGCGCGTCCGGGGCCGTGCCGAGCGGGCAGCCGGGCCGGGCCGCGCCGCACACGCTCCAGGTCATCGCGGTGACCGTGGCGGCGGCCGGGCGGGGCGCGGCGCCGTCGGCGTGGGCGGGACCGCCGCCTCCCGGCAGGCCCTCGATCGAGGCGCCGGTCGCCGCCGCGGCGACGACGGCGGCCGCGGCGCAGACCGAGAGGAGGGGGACGAGGGCGCGGGGGGCTCGCACACATTCTCCAGGTGGGGGGACATCAGCGGGGATGATGCCGGAATCTCACCACATCAAGATCGCGTCCGCCAGTGGTTCACGACCAGTCGGTCGGTCACGGGACGAGGGGCGCGGACCGGACGGGGGATCATCCGTCCTTGAAGGTTAGGGGGTCCGGCGGGTGTTCCGCCGGACCCCCGCAATCTCCGAGCCCTTCAGCAGGCTTCTAGCGAGGAACCCCGGTCCTTCAGGGCCGGGAGGAATCGCTTCGGGTTCTTCGGGGGCGCGCGGCGGCCTTGATGTGGTGTGCGCGGGGCATGCGGGTCACGGGTCGTCTTTGGTGATCGTGTTCGCGTTGAGTGATCGTGTCGGTGCCTACCGCTACGGTCGTGCGTGTGAAGATCGTGGTGCAGGTGAAGCTGCTGCCGACGCCGGAGCAGGCGTCGGCGTTGGCGGCGACTGTGGCGGCGGTCAACGCGGCCGCGGACCGGGTGTCGCGGGTGGCGTTCGCCGAGTTCGGTCTGAAGGGTCGGGTGTTCGAGCTGCGCCGCCTTGCCTACGGTGAGCTGAGAGCGCGGGGGCTGGGGGCGCAGGCCGCCCAGCACGTGAGCAAACGGGTGGCCGACGCCTATGCCACGCTGCGCGGGCAGATCGGCGCCGGGCTGCTCGGTAGGGAGGGGTCCCCGCGCCGCGCCAAGGCCGACAGCAAGCCGATCCGGTTCCGGGCGGACGCCGCGCATACCTACGACGACCGGTGCGTGTCCTGGCGGATGGACGCGCGGACCGTGTCGATCTGGACCGTGCACGGCCGCCTGAAAGGTGTGGCCTTCACCGGCGAGCCGTCCCGGTTGAAGACCCTCGCCGGGCATCGGCGGGGCGAGTCGGACCTGCTGTGTCGGGGCGGGAAATGGTTCCTGGTCGCGACCTGCGATGTCCCGGAAGCGCCGTTGAACACCGACCCGGTGGACTGGATCGGGGTGGACCGAGGGATCGTCAACCTCGCCACCACCAGCGACGGGACCAATCATCAGGGCCGCGGGCTGGAGAAGTATCGGCGCCGGATGGCCAGGGTGCGGGCCGAGTTGCAGGCCAAGGGCACCAAGTCCGCCAAACGCAAACTGAAGAGGCGGGCGCGCCGGGAGGCCCGGCACGCCGCGCATGTCAACCACCGGATCGCCAAGACGGTGGTGGCCGATGCCGAACGCACCGGACGCGGAATCGCGCTCGAAGATCTGAGCGGGATCCGCGACCGGACAAGGGTTCTGCGGCACCGGCGGGCCACCCTGTCGTCCTGGCCGTTCCACCGGCTCGGCACCTTCATCGCCTACAAGGCCCTGCGGGCCGGAGTGCCGATGATCGAGGTCGACGCCCGCTACACCTCCCAGGGCTGCCCGCGCTGCGGGCACACCACCAGACGCAACCGTCCCACTCGGGATGACTTCTGCTGCGTCGTGTGCGGGCTCGCCGGCCCCGCCGACCACATCGCCGCCGTGAACGTCCGCAGACGCGCACGAACGGCGTGGGCATTCGTCAACATGCCCCATGCGGCCGTGTCACCGTCCCCCCGGTCAGGGACTGTCACGAGCTGCAAGCCCGGCCCTTCAGGGCCGGGTTGTTGACGTGGGGCTTGTCGTGCTACTTGGCCATCGGTTCGTCCTCACTGGTGGATCCGGTGAGAACCCACGCGCGGCCTCTACGGGCACGCGCATGTCGTGGTCGACCCCCCTCCGCTGGTTCTCCGGAGGTGGGACGGAGAGGGGTCAGCCTCGCTTGAGCGCAGCGAACCGGGGGGCGTGGGGGGTCGTCCCCCCACAGGGAACGCGCAGGCCGTCGACGGCTGCGTCTGCGGCTGCCGAGAAGGCAGCCGGCACCGCGCTCAGCAGGACGTGGCCCGCGAGCGTCAGGGTGCCGGCTGCGAAGAACATGCTCGCAGGTTACGTCGCGTCCTCGGCCGGGTCGACAGCTTTTCGACCTGCGGGAACGCGCAGGAGCAGCAGCCCGGCGGCGGCGCCCGCGAACTGGAACGAGGCGATCGCGAGGACGAGCCCGACCGGTCCGATCGCCGCCGCCGACGCGGCCGTCAGTGCGGCGCCGAGCGCGGACGCGCCGATCTTGAGGCTGCCCGCCGTCGTGTTGACCTGGCCGAGCCGGTCCGGCGGCGACTCGCGCTGGCGAAGCATCAGGGTCGCCGCGAACACCGGTCCCTCGCTCACCCCGGCCAGGACGAACGCGACCGTCGCCCAGGCCAGGGACGGCGCGACCGCGAGCGAGGCCAGCGCCAGCCCGAACGCGACCAGCCCCGCGATCATCACGGGTTCGCCGTGTTTCGGCGTCAGCCACCGGCTGGACGCGAGCGAGCCGAGCAGCGAGCCGACCGCCAGCGCGACGAGCAGCCGCCCGCCCGCGCTCGGCGGGGCGCCGACGTGCTCGGCGAGCAGCACGGCCGTGACGGCGACGCCGCCGAAACCCGTCCAGGCGAGGGTGGTCGCGGTGGTCAGGGCGCGCAGGACGCGGCTCTCCACCAGCACCCGCAGCCCGCCCGTGATCACCGAGCGCGCGGCGGGCAGCGCCGCCTCCGGCGCGGGGAACGGCAGCAGCGGCAGCGTCAGCATCCCGAGGACGCCCGCGCCGACGATCGCGACGCCCGCGTACTGCCCGCCCGCGAAACCCGCGATACCGGCGGCGAGGCCCGGACCGGCGATCCCCGCGAGGTTGAAGCTGGACGCCTCCAGCCCGTAGGCCCGCGACAGCCGTCCGGCCGGGACGAACCGGGGCAGCAGGCTCGTCAGCGCCACCACGATCGGCTCCGTGCAGCCGATCACGGCCGCGACGCACAGCGCGAGGACGAGCGGCGACCGTCCGGCCGACAGGAGCAGCGCGGCGGTCGCGGCGGCGTAGCAGCAGGCAAGGACGACGGCGACGCGGCGCGGACGGGCGGTCCGGTCCAGCGTGTTCCCGATCACCGGGCCGCTCAGCACGTACGGGAGCGTCGTCGCGGTCTGGAGGTACCCGGCGGTGGCGGCGTCCCCGGTCCGCGCCTGGACGGTCAGCACGAGCGCCGTGGCGACCCCCTCGGCCGACACCCGCAGCAACGTCGCCGACGTCAGGTGAAGCGGCAGCGCCGCGGCCCTGGTGATCACCATCGCATGGTGGCACAGCGAAACGGACGAAACAGGCCGCCTAGACTGCGGAGTGTGACGGCAACGAAGACGGCACAGCCAGGGCGGACGGCGCACGAACACCGGGTGACCAGCGAGGTCGGGCGGCTACGGACCGTGCTGCTGCACCGTCCGGGCGCGGAGTTGAAGCGGCTCACCCCGCGCAACAGCGACAAGCTGCTCTTCGACGCGATCCCGTGGGTCGGAAGGGCGCAGGAGGAGCACGACGCGTTCGCCGAGGCGCTCCGCTCGCGCGGCGTCGAGGTCCTGTACGTCACCGAGCTGCTCCAGGACGCCCTGGAGTACGAGGGCGCCCGCGAGCAGGCCATCGCGGACGCCATCATCGACCTCCGCCTGGGCGACCAGCTCCGCCGCATCGTCGAGGGGTACCTGCGCGACCTCGACCCGGAGAACCTCGCGCACACCCTGATCGCGGGCCTCGCGCACGAGGAGCTGAAGGCGGGGCACGGCCTCGTCTACCGGCTCATGGACCGTCTCGACTTCATCGTCGACCCACTGCCCGGACTGCTGTTCACCCGCGACAACAGCACCTGGATCGGCGACCGCGTCGCGGTGACGAGCCTCGCGATGGAGGCCCGGCGCCGCGAGTCGGCGCTGACCGGCCTGATCTACGCGCACCACCCGCGGTTCGCCGGGGCGGAGCCGGTGTACTCGCCGTCCCTGGAGCACCTTGAGGGCGGGGACGTCCTGCTCCTGCGTCCGGGCGTCGTCGCGGTCGGCACCGGCGAGCGGACGACCCCCGCCGGGGTGGAGCGGCTGGCCCGCCAGGTGTTCGGCGCGGGGTTGGCCCAGACCGTGCTGGCCGTCCCGATCGCGCAGGAGCGGGCGACCATGCACCTCGACACCGTCTGCACGATGGTCGACGTTGACACCGTCGTCATGTACCCGCCGGTCGCGCACTCGCTGACCGCCTACACCGTCACCCAGGGGAACGGCGACCTCCGCGTGGACGGCCCCCGCCCCTTCCTGGACGCCGCCGCCGAGGCGATGGGGCTCGACCGCCTCAAGGTGATCGACACGGGCCTCGACCCCGTCACCGCCGAGCGCGAGCAGTGGGACGACGGCAACAACACCCTCGCCGTGGCGCCGCGCGTGTGCGTCGCCTACGAGCGCAACATCGAGACGAACGCGCAACTTGAGGCGTCCGGCATCGAGGTCATCCGCATCAGCGGCAGCGAGCTCGGCACGGGCCGGGGCGGTCCGCGCTGCATGTCCTGCCCGATCCTGCGGGACGGCATCTGAGGCGCGACGACCCGCGCGGACCCAGGGAATAGAACAACTCGGGCGATGCCGACGGGGGCACGGCAACGCCCGAGCTGTGGAAGGACCATACAAGGGGAAGGGCCCGCATTTCTAGGCGGGGGACCCGTCCGGCTGGGGCCGGGGCCCGTCAGGCCGGGTAGGCCCTGCTCGGAGCGGCCCCGTCGTACAGGTCGTCCTCGGGGTCGTCCATGAGGTCCGGGAAGTCGGCGAGGTCGGGGACGACCGCCTGCGGACCGGCCGTCGTGGGGATGCCGTTCCCGTGCGAAGGACGGCTCTCGCCGTTGGCGCGCGGCGCGCGCAGCACGGCCCAGACCGTGGTCGCGCCCTCTTCGTGGCGGACGCCCCAGCCGTCCGACAGCGCCTCGACGATGCCGAGCCCGCGGCCGCCGAGCGAGGACAGCGTGCCCGGCCCGCGGCGCGGCTCGGTCATCGCGCCGCCGTCGCTGACCTCCAGTTCGAGCAGGTCACCGCGGCGCAGCCAGCACACCCTGACCTGGCCGGACGGCAGCGGCCGCGCATGCCGGAGCGCGTTGCTGAGAAGCTCGCTGACGATGACGCTGGCGTCGTCCACGACCGACTCGTAGACGCCCGACCCGGTCAGCTCCGAGCTGAGGCGCCGGCGGGCGACCGCGACGCTGGACGGTGCGTGTGGGAGCAGTACGACGCTCGACGCCCTCACCTCCCCGTGGTTCCGTTCACTCGGACGAGTCCCGCCGTCGCTTTCCGGTACGACCGAAATGCCCTGTTGGTCTGGACCGGAAACCCGAACGGTTCAGTTTGCCACCTGCACAACGAGTCACCGGCCATCCGGTCACGGTGATCACCTCCGGATCGGAGTCTCGTCACGAACGGCGACCATCAAGGATCTATCCAGCCAACGGCGGATTTACTCCTCGCGCGCGCGTTTCGTCCATCACACCGCGCAGCCACAGCACTTTCCCACACGGGCCCAGCCTGCCATCCGTCGAGACCACGGAACGCCCTGGTCATGCCGGTCTCACCGCGCCGCGCACAAGCCCCTGTCGTCACGGTGAGTAACCAAAATGGCGCTCATGATCACGCTTGGGTGGAGTCGTCCCGGGGGTCCATCAGCCCGCCGCGCGGAGGACGAGCCGCATGCACGTCCCCTCGCCCGCACGCGCACCACCTGCGGGTCCGCGGCCGCGCGGGGAGCGCAGCAGCGCGCCCGCCCGGGACGCGGACGGCTCTGGACCGGTCCCGCCGCCCGGTCGCGACGCGCCTGTGTGAGATGCCTCACTTTTCCCGGCTCCGGCCGGGAGGGCGGAGATCGTCCCGCCCTGCGCCTCGGTCAACCGCTTCACGATGTAGAGGCCGAGCCCGATGCCGCCGAAGCGCCGCCGGTCCCCGGTCTCGCCCTGGACGAACCGCTCGAAGATCCGCTCGTGGTCGCCCGGCGGGATGCCGATTCCCTCGTCCGCGACCGTCACGACGATGTCGTGGCCCTCGCGCAGGGCCCGGACGGTGACCGTCCCGCCGTCCGGCGAGTACTTGAAGGCGTTCTCCAGCAACTGCCCGAGGACGATGTCGGTCGCCATCGCGTCGCCCCGGCATTCGGGCAGGTCGGGCGCGATCTCCAGCTCGACCCGGTGCAGCGGCGACAGCGACCTGAACCCCGCGACCACGCCCTCCACCACCCGCGACAGGTCGAACGACTCGATCGTCACGGTCAGCTCGTCGGCGCCCGCGCGGGAGCCGAGCAGCAGGTGCTCGACCAGCCGGCCGAGCGACTGGGCGCGCTCGGCGATCGTCGCGACGGCGGCGCGGCGGTCCTCGTCGGTCAGCTCGTCCCACCGGTTGACCAGCGTGGACGCGAACCCCTGCACGACCGTGATCGGCGTGCGCAGCTCGTGGCTCGTGGTGGCGAGGAACAGGTCCTTCGCCTCCTCCAGCGCCTTCGCCTCGGACACGTCGCGGAAGTCGACCACCAGCTCGCCCGTCTCCTCGATCTCGGCGGCGAGGACGTTCAGCCACGTCCCCGACTCCAGCCGGAACGTCAGCATCTCCCCGAGCGCGGGCATGTCGAACGGCAGCGGGCGGCCGATCGCCGCGCCCGGCGGGACGCCGGTCAGCGCGTGCGCCGCCGGGTTCCACTGCCGGACGACGAGGTCGTGGTCCAGCACCGCGATGCCGTCCGCGCTGGAATCGATCACCGCGCGCTCGTGCGCCCGCTGCCGGACGACCTCCGCGTACGCGACGGCGTTGCCGACCGCGACGCCCGCGTGCCCGGCGAGCAGTTCCAGCAGCTCCAGCTCGGTGTGCCCGACCTTGCGCCCGGAGAACAGCGCGTACAGCGCGCCGTACGGCCGGTTCTGCAGGTACGACAGGCCGAGCGCGATCGTGTGCAGGCCGGGCAGCTCGGACCAGATCAGGTCGCCGAGCCGCCGCTGGCCGGTCGCCAGCTTGACCGTCTTGCCAGAGCGCAGCAGCTCCCCGACCAGGCTGGTGCGCAGGTCGGCGGACCGTCCGCGCATGTGCTCGGGCAGCCCGGACATGTTCACGAGCCGCAGCCGGTCGCCCTCGATCCGGACGAAGCCGCCCGCGTCCGCGCCGGTCAGCTCGATCAGCGCGGCGGTGATCCGGTCGAGCACGACGGCGAGGTCGAGCTCGGCGTTCAGGTCGGCGACGATGTCGTTCAGCCGCCGGACGAGCCGCGCCCGCTCGGTCATGTGGTGCTGGACGATCTCGTCCTCGTCGACGGGGTGGTACACGCCGACCCAGCCGAGCGGCGTCCCGGACGGGTCGCGCAGCAGGCTCGTGTCGATCCGGACGTCGATCAGCCGCCCGTCCCGGTGGAACCGGCGGGTCGCGATCGAGATCTGCCCGCTCTCGCCGGGGCCCTCGCCTGGAACGTCGCCCGCGCGCCGGGTGAGCAGGCGCTCCTGGACGGCGTTGTGCTCGGCCGTCAGCTCGTCCGGGACGATCGGCGGCACCCGGCCGACCATCTCCTTGGCGGTCCAGCCGAACATGCGCTCGGCGGCCGGGTTCCACACGGTGACCCGGTGCCGCTGGTCCACGGCCACGATGGCGTCGGCGGCGCTCTCGATGACGGCCCGCGCGATCGGATCGTGGACGTGGTGGTGCACGCCTGTCATCGTGCCACCGGACTCCGTCCGAGCGCCGGGTAACTTACGCCGAAACTTTCCACGGCAACCCTGCACAAACGGAAACCTTACTTCTTGGTAAGGCTAGCGCTCGGTCAGTCGTCCGGCCAGAAGGGCCGCCAGCCCGGCGACCAGGAACGACAGCAGCGACGCGCTCATCCAGCTCTGCGCGGTGAAGTGCAGGGCGTCCTGGACGTCCCGCCAGAACCCGGCCCAATGGCCCACCGTGCCGGGGTTGATGAGCTGGTAGACGGCGAACCCGGCGGCCCAGGCGACGATCATGCTCCACCGGGACGGGGCCGTCCGGGACACGTCCCAGCCGCGCGTCCGGTGCCGGCGGCCGAGGAAGAAGTCGGCCGCGAGCACCCCGAGCATCGGCACGAACACCGACCCGATCAGTGTGAGGAATCCCGCGTAGTCGTTGATGTCGAGGACGAGCGCGAGCACCGTGACGCCGACGCCGAGCGCGACGCTCAGCACCCGCCGGTCGGCGCGCGGCACGAGGTTCTGGATCGACACGGCCGTCGAGTAGGTGTCGGCGAACGACTGGTCCGCCTCCCGCAGCACGAAGATCGCGAAGAGCACGACGCCGAGCGAGACGTTCAGGAACGGGTCGAACGCCCTCGTCGGGTCCCCGGCGACCAGCGCCAGCGCCAGCAGCCCGAGGACGTAGGCGGCGATCTGCGTGACCGAGTACCCGACCGCCGCCGCGCCGAAGGCGGCGCGCTCGCTCCGGGAGTGGCGGGTGTAGTCGGCGGCGACCGGCACCCAGGAGATCGACACGGCGAGGGCCGCGTCCGCGCCGATCCAGAAGCCGCCCCACGAGCCCCGCGTCAGGTCGGGCAGCGGCTCGCGCAGGAGCTGCACGTAGAAGTACACGAGTGCTATCGCCACGGCGACCGTGACATATCGGCGCAGCAACCGGACGGAGCCGAGCGGCCAGACGGTCAGCACGGTCGTCATCGCGCCCGCCGCGATCACGTAGCCCCAGCGCGGGACGCCGTCCCACAGCTCGCGCGCCGCGTCCGCGATGACGATCAGCTCGAACGTCCCCCACCCGACGAGCTGCGCGACGTTCAGCACGGTCGGCGCGTACGACAGCCGCGCCCCGAACAGGCCGCGGAGCAGCACCATCGCGGGCTGGCCGGTCCGCGCGCCGGGGACGGCGGCGAGGCCGAGCATCAGCCCGCCGAGGATCGTTCCCACCGACATCGCGACGATGCCCGCCGCGATCGACAGGGTCGGGCGGCCCGCGTCGTCCGGCGCGAGGACGGTGTAGGCCCCGGAGAACGCCAGCAGGCTGACCCCGAGATTCGCCCAGAAGGCGCCCTGGTCCCAGAAGCCGAGCACCTTGGGCGCGGGCTCGTCGAGAGTGAAGGGAACCTCATCGATGGCACGCTCATCCACATCGGACGTCACGCCGACACGCTCCCTACGCCGGCATTACCCGGACAGGTTCATGCGGTCGGCGACGCCGTGAAGGCCGCCCTCTCAGCCCGGCGCTGGCCCGAGCTCCCGCGGTTCGTCGATACCCGGCCGACCACCCGGCCGACCGGCACCGATAGTACAACCGCCCGGCTGCCACCAAAAGGGCATGGATCACTAAAGATCGGACATGCCGGGCCGGACGGGCGGCAGATCGGCGCGGGTCAGGCCACGTACGGGCGCCCCTCGCCGCCGCTCTCCATCGGACGTCCCGCTTCCGCCCAGCCCTTCATGCCGCCGTCGACGTTCCGGGCCAGCCACCCCGCCTGGTTCAGCGCCACCGTCACCTGCGCGGACCGCTGGCCCGACCGGCAGATCACGAAGACCTCGCGGTCCCGGGGGACCTCCCCGGCGCGGTCGCCGAGCTGCCCCATGGGGATGTGGACCGCCGAGGGCGCGTGACCCGCGTCCCACTCGTCCTGTTCCCGGACGTCCAGCAGGTAGCCGTCCTGCGGCACGTCGGCGGCCCCCACGGCCGGCACGTCTTCCCCGAAATTCATCACACCCCCATGGAACCGCGCGAAGCCCCCCGGCGTCGAATCACGCATGCGGTATCGGACGCTCCTTTTCGCCGCGCCCGGGCTGACCTTGGTCCTGGCCCTCGGGGCCTGCGGCGACGAACAGGCAAACGGACCGTCCGCCGGCAAGCCCTCGGGCACCACGTCCGTGCAGCCCTCCGGCACGCCGGCGAACACCCTCACCGTCAGGGTGAAGGCATCGAAGGAGGCACCCGCCAAGTCCTGGACGCTGAAGTGCGACCCGACGGGCGGCGACCATCCCAGGGCCGCCGACGCCTGCGCGGCGATCGCCAAGGCCAAGGACCCGTTCAAACCCGTTTCCAAGGACCAGGTGTGCACGCAGATCTACGGCGGTCCTGAGATCGCCACGGTCAAGGGCACCTGGAACGGCAAGGAGATCGACACCAGGTTCACCAGGGACAACGGCTGCGATCTCCATCGCTGGACGCAGATCGCGCCGCTCTTCGGGAACGTCCCGAAGGTCCGCTGAGCGAGCGAGCCTTCCCCGTTCCGGCTCGTCCAACGGAGAACCGACCAGGAAGCTCCCCACCGGCCCCGGCGGAAACGCCGGGGCCCCTATCTGCTCTCAGGTGAGGAAGCCGCCGAGGCTGCGGTTCTGCGAGACGGCCGTGTCGAAGGCGAGCGGGCAGGCCAGTACCAGCGTCCGCATCGGTTCCTGCAACTGGACATGCATCCGGAGCACGTACCGGTCCGCCCCCGTGAACATCTGCGAGATGAACTCGCCCATCCCGGCGAAGCCGCGCTGGATGCGCGCGATCTCCTGCTGCTGCCAGTCGGTGATCCGCCCGCTCAGCAGTTCGTAGTAGCCGAGCTGCCGCTCGTACGGGTCGAGGATCTCCCAGCCGCGCATCGCCCGCTTGCGCAGGTGCCCGATCAGCCCGCCCTGCGGCGTGAGCACCTGCATCTTGGGCGTGCCCATGAACCCGTACGGCTTGTAGAAGAGGAAGTACGGCATGCCGTCCGGACGGAGGATCGACAGTTTCCGCTCCGCCTTGGTCTGGCTGCCCTGGGCGACGACGCGCAGCGCCTTCTTGGCCCCGCTGACGCCCTGCTCCCGGACGTACGCGGCGGGATGCCCCTGCGGGAGCCAGATCGTGTAGTTCGCCTCGGTCGAGAAGAACTGCGCGGGCTGGTCGTAGACGAGGATCGGCGACCCGTACAGGTCGACGGCCTGCTGCGGCTGGGGCTGCGGCGGCGCCTGGGCGGCCTGCGGCGCGGGATACCCGCCCTGCTGAGGCGGATATCCGGACTGCTGAGGCGGGTAGCCGCTCTGCTGCGGCGGATAGCCCTGCTGGGGCGGGTAGCCCTGCCGCGGAACCGGCGGTGCGCCCTGCTGCGGATATCCGTTCGGCGGGTAGCCGTTCGGCGGGTGTCCGGGGGCGGGCGGCGGGCCGTATCCGGGAGGGTAGGGGCCACCCGGACCAGGCTGCGCGGGAGGGGGCGGATAGCCCATGGCGGCTCCTGGACGCGACGGAGGGCGTGATCTCCGCGTCACGATACGCCGCTTGATCACCCGGTCTCGCGGGCTTTCCGCCAATTCCCGCGACCCCGTCGAGGTGCCGCTATTTCAGCAGGCGGGACATGCGGCGGTCGGCGAGCGGCTTGCCGCCCGTCTGGCATGTCGGGCAGTACTGGAGGGACGAGTCCGCGAACGACACCTCGCGGATCGTGTCGCCGCACACGGGGCACTTCTCCCCGGTCTTGCCGTGCACCCGCAGGCCGGTCTTCTTCTCGCCCTTGAGGTCCTGCGCCTCCAGCCCGCGCGACCGCTCCACCGCGGCGCGCAGCGTGCCGACGATGGCCTCGTGCAGGACGGCGACGTCGTCGTCCGTCAGCGTGGACGCGAGTTTGAACGGGGACATCTTCGCGACGTGCAGCACCTCGTCGGAGTAGGCGTTGCCGATGCCGGCGATCACCCGCTGGTCGCGCAGCAGGCCCTTGACCTGCGTGCGCTTGCCCTTGAGGAGCGCGCCGAGCGCCTCCGGGGTGAACGAGTCGTCCAGCGGGTCGGGGCCGAGCGACGCCACCCCCGGCACGTCCGCCGGGTCGCGGACGACGTACACCGCGAGGCCCTTCTTCGTCCCGGCCTCGGTGAGGTCGAAGCCGGAGCCGTCGTCCAGGTGGACGCGCACCGCGAGCGGGTTCTTGCCGCCGGGCCGGACGGGCCGCGCGGGGATCTCGTCCCGCCAGCGCAGCCAGCCCGCGCGGGCGAGGTGGATCACGAGGTGCACGCCGTCGACGTCGAGGTCGAGGAACTTGCCGTGCCGGGCTGCGGCGGTGACGGTCAGCCCGCCGAGCGCCGTGATCGGCGGGTCGTAGGTCTTCAGCGCGGAGATGGCGAGAACATCGACGCGGGCGATCGCGTGTCCGACGACGCGCTCCCGCAGGAACCCCGCCAGCGCCTCCACCTCAGGAAGTTCGGGCATGACCTCAGTATCGGCGACGTTCCGGGGTGCCGGTGAGAGGGCGTCGAAGGCGGGTCGTATGCTCGTCCACAGGGCTGTGGAAGCCTGTGGAAAACCTTGTGTACAACGTCGGATCCGCCGGGGCGGCAGGCGTTTTCAACGTCGATACCTCGACGAATCGCCACAGAACGCCGAGGCGGCGGGGGAACCGGCGGTCACACAGGGTGTGGATAACTTCCGCGTAACGACCCGCTGGTAATCGTCGCGGGGCGGGGTGCGCCGTGCGGGCCCCCGCGTCCGGATGAATCCGGACATGTGACCCGGATCTCGAAATAACCCCTAGGGGGTAGGGGTTGCAGGAGTCGAGACCTTATGGCAGCATGACGGGCACGAGATACCCCCCAGGGGTACTGACCACCGAGGGAGACGCCAGATGAGCACCGCCACCTACACCGTCACCGGGATGACCTGCGGCCACTGCGTCAGCTCCGTCACGGAGGAGGTCGAGCAGATCGCGGGCGTGACCGGCGTCGACGTCGACCTGCCGACCGGCAGGGTCACCGTGACGAGCGACGCGCCCATCGCCGACGGCCTGATCAAGGACGCGGTCGAGGAAGCCGGTTACAAGTTGACGTCCTGACCGGAGCGCGCCCCGCCGCCGTGCGGGGTGCGCCCGGCCGAGCGGGTGCCCGCGGGCACCGAGTGGAGTGAAACGGAATGAACAGCGCGAGCAAGCTGGGGATCTACGCGGTGGGACTGGCCGTCGTCTTCGGCGGCGCCGCCGGGGTCGGCAAGATCGTCGGTCCGGTCGGGGCGTCCGCCGAGACGGCCTCGCACGACGGCGGCGGGCACCGCGGCGGGGGCCACGGCGAGGGCGGCCATGGCGAGGGCGGGCACGGCGGCGCCGAGACCGCGCACGCGCCCGGCGGCCTCCAGGTCTCCGAGGACGGCTACACGCTCGTCCCGCGCCTCACGAACGTGGCCCCCGGCGAGAAGACCGACTTCCGCTTCACCATCAACGGCCCCGACGGCAAGCCCGTCACCGGGTTCAAGCCCCTGCACGGCAAGCGGCTGCACCTGATCATCGCGAGCCGTGACCTGTCCGGCTTCCAGCACGTGCATCCCACGGAGGCGGGCGGCGGCGTCTGGACGATCCCGATCACGCTCCCGAAGGCCGGCGTGTACCGGTTCTTCACCGACGTCCAGCCGGAGGGCGCGAAGCGGCAGCTCACGCTCGGCGCGGACGTGTTCGTCCAGGGCGACCTGCGGACGACGCCGCTGCCGAAGCCCGAGCGCGTCGCGAAGGTGGACGGCTACGAGGTCGCGCTGACCGGCGGCCTGGCCCCCGGCAAGTCGACCGAACTGACCCTTGCCGTGAACAAGGACGGCAAGCCGGTCACCGACCTGGAGCCCTACCTGGAGGCGTACGGCCACCTGGTCGCGCTGCGCCAGGGCGACCTCGCCTACCTGCACGTCCACCCGGACGGGGCGCCGGGCGACGGCAAGACGAGGCCGGGGCCGGAGATCACGTTCTTCGCCGAGGCGCCGAGCACCGGCGCGTACCGCCTCTACCTGGACTTCAAGCACGGCGGCAGAGTCCGCACGGCCGAGTTCACCGTGTACGCGGGGGACGCGCGGCCGCCCGCCCAGACCGGCGGCGGACACGACGACACACCCCACACGCACTGACACCGACGACCGAGGCGAAGGAGGAGCGATGAGCACGGACTCCGCGTCCGAGCGTGTCGAGCTGGCGATCGGCGGGATGACGTGCGCGTCGTGCGCCAACCGCATCGAGCGCAAGCTCAACAAGCTGGACGGTGTGACCGCCACGGTCAACTACGCGACGGAGAAGGCCCGCGTCGAGTACGCCCCCGGGGTGTCGACGGACGAGCTGATCGCGGCGGTCGAGAAGGCCGGGTACTCCGCCGAGCTGCCGTCCCCGCCCAAGGGGCCCGCGGGGAACGAGGAGGCGGAGCCGGACGACGGGCTGCGCCCGCTGCGGCAGCGCCTCGTCACCGCGATCGTGCTGTCGGTGCCGGTCATCGCGATGGCGATGATCCCGGCCCTCCAGTTCGAGGCGTGGCAGTGGCTGTCGCTGACGCTGGCGGCGCCGGTCGTCGTCTACGCGGGCTGGCCGTTCCACAAGGCGGCCGCGATCAACCTGCGGCACGGCGCGGCCACCATGGACACGCTGATCTCGCTCGGCACGATCGCCGCGTTCGCGTGGTCGCTGTGGGCGCTGTTCTTCGGCACGGCGGGCGAGCTGGGGATCAAGCACGGGTTCGAGTTCTCGATGACCCGGTCCGACGGGTCGATGAACATCTACCTGGAGGCCGCGTCCGGGGTGATCATGTTCATCCTGGCGGGGCGGTACTTCGAGACGCGGTCCAAGCGCCGGGCCGGGGCCGCGCTGCGGGCGCTGCTCGAACTGGGCGCGAAGGAGGTCTCGGTCGTCCGGGACGGCGGGCGCGAGGAGCGTATCCCCGTCGATCAACTGGCGGTGGACGACGTGTTCGTCGTCCGTCCGGGCGAGAAGGTCGCCACCGACGGGACGGTCGTGGAGGGCTCGTCGGCGGTCGACGCCTCCATGCTGACCGGCGAGTCCGTCCCGGTGGAGGTCGGGCCGGGCGACACGGTCGTCGGCGCGACGGTGAACGCGGGCGGGCGGCTGCTCGTCCGGGCGACGCGGGTCGGCTCCGACACCCAGCTCGCGCAGATGGCGAAGCTGGTGGAGGACGCGCAGACCGGCAAGGCGCAGGCGCAGCGGCTCGCCGACCGGATCTCCGGGATCTTCGTCCCGGTGGTGATCGCGCTGGCGCTCGGCACGCTCGGCTTCTGGATCGGCACCGGCGAGCCGCTGGCCGGGGCGTTCACCGCCGCCGTGGCTGTGCTGATCATCGCCTGCCCGTGCGCGCTCGGCCTCGCGACCCCGACCGCCCTCATGGTCGGGACGGGACGCGGCGCCCAGCTCGGCATCCTGATCAAGGGTCCGGAGGTGCTGGAGTCGACCCGGAAGATCGACACGGTCGTGCTGGACAAGACCGGCACCGTCACCACCGGCCGGATGGCGCTGGTCGACGTGATCACCGCCGACGGAGTGTCCGAGGACGACGTGCTCCGGCTGGCGGGGGCGCTGGAGAACGCCTCCGAGCACCCGATCGCGCAGGCCATCGCCAAGGGCGCCACGGAAAGGGGCGGCGACCTGGGCGCGGTCGAGGACTTCGCCAACGTCGAGGGCCTCGGCGTCCAGGGAGTCGTGGACGGGCACGGCGTGCTCGCCGGGCGTCCGCAGCTCCTCGCCGAGTGGTCGCAGCACCTGACGCCCGACCTCGAACGCGCCATGGCGGACGCGCAGGCCCAGGGCCGCACCGCGATCGCGGTCGGCTGGGACGGCGCCGCCCGCGCCGTGCTCACCGTCGCCGACCAGGTCAAGCCGACCTCGGCGGAGGCGATCGAGCAGCTCAAGGCGCTCGGACTGCGCCCGGTCCTGCTGACCGGCGACAACGAGACCGTGGCCCGCACGGTCGCGGACGCGGTCGGCATCGACGAGGTCATCGCCGACGTCCTCCCGCAGGACAAGGTGGACGTCGTGAAGCGCCTCCAGGCCGAGGGCGCGACCGTCGCGATGGTCGGCGACGGGGTCAACGACGCCGCCGCGCTCGCGCAGGCCGACCTCGGGCTCGCGATGGGCACCGGGACGGACGTGGCGATCGAGGCGTCCGACCTGACCCTGGTGCGCGGCGACCTGCGGGCCGCGGCGGACGCGATCCGGCTGTCCCGCCGCACGCTCGGCACGATCAAGGGGAACCTGTTCTGGGCGTTCGCCTACAACGTGCTGGCGCTGCCGCTGGCGGCGTCCGGGCTGCTCGTCCCGATGATCGCGGGCGGCGCGATGGCGTTCTCGTCGGTCTTCGTGGTGAGCAACAGCCTGCGGCTCCGCCGGTTCAAGCCGCTGAACGCGAACCGGGCGGACGCCGTCGGCCCGGCCGCGACGTCGGCCAAGCGCGAGGTCCCCGCGACCCGCTGACCAACGCCGACCGAACCGCGAAGCGCGGCCTCCGTGAGAACGGGGGCCGCGCTTCGCGCATGTCGCGGGAGCGCATGTGTCAGGGGCGTGTGTTTCAGGGGCGCAGACCGGCGAGGACGGGGGCGAGGGCCGGGTCGGCGGCGGCGGCTTCGAGGGCCTCGGTCAGCGTCTCGGCGTAGGTCGGGGACGCCTTCTCCTGGAGGGCGCGCCCCTCCTCGGTGATCACCGTGTAGACGCCGCGCCGGTCCTTCGGGCACATGTCGCGGCGGGTCAGGCCCGCGGCCTCCAGCCGGGCGACGAGGCGGCTGACCGAGCTCTGGTTGAGGCCGATGAGGTCGGCGAGCTCCTGCATGCGCAGCTCGCCGTCGGCGGCGCGGGACAGCCGGCACAGCGCCCGGTACTCCGACAGGCCGATGTTGTGCTCGCGCTGGAGCGCCTTGGCGAGCCGGTGCTCGACACGTCCGTGCAGGGTGACGACGCCGTCCCAGAGAAGGCCGTCCTTCGTCGCGGGACCCGTACCGGTAGCAGCGCCCATCTCCGCGCCTCCTTGCTCTCTTGACGTCAGCTTACCTGAAATGACAACATCTGCATGTGCATGCATGGAATGTATGTACATGCAAACTACCTAGGGAGGATCCGATGACCAGTCCGCTCCTGCTCCCCTACGACGGCCCGCGCCTGACACTGCGCAACCGGATCGCGATGGCGCCGATGACGCGCAACCGGGCCGACGACGCGACCGGCGTCCCGAGCCCGCTGACCGCGGAGTACTACGCGCAACGCGCGACGGCCGGGCTGATCGTCAGCGAGGGGATCTGGCCGGACGCCCTCGGCAAGGGCGAGCCGGGCGTCCCCGGCCTGGTCACGGACGCGCAGGTCGCCGCGTGGCGCGAGGTCACCGGCGCCGTGCACGCCGAAGGCGGGACGATCTTCGCCCAGCTCTGGCACGTCGGACGCATGTCGCACCCGCTCACCCTGCCGGGCGGCGCGACGCCCGTCGCGCCCTCGGCGGTGCGCATCGAGTCCGAGACGATCCGCACGACCGAGGGGAAGGTCCCGCACGTCACGCCGCGCGCGCTGACGACCGCCGAGGTGGAGGCGGTGGTCGCGGCCTTCGCGGCGGCGGCGCGCAACGCCGTCCGCGCCGGGTTCGACGGGGTCGAGGTGCACGGCGCGAACGGCTACCTGATCCAGCAGTTCCTCGCCGAGAACACCAACCGGCGCACCGACGCCTACGGCGGCTCGCTCGCGGGGCGGCTCCGCCTCGCGGTCGACGTGGTCGAGGCCGTCGCCGCCGCGGTCGGGCCGGAGCGGGTCGGCCTGCGTGTCTCCCCCGACAACCCGGAGAACGAGATCGCCGAGGTGGACCCGCAGGGTACCTACCGGGCACTCGTCGCCGCCCTCGACCCGCTCGGCCTCGCGTACCTGCACGTCATCGAGCGCGGCGAGTACGGGGCGCTGGCCGACCTGCGGCCGCGCTGGTCCGGGACGCTGATCGGCAACTTCAACGGCGCCGCGCCGACCACGCAGCGGGCGGGGGAGCAGGTCCTCGATGCGGGCCTCGCGGACGTGTTCTCCTTCGGCCGCCTGTTCATCTCCAACCCCGACCTGCCGGCGCGGTTCGCGAGCGGCGCTCCGCTCAACGACTACGACACCGCCCTGGTCCACGCCGCCGGACGCGAGGGCTACGTCGACTACCCGGCCCTCGCGGGCTGACCCTGAGGCGGCGGCGTCGGGCGGCGGCGTCGGGCGGCGGTGTCGGGTGACGGCGTCAGGTGGTGGCGGCGCCCGGTTCGCCGCCGCGCGCGACGGGCCGCAGCCCCGGCGCCAGCGCCAGCGTGATCAGGAGCGACGCCGCCGCCATCACCGCCATCGCCGTGCCGGGCGACGTCCATTCGGCGACCGTCCCGGAGAGGGCGGCGGCGACGGCCTGCATGGTCAGCATCCCGGACGAGTGGAGCCCGAGCGCCTGCCCGTGGATCTCGTCCGGGGTGAGGGTCATCAGCCGGTCCTGGAGCAGCAGCGTGGAGCCGTAGCCGACCGACGCGACCAGGACGGCGACGGCGGCGAGGGCCAGCGGCGGACGCAGCGCGAAGACCAGGTAGGGCGCGGCGAGCACGACGCGGAGCGGGGCTTCGAGCCGGTACCGCCAGCCGTGCGGGATGAACCGTCCCGCCGCGACGTCGCCCGCCAGCATCCCGGCGGCGGCGAACGCGAGGAGGACGCCCGCGCGGTCCGGCGAGTACGGGACGAACACCGCCTCGCAGCCCACGATCAGCCCGTTCGGCAGCCACATCGCCAGGTAGACGTACCGGCGCGGGCGCGACGACCACAGCAGCGCGTTCACCCGCCACGTCTCCGCCACCGACGGGCGCCCCGCCGCGCGCGGCGGCCGGGACGTGAGCAGCCGCCACGCCGCCACGGCGGCGAGGACGTCGAGACCGGCCGCGACGAGGAGCGTTCCACGCGGCGACAGCACGGTCACGAGGACGCCGCCGCTCGCGAACCCGAGGATCTGCGTCAGCCCCGCCGACATGTTCAGGACGGAGCGTCCGATCAGGTAGCCCTCGCGCGGCAGGATCTGGCTGAGCAGCCCGTACCGGACGCCGCCGAGCACCGCGCCGACCAGGCCGAGCGCGAGCACGATGGCGAACAGTCCCCACACCGGCAGGCCGGGGACGGCGAGCACGGCCGTCCCGATCCCGGTGACGAGCACCAGCGTGGCGAGCGCGGCGCGCGGCGGCAGCCGGTCCGCCGCCGACAGCAGGGCCATCGCCCCGACCATCTGGGTGAGGGACGCCCCGAACATGCTGAGCGCGGCGAGCAGCGGGGAGTCGGTGGCGGAGTAGACGAGGACGCCGAGCGCCAGCCCGCTGACCGTCATCGCGGCGCCCTGCACCGTGACGACCGCGAACAGGGGGCTGAACTCCGGCGAACGAAACAGTTCCCGGTAGGTCCGCATGTGTCGCAATATGATCAACGCGGCCGCGGGCCCGGCAACCCCTTATTTCCCGGACGCGCGGGTCAGACGTCCCAGAAGGCCAGCTCGTGGCGCATGCCGTCCAGGAAGAGGCGTTCGGCGGTCGCCGGGTCGGCCCCGGACTCGTCGATCATCTGCGCGATGCGGGCGGTCAGCTCGGCGAAGCCGGGGTCGGCGTAGGTGTCGACCCAGCGGCGGTAGCGCGGCTCGGCCGGCGGGTCGTCGGCGAGCAGCCGTCCGAGCGTGGAATAGCCCCACATACAGGGATACAGGGCGGCGAGGCCGCCCGCGTAGTCGGCGGCGCTCTCCAGCAGGAAGGACGTGTACGCGGCGCAGGCCGGGCCCTTCGTCGCGCCGTCCAGGTCCGCGCCGAAGCTCGCGGACAGCGAGCGGTGCAGGTCGAGCTCGCCGTGGTACGTCGCGTGGGCGAGGTCGACCAGGTCGCCGAGGTGGGCGGCGGGCGCCTGCCAGGCCAGCCGTGAGAACACGCGGACGTAGTCGTGCAGGAAGAGGTAGTCCTGCTCAAGCCAGGAGCGGAAGACGGCCTCGTCCAGGCTCCCTTGGGCGATGCCCCGCACGGTGGGGTGGTCGAGCTGTTCGTCGACCAGCGGACGGCCGATCTTCTCCAGGCGCGCGGCGAGACTCATGCCCGCAGTCTTGCATCGGGAAAGATCAGAACCCCGCCCGGCCCGGAGGCCGCGCGGGGCTCTGATCAAAGGCCGGTGTGTGGGGTCGCCTCTCGGCGAAAGGCACAACACGGCTCCAGCCGGACGGTATTCCGTGAAGGCGAAAGGTGAGGCCCGGGGACACCAGGCACACCGGCTGTCATGTGTAACCGACGGGTCCCCGGGATTGTTCCCGGCCGCTTCCGAGATCGGTGAAGGTGCCCGTCCGGCGGACGGTGTGCCACCCGAGCCGCGACCCGAGCAGTGCCGTGACCACCGACTGCACGACCACCAGGTACATGAGCTGCCGGTAGACGAACTGCTGGAGCGGGAGCGTCCAGAGAGGGCGGATCGGCTCGCCGTCCAGCCAGAGGGCGTAGGCGCCCGCCGCGGCCTGGGCGGCGACGAAGACCGTCCAGGTGAGCAGGGGCGTGACCGGGTCGACGAAGACGATGCCGAGCAGCGCGAACAGGTCGATGGCCGGGGCGAGCAGCGGGAGCACCACCTGGAACACGGTCAGGTAGGGCAGGCAGCGGCGGCCGAAGCGACCGGACGCGCCGCCCTCGACGAGGGAGCGGCGGTGCTTCCACATCGCCTGCATCGTCCCGTAGCACCAGCGGTAGCGCTGCTTCCAGAGCTGGCCGAGCGAGGCGGGAGTCTCCGTCCAGGCGAGGGCGGTCTCCTCGTAGACGACGCGGAGGCCGGTGCGGCAGATCGCCATGGTGAGGTCGGTGTCCTCGGCGAGGGTGTCGCCGGGGACGCCGCCGACCCGCGCCAGCGCCGACCGGCGGAACGCCCCGATCGCGCCGGGGACGGTCGGCATGCACCGCAGGACGTCGTACATCCGCCGGTCGAGGTTGAATCCGATCACGTACTCGATGTGCTGCCAGCGGCCGAGGATCCCGTCCCGGTTGGCGACCTTGGTGTTGCCGCTGACCGCGCCCACCGCCGGGTCGGCGAGCGGCGCGACGAGCCGCCGTACGGTGTCGCGTTGGAAGACCGTGTCGCCGTCCACCAGCACGAGGACGTCGGCGCGGGCGACCGCGATCCCCGCGTTGAGCGCGCTCGGCTTCCCGCCGTTCGGCTTCCGGACGAGCCGGACGCCGGGGATCCCCATCGACTCGACGATCTTGGCGGTGCGGTCGGTGGAGCCGTCGTCCACCACGATCACCTCGACCGTGCCGGGGTAGTCGGTGTCGAGCAGCGAGGCGACCGTCGCGCCGATCCCCGCCTCCTCGTTGTATGCGGGGACGATCACCGACACGGGCGGGAACGGGTCGGGCGGCAGTTCGCCCTCGGCCATCGGCGGGGGCGGCTCACCGCGGGCGCGGCGACGGCGACGGCGGCGGCCCGGCTCGCGGGCCCGGCCCCGAGCACGGCCCCGGACGCGCCGCACGTGGACGTGCGCGAACAGCAGCAGCGTCACGAGCCGCAGCACGTAGAGGATCCCGGCCACCGCGAACAGCGCCTCCATCGTCCCGGTGAGGGCGGACGCGGCGCGCTGCGCGGCGACGAGCGTCCAGCCGACGGCCCGCTCGCGCGCGGAGACGGCGACCTCGGCGGGCGGCAGGCCGAGCGCGGCGGTGAGCGTCGTGAAGCGGTAGCCGAGCGGCTGGAGCCGCTCGATGATCTGCTCGACCGCCGCGACGGTCTGCGACCGGTCGCCGCCCGAGTCGTGCAGCATCACGACCGCGCCCGCGCCGCGCGCGCCGCCGTCCAGCGCCGCCTGGACGATCTTCGCCGCGCCGGGCCGCCGCCAGTCCTCGGTGTCGCGGTCGGTGAGGACGACGACGTACCCCGCCTCCCCCGCCCGCTCCGCCGCGCGCCACTCCGCCCCGGTCAGGCCGTCCGGGCGGGACGAGTACGGCATCCGCACCAGCCGCGTGTGGACGCCCGCAGCACCCGCCAGCGCGCGCTGGGTGAGGTCCAGTTCGAGGCGTCCCCGCCAGGCCGGGACGGTCGCGAGGTCGGCGTGCGTGTAGGTGTGCGAGCCGATCTCGTTGCCCTCGCGGAGGATGCGCCGGGTCAGCGCCGGATGCTCGGCGACGCGCGCGCCGACCGTGAAGAACGTGCCGTGCGCGCCGTGCCGGCGGAGGACGTCCAGGACGCGGGGCGTCCACTCGGGGTCGGGGCCGTCGTCGAAGGTCAGCGCGATGGTCTTCGGCGGTGTGCGGCGGGTGCGGGGCGCGCCGTCCACGACGCTGACGACCGGTCCGCCGGACGCCACCGAGGACGGCACCGGCCCGCCCGACGGCGACGACTCGGCGCGGGGCGCCTCGCCGACCGCGCCGTTGGCGAAGCCGTCCAGGAGGAGGAGCACGGTGAGGACGAGACCGCCCAGCAGCAGCAGAGCCCAGTGTCCTCTGGGCTCGGTGTGGCGCGCGGTCAACGCTTCTTCTTCTTGCGTCCCCAGGCGGGCGGGGACGCCTGCGACCTGCCAGGATGCGCCGTGGCCGACGGAGGCGGGCGCACCGCCGAGGTCCCGGGCGCGGACGGCGCGGGCGGCGGCGCGGCGGGTGCCGGGCCGTCCGTCGCGGGCGGCGTACCGGGCCGGGCCCCGGTCCGCTGGCCGGACGGCGCCCCTGACGGGCTTCCCGGTTCGCCGACCTGCACCCTCGGCCGCGCGGACGGCTCGCCCCACGGCGTCAGCGGCACGCTCGGGCCGGTCGCCATCCCGATGCCCAGCGCGCCGAGGAACACGACCAGCACGGCTCCGGCGGCGAGGCCGAGCCGCCGTCCGAACCGGGCGCGCCAGCCGGACGCGTCGACGAACACCGCCTCCGGCTCGACGGACACCGCCTCCGGCTCGATGGGCGTCGTCGTCTCCGCGCCGGACGCCTCGCGGACCGGCTCGTCGAGGGGCAGGGTGAGCGGCCCGGTGACCGGCGGGATTCCGGTGACGAGCAGCTCGTCGCGGTCGTGCGGGACGTTCCCGATCATCGTCGTCCATCGTTTCGGTGCGGGAGGGGCGCCCGCCCACGGGGCCGGCCGTGGGGGCTCACTGCTTCAGCGCGAACACCCGGGTACATGTCACACCGCGTCCGGAATCCCTGCACAATGGCCCGGATGGAACGGGCGGACGAGGAGCAGCTCGGCCGTGCCCTGCGGGCCGCGCAGGACGGCGACGAGGAGTCCTTCCGCATGCTCTACCGCGACGTGCAGCCCCGGCTGATCCGCTTCGCGGGCACGCTCGTCGGCGCGGACGCCGAGGACGTGACCTCCGAGGCGTGGCTGCAGATCGCCCGCGACCTGCCGTCCTTCCGCGGCGACCTGGACGGCTTCCGCGGCTGGACGGCGACGATCACCCGGCACCGCGCGCTCGACCACCTGCGCCGCAGGTCCCGGCGGCCCGGCTCGGACCTGCCGGTCGAGGAGCTGCTCACGATGGCCGCCGACGCCGACACCGAGGTCGACGCCCTCGACGGCATCGCCACCCGGAACGCGCTGAGCCTGATCGCCGAGCTGCCCCGCGACCAGGCCGAGGCCGTGATGCTCCGGGTCGTCGTCGGGCTGGACGCGAAGTCGGCGGGCAAGGTCCTCGGCAAGCGCGCCGGCGCCGTCCGGACCGCGTCGTACCGGGGGCTGCGGAGGCTCGCCGAGCGGCTGTCCGCGTCCGGGACGGAAGGGCAGGCGGGCGAGACGGCGGACGCCGGGGGAGAAGACGGGGGAGACGGCAGGGCAGACGGGGCACGTAACGAGCCGGGAGAGGCGGCGCCGGGCGGCGTTCCCCTCGCCCAGAGTGACAAAACCGGCGGTCCGGGCGCTGAAGGGGTGTCATGAGCGACCATCACCAGGCCGGGCATCTCGACGGGCAGGCCGGGCCCCTGGACAGGCGGACCGCGGAGCGGCTGCTGCGCCGCGCGGGCCGCCGGTCCCCCGGCGCCGCCCCGCTGGACGCGCTGCTCGCCGCCGCCGCCGCGCCCGCCCGGCCGGACGAGCTGGCGGGCGAGGACGCGGCCGTCGCCGCGTTCCGGGCCGCGCCGCGCCCGGCGCGGCAGTCCCGCGCCGCCGCGCTGCGCCGACTGCTGACGATCAAGGTCGTGGCGATCGTCGGCGGCTCGCTCGTCCTCACCGGCGGCGCCGCCTACGCGACGATCACCGGGCGGATCCCCGGGCACAGCCCGGCGCCCCCGGCGAGCCCGTCCGGCTACGACCGCGACGGACACCGGTCGCCGCACACCCGGTACTCGCCGAGCGCGCCGCCGTCCCGGTGGTCGCCGACGCCGGCGCCGACGCCGTCCGTCAAGGAGAAGCAGCACGGCAAGGCGAACGCGCCCGGCCAGCAGAAGAAGACCAAGGAGCCGAAGAAGCCGCATCCGACGCCGTCGCGCGGCCCCGGCTACACGAAGAACCCGCCGAACGGGAACCAGGGCAACGGCAATCAGGGAAACCAGGGCAACGGGAACCAGGGCAACGGCATCGTCAAGGGCGATGAGCCGGCCCAGGTCAACCCCGGGAAGGGCAACGGCGTCCTCGACTAGCCGCGCTGCTCCCCGGGCCCGGCGTGCAGGGTCCTGTCGGCCCAGCGTGCCGGGTCGGCCTCCAGGGCTGCCCGGTCCCAGTGCGCCAGGTCCGCCGCCGCCTCGTAGGTGCCCTGGAGGAATTCGAGCAGCGCCCGGTCGGGGTCGGGGTCGGTCCGCACCGCCTCGTAGGGCAGCAGGAACTGGCCGTTCTCCCGGCTGTAGAACGCGGCGGACGGCCCCACCTGACGGTCGGCGAACCCGTCCGGCTCGGGGTAGGCGTAGGCGTAGAACGCGCCCTCGTCGCCGCCGCCCGGCCAGAACCCGCAGCTGCTCAGCTCCTTGGAGTAGCCCTCCTCCATCACCCAGTCGCCGCAGTTCGGCGCGCCGCCGGGATGGAGGGGCGCGTCGCGTCCGGAGAACCGCGTGCAGGCGAGGTCCATCGCGCCCCAGAAGAGGTGCACCGGGCTGACCTTGCCGACGAACCGGGACCTGAACTCCCCCATCACCCGCGCCGCCTGGAGCAGCTGCCGCCAGAACAGGTGGGCGGCGGCCGGGTCGTAGGCGGCGTGCTGGTCGTCCTCGGCGAACGGGATCGCCGGGTCGACCTCGTTCGGACGCGCCTGGATCGACGTCTCGATCCCGAGTTCGGCGAGGGCGCGCATCGTCCGGTCGTAGAACTCCGCGACCGGCATCGGCGCGAGGTCGAACCCGCGGACGCCGCCGTCGCTCGCCCGCACCTGCAGCCGGTGCTCGACGAAGTCGAACTCGACGTCGAACGCCCCCGCGCCGTACGGGACGGCCGACGTCGTCAGCCCGCGCGGGCTCACGTACAGCGTCACCTGCCACCAGTGGTTCACCAGCGGCGCGTGCACGAGCCTGACCTTGCCGACGATCTGCGTCCACATGTGCAGCGTGTCGCGGGTGTCGCGCCAGTCGTCGACGCGCAGCCGCGGCCACGCGCTCCGCTCAGGTTCCATGGCCCCTCCCTCACCCCGATCCATATCCGCTGGACACGTCCGTCATGCGCGGACGAGCCGAGCGCGGGCCGTCAGAGCTCGACGAATCCGAGCGTCCCGGTGTCCGTCACGGAGCGGTAGTAGCAGGTCGGACGCGCCTCCCCGGACGGCAGCGTGGTGTGGCAGGCGCCGCCGGTCGTCCGGTTGACGAGGTAGAGCAGCGAGTTCTGCTCGCAGTTCACGCGGACGTCGACCAGTTCGAGGACGTCCCCCGACGTCGCGCCCTTACGCCACAGCTCGTTGCGGGACGTCGACCACAGCACGGCGATCCGCTCGTCCAGCGTCGCCTTGAGGGCCTGGTCGTTGGCGTAGCCGATGAACAGGACGTCGCCGCTCGCCGCGTCCTGCAGCACGACGGGGACGACCCGCGCCCCGGTCGCCGCGACGCCCGCGAGCTTGTCGAAGTCCAGAGTGAGCCGGGTGCCTTCTTCGAGTTCGTTCACCCTCACATCCTGCCCGCCCGCGGCCCCCGGCGTCGCACCGGGGACGCGCCGGGGACGCGCCGGGGACGCGCCGGGGAGGCGCCGCCGCGCCGGTCAGCGGGTCCGGCGGCGCCATTCCGAGGGGCTGAGGCCGCGGGCGCGCTTGAACGCGACGCTGAACGCGAACGGGTCCGCGTAGCCGACCTGGCGGGCGACGGCGGCGACGGTCGCGTCGGTGTCGCGGAGCAGGTCGGCGCCGAGGCTCATCCGCCAGCCGGTCAGGTAGGTGAGCGGCGGCTCGCCGACGAGGCCGGTGAAGCGCGCCGCGAACCCGGCTCGGGACATCCCGGCCTCGGTCGCGAGCGCGGCGACCGTCCAGCGCCGGGCCGGGTCGTCGTGCAGGACGCGCAGCGCGCCGCCGATCGCGGGGTCGGCGAGCGCCCGGTACCAGGCGGGCGCGTTCTCCGGCCGGGCGCACCAGGCCCGCAGCGCCAGCACGAGGACGAGGTCGAGCAGCCGCCCGAGGACGGCCTCCTGCCCCGGCTCGTCGCGCGCGGTCTCGGCGGCGAGCATGTCCAGCGCGGCGCGGGTGCGGGGACCGGCGGGCACGACGGCGAGCGGCGGGAGCATGGCGAGCAGCCGTCCGGCGGCGTCGCCGCGCAGGTCGTAGACGCCGCGGAGCATGACCGTCGCGCCGGGCAGCCCGTCGCCGTAGGTGCGGGGCCCGATGGGCAGTTCGCAGGCCGTCGGGTCGCCGCCGAGGCGGCGCTTGCCGTCCGCGTCCACCAGCGTCCGCGGCGGGGTGGCCGGGTCGTCGCCGATCGTGTAGCCGCTCGTGGCGCTGACCAGCGCGATGTCGCCCGCCGCGAGCCGGACGGGCACGGCGCCGGGCGCGTGCGACCGGAGCCAGGCCCGGCCGCCGAGCGTCGTGGTGACCGTCAGCGGCGGGACGTCCGCGAACGCCATCGCCCACGGCGGACTCTGGATGAGCTGCTTGACCAGCGCGTTCCCGGCTCGCGCGCGGTGCAGCACGTCAGTGAGGACGTCCACCCGTCCCACGCTAGACGATCACAAATGGTTTTCGCCGGATCCGCTCACGGCAGCAGCGCCAGCTTGCCGACCGTGGAACGTGCCTCCAACTCCGCGAGCACCTTGGGGCCTTCCGCCAGCTCATAGGTGGTGGGCTCGCCGGGGCCGAGGACTCCGGCGCCGAGGAGTCCGAACAGCTCGCCCATGACCTGGCCGAAGATCTGCGGCGCGGCCTGGATGAGGACGCCGATGTTCAGGCCGATGATCTGGACCTGGTGCTTGTAGACGAGGTCCCAGTTGCTGATCGTGGCCTCGCCGCCGGCCAGACCGAAGACGACGACCCGGCCCGTGACGCGCTTGGTCGCCGCGAGGCTGGCGTCGAGCGTGGCGCCGCCCACGGACTCCAGGGTCAGGTCGACGCCCGCGCCGTCGGTCAGCGCGAGGACCTCGGCGGCGAGGTCGCCGCCGCGGGAGTCGAGGACGTGGTCGGCGCCCAAAGCCCGCACCACCTCGTGCTTGTCCGGCGAGGCGGTGGCGATCACCGTCGCGCCGTAGTGCTTGGCCATCGTCACGGCGGCCTGGCCGGTGCCGCCCGCCGCGGCGTGGATCAGCACGGTCCGCCCCTCGGCGACGCCGCCCAGCGGCCGGAGCGCGGCGAGCGCGGTCGGCAGGTTCACGACCAGGCCGAGCGCCTGCTCGTCGGTCCAGCCCGACGGCACCGGGACCGCCCCGGCCGCGAACAGCGGCATGTACTCGGCGAACGCGCCGCCCTGGACGCCGACGCCGATGACGTGCGCGCCGGGCTCCAGGCCGGTCACTCCTTCGCCGACGGCGACGACCTCGCCCGCGCCCTCGATGCCCGCGAGGTAGGGCGGTCGCGGGCCGTTCGCGAACGTGCCCCGCGACTGCGAGACGTCGACGAAGTTGACCCCGGCGGCGGTGACGCGGATCAGGACCTCGCCCGGTCCCGGGCTTGGCACCGGCGCGTCGGTGACCAGGCGCAGGTCGCGCGGGCCGTCCAGCGACGTCTGCCGCAGCGCGCGCATGGTGGAGGGGATGCTCATGAGGACCGACTCTCATTTGTTTGTCGAACGATCAAAAAAACGTAACAGGGTGCTTCGACGCAGGTCAAGGTAAAATTGAGCGATCGACAAACAAGTTCGGAGGGACGCCGGATGGCCGCTCGCGGCAGGCCGCGCACATTCGACCCCGACACCGCCCTGCGCCAGGCGCTGGACGTGTTCTGGGAACACGGCTACGAGGGCACCTCGCTCAGCGACCTGTCCCGGGCCATGGGCATCGCCTCCGCCAGCATCTACGCCTGCTTCGGCAGCAAGGAGGAGCTGTTCCGCAAGGTCATGCTGCTCTACGGCACGACCTCGGGCGGGCCGCCGAGGAGCGCGCTGAGCGCGCATCCGGCCACGCGCGACGCGATCCACGCCATGCTGCGCGCCACCGCCGACCAGATCACCCGTGCCGACGCGCCGCACTACTGCATGCTCATCCTCGCCGCGCCCACCGGCGCCGAGGAGAACCACGACGTCCGGGAGTTCCTGGCCGACATCCGGCGCGGCCAGCTCGCCGCCGTCAGGGACCGGCTCGCGCAGGGCGTCCGCGACGGCGACATCGACGCGCCGCCCGGCCGTCTCGCCGCCGTCGCCCGCTACTACACGACCGTGGTGCAGGGCATGTCCGTGCAGGCCCGCGACGGCGCCACCCGCGCCGAGCTGGAAGAGGTCGTCTCCTGCGCGATGGCGGCCTGGGACGCGCTCACCGCCGCGCCCCCGCAACCGGTGCCCTAGCCTCGCGCTGGACGTTCGCAAATGCCTTTGCGACGATCTCCCATGTATCGTCCGGCCGTTCGGGGGTTCGCTGGACGGCATGAACACCTATCTCGTCCTCGGCGGCACCGGCAAGACCGGACGCCGCGTCGCGGACCGCCTCCGCGCGGACGGCCGGACCGTGCGCATCGCGTCCCGGACCTCCGGCGACGTCCCCTTCGACCTGGCCGACCCCGGCACCTGGGCCGCCGCGCTGGACGGCGTCGCGGGCGTCTACGTCGTGGAGCCGGACCCCTATCCGGGCGGTGACCCGGCCACGCGCGGGAGCGTCCCGGGGTTCGTCGCGGCGGCGGGCGCGGCGGGCGTCCGGCGGCTGGTGCTGCTGTCCGCGCCCGGCGGGAGCCAGGCGGGCACCCCGCTCTGGGACGACGAGCAGGCGGTGCGCGACTCCGGCGCCGACTGGACGATCCTCCGCCCCACCTGGTTCTCGCAGAACTTCAGCGAGGCGTTCTTCCTGCCGGGCGTGCTCGGCGGGGAGCTGGCGCTGCCGACCGGCGACGGCCGGACCCCGTTCGTCGACGCCCTGGACATCGCGGACGTCGCCGTGTCCGCGCTGACCGGCGCCGACCGGCACGCCGGGCAGACCTACGACCTCACCGGACCGCGCGCGATCGGCTTCGGCGAGGCGGCCGACCTCATCGGCAGGGCCACCGGGCGCGACGTCCGGTATGCCGACGTCACGCCGGAGGTGTTCGTCGAGCAGCAGGTCGCGGCGGGTCTCCCGGCGCACGCGGCGCAACTGCTCGCGGGCCTGCTCACGTTCGTCAGGGACGGTAGCGCCGCCGCCGTCTCGGACGGCGTCGAGAAGGCCCTCGGACGTCCGCCCCGCAGGTTCGAGGACTACGTCACCGAGGCCGCCGCGGCGGGCGCCTGGAGCTAGGCGCGCCTGGGCCGAGGCGCGCCTAGGCCCGGGCCCCCGCGCCTAGACGCGGGGGCCCGGGCGCGGGGGCCCGGGCGCGGGCGGCGTTCCGGCGCGCGAGGATCGCGGCGGTGGCCTCGTCGGCGGGCAGGAACGCTTCGAGGTGCAGCTCGGACACCGTGACGTCCACGGCGGTCGCGAACGACGTGAGCGTCGTGATCAGGCGCAGCTCGCCGTCCTGCGACCGGAGCCGGAGCGGGACGGCGAATCCGAGATGGTCGGCGCGCGGCTCCATCGCCGGGAGGTAGCCGTCGAGTTCGGCGACGAACTCCTCCAGGACGGGTGACGGGCTCCGCCGCACCAGGTCACGCAGGTTGGACGTGACGTGCCGTCCCCACTCGGCCAGGTTCGCCACCCGTGGGGCCATCCCGTCCGGGTGGAGGACGAGGCGCAGCACGTTGACCGGCGGTTCCAGCAGCGCGGGCGCGGATCGCGGAGCGGCCGGGGGACACCCGAAACTCCTCGGCATGAGCAACGCATTCGATCTGAAGGAGTTCGCCGACCGGTTCGTCGCCCTGTGGAACGAGCCCGATCCGGAGGCGCGCGGCGCGCTCGTGCGCGGCCTGTGGGCGCCGGACGCCGTGCAGGTGCTGACCGATCCGCCGCAGGAGATGCGCGAGGCGGCGCAGGCGCTCGCCTTTCCCGCGCCGCCGCTTGAGGTGCGCGGCCACGCCGCCCTGAACGCCAGGGTGACCAGGGCGTACGAGATGTTCATCAAGGCGGGCGAGAACGTCTTCGTCTCCGGGGCCGAGCCGTACGAGCCGATGGCGGGCGTGGTCTGCCTCCGCTGGAAGATGCGCGCGACGGGCACCGGAGAGGACGTCGGCGGCGGCTTCGACGTCATCTCCCTGGACGCCGAGGGCCGCATCCGCTCCGACCACCAGTTCATCGAGACGAGCTGATCGCGGGCTTGACTTTGACGCGCGGGTCAGGGGTTAGCGTCGCGGGGCCGTTGCGGAACCGTCTTGGGAGTTGCCGATGCCCGATACCTCGCGTGAAGTCCGGCTCGCCGTCCGGCCGGAGGGCCTGCCGGAGCCGGAGCACTTCGCCGTCGTCCAGGTGCCGGTACCGGTGCCCGGGGACGGCGAGGTGCTCGTCCGGAACCGCCTCTTCCACGTCTTCCCCGCCATCCGGACGCTCATGGCCGGGAGCGTGAAGGGCGCGCCGTTCCCGCCGCTGAATCCCGGCGACACCCTGTACGGGAAGGCCGTCGGCGAGGTCGTGTCCGCGCCGGACGGCGGCGGGCTGCGGGCCGGGGACCTCGTCCAGCACTGGCAGGGGTGGCGCGAGTACGCGGCCGTGCCCGCCGACCAGTGCGCGCCGCTCGACGACGCGCTCCCCGACCCGGCGGCCCACCTCGGCCAGGGCGCGATCGCGTACGCGGCGCTGGTCCGGGACGCGCGGCTGCGCCCCGGCGAGACCGTGTTCGTGTCCGGCGGCGCGGGCGGCGTCGGCTCGGTCGCGGGGCAGGTCGCCCGGCGGCTCGGCGCGGGCCGGGTCGTCGGCAGCACCGGCTCGCCGGAGAAGGCGAAACGGCTGGTCGCGGAGCTGGGCTACGACGCGGCCGTGCTGCGCGGCGAGGGGCCCTTCGAGGCGCGGCTCGCGGAGGCCGCGCCGGACGGCGTCGACGTGGTCGTGGACAACGTCGGCGGCGAGCAGCTCCAGGCCGCGATCTCGCTGGCCCGGCCCGGGGCGCGGGTCGTCCTGGTCGGGGCGCTGGCGGGACAGCTCGCGGCGGACCGTCCCGGCAACACGTCCCCGGTCGAGCTGGACTCGTTCGAACTGATCGTCAAGCATGTCGAGCTGCGCGGCTTCGGCGGCGCGGACCCGGCGCTGGACGCCGAGTGGAACCGCCGCCTGGGCGGCTGGCTGCGCGCCGGCGAGATCGTCCTGCCCGAGGTGCGGTTCGCGGGCATCGAGAGCGCCCCCCGCGCGTTGCACGAAGCGATCGGAGGACGGCACCTGGGGACCGTCATCGTGGAGCTGTGACGCGGCGGTCCCCCGGCGGACGACACCGGAGGACTGATGCGGATCAGCGACGCCGCCGCGGCGGCCGGGACCACCCCGCGCGCACTGCGCTTCTACGAGCAGCGCGGACTGCTGCCGCCGCCGGACCGCACGGCGGGCGGGCAGCGCCGGTACGGGCCGGCGGAGGTGCGGCGCGTCCGGACCATCCGCATGCTCCTGTCGATGGGCCTGACCGTCGAGGACCTGCGCCTCTGCGCCGACAGGCTCCACCTGCTGGACGAGAACGACGGCCCGCCGCCGTCGCCGCGGGCGTGCGGGCGCGGCTCCGGCGTCGCCCGGCGGCGGCTGGACGCCCTCGACGCCGAGATCGCCCGGCTCACCGGGCAGCGCGAGCGGCTCGCCGCCAGGGTCGGGCTGGTCCCGCAGGACTGAAACGGCGGGACTGAAACGGCGGGGCTCCCGGCCTTTCCGGGAGCCCCGCCCGAATGCTCCGTTCGGTTGAGCTGTTATTTGAGGGTGAGGCCCTGGGATTGGAGCGCCTCGTCCAACGGCTGGAAGTAGGACTGGTAATTGGCCGTGCAGCCGCCCGTCCTGCCGCCGGACGTGATGCCGACGGCGGTGCTCCCGCTCTGCAGCGAGCCGCCGCTGTCGCCCGGCTGGGTGCACGCGGTCGTCTCGATCAGCCCGCTGACCGTGCCCTCCTGGTAGTTGACCGTGCGGTCGTAGCCGACGATCTTCCCGGAGGTCGTGCCGGTGGTCGAGCCCTTCTTGGTGACCTGCGACCCCGCGGGCGGCCTGCCGACCTGGGTCAGATTGTCGTTGGACAATTGCAGCGACCCGTTCGTGACACGAATGGTCCCGTAGTCGTTGCCCGGGAAACTGCTCGCCTGCGTGGTGCCGATCTGCTCGCCGCCGGACGTCGACCACGTCGTGCCGATGCGGGTGCAGTGCCCGGCCGTCACGACGAAGTCGCCGCCACCGCCGGTCCCGATCGCGGACACCGAGCAGCGCGACCCACCGGTCGTGATCGCGTCGCCGGGCCCGAGCATCGGCCGCGCCGCACCGGGCACGCGCCTGATCCGCACGGTGCCGCCGACCGCGCGAGCCCGCTTGACCAGCGCGTTCGTCGCCGCGTCATGGTCGCTCTCCGGGACGCTGACCACGACGGCGTTGGCGACCACGTCCACGCCCCAGGCCAGGCCGACCGCGCCGCGGCTGCCCGCGAACCGGTCGAGCGCGCTCTTGGCCGCGTCGAGCCGCGCGATGCCGTACGCGACGACGCGGGGCGTCGCACCGGCGGCGGTCACCCGCCGCGCGGCGGCGGGCGTCGTGACGTTGACGACCAGACGTCCGTCCCGGTCGACGTAGGCGCCCGCGGCCTGGGCGCCGAGCCGTCCGGTGAGCTGGTCCGCGAGCGTGCCGAGCGCCTGCCCGGCCGGGGGGACGGGCTTCGCGGCGGCCGTCGCCGGAACGGTCCCGAACGCGGGCAGGACGGCCACGGCCGCGACGCCCAGCAGCGGGACCACACGTTTGAGGTGCACACCTCGGTTCACTGTCGCCACCTTTCGCCGCCGACCGGCTGGGAGCGGCGGCCTTCTCGGGGGTCATGGCGGGTGCGCACGACGCCTGGTGGTGAGGCGCCGTGCGTGGCGACAACGTACGCCGCCCCCCAATCGCTCACCAGTTTTCGGCGCCAACAGAATTTCACCCACCCCCTGAATAAAGGCGCCCCCGTTCCGCCGAACTGCGCGAGTTCGGCTACGGGGTGTTCATCTAGGTGGGAAATGCTGTTCTCTTGGTTCCGGGTGGGGTGGAGGGCGGTGGGGGATGACCGTGCTGGCGCGGCGGCTCGGGGTGTCCGACGCGGTGGTGGTCGGGCTCGGGGCGATGATCGGGGCGGGGGTGTTCGCCGCGTTCGCGCCGGCGGCGCGGGCGGCCGGATCCGGACTGCTCCTCGGGCTCGGGACGGCCGCGATCGTCGCCTACTGCAACGCGACGTCGTCGGCGCGGCTCGCCGCCCGGTATCCCGAGTCCGGCGGCACATATGTCTATGGCCGTGAACGGCTGGGTCCGTTCTGGGGCTACCTCGCCGGGTGGGCGTTCGTGGTCGGCAAGACGGCGTCGTGCGCCGCGATGGCGCTGACCGTCGGGTCGTACGTGTGGCCCGGCCATCCACATGTGGTCGCGGTCGTCGCGGTGGTGCTGCTGACCGGTGTGAACTACGCGGGGGTTGAGAAGTCGGCCTGGCTCACGCGGGTGATCGTCGCGGTGGTGCTGGCCGCGCTCGCCGCCGTGGTGGTCGGCTGCCTCACCTCGTCCGCCGCCGACGCCGGACGCCTGGACGTCGGCTCGGGCACGTCGCTCGGCGGCGTCCTCGAAGCGGCGGGCCTGCTGTTCTTCGCGTTCGCGGGCTACGCGCGCATCGCGACGCTCGGCGAGGAGGTGCGCGACCCGTCCCGGACGATCCCGCGCGCCATCCCGCTCGCCCTCGGCATCGCGCTGGCCGTGTACGCCGCCGTGGCGGTCGCGGTGCTGTCCGTGCTGGGCGCCGGACGGCTGGCCGCCGCGACGGCGCCGCTGGCGGACGCCGTCGGCGCGGCCGGGCTGCCGTCGCTGGGGTCCGCCGTCCGGGGCGCCGCCGCGGTCGCCGCGCTCGGCTCACTGCTCGCGCTGATCCTCGGCGTCTCCCGCACCACGCTCGCCATGGCCCGCGACCGGCGGCTGCCGGGCGCGCTCGCGGCCGTCCACCCGCGGCGCCGGGTGCCGCACCGCGCGGAACTCGCGGTCGGACTGGTCGTGGCCGTCCTCGCGGCGACGGTCGACCTGCGCGGCGCGATCGGTTTCTCGTCGTTCGGCGTGCTGGCCTACTACGCGATCGCCAACGCCTCCGCCTGGACGCTCGGCCCGGACGAGGGCCGTCCGCCCCGCGTGATCCCGGCGGTGGGCGCGACGGGCTGCCTGGTCCTGGCGTTCGCCCTCCCCCTCACCTCCGTGCTGACCGGCGCGGCCGTCCTCGCCGTGGGCGCCGTCCTCTACTTCGGCCGCCGACGCGAACCTTCGTGAGGACGCGCAAAGCGAAACGCCGGGCGGACCCTCCAACGGGCCCGCCCGGCGTCACGTTCGGTCGGCTCAGCGCGTCCCGAGCAGGATGGACTTCGGCACCCGGACCGCCACCGGGGGCAGCTTCGGACCGCGCGCGGCGGTGCCCGCCTGGGCGGCCATCGCGCTCGCGTCCGCCGGTCCCCGGGTCGCGACGGCCGGACCGCCGTCGCCCTTGAACGGCTGGACGTCGCCGACGCACACCTTGCCCGCGGGCGGCAGCTTCCCGCTGACGAGGTAGCCCTCGACCGCGTTGGTCACGCACGCCGACGTGCCGTAGGCGGTGTGCCCCCAGCTGTCGCTGGTCAGCAACCGGCTGTTGGGCAGCAGCTTGCTGGACGAGACGGCGTCGTCGTAGTTCGTGGCCGGGTCGTAGTAGTCGCCGACGAACAGGACGGGGGCGTTCGTCTTCCGGTTGAACGGCCCGGTGTAGGCGTCCTCGTCGCGGACCTTCCAGGCGTCACCGGCGCACTGGACGCTGCCCCAGCCCCACGCGCGCCCGAAGTAGGGCGCCCGCTTGTCGGACGCGGCGACGGCCGCCGGCCAGCCCCCCGCCTTCTTCGGGTGCAGGCCGTCGGTGCAGACGACGCTGCTGAAGGCGTCGATCCCGTTGTCGTAGGGGAAGTCCTTGGCCGTGACCTGCTCGGCGGCCTTCTTCTGCCGCGCGACCTCGGCCCGGCGCTCCGCGATGCGCGCGGCGAGCGCCTTGCGCGCCGCCGTCGCCTGCGCGGCCGTCGAGGTGGACGACGTCGCCTTCCACAGGTCGGTGGACATGGCGTCGATGAACAGGTAGCCGCTCGGGTCGTACAGGTCGCCGAGCGTCGCGCCGACGAAGTCGGCGTAGGTGATCTTCTCACCCTCGATGTCGGCGGGCTTCGCCCTCAACCGCTGCGCCAGGATGTCGAAGTTCTTGACCGGATCCCCGAACTGCGCGAACTGGCACTTCTCCTTGCCCGCCTTCGCGCAGCGGACGAGGATCTCCTTCAGCGCCTTGTACGCGCCGTCGGCGGAGCGGAGCCGGTCGTCCAGGATCTGGCCCGCGGTCTTCGGGGTTCCGGCCCAGGAGACGGGGTTGAGGACGCCGTCCACGACCACGGCGCGCAGCCGGTCCGGGAACATGTTCGCGTAGTACTGCCCGAGCGCCGTGCCATAGCTGAAGCCCAGGTACGTCAGCTTCTTGTCGCCGACGGCCCGGCGCAGGACGTCCATGTCGCGCGCCGCCTCGGCGGTGGACATCGAACCCGCCAGCTTCTTCCCGGTCGTCGAGCAGCCCTTGGCGAGGGCCGTCGTCGACTTGATGTAAGCGGCCTCCTGCTTCGCGCCCACCGGGAACGCCACGTTCAGACCGTCCAGCGCGAGCGTCTGGTCCTTCGTGGACTTGAAGCACGCCACGTTGGAGCTGAACCCGATGCCGCGCGGGTCGAACCCGACGACGTCGAACCGGTCGAGCACGTCCGCGCCGAGGAACTGGCCCGCCTGGTAGGCGAGGGCGGTGCCCTGCCCGCCGGGCCCTCCCGGGTTGACGAACAGGCTGCCGACCCTCTTCTTCGCGTTCCGCGCCTTGACTCTCAGGACGGCGATCTCGGTGGTCGCGCCCTTCGGGTCGTCATAGTCCAGAGGCAGCCGGACGGTCGCGCATTCCGCGATCTCGTAGCACTTGTACCAGGCGAGCTTCGGGGTGGGCACACTGTCGACGCGCTTCTTCTCGACCGGGCTGGTCGTGTCGCCTGCCCGGACGCCGGGGTCGGCGAGGGCGGTGACCGCTAACGCGGGCACCAGCGCAACACCCGCAACGCCGGCCGCGAGGATCCTGTGTCTGAGGCGCATACGGTTCCCTTCGTGGGGATCGATGCCTTTTCCGCGCAAGGCACGGATTGGTCCCCCGATTCTCGTTCGCCCCACTGCTCCCCGTGATCCACCACCGGACCAGACCTCCTCTGCGCAAGATCACCCACAGGACCGATTGACGCCTCCCCCCGCCATGGCGTAGCGCGTTGCGCCTGAGATCAGGCGCAGGAGGGTTCGAGTTTTTCCTCCATCACATATCCGGAGATGTTTCGAGTGGGGACGGTGCCGTAGTAGCGGTAGCGGCGCGGATCGTGTTTCGCTGGCATCTCCCGGAAGAAGACGTCACCGCGGACCACTCGTCCGATCACGTCACCTGTTTCGTTGAGGACGTCGCCGACCTCCTTGACCTCGTATTGGTTCGGTCTGCAGTCGGCGGTCGGGGCGGGACGGTCGGGAGACGCCGGAGACCTCGGCCGCCGGCGCGGTGAGAAATTCGACGGCTCCTCTCCAGATCCATGAAGAGCGGGAATGGACGTCCGCGGCGGCGAAGGCGTGGGCGAAGGCCCACGGGAGGAAGTCGCGGAGGACGGGCTGGGGGCGCCGAGAGTGGTGGACGATTCGCGGTGGCCCGGCGCGGCGGTTCCCGGCGACGATCGAGCGCTGTGCAGGAACACCGCCGTGACGACCAATGCGGTGACCAGGGCCGCGATGATCGAGGCTAAGCCCACAAGGACGGCTCCCCGTCGCGTCTGAGCCTCCGGCGTCTTCGCAGGTTGCGACGTCCGAGGCGGGCGCGTGACGTCGGGCTCTTCACCTGGCCGGTTCGCGTCGGCGGCCTGATCCTGGTCGCGCACCTCGGGTTTCCCAGAGCTTGCGAGCGCCGGATCGTCGGATTCGGAAACGGTGTCGGGTGTGTCCTGATCGTTGTCCGCCGGTCCGCCCTGGTCCGTTGGGGTCCTCTCGTAGGCGGCGAGGAACTCGTCCCGCTCGCCCGGCCGCCAGAGCCCCTGCTCGTCGGCCGCGGCGACCATTGCCTCCAGGTTCGCCGCTGATATCGGCCGCCCCTGCAAATATCGCCCCAACGCGGACTTCGACACATGGAGCGCGTTCGCCTGCGTCACCAGGGTCCTTTTCCCGGTCCGCTCGACCAGTTGCCGCATCAACCTTTCGCGTCGCTCGCCATCGGCCGAGTCCGATGAGTGTGTCCCCGTCATTTCTCGTCATCCCCTCTGCATCGGGTTCGGTGGGAAACAGCAGGTCAGAGAGGTGGCCTCTGGGATGGGAATTCCCACTCCCGGTAAGGCGCGTACCGCCTCCGCGCTTCTGCCAATCTTTGCTCACCGGGCGCCGGTGAGGGCGCCGGAACACCGAACAGAGGATTTCTTCACAATGATCATTGCCCCTGTGCGCCTCGGCCGTTTCGCGGTCAAGGCCGGAACCGGACTCATGCTCGCGCTCGCACTCGCGATGGGCGGGGCCGCCGCGGCGTCGGCGTCCCCGGCGGCGCCGACGCCCGCCGCCGCGGCGGCCAAGCCCAAGGTCCACTACACCAACAGCACCCTGGTCAAGAGGGACTGCAAGGTCTTCTTCAACCACCCCAGCAAGCACCGCAAGGACGCGAGCTGGCCCGCCGGTCCCTCAACGTCCTCCAAGGAGGTCGGAGTCCGCTACACGGCGGCCGGCTACGCCATGGTCCGCGACCCGCAGCGGCAGAAGGCGGGCGCCGCGCCGTGGTGGGGCTGGATCAACACCAAGTGCCTCGTCGACCCGGTCGCGCGCAAGTTCCCACGGGTACAGTCGCCGCGTGACCTGACCGACCGTCCCGACCCGAACGGCTACGCCCCCGCGCTGCCCGACCGACACGCCACTCGCGGCAACAACAGCGTCACCGTCGTGGACATCACGCCCCCCGCCAAGCCGCTGCGCGGGCACGTGACGGTCACGACCCCGGGCACCCTGCGCAACGGAGCCAACAAGTACGCGATCGGCGGCGTCGACGCAGGCTGGACCTTCCGCATCACCCGCAAGCACTGCCGCCGCCAGGACGGCCGACCCTACGGCCCCAAGCAGTGGGTCTACGGCTACTCCTCCAACGCAGGCCGCTTCGGATGGGTGCAGGCGTACCACATGCCGGCCTGCACCCACTGACCCAGCCGGACGTATCGCCAGCAGAGGCCGCCGCCCCCCAGCGGCGGCCTCGCCCTGATCAGGAGCCGTCGCCATGGAAACGGCAACGCTCCAGCCGCGACCGCTCACGGCGTCGTCAGGCTCCCGGCGACGGCGAAGGACAACGGCACCCGCAGGTACTCGCACAACGCCCCGGCACAGCGACCGGCCACCGCACCCTGACCGCCGTCCACGACCGAGCCGCCCCAATCGGACCCGCCCACGCCGTCCCTCCCCGCCACCCTGGAAAACCGCAGGATCGATGGCCAGAAGGGGCAACTCTGCGATCTGGCTGCGGGCCGAATCACATGGTTAGCATTCGGTGCTCAGACACACGCCAGTGACCGTTTGGACACACGCCTTCCATGCTGGGTTACCCCTCCGACTGGGCCTTGGTCGATGTGGAGACCTCCGGTTTCCGGCCTTCCGAGCACCGCATACTGTCCATCGCCCTGATGACGATCAACGCCGACGGACGGGTGACAGGCCAGTTCTCCTCCCTGCTGAACCCCGGCTGTGACCCCGGCCCCGTTCACGTCCACGGGCTGACCAGGGAACGTCTCGTCGGCTCACCCAGCTTCGAGCAGGTCGGCCCTCAGGTCGCCGCCCTGCTCCAAGGCCGCGTGATGGTCGCCCACAACGCGCGCTTCGACTACGACTTCCTGGCGCACGAGTTCGCCCGTGCCGGACTGCACCTGCCGGTCGACCAGCGGTTGTGCACCCTCGCCCTCAACCGCCGCCTGTCCCCGCCCACACCCAACATGCGGTTGGGGACGCTGGCGGCGCACTACGGCGTCGTCCAGACCAAGGCGCACGACGCGGTGGACGACACCCGCGTCCTGGCGGGAGTGCTGCACGGCTCGCTGACAGCCGCGGCCCGGCTCGGCCTCAGCCTGCCGTTAGTGCCGTGCCCGCCCAGGCAGACCGCCGTCCGCCCCCGCCGCCCGGCCCGTGCCCCCAAGATCCCCTGCGCCTACCGCAACCCCGGCCGCCTCGCCGCCGGCGGCCCACTCGTCCAGGGAATGAAGGTCGCGATCACCGGCGACACCCGAACACCCCGCACCGACCTGACAGCCAAGGCGGCGGCGACCGGGCTGAACATGATGTCCACGGTCAGCCGCCACACCAGCGCGCTGGTGACCAACGACCCAGACGCTCCCACCGCCAAGGCCGAACGTGCCACCGCCGAGGGCATCCCCATCATCGACGAGCCCACGTTCCTGCGCTTACTCCAGAACGTACGCCCCGGCACGCCACACAATTCCCCAACCCCCACCCCGCCAGCGGAATCCCGAGCACACCACTTCGCACCACCCGTCAAAGGCTTGACCGGACGGCGCGTACTCGTCCTGGGCGGCGCACATCACCACGCCGCAGCCACACGAGTCCGCGTCACCGAACTCGGCGGCTCCGCCGCGGTCAACCTCTCCGGCAGCGTCACCGACGTCGTCGTCCTCCCAGGCGGAGAGACCGACCGGCGCATGAGCCGGGTCCACTCCCTCGGCCTGCCCGTCCACGACGAGAATTGGCTGCGGACGCTGAGCACATCCCCACCCCCTGGCGGCATCAGAGTGGAACCGAAGCAGCCCGCAATCCCCGTCCTGCCACGCGGCGGCGCGACCGACCTCGCCACCTCCCACACAACCCCGTGGACCGTAGCCGCGACGTGGGCCTACCAGACGACCTGCGAGATCGACGTCGTAGCCTTCGCCCTGGACGCAGACGAACAGGTCTCCTGTGACGACGACTTCGTGTTCTACGGCGCGCCCGAAACACCCGACGGAACCATCACCCTGTCCGCGGACGGCCCAGCCGAACAGTCGATCATCATCGACGCGGCGAACCTCTCCCCAGCGGTGCACAAGGTGGTCATCGCCGCCGCCATCGACGGCACCATGACCTTCGGCGCGGTAGGCGCGATCGAGATCACCATCGCCAGCGAGGCGCCGCTGGCACAGGCGACCCTCGACGCGGGCACCACCGAACGCACCATGCTCCTGGCCGAGATCTACCGCCGAGGCCCGTCCTGGCGCCTACGCGCGATCGGCCAAGGCTACGACCACGACCTGGCCGAACTGGCCCGCAACTACGGCGTAGACATCACCGACTGACCGTCCACCCGCGAACCGCTCCCAAGCCTGGGCCCGCGAATCCGAGCAAAACGCCTGCCCACACGATTAAGACGACCGCAACCCCAGGCAAGCACCAACCGCAACCACCAGGAACGCAAGAACCGCACCCGCTGGGGAAGCACCACCCGCACTGTCAGCGACACACCACCCACAACCAGGAGGACGCACACCCGCAATCATCAGCGGACGCAACAAGCGCACCACCCACGACCGGAAGAGGCGCACGAACCGCACCCGCACGGAGGAACTGACCGCACCGGCAGGAACGCAGAGAAGCACCGATGACCCGCAGATGAGCAGGAACCGCAACCGGCAGGGGGGCGTGGGGGGCGGAGCCCCCCACATCGGGGGTCTGGGGGTCGCCCCCCAGACAAACAGAAAGAGGGAGTGGCCACCCGCGCTCTCCGCGGGTATACCACTCCCAACTCCATCGTGGGCGAGGAGGGATTTGAACCCTCACATCCTTTCGGACACACGGACCTGAACCGTGCGCGTCTGCCGTTCCGCCACCCGCCCGTGGGTGTCGACCCGTTTCGGGTCGCTGAAAAGGCTAGCACGGTCCTAGCAGTGGTTAGGTATCCAGATACTCCGAGCGAACCTTCGCACCGATACGATCGTCTACCAGTGGGGAAGGGAGGTGCCCGTGGGCGTCATTCAGCGCTTCGAGCGACGGCTGGAGGGCATGGTCGAAGGAGCCTTCGCCCGTGCCTTCAAGTCGGAGCTGCAGCCGGTCGAGGTGGCCAGTGCTGTGCAGCGCGAGATGGACGATCGGGCGGCGATCGTGGCACAGGGCCGCACGCTCGTTCCGAACGACTTCGTCGTCGAGATCTCTCAGCAGGACGGGCAGCGGCTGCAGGTGTACGCCGACAGCCTGAGCCAGGAGCTGGCGAACCTGGCGCGCGAGTACGCGAAGGAACAGGGGTACTCCTTCGTCGGTCCGGTGCGCGTTCGGTTCGAGAACGCAGGCGATCTCGCCACGGGCATGTTCCGCATCCGGTCCGGGGTGATCCGGGGTTCGACCGTCGAGGGCGGGGAGATCCGGCAGCCGGTGAGCGACGTTCCGCGGGGGGGCCGCGGGGGCGTGTTCGGCGGGCATCCGCGGCTGCTGGTGACCACGGCGGTGGAGGGGGCGGACGCGACCCAGCGCACCTATGAGATCAATACGCCGGTGACCCTGCTCGGTCGCGGCACGGACTGCGACCTGCGACTGGTCGATCCTGGCGTGTCCCGGCACCATGCCGAGATCCGCGTAGAAGGTCCCGAAATCGCTCTCGTGGATCTAGGGTCGACCAACGGCTCGTTCGTGAACGGGCAGCCGATCAGGCGGGTCACGCTGGTCGACGGCTCCCGCGTCACGATGGGCCGGACCACCCTTGTGTTCCGCCGCGATAGGGAGTAACCCCGACTCCGATGTCCGAATTCACCCTCACGCTGATCAAGCTGGCGTTCCTCGCGGTCCTCTGGCTGTTCGTCATCGCGGCCGTCGGAGTGATCAGGGCCGACCTGTTCGGTTCCAAGGCCGCGACGAGGGCGGCCAACCGGGCGTCCCAGCCCCGTCCCCCGAAGCCGCGGCAGCAGCAGCCGAAGCCGCAGCGGCAGCCCCGCAGCGCCCAACACGGCGCCCCGACGAAGCTGGTGGTGGTGCAGGGCGAACGGGCCGGCACCGTCATAGATCTCACCGGCGTCCCTATCACCATCGGTCGGGCGAATGACGCCACGCTCGTGGTGACCGACGACTACGCTTCGAGCCGGCATGCCCGAATTTACGCGCAGGACGGTCAGTGGATCGTGGAAGATCTCGGCTCGACCAATGGGACGTATCTCGGCCGCACGAAGGTGAGCCAGCCGATGCCGGTGCCGCCGGGGGTCCCGGTCCGTATCGGCAAGACCGTGATCGAGCTGCGCAAATGACCCTGGGAATCCGCTACGCCGCGCGCTCCGACGTCGGCATGCTGCGCGAGGGCAACGAGGACTCGGCGTACGCGGGCGCGCACCTGCTCGCGGTGGCCGACGGGATGGGCGGGCACGTCGGCGGCGAGATCGCCAGCGCGGCGGCCATAGAGGCGCTCCGCGCCCTCGACAAGGACCTTCCCGCGACGGAGCTGCTGGCCGCGCTGGAGCACACGGTCAAGGCGGCGAACGACAACCTGCACCGCATCGTCGAGTCCGATCCCGCCCTCCAGGGCATGGGGACGACCCTCACCGCGATGCTGTGGGCGGGCAACCAGGTCGCGCTCGTCCACATCGGCGACTCGCGCGCCTATCTCCTGCGCGACGGCAGCCTCTTCCAGATCACGCACGACCACACGCTGGTGCAGTCGCTCGTCGACGAGGGCCGGATCAGCCCCGACGAGGCGGCGTCGCACCCCCAGCGTTCCCTGCTGCTGCGCGCGCTCGACGGCCGCGGCGAGGTCGACCCCGACCTGTCGCTGCGCGAGGCGCAGGTCGGCGACCGGTACCTGCTGTGCTCGGACGGCCTGTCCGGCGTCGTCACCGCCGAGACGATCTTCCAGGTGCTGACCGACGTGGACGAGCCCGACCAGGCCGTGCGGCAGCTCATCGACCTCGCGAACCGCGGCGGCGGGCCGGACAACATCACCTGCGTCGTCGCCGACGTGATCGACATGGAGCGGCAGCCGCCGACGGGCGGGCCCGGCCAGGCGGTCGGCGCGGCGGCGAACTCGGCGCCGCCGGACCCGCCGGGCGGCGGGCCCGGCGCGAACACGACGGTCGCCGACACGCCCGCCGGACGCGCCGCGCAACTCCGCGACACGATGCCGCAGCCGCCGGTCGCCGTGGACGAGATGCCGCCGCCGCCCGCCCCCGCCCCGCTGAGCGATCCGCGGGGCGGTCCGCCGCCGGCGGGCGCGATGCAGGGGGCTCCGATGGGCGGGCCGCGCCGCGGCGGCCGCCGCTGGACTTGGCTCGTCGTCGTCGCCGGGGTGGTCGTCGTCGGCCTCGTCGCGGGCGGGGTCGTGCTGGTGCAGAACGTCCGGAACGGCTACTACATCGGCGCGGAGAACAAGCAGGCGGTGCTCTTCCGCGGGTCGCCGAAGGGCGTCCTCGGCATCAACCTGTCCCGCAAGGCCGACGCCAAGGGCCTCCAGCCGATCATGGTCGACGACCTTCCCGAGAACCTCCAGCGGCAGGTCGAGGCGACGTACACCGTCGACGGCCCCCGTGACTGGAACCTCCTGGTCGAGCGGGTCTGCAAGTACAGCCTGGTCGACGAGTCCGGCAAGGTCGCCATCGTGCGCGGCCGGAGCCAGCAGAACTGCGTGGAGGGCAAGCCCGTCGGCACCCCCCTCCCGGTCGCCGAACTCCCCGTCTCGGACGCCACGGCGATCCGGAAGGGCGAGCTGGCGAACATCATCGGGCGCACGGCGGCCGACGACCGCCTCCGGCAGCTGACGCAGCGGCGCGACCAGTGCAAGCGGCGCGACCCCGCGATCCGGGACTGCCCCTCCGAGGGAGGGAAGTCCTAGATGCAGTCGATCGGGGACCAGATCAGGGCGCACCTGCCCTACCAGCGGCGCAACTCCGCCTCGCTGGCCCTGCTGATCTTCGCGATGGTGCTGACGCTGTCGGCGTTCGCCGAGGTGGGGCTCGCGCGGGACGGCAAGATCCCCGGCGGGCTCTTCGTCTACGGCGGCGGGCTGGTCGTGCTGGCGTTCGCGGCGTTCTTCGTCCAGACGAAGTTCACGCCCTACGCCGACCCGCTGCTGCTGCCGCTCGCGGTCGCGCTGAACGGCATCGGGCTGGCCATGATCTACCGGCTCGACCTGGACACGAGCAAGGACCACAAGATCGCCGAGGCGGCCGGCAAAAAGCTGCTCAAGGACGCCGCCGACGCGCCCGGCCAGCTGATGTGGACGTTCGTCGGCATCGGCCTGTTCGTCATCGCCGTGCTGCTCATGCGGGACACCGACAAGACCGACGCCCCGCTGTCCTTCACGCCGAAGACCGCGCAGCGCTACACGTACCTGATCGGCCTCACCGGCGTGATCCTGCTGCTGCTGCCGATCGTCCCCGGCATCGGGATGGAGATCAACGGCGCCCGCGTGTGGATCCACCTCGGTCCGCTGTCCGTCCAGCCGGGCGAGTTCACCAAGCTGCTGCTGGTCGTGTTCTTCGCGGGCTACCTGGTCAACAAGCGGCAGGCGATGTCGCTGATCGGGAAGAAGGTCGGGCCGATCAGCCTGCCCCGGGCCCGCGACCTCGGCCCGATCATGGTGATCTGGTTCCTCTGCCTGGGCGTGCTGTTCATGCAGAAGGACCTCGGCACCGCGCTGCTGTTCTTCGGCCTGTTCGTGTCGATGCTCTACATCGCGACGCAGCGCGTGTCGTGGGTCTTCATCGGCATCGGGCTGCTCGCGGTCGGGGTGTTCATCGCGACGCTGCTGCCCTTCATGGGGCACGTCAACCAGCGCATCGACATCTGGCAGAACCCGAAGCCGTACTTCGACGGCGGCTGCCTGATGGACGACGGCAAGGTCATCCCGGTCAACCCCGACACCGCCATCTACAAGAAGTACAAGGCGCAGGGCGACGGGTCGCCGGGCTTCACCGCCTGCGTCAGCGAGCTCGGCGGCGAGTACTCCGACAGCGCGCAGCTCATGAAGGGGCTGTTCTCGCTCGGGGAGGGCGGCGTCCTCGGCACCGGCCTCGGCCAGGGCGAACCCTGGCGGACGCCGCTGTCCTTCAGCGACTTCATCTTCGACTCGCTGGGTGAGGAACTCGGCCTGACCGGGTTGATGGTGCTGCTGCTGACCTACGCGTTGATCGTCCAACGGGGGATGAAGACCGCCATCGCGGCGCGAGATCCGTTCCTCAAGCTGTTCGCGGGCGGTGTGTCGTTCGTCCTCGCCCTCCAGGTCTTCGTGATCGTCGGGGGCGTCACGCGGCTCATCCCGCTCACCGGCCTGACGACGCCGTTCCTGTCCCAGGGCGGTTCGTCGCTGATGGCCAACTGGATTCTGATCGCGATCCTGGTGCGGATGAGCCATGACGCGCGCAAGCCCGCCCCGCAGGCGATCCAGGACGAAGGCATGACCCAGATCGTGAGCACGAGGTGAGCTGCCCTTCATGAACATGGACAAGCCGGTCCGGCGGGTGGCGATCTTCGCGATGCTGCTGTTCTTCGGGCTGATGGCACAGGTCAACTACGTCCAGGGAAGCCAGGCGGAGGACCTCCGCACCGACGCGCGCAACGCCCGGCAGTACGCGGACGTCTTCAACTCGCCGCGCGGCCAGATCTCCGCGGGCGGCGAGGTGCTGGTCGAGTCGAAGGAGACCCACAAGCCCAACCCGAAGTACGGCCGGACGTACGGGTCGAAGCCCGGCGACGGGCCGATCTTCGCGCCGATCACGGGGTACTTCAACGGGAACGCCACGCAGGTCGAGCGGGCCTACAACTCGCTGCTCGGCGGCAAGGACAAGCGGATCACCCAGCAGCGCTGGTTCGACACGTTCATCGGCAAGAAGGCCGAGGGCGCGAACCTGGAGCTGACGGTCGACCCGGAGGCGCAGCGCACCGCCTACCGGGCGTTGAAGGAGAAGACCCAGCCGGGCCGGCGCGGCGGCGCCGTGGTGATCGACATCAAGACCGGGGCGATCAAGGTGGCGGCGTCGTGGCCGTCGTTCGACCCGAACGAGGTCGCGCCGCAGACCGGTGAGAAGGGCGCGAAGCGGCTGGAGGAGCTGGACAAGGGCAGCGGCGTGATCAGGCCGCTGGTCGACAACGCGCTCAGCCAGACGTTCCCGCCCGGCTCGTCGTTCAAGACGGTCACCTCGGCGGTGGCGATGGAGCGGCTCGGGCTGAACATCTCCAGCCAGGTCAACACGGGTCAGCTCATCCTGCCGGAGTCGGGGCGGCCGCTGCCGAACTCGCACGACAGCGGGAGCTGCGCGGGCTCGGCGCCGCTGAAGGGCGCGTTCGCCGAGTCGTGCAACACCTCGTTCGCGAAGATGGCGCTCGACATGGGCATCCAGCAGTTGCACGACGGCTCGGCGAAGTTCGGGTTCGGCGAGCGGATCAAGATGGAGCCGGACATGTACGCCGCCGCGAGCGCCGTCCCGGTGTCGGTGACGGACGCGAAGGGCAACAAGATCGAGACCGGCAAGGACGGGACGGCCCGGTCCGGCATCGGGCAGGAGAACGTCCGCGCCACGCCGCTGCAGATGGCGATGGTCGCCTGCGCGGTCGCCAACGACGGCAAGATCATGAGCCCGTACGTCGTGCAGACGGTCCGCGCGAAGGACCAGAGCGAGCTGTACAGCGCGTCGCCGAAGCAGTTCGCGCAGGCGATGAGCGGCGACCACGCCGAGCAGATGCAGGAGATGATGCGCGCGGTGGTCTCCGAGGGCACCGCGAAGAACCTCCAGGGCAGGCAGATCGCGGGCAAGACCGGCACCGCCGAGCAGGACCCGGCGTCCGGCATCCCGAACTCCCGCTGGTTCGTCGGGTTCAGCCCGGTGCAGAACCCGCGGTACGCCTTCGCCGTCGTCACCGAGGGTTCGGGCGACGGGGCGACCAACGCGGGCCCGGTCGCGGCGACGATCATGGCCGAGGTCTTGAAGAAGTGAGCCCGGGCCTCGTCCTGAACGACCGGTACCGGCTGCTGGAGCGGCTGGCGATCGGCGGGATGGGCGAGGTCTGGCGGGCGTCCGACGAGGCGGCCGGGTACGAGGTCGCGGTGAAGCTGCTGCGCCGCGAGCTCGGCGGCGACCAGTCGGCGCGGGGCCGGTTCGCGGCGGAGGCGCGGTTCGCGGCCGAGCTGCGGCATCCGGGGATCGCGCGGGCGTACGACTTCGGCGAGCAGGACGGCCGGACGTTCTTCGTCATGGAGCTCGTCCCCGGCGAGCCGCTGGACGAGATCCTCGCGCGCGGCGGCGGGCTGCCGGTGGAGGCCGTCCTCGACCTGATGGTGCAGGCCGGGCGGGCGCTGACGGTGGCGCACGAGGCGGGCGTCGTGCACCGGGACGTGAAGCCCGCGAACCTGATGGTGTCCCCGGACGGCACCCTCAAGATCACCGACTTCGGGATCGCGCGGCGGCTGGCGGCGGCGTCGCAGACCGCGACGGGCATGGTCATGGGGACGGCCCACTACATCTCGCCGGAGCAGGCGCAGGGGCACGACCTGTCCCCGGCGGCCGACCTCTACTCGCTGGGCGTGGTGGCGTACGAGTGCCTGACGGGCGCGCCGCCGTTCGACGGGTCCACGCCGGTGGAGGTGGCGCTCAAGCACGTCCGGGACGCGCCCGCCGAGCTGCCCCGTCGGGTGCCGCGCGCCGCCCGCGAGCTGGTCATGCAGATGCTGGCGAAGCATCCGGCGGGACGTCCGGCGGACGCGGGCGAGGTGGTCCGCCGGGCGCTCGGGATCCGCGCGGCGCTGAGCACCGGGCGGCAGGCGCGGGTGGACGCCGCGAACGGCGGACGGCAGCGCCGATCAGGTGACACCATCGTTACCCGATCGTCCTCTCTGTCGGGATTTGACGACTCCGGCGCGGCGGATAGCCTCACCAAGGGGCCGGCGCGCGGGCAACGGCGCAGCGCGCTCGCCTACACGTCGGTCGCCGCCGTCCTGCTGGTGGCCTGCGCCATCGTCATCGGGACGCTGTGGCGCGGGTTCGCGTTCGCGGGCCTCGGCGCCGACGAGCGCGACCCGCCGGCCGGCCCGCCCGCCACGCGGCCGGTCGGTGACCAGCACGTCGGCGACCCGGCCGTCCACCCGGACGGGCTCCCACGGCACCGGGCGCGCACACCCTGGCCGACTGTCAAGCCACGGCACCGGACGCATAGGATCCGTCCGTCAACGCGGGGGGCCCGGAGGACGTCCCCAACAGGAGAGACATCAACGATTCCGCCCCGGGCGACCCCCACCGCCCCAGAGCCACCTGCCCCAGAGCCAACACCCGCACCGACGGAGACCTCCACGACTCCGTCAACTCCGAGCCCGGATCCCTCTTCCGCACAGGACGGGAAGCTAGGTTCGGAGGACAAGGTGTAGACGTACGAGGGAAAGTGCACATATGAGTCAACCTCGGCTGCTCGGCGGCCGCTACGAGCTCGATACGGTGATCGGGCGAGGCGGCATGGCCGAGGTCTACCGCGCCCGGGACCTGCGGTTGGACCGCGTCGTCGCGGTCAAGACGCTCAGGTCCGACCTGGCCCGCGACCCGACGTTCCAGGCCCGGTTCCGGCGCGAGGCGCAGTCCGCCGCGTCGTTGAACCACCCCTCGGTCATCGCCGTGTACGACACCGGCGAGGACATGATCGGCGACACCTCGATCCCGTACATCGTCATGGAGTACGTGGACGGGAGCACGCTGCGCGACCTCCTCCGCGAGAACCGCGCGCTGCTGCCCGAGAAGGCCCTGGAGATCACCGACGGGATCCTGCGCGCCCTCGACTACAGCCACCGCGGCGGCATCGTCCACCGCGACATCAAGCCCGCCAACGTGATGCTGACCCGGCAGCACGAGGTCAAGGTCATGGACTTCGGCATCGCCCGGGCCATGGCCGACACCGCCGCCACCATGACGCAGACCGCGCAGGTCATCGGCACCGCGCAGTACCTGTCGCCGGAGCAGGCGCGGGGCGAGCGGGTCGACGCCCGCAGCGACATCTACTCAGCCGGCTGCGTGCTGTACGAGCTGCTCACCGGCAAGCCGCCGTTCACCGGCGACTCCCCGGTCGCGATCGCCTACCAGCACGTCCGGGAGGAGCCCGTCCCGCCGTCGCAGGTCGATCCGCAGATCCCGCAGTGGGCGGACGCGATCGTCCTGAAGGCGATGGCCAAGGAGGCCGACAACCGCTACCAGAACGCGACGGAGTTCCGGCAGGAGATCCAGCGCGTGCTGCAGGGGCAGCCGGTGGCGTCGACGGCCGCGTCCACGATGATGATGGGCGCGCCGCCGCAGGGCACGCAGGTCATGGGCGCCTATCCCGGCGGCGGACCGGCCCGCACCCAGGTGCACCGGCCGGACGACGGGTACGGGCTGCCGCCCGTCCGGTACGACGACGATCCCGAGCGCCGCGGCGGCGCCGGGAAGAAGGCCGCGCTGTGGGTGGGGCTCGCCATCCTGTTCATCGGCGGCGCGGCGCTCATCGGCTGGAAGATGAGCGGCACCGGCGGGAGCGGCACCGACGAGGTCGCCATCCCGCAGAGCATCGTCAACGTGTCGCAGACCGACGCGTCCGGGCAGCTCACCAAGCTCGGCTTCAAGCTCGGCGAGCCGAAGACCGACTACAGCGACGACGTGCGCCGGGGCTACGTGATCAGCTCCGACCCGCGTCCCGGCACGAACGCCGCGAAGGGCGCGACGGTCACGCTGCTCGTCTCGAAGGGCAAGAAGCCGCCGACGCAGGTCGAGGTGCCGGACGTGACCGGCAAGCCGTACACCGCGGCCAAGGCCATGCTGGAGGAACGCGGCTTCGAGGTCGAGAAGCGGGTCGAGTCGAGCGACAGCGTCCCCCGGCTCAGCGTGATCAACACCGACCCGGCCGGCGGGACGAAGGCCGACAAGGGCGCCAGCGTCACGGTCGTCGTGTCGAACGGCCCGGCCAACCTCAAGGTGCCGGACCTGTTCAACAACAGCCAGCGCGCCGCCTGCGGCAAGCTCCAGCGCCTCGGCCTGCGCTGCGAGGTGAAGAAGGGCGTCGCGCCGCCGGACCGCCAGGTCGCGCCCGGCTTCGTGTTCAACCAGGAGCCGACCCCGGACGCCACGGTCGCCCCCGGCGACACCGTGACGATCTACGTGGCGCAGCAGGCGCCGGCCCCGCCCACCGGCCCGACGGGCCCGCCGGAGACGCCCGGCCTCCCCGGGTTCCCGAACGGCAACGGCTGACCGACGGACGACGAAGGGCCCCGGCCTCCCGCGAGGGAGATCCGGGGCCCTTTCGGTTCCGCAGGCGGTCCCCTGACCTGCGAGTTCCCAAATCAGCCGAGATCTTCAGAAATTTTCGGTTGAAATCCGTAACGACACGGAGGGTCGTGACGAAGACCATATCGAGGGCTTCCGCCATTGCCCCCGAGTGGCGGAAGCCCTCTTCTGTTGTCTTGAGACGCCTCCGACCGCTAGGTGGTTCGGACGGATGTGAGCCAGTTCTTCAGGAGCCGGTGGCCGTGCGCGGAGAGGACCGACTCAGGGTGGAACTGGACGCCCTCGATCGGGCGGGTCCGGTGGCGTAGGCCCATGATCACGCCGGTGGGGGTGCGGGCCGTCACCTCCAGCGGAGGCTGGACGGTCCCCGGGTCCACCGCCAGGGAGTGGTAGCGGGTCGCGGGGAAGCTCGCGGGCAGGCCGCGGAAGACGCCCTCGTCGTCGTGGACGATCTCGCTCGTGGAGCCGTGGACGATCTCCGGCGCGCGGGTCACGGTGGCGCCGTAGGCGTGGGCGATCACCTGGTGGCCCAGGCAGACGCCGAGGAGGGGCGTGCTGCGGCGGTCGGCGTCCCGGACCAGGTCCAGGCAGACGCCCGCGTCGGCGGGGTGGCCGGGGCCGGGGCTCAGCAGCACGCCGCCGGTCGTCTCGGCGTCCTGGACGGTGACGTCCGAGCGGTCCTTCACCAGGCAGTCGGCGCCGAGCTCCAGCAGGTACTGGACGATGTTGTAAACGAAGCTGTCGTGGTTGTCCACGACCAGGACGCGCACGGTCATCAGGGCTTCGCCGACTGGGTGGGGGTCGGGCCGTCCACCACGCCGTGGTCGAACTGGACCTTGGGCTCCACCCACGGGAACACCAGGTACCAGAGGACGACCGCGACCGCGACGACCAGGCCGAGCGCGGTCGCCGCCTTGGTCTGCCACGTGCCCGGCAGGCGGCGCCAGATCCACAGGTACACGGGGCCTCCTAAGTCGGTTTCTGCACGCGCCGCACCGCGGACGCCAGCTCACCGAAGATGATCATCCGTTCGGCGGCGGAGTACTTCGGGTGGCAGGTGGTCAGCGTGATCATGCGCTTGGTGGGCCTGCGGTTCGGGTGCAGCGGGACGGGCGACGTCACCTCCACGGCGGACGGCTTCACGATCCTGCGGTCGGTGACGGTGTAGGTGTACTGCTCGTCCCGCGTGTCGATGAGGATCTTGTCGCCGCGCTGGAGTTCGCCGAGGCGGTTGAACGGGGCGGAGTAGGTCGTCCGGTGGCCGGAGACGACGAAGTTGCCGACCTGGCCGGGCAGCGCCGTGCCGGGATAGTGGCCGGGGCCCTTGCGCAGGTCCTTCCGCTCGACGCCCTCGATGACGACGTAGTGGTAGTCCTTGCCGAAGCGGGGGATGCGGATCATCGCGAGGCCCTTGCCGAGCTTCACCCGCTCGGTGGTGACCTTGGACGCGCGCCAGTCCTTCATGAGCTCGTCGCCGAGGCGGTTCTGCTGGCCTTCGGTGTAGCGGCCGGTGCCCCACAGCTCGTACGTCACGAAGAGCATGACGATCAGGCCGGCGGTGATGCACAGCTCGCCCATGCCACGGATGACCGTCCGCAACGCGCGTCCTCTCTACTCGGGGGTCTGCTCGGGGGCCCGCCCGGGGGGCACCGTGGCGTGCTTCATCGTCACGTTGCCGGTGTAGGGCGGCAGGGTGGCGCGCTCCACGGTCCGCACCGCGTAGCCGAGCCCGTACGCGCGGACGTACTTCCGGTAGACGGCGATCTCGTGGGACGCGCCGAGCGCCGCGCGCAGCCGCCCCGGGTCGCCGACCGCGGTGATCCGGAACGGCGGTGAGTACACGACGCCCTGGAGGATCAGCGTATTGCCCACGCAGCGGACCGCGCTCGTCGAGATGACCCGCTGGTCCATGATCTGGAGGCCGCGGGCGCCGCCCGCCCACAGCGCGTTGACGACGGCCTGCACGTCCGCCTGGTGGACGACGAGGTCGTCCGGACGGGCCCCGCGGGGCGGGTCGCCGTGCTGGGGCGCGTCGTCCAGCGAGACGCGGACGCCGGGCCCGGCGAGCGGGGTGAACCCGGCGCGGGCGGCGAGCGCGTCCGCTTCGGCCTGGGCCCGCTTCACGCGGGCGTCGTGACGTCCGGCCGCGCGCGATATACCGTCGACCTCGTGGCGGAGCCGCCGGTACTCGGCGCGCTCCTGGCGGCTGCGGCGCTGCTCGGCGGCGATGAGCTCGGTCATCCGGGTGCGGCCCTGCTCGCGCAGGCTCGTGCCGCGGGCCGTGCTCGCGCTCGCCGCGAACAGGGTTCCCGCGAGGAGCGTGAGAACTGGGATGATGCTTCGCCACGCTGGACGCCGTACGCTGCACATCGGCGACTACGCTAACCGACAAACCACCCATGCGCGGACCGGCGCTCCGGCCGCCGGCCGTCCGAGGAGACCGACCACCGTGGCCAAGTCCAAAGTGCGCAAGAAGGCCGTTTACACGCCCCCGCAGAAGTCGAAGACCCCGGAGGTCAGCCCGCGCTGGCTGGTGCCGACCATGGTGGGGCTGTGGCTGATCGGCCTGATCTGGATCGCCGTCTTCTACGTGACGGCGAGCACCGGCACCGACGTGCCGTTCATGTCCGACCTGCACAACTGGAACCTGGGGATCGGCTTCGCCGCCATCATCCTCGGCGTGGTGCTCTCGACCCGCTGGCGCTGACGCCGGGGTTATCCACAGGCTGGGAGGCTCCCGGGCGGGTTTTCCCCAGGTTTTCCACAGGCCGCGGCGGGCAGGCGAGGACGCCGCCGCGGTGACCCCGGAGGGGGTGTGCGCGCGGCGGCGTCCGCGTGTCGCTTGACGTGGTGCTGGACGGTGCCTGCACGGCGCCTACACGGACGGGCTCAGCTCCGCCGTCCTGACGAGCACGAGCGCGGCGAGCAGCGCGAGCGTGACCAGTGGCGCGCCCACGTGGAACAGCGTCCGCCGCGCGGCCGGCGCGTACGCGTAGGCGGCGGCGAGCGCCGTGCCCACGACGAGCCCGCCGACGTGCCCCTGCCAGGAGATGTTCGGCACCGAGAAGGTGATCACCAGGTTGATCACCAGCAGCACCACGATCGGCCCGACCGACCCGCCGAACTTGCGGCCGATCACGAAGAACGCGCCGAACAGCCCGAAGATCGCGCCGGACGCGCCGACCGCCGAGTCGGCCGGGGAGCCGACCAGGTACAGCAGCACCGAGCCGCCGAGGCCGGACAGCAGGTACAGGGCGAGGAAGCGCCACCGTCCGAGCACCTGCTCCAGCGCGGGCCCGATCGCCCACAGCGCCCACATGTTGAACAGGATGTGGGTGACGCCGAAGCTGCCGCCGCGCTGGTGCAGGAACATCGTGGTGACCAGCCGGTACCACTCGCCCTCGGCGACGCCGCCGACCTCGCCGTCCGGCAGGACACCGCGGCCCAGCATCATGAACTCCCAGACGACCCGCCACGACGACAGCTCGGCGAGGTAGGCCAGCACGCACGCGCCGATCAGCGTGTACGTGACGACCGGCACGGCGGACGCCGAGCCCCGCGCGCCGAGCACCGTCCGGGGCACGGCCCGGCGGACGCCCTGGTTGCCCGCCCGGACGCACTCCACGCACTGGTGGCCGACCGCCGCGTCCCGCATGCACTCCGGGCAGATGAAGCGGTCGCACCGCGTGCAGCGCACGTACGTCTCCCGCCCCGGGTGCCGGTAGCAGGTCGGTACCGACGTCTCGGGGGCGGGACCGTGTTCTGTGGTCATCTGGAACTCCGTTGTGCCGTGCGGCGGTTCGCCGTCGCGGGCTTGTGTCACCCGTCTGGGCTTACACCGTATGCAACGACTAGCGGCGTTCGATCGTCACCGACTGGAGGACCACGTCGTCCTTCGGGCGGTCGCCGCGTCCGGTCTCGACCTTGCCGATCCGGTCGACGACGTCCGTGCCCTCGATGACCTTGCCGAAGATGGTGTGGCGGCCGGTGAGGTGCTGGGTCTGCCCGACGCTCAGCGTGATGAAGAACTGGGAGCCGTTCGTCCCGGGCCCGGCGTTGGCCATCGCCAGCAGGTAGGGCTTGTTGAACTTCAGGTCGGGGTGGAACTCGTCCTTGAACTCGTAGCCGGGGCCGCCGGTGCCGGTGCCGAGCGGGTCGCCGCCCTGGATCATGAACTTGTCGATCACGCGGTGGAAGATCGTCCCGCTGTAGAGCGGCTCGTTGGACTTCTGGCCGGTCCGCGGATCGTGCCAGGTCCGGGTGCCCTCCGCCAGTTCGACGAAGTTCGCCACCGTCTCCGGCGCCTGCTCCGGGTAGAGCTGGGCGACGATCTTGCCCTGGGACGTGTTCAGGGTCGCGAAGATCTCGTTGGCCACGCTGGCCGCCTCCTCGTGAGTCTGCGTGCTCTCTGGTGCGTACTCGCTGTGTCGTACTCGCTTGCCCTACTCGCCTTGCCGTACTCGCTTTGCCCTGCTCGGCGGGGTCGCGGTCATGCCCGAACCCGTCACGCTGTGCGGTCGGACGGTCGCGCACGAAGGTTTACCTCCCGGTCCGTGGGAAGGCTGCATGACAGGACCTCGCAAACAGGGAGGTTAGCGTGTCCCTAATGATCAGTTTCCGCGGTAAGCCGCAGGAGGAGGTTCGGAGCGGGCTCGGCCGCGCCCAGGAGGCGGCCCGGGTCGGCGTCGAACGGTGCCGTCAGGGCGCGTCCTCGGCGGCGGAGCGGATCGGGCCCGCCGCGGGTGAGCGGGTGATGATGGTCCGCGGCTGGAGCGCGCCGCGCCTCCGGCAGGCGGCCCGGTACGTCGAGACCGGGCTCGCCCCCCGGGTGAGCACGTTCCTGAGCGGTGTCGCGCACCGGGTCGAGCCGCCGAAGCGGTCCGGTCCCGGACGTGGCGCGATCATGGCCATGCTGGGGACGGTCGCCGCCGTCGGCGTGGCCGGCGCGGTCGCGACCCGGCGCGGTGTGCTCCGCGACCTGGCCGGCGGCTCCGGCGACCGGTCGGGCGACGCCACCTCGGCGGACGCCATGACGGTCTCCGGCTCCGACGTCGACGGCCAGGTGCACTCGCCGCACTGAGCCCCGCCCTCGGACGGATCGAAGCCCCGTCTTCGGACGGATCGCCGGAGGGCCCGGTCGGAAAGGCCGGGCCCTCCGGCGTGTCCAGGGCTTGCTACCTACCGGTACGGTGAGGGCCATGTCGCCGAACGGGCCGTCCCGGCCGCTCGGCCGGTCGGACGGCCGGCCGCTCGCGGCCCGCGCCAGGCTGCGGGCCCGCCAGGGCGTGCACGGGGCCGTCCACCGCGCCTGGGAGTGGATCCAGCGGCACGGGGAGATCACCCCGGAGACGCCCGGCCGCCGCAGGTTCGCCTACCTCGGCGAGGGCGCGTGCATCGCGTTCCCGGTCGGCGCGATCTACGGCGAGCCGTGGATCTCGATCGGCGACCACACCCTGGTCGGGACGCACGTCACGATCTCGGCCGGGTTCGTCCCCGGCCTCGACCTCGGCCCGGACGTCATCGTCCGGATCGGCGGGAGTTGCTCGCTCGGCCGCGGCACGCACATCGTCGGGCACCAGTCGATCGAGATCGGCGACGACGTGTTCACCGGCCCGAACGTCTACATCACCGACCAGAACCACACTTATGGCGACCTCGACGTCCCCATCGGACGGCAGTGGCCGGAGAACAACCCGGTCGTGATCGGCGACGGCTGCTGGATCGGCACCGGCGCGATCATCCTGCCCGGCACCCGGCTCGGCCGGAACGTCGCGGTCGCGGGCGGGGCCGTGGTGCGCGGCGAGTTCCCCGACCACGCGGTGATCGGCGGCGTCCCGGCGAAGGTGCTGCGCAGCCACGACGCGGAGCACGGCTGGCGGCCGCCGCTGCGCGCCGACCCGCTGATGTCCCTGGACGAGCTGGCCGCCCTCTCCGTGGACGGCCTGGAGGGCCTGCAGATCCTCCAGGACAAGCTGCGCGAGCAGCGGAGACCGGCGGCGCCCGCGCGGGACGAGGGCGTCCTCAGCGAAGAGGCGGGCTGACCCGGGCTCATCCGGTGAGGCGCTTCGCGAGGCGGGGCAGGAGTCGCAGCGCGTTGTCGCGGACGATCGCGCGGTGCGCGCGTCCGTTCACGCCGGGGTCGCGGTCGAACCCGGCGGTGTTGATCCCGACCTCCTTCGCCGAGTTGGCGGGCCAGTCCGTGCCGAACAGCACGCGGTCGGCGCCCGCGGCGGCGAGCAGGGTCGGCGTCGCGTAGGGCGACGTCGGCAGCGCCGTGTCGTAGTGGAAGCGGCGCAGCGCCGGACGGATCTTCGCCGGGTCGGGCCCGCCGTCCTCGCGTCCCCAGCGCTCGGCGCGTCCGGCCATGTAGGGCAGGAACCCGCCGCCGTGGGACAGGATGATCGACACGTTCGGGTAGCGGTCGAGTGCGCCGGTGGAGATGAGGCTGAGGGCCGTGCGGGTCGTGTCGAGCAGGAAGTCGCCGAGCCAGTCGCCGACCTCCGGCACCTCGACGATGCCCTTCGGCGTAACCGGATGGGTGAACACGACGGCGCGGCGCCGGTTCAGCTCGGCGAAGAGGGGCGCGAACATCCGGTGTCCGAGGTAGTGCCCGGCGGCGGAGGTGTTGAGCAGGACGCCGTCCGCGCCGAGGACGTCGAAGGCGTGCGCGGCCTGCTTCACGGCCAGGTCGGGGTGCAGCATCGCGACGTTGGCGAAGAAACCGAACCGGGTGGGGTGGTCGCGCACCAGCTCCGCCAGCGACTCGTTGCAGACCTGGACGCCGGACACGGCGGCCTTGCGGTCCATGAACGCCTCGGCCGGGACGGGCGCTGACGCGACGCCCACGGCGATGCCGTTGGCGTCCATGGTGTGGAGGGTGTCCCGAAGGGTCCACTGGGCCCAGGCCGGTCCGCCGGTCGGCGGGAGCAGGCCCTGCGCGACGGCCCACTCCCGCATCCTGGGCGGGACGGCGTGGTGGTGCGTGTCGATCCGGCCGCGCGCCGGGCGCCGCCGGGGCTCGCTCGCGGCGGCCCCGCTCGACGGGACGGCCGCCAGCGGGACGGCGGCCGCGGCGGCGGCGGCGAGTCCGGACACCTTCAAGGCGCGGCGGCGGGTCATTTCGGACATGCTCGTCTCTCCTAGCTCGGTCGAGGGTGCCGCCCACCTTTGGACCTCGCGAGAAAGTCTCATCTGAGAGTATATCAAACGGTCCTACCATGGAGGCATGCTCGACGATCTGCTCGAACGCCTCCTGTCCGGGGACGGCGACGCCCGGCACGTGGGGCTCGGCATGCTGCTCGCCGCCGCGCACCAGCGCAGCCGGGCGCGCGTCAACGACGAGCTGCGGCCGCTGGGGATCGACGTCCGCGAGTTCACGATGCTGTTCGCCCTGGAGCTGTACGGGCCGTCCAGCCAGCGGCGCCTCATCGACCTCACGGGCATCGACAAGTCGACGATGGTGCGCGCCATCGACGACCTGGAGGAGGCGGGGTTCGTCACCCGCGAGCGCTCCGCCCACGACCGCCGCGCCTACTCGGTCACGCTGACCGCCCACGGCCGCCGGACGCTCGCCACGGCCCGCCGCACGGCCACCGACGTGGGAGACCGCCTCTTCGGCGGCTTCACCGAGACCGAACGCGACCAGCTCATAGCCCTACTCCGCCGCCTCGCCGAACCGACGGACACCGACTGACGCGCCGCCGAGCGGCCGACGTTCGGTGTCAGCGGAGGAGCAGGAAGGCGATGACGGCCGCCAGCAGGCCGATGAGCGGGACCAGTGTGTAGATGAGGGCGAGGGTCTCCCCGCCGGGGCGTTCGACCGGCTCGTAGCCGAGGACGCCCTGGTTGTAGATCGTGCGCGGTGTCGTGTAGTAGAGCAGGATCGGGCGTCCCGGCCGCGTGTCGACCGTGATCTCGGCCCGTCCCGACTTGACGCCGCAGTACGAGAGCCAGATGCGGATCGGCCATTCGCCGGGCGGCAGGGTGATCGGGTTGTCGCCGACGCGCAGGTCGGTGCGGGTGTCGCCGATGCTCGCCCGGACCGGCAGGTCCCGGGGTCCGCGACCGTCCGGCGGCGGCGCGAACGGCGGCTGGACGCGGATCACCACCGGCACCGACGAGCCGTATCCGTGAGACATCGACGCCGACCCCCCTCAGCGGCGCCGCGTTCGGGCGCCCACCGGCCGGTCCGTCCGGCCGCTACACGCTTCGACGTCGTCCAACACCGACCGGGTTTGCAAAGAAAAGAAGCCCCGCCCGTACGGGCGGGGCTTCCTATGCGTGTCGGTCAGTCGCGGGTGGGTCAGTTGTAGCGGGCCGCGCGGCGCTCGGGGTTGTAGCCGCCCCGGCGGTTGCCGTGCGAGCCGCCCCCGGTGCGGGGGCCGCCGCCGCGGCGCTCACCGCGCCGCTCGCCGCCGCCGCCACCGCCGGCGCGCTCGCCGTCCGGACGCGGGTAGGACGCGCGGTGCTCGCCGTCGCGGGACTCGTACGGGCCGCGGCGGCGTCCGTCCTGGCGGTCGCGGTCGAACGAGCGCGGGCCGCGCCCGCCGCGGCGTCCGCCCGGACGGCCCCGGCCGCCCCCTTCGCGGCGCGGCCGCTCCGGGATGATCGGCCCCTCGATCGGGATGCCGGACGGCGTCCGGGCCCCGGTCAGCTTGACCAGCTCCGAGTCGCCCGTGGTGACCCGGACGCGCGGCGCGTCGATCCCGGCCCGCCGCGTCATCGCGGACGTGGACCGCACCTGGTGCGGCAGGACGAGCGTCACGACCGTGCCGCGCTCGCCCGCCCGCGCGGTGCGCCCGGCGCGGTGCATGTAGTCCTTGTGGTCGGCGGGCGGGTCGACGTGCATGACGAGCGACACGTCGTCCACGTGGATGCCGCGGGCGGCGACGTCGGTGGCGACGAGCACGCTGATCGAGCCCTCGCGGAACTCGGCGAGCGTGCGGGTGCGGAGGCCCTGGCTCTTGCCGCCGTGCAGGCCCGCCGCGCGGACGCCCGCCTGGGTGAGCTGCTTGGCGAGCCGGTCGACGCCGTGCTTGGTGCGGGCGAACAGGATCGTCCGGCCCTCGCGGTTGGCGATCTCGGCGGTGATGGCGGCCTTTTCCTTGGGCGCGACCAGGAGGAGGTGGTGCTCCATCGTGTCGACGGACTCGTCGACCGGGCCGATGGCGTGGGTCACCGGGTCGTCCAGGTAGCGCTTGACAAGGACGTCCACGTCGCGGTCGAGGGTGGCGGAGAACAGCAGCCGCTGCCCGCCGCGGCGCGCGCCGTCGAGGATGTCGGTGACGTCGGGCAGGAAGCCCATGTCGGCCATGTGGTCGGCCTCGTCCAGCACGACGATCTCGACGTCGGACAGGTCGCAGGCGCCCTGGCCCATCAGGTCCTTGAGGCGTCCGGGGGTGGCGACGACGATCTCGACGCCCCGGCGCAGGGCGTCGATCTGCTTGAACATGGAGGTCTGGCCGATGACGGTCTTGAACCGGAGGCCGAGGCCGCGGCCGAGCGGCTCCAGGTTGGTCTGCACCTGCTGGGCGAGTTCGCGCGTCGGGACGAGCACCATCGCGAGCGGGCGCTTCGGCGCGGCCTTGCGGCCGGACAGCCGGGTGAGCATGGGGAGGCCGAAGGCCAGGGTCTTGCCGGAACCGGTCTTGCCGCGGCCGAGGACGTCGCGTCCGGCCATCACGTCGGGGATCGCGGCGGCCTGGATCGGGAACGGGTTCTCGATGCCCTGCCGGCCGAGGGCGTTCACCAGCGACGGCGGGAGGCCGAGCTCGGCGAACGTCGGAACCCGCTCCTCGCTCGTCGCCTCGTTGTCGGTGGAGGCGTCGCCGGGCATGGTCGGGTTCTGTGCAGCGTCAGCTGTGGTCACGCATTACCTTCCGAGAGGGGGCACGTCTCGGGAGGCTCCACGGTGAGCGCGGCCTGCAAGGACGAGCCTGGCGCCGTCGGGGCGCCGAAGAATGATTCGTTGAGTCTAACGTCGCCGGGGTACCGCGTTATGCCCCGTCCCGGGAGGAACGTTGCGGCCCGCCTTTACCGGGGGCCCACGAACGGGCTCAGACGTCGTCGCCTTGGGGGAGTTCGTCGAGCCCGGTCAGCAGCCGCGCGACGTCCAGCCCGGTGGTGAGGTAGTCGACGAAGAGGCCGTTGTTCAGCGCCCATTTCGACCGTCGATAGCGGACGAGGAACACCGCGTCGTCCGCCGGATAGCCCATGCTCACGAGGCTCTGCGCGACGACGAGCCCCGACCGGTTGTACCCGGAGTGGCAGCGGACGAGCACCCGCCGCCCGTCGCGGAGCGCGTCCACGGCCGTGGCGGCGAGCGCGCACACCGCCTCGATCTGGTCGGCGGTCAGCGGCCCGTCGGGGAGGTCGGTGAAATGGTGCTCGACGTTCCCGGGCGGCCCGTGCCCCTCCCGCAGGTAAAGGCTGATGACCAGGTCGAACTCGTCGGTCACGACGGCGGGGACGCGCCCGCCCGACGAGTCCGCGTAGTGGTGGCCGCCCATCCACAGCCCCGGGACGATCTCGTTCCAGGGCTGCGCGGCGTCCGGCGCTCCCCTGCCCGCGGTGCGCACCGGCCGCTACCAGATCGGCGCTTGCCGGTCGATCTCCCGCCCGAGGACGAGGACCATCTCCTCGAACGCGGCGGAGCCGTAGCGGGCGTGGAGGGCGGGGTAGACGTTCTTGCGCGCGGCCTCGCCGAGCATCCAGCTCAGCTCGGTGTGCCGCACCTCCCCGCCGCGGGCCAGTTCGTCGTGCGTCCGGCGGCTCACCCGGAGCAGCTCCGGATGCGGCGCCGACTCGGAGAGGATCATGCGCGTGGCGTCCCTGAGGTCCATGCCGGAAGTGTAGGCATGCGGGCGATCAAGGTCGATCGGTCCGGACGACTTTGCAATGCCTGCCGAATTCGGCGTGTTCGCCCAGTTCGGCCATGCCGCCCGCGACGGGGAACTCGACGCCTTAGTTAACCCTCGTTAACATCGCGCTGCTCCCTCCTTATCACACCGAGAGGACCCCCCGCCATGCCAAGACGCATTCTCGGCGTGCTCGCCGCGGCCGTCCTAGGAACCGCGGCCGTGACCGCCGGGGCGTCCGCCGCGCACGCCGCTCCCGCCGCGCCCCAGGCGCCGGTCAAGCGCGCGGTCGACTTCACCGGGATCGTCGCCCTCAGCAACTGTTCCGGCTCCCTCGTGCGCGTGCCCGGCGCCGCCGACTCCGACCCGGCGCTCGTGCTCTCCAACGGCCACTGCCTGGACGGCGGCATGCCGTCCGCCGGACAGGTCATCAAGAACCAGCCGTCCAGCCGGACGTTCAGCCTGCTCAACCCCAGCGGCACGGGCTCCCTCGGCACGCTGCGCGCGACGACGATGCTGTACGGGACGATGACCGACACGGACGTCTCCCTCTACAAGCTCAGCAGCACCTACGCCCAGATCAAGCAGAGCTACAACACGCCCGCGCTTGAGCTGCAGACGACGCACCCGACCACTGGCGCCGACCTGCGCGTCGTGTCCGGCTACTGGAAGCGCATCTACTCCTGCAAGCTGGACGGCTTCGCCTACCGCGTCCGCGAGTCCGAGTGGACGTGGAAGGACTCGCTCCGCTACACGAGCCAGTGCGACATCATCGGCGGGACGTCCGGCTCCCCGGTCATCGACGCCTCCACCGGCAAGGTCATCGGCGCGAACAACACCATCAACGAGAGCGGCCAGCGCTGCACGCTCAACAACCCCTGCGAGGTGGACGAGTCCGGCCAGGTCACGGTCCGCCCGAACATCGGCTACGGCCAGCAGACCTACACCCTGGCCCCCTGCATCGCCCCCGGCACGGTCCTCGACCTGAACCGCCCCGGCTGCACCGTCCCCAAGGGCCTGCGCCACTAACCCACACCCCCCCAGAACGCCTCGCATCTCTCCCACGAGAAATGCGAGGCGTTCTAGCTCCCCTCAATGGCAGTGTTCGGGAGTCCCGACAACCGACATGAAGACGATCACACCACCGACGAGCCACTGGCTGTAGGACGGCCAGCACCCCGTCTCGATAGCCTTCAACGCCCGCACCGCACGCCCGTGGCCGTTCACCCAGTCGGGGACGCATACATCGCCCTACGACACTCCCGATCCCATTCGGCGATCAGCCAGTCCCGCGCGTCCACCGGGACAATGTGGACGGCCGCGATGAACCGGGGCGACTTGACCAGCCAGTCCACGGTCCGCACGGGTGGGTGGTCCGGGCTGTCCAGGTCGAGCGTGTCGGTCTTCCCGAGGCGCTCCCACTCCCGTCCGGCGCCTGACCACCGGTAGCAGTGGAAATGCGTGGGCGCGCGACCTGCTGGTTTGGTGGTGTCGGGCGCGATCGGACAGCTCATCGGTTGGCCTCTGGCGGGACGCACTCAGGCGGGCAGCAGGGTTTGCGCTCGCCCTCCCAGAACTCTAGGTCGACCTGGTAACCGGTGGCTCTCAGTGCCGGGATGGTGACTTCGAGTGTGTCGCCCGACAGGATCGCCTCGTCCTGGAACGGCACGTGGTGGATGTACCGCCCAGCGTGCTCGTCGCAGAATGCGGCATACGCCTGCGACCGAAGAATAAACGCATGCCAGGCCGGGTCCACCGGAACAGTCGGCACGATCCGCACCCACGGCTTCCCCTCTTCTCGGGCACGGACGATGTTCGCCTGCGCCTTGAGGAAGACGAGGGCTTGTCCGAGCATCCGCTCGGCGTAGCCATGAGTCACGTGGTGGTACCTGCGGATGTCCTCTGTCAACAGCTCGAACGTCTCGGACAGGACGAGCTCGCGCGGATCCCTGGCCAGCCGGTGGGCTCTTCGGTGGCGAGGGCCATGTGAGCGTCGATCGGCATGGGAGCCTTCCCCTTGGTGGTCATGTCGCTTGACTTTGAGCGTCCACCAGGCGGAGCGTGCGGGGCCAGGAACTTGCTTCAGCTTGCTTCAAGTGTCCGGATCGCACCATTGATCAGGTCCCGGGCGGCGGGACCGTAGACGGCGGACGACGCCAGCCAGTCGAACTCCTGGACGTACACCGCGATCTCCCGCGGCTGCGTGATCGCCAGCTCCGCCGCCGCGGTCTCGACGAGGACCAGGCGCTCGTCCAACACCCAGAAACCGTGATGCGGGGCCCGCCGGTGGCGGACGCGCGTCGGGATGACGCCGAGGCTGAGGCGCGGCATGATCGACAACGTCAGCAGCCGCTCCAACTGCCCGACCAGCACATCGGCGTCGGCGAGGCCGATCGTCAGCGCGACCTCGCACACCACCATGTGGAACCGGCGGTCCCGGTTACCGCGGCGCAGGATGTCCTGGCGGTCCATGCGGGCCTGGACGGCGGTCTCGACGTCACCGCCGGTCCCGTGAAAGGCGATGTTGTCCCGGAAACGCTGCGCGGCGTACTCGCGGGTCTGGAGCAGGCCGGGGATGACGATCGGCTCGAAGATCCGGAACAGCCGGGTCTCGGCCTCCTGCGCGGCGAAGGCCCGCTGCCGACGGTGCGCGCCGGCCCGCCACTCGCGCCGCCACTCCCGGTACGCGCTGGTAATGTTCCGGACGGTGGCGATCAGGTCGGGGAGGTGGTCCTCGGCACCGACGAGGCGGCACCACGCGCGGATGTCGTCCTCGGACGGCGTCTGCCTGCCATGCTCGATCTTGGAGACCTTCGACTCGTGCCAGTCGGCCAGGTCGGCGAGCCGCCGTTGCGTGAGCCGCGAGTCCTGACGCAACTCGCGCAACCGCACTCCGAGCGCCTCGCGGGCCTCCTGATGTGACGTGGCCATGAGCGCCGGTTCACAGACCCCGCAGGAACTCGTCCCGGCTCACGGACGCTTTCCAGGCGGTGTCCCGCCAGGCCCGGTGCCGCCCGACAGCGGCCGGGTCATCGAGAAGCTCGGCGCCGAGCAGCCGGTCCTCGCCGTCGAAGTGGAGGACGGCGACCCGCTCGTCGTCGAGCAACCAGGCGTCATGCGGCGGCCGAACGGGCAGGCCCAGTGAGTCGGCCCGGTCCCGGTCCAGATACCGGATCTCCTCGCCCGCCCTGAGGTTGCCCTGCGCCGACCACACGGCGTATCGGGAGTAGTCGCCGAGCGGTACCGTCACCACCCGGACGCGGCGGAACGGCCGCCCAGCGGCCGCCGCCGCGCGCGTCATCGCTCCCCAGTCGTGCGCGGCGCGCAGATAGTCCTCGTCCGGGTCCCCGGCGAGGAACCGACGCACCCTCTCCCGCTCGGACGGCACGTTGTAGCGGTCCCTCGTCTCCAGCCGAAACGCCGAGCGGCGGGCGGTGCGGAAGATCGAGCCGAACGCGCCGCCGGTCAGCAGATCGACCACGGTCATCCCTTCGCGTGATGGTCGGCGTAGTGCGCGATCAGATGCCGGACGAGCGCGGGCTCGATCTCCACGACGGTTTCGTCGGCGGCCAGGTCACGGACGTCGTTCAGCGCCGTGGCATCCGTGACGATCTTCAGGCCCCTGCACCGCAGATGTCCATGACCGCGAACGCCACCAGACCCTCGCTATGTCCAGGGGACAACCAGGCGAGGGATGCTGACCGCCATCCGCCACAGTGGCCAAGCTGTGGTCGTGGAGGGGCTTGAGGTTGATGTCGAGGGCGAACGGCGAGGTCGTGGAGATGCGCTGTTCGGGTCTGGCTTGATGTGTCCGAAGTGATCTCGAACAACGACGTGGGTGCGGGCATCCCAGCAGTTGAGGCACTGCCCTTCACCAGGACGGCATGTGCGGTGTGGCCCCGGTGCTCCGCGATGCGGTGCGCTACCTCTAAGGAGTGCGAATGTCGTTCGTCAAGCCGGCCGCCGTGGCGCTGACCGTCGCTGCTGTGATGACCACCGCGGGCTGTGGGGACGGCAAGTCCGGATCCACCGGCGCCATGCCGTCGTCATCACCCTCCGTGAGTGAGAGCGCGGGTGGCGGCGCCGGGGGCACGACAGTCGGTGCGAGCACCGCGCCGAGCCGCACTGCCACCAGCGGTCCGGGCGGATCCGGGAGCGGCGCCGGGGTTACGCCGGCCGCCACGCCCCGCTGCCACAGCGCCGGACTGAGCGCCGTCGTCACCGGCTACGACGCTGGTGCGGGGCAACGGTACGCACGCCTGGTCCTCACCAACACCTCGGGGCATTCCTGCCGGATGTACGGGTGGCCGGGGCTCGGGCTCGGCAACCAGAGCGAGGGATTCGGCACGACGGTGGTTCGCGCGGGCACCGCCTCCACGATCGTCCTCGCGGTCGGCGGCAAGGCGTACACGCGGTTGCACTGGACGGCCGTTCCGGCCGACGACGAGACCGGTCCGCAGTGCGAGCCGACCGCCACCGTCCTCCAGATGATCCCGCCGGACGAGACCGCGCCGGTCGTCGCGACGTGGGGTGGCGGTCCGGTCTGCCAGCACAACCGGCTCGAGACCACCGCCGTCCAGACGGGCACCGGCGCCTGACCCGGCCCCGCAGCCACGGCCCCGGCGGCCAACGCCCAGCCGAGGCGCGGCGGGAGGTCAGTGTTCGTGGAGGGGCTTGAGTTCTATGTCGAGGGCGAACGGCGAGGTCACGGAGATGCGGTCGTGGTGGACGCCGGTCGCGACGTACCGTCCCGTGGCGTCGTCGATCTCGTAGGTGTAGATCGCGAACGCCGGTGCGGTCTGTTCGGTCTCGACGCGCCAGAAGTGACGGATTCCCGCCTCCGCGTAGAGCTCCGGGTGCGCCCGCCGGTCCTTGCGCTTGGTGGACGGTGACACCACCTCGACGACGAGGGTGACCAGTTCGGCGCGGATCGGACGCTCGTAGGGGTCGTGGTCGGCGGAGTACACGACGATGTCGGGAGCGATCTCGACCGGCTCGGTCTCGTCGTCGTCCAGGAGAACGTCCACGTCGGTGTCGACCTGCTGGGTCAGAGGAGCGGCGTCTTCGAGCCGGGTCGCCAGCCGTCGCGCGATGCGCTGGTGGATCGGGCGTCGCCGGGGGCCGACGACGAGATCCCCGTGGACGAGGCTGACGCGCACGGGGAGGTCTTCCGGCAGCGCCTCGAACTCTGCCCGGGTCCACGTGTCGCCGGAGGGCAACGGGAGAGTCAGCGCGTGCATGGCCGGTGGGGCCTCCGGTCCAGTGGGTGCGGGCCCCGGCCAGGGTACCGGGCGTCCCCGGAGTGTTGTGAGGGAGTTAACGACGTCTTGTAGTACTACAGCTTGTAGTATTTCTTACGGGTCGTAGTACTACGAGCTGTAGTAGATGGCGAAGGGGCGCGGGTATGGACTCGCTCGACATCGCGCGGTGGCAGTTCGGGATCACCACCGTGTACCACTTCCTGTTCGTCCCGCTGACGATCGGGCTGTCCGCGCTCGTCGCGATCCTGGAGACGGCCTGGGTGCGGACCGGGCGGCCCCCGTACATGCGCGCCGCGCGGTTCTGGGGGAAGCTCTTCCTGATCAACTTCGCGATGGGGATCGTCACGGGGATCGTGCAGGAGTTCCAGTTCGGGATGAACTGGAGCGACTACTCGCGGTTCGTCGGCGACATCTTCGGCGCGCCGCTCGCCATCGAGGGGCTCCTCGCGTTCTTCGTCGAGTCCACGTTCCTCGGGCTGTGGATCTTCGGACGGGACCGGCTGCCGAAGCGCGTGCACCTCGCGTGCATCTGGATCGTCCACGTCGGGACGCTGCTGTCGGCCTACTTCATCCTCGCCGCGAACTCCTGGATGCAGCATCCCGTCGGGTACCGGGTCGACCAGGAGACGGGACGCGCGGTCCTCACCGACTTCTGGGCCGTCCTCACGAACTCGACGCAACTCGTCTCGTTCCCGCACACGATCACGGCCGCGTTCGTCACCGGCGGGATGTTCATGGCCGGGGTCAGCGCGTGGCACCTGGCGCGGAAGAAGGACGTCGAGGTGTTCCGGCCGTCGCTCAAGCTCGCGCTGGCGGTGACGGCGATCGCGTCCATCGGCGTGGCCGTCACCGGCGACGTGCAGGGCAAGGTCATGACCGAGCAGCAGCCGATGAAGATGGCCGCCGCCGAGGCGCTGTACGAGACGGAGCAGCCCGCGTCGTTCTCGGTGTTCACGGTCGGGACGCCGGACGGCGAGAAGGAGGTCTTCGGGATCAAGGTCCCGCGGGTGCTGTCGTTCCTCGCCACCGGCACCTTCGACGGCGAGGTGAAGGGGATCAACGACGTCCAGGCGGCGGAGGTCGCGAAGTACGGGCCCGGCGACTACCGGCCGTTCGTCCCGGTCGCGTACTGGAACTTCCGGATCATGGTCGGGGTCGGGATGCTCACCGCGCTCGTCTCGCTGGCCGGGCTGTGGCTGCTGCGGCGCGGACGGCTGCCGTCCAACCCCTGGGTGTACCGGGTCGGCATGGTGTCGCTGACGCTCCCGTTCATCGGCAACTCCGCCGGATGGATCTTCACGGAGATGGGACGCCAGCCCTGGTCGGTGTTCGGCGTGCTCAAGACGTCGGCGAGCGTGTCCCCGGGTGTGTCGGCGTCGTCGATGCTCATCTCCGTCGTGTCGCTGACCGTGCTCTACGCCGTCCTCGCGGTGATCGAGGCGGGGCTGCTGATCAAGTACGCGAAGGCCGGGCCGCCGTCCGAGGAGGAAGTCCTGCCTCCGGATGACGGCGACGACGGCGATGCCGACGACGCCGAGCGCCCGCTCGCGTTCGCCTACTAAGGGATGCCGGTCATGGAACTCACCACGGTCTGGTTCATCATCATCGCCTTCCTGTGGACGAGCTACTTCTTCCTGGAGGGCTTCGACTTCGGCGTCGGCATGCTGCTGCCCGTCCTCGGCCGGGACGACACCGAGCGCCGCGTCGTCATCAACACCATCGGCCCTGTCTGGGACGGCAACGAGGTCTGGTTCATCGTCGCGGGCGCCGCGATGTTCGCCGCGTTCCCCGAGTGGTACGCGACGCTGTTCAGCGGGTTCTACCTGCCGCTGCTGGCGATCCTGCTCGCGCTGATCGTGCGCGGCGTCGCGTTCGAGTACCGGGGCAAGCGGGACGATCCGCGCTGGCGCGCCCGCTGGGACAGGACGATCTTCGTCGGCAGCCTGGTCCCCGCGTTCGTGTGGGGCGTGGCGTTCGCGAACATCGTCCGGGGCGTGCCGCTGGACGCCCGGCACGAGTACGCCGGGACGCTCGCCGACCTCCTCGGCCCGTACGCGCTGCTCGGCGGGCTGACGACGACGGCGCTGTTCGTCCTGCACGGGGCGGTGTTCCTGGCGCTGAAGACGTCCGGCGGGATCCGGTTCCGGGCGCGGCGCGTCGCGGGCGTCGCGGCGGTCGCGGCCATCGCGTCCGGCGGGACGTTCCTGCTGATCACCCAGTTCCAGCACGGCAAGCCGGTCACCTGGCTGACGGTCGCGGGCGCGGCGGGCGGGCTGGTGCTCGCCGCCGTCGCGAACCGGCGCGGGCGCGAGGGCTGGGCGTTCATCGGGACGGGCGCCGCCATCGTGCTCGCCGTCGCGACCCTGTTCATCGCGCTGTTCCCGGACGTGATGCCGTCCACGACCGTCGCCGCGCACAGCCTGACCACGGAGAACGCCTCGTCCTCCCCCTACACGCTCAAGATCATGACGTGGGTCGCGGCGGTGTTCACCCCGATCGTGATGATCTACCAGGGCTGGACGTACTGGGTGTTCCGGAAGCGGATCGGGACGGCGCAGATCCCGGCCCGCCCGGCCCGTAAGGCGGAGCCAGTCCGATGAAGCCGCTCGACCCCCGGCTGCTCAAGCACGCGCGGACGACGCGGGTCTTCCTTGTTGCGTCCGTTGCGCTCGGCACCGCCACCGCCGGGCTGATCATCGCGCAGGCGACGCTGCTCGCGGACATGCTCACCCGCGCCTTCCTCGGCGGCGCGTCCCTCTCCGACCTGCGGGTCCCGCTTTTCCTGCTGCTCGCGGTCGTCCTCGGCCGGTCGCTCGTCGCCTGGTTGCAGGAGGTCGCGGCGCACCGGTCGTCCGCCGCCGTGAAGTCGCAGCTCCGCGGGCGGCTGCTCGCGCACGCGCTGCGGCTCGGGCCGCGCTGGCTGTCCGGCGAGCGCAGCGGCGAGCTGGCCACCCTCGCCACCCGCGGGATCGACGCGCTGGACGACTACTTCTCCCGCTACCTGCCCCAGCTCGTCCTCGCGGTGATCGTCCCGGTGGCGGTGGGCGCGCGGATCCTGCTGGGCGACTGGCTGTCCGCCGTGACGATCGCGGCGACGCTGCCGCTCATCCCCGTCTTCGCGATCCTGGTCGGGCTCACCACGCAGCGGAAGATGGACCGGCAGTGGCGGGTCCTGTCGGTGCTCGCCGCCCACTTCCTGGACGTCGTCGCCGGTCTCCCCACCCTGAAGGTCTTCGGCCGCGCGCGGGCGCAGGCGGACCGGATCCGCGAGATCACCGACCGGCACCGGCGGGCGACGATGTCGACGCTGCGGATCGCGTTCCTGTCGGCGCTGGTCCTGGAACTGCTGTCGACGCTGTCGGTGGCGCTCGTCGCCGTGTCCATCGGTCTGCGGCTGGTGGACGGCGGGCTCGGGTTCGAGACGGCGCTGCTCGTCCTGATCCTGGCGCCGGAGGCGTACCTGCCGCTGCGCCAGGTCGGCGCGCAGTACCACGCGAGCGTCGAGGGCCTCACCGCCGCCGCCCGGATCTTCGAGGTCGTCGAGACCCCGGCGCCGGACACGGGCACGCGGACCGACGTCCCCGACCTGGCGCACGCCACGCTCCGCTTGGAGGGCGTGACGGTCGCCTACGAGGGCCGCGACGCGCCCGCGCTCGACGGCTTCTCGCTGACCGTCCATTCGGGGGAGACGGTCGCGCTGACCGGGCCGAGCGGGGCCGGGAAGTCGACCGCGCTCGCCGTGCTGATGGGGTTCGTCCGTCCTGATGCGGGACGTGTCCTGGTCGAATGGGACGCGCTCGACTCCTTCGACCCGGACGCCTGGCGGGCGCGGATCGCCTGGGTGCCGCAGCGTCCGCACCTGTTCGCCGGGACGGTCGCCGCGAACATCCGGCTCGGCCGTCCGGACGCGTCCGACGCCGACGTGCGCGAGGCGGCGCGAGCGGCGAACGCGCTGGAGTTCGTCGACGCGCTCCCGGCGGGCTTCGACACGGTGCTCGGCGAAGGCGGCCACGGCCTCTCGGCCGGACAACGCCAGCGCGTCGCCCTGGCCCGCGCGTTCCTCCGCGACGCGCCGCTCCTGCTGCTGGACGAGCCGACCTCGAACCTCGACGCGGCGAGCGAGGCGGCCGTGATCGACGCGGTGCGGCGGCTGGCCCGCGGGCGGACGGTCGTCCTGGCGGCGCACCGTCCGACGCTCATGGGCCTGGCGGATCGGGTCGTCGAGATCGAACCGGCGGGGGTGCTGACATGATTCTCCGGCTGATCAGGTTCGCGCGTCCGGCGCGGTGGCGGCTGGCGCTTGCGGTCGTGTTCGGCGCGCTGGCGCTGGGCAGCGGCGTCGGGCTGATGGCGACGTCCGCTTGGCTGATCTCGCGGGCGGCGCAGCATCCGCCGGTGCTGATGCTGATGGTGGCGATCGTGGCCGTCCGCGCCTTCGGCCTGGGACGCGGCGTGTTCCGCTACGTGGAGCGTCTCACCGGGCACGACGCGACGTTCCGCATCCTGGCCGACCTGCGGGCCCGCGTGTACGAACGGCTGGAACGGCTGGCGCCCGGCGGCCTGCCCGCCTTCCGCAGCGGCGACCTGCTGAACCGTCTCGTCGCTGATGTGGACGCCGTCCAGGACCTCTTCCTTCGCGTCCTGCTCCCGTGCACGGTCGCGGCCGTGGTGGGCGGCGCATCGGTCGGAGTGGCCTGGGCGTTGCTGCCGTCCGCTGGGGTCGTTCTCCTGTTGGCCTTGCTGGTCGCGGGTGTCGTGGCCCCTTGGCTGTCGGCGGTGATGGCGCGCCGTACCGAACGCCGAACGACCGAACTCCGCGCGGAATTGACGGCCCACGTGGTCGACACCCTCCAAGGCGCACCCGAACTGATCGCCTATGGCGCCGCCCCTGCACACCTCGCCGAAGCAACCCGAATAGACAGGGATTTCACCCGCGCGTCCGCCCGTTCCGCCACGACCGCCGGAATAGGCGCGGCCATTTCGGCTCTCGCCGGTGGTCTGGCCGTGTGGGGCAGCCTCGCCGTGGGCGTCCCGGCCGTCCGCGCGGGGACGCTGGACGGCGTGCTGCTGGCAGTGGTCGTCCTACTGCCACTGGCCGCGTTCGAGGTCGTGGCCGGGTTGCCCTTGGCCGCGCAGTACTTGGAACGGGTTCGACACTCCGCAGCCCGCGTGTTCGCTGTCCTGGACACCCCCGAGCCAGTCAGCGACCCAATAGACCCAGCGGCACCACCCTCAGCCCCATACACGCTCAAGGTGGAGCACCTGCGCGCCCGTTGGACGACCGACGCGCCCTACGCACTCGACGACGTTTCCCTCGACCTGACCCCAGGACGCCGTTGCGCAATCGTCGGCCCGAGTGGTTCGGGCAAGACGACGTTGACCGCCGTCCTCCTCCGCTTCCTGGAGTCGTCCGGCGGCGCGGTAACGCTGAACGGCATCGACCTCCGCGCGCTATCCGGCGACGACGTACGCCGCGTCATCGGGCTCTGCGCCCAAGACGCCCACCTTTTCGACTCGACCATCGGGGAGAACGTCCGGTTGGCCCGTCCGTCCGCCACCGACGAGGAACTCCGCGACGCCCTCCGCCGCGCCCGCCTGCTCGACTGGATCGACTCCCTGCCCCAGGGCCTGGACACCCGGGTCGGAGAACACGGCGCGCAGGTCTCCGGCGGCCAACGCCAACGCATAGCCCTGGCCCGCGCCCTCCTGGCGGACTTCCCGATCCTCCTCCTGGACGAGCCCGCCGAACACCTGGACCTGCCGACCGCCGACGCCCTGACGGCCGACCTGCTGACCGCCACCGAAGGCCGCACGACCCTGCTGGTCACCCACCGCCTGACCGGCCTGGACGCCGTGGACGAAATCATCGTCCTGGACGAGGGCCATGTCGCTGACCGAGGCACCCACGCCGACCTGATCGCCCGCCCCGGCCTCTACCAATCCCTCTGGCACTGCGAGCCTTACGCGCTTGTCAGAATGACGATGAAGAAGAGCAGGAGGAAGAGCAGCACCAGACCCAGGCAGCCGAGCAGCACGGACTGAATCGCCAGCCCGCGCTGCCGCACGGTGCCGGGCAGTCCGAGTTCACCGGCCATCGCCAGGTGGGCCGGGCCGCGATACTCCAACTCGGGCGGCGCTCCGGGCGCCAGCACCGTCGTGGCAAGCCCCGCCTGGCGGCCCCGCAGACTCTGAAAGACCGCCACCGCGACCGGCCGGTCTCCCGGTATCTCGAATGCCGCCCGGCCCCAGCGCTGCGGATAGTCGTTACCGTCGATGTTGACGGTGACCGAGGGCCCCGAGACCAGCCCGCGACGCAGGTTCAGGACGAGGACCCGCCTTGGCCCGGCGTGGTACCCCGCATAAGGAATCGGAGGCGTACCCGTCGGCGGCTGCATGTCCCCAAAACCTAGCGGACCACATCAATGCGGCCGTAGACAGCGCATTCAATCCGCCCTCTGCTCGCGAAAAGCCTCACGGTCCGCCGAACGGCAGGCGAAATGGGACAGGAGCCGAATCGTGACCTCGAAGGCTTCCGCCGCGAAGCCCGCCCTGGATGTGCCGGGCGCGCGGTGGTCAGCGCCAAACACCGCCGGACCGCTCGGCGGTGGCGAAGCTCCCGTCCCCGACCCGGCGGGTGACCTCGTCCCACTCACGGACCACCCGCCGCCGCGCGGCAGGGACATCCGGCCAGTTGTGCCGGGTGATCACCTCGCCGGAGTAAACGGGATCCCAGCCGATCGCGTGGAAGGGCCCGATCTCGGGCGCGACGGTCTTCAAAACATGAACCGCCCGGCGGTGATACCACTTGGTCACGGCCGTGACCGCCAGCCCGGCCGCGAGCGCCTCGCGCAGGAACGGCAACGCCCGTTCCACGTTCTCCCATGTGTTGGCCGACTGATCCTCGACGCGAATCACGCCGGCAGGCACGCCGCGCTCGACGAGCAGATCGCGGAACACCCGTCCCTCGATGATCTGGTTGTGCCGGTTGACGCCCCCGGTCGCAATGATCAACGGAGCGAGCCCCCGGCGATACCGCTCAGCGGCGATCTCCACCTGCGGCACCTGATTGGTCCCAATAGAGGAAGCACGCACTCGGCTCCCCATCAGCCGGCGCCGCCTGAACGTCCACAAACCGAGTGATCTCGTAAACCTGCTCAGACCTAACGTCGTCGATCATCCAGCATCCTCCTCGATGACTGAGCTGGACCTGCCCGATTAACTTCCCCTGAGCCTCCGGTACGGGCGACTGGAGCCAGACAGCAGCCATAATGGTTTTCGCGATAAGTAGAGGGCGTTGAAGGGGCGAGTGTCGTGTGGGTCGTGAGTTCGCTGCCGTACCTGTCTCCCAGGCAAGAAGGCCAGGTCGATGCGTGGACCGAAGAGGCTGCGCAGGCTGGACGGGTCGGCGCGCAGCGGTTGCGGGACGTGTCGACAGAGGTTCCGCCCCCGGACGTGGCCACGGCCTTGGGGCTGGCGCCTGGACGTCCAGCCGTGGTGCGGCGCAGAACGATGCTCCTCGATGGACGGCCCGTCGAGCTCACCGACTCGTGGTATCCGGTCGAGGTCGCTGATGGCACCGCCCTCGCCGCCATGGGGAAGATCAAGGGTGGGGCCGTGACCCTGCTTGCGAATATGGGCTATTCGGTGCACGAGGCCCGGGAGGACATCGCCTTCCGGGACGCCACGGCCGACGAGGCCGCCGAATTGAACCTGCCCGCAGGGACGCCGGTGATCGTCCTGTCGCGTACTTGCCTGGACGCCGAAGGCGTGGTCTTCGAGGCGTCTGTCATGGTGATGGTCGCTGAGGGGCGCCATCTGCGGTACCGGCTGGTTGCGGGTTGAGTGCGATGACGCGACGAGCGGATGACCGTCCCCCGTACGAGCAGATGGCGGCGGAACTACGGGCCCGGATCATGGCCGGAGACCTCCTGCCGGGAACTCAACTGCCTTCCACGGCACTGCTGGTCACAGAGTTCGGCGTCTCCAACACGACCGTGCAGAAGGCTCTGGCGGTGCTCAAAGCCGAGGGTTATCTGATGAGCCGTCAAGGCAAGGGCGTGTACGTCCGCGACCGCCAGCCGTTCAGGGTGGAGGTCGGGGCCTATTTCTCACCCTCTCCTGGCGGTTATTCCTACGAGCTGCTGCACGTCGGAGAGGTCCCGGCGCCGAACGAGGTCGCTGGGGCGCTCAACCTCGACGCGGGCGGGCCTGTGTTGCTGCGTCGGCGGTTGCTACGCCACGGCGGACGACCCGTCGAGGTCGAATGGTCGTACTACCCGCTGGAACTGGCGAGCGGTACCGCGCTCGCCGGATCGAAGAGGATCCCCGGCGGGGCGCACCGCGTTCTGGCCGCCCTCGGATACGAACTCCAGCACTTCGTGGACGCCGTGTCCGCGCGGATGCCGACGAGCGATGAGATCGACCTCCTGGCGCTGCCGGATGTCCCCGTGATCCGCCAGTTCCGGGTCGCCTTCTCCCACGACGACCGTCCCGTAGAGGTCTCGGTCCTGGTCAAAGGCTCGCATCTGTACGAGCTGACCTACCGCCAGCCCGTCTGACCGCCCTCCCGGCACGCTGACCACACTCTGCGATCACTAGTTCACGCGTAGCACTTGAATGCTTATCGCGATATCCATTAAAGTTGCCACCGCGCGAGGCGACCGGAGGTGATCGCAGTGGGTTCGTTCGACGCAACAGGGGGTCCGGTGAGGGCCGACGTGGTGGCCGCCGGACCCCTGGATGAGACATTCCTGGCGGCGCGGACGGCTCCGGCGCAGGTGCGGATGTTGGTGGAGTTGCGGCTTTCCGCGTGGGGGCTGGCGGGAATGCGGGACGACGTCACGTTGATCGCCAGTGAGCTGGTCTCGAACGCGGTCGTGCACACGCCGGACGGTGGCGTGATCCGGGTGCGGTTCACGCGGGTGGCGTGCGGGGTGCTGCTCGCGGTGTGGGACTCCTCGGACGGCAGGCCGACGATCAAGCGTCCGCTGGAGGCGGTGGCCGGGGACGCGGCTCCTGATGCGGCGGCCTTGGACCGGGGCCATGACGACGGGACGGGTGGGCGCGGGCTGCCGATCGTGGAGGCGTTGGCGTCCGCGTGCGGCGTGACCCCGACCGAGCCCAGCGGGAAGTGGGTCTGGGCGCAGTGTGCGGTGTGACCCGTTCGCGTAGGACGAAGGCTGCTCGATGGATCAGAGGGAAGGGTGTGGGCGGGTTGGGTTTACGTGGCGTGGTTGGGCGGTGGCGGGTCGTCCTGGACCGTCGGACGTGCCTGGGCCATGACGGGGCGGTGCGCAGGTTGGAAGCGCTGCGGGTTGCGCTCTTGCCGATGGGGTGGCGGTGCGTCGGCCTGTACGACCGGGAGGAGTTCCGGTTTCCCGTGCCGCTGCTGTGGGTGTGCTGGGACGGGGCCGTGGACAAGGTCGGGGCCGTCGTGACCGTGCGGGCTGTGCCGGGGCGGGCGTGGGCCTACTTCGAGGCGGGAGATGGGCGCGGCGGGTTCGTCTCCCCCTGCGGGGATGCCAGGTCGGCGGCCACCGCGCTGGACCTCATCTTGCGGCACCGGATGACCCCGTCCGAGGCTACCAACGGCGGTTAGTGGGGAAGGCTAGGTGGGCCGAGGGTGATGCGGACGGTCGTTCCTCTGGAGGGTTCGGAGAACAGTTCGGCGTGGCCGCCGTGGGCGGCGGCTATGGCGGCGACTATCGGGAGGCCCAGGCCCGCGCCCGTCGCGCCCTGTTCGGCTCGGTGGAAACGCTCGAACGCGCGGGCGGCGTCCTCCGCGGACATGCCCGGGCCCTCGTCGGTCACCTCTATGACGCCCGGCGCTAGGCGGATCGTCGCGGGTGTGCCGGGTGGAGTGTGCGCGCGGACGTTCGCCAGTAGGTTCGCCAGGACTTGCCGGATGCGCGCCTCGTCCACGTCTGCGACCAGCGTCTCCGGGGCGTCCAGGATGAGGGGGCGTGCGGGTTCTGCGGCGGCGGCGTCGGACATCGCGTCGCGGGCCAGGGCGACCAGGTCGGTCGGTGCGGGGCGCAGTGATGCCTCGCGGTCCAGGCGGGCCAGTTCCAGCAGGTCGCTGACCAGCTTGTTCATCCGGGCGGCCTCGTCCTCGATGCGGCGCATGGCGTCGGGGAGCTCGTCTGGTCCGAGCGCGCCGTGCCGGTACAGCTCGGCGTAGCCCTGGATCGTCGTCAGCGGGGTGCGCAGCTCGTGCGAGGCGTCGGCGGCGAACTCGCGGACGCGGGCCTCCGAGCGGCTGCGCGCCCAGAACGCCTGCTCGATCCGCTCCAGCATCACGTTGATCGCGGCGGCGAGGCGGGCCGTCTCGGTGCGCGGTCCCGGGTCCGGCATGCGGGCGCGCAGGTCGCCGCCGACCGTGATCGCGTGCGCGGTCGCGGCCATCCGGCCGAGCGGCAGCAGGCCGCGGCCGATCAGCCACCGGCCGAGCACGATCAGCGCGGCGAGCAGCAGCGCGGCCGTCGCGACCTCTGTGAGGACGAGGTTCCGCACCGCCGAATGGATCTCGCTCAGCGGCGCGGCCACGACCACGACGCCGTTCCGCCAGGGGCGCGCCACCGCCCGCAGCCCCGGCAGGGAGAACGGTTCGAGGGTGCGGGCGCGGGCGGCGAGCTCGTCCCGGCCGAGGCGCTCGACCTCGGCGACGGCCCGTTCGGGGGACGGCAGGTCGCCGCTGAGCACGCGCGCCTGCCCGCCCGGCCCGACCGCCAGCACCACGAACCGCGCCGGGGCGACGCCCTGCTCCGGCAGGCCGGGGCGCAGCAGCCGGGACACCGCGCGGTCCCGGGTGGCCCGGAGCTGCTCGTCCACCCGGTTCATCAGGTAGCCGCGCAGGACGAGCGCGCTGACCAGGCCCATGATCGCCAGCCCGGCGAAGGTGACGCCGAGCAGGCCCGCGAGCAGCCGGGCGTTGAGCGTCATGGCCGCAGCGCGTAGCCGACGCCGCGCTGGGTGTGGATGAGCGGGGTGCCGAGCGGGTCGAGCTTGCGCCGCAGGTAGCTGATGTACGTCTCGACGACCTGCGGATTCCCCTGGTCCCAGCCCCACACGCCGTCGAGGAGCTGGGACCGCGACAGCACCATCCCGGCGTGCCGCATCAGGTACGCGAGCAGGCGGAACTCGGTGGGCGAGAGGTCGACGTCCACGCCCCCGCGGCGGACGCGCCAGTGCGCCTCGTCCAGTTCGAGGTCGGCGACGCGCAGCACCTCGCCGTCCGTTTCGGCGGACGGCGGGGCCGTCCGGCGCAGCACCGCCCGCACCCGCGCGACCAGCGCCTCGATCGAGAACGGCTTGGTGACATAGTCATCGCCGCCGAGCGTGAGACCTATGACGGTGTCGGACGGCGTGTCCCGCGCGGTCAGGAAGATCACCGGGACCTGGTCGCCGTCCGCGCGCAGCCTCCGGCACACCTCGAAGCCGTCCAGGTCGGGGAGCATGACGTCCAGCAGGACGAGGTCGGGACGCTCCGTCCGGACGGCGCGCAGGGCGTCCGCCCCCGTCGCCGCCGTGCTGGTCGCGAAGCCATGGAAGCGCAGCGCGACCTCGATCAGGTCGCGGATGTTGGCCTCGTCGTCCACGACGAGGACCCGCCGGTTCTCGCTCATCGGCTCCCGCTGATCGTGACGTCCGCCCAGGTCGTGGCTCCGAAGGTACCCGCCGTACCCGACCTACCGGGCCTTCGGGACGCGGACCACGCGCGCCGTGCGGGTCTCGCCGGACCGCTCGCCCGCGACCATCACCTGGTCGCCGTTCGCGAGGGACTTGAGCTCCGCCTTGTCGCCGTTCTTACGGACGAACGTCTTGTCGTTCGTCGTCCACGTCCAGGACACGCCGTCGTCGCTCCGCACGGTCAGCGTCGTCCCCGACACGGCGGTGATCTTGCCGCGCTGCCAGACGGCGAGGTGGAAGCCGTCCTTGCGCCGGACTGTCGCCTCACCGTGCACGCCGCCGAGCCCGCCGCCGCCCCGGAACCCGCCGCGTCCCCACCGGTGCGGCTGACCCGGACGTCCATTCTCCGGACGGCCCTGCTCAGGGTGGCCCTTGTCCCAATGGTGCGGCCGCGCCGACGGGGAGGACGACGGCGACGGGTCGTCCGCGGCCGCCGGAACGGCCAGGTACAGCCCGAGCCCGAGCAGCCCGGCCGCGCCGACCCCGGCGGCGATCGTCTTACGGTCGATTCGCATGGCGATCAGGTAACCGGGCGCGCCTGGCAGAAGTCCAGGCGGTTTCCTGAGAGATCCCTGAGAGTCGCCACGGCTACGGGCTCGGACGCCGCGGTTAGAGCTCGGTCGCCGTGCGGCCTCAGCCGTCCGGCGGACCGGCCGCCGCGCGGGCCTCAGCCGTCCAAGCGGTGGCGTTCGGCCTGGGACTCCGAATGAAATGGGCCCTGGCGGCTGTCCGTCCATATTTCGACGGGCGTGGAGATATCCGCGATCTAGCTTGAGGCCGGAAGCACTGTCGGCTTCCCCTGGGCGATGGCCAATGGCCGCGTTCGCCCAGTTCTGAATCTCCAAGCTGGAGGCCGTGGATGTCCGATGAGGTGCCGATCACCGATGACCGCGAACCGGCGTTGCTTGTGACGTCGATGGTCGACCATGTGCTCGACCTGGCGGCGACCTGGACGGCGTGGGACGGTCGTCCGGTGCCCGAGGGAGAACGCGTCTACACCCCGCACAAGGCGATCCGCCGGGTCGCCGACCACCTCGTCGACCATCTGGCCGAGGTGGAGGCGCGGCTGGCCGGGCGTCCGACCATTCCCGACGACTGGCATGCGTCGGCGATCACGACTCCCGCCGACCTGGCGCCCTTTACCGACCAGGACTTGGACGAGGCCGTCAGCCGGCTCACCCGGCTCGGACAGATCTGGTCCGACCGGCTGACCGCGCTCACCGCGGACCAGCTTGACCGGTCACCCGGCGAGGGATGGAACTTCCGGCAGATCGCCTTCCACGTGGCCGAGTCGACGTACTACGCCGACTCCGTCGGAAAACTGTCGGCGCCCGAGCCCGGTCACTGACCTTTGTCCGGGGGCGTCAGGGTTCCAGGACTTGGTCGCCGTATTGGGCGAACTCGTCTCCTCACCTTCTATGGGATTCGCCGAGGTCGTTGCGAACCCTCGTAGGGGCGATGAGGACGAGCGCGTCGGCCTGGTCGTGATCGTGGGTTGCAGTGTTGCGAACCCTCGTAGGGGCGATGAGGACCTCAAGATCCGCGAATTCCCGCGATGGAGAATCGTTGCGAACCCTTGTAGGGGCGATGAGGACCCATGAGGTCCCGGCACGACTGCCACTCCTCATAGTTGCGAACCTTTGTAGGGGCGATGAGGACATGGCGAAGCCGGGATTTTGGCGTCCGCGCTGGTCGGAGTGTTGCGAACCCTTGTAGGGGCGATGAGGACTGGTGGAAGGGCGCCCACGTCTCCATCGGCGGCGTCAGTTGCGAACCCTTGTAGGGGCGATGAGGACGTGTGGGCGTCGCAGCACGGCGGGTTCCTCGTCGGGATCGACGTCCGGTTGCGAACCCTTGTAGGGGCGATGAGGACGCCACGGTAAAGCTGCAGGTGCGCGGAGGGAAGAGGAGTCCGTTGGAGGCCGGTGTTTCAGCGATCCGTCGGTTGTGCTGGCGACCCCGGCGTGTCGCTGAACACTGCTTGATCAACTTTGGTCGTGGTCCGGATGTTGAAGGGGCTCCCATCGGCATTTTCGGGCTTGGTGAGTTAGGGGGTTTCGTCCGAAAGTGTCAGGGTTTCCAGGACTTGGTCGCCGTATTTGGCGAGCTTGTTCTCGCCCACGCCGTTGACGTGGCCCAGTTCGGCGAGGGTCGTGGGAAGGACGGTGGCGATCTCCCGGAGGGTGGCGTCGTGGAAGATGACGTAGGCGGGAACGCCCTGCTCCTTCGCGGTGGCGGCGCGCCAGGCGCGGAGGCGTTCGAAGATCGGCTGGGCCTCGGCCGGGAGGTCGGCGGCGGGGGCCTTGCGGTCCTTCGCGGCCTTGGCGGGCTTCGTGGCGGGACGGTCGGGCTCGCGCCGCATCATCACCTTGCGCTCGCCCCGCAGGACGCTGCCGCTCGCGTCGGTCTGGAGGAGGGTGCCGTGGTTGCTCTCGACGGCGATCAGACCCTGCGCGAGGAGCTGGCGGACGACGCCCCGCCATTCGGTCTCGCGTAGCTCGGTGCCGACGCCGAACGATTTCAGCGAGTCGTGGTCGAACTGGATGACCTTGGCGCTCTTCTTGCCGAGCAGGATGTCGATGATGTGCCCGGCGCCGAACTTCTGGCGGCGCTCGCGTTCGAGCCGGACGATCACCGACAGCACCTTCTGCGCGGGGACGGTCGCGTCCCACGACTCGGGCGGGGTCAGGCACGTGTCGCAGTTGCCGCACGGCTCCCCGGACTGGCCGAAGTAGTTCAGCAACTGGACGCGGCGGCACTCGACCGTCTCGCAGAGGGCGAGCATGGAGTCGAGGTGGGCGGCCTGGCGGCGGCGGAACGCGGGATCGCCCTCGCCGCCGTCGATCATCTTGCGCAGGTTGACGACGTCCTGGAGGCCGTAGGCGAGCCAGGCGGTGGACGGCAGCCCGTCGCGTCCGGCGCGGCCCGTCTCCTGGTAGTAGCCCTCGACGGACTTCGGCAGGTCGAGGTGGGCGACGAAGCGGACGTCGGGCTTGTCGATGCCCATGCCGAACGCGATGGTCGCGACGACGACGAGACCGTCCTCGCGGAGGAAGCGGGCCTGGTTGGACGCGCGGGTCTCCGCGTCGAGGCCCGCGTGGTAGGGGAGGGCCTCGATGCCGTTCTCGGTGAGGAACGCGGCGTGCTTCTCGACCGAGTTGCGGGACAGGCAGTAGACGATCCCGGCGTCGCCCTTGTGCTCGGTCTGGAGGAGGCGCAGGAGCTGGCGTTTCGCGTCGGTCTTCGGCTCGATGCGGTACTGGATGTTGGGACGGTCGAAGCTCGCGACGAAGTGGTGCGCGTCCTCCAGTCGGAGGCGGGACGCGATCTCGCGGCGGGTCGCGTCGGTCGCGGTGGCGGTGAGCGCGATGCGCGGCACGTCCGGCCAGCGTTCGTGCAGGCCGGACAGCATCAGGTAGTCGGGACGGAAGTCGTGCCCCCACTGCGACACGCAGTGCGCCTCGTCGATCGCGAACAGCGCGACGTCGGCGCGGTCGAGCAGCTCGACCGTGGCGGGCAGCCGGAGCCGCTCGGGTGCGAGGTAGAGCAGGTCGAGCTCGCCCGCGACGAGCTGCGCCTCGGTGACGCGGCGCTCCTCGAAATCCTGGGTGGAGTTGAGGAAGCCCGCGCGGACGCCGAGCGCGCGCAGTGCGTCGACCTGGTCCTGCATGAGGGCGATGAGCGGCGAGATGACGATCCCGGTGCCCTTCCGGACGAGCGACGGGATCTGGTAGCACAGCGACTTCCCGCCGCCGGTCGGCATCAGGACCAGCGCGTCCCCGCCGCCGACCACGTGGTCGACGATCTCGCGCTGGCCGTCGCGGAACGCGTCGTAGCCGAACACGCGCCGCAGGACATCGAGGCTCTCGGGGGAGGTCACCGGTTCATACTATGAGCGGCCGCGGACACCGTCCGGGCATTCGTCACCTGTGGATAACCTCGACCAGCTGGGGCGTGATCTCGTCCAGGCCGGTGGCGACGTGGGCGGCCAGGTCGAGCGCGTCGGACGCGGGCGGATGCGCCTGACGCGGCACCGCGATCACCGTCATCCCGGCGGCGTGCGCCGAGCGGAGGCCGTTCGAGGAGTCCTCGATGGCGACGCAATCCTGGCTCGGCACTTCCAGTTGGGCGGCCACGGTCAGATATCCGTCCGGGGCGGGTTTTCCACGGTCGACCTCTTCGGTCGACACCGTCGCGCGGAACAAAGCGTCCAGTCCCAGTTGGGCGAGCACCAGTTCGATGAGCGCGCGGGGAGACGAACTGGAAAGGCCCAGGGGACGGTACTCCGCCATGCGGCGGACGGTCTCCTTAGCTCCGGGCAGTACGGGGAGGTTCTCCTCGTACTTGACCGACATCCTGTCGACCACCTGGTAGGCGACCTCTTCGGCGGTGACACCGTCCACCAGGTCGGTGGCGATGTAGGCGGCCCATTCGACGGTGCTCATTCCCATGAGCCGTTCCTGGGTGTCGGGCAGCCAGCGTCCGCCGCGCTCGGCGACGTAGCCGCGCCGTACGTCCTCCCACACCGGTTCGGAGTCGATGAGGACGCCGTCCAGGTCGAACACGACGGCCTGTACGGGCATGGCGTCCCTCCACGGGTCTCGGCGGCGGCGTCCGGGATGCTCCAGCAAAGATCATTACCCGGGGCGACCGGGATGGAACCTTATGCATTGGATCGGACTAAAAGCCTCTGACCTGGATTTATCCGACAAAACTACATGATCCAGTTTTCGTCTGGCATGGTGGGGGCCCTCCGCACCCCCTCCGGAGTCACAGCAGAGGAGAGCTGCCCATGGTGTTCCTCGGTTTCCTGCTGGTAGCGGCGGCGGTCGTCGCCGGCGCCGGCGTCGTGCTCGACAACACCGGATCCGCCCACCTCCTCGTCTTCGAGCGGACCGTGCCAGGCGTCAGCGAGGAATGGCAGGTCTTCGCCGTGGGCGCGGGCATCGGGGCCCTCTTCGTCATCGGCATGATGATGACCTTCATGGGGGCCGCTCGCCGCTTGCGCGACCGCCGGGACCTGCGCGACCTGCGCGAAGAGCACGAGGAGTCGCTGACGACGCTGGAGATGGAGAAGCGCCGCCTCCAGCGGGAACTGGCCCGCGTCCGGCAGCAGCCCCGCCCGGCACCGGTTCCGGGCGCGCCCGCGCCGACGGTGCCGCCCCAGGGCCGGCGCGAGCCCGCCGCCGCACCCGCCGCACCCGCCGCACCCGCCGCGCCGCGCTCCCAGGTCAAAGCCCGCTCCCCGTTCTTCGACCGCGCCGACTGAACGTCCGCGCGGCCCGCCGGTGGGGGACGGCCCCCACGTGCTGACGAACTGGCCCGTTCCGGCTCGTTCTGGATGATGACGGGCTTGTTCGGACGAATCGCCGCGTAGAGGGATGACGAACGGCGGTCGTCCCCCGCATGATCGTGGTGTGCGGATTCTTCTCAAGGTGGGCATCACCGCGGTCGCCCTGTGGGTCGCCACGGTGCTGATCAACGGCATCACGGTGGAAGGCGACACCGCCGGTCGGCGCGCCCTCACCCTGATCGCCGTCGCCGTCATCTTCGGTCTCGTCAACGCGATCATCAAACCGGTCATCAAGACGCTCGGCTGCGCGTTCTACGTGCTCACGCTCGGGCTGATCGGGCTCGTGGTGAACGCGCTGCTGCTCTGGCTCACCAGCGAACTGGCCGAGGAGCTGTCGCTGCCGTTCCACGTCGGCGGGTTCTGGGCCGCGTTCTGGGGCGCGATCGTCGTCGGCCTCGTCGGCTGGGTGCTGCACGTGATCGTCCCGGACGAGAAGCGGAAGGACGACGACGACCGCGACTGACGCGCCCTAGCGCTCCTCGACCAGGCCGGGCGCGGCGGCCTCGGCCCGGCCGAACGGGCTGGTCGCCTGCCTGCCGGACGGCGCGTCCGCGTACTCCCGGTACTCCGCCGGGGACAGGCCGGACGCGCTCACCAGGACCCAGCGGCGGGCCCGGACGGCGCCGATCAGGAACTCCGCGTCCGTGACGGCGCCCGCGTCCGCGACGATCAGCGTGTCGAACGCCTCCTCGCCGACCGCGAGGCCGACGCCGACCGGGGTTCCGGCGACCAGGTCGGCGGTGCGGAGGAGGACGTCGCCCTCCGCCGTCCGCTCGCCGTTCAGGTAGCCCGTGAGCTGCTCGATCCGGGCCATCGCGCGGCGCTGGTGGCCGGGGACCGCCGCCGGGTCGTCGGCCGGGTCGGCGCCGCAGGTCGCGACGACGTTCTCCCGCGACCGGGCCTCCGTCCGCGCCGCCGTCTCCAGTTCGGCCTCGCGGGCCGACATCTCCTCCGCGGCCTCGGCGGTGCGCCGTTCCAGCTCGGCGACCTTCTCCGCGGCGCGTCTGGCGGCGACCTCCGCGTCCGCCCGCGCCTGGCGGGACGTCGCGAGGGCCTCGTTCCGGGACGTCCGCGCCGCGTTCACCCGCTCCTGGATCGCGTGCGCGGCCTGCTGCGCGGCACGGGCCCGCAGACCGTCCTCGGTGGCCTTCTCGACGGCCTGCGACGCCGCCCGCGCGTGTTCCCGGTGCTCCGCCGTCGCGGTCTCCCGCTCGGTCGCGAGCCAGGTCAGCTCCGTCCCGAGCCGCTCCTGCGCCTCCTGCGCCGCGCGCAGCTTCGCCCCGCCCTCGGACACGAACGACGCCAGCCCGCGCCGGACGCGCTCCGCGTGCTCCGCCGCCTCCTTCGCCTCGCGCGCCCGCTTCGCGGCCTCGTCCGCCTCCCGCGTCCGGGCCTTGACCTCGGCGCGCAGGCCGCTCAGCTCCTCCGGCGGCGACGACACGTGCAGCCGCTGCCCGAGCGTCATCTTCCGCCGCACCCCGGACAGCGCCGACTCCGCCGACACCAGCCGGTAGTACGCGGCGTGGCCCTCGGCGGCCGCGTCCGCGTCGGCGGCCGTGAGGCGGTGCGCCTCCTCCGCCGCGCCGGGCAGCGCCTCCTGCGCCCGCGCCAGCTCGTCCGTCAGGGACGCCTCCGCCTGCCGCGCCGCCTGCAACTCCGCCTGCGCGGTCTTCGCGCGCTCGTCGAGCTGGACGCACCGCGCGTAGGAGGCGTCGGCCGTCCGGGTCAGCGCGTTGGCCTCGGCGGCGGACTCGTCCGCGATCGCCTGGAGCCGCTCCGCCTCCGCGCGCGGACCCGCCAGCTCCGCCTCGGCCTCCTCCTGGACGGCCACGAGCCGCTCCGCCTCGGCCTCGGCCTCCTCCGCCACCCGCTCCGCGGTGGCCGCCGCGTTCCGCGACTCCTCGATCGCGCCGGTCAGCGCCGCGCGCTCGGCCTCCAGCGCCTCGGCACGGCGCAGGTTCTCGTCCTGGACGGCCTGCAGCGCGGCCGCGTCCCTGGGCCACTGTTCGAGCCACATGAGGCCGCGCCGGAGCAGGCGGGTCTCCGTGTCCCACGACTGCCGCCACGCCTGCCCGACCGGACGCAGCGCGGCCGTGCGTATCCGCGTCTCCGGGGCCGACGGACCTTCTTCGGGGACGGCGGGCTCGGTGACGGGCAGCGCGGGAAGCGGCTCGACCCGCGTCACGGCCGACGCGCTCTCGCCTTCGGCGGGCTGCGGTTCCGGCTCGGGCTGGGGCTGGGGCTGCGGTTCGGGCGTGGCGGGGAGGGGCTTGAACTCGACCGTCTCGCTGGAGCCGGGCCGCCGGGACGGCTGCGGCATGACGGCGGGCTCGTCCGGTCCGCCCGGCTCGTCTTCCAGCGGCGGGAGGGCCTGCGTCGCCACGGACGGGGACTCCGCCGTCTCCGGGTGCGTCTCGATCTTGAGGGAGAAGACCTCGGGGTCGTCCTCCAGGGAGAGCAGCAGCTCCGCCGCCCGCTCCGGCGTGGGCGCGATCAGCAGGGCGCGCTCGTCGGCCGTAGCCAGCGCCTTGACGAGCTCGCGGACCGCCTCGTCCGGCCGCTCGGCCCGGACGAGGCGCAGGCCGCCCGTCCCGGCGTCCAGCGTCGTCGGGGCGACGAGGAAGCGGGCCAGGGTCTCCCAGTCGCCCGCGACGTGCCCGCTGCGCAACGCCTGGAGCGCGGCGACGTGCGGCGCCCAACCGGCGGGCGGGACGTCCTCGGGCACTTCCTTGAGGCGCGCGTCGAGGCGCTCATAGAACTCGGCCAGCGGACGGTACACGTCCTCGACCAGCTCACGCCCACCCCACCCGTCCTGGACGACATGCGCCCCAAGCGGCGGCGTCACCGAAGGCTCGTCCTGCAAGGGAATGGTGCTGAACCCGGCCCGGGGATCAAACCCATCCTCCGGCTCCACCACGGCCGCGGGCTCTACTTCCGCATCCGAACCGACTTGGGGCTCGGGCTCGAGTTGTGTCTCGGGAACCAGCCCTGCCCCAACCTCGAATTCACTCGGGGCGACGGGCTCAGGCTCAGCTTGCGCTGCGGCAACGGGCTCGGCTTCCGGATCGGCCCACGCGGTGGGCTCCGATTCGGGTTCGAGTCGTTCCTCGGGAATGAGCTCTGCCGCAGCCTCGATATCGGCTTGAGTGGCGGACGCGGGTTCCGCCTCTGCCTCGACCTCCGGACCAGCCCAGGCGGTCGGCTCCGGCACGGGCTCGGGGTGTGCTTCGGGGGCGAGTTCTGCCGCAGTCTCGAGTTCGGCTTGCGCGGTGAGTTCGGGCTCGGGTTGCGTTGCAGAAGCGGGTGCCGCCCCAGCCTCGATCTGCGGCTCGTCCCAGGCGGTGGGCTCGGGTTCGGGTTGTGCCTCGGCCTCGAATTCGGCTTGGGCGGCGGATGCGGGTTCGGGTCGCGTCACGGAAGCGGGTGCTGCCTCGGCCTCGGCCTCGGGATCGGGATCGGCCCAGGCGACAGGCTCGGGTTGCGTTTCGGGGGTGGGCGCGGAGGCGACCGTCGGTTCGGGGTCCGGGGTGGGGACGTCGGGGACGGTCTCGCTTGCAGGGGCGTCCATGTTGGATATCGGAGGCTGTGCCACGGCGGGGTCGTCCTTATCGGGGAGGGGGACGGTGACCGTCGGTACCTCCGACTCGGGGACGTACACCGGCGCGGGTTCTCCGCTCCCCGTGGTCTCCTCGTCGGGGCCGTTGGTCTCTGATGGCTGCTTCACGCGCGTCATCCCGTCCCAGATCGTCCGCCCGGGGCCCTAATTTCCCCTTCTTCGCCGGACTAACGTCTCACACGTCCCGGGATCGGCGATGCCCGGCCAGGACCGCGTGATGATCTTCACCGTCGCGGGCCTCGGGATCCGGGTGGACGACGGCGCCGGAAAGCCGGGGCAGCGCGTGCAGCAGGCTGTGCTCCGCGTCCACGGCGACCTGGTGGGCGTGGACGACGGTCGAGCCCGGATCCACGACGACGTCGCACTCGGCGCGGAGGCGGTGCCCGATCCAGCGGAGCCGGACGTCCCCCACGCCGAGGACGCCGGGTGTGGCGCTCAGCGCGGCCTCGGCGCGGTCGACCAGGGCCGGGTCGACGGCGTCCATGAGGCGGCGCCACACCTCCCAGGTCGTCTGCCGCAGGACGGCCAGGATCGCGACGGTGATCAGCAGGCCGACGACCGGGTCCGCCCAGGGCAGGCCCAGCGCGACGCCGCCCGCCCCGATCAGGACGGCGAGCGAGGCGAACCCGTCCGTGCGGGCGTGCAGGCCGTCCGCGACGAGGGCGGCGGAGCCGATCCTGCGGCCGACGCGGATGCGGTAGCGGGCGACCAGTTCGTTCCCCGCGAACCCGACCAGCGCGGCGCCCGCGACGGCGGCGACATGGTCCACAGGCTGTGGATGGACGAGCCGCTCGACGGCCGCGAACCCGGCCGCGACCGCCGACACCGCGATGGCGAGGAGGATCACGACGCCCGCGAGGTCCTCGGCACGCCCGTACCCGTAGGTGTAGCGGCGGGTCGGCGGACGCCGTCCGAGGACGAACGCGATGCCCAGCGGGACGGCCGTCAGCGCGTCCGCCGCGTTGTGCAGCGTGTCGCCGAGCAGCGCCACCGAGCCGGTGAACGCCACGACCGCCGCCTGGAGGACGGTGGTCGCGCCCAGCCCCGCGAGCGAGATCCATAGGGCGCGCATGCCCTGCGCGCTCGCCTCCATCTCGGAGTCGACCTTGTCCCCCGCCTCATGCGAATGCGGCCGAACGGCATGAACGATCCGCCCCCGCCACGATCCCCGACCCCCATGCTCACGACCGTGCCCGTGCCCATGCCCATGGCCATGACCATGCCCATGACCACGGCCGTCCCCATGGCCACGGCCGGGATCGTGGTCGTGGTCGTGGTCGTGGCCGAGTTCGTGGTCGTGGCCGTGAGCGAGTCCGTGGTCGTGGGCGTGGGCGTCTGTGCTCATAGGTCCACGATGAACCTGAAATCGCGTTGCAGCACCTCGACACCTGCGGCGTTATCGCAGGTACGGGGGCCTTGTCAGTGCGGGTTCGTGGCCAGTAGCTCGGCGAGGACGTCGTCCAGCGTCACGATTCCGGCGAACTCGCCGTCCGCGTCGTTGACGACGGCGAGCTGGGCGCGGGCGCGGCGCATGCGGCTGACCGCGTCCAGGACGGTCGTCTCCGCCGTCAGGACGGGCGCCGGGTGGGCCAGCTCCCCGGCCCGCCGCCGTCCGTCCGGCTCGGTGATCGCGGCTCGGACGTGCACGATCCCCGCCATGGCGCCGTCCCCGTCGCGGACGAGCATGCGGTTGTGGCCGCTCGCGGTGGCGGTCCGCCGGATCTGCGCGGCGGTCGCGTCCGCGCCGATCGTGGTGACGGACGTGGCGGGCACGACGAGCCGTCCGACCGTGGCCTCCCGCGCGGAGATCGCCCGGCGCAGCAGCTCGTGGTCGTGCCGGCCGATCAGCCCGAGACGCCGGGATTCGCCGACGAGGTGGCTGAGCCGGGCAGGGTCGGTGTGGTCGTCCAGCTCGTCCTTCGGCGTGACGCGGATGAGGCGCAGCAGCGCGTTGGTGACCGCGTTCAGCGCCGCCAGGATCGGCCTGGACACCTTCGCGAACGCCCGGAACGGCAGCGCGAGGATCAGTGCCGACCGCTCCGGATGCGCGATCGCCCACGACTTCGGCGCCATCTCCCCGACGACCATGTGCAGGAAGGTGATCACGGCCAGCGCGCAGCCGAGCGCGATGGCCTTCGACCCCGCCTCCGGGACGCCGAGCGCGTGCAGCGGCGGTTCGAGGAGGTGCTCGAACGCGGGCTCGGTGACGATCGCGAGGCCGAGCGAGCACATCGTGATGCCGAACTGCGCGCCCGCGAGCATCAGCGACAGCTCCCGGACCCCGGCGAGCGCGGCGACGGCCGGACGGCTGCCCTTCGCGGCGGCACGTTCGAGTTGCGGACGTCCGGCCGCCACCAGCGCGAACTCGGCCGCGACGAAGAACCCGTTACCGGCCAGCAGAAGCACGGTGACGACGAGCGGTGTCAGGAGGTCCACGACGCCTCCTCAGACTCCCCGGATCCTCCAGGTCTCGCGGATTCTCCAGTCTGCTCGTACACGTCGACCCGCGTGATCTCCCCGGCCTGCTCGGTCGCTCTGGTCTCTTCCGCCGGCTGGGCCTTTCCGGTCTGGTCGGTCTCTTCGGCTTGTTCGGGTGCGTGGGTCTGGGAGGCGGGGACGGTTCGGATTATGCGGATCTTCTCGGCGACCCGGCGGGCCACGCTGACGACCTCCAGTTCGACCGGCGGGCCGCCGTCCGGCTCGACCGTGAGGCGGTCCCCGGCGGACGGCAGGCGGCGCAGCTCGGCCATGACGAGGCCGCCGAGCGTGTCGTAGGGGCCGTCGTCCGGGAGGTCGAGCCCGGTGAGCCGGGCGACCTCGTCGATGCGCATGCCCGCGTCGACGAGCCAGGAGCCGTCCGGGCCGGACGTCGGGGCGTCCTCGCGCTCGTCGGTCTCGTCGGAGATCTCCCCGACCAGCTCCTCGGCGACGTCCTCGAAGGTGAGGATCCCGGCGAGGCCGCCGTACTCGTCCACGACGCAGGCGAACTCCTCGCCGGAGTCGCGCATCCGCTCGATGACCCCGTACAGCGGCTGGCTGCCGGGGACGAACAGCGCGGGCCGCGCGACCGTCCGGATCGGGGTGGCCGGGTCGAGCGCGTCGTCGGCCACCTCCCGGACGCCCGCGACGCCGACGACGTCGTCGACCTCCTGCCCGTACACCGGGTAGGCGCTGTGCCCCGTCTCGCGGATCAGCGCGACGAGGTCGGCGACGGGCGCGGTGCCCGGCAGGGTCCGGACCTGGGGGCGCGGCACCATGACCTCGTCAGCGCGGAGGTCGCCGAACGACACGGCCCGCTCCAGCAGCCCGGACAGGTCGGCGGGCAGGTGCCCGGAGCCGCGCGACTTGCCGATGATGTCGCCCAGTTCCTCAAGCGTCGCGCCGCCGTGCAGCTCCTCGACGGGCTCGACGCCGACCGCGCGCAGCAGCCGCTCGGCGGAGCGGTCGAACAGCCGGATCACCGGCCCGGCGACCGTCAGGTAGAAGAGGGTGGACGCGGCCAGCGCGCGGGCCAGCGCCTCGGCCCGCGCGAGCGCGAGGTTCTTCGGGAACAGCTCGCCCAGCAGCATCTGGATGAGCGTGGCCAGCACGAACCCGGCGGCCAGCGCGATCGCCCCGGTCGCGCCCTCGGGGACGCCGAGGACGTCCAGCAGCGGGCGGATCAGCTCGGCGAGGGCGGGCTTGGCGATGAACCCGACGACCAGCGTCGTCATCGTGATGCCGAGCTGCGCGCCCGACAGCATGAACGACAGGCGTCCGATGACCTTCACGGCCCGCCGGGCGGACGTGTCGCCCCGCGCGGCGGCCTGTTCGAGCGTCGCCCGGTCGGCGGCGACGTACGCGAACTCCTGGGCGACGAAGTATCCGGTGGCGGCGGTGAGGACGATCACCGCGAGCACTCCGAGCGTCGCGCTCAGCATGGGGCACCGGGTCTATCACTGGGGTCCGACACCGCGGACTCACCACTCCTCTCGAAAGACGTGCTCGAATGTCGTAACGTCACCCCGGAAAACGAGGTTCCCGGAGCACAGGGTACGGGTCGGCATCCAGCGCGGCCCCGGGTCGGCCCCGGGCCGCCGGTCGGACGTCCGGACCGGAGCGGAGAGGAGCCGGGCTCGGCCATTCGATCGCGAGGGGATCGAGATCCGCGATCATCGGTACAGAATGGTGCTTGTCTGGTTCGGTGTCACGGATCACACTTGTATGAGAGCGTACGTCCGATAGTGGACCGGTCCGTGCTCCCAGACCGCCGTACCGGGCATGCTCAGGGGGTCCGTAGGAGAGCGAACGCGGGGCTGACGTTGGACCATAGCGGGGCCGGGCCCACCGCGCCCATGAGCCGGGAGGGCGTCGACCATGCCCTGCGGACGCTCCGCGCCGAACGCGACCGGATCTCCGCCTCCCTCCTCGACCTCGACGGCCACGAGGGCAGCCGCCTGCTGGAGGGCGCCCGGCTGACCGGCGAGACGTGGCGCCGCTGGGACGACGCGAAGACGCGGATGACGTCCCTGTGGGCGCTGTTCGACGCCTACCAGCGCGTCCTCGAGGCGGCGCAGGAGCTGCGCGACCGGAACCCGCGGCCGGACGCGGCGACGCTGGTCGAGCTGTCCGGGATGCTGTCCGGGCTGTCGGTGGAGCTGCCCGACGGCGAGATCCCCCTCCAGGACCGCACCCTCCTCGGCCCGCACGAACGCCGGGTCACGCTGGAGGAGGCCGTCGCGCTGATGTCGGAGGCGTACACCTTCGTCGCGGGCGAGATCGCCGCAGCCGACGCCGCGTGGACGGCCCTGCTGCTCCCGCTGGAGGAGGCTGAGGAGAGCTGGCGCCGCACGGCCCGCCTCGCGCACTCCCTGGACGGCACCCGCCACCCCGAGCTGGACCGGGTCGGACGCGAGCTGACCGCGCTCGGCCGCCTCATCCGCACCGACCCGCTGTCGCTCGTCCGGAACGGCGCCCCGGACACGACGCGGCTCGACCGCGTCCGCACCATCCTCACCTCCCTCGGCGACGAGCTGGCCGGGGTCGCCCGCATGCGCGACGACTACGACGAGCTCGTCGCGCGGGTCACCGCGTCCATCGAGGAGATCGAGGCGACGGAGCGGCGCGCGCACGAGGCGCACCGGACCGCGCTCAGCAAGATCGAGTCGCCGAACCTGCCCGCGCCGTCGCACGGGCTCGGCGCCGGGCTCCGCGACCGGCTGGCCGCGCTGGAGCGGCTGCGCGAGGCGGGCCGCTGGGTGGAGATGGCCGGCCGGTTCGCCGAGCTGGAGCGGGCGACCGACGAGGCGCTGGAACGGGCGCGCGGAGACCTGCGTCTCAGTGCCGGCCTGCTGGACCGGCGCGGCGAGCTGCGCGGCCGCCTGGAGGCGTACCGGGCCAAGGCCGCCCGGCTCGGCGTCGTCGAGGACGAGCGCCTCACCGAGCTGTACGGCGAGGCCCGGGACGTGCTGTGGACGGCGCCCTGCGACCTGCGGCGGGCGACGACGGTGCTCGCCGAGTTCCAGCGGGCGCTGCGGGCGTGCGAGAGCGAGACGGGGACCCGGCGATGAACCGATGCGCCCAGCCCGGCTGCACCGGCGAGGTGGAGCCGGACGGCTTCTGCGACACCTGCGGCATGGCCCCACCAGCCCCTTCCGCCTCCTCCGCCTCGTCCTCCCAGGCGGCCTCCTCCGTCCCCTTGGCCGCGTCAGCCCAGCCCGCCGCGTCCGCCGGGCCCGCCGTCCAGTCGCAGCCCTCGCAGCCTTCGCGTCCCGCGCAGGCCGTCCAGCCGGTGACGCCCGCTCCGGTCACGACGCGGACGCCGGTGGCGCCGCCGACGACCAGGCAGCCCACCCCGGACGGCTCCAGCGGCCCGAGCGGACGGAGCGGACCGAGCGCCGCCTCGGCCGCGTCGTCGGGCGGCTCGCGCGGCCTCGGCTCCGGACGGACGGCCTCGCGCGGCGGCAGCCGGAGCTCCAGCGGCTCCAGCGGGTCCGGGCGGCGCGGGATGCTCGGTGCCGGGCTGGTCGACGTCCCGCCGGTCCCGGCGCGCGACCCGGCGTCGGCGGTCATGGAGAAGCCGGAGGTGCCGGAGAACCGGCGCTTCTGCAGCAACTGCGACGAGAAGGTCGGCCGGAGCCGGGACGGGCGGCCGGGCCGCACCGAGGGGTTCTGCGCGAACTGCGGGCACCCGTTCTCCTTCACGCCGAAGCTCCACCACGGCGAGCTGATCGGCGGGCAGTACGAGGTGCTGGGCTGCCTCGCGCACGGCGGGCTCGGCTGGGTGTACCTGGCCCGCGACCACAACGTCAGCGACCGGTGGGTGGTGCTCAAGGGCCTCCTCGACCTCGGGGACGCCGACGCGATGGCTGCGTCCACCGCCGAGCGGGCGTTCCTGGCGGAGGTCGAGCACCCCAACATCGTCAAGATCTACAACTTCGTCCAGCACGGCGGCTCCGGCTACATCGTGATGGAGTACGTCGGCGGACGGTCCCTGAAGGACATCCTGCTGAGCGTCCGGCGCGACCACGGCGACACGGCGTCGCTGCCGCTCGGCCAGGTGATCGCCTACGGCCTCGAAGTGCTGAGCGCGCTCGGCTACCTGCACGGCGTCGGGCTGCTGTACTGCGACTTCAAGCCGGACAACGCGATCCAGTCGGAGGAGCAGCTCAAGCTGATCGACCTCGGCGGGGTGCGCCGCGCGTTCGACGTCGACAGCCCGATCTTCGGCACGCCCGGCTACCAGGCCCCCGAGATCAGCTCGCAGGGCCCGTCGGTCACGTCCGACCTCTACACGGTCGGCCGGACGCTGGCCGTGCTCAGCTTCCCGTTCCGCGGCTACACCGGACGCCACCTGCGCAGCCTGCCGCCCCGCGAGGAGGTGCCGCTGTTCCAGCGGCACGAGTCGTACCACCGGCTCCTGCGCCGCGCCACGCATCCCGACCCGGCCCGCCGCTTCCAGAGCGCGGCGGAGATGGCGGAGCAGCTCACGGGCGTGCTGCGCGAGGTGCTGTCCGCCGAGGACGGGCATCCGCGGCCCGCGCCGTCCCCGCTGTTCGGGCCGGAGCAGCACACGGCGGGCGCGGAGATCGTCGAGGGCCTGGGCCCGGACGGCGCTCGTCCCGGCTCCGCGGCCCCGCCGATCCTCGTGCCGCTCTCCCCGGCCGCGGCGGCGTCGGCGCTGCCCGTCCCGCTCGTCTACGGGTCCGACCCGGCCGCCGCGTTCCTCGCCGGGCTCACCGCCCGCGACCCGGGCGACCTCGCGGCGGCGCTGAGCGCGGCGCCGGTCGCGTCCCGGGAGGTGCGGGTCGCGCTGGTCCGGGTCCGGATCGAGCTGGGCGACCTGGACGGCGCGCACCGGCTGCTCGAAGAGCTCGCCGCCGAGGACCCGGACGACTGGCGCGTCGACTGGTACCGCGGCGTCCGCGCCCTCGCGGGCGGGCGCGGCCGGGAGGCGGCGGCCGTCTTCAACGACCTGTACGACCTCGCGCCCGGCGAGCAGGCCCCCAAGCTGGCGCTCGCGTTCTGCCACGAGACGCTCGGCGACCTGCCCCGCGCGGAACGCTTCTACGAGACGGTCTGGCGCACCGACCCGACCCATGTGAGCGCCGCGTTCGGGCTGGCCAGGGCCCGGCTCGCGGCCCGCGACCGGATCGCCGCCGAGCACGTGCTCGACTCCGTCCCGCGCATTTCGAGCAACTACCTGGCGGCGCAGCTCGCGTCCGTCGCCGCCGCCGTGCGCGGCCGGGGGCCGACGGAGCTGGACGCCGCGTCCCTGGTCGAGGCGGGACGGCGGCTCGCGTCCCTCCGGCTCGGCATCGAGCGGGCGGCGGCGTTCGAGGCGGAGGTTTTGGAGGCCGCGCTCGCCTTCGTCCTGACCGGACGCACCACGCCCGCCGGGTTCCGCGGCCAGATCCTCGGCACCGAGATGCGCGAGGACCCGCTCCGCGTGCGGCTGGAGGCCACCTACCGCACGCTCGCGCGGTTCGCCGACGACGCCGGGCACCGGCACGCGATGGTCAAGCGCGCCAACGCCGTCCGCCCGAGGACGCTGTTCTGACGATGGACGCGGACCAGCACACCCACGCCGGGCCCTGCCATGGCTGCGGCCAGCCCGTCCGCCGCGGAGAGCGCTTCTGCGAACAATGCGGCCGCCCGGCCCCACCGTCCCCGAACGGCCAGGCCCGGCCGGGAGCCCCCCGCACCGCCCGCCCCGCTACGACGCTCACAGACGGACCCACGCGAACCCGCGCCGAGCACCCCGCCCCGACCGCTCCCGCACCACCGTGGTCGAACGCGCCCCACCCCGCCCCGACCGCGCCCGCGACACGGCCGGGGGCGGCGGACACTCGGGCTGATCTGCCTGTCATCGCCGAGTGCGCGGACTGCGGGGGCGGGGTCATCGGGGCGGACGGGTACTGCGAGCAGTGCGGGCTCCGGCGGCCGTCGTCGGCCCGGGAGGGACGCGGGCACTTCGAGATCGACCTCGGGTTCCTCGCCGCCGCCGTCAGCGATCGCGGGTTGAGGCGGCGCCGCAACGAGGACGCGGTCGCGTTGGCGGCGCTGCCCGCCGGGGCGTGCGGCGTGGTGTGCGACGGGGTCGCGACGGCGCCCGGCTCGGACGAGGCGTCCAGGCGCGCGGCGGACGCGGCGGCGGCCGTCCTGTCGGGGCGCGTCGCGGTCGGCGTGGACGCGCGGGACGCCACCCGCGCCGCCGCCGAGCGGGCCGCCGAGGTCGTCACGGGCCTCGCCCCGTCCCAGAACCCGGACGAGGCGCCCGCCTGCACGTTCGTCTCCGCCGTCGTCGACCGGGCGGGCGTCACGGTCGGCTGGGTCGGCGACAGCCGCGCCTACTGGCTGGCCCCCGGCGGCTCGTCCCTGCTGACGCGGGACGACTCCTGGGCCGCGCGGATGGTCGACAGCGGCGAGCTCAGCGAGGCGGCGGCGTGGGCGGACCGGCGCGCGCACGTCCTGACGGCGTGGCTCGGCGCCGACGCGGGCGCGGTCGAGGCGCGGGTGGCGGCGTTCCGCCCGGCCGTCCCGGGCCTGGTCATGCTGTGCAGCGACGGCCTGTGGAACCACCTGCCGGAGCCCTCAGCCCTCGCGGCCGTCGCCTTCGCGGGGGGCGCGGACGGCCCGGCGGGAGCGGCGCGGCGGCTGCTGCGGGCGGCGCTCGACGCGGGCGGGCACGACAACGTCACGGTTGCGGTGATCCCCTATCCGACGAGCAGGGAGCCGGGCAGATGAGCGAAGTCCCCCAGTTCACGGTCCGCGTGGACCAGAACCCCTTCCTCCCGGCGGGCGGGCGGGAGATGCACGCCATCGTGACCGTGGAGGCCCGCTCGTCCGGCGGCGGCTCAGGCGGCTCCGGTGCGCGAGGACGGGGCCGCGCCCCGGCCGCGGAGATCATCATCATCGACACGTCGGGCTCGATGTCGTACCGGGGCAAGATGGCGGCGGCGAAGCGGGCGGCCCGCGCGGCCGTGAACGTGCTGCGCGACGGCGTGCGGTTCGCCGTGGTCGCGGGCGCGAACCAGCCGCGCATGGTCTACCCGCAGGCGGAGCGGCTCGTCGAGGCGAGCGAGACGTCCCGGCGCGGGGCGGTGAACGCGGTCGGACGCCTGGAGGCCGCGGGCGGCACGGCGATCGGCTCCTGGCTGCGGCTCGCCGAGCGGCTGTTCAGCGGGAACGACGACGACGCCGTCAAGCACGCCATCCTGCTGACCGACGGCAAGAACCAGCACGAGACCGCCGCCGAGCTGGACGCCGCGCTCCGCGCCTGCTCGGGCCGCTTCCTCTGCGACGCGCGCGGCGTCGGCACCGACTGGGACGTCGCCGAGCTGCGCAAGATCTCCTCGGCGCTGCTGGGCGGGTTCCTCGACGTCCCGGACCCGGCCGACCTGGAGGCCGACTTCCTCGCCATGACCAGGGCCGCGATGGGCAAGGAGGTCGCGGGCGTCGCGCTGCGCGTGTGGACGCCCCGGCAGGCGCGGCTCCGGTTCGTCAAGCAGATGGTCCCCGCCGTGGAGGACCTGACCGACCGCCGGGTCGAGTCCGGGACGCAGACCGGCGACTACCCCCTCGGCGCGTGGGGCGACGAGGCCCGCGAGTACCACCTGTGCGTCGAGGTCGAGCCGGGCGACATCGGACGGCAGATGCGCGCCGCGTGGGTGAAGCTCCTCGCGGGCGACGCGGTGCTGGCGTCCGGGAACGTCCTTGCCGAGTGGACGGACGACGAGGCCATGTCCACCCGCATCAACGGGCGGGTCGCGCACCACACCGGCCAGTCCGAGCTGGCCGACGCGATCCAGCAGGGCCTGGAGGCGCGCCGCGAGGGCGACGAGGACACCGCGACCGCCCGCCTCGGCCGCGCCGTCGTGCTCGCCCGCGAGGTCGGCAACGAGCAGATCTCCGACCTGCTCGACAAGGTCGTGGACGTGATCGACCCGGCGCGCGGCACCGTGCGGCTGAAACGCGAGGTGGCGAAGGCGGACGAGATGTCGCTCGACACCCGGTCCGTCCGCACGGTCCGGACTCGCCAGGACGACGCGGGGGGAGGAGGCTGAGGACCATGCCGGTCTGCCCGAGCGGGCACACGTCCGACGCCGACGACTACTGCGACGTGTGCGGCGACCTCATGGACGGCGCGCCACGCGCCCGTTTCGCCGACCCCGCGCCCGCGCCTGCCCCCGCGCCCGCGCCCGCCTGCCCGCACTGCGGCGCCCCGCGCTCGGGACGCTTCTGCGAGGCCGACGGCTACGACTTCGAGAAGGGCGCGCTGCACACCGTCCAGCTGGCGGCGGCGCGGGCCGTCCGGCCGCGCTCGGCCGCGGAGGCCCGCCCGCCCGGCCCGCCGTCCCCGGCGGGTCCCGGCCCGGCCGCGCTGATCGCCGCCGACCGCGCCTACTTCGACCGGGTCGTCGCGCAGATGGGCCCGGACGCGGCGGGGCTGGCGTTCCCGCCGTACTGCCCGGAGCGGCGCGTCCCGCTGATCGGCGACCAGGTCCGGATCGGGCGGCGCAGCACGTCCCGCGCGCTCCTCCCGGAGATCGACCTGAGCGCGCCCCCCGAGGACCCCGGCGTCTCGCACCTGCACGCCGTCCTGCTCGCCCAGCCGGACGGCACGTGGCGCCTGGTCGACCCCGGTTCGACGAACGGCACGACGCTCAACGACGCGGCGGACCCGATCGGCGTGAACGTGCCGGTCCCGGTGTCCGACGGCGACCGCGTCCACGTGGGGGCCTGGACGACCATCACGCTGTTCTTGCAGGAAGGCCCGCCATGACGCTGACTCCCTCCCAGGGCTCGCCGGTCAGACAGGGCCAGCCCGCGGCGCGTCCCCCGGCGCCGCCGCCCGACCCCGAGCCCCCGTCCCGGCCGCCCGCCGAGCGCGCCCCGCGCCGCGCCGGACGGCTGACGACGTTCGTCCGCGGCCGCTGGCTCCGCACGATCCCCGGCCGCATCGGCACCCACGTCGCGCTGTGCCTGATCGCGATCGTCGCGCTGCTCGCCGTGCTGACCATGGCGATCGGGAACGCCCGCGACTCCGTCCAGACGATCGGCCACGACGCGGGCCCGCAGGTCGTCGCGACCGGCACCCTGTACTTCGCGCTCAGCGACATGGACGCGCAGGTCGCCAACATCCTGCTGATCGGACGCGACCACAACCTCGGCATCGGCTACGCCGAGTCGCTGCGGGTGTACGAGCGGCGCCGCGCGGAGGCCGACGCGGCGGCGGTGCAGGCCGCGCAGCTCGCCGGACGCGACCCGGCGCTGCGCCGCACCGTCCAGGAGGTGCTGGACGGCCTCGGCCGCTACGAGCGGCTCGTCGGCGCGGCGATGAAGCTGAACGACCAGTCCGGGCACCCGCCGGGCGAGGCGCCGCCGGACGTCGTGAACGCCTACCGCGACGCGACCGACCTGATGAAGCTCCAGCTCCTGCCGAAGGCGTACAACATCACGCTGGACAGCGGCGCCCACGTCCGGCAGGCGTACGAGACGAAGCGCTCGGCGGTGCTGTCCGGGCGCACCTGGGTCGCCGTGACGGGGCTGATCGTCCTGCTGCTGCTCGTCGCGACGCAGCTCTACCTCGCGCGGACGTTCCGCCGCGTCCTCAGCCCGGCGCTGGTCCTCGCGACGCTCGGCGCGCTCGCCCTCACCGCGGTCGGCGCGGGGCTGCTGACCGCGCAGGCCGGGCACATCAGGAAGGCCAAGGAGGACGGCTTCGACTCCATCCTCCAGCTCTCCCGGGCCCGCGCGATCAGCCACAGCGCGTTCGCCGACGAGAGCCGCTACCTCCTCGACCCCGGGCGCGCCGACACCTACGAGCAGACCTACCTCGACAAGTCCCTGTCGGTGATCTACCCCGACATCGGCGACAGGCCCGTGAACCTGGAGAACTACTCCGCCGGCCTCGACCAGCGGCTCGGCTCGTACAGGGCGGGGCGGGGGAGCGTCCCGTTCCTCGGCTTCCTCGGCGACGAGGCCCGCGCGGTCGGGCACGGGCGCGAGGCCGACGCGCTGCAGAAGACGCTGGACGCCTACCGGAACGTCCAGCGCAACGACGCGCAGATGCGGAGGCTCGCCTCGGCCGGGAACCGGAGCGGGGCCGTCGACTGGCGGATGGGCCGCACGTCCGGCGCGATCCGCGACTTCGCCGCCTACGACACGGCGCTCAGCTCGCTGACCGCCGTCCACCAGGACGCCTTCGACACCGCGATCGCGGACGCGGACGGCGGGCTGCGCGGCTGGAACGCCGTCCCCGCCGCGAGCGCCGCGGCGCTGGCCCTGCTGATCTTCCTCGGCGTCCGGCGCCGGCTGGCCGAGTTCCGCTGAGGGGAGACGAGACATGCGTGCCGATCGACGAGCGTTCCGCGCGGCCGCCGCGTCGCTGGCCGTCGCCGCGGCGCTCGCCGCGCTGGCGGCCTGCGGCCTCGGCGGCTCCGAGGAGGGGAGCGTCGCCGACAAGAAGTCCCTGGTCATCGGCGTCAAGGCCGACCAGCCCGCGCTCGGCGTGAAGCGCCGGGACGGGACCTACGAGGGCTTCGACGTCGACGTCGCCACCTACATCGCGGCGCGGCTCGGCGTCCCGGCGAGCCGGATCACGTTCCGGACGACGAACTCGTCCGTCCGCGAGAAGGCCCTCACCGACGGGACCGTCGACCTGGTCGTCGCGACCTACTCGATCACCGCCAAGCGCAAGATGATGATCACCTTCGGAGGCCCGTACTACGTCGCGCACCAGGACACGTTCGTCCGCGCCGACGCCCCGTCGATCAAGAACGTCCGCGACCTGAAGGACAAGCGGATCTGCGAGGTGACCGGCTCCAACTCCTGGCGCCGCGTCATCGAGGAGCGCAAGGTCGCCGCGAAGCCCGTCACCGTGAACACCTACGGCGCCTGCATGGACGCCCTCGCCGCGGGCCGCCTGGACGCCGTCTCGACCGACGACCTGATCCTCGCCGGGTTCGCGGCGGGCCGCTCCGGACGGATGATCAACGCCCCGTTCACCGACGAGAAGTACGGCGTCGGCCTCAGGAAGGGCGACCTGAAGGGCTGCGAGGTCGTCAACCGCGCGATCACCGCCATGTACCAGGACGGCACCGCGCAGCGCCTGCTGAACAAGTGGTTCGGCGGGTCGGGCCTCAAGCTGAACACGAGCGTCCCCCAGTTCGAGGGCTGCACGTGAGCCCTACCGGGTGGTGGACGGGAGCGCGCCGAGCGCCTCGCGGAGCGTGTCGTAGATCGGGATGAACTTGTCGATCCCGGTGATGCGGAACACGCGCTGCACCCGCGGCGGCAGCGCCACCAGGTGGACGGCGGTGCCGCGCTCCCCGGCCCGCCGGTTCGCGGCGACGATCGCGTTCAGCCCGGTCGAGTCGCAGAACGTGACCTCGCGCATGTCGACGACCAGGGGCTCGCCCGACTCGACGACCTCGAACAGCGCTTCCTCGAACCGCGCCCGGGACACCACGTCGATGTCGCCCTTCACCCGGACGAGGGTGCAGCGGTCGTCGCGCATCAGGTTGACGTCGAAATCCATGGTCACCTCACGCCCCACTCCGGTGGTACCCGGCCAACTCAGGTGACTCCTCAGGATTGCGCACCGGTGCGCGCAATCCAAGCTCTTCTAGGGAAACGGGCCAGGTCGCCCCGCGGCGGCCGAGGCCGTGACACGCACCGGTAACTCCGGCCGGACACCACGTTGCCGACCCTACCCGACGGAACCGGCGGAGCGTCCGGACCCGTCCCGGGACATCCGAGAAACGGGGCAAAAACGTACTGAAGGGAAACTTACTGTTTAGTAAGGGCCGCTGGATAAGGCGCCGGGCAGCCGCGGTGACCTGCGGCGCGGCCATTTCGACCCGTCCCGCGCGGGTAAAGCGGGCGCTGCCGGGGACGCGACCGACGCAGACGTTACAGTGGCGGTGGCGAAATCGGGAGGCTGGGTGTTCTACACGTTCATGACGCGCGTGGTGCGTCCGATCCTGTGGCTGCTTTTCCGCCCGCGGGTCGTGGGCGGCGAGCACGTGCCGAACTACGGGCCGCTCATCGTGGCGAGCAACCACCTGTCGTTCATCGACAGCTTCATCATCCCGCTCGCCGTCCCGCGACCGGTCACCTACATCGCCAAGGCCGCCTACTTCGAGGGCGGCGGGCTGAAGAAGGGGTTCGTCCGCTGGTTCCTGACGAACCTCGGGCACGTCCCGGTCCGGCGCGGCGCCCGCCGCGCCGCGATGGGCGCGCTGGAGCAGGCCGCCGAGGTGCTGGAGAACGCGGGCGCGTTCGCGATCTACCCCGAGGGCACCCGCTCCCCGGACGGGCGCCTCTACCGCGGCCGCACCGGGGTGGGCTGGCTCGTCCTGGAGTCCGGCGCGCGGGTGCTGCCCGTCGCGCTGGAGGGCACCGAGAAGATCCAGCCGATCGGGGCGTCGCTGCCGCGCGTGTTCGGGCCGCGGCCGACCGTCCGGATCGGCCCGCCGATGGACTTCTCGCACTACCGCGACCTGCCGCCCGCCAAGGCCCGCCGCGCGATCACCGACGAGATCGTCGAGACGATCCAGAAGATGTCCGGCCAGGAGTACGCGGCCGAGTACAACGGCCGCGCCGAGCAGGGCTGATCACCGGCGGCCGTTTCTGGGACGATTCGGACGTCGGGTTCGTCCGGAAGGCGTGTCGTCCGCGCCCTCGCGCGCCCGCTGCGCCTAGTGTCGCGGCCATGGCGCACAGGCTCCTCCCGATCATGCTGGTGTCGACGGCCGCCGCGGTCACCGCGTGCGGCGCGGGCGCGGAACGCGCCCAGCCGGTGCGCGGCACCGCGCCCGCCGAGGTCGCGGCCGCCGGCTTCACCTCCGCGCAGCTCGGCCAGGCGCTGCTCACCGAGGTCCCCGGGCACCGCCGCGCGGGCGAGCCCGACTCCGGCGAGTACGGGACGCTCGCCGCGATCCAGAACTCGGCGCGCGTCCAGCGGGAGGCCGTGCTGGACAAGCCCCGCTGCGGGACGGGCCGGCCCGGCTCCGACGTCCCCGCCGACGCGCCCGCCGCGCTCGTCACGTTCGCGCGGCAGGGCCAGACGGTCACCGAGACGCTGATCGGCATGTCCGCGGCGGACGCCGAGAAGCAGGTCAACGCCCGCGTCCCGGCGGGCTGCCTGCGGTTCCGCACCAAGGTCGGCGCGCACTGGGCCGAGCACCGCGTCGTCGAGTCGCCGCGCGGCGACATCGGCGCGGGCTCCCGGACGGTCGGCGTCGCCACCGCCGCGGGCGCCGGCCGCGCCCGCACCTGGTACGTCGTCTTCCGCGACCGCGACTACATCGGGACGATCACCCTGTTCGGGCCGTCCGCGACCCGCGCCGACGCCGAGAACCTCGCCCGCGCGTCCCTCGCCCAGGCCCGCCGCATCCTCTCCTAGCGCGGGACGGCCCCGGGCGGGAACCGGGCGCGGGCGGGGCGCGGGCGGGGACCGGGCGCGGTGCGGGCGGCGCGCTCTTCCGGATACCGTTCGCCTTGTACGGCGCGGAGAGCGGGCTCCGCCCGGCGGCGGACCAGCGAGGAGATCCCCTTGATCGGTAAGGAGGGCCGGGTCACCGGCAGGATCGGTCCCGGTCTGGTCGGGGAGGTGATGATCCCGGTCCGCGGCGGGGTCGAGGCGTTCTACGCCCACCCCGTCGACCCGCGCGACGAGATCGGGGTCGGAGTGATCATCGTGGTGGTCGAGTACCACCCGCCGCGCACGGTCTACGTGGCACCCGCCTTCGGCCAGTAGCGCTCTCGGCCGGTAGCGCTCTCGGCCTGCGGTCGGTGGGGCTCGTTCGGCAGCACCGGCCCCACCCGTAACGCACTCCGCCGTTGGGCGCGGAATGTGCCGGTATCGGCCGCGGCAAAGGCGAACCGAACGATCGTCCAGTGCGTCTACTGGGAAACGCGGCCGTGCCTGACCTGGGGGCCCGCCGCCCACAACCGAAGAGAGGACGCCGCTATGCCCGTCGTCGTGCTGGCGATCGCCGTCGTCGCCGCGCTCATCATTTTGATCATCTTGTTCAAGATGGTCTGGCGGGTCGCCGAACCGAACGAGGCCCTGATCATCTCCGGGCTCGGCGCCAAGTCCAAGCCGATCGACGGCGTCGACAGCCTCGGGTTCAAGATCATCACGGGTAAGGGCACGTCCGTGCTGCCGGGGTTCCAGACGTCCCGGCGGCTGCGGCTCGACAGCCGGGCCGCGAACCTCGAAGTGCACTGCGTGACGCAGCAGGGCATCCCGGTGAAGGTCCGCGGCGTCGTGATCTACAAGGTGGGCGACGACTTCGTGTCGATCGCCAACGCGGCCCGCCGCTTCCTTGAGCAGCAGAAGTCCATGGACGGCGCGATCCACGAGCTGTTCACCGGCCACCTCCGCTCGATCATCGGAAACCTCACCGTCGAGGACCTGATCCTCAACCGCGAGCGCCTCACGTCCGAGACCCGCGGCTCGGCGGCCGACGAGATGAGCAAGCTCGGCCTGGTCGTCGACTCGCTGCAGATCCAGGAGATCGACGACGAGACCGGGTACATCACGAACCTCGGCCGTCCGCACGCCGCGCGCGTCGCGTCCGAGGCCCGGATCGCGGAGGCCGAGCGCGACCAGGAGGCCACCCAGCGCGAGCAGGAGGCCATGCGGGAGAACGCCGCCAACATCCGCGACACCGAGATCAAGAAGGCCGAGTACCAGGGCCAGGTGCAGCAGGCCGCGCAGCAGGCCCGCCAGGAGGTCATCCTCAAGGAGACCCGCAACGCCGAGTTGGAGGCCGAGCGGACCGAGAAGCGGCTGGAGAGCGAGGTCCGCAAGCCCGCGGACGCGCGCGCGTACGAGCAGGTCAAGCTGGCCGAGGCCGAGCGCGAGGAGCGTATCGCGCAGGCCCAGGCCGCGGCTGCCGAGATCCAGCTCCGGGCGAGCCGCGAGGCGGAGGCGACCCGGCTGCTCGGTGAGGCGCAGGCCGACGCGACCCGGCAGAAGGGCCTCGCCGAGGCGGAGGCGATCAAGGCCCGCGCGGAGGCGCTGGCGGAGAACACCGACGCCGTCATCGCGCAGCAGCTCGCCGAGCAGTGGCCGCAGATCGTCGAGGCCGGGGCCGGGGTGTTCGGCAACGTCGACAACATGGTCGTGCTCAACGGCGCGCAGGGCGTCGAGGACATGCTCGCCAAGGCGCTCACCCTCGGCGGCACCGGCCTCGGGCTGGCCCGCCAGCTCCTCGGCAACATGAACATCCAGAACGGCAACGCGAAGAACGGCGCGACCCCGGTCGTCCCCGCGCCGATCCAGGGGGAGTCGCCCAAGGACGGCGACTGACCCCGCCGAACCGCACCGACCCCGAAGACCCACACCGACCCCGACGACCCACAAGGCCCCGACGGACCGCGAGGCCCCGACGAGCCACAAGGCCCGGCCGCCCGCTCCGCGCGGCCGGGCCTTCGCGCCGCCGGGCGTCGAGTGCCCCGGAGCCCGTGCCGGTACGGGGTTCCGGAGCCCCCCTCCCCCATAGACTTCGTTCATGTCCGTCCCGCGCCTCGCCGTTTCCGTCGACCTCGTCGTGCTGACCGTGCGGGAGCAGCGCCTGTGCGCGCTGCGGTGGCGGCGCGACCGGGAGCCCTACCTCGGGGCGTGGTCGCTGCCGGGCGGGTTCATCCAGCTCGACGAGGACCTGCCCGCCGCCGCGTCCCGGCTGATGGCGGAGCGGGCCGGGCTCGCGGACGTCCGCATCCACCTGGAGCAGCTCGCCACCTACGGGTATCCCGACCGCGACCCCAGGCAGCGCGTCGTGAGCGTCGCCTACCTCGGCCTCGCCCCCGACCTGCCCGCGTCCAGCCGCGCGCAGGTGCTGTGGACGGCCGTCGACGAGCTCGTCCACCGCGACCGGGCCGCGTTCGACCACCGCCGCATCCTCTGCGACGGGATGGAGCGGGCCCGCGCGAAGCTGGAGTACACGTCGCTGGCCGCCGCGTTCTGCCCGCCCGAGTTCACCGTCGCCGAGCTGCGCCGCGTGTACGAGATCGTCTGGGGGACGAGCCTCGACCCCCGGAACTTCCACCGCAAGGTCACCGGCGCCGACCGCTTCCTCATCCCGACCGACCGGACCACGACCCGCGACGGCGGCCGCCCGGCCCGCCTCTACCGGCGCGGGGACGCCGAGCAGCTCCGCCCGCCGATGCTGCGGCCCCGCGCGTCCTGACCGCCTCCAGACGGCTTTCAGACGGCGTTCAGCCCGTTTCCAGGCCGCTTCCGTGACCTGGGGGGACGTCGCGGGCACGACGGGACGGTTGCTAGTTTCGCTGCCTATGAACGGTGACTCGCCCGAAGCGCTCAGCCTGCTCGTCCGGGACATCGGCGAGGCCGGACTCGCCGAGATGGCCGGGTCCCCGGGGCTGGCCGCGGCCGTCGACCAGCACGTGGCCGGGCTCCGCGCGGAGCTCGGCGGGCCGGGCGCGCCGCCCGGCCCGGACGAGCTGATGGGCTACCTGCGGGGCTTCGCGGAGGACGCCGTCAAGCGGGGCTGGTGGCCGGAGGACACCCACGACTGGGAGTTCGTCCGCATTGTGGCGGTTTGCTGGATGATGCGTAACGCTGCATAGGCTTGGATCATCAACCCCTGAGGCAATCTGGAGGACAACGGTGTCCGAGGCAACCACTCCGCGCTTCCGCTCCGTCCTCGACCGGTTCGTGGCTTACAAGCCCGGGAAGGTCGTGGTGTCGCCCGAGGGCCGCTCGTTCAAGCTGTCGTCCAACGAGTCGCCGCACGGCCCCCTGCCGTCGGTCGTGGACGCCATCGGCGAGGCGGCGCGGAACGTCAACCGGTACCCCGACAACAACGCGACGGCGCTGACCGAGGCCATCGCGTCGTTCTGCGGCGTGCCGGCCGACCACGTGGCGGTGGGCTGCGGCTCCGTCGGCATGACGCAGATGCTCCTGGAGGCGGTCGCCGAGCCGGGCGCGGAGGTCGTCTACGCGTGGCGGTCGTTCGAGGCGTACCCGCTGCTCGTGTCGCTGTCGGGCGCGACGGCCGTCCAGGTGCCGCTGCGGGCCGAGACGCACGACCTGTCCGCGATGGCGGGCGCGATCAGCGACCGGACCCGGCTGATCTTCATCTGCAACCCGAACAACCCGACCGGCACGGTCGTCGGGCGCGCCGAGATCGAGGCGTTCCTGAACCGCGTCCCCGAGGACTGCCTGGTCGTGCTGGACGAGGCGTACCGCGAGTACGTCCGCGACGACGACGTCCCCGACGGCCTCACCCTGTGCGCCGACCACCCGAACCTCGCGATCCTGCGCACGTTCTCCAAGGCGTACGGCCTCGCGGGCCTGCGGATCGGCTTCCTGGTCGCGCACCCCCTCGTCGCCGGGGCGATCCGCAAGACGTTCCTGCCGTTCAGCGTGAACTCGGTGGCGCAGGCGGCGGGCATCGCGTCCCTCGCCGCGACCGACGAGCTGCTGGAGCGCGTCGAGGGGACGGTCAAGGAGCGCGACCGCGTCCGCGACACCCTGATCGCCGACGGCTGGACCGTCCCGCCGACCGAGGCGAACTTCGTCTGGCTGCGCCTCGGCGTCCGGACGATGGAGTTCTCCGAGGCGTGCGACGCGCAGGGCGTGAGCGTCCGCCCGTTCCCGGGCGAGGGCGCCCGGGTCTCGATCGGCTCCCCCGAGGAGAACGACGCGTTCCTGGAAGTGGCGAAGGCGTTCCCGCACCGCAACTGAGCCGCGCCCGGCCCCCGGGCGCGGCGGCTCGGGGGCGGGGGCTCAACTGGTCTTGGCGGCGGGGCCGAGCTTCTCGACGATCAGGCGGTAGAGCTGGCGGGGACGGCCCGGCTGCGGCGTGCGGTTCGGGGGGAGCGGCCAGGCGAGACCCTCCTCGACGAGGGTGCGCAGGAGGCGGCGCGCGGTGCGCGGGGTGACGCCGAGCATCTTGCCCGCGTTCTCCGCGTCCACGATGAGGGGTTGGTCCTGGTCGCCCAGTTTGTCGGCGAGCCTGGCGAGGATCTCCAGGCCCTTGGGTTTCGCCTGCGGCTGCGCGCGCGGAGGGGTGCGCGGCGCCGGGACGAGGGCCCGGCCGTCGCGGTCGAGCGCGAAGCCCTGGGCCCGCTGGGAGCTCTGCGAGCGGGCGAGCGCGGCGCGGGCGTGGTTCTCCGCCTCGTGCGCGGTGCGCCCCATGCCGATGCCGACCTCGATGGCGAGGCCGAGCTCCTCGCGGACGCGCTCGACGAACGGCGGCGTCCGGAAGCCCTCGGTGGACGCGGTCACGGAACCGCGCGTCGCGATCACCAGGTAGCTGTGGTCGTCCAGCGGCCACACCGACGCGTTCATCCGGTGCGCCTCCTGGAGCAGGACGCGGTGCAGCGCGAGCTTCAGCTCGTCCCGCCAGTAGCGCGGGGTGACGCGGCGGGGCGTCTCGCGCAGCGTCGGGACGTCCACGAGGACGACGACGAGCTGCGACTCCTCCAGCCGGTGGTGCGCGCCGAGCAGCGCCGCCGTCTGCAGGGAGCTGCGGATGGCCGCGCCGGTCGGGCGGACCCTGATGGTCGGGACGCCCGCCATCTCCATCCGCTCGGCGGTGGCGTGCACGCAGGTCATCGCGACGGTGGTCGCCCCGCGCCGCCACAGCCGCTCGTGGAAGGCGGCGAGCGTGCCGGGGCCCGCGGCCTCCTCGCGCAGGTGGACCTGCTCGGTGCCGAGGCTGATCTCGGAGTACGCCTCCTCGACCTCGGCGCGGCCGAGCACGTCGATGCTCACCCGGGCGGGGTCGAAGCGGTCGTCGAGGGACGCGCGCAGTAATGCGCCTTGCAGCGCGGCCCCGTTCAGGGGGACGTACGTCGCGGGCATGGTGAGCACGCCCGCCTTCCGCGCGAAGTCGTAGGGGACGGGACTGGCGAAGAGGCACACGTCCACGCCGGACCCGAGCCGCACGACCTTGTCGGCGGCCTCCTGTTCGTCTCGGTATGCGGCGGCCACCAGCCGGCTAGGTACCGGCGTGGGGCCGTGGCCCATCAGCATGACCCTTTCGACCAGGTCATGGGGGCCCACGACGCCGATCGTGAGGTCGGGGGTGACCGACCCCGTTCGTGCGGCCGTCATCGATGATCGCTCGCTTCCGGTCCGTCCTCTCGGCGGGGGTCCGGCCCCGACCACGCGTTCGCGCACGCTCCGCCCATCGGTTGACTCATGGCTCGTAGCCCCTGCCTTCTGACCCAGCACCGCAGTTCCGTGCGATCCGCCCCGGCCGGGGCGGCATGGTGTGACGCCCAGACGCGAAATCGAATCAAGAGTGCGGCGAAAAAGTAACCTACGGGACCCCCTAGTCAGTAATTTGTCACCATTCGGCCAGCCTTGATCCTGCATCTTCGGACGTCCGAAGTTGAAAAACAAGACCCGAAAACACCCTGGAAGGGCTCTACCGACACTGTTGTCCACAGTGGAGACCCCTGGCATGCGGGTTCGGTTTACCGGGGGCCGAAATCATTCCGGACCGCTGCCGTTGGGTCCGGAAAGACGAGTGATCCGGTGGCCCGGCGGGGGTCGGCGCGGGAGGTGATTTCTTACCGCGTTACGGTCCGTCCGAAGCGGACCGTTCCACACGTTTCTTCCCAGCTCACCGGTTCGCGGAGGGCGTCATCCGGGGTTGGAATTCGTGCGGTGCGTAATCGCGCGGTGACACATTGCTGAACCGATTGGCGGGCGCGCGTTACTGCGCCGGTCAGAAGCTACTCGTGAGTTGGTCAGGAGGGGCCACATTCGGCCGAATCCGCCGGTCCGGGCCGTACCTGACGCGACCACCTGGTCACTTTGCCGATGCGGCGGGACACGGCGGGCCGGGTGCGGCCGGGCGGGCCGCCGTGCTACAGGACGGGGCACGGCAGGGTGCGGGACACGGGGCGCGGGCGGATCGCGGCGGGGTGCGGCGGGCCGCCGGAGGGGCGGCCCGCCCAGGGGGCTAGCCGACCTCGCGGACGATGTCCGCGCCGAGCTGCGACAGCCGCTCGGCGGTGTGCGCGTGCCCGCGGTCGAGGTAGTAGGCGGACGTGATCGTCGTCTCGCCCTCGGCGGCGAGCCCGGCCAGCACGAGCGCGCTGCCGCAGCGCAGGTCGTGCGCCTCCACCTCCGCGCCGCGCAGCCCGCGCGGGCCGTTGACCTTGGCGCGGTTGCCGTCCACCTCGATGTCGGCGCCCATCTTCGCGAGCTCGTCGGCCAGCTTGAACCGGCCGTCGAAGATCCGCTCGTAGATGTAGGACGGGCCCTCCGCGAAGCAGGACAGCGCCATGAGCGGCGACTGGAGGTCGGTGGCGAACCCCGGGTACTCGTCGGTGATCACGTTGATCGGGCGGAGCGTCCGGTCGCGGCGGACCTGGAGGACCGCGCCCTGCTGGTGGAACTCGACGCCCATCTGCTCCAGCTTGTCGGCGGCGACGCCGAGGTGCTCCAGCGAGGCGCCGACGAGGTTGAGGTCGCCGCCGGTGATCGCGGCGGCCATCACGAAGACGCCCGCGTCGATCCGGTCGGGCATCACGGTGTGCTCGACGGCGGTCAGCTCGCCCACGCCCTCGACGGTGACGAACCCGGTGCCGCCCCCGCTGATCTTGGCGCCCATCGCCTGGAGGATCGCGATGTTGTCGAGCACCTCCGGCTCCAGCGCCGCGTTCTTGATCAGCGTGGTGCCGCGGGCCAGCGCCGCCGCCATGATCAGGTTCTCGGTGCCGGTGTGCGAGGGGGTGTCGCAGTAGAGCGTCCCGCCGCGCAGGTCGCCGGCCTTGATGTGGATGATGCCGTCGCCGTTGTCGGCCACCTGCTCGGTGACCGTGGCGCCCATCCGCTTGAAGCCGTTGTAGTGGAAGTCGAGGTTGCGGCTGCCGAGGTTGCAGCCGCCGACGCCCTCGATGACCGCCTCGCCGAGGCGGTGCAGCAGGGCCGGGACGAACAGGAACGAGCCGCGGAACCGGGACGCGATGTCGGCGGGCAGCACCGGGCTGCTCAGCGACGAGGCGTCGATCACCAGGGTGCGCTCGGTCTCGTGCAGTTCGGCCTTCGCTCCCACGGCCCGGGCGAGTTCGACCGCGCGCCGGACGTCCTCGATGATCGGGACGTTGCGCAGCACGGTGCGCCCCTTGGAGGCCATCAGCGAGGCGCCGATCATCGGCAGGACGGCGTTCTTCGCCCCCTGCACGAATACGGTGCCGTGCAGCTGACTGCCGCCGCGCACGCGGTAGCGAACCTCGTGGCCCATGCTCATGCCGCTTTACTCCTTCTCGGTGGGGATAGTGCCTGCAAGTGGGAGCACGAGGGCCGAGCGCGCCGAACGGTGTCCCCCTCTGCGCCAACGCGACCCCAGTAAACCACCGGGCCGCGAGTGTCGCGTGCGGCCCGCCTACTCGGGTGTCACTCTGCCCCTTGTGATGCCCACCGGACGCGGAAAGTTCGGTGGGCCCCCCGCTCGCGAAGCTTCGCCCGAACCGCGGAGATCAAACCGAGCACCACGGGTGATCAGCCGGAACGGGCCTCCAGCACCTCGACCGGATCGCCCACGGCGAGGGGGCCGAGGGTGCGCGGGACGGCGTTCACACCGAACCTGATGCCGCGGTCGCGGGTGCGGTAGGACGCGAGCGTCCGCAGCGGCTCCCGGCCCCGCTCGCCGGTCTCCTGGTCGGTGGTGGTGATCACGCAGCGGGCGCACGCCTTGACCACCTCGATCACGGTCGCGCCGACGCGCAGGAGCCGGACGTCGTCCTCGGCGTAGGGGCCGAGGCCCTCGATCACGAGGCTCGGCCGGAAGCGGTTCATCGGCAGCGGCTCGTCGACCCGTCCGGCGAGGCGCTCGTTCAGGTCGGCGAGGGACTCGGCGGAAATGACCAGCAATGGATGGCTGTCGGCGAACTTCACCACGCCGCCGCCCCGGGACGTCGGCCGGTGGCCGGTGAACCGCACCAGTCGGCACTCCCGGTCGAGAAAGGACGAGAACCACGCCGCCGCCTCGTCGCCCTGGTCGATCCCCCGGCATTCCGTGCGGTGGACGAGGACGTCCAGCACTTCCCCGTCGTCGACGGCTTTGTGCGAGAGGGCCTTGGGCGCGAGCCTCTCGGCGTCCCGACCGTTCACGGTGAGAATCTCGCCGTCAAAGGACGGCCGCAGCAACGCCATCTCCGCCAGTTCCCGCTGCGACAGAAAGCGGCCTTCCGGAGTGACGAGCATGAACTCACGATCGAACGGCAGACCGGTCGCGGTCAGCTCGGCACTGCGCAGTGCCGTCCCATGACCGCTTTTCAGCGGATAGGCGTTCAGCTCGGTCAGTGTCGCCGTCGGTGTCGCCGTCGGTGTCGCCGTCAAGGCCCCTCCTGTCGGGTTCCGCTGGGTTACTGGAGGGAGGCGAGGCGGTCGAACATCGGGCCGAGGCGTTCGACGAAGCGCTCGGGGCGGCACACCTCGTCCAGGCGGCCCTCGTCCAGCTTCAGGCCCGCCGCGGCGGCGTGCCCGCGCAGCGTCTCCCGGAAGGGCGTGCCGGTCTCCCACGTCTCCATGGCGGCCTTCTGGACGAGCGGGTACGCCTCGTCGTCCCGCGACATCCCGGCCTCGACCAGTTCGAGCAGGACGGTGGAGGTGTAGATGAGGCCGCCGGTCGACTCCAGGTTGGCCTTCATGCGCGCCTCGTCCACGACGAGGCCGGACATCAGGCGGTTCGTCAGGTTCAGCATGTAGTCGAGCGCGATGGACGCGTCCGGCAGCGCGATCCGCTCCGTCGACGAGTGCGAGATGTCGCGCTCGTGCCAGAGCGGGATGCCCTCCAGCACCGGGACGATCTGCGCCCGCACGATCCGCGCCATCCCGGCGAGCCGCTCGGAGATGATCGGGTTCTTCTTGTGCGGCATCGCGGACGAGCCCTTCTGGCCCTTCCCGAACGGCTCCCACAGCTCGCGGACCTCGGTGCGCTGCCCGTGCCGCACCTCCAGCGCGATCGCCTCGCACACCGTCGCCATGATCGCGAGGGCGGAGACCCATTCGCTGATGCCGTCCCGCATGACGACCTGCGTCGACACGTCGGCCGCCTCCAAGCCCAGCTTGCGGGCGACGTGCAGTTCGACCGCCGGGTCGATGTTGGAGTACGTCCCGACCGCGCCGGAGATCGCCATCACGCCGACCGACGCGCGGGCGCGGCGCAGCCGGTCCCGCGACCTGGCCAGCGCGAACGCGAAGTCGGCGACGCGGTGGCCCCAGACGTCCGGCTCGCCGTGGATGCCGTGCGTCCGCCCGACCCGCAGCGTCGCCCGGTGCGCGAGCGCGTGGTCGCGGAGGGTCGCGACGAGCGCGTCGGCCTTGCCGAGCAGGATGTCGGTGGCCTCGACGAGCTGGAGCGCGAGCGCCGTGTCCAGCAGGTCGGACGACGTCATCCCGAAGTGGACGTACCGGGCCGCCTCGCGGGGCTCGGTGTTGTCCGCCCACGCCGACAGGAAGGCGATCACGTCGTGCTGCGTGACCGCCTCGATCGCGTGCACCGCCTCCGGCGTCGGCGGCGGCGCGTTCCGGACCGGCTCCACCACCTCCGGCGGGATCGTCCCGGCCTCGGCGTGGGCCTCGACCACCAGGGTCTCGACCTTGCACCAAAGCTCGTACTTGTGCGCGTCACTCCAGACGCGCCCCATCTCCGGGAGTGTGTAGCGCTCGATCACCCGGCCATTGTCCCAGGTACGGCGTCGTCCCCGGAAACCAGGTGGCCTGGGCGCGGCGCGCTCAGCCGGTGGCGGCCTGGAGGGCGATGTCGGTGCGGTGGTGGGAGGCGCGGAGGCCGATCTCGGCGACGGCGGCGTAGGCGGCGGCGCGGGCCGCCGCGAGGTCGTCGCCGGTTCCGACCACGTTCAGGACGCGGCCGCCGTTCGCGAGGAGGCGTCCGTCTGCGTCCGTCTTCGTGCCCGCGTGCAGGACGTACGCGCCCTCGACCTTGGCGGCCTCGGCCAGCCCGGTGATCTCGTCGCCCTTCACCGGCGCGTCCGGGTACCCCTCGGCTGCCACGACCACCGTCACGGCCGCGCCGGGGCGCCATTCCGGCCGGAACGCCGGGTCGAGGCCGCCGATCGCGCAGGACTGGAGGAGCGTCCCGAGCGGGGTGGCCAGCCGGTCGAGGACGACCTGCGTCTCCGGGTCGCCGAAGCGCGCGTTGAACTCCACGACGCGGATGCCCGCCGACGTCAGCGCCAGCCCCGCGTACAGGACGCCCACGTACGGCGTCTCGCGGCGGCGCAGCTCGTCCACGGCGGGCTGGACGACCGTCGCCATGATCTCGTCGACGAGCCCGTCCGGCGCCCAGGGCAGCGGCGTGTACGCGCCCATGCCGCCCGTGTTGGGGCCCTCGTCGCCGTCGTAGGCGCGCTTGAAGTCCTGCGCGGGCAGCAGCGGGACGGCGTGCTGCCCGTCGCACAGCGCGAACAGGGAGACCTCGGGGCCGTCCAGGAACTCCTCGATCACGACGCGGCCGCACGCGGCGGCGTGCGCGGCGGCGGCCTCCCGGTCGGCGGTGACGACGACGCCCTTGCCCGCGGCGAGGCCGTCGTCCTTGACGACGAAGGGCGGCCCGAACGTGTCGAGGGCCTCCTCCACCTGCGCGGACGTCTCGCAGACCCGCGCCTCGGCGGTCGGCACCCGGGCCGCCGCCATGATCTCCTTCGCGAACGCCTTGGACCCCTCGATCCGGGCGGCGGCGCGGTCCGGGCCGAAGCACGGGATGCCCGCCCGGCGGAGCGCGTCGCCCACGCCCGCCATCAGGACCACCTCCGGGCCGACGACGACGAGGTCGGCGCGGAGCCGCCCGGCCAGCTCGGTGACGGCGGTCGGATCGGTCGGGTCGAGGACGTGGTTGTCCGCGATCCCGGCCGTGCCGGGGTTGCCCGGCGCGCAGTGGACGGCGGTGACGGCAGGGTCGCGGTGCAGGGCGCGGGCGAGCGCGTGCTCGCGGCCACCCGATCCAAGGACGAGTACTCGCACGTCACGCGAGCTTAGTGCGCGCCGGGCCCGGTGCGGGGCAGGGCGGGGCAGCGTAGGGCGGTGCGGGCATACCATCGCGCGGCCGGACGATCCGCCGGATGAGGGGACGGTCACACTCGGGACAGGTGAACCTTCCCGATGCGGACGGCGTCCTAAAGGTCGGCTGGTAAGCTTCCACAGGCTTGACCGCCTGCCGTCGAGGCCGGGAAAGGAGGTGGTCGGGATGAGTCCTGGTGATCCTTGCAGTTCGCCGGAGAACCCTCACAGTCCGGGCAGGACTGTCCCTCCGTCCGCCTCCATCTGGCGTCCGGCCGTCGCCTCCGCGTGCTCCCTTCGCTGATCAGCCTGGGTTGAGCGCGCGCTACGCGCGTGTGGCCGGCGGGTTAGGAGCACCTCATGGCCATGACACGAGTCCGCCCCGGACGCGCGCTGTTCAAGACTCGCCGCCCCGCCGGCGTCCAGGCCCCGGACCGCGATACCGCCGTGATCGACTGGGCCGCCTACATCGACGGCCACCGGGCCTGCACCGGCACCGTCGCCGACGCCGTCCGCCTCATCCGCGACGGCCGCCTCACCCCCGACGGTGACAGCGCGGGCTTCGTCTGGGTCGGGCTGCACGAGCCGTCCGCGACCGAGCTGGCCGACCTCGCCGAGGTCTTCGGCCTGCACCCGCTCGCCGTCGAGGACGCGATCCACGCCCACCAGCGGCCGAAGCTCGAACGCTACGACGACGTCCACTTCGTCGTGATGAAGACGGTCGGCTACGTCTCCAGCGGGCCCGGCGGCGCCGAGGTCGTCGAGACCGGCGAGATCATGATCTTCTGCGGGCCGGACTTCGTGGTGACCGTCCGGCACGGCGCGCACGGGGAGCTCGGCTCCGTCCGGCGCGACCTGGAGAAGGACCCGGCCCGGCTCGCGCTCGGCCCGGCCGCCGTCCTGCACGCCGTCGCCGACCGCGTCGTCGACGGCTACGTCGGCGTCGCCGACGCCGTCATGGAGGACATCGACGAGGTCGAAGAGGCCGTCTTCTCCCCCGAGCGCACCGACGAGTCCCGCCGCATCTACCGCCTCAAGCGCGAGGTGATCCAGCTCAAGCGCGCCGTGGGCCCGCTCGCCGGACCCTTGCGCAACCTGTCCGGGCGCCGGTTCGTCCCCGCCGAGATCAAGGAGTACCTCCGCGACGTCGAGGACCACCTCACCCGCGTCCGCGAACAGGTCGAGTCCTACGACGAGCTCCTCAACCCCATCCTCCAGGCGCACATGACCCAGGTGACCGTCGCCGACAACCGCGACATGCGCAAGATCTCCGCCTGGGGCGCCATCTTCATGGTCCCCACCGCCATAGCGGGCATCTACGGCATGAACTTCGACTTCATGCCCGAAACGAAATGGCGCTACGGCTACCCCATGATCCTGGCCGTCATCGCGATGGCCTGCATGTCCCTCTACCGAGGCTTCCGCCGCAACGGCTGGTTGTGAAGGCGGCCTAGCCCGCCAGGACGTGGTTCAGGCGGTCGGGGTAGTCGGTGACTATTGCGTCTACGCCGTATTTGATGAAGCGGGTCATGTCTTCGGGGGTGTTGACCGTCCAGACGATGAGCTGGAGGGCGGCGGCGTGGGACTGGTCCACCAGGGCCGGGGTCGTCAGGGCGTGTTCGGGGGAGAGGGCGTGCCCGCCTATCGCCTTGGCGGCGGAGACCGGGTCGGTTGGGGAGTGGCCCGCCAGCCAGGTTGTGTCGGGCGCGAGTGTTTTGCGTTCCAGGAGGGCTACCCGGCCGAACTCGGGGTGGTTGCGGCTTGCCGTTGTCAGGACGCGCCAGTCGAAGGCCAGGAGGCGGGAGCGGGTTGCCAGGCCGTGGGAGGTCAGGACCTCGGTTACGGCGGACGTGAGGCGTTCGATCTCGGACTCGGGCCAGGTCGGGTCGGTCTTCAGTTCTATGGAGAGGCGTACTTCGGTTGGGGCTAGGAGGGTGCACGCCTCGGCCAGGGTAGGGATTCTTGTGCCTGGGACGGGGACCTGCGTGAACCGGGGGTTTGGGCGGACGCCCGCGTCCACCGTGCGGAGTTGCGCCAGGGTCAGGTCGCGGATTCGCTTGCCTACGTAGGGGAAGGCCGGGTCGTCCGGTACGGCGGGCTCTGTGTCGGTCAGGTTCACCGGGGAGAGCGCCTGGTCGTGGTTCAGGACCACTACGCCGTCTGAGGAGAGGCCGACGTCCAGTTCGATGACGTCGACGCCCAGTTCCAGTGCGTGGACGAAACCGGGGAGCGTGTTCTCCGGGCGCAGCCCGCGCGCGCCCCGGTGGCCGTGGACCTCGACCCGCCGAACCACGGCGGCTAGACGAGCGGCCGCAGCGACAGCGTCTGGTCGCGGCCCGGTCCGACGCCGATCGCCGAGATGCGGCAGCCGGACATCTCCTCCAGCGCGCGGACGTACGCCTGCGCGTTGTCGGGGAGGTCCTCGAACTTCTTGGCGCCGGTGATGTCCTCCTGCCAGCCGTCCAGGTATTCGAGGATCGGCTTGGCGTGGTGGAACTCGGTCTGCGTGGTGGGCAGTTCGTCGACGCGGACGCCGTCCACCTCGTAGGCGACGCACACCGGGACCTGCTCCAGCCCGGACAGGACGTCCAGCTTCGTCAGGAAGTAGTCGGTGATGCCGTTGACGCGGGTGGCGTAGCGGGCGATGACCGCGTCGAACCAGCCGCAGCGGCGGTCGCGGCCGGTGGTGACGCCGTACTCGCCGCCGGTCGTGCGCAGGTACTCGCCCTGCTCGTCCAGCAGCTCGGTCGGGAACGGCCCGGAACCGACACGGGTCGTGTACGCCTTGATGATGCCGATCACGCGGTTGATCTTGGTGGGGCCGATGCCGGAGCCCGCGCACGCGCCGCCGGCCGTCGGGCTGGACGACGTCACGAACGGGTAGGTGCCGTGGTCGAGGTCGAGGAGCGTGCCCTGCGCGCCCTCCAGCAGGACCACCTTGCCGTCGTCGAGCGCCTTGTTCAGGACGAGGGTCGTGTCGGCGACGAACGGCTTGAGGCGCTCGCCGTACGCCAGGTACTCCTGGACGATCGGCCCGGTGTCGATCCGGCGCCGGTTGTAGACCTTGGTGAGCACCTGGTTCTTCTCGCGCAGCGCCAGGTCGAGCTTCTGGGTGAGGATGTTCGGGTCGAACAGGTCCTGCACGCGGATGCCCATCCGGTTGATCTTGTCGGCGTAGGTCGGGCCGATGCCGCGTCCGGTGGTGCCGATCCTGGCCTTGCCGAGGTAGCGCTCGGTGACCTTGTCGAGGGCCCGGTGGTGCGGCATGATCAGATGCGCGTTCGCCGAGATCAGCAGGCGTTCGCAGGAGACGCCGCGGTCCCGCAGGCCGTCGATCTCCTGGAGCAGCACGGCCGGGTCGATCACCACCCCGTTGCCGATCACCGGGACGACCTCCGGCGACAGCACCCCGGAGGGCAGCAGGTGCAGCGCGTAGCTCTTGTCGCCGATGACCACGGTGTGGCCCGCGTTGTTGCCACCCTGGTAGCGGACGACGTAGTCGACGTCCCCGCCGAGCAGGTCTGTGGCCTTGCCCTTGCCCTCATCTCCCCATTGGGCTCCGACAAGAACGATGGCCGGCATGCCGCTTTCCTTCCCACGACGAAGGCCCCGGTCGCAGCAAGCGCGCGAAGGGGCCTCTTGCGATCAAAGCGTACCCGCACCTGAGCGGCAAGGAAACCGGAGGCCAACAGCGGTGCCGGTCAGGGGCCGTCCGCTCCGGCGGCGCGGCGGCGCGGCCAGTACTCGTCCGCGAACAGCCGGGCGACGAGTTCGCCGCGGCTGGACACGCCCGCCTTCCCGAACACGGCCTTCACATGGTCGCGGACGGTGTGCGGCGAGATGACGAGCGCGGCGGCGATCTCGCCGGTGGACAGCCCGCGCGCGATCAGCTGGGTGATCTCCAGCTCGCGGGCGGACAGCCCGTACGCCTCCGCGATCACCGGCGCCATGTCGGACCCGGCGGCGGGACGGATCACCACGGCGGTCGGTCCCGGCGCGCCGCCGGGGCCGTCCGTGCAGGACGCGTGGCACACCAGCCACTGCCCGTCGCGGGTGCGGATCCGCATCCGCGCGGCGCCCCGGTCGTGCCGGGCGGCGACGGCCCTGGCCTGGGCGGCCGTCCCGACGAGCCAGACCGGCAGGGGCGGGCCGAGCGGCGACGGCGCGGACGGGCCGTCCGGCAGCCGGTCGAGGTGGTGGCGCGCCTCGTCGTTGATCGAGATGGGCGTGCCGGACGGGTCGAACAGGATCAGCCCCGGGTTCGGCTCCGGGGCCGCGCCGGTCCGTGACACGGGCCGGGCGAGTTCGCGCAGGCGGTCGGCCAGCGGTGCGGACAGGCCCGCGACCATTGCGACGTCCGGCGGACCGAACGGCTCGCGGCCCTTGTCGCGGAACAGGCTGACGACGCCCCACGGCCGCCCGCCGATCCGCAGGACGGCCCGCAGTTCGTCGCCCACGCCCTGGCGGCCGAGCAGCTTGCGGTACTGGGCGCTGCGCGCGGGCAGCCCGCCGGTGCTCGCCGCGAGCCCGGCGGCCGGGACGGCGGCCCGCGCCAGCTCGCGGAACGGGATCACGGTCTCCTCCAGCAGCGCGCACTCCCAGTACGCGAAGCACTGCTCGCCGCCGCCGAGGTTCTCCACCCGCATCGGCGCGGTGATCAGACCGGTCTCCGGGTCGGCCGCCGACCACGCCGCCGCCTGGTGGCCGACGAGCCGGCGCAGCCGGGACGACACGCCGCCGAAGAGGTCGGACGCGTCCCGCGCCCGCGCGACCCGGTCGAGGAGCGCGTGCCGTTCCCGCTGGTCGATCATGGATTCAGTCTGCACGGCGGGTCGCGGCGTCCGAACCCCTCAGATGGGGGATTCCGGTCCGCCGAGGCCCCCGCGCCAGGGGGATGGGGCGGACGCGGCGGGACGGCGAGGCTCGGCGGCATGGATATAGCGATCGTCGGAGCGGGCGCCGCGGCCGTCGGGCTGCTCGACGCCCTCGACCCCTCCGTGGTGACGTCCGTGACCGTGTTCGAGCCCGCGTCCACGCCGTGGCGCGGCCGCGCCTACCAGCCCGACCTGGACTCCGTGCTGGTCAACGCCCCGCCCGAGATCATGTCGATCCGGTCCGGGGACCGAGGGCATTACGCGCGCTGGCTCGGCGTACGGTGCGCGGGCTTCGCCGACGAGCGGCTCGGGCGTCCGGTCCCGCCGCGCGCCGTGTACGGCCGGTACCTCGCGGACACGGCGGAGGCCGCGCTCGCCCGATTCGCGCGGACGGAACTGGTGCGGGCGGCCGTGACCGGGGTGTCGCTGGGCGAGCGCCTCTCCGTCCGAACGGAGGACGGCCGCGTCCATGGCGCTGACCAGGTCGTGTTGTGCGTGGGCGGCGGCACGCCGCTCGACCATTACGGGCTGGCGGGCGCGCCCGGGTTCGTCGCGGACCCGTACCCGCTCGAACGGACGCTCGCCGACGTCCCGCCCGGACGGGACGTCGCGGTGATCGGCGCGGGCCTGACCGCCGTCGACGTCGTGGCGTCGCTGGCCGCGCGCGGGCACACCGGGCGGATCAGCCTGGTGTCGCGCAGCGGGACGCTGCCGTTCGTGTGGCAGCGTCCGGTCGAGACGGGCATCCGGAGGCTGACGCCCGAGGGGCTGCTCGCCCTGCCTCGTCCGGTCACGTTGGAGCACGTCATCGGTCTTGTGCGCGCCGAGCTGGCCGACCACGGTGAAAGCTGGGACGACCTCGCCGCCTGGATCACCGCGCGCCGCGCCCCGGTCGAGGGCCTGCGCGAACAGCTCGCCATGGTGGACGCCCCGCTCCTCGCCCGCCGCATCGTCCAGGAGGCCGCGCACACGGCGGGACCGGTCGCGTGGCGGCTGCTGCCCGCCCGCGACCGGGAGCTGCTCCGCGCCCGCCACTTCCGGACGATCACGAGCCTCGCCTCGCCGATGGTCCCGCGCAACGCCGCCGTCCTGCTCGGCCTGCTCGACGCCGGGACGCTTGAGACGCTCGCCGGGATCGAGAGGATCGAGGCGGGGGACGGGTTCCGGATCGTCCACGCGGCGGGCGAGCGCGCGGCGGACGTGGTGGTCAACGCGGTGAACCCGCCGCCGCACGCGATCCCGCGCGCCGCGCGGCCGCTCGTGTCGTCCCTGCTCGCGCAGGGCGCGGCGCTGGACCCGGACGGCGGCCTCGCCGCCGACCCGGACACCGGACGGATCACGGTCGGCGGGCGTCCCGACCCGCGCCTGCACGTCGTCGGGGACCTCGCGGGCGGCGGGCCGTTCCTCGTGTCCGGCATTCCCGGTGTCGCCGTCCAGGCGGCGCGGGCGGCGCGGTCGCTCGGCTCCGTTGATCAGCCGGCCGATCAGCTCATGAAGTAGTGGCCCTCGTCACCCGGCTGCCGTTCCCGACGGACGGGCTGCGCGTGACCGTCCTCTACGACGAGCCGCGCGCGCTGCTGGTCCCGCTCGACCACCGGCTCGCCGGAAAGGAGTCGGTCGGCCTCGACGACATCGCGGACGAACCGCTCCCCCGGCTGCCCGCCGACGCCGCCTGGAACGCGTACTGGCGCATCGACCCGCGCCCCGACGGGCGCCCCGCCCCGGACGGTCCGGTCGTGCACGCCGTCGAGGACAAGAACGAGCTGGTCGCGTCCGGGCAGGCGGTGGCGATCGTCCCGGCGGGGATCAGGCACCGGCCGGACCTCACGACCGTCCCGTTGCACGGGGTCGAGCCGTGCCACGTCGTCCTCGCGACCCGTCCCGCAGGACGGAGCCGCCTGGTCGCAGACTTCTGCAAGTCCGCCGAAGCGAACCCGACCGGCGGTTAGCGGCTAGGACGCGTTGAGCTCGTCCGCGGCGGTCTGGCTGCTGTCGCGGAGGAACGTGCGGCAGCGCTCGGCCTCGTCGTCCTCGCCGATCGCGGCGGCGGCGCGGCCGAGGGCGTGCAGCGCGCGCAGGAACCCGCGGTTCGCCTCGTGCTCCCACGGGATCGGGCCCTGGCCCCGCCAGCCGGCCCGGCGGAGCTGGTCGAGGCCCCGGTGGTAGCCGGTGCGGGCGAACGCGTACGAGTCGATGACGCTGCCGTTCGCGAAGGCGCGGTCGGCGAGTTCGGCCCATGCGCCCGGGTGGTCGGGGTGCCGCGCGGCGACCTCGAACGGGTCGACGCCGTTCGCCAGGGCCGTGCGGGCCTCGGCGTTGTCCGGCAGTTCGGTCGGAGGCGGGCCGCCGAGCAGGTTCTGGGTCATGCGGGTCATCGTAGGTCGGTCCGGCCCGGCCGCACCAACCGGGGCGTCACCGCAGGTCGGACGCCACTCCGGCAGGTAGGGCGGCGGGCACGGCGGCTGGCATGGGAAGCGGCAGGTGGTAGCGCGCGGAGTCGCCGTCCCTGGTCGCGCGGGCCGCCGGCCAGCCGCGCCGCAGGAACAGCATCGCGCCCCGGTTCGTGAGGACGACGTCCGCGTCGAACTCGGTGACGCCGCGCCGCTCGGCGAGCTTCGACAGGAACGCCACGAGCGTGCTGCCGAGCCCGTGGCGCTGCCAGGGGTCGCAGACGAGGACGGCGACGTCCGCGCGGCAGGGCCGTTTCGCGTCGCGGACGTACTCGGCGACGCCGACGATCTCGTCCCCGTCCAGGGCGACGAGCGCGTCCCGGTCCCAGTGGTCGACGCCGTCGAGGAGCCGGAGGTAGTGGTCGGGGATGCGGGGCGTCCCGGAGAAGAAGCGCGTGTAGAGGCTGGCCGCGGACAGCCGCTCCGACATCCGGCGGACCCGCTCCCGGTCGCCGTGCCCGTACGGGCGGATCCGGACGTCGTCGGCGCGTCCCCCGCGCCCGCCGAGTTGCGTCATGAAACTCATTGGACCGCAGAAAGTAGCGTGAAGCAACCGTGAATCGCTCAGGCGGCCGGGCCGGGCTGCGGCGCCACGTCCGACGGGCCGAGCTGCGCGCCGCAGGAGTCGCAGGTGAACTGGGGCGTGAGCCGTCCGGTGCAGCCGCGGTGGCCGATGATCAGCGGCGGGCCCTCCGGCGCGTAGTGCCGGTCGCCCCACATCAGCAGCGTCATGATCACGGGCCACAGCTCGACGCCCTTGCGGGTCAGCCGGTACTCGAACCGCTCCGGCCGCTCCTGGTACGGGACGCGCCGCATGATCCCCTCGGCGCACAGCCGGTTCAGCCGGTCGGTGAGGACGTTGCGGGCCACGCCCAGCACGTCCTGGAAGTCGTCGAAACGCCGCACGCCCTGGAAGGCGGTGCGGATCAGCAGCATCGTCCAGCGGTCGCCGACGACCTCAAGGGACCGGGCGACCGAGCAGTTCTGTGACTCGTACGTGCGGGGCAGTGCCACGTTCCGGAGCCTACCCGGAGTCTCGTGAGACAACGCTCCGCCGAAACAGCGGTGTGCCCGCCCGGGGAACCATCCCCGGACGGGCATCGGACGGGCACCGGACGGCACGTCCCGTTACCACGTCAGCGGCCGGTCACCTCGGCCGCGGGTCACTTCAGGCGCTGGCCCGCGGACTGGAGGTTCTCGGCGGCCTCCACGACGCGGGCGGCCATCGCCGTCTCCGCCGCCTTGCCCCACGAGCGCGGGTCGTACTGCTTCTTGTTGCCGACCTCGCCGTCGACCTTGAGCACGCCGTCGTAGTTGCGGAGCATGTGGTCGACGACGGGGCGGGTGAACGCGTACTGCGTGTCGGTGTCGATGTTCATCTTGACGACGCCGTACGACACGGCCTCGCGGATCTCGTCCAGCGTGGAGCCGGAGCCGCCGTGGAACACCAGGTCGAACGGCTTCTCCTTGCCGTACTTCGCGGCGACCGCGTCCTGGATCTCCTTGAGGACCTCGGGACGCAGCTTCACCGAGCCCGGCTTGTACACGCCGTGCACGTTGCCGAACGTCGCCGCGAGGATGTAGCGGCCCTTCTCGCCCACGCCGACCGCCTCGGCCGTCGCGAGCGCGTCGCCGGGCGTCGTGTAGAGCTTCTCGTTGATCTCGTTGGCGACGCCGTCCTCCTCGCCGCCGACGACGCCGATCTCCATCTCCATGATGATCCGCGCCTTGGCGCACTCGTCGAGCAGCTCGGCGGCGATCTCCAGGTTCTCGTGCAGCTCCACGGCGGAGCCGTCCCACATGTGCGACTGGAACAGCGGCTCCTCGCCGCGCGCCACCCGCTCCTGCGAGATCTTGATGAGCGGGCGCATGAAGCCGTCCAGCTTGTCCTTCGGGCAGTGGTCGGTGTGCAGCGCGATGTTCACCGGGTATTTGGCCGCCACGACGCGCGCGTACTCGGCCAGCGCGCTGGCGCCGACGACCATGTCCTTGACGGTGGAGCCGGACAGGTACTCCGCCCCGCCGGTGGACACCTGCACGATCCCGTCGCTCTCGGCCTCCGCGAACCCGCGCAGCGCGGCGTTCAGCGTCTGGCTGGAGGTCACGTTGATCGCGGGGAAGGCGAAGCGGTCCCGCTTGGCGCGGTCGAGCATCTCCGCGTAGACCTCGGGCGTTGCGATGGGCATTGGTCAGCGTCCTTTCGTGTGCGCGGTGCCGCCGGGCGTCCCCGCCGGGCGGTAGGACCCTGTCGTCCGCGTACCCGGGCGCGCGCCCAGGTCACGTGAATTCGGGTCCGGCATGCCGTCCACGCTCAGTATCCCGCCTAATCGGAGGGCTGGGAAAGGTACGCTCGCGGTGTGGATCTCACGACCCTTCCTCTCGACATCACCGAGTACCTGCACCCGGAGGCGTGGCTGCAGCTGTTCGGGACGTTCGCGACGATCGGCGTCCTCGCCATCATCTTCGCGGAGACCGGACTGCTCTTCGGCTGCATCCTGCCGGGCGACTCGCTGCTGTTCACGGCGGGGATCCTCACGGCGGTCTCGACCGTCAACGGGCAGGAGTTCCAGCCGCTGTCGCTGCCCTGGCTGCTGGTCGGCGGCCCGGTCGCGGCGATCGCGGGGGCCCAGCTCGGGCACTTCCTCGGCGCCCGCTACGGGCGCAAACTCTTCGACCGTCCCGACTCGCGCATCTTCAAGCAGGAATGGGTGGAGAAGGCCGAGCACTACTTCAACCGGTTCGGCCCGGCGAAGGCCGTGGTGCTGGCCCGGTTCATCCCCATCGTGCGGACGTTCCTCAACCCGCTCGCCGGGATGCTCGGCATGCCGCCCCGCAAGTTCTTCATCTGGAACTGCGTCGGCGGCATCCTCTGGACGGACGCCCTCTTCATCCTCGGACACTTCCTCGGTTCCAAGGTCCCGGACGTCGAGCGCTACATCCTGCCGGGAGTGGCCGTCATCCTGGTCCTTTCGGTGATCCCGATCATCCGGGAGATCATGAAGGGGCGTAAAGCGGACCAGGGTCCAGATAAGAATGGCCCCGAAGAGTCACGTCCGTCGCTCAGCGGTGACAGTTATCGCTAACCTCCCCATGTGGGACGTCATCGGTCGGACCCTAGGGGTCTCGCGCGCATCCTGATCGCGGCCGTGGCCGTGATCGCGGCTTTGGCCCTTCTCGTGGTGGGCGCCGTGGCTCTCGTCAACGCGGTCACCGGCGAACCCGACCCCAAGGGGCCCTCCGCGGCGGTCTCACCGTCCGACGCGGGCGCCGGGTCGCGGTCGTCGGACGCCACCGCGTCGCCGACGGTCGTGCTGCCCCTGGTGATCCGGGTGATCGGCCCGGCGACCGCGGTCGTCGTCCGCATCGCCGACACCAGCGGCAGGGTGCTCACCAACGGCACGCTCAAGACCGGTGAGACGCTCCAGTACCGGGAGGCGCCCCTCCAGGTCGTCGCCACCAACGGCGGATCACTCCAGGTCGTCATCTACGGCAAGTTGCAGCCCCGCGAGCCCGCCGGCGAGCGCGCGGTGTGGTTCGTCAAGTCCCGCTAGCCCTGGGAAAGACCCCGCAGCTAGGGAAGACCCGCAGCTAGGAGAGACCGAGGTCGGCGACGTCGTACGGGTGCAGGTAGGGCAGCCCCTCCGCGGCGATGCGCTCGGCCGCCCCCCGCTCCAGGATCGTCGCGACTCCCACGACCTCAGCCCCCGCCTCCCGCAGCGCCTCCACGGCGGTGAGCACCGACCCGCCCGTGGTCGAGGTGTCCTCCACGGCGAGGACCCGCCGGCCCGCCACGTCCGGGCCCTCGATGCGGCGTTGCAGCCCGTGCGCCTTGCCCTCCTTGCGGACGACGAACGCGTCCAGCACACGTCCCCGCGCGGCCGCCGCGTGCAGCATCGCCGTCGCGACCGGGTCGGCGCCGAGCGTCAGGCCGCCCACCGCGTCGTAGCCGAGGTCGGCGGTGTGGTCGAGCATGACACGTCCGACCAGCGGGGCCGTCGCCCCGTCGAGGGTCACCCGGCGCAGGTCCACGTACCAGGACGCCCGCTTGCCCGAGGACAGGACGAAGTCCCCGTGCACGACGGCCTTCTCCTTGATCATTCGCAGCAGCTCATCGCGATCGCTCACGCTCAGACCCTAGCCACCCGTCCGGCGCCGCCGCGCGCCGCCCGTGTACGGTGCCCGGCATGACGCCGGGAACGCTCGTCCTGCTGAACGCCCCGAAGGAGACCTCGGCCGCCTGGGGCGGCCTGCCCGCGGCGCTCCGCTCGTCCGGGCTGGACGTCCTCGCGCCCGACGTCCCGGACGAGACCGGCCCCCGCTACATCGCCTGCGCCTCGCTGCTCGTCGGCGCGTCCGCCCCGGCGCCGCCGCTCGTCCTCGTCGCGCGCGGCGCGGCGGGCCCGCTGCTGCCCGGCGTCGCCCTCGCCCAGCGCGCCGCGCACCGCCCGATCGGCGGCTACGTCTTCGTGGACGCCGACCTCCCCCGCCCGCTCCGCCACGACCACACCGCGCCCGAGAACGACGTCCCAATGCCCCCAGATTGGCCAGAGGCGCCCTGCGGCTACCTCCGCACCCATCCGGACAGGGAAACCCACGACAAGGCCCTCAGAGAGGCCCACCTGAGAGGGTGGCCCACAACGGAACAAGAACCCACGACCACGATCGCCCAAGCCTTGCGCGAACTGATCGGCTCACTCTGACCCTGGACACCCGGGGCGGTGTGTCACGAGTTCTTTAGAAGGTCGTCCAGGAGGGCGTCGTAGTCGTCTTCGCTGCGGCCCAGGTCTATGCGGGCTCGGTAGCGGAGGCGGAGGAGGGCTTCGAGGCTGTCCTCGGCGAGGGCGACGTCGTCGGGGCCCGGGGTGAGCGTGTCGGCGCCGGGGGTGGGCGCCGGCTCGTCGGGGCCGCCGCCGATGCCGGTGCCGACGGCGCGGTCGCGGAGGGCGAGGATCACGTCGGCGCCGCTGGTGGCCCACTCGTGGGCGCCGGTCGCGTCGCCCTGCGCGTACAGCACCTCGGCGACGGCGCGGTACACCTCGGGGTCGCGCGGACGGTCGGCGCGGATCTGCTCGACCAGGGCGCGGGCCTCGTCGGCGCGGTTCAGCTCGAAGAGCGCGTCGGCGAGGTAGGCGCGCGGGTCGCCGTAGGTCTCGCCGCCGTCGTCCAGGGCCTTGCGGTACAGCTCGGCGGCCTTGCCGTGGTCGCCGGCGTGCTGCCACTGCTCGCCCGCGCGCAGCAGGACGTTGGCGCGCGACACCCCGCCCGACACCGATTCGGCCAGCTCGGACAGCCTGCGGGCCGCCGAGATGTGATCGCCGGTGCGCAGGGTGTCGAACTCCAGATCGTCGAGATCGTCTTCCGTCACATGCGTCACGCTTCAACGCTACCCGGCGCCGCGCGACCGAAGCGGGCGAATCGACGATGATCGTGGAATACCGGTGCTTACCTGTCAGCTCACCTGCGGGAACGTTCGAGCGCGTCCCAGAATCCGCGGCGCAGCGCGTGCCGCACCTCGTCGTGCAGGAGGAAGTCGATCGGCAGCGACGAACCCTGCAGAAGCCGCGCCTCAAGGTCGGACGGCATCCGCGGTTTGCGGGCGAGGACGGCCTCCAGCCACAGCGCGGGCGCGTCCCGCGCGACGGACTCGCCGAAGTCCTGGCCCTCCTGGTGGGCGGCCTTGACCGCGTCCGCCAGGGTCGGGGTGGTCTGCTGCACCGGGACGGGCGAGATCTGCTGCGGGCCGGTGTAGGGGCCGTGCCGCGCGTCCTGCTGCATGGTCTGCGGCGGCGGGGGCGGGGACGGCGCGGGGATCGGCGACGGCGTGTACTGCGGCCCGGGCGGCTGCGCGGGCGCGGCGGGCGGCGCCGGGACGGGCGACGTGGAAGACGGTCCGGGCGCGGGCTGCAACGGGAGCTGCTGCCCGCCCGTCGTGTACGACGGCGCGCCGCCGGACCTGTCGGGAAGCGGCATCGGCCCGGTGCCGACGCCGAGCCCGCCGGTGCTGTTCGGGCCGGTCAGCCCCGAGCCGCCGCCCATGGCGGGGCCGAGGTCGCGGACGGACGGCGCAGCCGCCGGCAGCGGCGGCCCGCCGATCGGCGTCGCGGGCGGCGGCCCGTTCTGCGCGGCGGGCTGGAGCGGGCCGAGCGTGCCGCCGTGCCCGTTCGAGCCGTGCCCGTTGGACAGCGGGGCCGCGCCGAGCGTCGAGCCGGAGTCGACGCCCGCGAGCAGGTTGACGTAGGGCCGCAGGTGCCCGGACCCGATCTCGATCAGGTCGTCGCACTCCTGCCGCAGGACGCGGGAGATCGTCCAGTTGCCGTCGACGGCGACGTGCACGACGGTGACGCGGATGCCGAGGTCCTGCGCGTCGGCGACGATCTGGGCGAGGTCCTCGTCGCCGCTGACGAGGACGGCGTCGGCGAGCGCGGAGTTGCGGGCGAGCGTCATCAGGTCGCGGTGGATCTCGGTGTCGACGCCCTCGCGGCGGCCGGGCCGGATGCGGCCGAGCCGGAGTTTCAGGCCGGGCAGGTCGGCGAGCGCGTCGTGCTCGGGGGAGCGGCGCCCCTCGACGGTCGCCTCGTACCAGTAGCAGCGCAGCAGCGGCATCCCGGTGCGTTCCCGGGCGAGGTTGCCGAGGAGTTGCAGGAGGCCGCCGAAGTCCCACGAGACGGTCTCGCGGTGGCGTGTGCCGTGCACCGCCATCGCGCCGTCTGCCAGCAGGTAGCCGGCGTCTACGAACAGCGCGCAGCGATCCATGCGACACCGCCCTTCCTCAACACGGGAGTTCACGGCATGCCCATCCGGCGTATGTGTCCCCGAGTCGCCTATAGCGTAGTGAAGCGCGGCAACCCGGTAGGCCAATACGGCGATTCGCCACTCTTTCACGGCAGGCCGTCGGTTGGCGACTCCCCGGTAACAACGATTCGGGAGCCGCGGCGGACGCTACCAGCCCATTCGGCCCGGCCCCGTCCTTCCCCTCCTGATCTTTACGGGAAGCAGCCGGTGCCGGGTCAGCCCCGGTGCGCCCGAGACCCTGCCTTCAACCGCCCATGGCGCCCGGAATGGAGGCTCGGGCGGCGGGCTGCGTGCGGGGGCGCGGCGTGCGCGCGCCGGTGCGGGACGGCGCGCGGAAAGGGACACGGTAGATCGGCTTTTATGCGGATGTGTATTTCGGGGCCGCCCGGGACCGTCCGAAGGTCGAGGCGGATCAGGATCGCGCCCGGATGTTCGGGCCGTTTCGGCCGGTCGGGACGTTCCGGCGGTTTCCGCACCGGAGGTTTTCGCAGTACCGGTTTCCGTACGCGGGGTTTCCGCGGCTGGACGCGTTTCGGCGCCTCGGCCATCGGACGCGCCCGCCGGGTCGCGTGCGGCGGGGACGGCGGCGCGGCGGCGGGCGGCTCGGTGGGCGGTTCGGCGGGCGGCGCGGCGGCGGGCTCGGCGGCGGCGGGCGGGGCGGGCGCGGGGCCCGTCGGCTCCTCGCCGGACACCAGCATCATCGCCATCGCGGCCGCCGCGGCCGCCGCGACCACGCCGCCGCTCATCGCCTGCCGCCGCTTCGGCAGCCGCCGGAACAACAGGAACACGCCGCCCTTGGACGCGAGGTACCCGGACGTCGCCGTCCCCAGCACGAGCGGCCCGACCACGCCCCGGAGCGCGCCGTTCACGTGCGCCAGCTCCGCGCGGACGGCCGCGCAGCGCGGACAGCCGTCCAGGTGCCGCCGCACCCTGCGGGCGTCGCGCTTGGCCAGCGCCCCGCGCACGTACGAGCCGAGCTGCTCCAGCGCCGGACGGCACGCGCCGTCGGCGGCGGCGGCGTCAACGTGCATCTGGAGGTACGCCTGGCGCAGCCCCTCCCGGGCCCGGTAGGCGAGCGCGGCGGCGGCGTTCGGGCTGAGCCCGAGCAGCGGGGCGACCGCGGCGGGCTTCGCGCGCTCGACCTCGGTGTGCCAGAGCACCGTCTGCCAGCGGGCGGGCAGCGAGCGGAACGCCGCCGCGACCATCGAGCGCTCCAGCTCGTCGACCGCCGGGTCGGCGAACGGCGCGCCGGAGTCGAAGTCCTCGATCTCGCCGGTGGACTGGACGCGCCGCTCCGCGCGGGCCCGGTCGTAGACCGCCCTGCGGACGGCGGTGAGCAGGTAGGGGCGGAAGCTCCCGGCGGGCCCGCCGCCGCGTTCGAGGGCGTCGAGCACCTTGGCGAAGGCGTCCTGGACGGCGTCCTCGGCGTCGTCCGCGCCGTCCCGTCCGGTGAGGTGGCGGGCGAGGCCGCGGGCGGCGGCCGCGTGGCGTTCGTAGAGCGTCCCGTAGGCGGCGACGTCGCCGGCGCGGACCCGCGCGATCAGCTCGTCGTCACCGGGCTCCGCCGCTGCGCGCCCGTCCCCCTGGTCTTCACGCCGAGCACGTCGTCCCATGCTTGCTCATTGTGACGGCATGACCACGATTTGTCTTCCAATTCGGCAACGGCGCAATCTTCGATCACCTGTCTTCGATCATTCGCGTCATGGTCGGCGCGGCCCGCCGTGGGAGAGGCGTGGGCGGTACCGGGGCGGGCCGCCCGGGCGGGGCGCGCTTCGTTCCGGCGAGGGGGTGGAACGGGCGCGCCCCGCCACCCCCCTCGACTGCGGGTCAGCCGGTGATCTCGGCGCGCCCCATCTCGGTGAGGCCGCCGCCGTCCCGCGGGGTGTCCCAGCGGACGTCGCACTCGCGTCCCGACAGGTGGACGGTGGCGATCGCGTTGTCGAACCAGGGGCCGTCCGTCATCCGCCACCGGATCGGCGGGGCGGGCACCTTCGACAGCTTCGCCAGCGCCCGGAACGGGCCGCCCGCCGCGCGCGAGCACGCGACGCGGTTCGCCATGCGGAACTTGCCGATCAGCGGGTTCCGCAGCGGCGAGCAGACGATCTGCGTCACCTTCGACTGGACGTCGGGCTCGACGACCCGCGCCAGGTACGAGTAGTGGATGTCGCCCGACAGGAACGAGATGCTCGCCGGGGCCGGGCCGCGCTCCCCGCGCGCCACGGAGACCACGTCGGCGGCCACGGCCCGGAACGACTTCTCGAACGCCGCCCAGTGCTCCAGGTCGGCGGCCTGCCGGATCTTCTCGCCCAGCCGTCCCGCCGCCTTGCCCCACGCGCCGCCCGCCATGGCCTCGTTCCACGACTCGGCGTGGTGGATCGCCATGGGCAGGAGGTAGGGGAGGGAACTCGCGATGAGGAGGTGGTCCATGCCGCCCTGGCACTGGTCGTCCAGCCACTGGAACTCCTCGTCGTCGAGCATTCCGCGGCGGTCGGCGGTGAGGAGGCGGGAGCAGCGGCTGTCCACGACGATGAGGCGGGTGCCGCCCCAGTCGTGCGCGTAGCTCCAGCGGGTGCTGGCCGGTTCCTTGTCGGCCTTCTCGGCGAACTCGTCCAGGACGGCGCCCGCGTCGCCGCTCTCGTCGGACGCGGTCCGCAGCGCCTTGAAGAGGGGGTCGGACGCGCGGTCCCCCGGCGACATGTTCCCGAGGTGCTGGTAGATCCAGTACGAGCCGATGCCGCCGGTGATGCGGGCCTTCCACCACGGCTGCGACCACATCTCCTCGCGCCACGCGAAGGAGGTGTTCCAGTCGTCCCGGATGTCGTGGTCGTCGAAGATCGTGAACGTCGGGACGGTCGACAGCAGCCACCGCACCGCCGGGTCGTCGTGCCAGGCCAGCTTGTAGAGGTGGGTGTAGTCCTCGAAGTCGGCGGCCTCGTCGTCGGGCGGGTCGCCGGGGGCGCGGCGGCCGCGGATGAACGCGCGCATCTCGTCGCTCAGCTCGTCCGCGTACACCTGGTCGCCGACCATCAGCAGGAGGTCGGGCCAGGCGTCGTCGTCGGCGCCCCGGAGCCGCTGCGCGAGCGCGGTCAGCGCGTCGTGGCCGAACTCCTCGACGGTGCCGGGCGAGCGGCGGCAGGAGCCGAACGAGATCCGCAGGCCGCCGTCCGGGTCGAGCGTCCTGAGCTGGGACGGCGGGTACCCGTCGCCCTCCTCCGGCCAGACGGTCTCGCCGTCCGCCAGCACCTCGTACGGGACGCGCGCGCCCGGTTCGAGCCCGTCGATCTCGACGAGCGCGTAGTGGTGGCCGTGCGCGGTGAACGTGCGGGCGCCCGCGTCCACGCCGTGCTCCCGGTTGACGACCCGGACCTCGCACGGACGTTCGGTCTCCACCCAGATCGTCGCGGTGCGTTCGCTCACGTGCCGGAGGTGGGGGCCGAGTAGCAAAGCGGTCATAACACGTCTCTCTAGCGGACCGGACCCCGTCGCGTCCACCGAAGCGGGGTCATGGCCGGCGTCATGGATGGAGGGCCTTCGCTTCCGCCTCGGGGCTCAGCCCGAGGACGGGGCGGTCAGGACGCTGCGGTGCCTGTCCCCCAATGGACTGGAGCCATTCCCACGTATCGGCCACCGTTTCCTGGACGGGCCGACACCGCAGCCCGGCCGACAGGGCCTTGGACACGTTCACCCCATGGATCGTGTCGTACGCCTCCCCCGGCGGGATCCAGACCGGGAGGTCCATCCAGGGTTCGATGCCCGCGTCGAGGATGGTCTCTGGGGGCGTCCAGACGAGGTCTGCGTCGGAACCCGTCGTCTGGACGCACGCTTCGAGCAACTCGTCCATCGTCGTGTGGGTGGACGGGCAGACCAGGTCGAACGGTCCGCCCAGGTTGTTCTCGACGGCGTCCAGGGTCCAGGCGGCGAGGTCCCTGACGTCGATGTACTGGATGCCCGCGTCCCGTGGGCCGGGGGCGAGGACCTCGCCGCCTCGGGCGATCCGCGTCAGCCACCAGGGGAGGCGTCCGATGTTCTCGTAGGGGCCGAGGATGAGGCCCGCGCGCACCAGTAGCGCCCGGTCGCCGAACGCGCCGAGCGCGGCGAGTTCGCCGCCGCGCTTGGCCGCCGCGTAGTCGTCGTGGCCGTCGTCGTCGGGCGAGCCGTCCACGAGGGGCGCGCCTTCGCCGAGGCCCAGCGGCTCGGGGAACCGGTAGACGGAGCGGCTGGAGATGTAGGCGTAGGAGCCCGCCCGTCCGCGCAGGAGGCTCGCCGCGTCGCGGACGGCGGACGGCGCGCGCGACCAGGTGTCGACGACCGCGTCCCACGTCCCGTCTTCGAGGGCCGCGAGACCGCCGTCGGCGGTGCGGTCGCCGTGCAGGGACGCGACGCCCGCGGGCGGGTCGTGGCGGCCGCGGTGGAAGACCGTCACGTCCCAGCCGCGGGCGAGGGCGTCGTCGGTGACGGCGCGTCCGACGAACTCGGTTCCGCCCAGCATCAGAATCCTCATGAGGAGACTGTGCCTTCCGTACGTTCTGTACGGAACGGCTGCACGCTGAGAGCGGAACCGCGCTCCCGCGAATTTCTTCCCGGACGGATGTCGAAATCGGGCGGTCCCGATTGTCGACAGGGGGAGAGACGGTTCGTGGGAGGAGCGAGAGATGGATGTGGGAGGCCACCGCCGCGCGGCGCCGGGGCCCGAGCCGGAGCCGCGCCGCCGGGCGGCGCTGGGGCTGCTGTGCGCGGCGAACTTCATGGTGATCCTGGATTCGCAGATCATCCTGCTGGCGCTGCCGTCGATCGACCGGGACCTCGGGTTCGCGGGCGGCGGCGCGCAGTGGGTGCTGAGCGCCTACCTGCTCGGCTTCGGCGGCCTGCTGCTGCTCGGCGGCCGGATCGCCGACCTCGCCGGGCGGCGCCGCGCGTTCCTCGGCGGGACCGTCCTGTTCCTCGCGTCGTCGCTGCTCTGCGGCCTCGCCTGGACGGGCGGCGCGCTCGTCGCCGCCCGGGTCGCGCAGGGCGTGTCGGCCGCGCTGATGGCGCCGAGCGCGCTCGCGATCGTCACCGCGACGTTCCCGGAGGGGCCCGCGCGGAACCGGGCGATCGCGGTGTGGGGCAGCGTCGGCGGGTTCGGCGCGACGGCGGCGCTGCTGGTCGGCGGGCCGCTGACGGACGTCCTCGGCTGGCGGTCGATCTTCTTCCTGAACATCCCCGTGGCGCTCGCGCTCCTCGCCCTCGGGCCGGTGGCGCTGCGGGAGAGCCGGGGCGTCGCGCGGGCCTACGACCCGGTCGGCGCGCTGACCGTCACGCTCGCGGTGTCGGCGGCGGTGTACGGGGTCGTCCGCGCGCCCGAGGAGGGGTGGACGAGCGTCCGGACCGCCGCCGCGTTCGCGGTCGCGTCCGTCGCGGGCGCTCTGTTCGTGTGGACGGAGTCGCGGTCGGCGGAGCCGCTCGTCCCGCTCCGGACGTTCCGGTCCCGCGGCCTGACCGGCGGGAACCTCGTGACGGCCACGGCGGCGGCGACCGTGTTCGGCACCTCGCTCGGCGTCTCGCAGTACGCGCAGGGCGTCCTCGGATACTCGCCGCTGGCGTTCGGGTTCGCGTCGGCGGTGCTGCCGGTGATGGCGGTCGCCGGGTCGTTCGCGGCGCAGGCGGCGCTGCGGCCGGTGTCCGTCCGGCCGGTGGCGGTCGCCGGGCTCGCGGTGATGGCGGCGGGCTGCCTGCTGCTCGGCCGCGTCACGGCGGACGGCGGCTACGCGACCGGCCTGCTGCCCGGTCTCGCCCTGCTCGGGTTCGGGCTCGGCGCGAGCGCGGTCGCGGGGTCGGTGGCGGCGCTGTCCGGCGCGACGGACGGCGACGCGGGCCTCGCGTCCGGGATCAACACGGCGGCGTTCCAGCTCGGCGGGGCGCTCGGGGTGGCGGTCGCGTCGACCGTGGTCCTGTCCAGGACGCACGGGACGACTCCCGCCGCCCTTACCGCGGGATTCCGCGCGTCCTTCCACACGACGGCCGGGATCGCCCTGACAGGCGCGATCGTCGTGGCCGTCCTGCTGATCGCACCGTCCAGGCGACAAGTTCCGGAGCCTGGGAAAGTCAAAGTCCACTAGGAGGAAACGATGCAGTACATGATGCTGATCTGCGGCAAGGAGACGGACGTTCTCCCGCCCGACGAGCAGGCGGCCCTCATCGCCGACACCGAGGAATGGGTCAAGGAGATGGACGGGCGCGGCGTCCGCCGGATCGGGAACCGGCTGCGCCTCACCGAGGCGGCCACCACGGTCCGCGTCCGCGACGGCGAGACGCTCCTCTCGGACGGCCCGTTCGCCGAGACCAAGGAGCAGATCCTCGGCTTCGACCTGATCGAGTGCGCGGACCTGGAGGAGGCGCTCGAGGTCGCGTCCCGGCACCCGTCCGCGCGGCACGGCTCGATCGAGGTGCGCCCGCTCTGGCCGTTCGACGAGGAGGACTGACGGACGAGAGTGAACTGACGGACGAGGTGGCGGCGGCCTTCCGCGCCGAATGGGGCCGGGTCGTCGCGACCCTCATCCGCGTGACCGGCGACTGGGACCTCGCCGAGGAGTGCGCCCAGGAGGCGTTCGCGCGCGCCCTGGAAACCTGGCCGGTCGACGGCGTCCCGCGCAACCCGGGCGCCTGGCTGACCACGACGGCCCGCAACCACGCGCTGAACCGGCTCCGGCGCGGCGCCACCGAGACCGCCAAGCTGAGGGAGCTGACCGCCATGTCCGGCCCGCCGGAGACGCCGGATCCGCCGGACGTGAGCGGCGTCTCCGACGACCGGCTCCGGCTGATCTTCACCTGCTGCCATCCGGCGCTGCCGCTGGACGCCCGCGTCGCGCTGACCCTGCGCACGCTCCTCGGCCTGTCCACAGCCGAGATCGCGCGGGCGTTCCTGGTCTCGGAGACCGCGATGGGGCAGCGGATCGTCCGGGCGAAGCGGAAGATCCGGCAGGCGGGCATCCCGTACCGGGTGCCGCCCGCGCACCTGCTGCCGGAGCGGACCGCGTCCGTCCTCGGCGTCGTCTACCTGCTGTTCAACGAGGGCTACGCGGCGTCCGGCGGCGCGGATCCGATCAGGGGCGGGCTGTGCGCGGAGGCGATCCGGCTCGCCCGGGTCCTGCGCGACCTGATGCCGGACGAGCCGGAGGCCGCCGGCCTGCTCGCCCTCCTCCTGCTCCAGGACTCGCGCCGCGACGCCCGGCAGGACGCGGCGGGCGACCTCGTCCCGCTCGAAGAGCAGGACCGCGACCGCTGGGACCGCGCCGCGATCGCCGAGGGCACCGCCCTCCTGGACGCCGCCCTCCGCCGCGCCGCGCCCGGCCCGTACCAGGTCCAGGCGGCGATCGCCGCCTGCCACGCCACCGCCCGCCGCGCGGAGGACACCGACTGGCCGCAGATCGCCGCCCTCTACGACCGCCTGCTCGCCCTGACCCCGAGCCCGGTCGTCCGCCTCAACCGCGCCGTCGCGATAGCCATGGCCGACGGCCCCGAAGCGGCCCTCCCCCTCCTGGACGACCTGGAAGCGGACCTCCCCGGCTACCACCTGCTCCCGGCGACCCGAGCCGACCTCCTCCGCCGCCTGGACCGCCCCGAAGAGGCCGCCGCCTTCTACCGCGAGGCCCTGTCCCTCGCCCGCGCCGAACCGGACCGCCGCTTCCTCGCCCGCCGCCTCGCCGACCTCGGCCTCGCGGATTGACGTTTCTTGATATGGCCGAATCCGGACCGGCCCCGGCACGACCAGCCTGACCGGTCGCCATACCAAGAAGTATTCATCTCCCACGCGGGAAATGTTCCGGGATGTTTACATCGGGTGACGCGGGCGGCAAAGTTCTGGCTATCGTCTAGTTTCTGCAACTCTCATTCGGTGGGGGAATGGGCTTGCGCATTGACGACTGCCTCGCGTCCATGATGGCCATTCCGGGAGCGCGGCGGGTGACGCTGGTCGACTGCGCCAGCGGGCTCGCCGTCGCCGCGGCGGGCCGGGAGGACCTCGTCGACCAGCACGAGGACGCCGCCGGAGCGACCGACGTGGTGCGCGCGGTGCTGGCCTCGCCCGCGCTCAGCGCCACCGCGGCGGGCGACGACGTGGAGGAGATCATCGTTTGCGGCACCGACGGATATCACCTCCTGGTCCTCACGGGAGCGAATATCGACGGGCATCTGTTCGTCCATTTGCTGCTGGGCCGGGAAAGGGGGAACCTCGCGCTCGCGCGGCTCCGCATGCGCGACATCGTCGCCGAAATGGCGGGCGGCCGAGATGGCGGCTGAGATCGCGGACGAGAGGGTCGCCCATGCCCTCGGCGCGCTGGAGCGGGAAAGGAGCACCGGCCTGCTGCGGATCGGGGACGACGGCGCTTTCCAGATCGTCCGCGGGGCCGTCGCGCACGCCGAGAGCCGGCACGCGCCGGGCCCCGGCGAACCGCCGGACGGGTCCGGCCGGGAACTGCCGGAGCTGCTCGCCGTGTTCGACGCCGCCTACTTCCTCCTCGGCTCCGCCGCCGAGCCCGACTTCACCGAGGGGCCGCCGAGCGCCCGCCCGCGCCGGATCACCGCGGCGACGCTCGTGCACGAGCGGCGGCGGCGCCGCGGCCTGCTCGACGCCGCCTGGCCGGACGCGGGCGTGGACGTCGCGCCCGTCGTCCCGGTCCGGCGCGTCCGGCGGCAGCGCGTCATCCTGACCGGCGTCCAGGCGGAGATCCTGCTCAACGCCGACGGCCGCCGGACCCCGGCGGACCTCGCCGCGCACCTCGGCCGGACGGCGTTCGGCTGCCTGCTCGCCGTCCGCGGCCTGGCCGCCGCGTCCCTCCTGCGAACAGAACACCAGTCCACAAGGCGGCGCCCGCCCGCCCCATCCGGAATCCCGGCCGGTTGGGCGCCCGCCGACAGGGACCTGCTCGTCCGGCTCCACACCGCGCTGACGGAGCTCGGCTGACCGTGCTGAACCGGGCCCGCTTGATCGAAAGGCTGACGAAGGTGGCGAAACGGACCGGGACGGCGGCGCCGCGACCGGGGGCGGGACAGCCCGGACCCGAGGCCGCGCTCGCGGCCGAGCTGAAGGAGCTGCGGGCCCGCGTCCCGCTGCTCACCGGCAGCCTCGTCGCGTCGGCGGACGGGCTGCTCATCGCGCACGACCTGCCCGGCTCCGTCGAGCCGACCGGCATGGCGGCCGTGACGGCGACCGGGCTGTCGCTCGCGCACCGCATCGCGCGCACCGCGCACGGCGGCGCCTTCCACGAGGTCGTGATCCGCGGCGTGGACGGCTACGTGGTCATCTACGCCGCCGGCCCGCACGCGTCCCTCACCGTCCTCGCGGGACCGGACGTCAACGTCGGACGGCTCCACCTGGAGTCGCGCCCCGCCGCCCGCGCCATCGCCGCGCACCTCACAGGCGCACGTTCATGACAACGATCGGAAGGGAGCACGCATGTCCAGCCTCGACCTCGCTCTGAAGGACATGATGTCGATCGACGGGGCCATCGGCGTCGCCGTCGTCGACTACGACAGCGGGATGGCCTTAGGCCAGCTCGGCAGTTCCAAGACCCTCGACCTCCAGGTCGCCGCCGCCGGGAACACCGAGGTGGTGCGCGCCAAGCTCCGCACCATGGAGCAGCTCGGGCTCAAGGAGGACATCGAGGACATCCTCATCAGCCTCTCCGCCCAGTACCACGTGATCCGCCCGGTGACGGGCCGCAAGGGCAAGGGCCTGTTCCTCTACATGGCCCTCGACCGCACCCGCGGCAACCTGGCCCTGACCCGCCACCGCCTCCGCGAAATCGAAGAAAACCTCGAAATCTGAGCCCGCGGCCCCGCCGCCCGCCCAACGGGCGGCGGGGGCACGGTTTTACTTGGTGAGGGTTAGGCCGCGGGTTGGGTGGACGGTCAGTTTGTCGGCCTGTTCGTCCAGGTCGACGGTTACCTCGTCGCCGTCGCGGACTTCTCCGGAGAGGAGTTCGCGGGCCAGTTGGTCGCCGATCGCGGTCTGGACCAGGCGGCGCAGCGGGCGGGCCCCGTAGAGCGGGTCGTAGCCGGTGAGGGCCAGCCATTCGCGGGCCGCGGGGGTGACGTTCAGGGTGAGCTGGCGGTCGGCGAGGCGTTCGGCGAGCTTGTCGACCTGGAGGTCGACGATGCGGGTCAGCTCGTCGGTGGACAGGGCGTCGAAGAGGATGACGTCGTCCAGGCGGTTCAGGAACTCCGGCTTGAAGGAGTTGCGGACGGCGTTCCAGACCGCCTCGCGCTTCGCGCCGTTCTCCAGCGTTGGGTCGACCAGGAACTGCGACCCGATGTTGGACGTGAGGATCAGGATCGCGTTGCGGAAGTCGACCGTGCGGCCCTGCCCGTCGGTGAGGCGTCCGTCGTCCAGGACCTGGAGGAGGATGTCGAAGACCTCCGGGTGCGCCTTCTCGACCTCGTCCAGCAGGACGACCGAGTACGGGCGGCGGCGGACGGCCTCCGTGAGCTGCCCGCCCTCCTCGTAGCCGACGTATCCGGGCGGCGCGCCGACGAGCCGGGCGACGCTGTGCTTCTCGGAGTACTCGCTCATGTCGATGCGGGTCATCGCCCGCTCGTCGTCGAACAGGAACTCCGCGAGGGCCTTCGCCAGCTCGGTCTTGCCGACGCCGGTCGGGCCGAGGAACAGGAACGAGCCGGTCGGACGGTCCGGGTCGGAGATGCCCGCGCGGGCGCGGCGGACCGCGTCCGACACCGTGCGGACGGCGGTCTCCTGGCCGATCAGGCGCTTGCCCAGCTCGTCCTCCATGCGGAGGAGCTTCGCGGTCTCGCCTTCGAGGAGGCGTCCGGCGGGGATGCCCGTCCAGGACGCGACCACGTCGGCGACGTCGTCCGGGCCGACCTCCTCCTTGACCATCGGGGTCGTGTTCTCGGCGGCCTCGGAGGCTTCTTCGAGCTGCTTCTCCAGCGCCGGGATCTCGCCGTAGGTGAGGCGGGCCGACGTCTCCAGGTCGCCGTCGCGCTGGGCGCGCTCGGCCTCGCCGTGGAGCTGGTCGATGCGCTCCTTGATCGCGCCGACGCGGTTCAGCCCGGCCTTCTCCTTGTCCCAGCGGGCGACGAGGGCGGTCAGGTGCTCCTGCTTGTCGGCCAGGTCGGCGCGGAGCCTTTCGAGCCGCTGACGAGAGGCTTCGTCCGTCTCCTTGGAGAGGTTCATCTCCTCCATCTTGAGACGGTCGACCGTGCGTTGCAGCTCGTCGATCTCCACGGGACGGGAGTCGATCTCCATGCGGAGGCGGGACGCGGCCTCGTCCACCAGGTCGATCGCCTTGTCAGGCAGGTAGCGCGAGGTGATGTAGCGGTCGGAGAGCGTCGCCGCCGCGACCAGCGACGAGTCGTTGATCTGCACCTTGTGGTGCGCCTCGTAGCGGCCCTTGAGCCCGCGCAGGATGGCGATCGTGTCCTCGACGGACGGCTCGCCCACGAACACCTGCTGGAACCGGCGCTCAAGCGCGGCGTCCTTCTCGATGCGCTCGCGGTACTCGTCCAGGGTCGTCGCGCCGATCATGCGCAGCTCGCCGCGCGCCAGCATCGGCTTGAGCATGTTGCCCGCGTCCATCGCGCCCTCGGCCGCGCCCGCCCCGACGACGGTGTGCAGCTCGTCGATGAACGTGACGACCTGCCCCTCGCTCTCCTTGATCTCGTTCAGGACGGCCTTCAACCGCTCCTCGAACTCGCCCCGGTACTTCGCGCCCGCGACCATCGCGCCGAGGTCGAGCGAGACGAGCCGCTTGCCGCGCAGCGACTCCGGGACGTCGCCCGCGACGATCCGCTGCGCCAGCCCCTCGACGACGGCCGTCTTGCCGACGCCGGGCTCGCCGATCAGCACCGGGTTGTTCTTCGTCCGGCGCGACAGCACCTGGACGACGCGGCGGATCTCCGAGTCGCGTCCGATCACCGGGTCGAGCCGCCCGTCGCGGGCCGCCGCCGTCAGGTCGACGCCGTAGCGCTCCAGCGACTGGTACGTGCCCTCCGGGTTCTCGCTGGTCACGCGGGCGTGCCCACGCACCTTCGCGAACGCGTCCAGGAGTGCCTGCGGCGTCGCGCCGAACTCCTTGAGCAGGCCCGCCGCCGGACCGCCGTCGGCGGCGAGGCCGACGAGCAGGTGCTCGGTCGAGACGTAGTCGTCCTCCAACTGCTGCGCGCGGTTCGCCGCCGTGTTGACCGACCGCTGGAGCTGCCCGGACAGCCGCGGCGTCGCGACCGTCGAGCCCTGCGCCTTCGGCTTCGCGGCGAGCTGCTCCTCGGCGCGCCGCCGGATCGCCTGCCAGTCGGCGCCGACCGCCTCCAGCAGCGGGACGGCCGTGCCGTCCGCCAGCCCGATCAGCGACACCAGCAGGTGCTCGGGCTCCACCTCGGGGTGCCCCTCGGCCGCCGCCCGGCGGACCGCGACCGACACCGCCTCCTGACTCTTCTGCGTCAGCTTGTAGTCCATCGCCCCACCCTGTTGTTTCTGGGGGGACGTCCCCCCAGGCCCCCCGACAACTGCTTTCAGTCTCTGCCGCGCTCGTGCCAGACGACGACGCTGGTGTGCCTGATCGGCACCAGGTCGGCGCCCGGCGTGGCGGGCGGCTCCCCGCGCCGCCGCTGCTGCGCCAGCCGCGCCGCGACCGCGCGGGTCGATTCGAGTTCGTTGGCGAGCTCGTCCAGCGCGGCGTGCGCCTTCGCGAGCTCCTCGTGGAGCCGCGCGTTGTCGCGCTGCAGCTCCAAAATGTGCTTGATGCCGGACAGGTTGATGCCCTCCTCCTGCGAGAGCCGCTGGATCTCGCGGAGCATCACGATGTCGCGCATCGAGTAGCGGCGGCCGCGGCCCGCCGTCCGGCCGGGGGACACGAGGCCCATCCGGTCGTAGGTCCGCAGCGTCTGCGGGTGCAGCCCGGACAGCTGCGCCGCCACCGAGATCACGTAGACGGGCGTGTCGTCGCCGAAGGGATTCATGACGGGGTCACTCCTGCCGTGCCTGCTGGACGAGGTCGGCGCGCAGGTCGTCCCCCGAACCGGACTCGCGCAGCTTGACCAGGGCCTCCCGGGCCTGGTCGTCGAGCTTCTGCGGGACCTGCACGTCCACGGTGACGAGCAGGTCGCCCTTCGTGCCGTCCCGCCGGGTCGCGCCGCGGCCCTTCACCCGGAACTTGCGGCCGTTCGGCGTCCCCTCCGGCAGCTTCAGCGTGACCGGCTGCCCCTGGAACGTCGGCACCCGGATCTCCGCGCCGAGCGCCGCCTCCGGGAACGTCACCGGGACGGTCAGCGTCAGGTTGTCGCCGGTCCGGCCGAACACCGGGTGCGGACGGACCTTGATGTTCACGTACAGGTCGCCGTGCGGGCCGCCGTTCTCGCCGGGCGCGCCCTTGCCCTTCAACCGGATCTTCTGCCCGTCCGCGACGCCCGCCGGGATGCGGGCCTGGATCGTCCGGGTGCCGGTCGCGCGGCCGCTGCCGTTGCAGACGGGGCACGGGTCGTCGACGACGAGGCCCCGGCCGTGGCACTCCTTGCACGGCTCCTGGAACCCGAAGTTGCCGAGGTTGCGCGTCTCGTGCCCGGTGCCCTCGCAGTTCGGGCACACGCGCGGGACGGTCCCCGCCTTCGCGCCCGTCCCCCGGCACGAGTTGCACGCCGCCTCGCTGGTCAGCTTGATCGGGACGGTCACGCCGTTCATCGCGCGGCCGAACGGCAGCGTCACGTCGGTCTCGACGTCCGCGCCGCGCCGCGCCCGGCGCGCGCCCGTCGTGGTGGTGCGGGTGCCGCCGCCCCGGCCGAACAGGCCGCCGAACAGGTCGCCGATCCGCTCGCCCGCGCCGCCGGTCTGCGTCCCGCCGCCGGGACCGCCCTGCCCGAACAGGTCGCCGAGGTCGAACGGGAACCCGCCGCCCTGCTGGCCGCGGAAGCCGCCCGGCATCGACCGGACCGCGTCGTACTCCTTGCGGCGCTTCTCGTCGGACAGGACGTCGTACGCCTCGGAGACCTCCTTGAAGCGGTCCTCCGCGTCGGTGTCGCCCTTGTTGGCGTCCGGGTGGTACTTGCGGGCCAGCTTCCGGTAGGACTTCTTGATCTCTTCCTGCGAGGCGGTCTTCGCGACACCGAGGACCTTGTAGTAGTCCTTCTCCAGGTAGTCCTTGGTGCTCACGGCGCCCCGCTCTCTGCTCTCGCCACTTGCCTCATGTCGTCACGCGCTCCCCGCCGGGCCCGCCCCGGCCGGGGCGGGCCCGCGAGGGTCCTTCATAGGGGTCGGTGCCCCCTGGTCCCCCGGCGTGCGCCGGAGGGTCATTCGCCTTCGTCGCCCTGCGCGTCGTCCGGCGCGCCGCCGGACTCCGCCGCGTCGGCGTCCGGGCCCGGCTCGGCCACCGCGACGCGCGCGGGCCGCAGGACCCGCTCGCCGATCCGGTAGCCGGGCTGCAGGACGTCCATCACGCTCGTCTCCGTCACGTCGGACGAATAGGCGTGCATGAGCGCCTCGTGCACGGTCGGGTCGAAGGGCTCGCCCTTCTCGCCGTACCGCTCCAGGCCGAGCTTGCCGGTGACCGCCTCCAGGCTCTCCGCGACGGACTTGAACCCGCCGTTGAGCTCGTCGTGGTCACGGGCGCGGCCGATGTCGTCCAGCACCGGGAGCAGCTCGGTCAGCACCTGGCCGAGCGCCTGCTCGCGGACCGCGACCCGGTCTCGCTCGACGCGCTTTCGGTAGTTGTCGTACTCCGCCTTCAGCCGCTGGAGGTCGGCGAGACGCTCGGCGAGCTGGGTCCTGAGCGAGGCGACCTCCTCGTCCGCGGCGGTGGCGCCCCCGTTCGCCGGGGCCTCCGGGGCGGACGACGCGGACGCCGCCTGCTCCCGGACCTTCCCCGTCTCGGGATCGATGCGCCGCTTGTCGCGGATCACCGGACCCTCCTTGCTCTCCTCGCCCTCGTTGGGAGAGGACGTCACGATGCATCACCCTTCGGCTTGTCCTCGTCCACGATCTCGGCGTCGACGACCTCGTCGTCCTGCGGCTCGCCGCCCTGGGCGTCGGCCGTGGGCCCGTGGTCCTCGGCGCCCGGCTGCGCGCCCTCGGGGTTCTGCGCGTACATGGCCGCGCCCATCTTCTGGCTGATCTGCGCGAGCTTCTCGGCGCTGCCCTTGATGGCGTCGACGTCGGTGCCCTCCAGGGCCTTCTTGACCTCGGCGACGGCGTCGCCGACCTCGGTCTTGAGCTCCTCGG